>NZ_CAXUPO020000005.1:0-291459 GCF_964252695.1 Acidovorax sp. LjRoot117 | reverse complement strand
CGGGCCGGTGGAGGACATCGATGCCTTTTTGTTTGCCACACGCTGAGACTGCGCAGCGCACACCAGGGCGATGGCGGGCTTGTGCGCCGGGCGCCGGCTCGCACGGCGGCTGGGGATCACCCCGCCGTGGTGCGCATCCACCAGCGGCCAGGGGCCCGGTGTGAAGCGCGCGGGCGGAGGTGTCGGCATGTTCCTGGACAAGGTGCTCGATAGCAATGCCCCCGGCAAGCGGGGCCTGGCCCTGGTGGCCGTGCTGGCCATGTTCGGCGCGTGGCTGGTGGTGCAGGGCGTGGTGCACTGGCGCGCGGGCGAGCGCGACGACGACCGCTCCCGCCAGCTGCAGCAGACCTCCGACCTGCTGATCAGCCAGACCACCGGCGGCAGCATGCTCGGGGCGGTGTCGCTGCTGGGCCTGAGCGAGCCGCTGCTCAAGGACATGGCCACCGGCAAGCTCCCGCCCGACCACCCGGAAGCGCTGGCCAGGCTGGGCGTTGCGCGCGGGAGGTTCCTGGTGCATGGCGTGTACGTGATGTCGGTCGACGGGACGGTGGTGGCCCACGAGACGGCCGGCGCCCGCTCCACCGGCATCAACCTGGGTTTCAGGCCGTATTTCCAGCAGGCGGTGGAGGGTGCGGTCAGCGTCTACGCCGCCATCGGAAGCAACTCGCAGGAGCGCGGCCTGTACTACGCCGCCCCCCTGTACGACCGCGATACGCCGGCCAGCTCCATCATCGGGGTGGTGATGTTCAAGGTGGGCTTCGAGGCGGTGGATGAGTTGCTCAGGCGCTCCGAGCTGCCTTCGGTGCTGCTGTCTCCACAAGGCGTGGCGTTTGCGTCCACCCGGCCCGAGTGGCAGTTTGCGGTGGCGCCGCCGCTCACGCAGGCGCGCATCGATGCGATCCGGGCCACGCGCCAGTTCGGCCATCTTTTCGAGAACGGCGTGGCGTCCGCGCTGCCGTTCTCCACCGACGCGAAGGAGGTGCAGCTCAACGGCGTGACCTATGCGCTCAGCCGCAGCAGCATCGACTGGAAGGACCCGGGCGGCCCCTGGCAGCTGGTGGTGCTGGACGACATCAGCGCGCTGATGTCGCCCACGCAGCGCATCCAGGTCGGCGGCGCCACGTTCGTGCTGCTGTTCCTGCTGGGCCTGCTGCTGCTCGATCTGTTGCGCAGCCGTGCGCGCGTGGCGGCGGCTCTGGAGCGCTTTCGGCTGCTGGGCGCGGCGCTGCAGAGCAGCCCGGTGTCGGTGGTGATCACCGACGGGGACGGGCGCATCGACTGGGTCAACACGCAGTACGAGCGCAACACGGGCTATTCGCTGGCCGAGGTGCGGGGCAAGAAGCCGTCCATCGTGGCCAGCGGCCAGACGCCCGCGCAGACCTACCAGGCGATGTGGTCCACGCTGCTGTCAGGCCGCTCGTGGCAGGGGCATTTCGTGAACCGCCGCCGGGACGGCAGCACCTACCACGACGAGGCCACGCTGTCGCCAGTGCTCGACGAGAACGGCAAGCGCATCGGCATCGTGGGCCTGCATGAAGACGTCTCCGAGCGCATCCAGTCGCACAAGGAACTGGAGCGGCGCGAACGCCTGCTCAACGAGCTGCTGGAGCAGCAGACCGCCATCTTCGACAACGCCCCGCCCATCCTGCTGGTGTGCGACGGGCACTTCCGGCAGTTCAACCCGTCCTTCGTGGAGCTGATGGGCGGCGAGGCGTCGGAGCTGCTGGGCATGGGCATGTCGCGGCTGTTCGGCACGCCCGCGGGTGCCGAGCAGTTCTTCGCGCGCGTGGGGCCGGGCCTGGCCGCGGGCGAGGCGCTGCGCGAGACGGCCACCTTGAGCCGCCTGGACGGCAGCAGCTTCGAGGCACGCCTGGCGGGACGCAGCCTGCAGATGGAAGGCTTCAAGGCCGCGTCGATCTGGGTGATCGAGGACGTGAGCGAGCAGCGGCGCGCCGAGCTGGCCGTGCAGCAGGCCCGCGACCGCCTGGAGATGGCGCAGGAGGCCGGCAAGATCGGCGTGTTCGACATCGACCTGATGACCGACCAGGTGCTGTGGAGCGAAAAGCTGGTGTCCATGCTGGGCCTGCCGCCGGGCGACCAGTTGCGCAGCCGGCACGACTGGACGGAGCGCCTGCACCCCGAGGACCGCGACCGCGCCCTGGCGTACTTTGCGCAGTGCCTGGCCAGCGGCAACACGGACCTGCGCGACTCGTGGCGCATCGTGCGGCCCGACGGCGAGGTGCGCTGGTTCCTGTCGGCCGCGCGCATCTTCCGCGATGCGGCCGGCCAGGCCGTGCGGGTGGTGGGCGTCAACGTGGACATCCACGACCAGAAGCTGCTGGAGGCCCAGGTGGCCGAGCAGCTCGACTTCCAGCAGGCGCTCATCGACGCGATCCCGGTGCCGCTGTTCTACAAGGGGGCGGACGGCCGCTACATCGGCTTCAACCGCGCCTACGAGCAGTCGTTCGGCGTGCAGCGCGAGACCCTGATCGGCAAGACGGTGATGGACCTGACCTTCCTGCCCCAGAGCGAGCGCGCGCAGTTCGACGATGACGCACAGGAGGCGCTGCACGGCGTGCAGTCGGTGCACAAGGAGGTGGACATGCCGTATGCCGACGGCAAGATCCACCACACGCTGTTCTGGCTGCATGGCTTCTCGCGCCCGGACGGCTCGCCGGGCGGCGCCATCGGCACCTTCGTCGACATCACCGACCGCCAGCGCGCCGAGGAGGACCTGCGCCGCGCCAAGGAGCTGGCCGAGGAGTCCACCGCGCTCAAGTCGAACTTCCTGGCCAACATGAGCCACGAGATCCGCACGCCCATGAACGCGATCATCGGCATGTCGCACCTGGCGCTCAAGTCGGGCCTGTCACCCCGCCAGCACGACTACGTGAGCAAGATCCAGCAGGCCGGCCAGCACCTCTTGGGCGTGATCAACGACATCCTCGACTTTTCCAAGATCGAGGCGGGCAAGCTCACGGTCGAAAAACAGCCCTTCGTGCTCGACCGCATGCTCGAGAGCGTCTCGGACGTGGTGGGCTACAAGGCGGGCGCCAAGGGGCTGGAGCTGGTGTGCGACGTGGCCTGCGACGTGCCGCCCAACCTGGTGGGCGATTCGCTGCGGCTGGGGCAGATCCTCATCAACTTCGCCAACAACGCCATCAAGTTCACCGACGCCGGCGAGATCAGCATTGCCGTGCGGCTGCTGGAGGCAGCGGGCCACCGCGTCATGCTGCGCTTTGAAGTGCGCGACACCGGCATCGGCCTCACGCCCGAGCAGATGGGCCGGCTGTTCCAGAGCTTTCAGCAGGCCGACACCTCCACCACCCGCCGCTACGGCGGCACGGGCCTGGGCCTGGCGATCTGCAAGAGCCTGGCCGAGCTGATGGGCGGCGAGGTCGGGGCCGAGAGCACGTTCGGCAAAGGCTCCACGTTCTGGGTGTCGCTGCCGCTGGAGCGGGGCGCGCCGGCCCGCGTGCTGCTGCCGCCGCCCGACCTGCGCGGGCGCCGCGTGCTGGTGGTGGACGACAACCAGACCGCGGCCACCGTGCTGTCCGACATGCTGCTGGCCATGGGGTTCGAGGTGGACCAGGCCCATTCCGGGCTGGAGGCGCTGGAGCGCCTGCGCGAGTCGATGGCGCAGCGCCGCCCGTTCGGCCTGCTGCTGCTCGACTGGCACATGCCGGGCATGGACGGCGTGGAGCTGGCGGGCCACATCCGCGGCCTGGGCATGGCCGAGGTGCCCAAGATGCTGATGATCACCGCCTACGGCCGCGAGGACGTGATGCGCGCAGCGCGCTCCCAGGGCATCGAGACGGTGCTCATCAAGCCGGTCAACGCATCGCTGCTGTTCGACACGCTGATGCAGCCCCAGGAGCATTCCACCTTCAGTGCGCGCCGCCTGGTCACCCCGGCGCCCGCCGCCGAAGAGCTGCCGCTGGCGATCCGCGGCGCCTGGGTGCTGCTGGTGGAGGACAACGAACTCAACCAGATGGTGGCGGTCGAGCTGCTGCAGGAAGCGGGCTTTGCGGTGGATGTGGCGGAGAACGGCCAGGCCGCCATCCAGTGCATCGAACGCAAGGCCTACGACGTGGTGCTGATGGACATGCAGATGCCCATCATGGACGGCGAGACCGCCACGCGCCAGCTGCGCAGCAACCCGCGCTTTGCCCGCCTGCCCATCGTGGCCATGACCGCCAACGCCATGGAGGCCGACCGCCAGCGCTGCTTTGCCGCGGGCATGAACGACCATGTGGCCAAGCCCATCGAACCGGCCGCGCTGTGGGCGGCGCTGACCCGCTGGATACGGCCGCGCCCCGGCCTGGGCCAGGCGCCGTCACCGGAGGCGGTGGCCGACGGCCTGCAGGACCCGGCGGCCGCCTTGCCCGCCGACGCCGCACCCGTACCGCCGCCCGCGGTGCCCGGGCTGGACACGGCCCTGGGCCTGCAGCGCGCCCTGGGCAAGCCTGGGCTCTATGCCGAGATGCTGCGCCGCTTCGCGCAGGGGCAGGCCACGGTGCTGGAGGACGTGCAGCAGGCCCTGGCCGTGGGCGACGTGGTGCTGGCCGAGCGGCTGGCCCACACCCTGCGCTCGGTGGCGGCCAACATCGGTGCGCAGGGGGTGGCCGACCAGGCCCAGCTGCTGGAGCAGGCGCTGCGCAGCGGCCAGCGGGGCGACGGCGTGACCGGCGCGCTGGTGCCACTGGCCACGGCCCTGCAGCCGCTGCTGCAGGCGCTGCAGGCCTGGGCGCAGCAGGCGGTGGCGCCACGCCCTGCGGCCAGCACACCGGCAGCGGTTGGGGGCGTTCCTGCGCTGTCTGCGGGAGATGCCCTACAGCGATTTCGCACGCTGCTGGAGCAGGATGACCCTGCAGCGACCGAGTTTTTGCAACACAATGTCTCTGTGCTGAAGTCCGTGTTGGGACCGGCCTTCGCGCACGTGGAGGTTCACACCCTCAACTTCGACTTCGAGCAGGCCTTGGGGGCGATGGCGACGGTGCCGCGCCCCGAACACCCCGCTGCCCTTTGACACCGGGCAGAGCACTACGCAGGACCCGACTCCATGGACCACGCGCCTTTTGCCCCCCAGCAATCCGCACTCGTCGACAAGCCGATCGCGACGGTGCTGGTGGTGGACGACACGCCCGACAACCTCACCCTGATGGGCAGCCTGCTGCGCGAGCACTATCTGGTGAAGGTGGCCAACCATGGCGAGAAGGCGCTGAAGATCGCGCAGTCGAGCACGCCGCCCGATCTGATCCTGCTGGACATCATGATGCCGGAGATCGACGGCTACGAGGTCTGCCGCCGCCTGAAGGCCGCGCCCGCCACGCGCGACATCCCGGTGATCTTCCTGACCGCGCGCTCGGACCCCAACGACGAGCGCATGGGCCTGGCGCTGGGGGCGGTGGACTACATCACCAAGCCCATCAGCCCGCCCATCCTGCTGGCGCGGGTGAACACGCATCTGGCCCTGAAGGCCACGGCCGACTTCCTTCGCGACAAGAGCTCGTACCTGGAGCGCGAGGTGGCCATGCGCACGCTGGAGGTGCAGGCCATCCAGGACGTGACCATCATGGCCATGACCTCGCTGGCCGAGACGCGCGACAACGAGACCGGCAACCACATCCGCCGCACGCAGCTGTATGTGAAGACGCTGGCGGAGCGGCTGCGCAACCACCCGCGCTTCGAGCATGCGCTGACCGACCGCATGATCGAGCTGCTGTACAAGTCGGCGCCGCTGCACGATATCGGCAAGATCGGCATCCCGGACGCCATCCTGCTCAAGCCGGGCAAGCTCACGGTCGAAGAGTTCGAGATCATGAAGACCCACACCACGCTGGGCCGCAACGCCATCCAGGAGGCCGAGCGCCGCCTGGGCATGCGCGTGGCGTTTCTCAGCGTGTCCAAGGAGATCGCTTACAGCCACCAGGAGAAGTGGGACGGCTCGGGCTACCCCGAGGGCCTCAAGGGCGAAGAGATCCCGGTGTCGGCCCGCCTGATGGCCGTGGCGGACGTGTACGACGCACTGATCAGCAAGCGTGTCTACAAGCCCGCGTTCTCCCACGACCAGGCCTGCAACACCATCGTGCGGGGCAAGGGCACGCATTTCGACCCGGACATGGTGGATGCGTTCGTGGACATCGCGGAGGACTTCCGCAACATCGCCCAGAAGTATCCGGACCCGGGCTGAAGGCTGACGTTAGACGTTAGACCTTCGACGGCTGACCGCTGCGGGCTGCGGAGCGCCACCGGGGCGGTAGGCCCCGGGCGCTGGCGCCCGACCAGCGTCCTCAGGCCTCCCGGCTCACAACACCGGCATCAGAACGGCGCGTCGTCGCCCTTGGCGCTGCGGTCCTTGCCTGCGGTGCTGTCCTCGTGGTCTTCATCCGCATCGTCCGCTGCGGCGGGCTCTTGCGCATCGACCGGATCGGCACCGCTGCCGCCGTCCGCCAACGCGGCCTGGCGCACTGCGGCCTTGTCGCCAGCGCCGGCGAACTTGCTGTACTTGCCCAGGATGGGCACCAGTTGGCCGTAGATGCGCGGGTTGCCGGCCAGGCACTCGCGCTGCTCCAGAAAGTCCGCCTCGCCCGTGAAGTTGCCCACCAGGCCGCCGGCCTCGGTCACCAGCAGCGAGCCCGCAGCCACGTCCCAGATCGACAGGCCGGTCTCGAAGAAGCCGTCGGTGAAGCCCGCGGCCACATAGGCCAGGTCCAGCGCGGCGGCACCGGGGCGGCGCAGGCCGGCGGTGCGCTGCATCACGTCGGCCATCATGTTCAGGTAGCTCTTGAAGTTGTCGCCCGGGCGGAAGGGGAAGCCGGTGGAGATCAGGCAGTCCTTGAGCTGGGTGCGCTTGCTCACGCGGATGCGGCGCTCGTTCAGGTAGGCGCCGCGGCCCTTGGTGGCGGTGAACAGGTCGTTGCGGCTCGGGTCGTACACGACGGCCTGCTCGACCTTGCCCCTCACGGCCAGCGCGATGCTGACGCAGTAGACGGGAAAGCCGTGGATGAAGTTGGTGGTGCCGTCCAGCGGGTCGATGATCCAGACGAATTCCGAATCCTTGGCGCCGTATTCCGTGCCCGACTCTTCGGCCAGGATGCCGTGGCCGGGGTAGGCCGTGAGCAGGGTCTCGATGATGATCTTCTCGGACGCGTGGTCCACTTCGGTCACGAAGTCGTTGATCTGCTTTTGCGAGATCCGCACCGATTCCACGTCCAGGGCCGCGCGGTTGATGATGGCGCCGGCGGCGCGTGCAGCCTTGATGGCCACGTTGAGCATGGGGTGCAGATTGGACGACATAAATTGTGGTGGTGAGCAGGGCGCCCCGGCACGAAAGAGCGTGGCGGCCTGCGAATCATGAGCGGGTCGGCCCGTCCCGGCGATGCGGGCGGCGACAATGAGGGCGGGATTTTACCCGGACCGCCTTTTTTTGCCTAACGCACGGCTTTTCCGCGCCGTTGCGCTCCAACCCGTTCCTGCGCCATGAAGACCCGTTTTGTCCTGATCAACACCAGCCACGCCGGCAATGTGGGCGCCGCCGCCCGCGCCATGAAGACCATGGGCTTCGACGATCTGGTGCTGGTGGCGCCACGCTGGGCCAACGTGCTGCGGCGCGAGGAAACCATCCAGCGCGCCAGCGGCGCCCTGGACGTGCTGAACAACGCGCGCATCGTCGCCACGCTGGACGAGGCGCTCGACGGCATCAGCCACCTGTGCGCCACTGCCATGACCCCGCGCGACTTCGGCCCGCCCACGGCGGCGCCCCGGGATCACTTCGAGACGCTCCTGAAAAGTGAGCTGGCGGCGCAGTCTGGACAAGCGCCAGATGCCGATCTGGTGTCCACCGCCGGCGGACAGGCTGGCGTGGCCTTTCTCTTTGGCTCCGAGCGCTTCGGCATGGCCAACGAGGACGTCTACCGCTGCCATGTGGCGCTCTCCATCCCGACCAACCCCGGCTTCGGCTCGCTCAACCTGGGCGCGGCCATCCAGGTCATCGCCTACGAATGGCGCCTGGCGCTGGGCGGCTTTGCGGTGCAGGACGCCACCACCGAGCGCAGCCTGGCCGACGCCGCCCAGGTGGCCGGCATGCTGGGCCACTGGGAGCAGGCGCTCACGGCCATCGGCTTCCTGGACCCGGCCGCACCCAAGAAGCTCATGCCGCGCCTTAACCAGCTTTTCAATCGCGCGCAGCTCAGCCCCGAAGAAATCCACATCCTGCGAGGTGTCGCCAAAGCCATGATCGAGGCCGGCGGGGCAAAACGATAGACTGTGCGGCCATAAACTCATAACCAGAAGAACCGATGCTCGCCCGACTGCGCTCCGATATCCAGTGCATCCTCGACCGCGATCCTGCCGCGCGCAGCACGTGGGAGGTGATCACCTGTTATCCGGGCTTGCACGCGATCTGGCTGCACCGGCCCGCGCACTGGTGCTGGAACAACGGCCTCAAGTGGCCGGGGCGCTTCATCTCGCACTTCGCGCGCTGGTCCACGGGTATCGAGATCCACCCCGGCGCCAAGATCGGCGAGCGGGTGTTCTTCGACCATGCCATGGGCGTGGTGGTGGGCGAGACCGCAGAGATCGGCGACGGCTGCACCATCTACCAGGGCGTGACGCTGGGCGGCACCTCGCTGTACAAGGGCGCCAAGCGCCACCCCACGCTCGGCCGCGACGTGGTGGTGAGCGCGGGCGCCAAGGTGCTGGGTGGCTTCGAGGTGGGCGACGGCGCCAAGATCGGCAGCAACGCCGTGGTGATCAAGCCCGTGCCGCCGGGCGCCACGGCCGTGGGCATTCCGGCCCGCATCATCCCGTCCAAGGCGGGCGAGAGCGCCGACGTCACCGAACCCCAGCAGGCCCGCAAGTTCACGGCCTACGGCATCACGCAGGAAGACGACCCGCTCTCGCAGGCCATGCGCGGACTGATCGACAACGCCTCGTCGCAGGAGCACCAGATCGCGCTGCTGTGGCAGGCCATCGAGAAGCTGTCGGCTTCATCGCAGCAGGCCAGGGACTGCGTACCGTGCGATGCGGCGATCAAGGAGCAGTTCGAGGCCGGCAAGTTCAACGAGCTGGTGGGCAAGTAGGCGCGGCCAAACCACCGCGACGCATTGGCACGGTTTGCTATTGAAAATATAGCTGCCAGCGCTTTCTTATCAAGCGGTAGCAGCTATTTTTCTTCGAATGACCTGGCTTGCAACAACCCACTGAGCCGTTCACGCTGAGCTTGTCGAAGCGCAGCGCAGGGCTTCGACACGCTCAGCCCGAACGGTGGGCGTAGTTCAAAAATGCCGACACATCAATGTGCCGAAACTCAGGCCTGGCGCGGCGCCCGCACCGCGCTTTTGGGTCGGAACGCCTTGCACACCGCATCGTGCGTTTCCAGGTACGGCCCGCCGATCAGGTCGATGCAGTAGGGCACGGCCGCGAAGATGCCGGGCACGATCTGTCCGCCCTCGGCGTCCTTCAGGCCTTCCAGCGTCTCGGCGATCGCCTTGGGCTGGCCGGGCAGGTTGATGATCAGGCTCTGGCCGCGGATCACCGCCACCTGGCGCGAGAGGATGGCCGTGGGGACGAACTTCAGGCTGATCTGGCGCATCTGCTCGCCAAAGCCCGGCATCTCCTTGTGCGCCACGGCCAGCGTGCCCTCGGGCGTCACGTCGCGCAGTGCGGGGCCAGTGCCGCCGGTGGTGAGCACCAGGTGGCAACCCGCCGTGTCCACCAGCTCGATCAGCGTGGCGCTGATGCGCTCCTGCTCGTCGGGGATCAGGCGCGGCTCGAAGGTGATGGGGTTGTGCAGCGCGCGGGCCAGCCAGTCCTGCAGGGCCGGCAGGCCCTTGTCTTCATACACACCGATGCTGGCGCGGTCGCTGACCGAGACGATGCCGATGCGCACGGCATCGTGCAGCGCGCCGCCCATGCCTGTGGGGGTGTCAGTCATTACCGTCCTCGTCGCCGTCTTCGTCCAGGTCGCCGTGGTCATCGGCGTCGCCGGCGCCGCCGCCCAGGTGCTCGCGCACCAGCTGGAACAGCTCGCGGTACGCGCGGCCCTTGCGCGGCGCCAGGCCTTGGGAGACCTGGACATTGGCCTCCTTGCCTGCGGGCTGGGCATCCTTGCGCGCCTGGCGGATCAGGGCGCGCAGCTGCTGCGTGTCGGTGCCGGGGTGCTCGTCCATCCACTGGGGCAGGGCGTCGTCGTCGGCGATCAGGCGGTCGCGCCACTGCTCGGCCAGGTGCAGGGCCAGCTTGTCGGAGGCCGAGCCGGTGCGCTGCACTTCCAGCGCCTGGCGGGCGGCATCCACCAGTTGGGGCTCGAGCTTGCGCATGAGCTTGCCCACAAACTGCATCTGGCGGCGCTTGCCCTCGAAGTTGGTGATGCGCTTGGCTTCGTTGATGGCATCCACCAGCTTGTCGGGCAGCCCCACGTTGTTGAACAGGTCGGCGCGCAGGCCCAGCAGTTCCTTGCCCAGATCCTGAAGTTCATCGCTCTCGCGCTTCATATCCGTGCGGCTGGCATCCGGCGTGCCTTTGAGTTCGGCCTTGAGTTGAATGTCCAGTTCGCTGCCTTCGGCAACGAACTGGCCTCTCACAAAGTAGCCTTTTTTGGGTTTGCGTGACATGGGGTGGGGGCAAATGGGAGGTGGCGCAGCGCGCGCCACAGCGGCAAGTATCATAGCCGTCGCTATGAACAAACCCTCCCAAAGCGCCGCGCGCGCGCCTGGCGCTGCTGCCGCAGCCACCGCACCCCGCACTCCCGACTCGGGCTTCAGCTACAGCCGCCCCTTCTTTGAAGAGCTGGTGGACCGCGCCCTGGCGCACGCCAAGAAGCTGGGCGCCACCGATGCCGGCGCCGAAGCGTCCGAAGGCTGCGGCCTGTCGGTCAGCGTGCGCAAGGGCGAACTCGAGAACGTCGAACGCAACCGCGACAAGTCGCTGGGCGTGACCGTCTACCTCGGCAACCGCCGCGGCAATGCCAGCACGTCCGACTTCTCCACCAAGGCCATCGAGCAGACCGTGCAGGCGGCGTACGACATCGCCCGCTTCACGGCCGAAGACCCGGTGGCGGGCCTGCCCGATGCCGACGACATCGCGCCCACCGACACCCACCGCGACCTGGACCTGTTCCACCCCTGGGCCGTCGACAGCGAGCAGGCGGCCCAGATGGCCATGGAATGCGAGGCCGCGGCGCTCAAGACCCACCGGCGCATCACCAACAGCGAAGGTGCGGGCGTGTCGGCGCAGCAAAGCCATTTCTTCAGCGCCCACACGCGCGGCTTTCGGGGCGGCTATGCCAGCTCGCGCCACAGCTTCTCGGTGGCACCCATCGCATCGCTGCCCGGCCGCAATGCCGAGATGCAACGCGACGCCTGGTACAGCTCCATGCGCGACGCGGCCGAGCTGGCCTCGCCCGAGGCCGTGGGCCGCTACGCCGCGCAGCGCGCGCTG
Organism: Acidovorax sp. LjRoot117; assembly: GCF_964252695.1. Classification (NCBI taxonomy): domain Bacteria; kingdom Pseudomonadati; phylum Pseudomonadota; class Betaproteobacteria; order Burkholderiales; family Comamonadaceae; genus Acidovorax; species Acidovorax sp. LjRoot117. Next base: position 280,017 of record NZ_CAXUPO020000005.1, on the reverse strand, counting down.
AGCCGCCTGGGCAGCCGCAAGATCCCCACCACGCAGTGCCCGGTGCTGTTCGAATCCACGCTGGCCGCGGGCCTGCTGGGCGGCTTCGTGCAGGCCGTGAGCGGCGGCTCGCTGTACCGCAAGAGCAGCTTTCTGCTCGACTCGCTGGGCAAGATGGTGTTCCCCAAGCACATCGACATCGCCGAAGACCCGTTCGTGCTGCGCGGCAAGGGCAGCTCTCCGTTCGACGAAGAAGGCGTGCGCGTGGCGCCGCGCAAGGTGGTGCAGGGCGGGCGCGTGCAGGGCTACTTCCTGTCGAGCTACTCGGCGCGCAAGCTGGGCATGAAGACCACGGGCAACGCCGGTGGCTCGCACAACCCGACGCTGACGTCGCGCCTGACGCAACCGGGCGACGACCTCGATGCCATGCTGCAAAAGCTGGGCACCGGCCTGTTCGTGGTCGAGCTCATGGGCCAGGGCGTGAACTACGTGACGGGCGACTATTCGCGCGGCGCGAGCGGCTTCTGGGTCGAAAACGGCCGCATCGCCTTCCCCGTGCACGAGATCACCATCGCGGGCAACCTCAAGGACATGCTCAAGGGCATCGAGGCCGTGGGGGCGGATGTGTACAACTACGGCGCCAAGTCGGTGGGCTCGGTGCTGGTGAACCGGATGAAGGTGGCGGGCAGCTGATGCCTATGCGTTGATGCGTCCATGCACCGCCGTGCCGGCGAGTCCGGCGCCACGGTGCTTTCGCCAAAGACCCAAGGCTCCCGCACCTGCCGGAGCCTTCTTTCATGGCCGCCCATGGTCAGGGCGCGTCAGCGGTCCGTGAGGTCAGCGACCACGCTGCGCACCGTTTGCAACGCAGTGCGCAGTTGCTCGTGCGCTACCGAGCCGAGTGCCAGCCGTATCGCGTGGGGCACCTGGCGCGAGGTGGCGAACGGCTCGGCGGTGGAAACGGAAACGCCGCTCTTCAGCAGCGCCGCCGCCACGCGGTCGGCGCGCACGCCCTCGGGCAGGGGCAGCCAGCTGAAGTACGACGCAGGGTGGCCCACCAGCGGCAGCCCGGCCAGCACCTTGCGCGCGATGGCTTGCCGCACCGTGGCGTCACGGCGCTTTTCTGCCTCCAGCCGGCGCACGGTGCCGTCCTGCAGCCAGCCGCAGGCCAGGGCAGTGACCACGCCCGCCGTGTTCCAGGTGGTGGTGCGGATGGCGCGCTGCAGCAGCGGTGCCCACTGCGGCGGCGCGGCCGTGAACCCGAAGCGCAGCCCGGTGGCCACGCTCTTAGACAGGCCGGACACGTACACCGTGGATTCGGGGGCGACGGTGGCCAGGGGCGCGGGCGCATCCTTGGCCAGAAAGGCATATGCCGCATCCTCGATGGCCACCAGGCCCTGCTGGCGCACGATGGCCGCCAGGTCCTGCCGCCACTGCGCGCTGCAGACCCAGCCCAGCGGGTTGTGCAGGGTGGGCATGGTGTAGATGGCCTTCACACGCCGCCGGGCGCACAGGCGCCGCAGCGCGTCCAGGTCGGGGCCCTCGGTGCCGTTTGCCGCGGCGGGCAGCGGCGCCAGCGTGAGGTGCAGCATGCCGGCCAGCGCCTTGAACCCAGGGTAGGTGAGCGCGTCCACCGCCACCACGTCGCCGGGCTGCAGCAGCGCCATGCAGGCCACGGCCAGGCCGTGCTGGGCGCCGTCCACGATCAGCACCTGGGCGGGGTCCACCACCAGGCCGCGTGCGCTGGCCAGGTGCTGGGCCACGCATGCGCGCTCGTGCTGGCGGCCCCCGTGCGGGGCGTAGCGCAGCAGCGCCTCCAGGTCGCCGCCCGCCGCCAGCCGGCGCAGGCCGCTGGCCAGCAGGCGGGCCTGTCCGGGCAGTGACGGGTAGTTGAAGTTCAGGTCCATCACCCCGGCGGCGACGGCCTGCTGGTCCACGGCCTGGCCCGCGGAGACGGGGGCCTCGCGCACAAAGGTGCCGCGGCCCACTTCGCCGCTGGCCAGGCCCAGGGCCTGCAGCTCGGCATAGACCCGCGTGGCCGTGGTCAGTGCGATGCCGTGCTGGCGCGCCAGCTGGCGGTGCGTGGGCAGGCGGGTGCCGGGCGGCAGACGACCCGCGCGAATCTGTGCAGCGAGGTCGTCCACGACGGGTTGGAACAAGGGCTGGGTCATGGGGCGCGGGGGTGTGTTCCAGGGCGGTACGCGATAGGGCGGGACGTGGCTGCGGGATGTACTCAGGACAATTTTTTGATTGTATGGGGCAGCTTGCCTACGATGAACTCTGTTCTTCAACCCCACCCCACACGCCCGCTGCGGCGCACCTGCCATGCACATTGCCATCCTGACCTTCGACGGTTTCAACGAACTCGACTCGCTCATCGCGCTGGGCATCCTGCACCGCATCAAGCGCCCGGGCTGGCGCGTGAGCCTGTGCTGCCCCACGCCGGAGGTCACGTCGATGAACGGCGTGACGGTGCGCGCGCAGTCCCATCTGGCGGACGCCCGCACGGCCGATGCCGTCATCGTGGGCAGCGGCGTGCGCACGCGCGAGGTGGTGGAAGACGCAGCGCTGATGGCCCAGCTGTCGCTGGACCCTGCGCGCCAGCTGATCGCGGCGCAGTGCTCGGGCACGCTGGTGCTGGCCCGGCTGGGGCTGCTGGGGGCGGTACCCGCGTGCACCGACCTCTCCACCAGGCCCTGGGTGCAAGCCGCGGGCGTGAACGTGCTGAACCAGCCGTTCTACGCGGAGGGCAACGTGGCCACTGCGGGCGGCTGCCTGGCATCGCCTTACCTGGCCGCCTGGATCATCGCCCGCTCGGAGGGCCTGGAGGCCGCCACGGCCGCGCTGCACTACGTGGCCCCGGTGGGCGAGAAGGAGGCCTATGTGGCCAACGCGCTGAGGTACCTGGGGCCTTACCTGCCCGAGCACCAGGGTGCGCGAGCGGTGGTGGCCTGAGCCTGATCGATTTCAGCCCCGGGCAATCAATGCTGCAATGGCCTCGCCGATCTGCGTGGTGTTGGCGCTGCCGCCCAGGTCCGGCGTGCGCGGTCCGCTCTTGAGCACTTCTTCGATCGCGCCCACGATGGCGTCGTGCGCCGCGCGGCCCGCGCCCTGGCCCTGGGTGAGGAAGTCCAGCATCAGCGCGCCGGACCAGATCATGGCGATGGGGTTGGCGATGTTCTGGCCGTAGATGTCGGGCGCCGAGCCGTGCACGGGCTCGAACAGGCTGGGGAAATTGCGCTCGGGGTTCAGGTTGGCGGAGGGCGCCAGGCCGATGGTGCCGGTGGTGGCGGGGCCCAGGTCGCTCAGGATGTCGCCGAACAGGTTGGTGGCGGCCACCACGTCGAAGCGGCCGGGCTGCAGCACGAAGCGGGCGGTGAGGATGTCGATGTGCTGCTTGTCCAGCTTGACGTCGGGGTAGGCCTTGGCGACGTCGTCGGCGCGCTGGTCCCACCAGGGCATGCTGATGGCGATGCCGTTGCTCTTGGTGGCCAGGGTCACGTGCTTCTTGGGGCGGCTCTGGGCCAGGTCGAACGCGAACTTGAGCAGGCGGTTGGCGCCGTGGCGCGAGTAGACCGACTCCTGGATCGCGATCTCGCGGTCGGTGCCCTCGTACATGATGCCGCCGAGCGATGTGTACTCGCCTTCGGTGTTCTCGCGCACCACGTAGTAGTCGATGTCGCCGGGCTTGCGGCCGGCCAGGGGGCAGGGCACGCCTTCGAACAGGCGCACGGGGCGCAGGTTGATGTACTGGTCGAACTCGCGGCGGAACTTGAGCAGCGAGCCCCACAGCGACACGTGGTCCGGCACGGTGGCAGGCCAGCCGACCGCGCCGAAGAAGATCGCGTCCATGCCCGACAGCTGCGCTTTCCAGTCGTCGGGCATCATTTTTCCGTGGGCGGCGTAGTAGTCGCAGCTGGCCCAATCGATGGTGGTGGTCTCAAGCTGGATGCCGAAGCGCTGGGCGGCGGCCTGCACCGCGCGCAGGCCTTCGGGCATGACTTCCTTGCCGATGCCGTCGCCAGGGATGACGGCGATCTTGTAGGTGGGGTTGGTGCTCATGCGGATTCCTTGGTGTCTGAAGAGAAGAAAGAAAAAATCAGGTGCGTGCCAGGATTGTTCGGCGGTACGTCAAAAAATACAATCCAGCAACTGTGCTCCTATTCTTCACACATCGTGCATAAAAATCCGGCCACCGACGACCTGCGCGTTTTCACCGTGGTCGTGCGCAAAGCCAGCTTTGGCGATGCGGCCACGGAGCTGGGCGTCTCGCCCGCGTATGTGAGCAAGCGCATCCGCCTGCTGGAGCAGGAGCTGGCCGTGAAGCTGCTGCACCGCACCACCCGGCGCGTGGCGGTGACGGAGGAGGGCGAGCGTGTCTTCCACTGGGCGCAGCGCATCCTGGACGACATGGACCAGCTGCTGCAGGAGGTGGCCATCACCCGGCGCGAGCCGCGCGGTCAGCTGCGGGTGAGCAGCAGCTTCGGCTTCGGCCGCCAGATCGTGGCGCCTGCGCTGTCGCGGCTGGTGGAGCAGCACCCGGGCCTGCAGGTGCGGCTGGAAGTCTTCGACCGGCTGGTGGACGTGGCGGGCGAGGGGTTCGACCTGGACGTGCGCGTGGGCGACGAGATCGCGCCGCACCTGATCGCCCGCCGCCTGGCCGACAACCACCGCGTGCTGTGCGCCGCCCCCGCGTATCTCGCGCGCCACGGCACGCCGCGCACGCTGGCCGAGCTGCCCAGCCACGACTGCCTGGTGATCAAGGAGCGCGACCACCCTTTCGGTGTGTGGCGGCTGCGCAGCGGCGCGGTGGACGAGACGGTGAAGGTGCGCGGCCCGCTCTCGGCCAACAACGGCGAGATGGTGGTGCAGTGGGCCGTGGATGGCCGCGGCATCGCGCTGCGCTCGCTGTGGGACGTGGGCGTGCACTTGCGGGCCGGGCGGCTGGTGCAGGTGCTGCCCGACTGGTACCAGGAGGCCAATGTGTGGGCCGTGTACCCCACGCGGCTGGACCGCTCGGCCAAGGTGCGGGTGTGCGTGGAGTTTCTGGAGGAGTATTTCCGCACGGAGTGGGGCAAGGTGCGCTCGCAAGGCGGGCAGGTCTTGGACGCACAGGGGGCAGGGTCTGCAGGCGCAGGCCCGGCGGTCGCTCAGCCCTTGATGAAAAAATAGCCGCTACCGCTTGTCCACCAAGCGCCAGCAGCTATTGTTTTGATAGTGGATGGCCTGGGCCACCCGCAGCGCCGTGGCGCTGTGGCTCCATGGCGCTGTGGCACCGCGGGGCGATCAGCCCGCCAGCGCAGCCTTCACGGCGGCAGAGACCTGGCCCATGTCGGCCTTGCCGGCCAGGCGGGTCTTGACCACGCCCATGACCTTGCCCATGTCGCCAGGGCCTGCAGCGCCCAGCTCGGCCACGATGGCCTTGACGGCGGCCAGCGTCTCGTCGGCCGACATGCGCTCGGGCAGGTAGGCCTGCAGCACGGCCATTTCCGACTTTTCCTTGTCGGCCAGGTCCTGGCGGCCCGCGCCTTCAAAGGCGGTGATGGAGTCCTTGCGCTGCTTGATCAGCTTGTCCACGATGGCCACGACCGCCACGTCGTCCAGCTCGATGCGCTCGTCCACTTCCTTTTGCTTCATCGCGGCCTGCAGCAGGCGGATGGTGCCCAGGCGCTCGCTGTCCTTGGCGCGCATGGCGGTCTTCATGTCTTCGGTGATCTTTTCCTTGAGGCTCATGGCGGCTTCCTTCTTGGGGTTTCAGGCAGGGACAGGGGACACAGGGTCTGCCAAAAGGCTTTCTGGCTAGGCGTCAACGCCGCAGACAGTAGTCCCGCTACGGCAAGGCGTTGCAACGACGCCAGAAAGCCTTTTGGCAGACCCGAAAAAACAAAAACCCGCGCTTGGCGTCCCTAGCGCGGGTTTGGCGGCTGCCCGGTGAGGGACAAAGCCGAAGTTGTACTTAGTACAGCTTCTTGGGCAGTTGCATGCTGCGAACGCGCTTGTAGTGACGCTTCACGGCGGCTGCCTTCTTGCGCTTGCGCTCGGCGGTGGGCTTTTCGTAGAACTCACGGGCGCGCAGGTCGGTCAGCAGGCCGAGCTTTTCAATGGTGCGCTTGAAGCGGCGCAGTGCGACGTCAAAGGGTTCGTTTTCTTTTACGCGGATCGTAGTCATTAGCTAAATGGTTTCCAAAATGTGCCCACAGAGGGACTCCAGGAGATCGAGCCTGAAGGCCGTGTGTGGCGGGTTCCCCGTCTGTAACTAGTATTTGGCCGACGGGGCATTGCCAGCAAAGCCGGAGATTATAGCCCTTGTCCCGCCGCATTGTGCAAGCGGTCCTTGTGCATCCCTGCTCGCCACCGGGCCGGAAGTCGCCCGCAGCGGCGAGTCGGAAAGCAAAACCCGTACGGAATCGGGTCTGCGCCCGCGCCAAGAGCCCGAGTGGCGTGGAAGTTGCTTCATGTTGTAACAGCAACATTCACCGCGAACGGCGGGCCCTCTTGACCGGGGCCCGCCACGCGCAGACACCAAGACCATGGCATTCATGCACCGCGTTTCGGGCTGGCTGGGCCGCCTCAGTGTGGGCCGCAAGCTCATGCTCATCTACCTGCTGGACCTGTCGGCGGTGATCTACGTCTCCAGCATCCTGATCCACGAGAAGTACGTGGCCATCGACTTCACGCGCAAGGAGATCGTGGGCACCACCTACGCGGCGGTCCTGCGCGATGGGCTGATGGGCCAGTTCCTCGCCGCGCCGCAGCAGCAGCCGCCCCTGGTGGCCGACGTGCTCACGCGGCTGGCGGGTGTGCGCCAGGCCTACGACGACCAGTTGCACACGCACGAGGTGGGCGAGCGCTTCAGTTCAGTGCTGCAGCAGCTGGTGCAAAGCCCGCCGCCCGCCACCGACCCCATCGCGCTGACCCGGCTGCGCAGCCAGCTGCTGCGCGAGGGGCGCGAGCTGCTCACCACCGTGGGCAACCAGTCCAACCTGATCCTGGACCCGGACCTGGACAGCTACTACGGCATGTCGCTGGTGGTGCTGCGCTTTCCCGAGTTGCTGCAGGCGGTGCACGACACCGTGGTGTTCCTTCACGCGGCGCCCACGGGGCGCGGGCCGCAGTGGTCGTCCGAGCTGCTCACGCTGGTGGGCCGGCTCGACGCGGTGATGCTGGGCATCGAGTCCGACTACAACCAGGCGTTCATCGCCGGATCGCCCGAGATGCGCACCGCCCTCATGGCGCAGCGCGAGGCATTGAAGGCCTCGCTGGAGAGCTTCCAGGCGCTGCTGCAGGGCATGGCGGCCGGGGAGTCGCGCCTGACGCTGGCCCAGGTGGGCGCGCAGCAGGCGCAGGTGCTGGGCGCGCTGCGCGATGCCTGGGGCGTGGGCATCACCGACCTGGAGCGGCTGCTGAACCGCCGCGTGGACGGGCTCTATGCCCGCATGTGGCTGCACCTGGGCACGGCGCTGGTGCTGCTGGGCTGCATCCTGAGCCTGGTGACGCTGGTGGCCCGGCAGATCGCCAAGCCGCTGCAGCAGCTGGCGCGCGTGGCCGACGAGGTGCGCAAGAGCGGCGACCACACGCTGCGCGCGCACTGGTCGAGCCGCGACGAGATCGGCCGCCTGGTCACCGCGTTCAACGAGATGCTCTCGCAGCTCGACCGCGACCGCGTGCTGCAGCAGGAGCTGGCCGCCAGCGCCCGTGCGGCCGAGGCGCAGCGCGAGCTGGTGGAGGCGTTCCCGATCCCGATGGTCGTCACCTCGGTGCCCGAGCACGAGGTGCTGCATTCGAACGCGCCGGCCGGCCACTGGCTGGACGGGCGCAAGACCGACCCCTGGGCCGTGGGGCTGGAGCCCGGCGTGCGGGCGCGGTTCTTCCAGCGCCTGGCGGACCAGGGCTCGGTCGATGAGTTCGAGGTGCGCTGGAAGGGCAGCACCGAGCCTTCGTGGGCCGTGCTGTCGGCGCGGCGCCTGCAGTTCCAGGGCCGCGACGCGGTGCTCACGGCGTTCACGCCGATCAACGTGCTCAAGGTCATGGAGCAGCGGCTGGAGCTGTGGGCCAAGGTGTTCGAGGCCTCGTCCGAGGGCATCATCATCATGAACGCCGAGCAGCAGATCATCAGCGTGAACAAGGCGTTCTGCCGCAGCACGCACTACGACTTCTACGAGGTCATCGGCGAGGACCTGGGCTTCTTGCTGGAAGAGGCGAGCGGCGAGCCGCTGTCGGCGCAGATCAGCCGCACCATGCTCGACAAGGAATCCTGGCAGGGCGAGGTGAGGTTTCGCCGCCGCTCCGGCGAGACCTACCCGGCCTGGCTCATGGTGTCGGCCGTGCGCGAGAGCAAGGGCGGGGCCGTGGCCAACCACATCGGCATCGCCATCGACATCACCGACCGCAAGCTCAACGAAGAGCGCATCCAGTTCCTGGCGCACCACGACGTGCTGACCGAGCTGCCCAACCGGTCGCTGTGCGTGCAGCGCCTGCAGCTGGCGCTGGCGCAGGCGCCGATCACCGGCGAGAAGGTGGCCGTGCTGTTCATCGACCTGGACCGCTTCAAGGCCATCAACGACACGCTGGGCCACCACATCGGCGACGGGCTGCTGCGCTCGGTGGCCGGGCGCCTCACACAGGCCGTGCGCAGCCGCGACACCGTGAGCCGCCTGGGCGGCGACGAGTTCGTGGTGGTGATGCGCGACGTGGCCGGGCACGACGACGTGCAGCAACTGGTGGAGCGGCGGCTGATCCCGCTCATCCGACAGAGCCATCCGGTGGAAGGGCACGAGCTGAACGTGTCGTGCAGCGTGGGCATCGCCGTCTACCCCGAGGATGGCGGCGACATCGACGAGCTCATGCGCCGCGCCGACGCCGCCATGTACGAGGCCAAGACCACCGGCCGTGACGCGGCGCGCTTCTATTCGGTGGAGACCGACCAGCGCGCCCTGGCGCGCCAGACCATGGAGCAGCACCTGCGCCGCGCGCTGGAGCGCCACGAGCTGAGCCTGCACTACCAGCCGCGCCTGGCGGCCAAGGGCGGGCGCCTGCTGGGGGTGGAAGCCCTGCTGCGCTGGAACAACCCGTCCATCGGCGCCATCCCGCCCAGCGAATTCATCCCCATCGCCGAAGAGACGGGCATGATCCGCGCGATCGGCAGCTGGGTGCTGCAGCAGGCCTGCGAGCAGTGGGCGCGCTGGCAGGCGCTGCCGCGCTCAGCGGGGGATGGCGGCGGTGGCAGTGGTGGCAATGGTGGCGGTACTGGTGGCGCCCGGCACCCGCTGGCGGACATCTCGGTGTCCGTCAACCTGTCGGCCGCGCAGATGGCCGACCCGCTGCTCGTGCCCGACATCGAGGCGCTGCTGGCCCGCACCGGCATGCCCGCCCACCGGCTGGAGCTGGAGATCACCGAGTCGCAACTGATGGACAACGCCCACGCGGCCGAGCAGCAACTGGCGGCGCTCAAGTCGCTGGGGGTGCAACTGTCCATCGACGATTTCGGCACGGGGTATTCGAGCCTGGCCTACCTCAAGCGCTTTGACATCGACCGCCTGAAGGTCGACAAATCCTTTGTGCGCGACATGCTGAACAACCCCGCCGACATGGCCATCACCCGCGCCATCATCGCGCTGGGCCACACGCTGGGGCTCAAGATCGTGGCCGAGGGCGTGGAAGACCTGGCCACCGCGCAGGTGCTGGGCGTGCTCGACTGCGAGGAGCTGCAGGGCTACCACTTCAGCCGGCCGCTGGCGGTGGCGCAGCTGGAGGACTGGGCGCTGCAGCAGCGGGCGCTGCAAGTGAGGGCGGTTGCGACGGCGTAGCGGCCGAACATGCGCTGCGCAGGCGAGGGACGCCGAGCAAGGGCCGCCCCGCAGCGAGGGCGTCGTCCCCCTGCCCGCAGCGCTCTGGCGCTGCGAGAGCGGGGGGAAGGCCCGCAGGGCCTCAGGGGGGTGTCGCCTTCAACGCCTGTGCGCAAGCATGGCCGCTGGCCCAGGCCCATTGGAAGTTGTAGCCGCCCAGCCAGCCGGTCACGTCCACCACCTCGCCGATGAAGTACAGGCCGGGTTGTGCCTTGCACTCCATGGTCTGCTGCGACAACGCCTTGGTGTCCACGCCGCCCAGGGTCACTTCCGCCTTCTTGTAGCCCTCGGTGCCCGTGGGGGTCAGCTCCCAGCGGGCCAGCTGCTCGGCCAGCCGCGCCAGGGCCTTGTCGGAGGCCTCGTTCACCGGGCGCTGCCAGTCGGCCTCGCGGCCGGCCCAGGCATCGGCCAGGCGGCTCGGGACCAGCGTGGCGAGTTCGTTGGCGATCAGCTTGCGCGAGCGGGACTTGGCCTGGGCCAGTGCCGCGGGCAGGTCCACGGTGGGCGCGAGGTTGACGGCCAGCGGCGTGCCTTCGCGCCAGTAGCTCGAGATCTGCAGCACCGCCGGCCCCGACAGGCCGCGGTGAGTGAACAGCAGGTCTTCGTGGAAGGCCATGCGGTCCTTCTTGGCGCCGGTACTGATGTCCACCGGCAGCGCCAGGCCCGCCAGTTGCACAAACGGTGCCCAGGCATCGCCGTCGAACGTCAGCGGCACCAGGCCGGGCCGGCGCTCGACGAGGGGCAGGTTGAATTGCTGCGCCATCCGGTAGCCAAAGTCGGTCGCGCCGATCTTGGGGATCGACAGGCCACCGGTCGCGATGACGACCGAGCGTGCCTGCACCGGACCCCGGTCAGTATCAATTTGATAGCTGCCGGCGCTTGTCGGATCAGCGGCAGAAGGCAAAAAGACCAATTTTTTGACACCACACGGCTGCCAGTGCGTCACACCGCCGGCCGCGCATTCGGCCAGCAGCATGGCGATGATGTCCTCGGCCGAGCGGTCGGCAAACAGCTGGCCCTTGTGCTTTTCGTGAAAGGCGATGCCGTGCTTTTGCACCAGCGCGATGAAGTCCGCCGGCGTGTAGCGCGACAGGGCCGAGCGGCAGAACTGCGGGTTCTGGCCGACAAAGTGCTTGTGCGGCGCGGCGGGGTCCAGGTCGCGATTGGTGAAGTTGCAGCGGCCACCGCCCGAGATGCGGATCTTCTCCGCCACCTTCTCGGCATGGTCGATGAGCAGAACCTTCAGGCCCCGCTGGCCCGCCTGGCCCGCGCAGAACAGGCCGGCAGCGCCGGCGCCGATGATGATGGCGTCAAAGAATGGGGTGGTCATGGGAGCGGCGGATTGTAGTGGTCGCCATTGGACCACCGGCCGTGTGGCGCTGTAGGATGGCCGTCGGCACGCGCCGCCATTTTTCGAGGACCGATCCATGCACCCCACCATCCGCTATGCCGCCTGCGCCCTGGCCCTGGGCTTTCTGGCCCCGGCCTGGGCCATCAACAAATGCACGGGCGCCGATGGCAAGGTGGCGTTCCAGGATGCGCCGTGCGTGGGTGGGCAGAGCGAGAAGATCGAGGCGCGGCCCGCGATGCAAGGTGCGACTCCTATTGCACCTGCATCCTCTGCAACCAAGGAGGGCGCGTTCGGCGCCACTTGGCAGCGCAAGAACTACCTGCAGACCCAAGGTGTGCCGCAGGCGCGTGCAGCCGTGGAGCGCAACCAGAGGGAGTGCTCAGCGCAACCTGCGGAGGCCGTGGCGCAAGCGGGTCCCTTGCGGCGTAGCACGCTGGCTTCGGGCACCCAGTTTGCGCAAGAGCGGGCGGCCACTGAAGCCAAGGAAAAGACCGCGTGCGAGGCCCGCACCGAGGAGCTGCGCGAGCAGTTGAGGGCGCTCGAGAAGGAACTCGGCACGCTCTGACCGCGCGTTTTTTTATCGTGCGGCCCGCGTCGCCTCACCCCTTCCAGGTGAACGGAAACTTGAACTGCTTCACGAACCCATTGGGCACATAGTCGCCCAGCACGCCGTACTTCTCGGGCCAGAGCTTGTCGCTTTTCACGGCCGTGCCGAACAGGTAGTCCAGAAACGCGAAGTGCGCCGAATAGTTCTTGTCCAGCGCCTCCTGGTCCTGGCTGTGGTGCCAGTGGTGGAAATTGGGCGTGACCAGCACGTAGCGCAGCGGGCCCAGGCGCACGCTCACGTTGGCGTGGTTGAAAACCGCCTGGAAGCCCACGACGACGATGTACGCGTCGATGACCTCCTTGGAAAACCCCAGCACGTAGATCGGCGCCAGCACCAGCGTGCGCGTGATCAGCAACTCCAGGATGTGCTGGCGCGAGCCGGCCATCCAGTCCATGCTCTTGACGCTGTGGTGCACGGCATGCAGGCGCCACAGCACCGGCACCTCGTGGTAGGCGCGGTGCGTCCAGTACTGCACGAGGTCGGCCACCAGCACGATCAGGAACAGGGCCACCCAGAAGTTCAGGCCCTGCACCCAGCCGCGGATGCCGTCGCTGGCCGCCCAGCCGAAGAACCTGTGCACGATGAGGTTGGTGGCCAGCAGCACGAAGCCCACGACCATGTGGTTCACGATGAAGTGGTGAAAGTCGGTCTGCCACTCCTCGCGGAAGATGGGCTGGTCCTTGCGCAGCGCGAACAGCTTCTCGATGAAGATGAAGATCAGCGAGCTGCCCAGCAGGTCGAGGATGAACCAGTCCAGGCCGATGTAGGGCGTGTTGTCCGGGAAGTTGGGGTCCACTTCGACCTTGTGGCCGCCCAGGAAGGCGGCCAGGGCCACGATGGCGAAGGCGAAGGTCGAGAGCCAGCGCGAGCGGTTGAACAGGATGTTGACCAGCGAGATGCCGCCTGCAACCGCCATGGCCCCGAGCATGATGTAGCGGATGACCGAGACGTCGTAGCTCTTGCGCAACTGCGGCGTGGTCAGGTATTCGGGGAAGTGGAACGCCAGCACCCCCAGAAAGCACAGGATGGCCAGGGTGAGGGCGATGACCCCCGAGACGAGGCCACGCCCGCGCCGCAGCGCACCGTGGCTTTCGGTGAATTCATTGAGCTTGTCGATGTCGAGCATGTTGCTGTTCCCTCCGGCATCGTGTGCCTGGTATCGGTATGCGCCGCATTCGGGCGGCCTGCGGCGCTTGGGGCCATGGTCTGGGGCGACCGGCCGTTGGCGCCGTGGCATGGGTTGTGCTGCGCCCAAGTTTAGCGGCCGCGGCGTTGCGGGGGCGCGACGCACCCCATCCCACCCCCACCTAAAATTCCAGCATGAACATCCCCTCACACCAACTCAGCATGACCGTGCTGATGTCCCCCGACATGGCCAATTTCTCGGGCAATGTGCACGGCGGGGCCATCTTGAAGCTGCTGGACCAGGTGGCGTATTCGTGCGCCAGCCGCTACTCGGCCTGCTACGTGGTCACGCTGAGCGTGGACCAGGTGATGTTCCTGCAGCCCATCCATGTGGGTGAGCTGGTGACGTTTCTGGCGAGCGTGAACTACACAGGCTCCTCGTCGATGGAGATCGGCATCAAGGTGGTGGCCGAAGACATCCGCACGCAGGTGGTGCGGCATGTGAACAGCTGCTTTTTCACCATGGTGGCGGTGGACGAATCGCGCAAGCCGGTGAAGGTGCCGCCCTTGTCGCCCAGCACGGCGGACGAGAAGCGCCGCTGGGAGGCGGCCCTGCTGCGCAAGGCCTTGCGCAAGGAGTTGGCCGAGCGGTTCACGCAGGTGCGGGAGACGGCGGGCACCTAGCCTGCGGCCCCGGCAAGCGCCGCGCCCTGACCGCGTGGCTTGCCGTGGTCACTGTGGCCACAGTGGCCGCAGTGGCCAGCCATGAAGCCGTCGGCTGGTCGAGCAAGCCGCCGTTCAGCGCGCCGCGCAAAATCCGAACTCGGCCGTGGCGCCCGGGGCCAGGGTTTTGTTCCAGGCCACACCCGAAGCGCTCAAGCGGCCTGCGGATTGCGCCCAGGTGGCGTTCCACAGATTGTTGATGGTGCCGCTGATGGGGATGTTGACGGCCCAGTTGCCGGACGCCGAACCCATGTTGATGACTCGGACGCGCTGGCAATAGCCGGCGCTCCAGTCGCTGTCCATGATCTGCACGACCGAGAAATTGGGTGCGGGTGCCGGAGCGGGCGTTGGAGCGGGCGCAGGTGTGGGTGCCGGTGCCGGAGTGGGGGAGGGTGCAGGCGTGGGCGAAGGTGCTGGAGTGGGCGCAGGTGCTGGTGCTGGTGTCGGTGTCGGTGCGGGAGCAGGCGCTGGTGCCACGCTGCCCCACAGCCGTTGCAGCAACTGCACCTTGTCCGCGCGCAGGGTGCCCCAGTCGTCGTTCAGAATGCCGCCAGTGTCGCCGCTGTTGGGGTTCCAAGACCAGTAAAAGCCGCTGCGCATGCCCTTGGTCACGAGGTAGTCCACCAGCGCGTTCTGCCACAGCACGTCGCGTGCATCGCCCCGGCCATACTTGCCGCCGAACTCGCCCAGCATCACCGCATAGCCGGCCTGCGCAAACCGGCCGAAGTGCCGGTCCCAGATGGCCGGCATGTTGGCCGGGAAATCCGCCGCATTGAAATACTGCTGCACATACACGTCAGGGCCGTAGACGTGCGGTGCCAGCAGCAGGCGGTTGGCGGGGATGTTCAGCGGCGTGCATTCCAGCGGCTCCAGGTTGCCACCCCAGAAGTGGCCCGTGTTGCTGGAGCACACGGGGTTTTCGCCAATACCTTCCACCGCAATCAGCCAGTGCGGCGCCACCTGCAGCACTGCGGCGGAAGCGCGTTCGGCCGCGCGGTTCCAGTCGGTGGCCTGGTTGCCCGTGCCCCAGGTGGCTGCGCCGTGGGGTTCGTTCTTGATGTCGATGCCGATGACGCCGGCCACGCCCCCGTAGCGCTGCGCGAGGAAGGTCAGGTCCGCGATCCACTGCTGCTCGCTGTAGTTCGGCGTGTACCAGAGCTCGCTGATGGACTGGCAGTCCGGCGTGTGGTGGTCCAGCAGCACATACATGCCCCGGCGGCTGAGCTCCTGCACGATGGTGTCCATCACCTGGATGGCCGACAGGCCCTGCAGGTCGGCGTTGCGGCTGTAGTCGATGCTGTTGGGGGCATTGCCGCGCAGCGTGGCGGGGCAAAACGGCAGCCGCACGGCGTTGAATCCGCTTTGCTGCATCTGGGTGATCATGTCCTTCCAGCTGCGGGCCCACAGGCCGTGCACCACGTTCGTCTGGGTCTCGAAGCCGAACCAGTTGACGCCGCGCAGCTGCACCGCATTCCCGGCGCTGTCGGTGATCTTGCCGGCGTTGATGGAGTAGCTCCAGGCGCCGCTGCAGGTGGCGAGCAGACAGCCGGCGAGCGCCAGGCGTTGGCAAAGTGTGGTGAGCTGCATGGAATCCTCTCTGGCTGGGTGTTGGGTGCCGTGCGTCTCCGGATCAGGGAGTCCAGCGGGTGGCCGGGCAGGCAATTTCTACGGAAATCATAGGTCCGCCAAGCACGCAAATGCCGAGGTATCGGGCCCACCTTGTAAGCGCCTGTTAGGGACGCGTCTGGGTGTTGGCCGCGTCCCACAGACGCTTTGTCGATCACGGTGCAACGGCACCGAGCCAAGGGCGAGGGTTCGCCATGCAGCGGTGTTCAGCGCCGTACCACACCACACCACACAACGCAACGCAACGCAACGCAACGCCGTCCGACGTTTTGCGTGTCGACGAGCCAGCGGACCACGCTGCGGCGAGTGGCCCGAGCGAGCCCCGGTCAGGCGGCGCTGCGGCTGCGTCCCGCCAGCGAAACTGCCTGGAGCGAAAGGCCGTCAATTTCGTTGGTGATGCCCGACAGCACATTGGCGACCACCGCAAACTCCCGGCCGTGCTGGCCCGCGCGGGCGGCCATCACCTGGGCGTTGAAGCTCACCACCTTGGCCTCGCGCGCCACCGTCTGGATGGAGGCCACGATGCCAGCCAGCTCCTTCATGAGGACCTCGGCCTTGGCCTTGCCCACCTGGTCGAACACCGTGGTGGCGGTGTTCAGCGCTTCGAGTGCGGCATCGGTGTTTTCCACCAGCCGGGCCAGTGCGTCCTCCACGCGGGGGCTGCGGGCTTCGGTCAGGTCCAGCGCCGTGCCGACCTGGCGGGCAAAGGCATCGATGGTGGCACCGACGCCGCCAGGGGCACCGTAGACCTTGCGGACGCGCTCAGCGTCTGCTGCATCCAGGTGCCGCGGCGTGTCGACCAGGCGGGCCTGACTGGCGGTGAACAGGGCCAGCGTGGTGCGCGCCGCCTTCAAGTGCAGCTCGCTGCCACCGGCGGCCAGCACGGTCTGCAGCACCATGCGCTGCGACAGCATGCGCTGGCGTGCGGCCAGGTTGACCAGCGACATGTCGGTGTCGCGCGAGGCGGCGGGGGACGGTGCCGGCAGGGTGGAGGGCGATGCAGGCATGCCGGTGCGAGAGGGAACGGGATAGGCTGCCATGGTGGTCCTTCTGCTTGTTGCATTCAGATACGAACAACAAGCAATAGCCGGGCCAGTGTTCACTCGACGAGCAAGCGGTGCAGCGGGGCAGCCCGGCCATCAGCCAAGGCGCCGCTGGCCGCCCGCTGCGCTACGCAGCCGTGGGCGCAAAGCCGCGCACGCACCGCGGCCGCGGCCGCGGGGTATTGTGGGTCGGCATTGGCGCCGCAGCAGTGCACTGCGGCCCGCCCTGGCCGCCAGTCCATGCCGTACCTGACGCGCTAGCCCGCGCGGCGTGCCATCGGCACATCCTGCGATGCCAGCGCCACGCCGCGCACCACATCGCCCACCACGATCACCGAGGGGCTGGCCAGCCCCTCGCGGGTGATGGTGGCGTGCAAGGCGCCCAACGTGGTGATGGCGTGGCGCTGTTGGGGCAGGCTGGCGTGCTGGATGATGGCCACGGGGGTGTGGGCGGCCAGGCCGGTGAGCAGCTCCTGCTCGATGGTCCCGGCGCCGCTCACGCCCATGTAGATCACGAGCGTGAGCTTGGCATCGCGGGCCGTGGCCGCCAGCTGGCGCCAGTCGGTGCCCGCATCGCCAGGCTTCGCATGCCCGGTGACGAACACCACGCCGTGCGCATGCTCGCGGTGGGTCAGCGGCACGCCCAGCGAGGTCAGCCCTGCCAGGCCCGAGGTGATGCCGTTAATGACCTCGACCTGCACGCCTGCGGCACGCAGGTGCTCCACCTCTTCGCCGCCGCGGCCGAAGATGAAGGGGTCGCCGCCCTTCAGGCGCACCACGTTCTCGCCCTCGTTCACGGCCATGAGCATCAGCTTTTCGATGAAGGCCTGCGGCGTGCTCTTGCAGCCGCCGCGCTTGCCCACGTAGACCACGCGGGCGGTGGGCGGGGCGTGGGCCACGATGGCGTCGCTCACCAGGTCGTCCACCAGCAGCACCGTGGCCGCCTGGATGGCCTTCAGGGCCTTGATGGTCAGCAGCTCCGGGTCGCCCGGGCCGGCGCCGACCAGCGTGCAGCGGCCGCCGGTGCCCAGGTGGGGCGTCAAGGTGACTGCGGCGGCAGGCGTGGAGGGACTGGCGGGTGGCGTGGGGCGGCTCATGGCGATGTCTCCGGGGCTGTTTGATCCGCAAGGTGCAAGATTTGTTCCACCTGTTTTTCGATGGCGGGCGGGATGGGCAGCTCGCCCGCCAGCACGCGGCGCGTGTAGTCGGCAGTGGTGGCCACGTCGATCTCGGCGGGTAGGCCGGGCACTTCGCTGGCGGTGCCGGGCTGCTGGGCGTCCAGCACCTCGTGTGCGCCGTGGATGAAGCCGTCGTAGCGCGGTGTGCGGCGCGGGTCGGTGGCGACTTCGCCTTCCAGCCCGCGCGAGAGCAGAGCGGTCATGCCCAGCGTGCGGAAGGTGGTCTGCAGCATCTCGAAGTATTCGGGGTGGGTGTACGCGGTGACCACCACCGACGGCCCGGCGCACGGGCTCATCAGCTTGACCACGCTGTGCCCCGGGTTGCGCAGGCCCACCACCTCGCGCACGGCCAGCAGGCGGGCCAGGCCTGCGTGCAGGTGCTGGGTGTGGATGTGGCGCACGGTTCCATTTGCTATCTTTTCAGGAGCTTTCAGCGCAGGTACTTCGAGCGCCAGCAGCACATCCGATGCCAAGATGCGGCGCGCCTCGGTGCGCATGCCGTGCAGCAGCACGGGCAGGCCCTTGCGCGCCAGCAGCAGCGCCAGCAGGGGGGTCAGCACCGGCAGCTTGCGCGCGCCGTTGTAGCTGGGCAGCACGATGAGCGGGCGGTCGGTGGCGGGCAGCAGGGCCAGGCGTTGGTGCGTGGCGTCGAGAAAGCCGCACATCTCCTCGGCCGTCTCGCCCTTGATGCGCATGGCCAGGCAGAAAGCGCCGATCTCCAGGTCGCTCGCGTGGCCGTCCAGCACCTGGCCGAACAGGTCGGTGGCCTGGTCGCGCGTGAGCGGCTTGGCGCCACGCGCGCCGCGCCCAATTTCCTTGATGTACTGGCTTATGCCCATGGTATTTTTTTAGCGGGACTTGTGAAACAGGGCTCCAGCGTCGTTATTTCGGCTTGCCGTACAGGCGTACTGTCTGCGCCGAAAGTGCCTAGCTGGAGCCCTGTTGCACAAGTCCTTGTGGGTGTTCGAAGTGGGGCTGGGGTGCTATTTTCACGCAACCCAGACAACTTTTGGTTATATGGTGGCCTGCGCCAGAGGTTTCGGGGCCAGGGGGCCGGTGGCGCGGACCATGCGTTTGAGTTCGGGCAGACAGGAGCCGCAATTGGTGCCGCAGCGCAGTGTGCCCTGCAGTTGGGCCAGGCGGTCGGCGTCGGTGCCGTGGCAGCGGGCCAGTTCGGTGGTGATGGCGATGTCCGCCACGTTGAAGCAGGTGCACACCGTCTTGCCGCGCGACTGCACCGCCACCGGGGCCTTGGCGCCGGGGACCAGCAGCAGGCGGCCGTAGCTTTGGGCGGGGAGTTCTTCCTGCAGCAGGGTCTTGAGCCAGCCTTCGGCGCTGGTGTCGCCGGCCAGCACGATACCTTCGAGCGTCATGGCATCAGGCCGGCGCACCAGGCGCGCCGCGCGGCGTTGGCCGCGCTTTTTGTCGGCGTAGCGCTGCGTGTCGGTGCCGGCCAGGCCCATCAGCGATTCGATGTGCTCGATGGTCGCGTCCGGCGGGGCTTCGTGCGCGGCGGCGCGCAGCAGCACGCCCACGCGCTCGCGGCCCGGTTCGTTCAACGGCGTGTTGTTGCTGAAGGGCACGCAGCTGGCAAACGGAAACTGCGCCATCAGCGCGGACAGCGCCTCGCGCGTGGCCTGCGCCGTGTCGGCGGGCAGCCAGGCCATGGCCAGCAGCGTCCAGGGCAGCTCGGCCTTCAGGATCTTCACGGCCGCGTGCTTGAGCTCGGGTTGCTTGGACGTGGGGCAGTAGGCCGACGTGGTCAGCGCATTGACGCCGGCCAGCCGCTCACCGGTGGACGAGCAGCCGCTCAAGAACTCGCTGCCCCAGTGCATGGCCATGAAGGCCTGCGACACGCCCACGGTGGCGTCGCCCTGTATAGGCACGACGATGGTGCCGCGCTTGCTCGTCACGTAGACCAGGTCGCCGTTTTTGAGGCTGCGCCGCTCCATGTCCTGCGGGTGCAGCTGCACGCTGGGCTCGGCCACGTGGCCGAACAGGCGGCCGAGGGTGCCGGTGCGCGTCATGCCGTGCCACTGGTCGCGCAGGCGGCCGGTGGTCAGGCTGAAGGGGTAGCGCGACTCGCGCGGCTCGGCCACGGGTTGCCAGGCATGGGCTGCAAAGCGGGCCCGGCCGTCGGCGGTGGGATAGATGCCGTCTTCGTACAGGCGGGCCTTGCCGGTGGTGGTGCCCTCCGGCAGTGGCCACTGCTGCGGGCCTTGCGATTCGAGCAGGCTCCACGACAGGCCGGTGATGTCCAGGTCACGTCCGCGCGTGCTCTCGCGGTGCTCCTTCCACACCGCTTCAGCGCCTGCATCGGCGTGGTCGATGGCGGTGGTGTACGGGAAGAGGGTGGGCGCGCCGGGGCGCAGCCGCGCCTCGAGCTGCTGCGCGAACTGCACGGCTATCGCCCAGTCGTGCCTTGCCTCGCCCGGTGCGGGCACGGCGCTGCGCACGCGCGAGATGCGGCGCTCGCTGTTGGTCACCGTGCCGGTCTTCTCGCCCCAGGTGGTGGCGGGCAGCAGCAGGTCGGCATAGGCGCAGGTGGCGGCGGTGGCAAAGGCTTCCTGCACCACCACGAACTCGGCGCGCTGCAGGGCGCGGCGCACGGTGGCCTGGTCGGGCATGCTTTGCGCGGGGTTGGTGCAGGCGATCCACAGCGCCTTGATCTCGCCGTCGGCGGCGGCCTGGAACATCTCCACGGCTGTCTTACCCGGTGTGGCGGGCACGTCGGCCACACCCCACAGCGCGGCGACTTCGGCGCGGTGCTGGGGGTTGGCCAGGTCGCGGTGCGCGCTGAGCAGGTTGGCCAGGCCTCCCACCTCGCGCCCGCCCATGGCGTTGGGCTGGCCGGTCAGGCTGAAGGGGCCCGCGCCGGGCTTGCCGATCTGCGCGGTGGCCAGGTGCAGGTTGATGAGCGTGGCGTTCTTGGCCGTGCCGCTGCTGCTCTGGTTCAGGCCCTGGCAGTACAGGCTCAGGGTCGATGCCGAGGTGGCAAACCACTTTGCGGCGGTGGTCAGGTCGGCCACCGAGATGCCGCACACCTCGGCCACGCGCTCGGGTGTGGCTTCGCTCACCAGCGCCTGCAGTTCGGCAAAGCCGTTGGTGTGCGCCGCGATGTACTTCGCATCGGTCCAGCCCTCGCGCAGCATCAGGTGCAGCATGCCGTTGAACAGCATCACGTCGCTTCCCGGTTGCAGCGGCAGGAACAGGTCGGCCATGCCCGCGGTGTCGGTGCGGCGCGGGTCGGCCACGATGACCTTCATGCCCGGGTTGGCGGCGCGCGCATCTTCGATGCGGCGGAACAATATGGGGTGCGCCCAGGCCGCGTTGCTGCCCACGATGAAGAGGCACTGCGCGTGCTTTACGTCGTCGTAGCAGGCGGGGGGTGCATCGGCACCCAGGGTCTGCTTGTAGCCCGCCACGGCGCTGCTCATGCACAGGCGCGAGTTGGTGTCGATGTTGTTGGTGCCGATCAGGCCCTTGGCCAGCTTGTTGAAGACGTAGTAGTCCTCGGTGAGCAACTGGCCGCTGACGTAGAAGCCCACCGCGTCCGGGCCGTGCTGCTGGATGATGTCGGCGAATTGGCCGGCCGCCAGGCCCAGGGCCGCGTCCCAGGATAGCGGCTGGGGCGTATCGGTGCGCTGCAGGCGCTGCTGCGGTTGCAGCAGGCGCGTCTGCAGGGTGACGGGGCTGCTGGCCGTGAGGTGCAGGGTGGAGCCCTTGGTGCACAGGCGGCCGAAGTTGGCGGGGTGGTGCGGGTCGCCGCGCACGCCGGTGATCTGCGGGCCGTCGCTCTCGATGATCACGCCGCAGCCTACGCCGCAATAGGGGCAGGTGGATCGGGTCTCTGTCATGCCGTGGTCTTGTGGTGATGGTGTGGGGCGGTGGGCGATGGCGGCCTGTCAGTTGGCCAGGGCCGCATAGAGGCCCGTCACCTTGTCCATGCTGGACAGCAGGTTCTCGCTGGCGACGAACACATCGGACACCAGCCTCGCCGTGTTGCCCGTGGCGTTGCCGGCCTGCATGCGCTGCAGGGCGGCGTCGAAGAACACCCATTGCCCGTCGGCCAGCTGCAGCTCCTGGCGGATGCGGTCATTGGCCTCGGGTGCCTTGCGCAGTACCTCGTTGGCCGCCACGAACTCGGTGCGCGCCTTGGCGATTTCGGACGCAGCCGCTGCGGCGTCCACCGGCAGCAGCGCCGCCAGGTAGAACTTGGCCATGCGCTGGCTCAGCATGCGCTGGCGCCCCGCCACGTTGACCAGGTGGCCCACGGGTTTGCCCGAAGCGGCCTCGTATTGCACGGTGCCCAGGTGGGCCAGGGCCAGCACCTTGGCGTCGGCCTGCAGCATGGCGGCGGCGCCGGCCAGTGCGGGCGTGCCGGCCATCAGCGTGGCCTTGTGGGCGGCCCAGGCGGTGTCGAGCTGGCCGTAGGTCTCGCGGATCACCGGGGTGGGCGCGTAGGCCTTGAGTTCGGCCAGTTGGCGCTCGAACAGCGCCACGGACTGCTCCAGCACCTGGCGTGCGGCGTTCTCCTGCACCTTGTGCGCCAGGGCCAGCCAGGCCTTGCCCATGCGCTGGCTGAGCATGCGCTGGCGGCCGGCCTTGTTGATGGCGTCGTTGAGGTTGGCGACCTGTGCGTGTGCTGGCCCCGGCACCCAGGCCAGGGCGCAGGCCACGGCACCGGCGCCTGCGGTGGTCAGCAGGGTTCTGCGGTGCAGGGCGGCGGGCAGGCGGGCGGCGGCAGTCTTCATCGTGGTGGCCTTGGGGTAGCGTTGCGCAAGTGGGTTGTGGATGGAGGCGGTCAGTCCGCGCTCGACGGGCCGAACATCAGCTGGTCGCGGATCTCTTCCACCGCGCGGCCCTCGCGCAGCAGCTCGAAGTACCAGCTGCCGTCCACCGTGTCGCCGTACAGGCAGGCGCCCACCAGCTTGTTGTCCTTGATGACGAGCTTCTTGTACATGCCGGTCATGGGGTCGCTCATCACGATCTCCTCGGTGTGTTCGTCACCCTGGAAGTCCCCCGCCGAGAACAGGTCGATGCCCGTCACCTTGAGCTTGGTGGAGGTCTGCGAGCCCTGGTAGCGGTCGATGCCCATCTCTGCCAGGTGGTTGGCCAGCACCTTGCCCTGCTCGAACAGCGGCGCCACCAGGCCGTACGCGACGCCCCGGTGCGCGGCGCATTCGCCCACGGCGTAGATGCGGGCGTCGGTGATGGTCTGCAGGGTGTCGCTGACCACGATGCCGCGGTTCACGTGCAGGCGCATCTTTTCGGCCAGCGCGGTGTTGGGGCGCACGCCCACGGTCATCACCACGAGGTCGGCGGGCACCGTGCGGCCGTCCTTGAACTTCACGGCGGTGACGCGGCCGTCGGCGCCGCCCACCAGCTCTTGCGTCTGGGCGTTGAGGAGGAAATTCATGCCGCGCTCCTGCAGCGTCTGCTGCAGCATGCGGCCGGCCACGTCGTCGAGCTGGCGTTCCATGAGCGTGTTGCCCACGTGCACCACGCTCACCGTCATGCCGCGCTTCATGAGGCCGTTGGCGGCCTCCAGGCCCAGCAGGCCGCCGCCGATGACCACGGCGTGCTGGTAGGTGGCGGCAGCGTCGATCATGGCCTGCGTGTCTGCAATGTCGCGGTAGGCGAGCACACCGGCCAGGTCCTTGCCGGGCACGGGCAGGATGAAGGGGTTGGAGCCGGTGGCGAGGATCAGCCGGTCGTACTCGGCCGTGACCAGATCGCCCGCGCTGTTGCTGGCGCTGACCACGCGGCGCACGCGGTCCACCTCGTTCACCGTGAAGCCGGTGTGCAGCGCGATGTGGTGATCGGTGTACCAGGCCCAATCGTTCAGGATGATCTCGTCGAGGGTCTGCTCGCCCGCCAGCACGGGCGACAGCATGATGCGGTTGTAGTTGGGGTGGGGCTCGGCGCCGAAGACCGTGATGTCGTACAGGTCGGGGGCAATCTTGAGCAGCTCTTCCAGGGTGCGCACGCCGGCCATGCCGTTGCCTACCATCACCAGTTTGAGCTTTTTCATTCATGACTCCTTCTGCGCCACTGCGGGGCCAGTGCGAAAAACAAAAAAGGCGTCCCTCACGATGCTGCCTCGATCCATCTCGAAACGGCATGTGGGGACGCCTTTGTCCGGGCAGCTCTTCCGTGCGCCATTGCAAGGGGGAGCCGCGAGACCCCGAAGGGTCGTTGGTGATGTAAAGCAATGCCTGTGCCAGTCGCTGCGCACTGATGTGGGGCGGCACACGGCGGGGCGGTTGGGTGGTGGTGCGCATCGGCCCCAGGGCTGCGCAGGCGCTGGGTGCGGGCGCCCTGGCCTGGCGCGGCATGCACCACCTTGGGCATGAAACCTGCATGGAGCTGGTGCATGAGTTTTGAACTGGACTTTGGCTACACCTCCGAGGCAGGGCGCAAGCCGCTGAACGAGGACTTTGCCGCGCTGGTGGAAGGCCAAGGGCGCGACCGCGAGCGGGGCGCCATTGCCGCCATTGCTGATGGCGTGAGCACCGGCGGCAATGGCCGCGAGGCCGCGCAGACCACCGTGAACACGCTGGTGAACGACTACTTCGCCACGCCCGACACCTGGGACACCACGGTGGCGCTGGACCGCATCTTGAGTGCGCACAACGGCTGGCTGGCGTCCATGAACCGGCGCCGCCAGCCCGCGGCGGGGCTGACCACCCTCACAGCCCTGGTGCTGCGGGGGCAGTCGTACACGCTGGCCCACGTGGGCGACACGCGGGCTTATCTGCTGCGCCGCGGCCGCCTGCAGTTGCTGACCACCGACCACGTGATGGCGCAGCGCGACTTCGCGCACCAGATCACCCGCGCCATGGGGCTGGACGACCACGTGGTGGTCGACTACAGCCAGGGCGAGCTGCACAGCGGCGACCTGTTCGTGCTGCTGTCCGACGGCGTGCATGGCCGCGTGCCCGAGCGCGAGCTGCGCCACCTGCTGCGCGAGGGCTGCGCCGCGCAGGCCTTGAGCGATGCGCTGACCGAAGCCGCACTGCGCCGCGGCAGCAACGACAACGTCACCGCGCTGGTGGTGCGCGTGCAGGGCGTGCAGGAGGCCACGCTGCAGGACGAGTCCCGCCGCGCCCAGGACCTGCCCGTGCTGCCGCTGCTCAAGGTGGGCGACCGGGTCGACGGCCTCACGGTGACGGCGCTGGTGGCCGACAGCGGCATCCACCGCATCTACCAGGTGCGCGATGCCGGGCGCGAGGGCGCCACGCAGCGGCTGTACGCCCTCAAGACCCTGCTGCCGTCGCGCGCCCATGACGCCGAAGAACGCGCCACGCTGGCCCACGAAGCCTGGGTGGCGCGGCGCATGCAGTCCGGCCAGGCGGCCACGCATCTGGCGCGGCTGAACGACTGGCCGCCCCACGGTGCGGAAACCAGTGCCAGCGCCATCGCGGACGAGGCCGCGCTCCCCGGTCCCAGCGCCTTCTACCTGCTGTACGACTGGCATGCGGGCGCCACGCTGGGCCAGCGCCTGCGCCGCCGCGAGCACCTGAGCGTGGCCCAGACCCTGGCGGTCACCGTGCAGGCCGCGCGGGTGCTGGGCTGGCTGCACCGCCAGGGCGTGGTGCACCGGGACATCAAGCCCGACAACCTGCACCTGGGCGACGACGGCGTGCTGCGCGTGCTGGACCTGGGCGTCGCCCTGTCCGGCCGCGAACCCGCCGCCACGCGCCGCCTGCACGCGGGCACCCCTACCTACATGAACCCCGAGCAGTGGCCGGGTTACGAGCGCAGCGCAGACACCGAGGGGCAACTGCCCGATGCCGGCAGCGACCTGTTTGCCCTGGGGGTGACGCTGTACCAACTGCTCAGCCAGGGCCGTCTGCCGTATGGCGACGTCGTGCCGTACCAGCTGGGCCGCTACCACCGTGACCCCGTGGCTCCCAGCCGCCACCACCCGGGCGTGCCGATCTGGCTCGATCACATTGCGTTGAAGGCCGTGGCACGGCAGCGTGCGCAGCGATTCGAGACGGCCGAGGAACTTCTGCTGGCGCTGGAGCGCGGTGCCTCGCGCCCGCTGGCGCCTGCCGGGCACCAGCCTTTGATGCAGCGCGACGCCATGGCGCTGTGGAAGATCGCGCTGGTGGTGAGCGTGCTGGTGAATGTGTTGCTGGTGTATTGGCTGGTGTTCTTGCCGAGATAGGGTGGGGATTGTTTTGCTATCAAAAAAATAGCTGTTAGCGATTTTCCACAAAGCGGTAGCGGCGGTTTTTGTTTGAAGTGCAGCGCTTTTCTGCGCCTTGATTTGGCGCCAGAGCTTCACCACCCAGCGCGGCGCGGTATTGACTCCCTCTCCCCTTGTGGGAGAGGGCGGGGGAGAGGGGTTTGTACAACTGGGCGCACTGCCTGTTCTGCCCCCTCTCCCCAACCCTCTCCCGCGAGGGGAGAGGGGGTTTTCAGGGCGCTATATGAAGCGTGCGGACGTGGAGGGTCGGGGCCCCTCAAACCTTTGTATGAACGCCCTTTTACCGAAAGGTCGGCAAGCGTTGCACGCTTACGTGCTGTCGCACGTCATGCGCTACGCGCACGGCCGCCCTTTTCTGCCCAGGTCCGCGTCCAGCGCTGCTGCATCACCCGCAGCAGCACCAGCATGGCCAGCGCACACACGGCGATCCCGACGAAGCCCCACAGGTACGTGCCCGTGTACTGGCGCGAGATGCCCATCCCATTGGGGATCAGGCCGCCGCCCAGTGCGCCGATCTCGCCGATCATCGATCCGGCCACCGCCGTTGTCAGCGGCCAGCGCAGGGGCACCAGCTGGAACAGTGCGCCGTTGCCTGCGCCCAGCGCGGCAAAGCACAGCAGGAACAGCAGCATGGTGACGGGCAGCGAGTTCTCCGCCAGGCCGCACAGAACCATGCTCACTGCGGTGATGGCCAGCACGCCAGTCAGCGTGTTGACGCCGCCCCAGTGGTCCGACAGCCAGCCGCCGAAGATGCGCAGCGCCGCGCCCAGAAAGGCCGCCATCATCGTCAGTTGCCCCGCCTGCACCTTGCTCACGCCGAACTGGTCGTTGAAGTAGCTGGGCAAAAACGTGGTCAGGCCGATGAAGCCGCCAAACGTCACGGCGTAGATCAAGCTGAAGGCCCAGCCGTCCTTCTCGAACAGGCAGGCGATGTGGTCGCGAAAGCTCGAATGGGGCGCCAGGTCTGGCGGCTCCTTGGCGTACACCGCCATCACCAGCGCAGGGATGGCCACGCTCACCGCCGCAAAGCCGTACACCGCCTGCCAGCCGAACTTCTGCGCCAGTGCGGGTGCGAGCAGGGCTGCCACTGCCGTGCCCACGTTGCCCGCGCCCACGATGCCCATGGCCAGGCCCTTGTAGCGCGGGGGGAAGGAGCCCGAACCCAACGACAGCGCCACGCCGAAGCTCGCGCCCGCCACGCCCAGCAGCACGCCCATGGCCAGCAGGTCGTTGTAGGTGTGCACGAACAGGAAGCCATAGCCCATGGCGAAGAAGATGCCCGCCATCTCGACCAGCGTGGCGCGCTTGCGGCCGATGTACTGCGCGAGGATGCCCAGCGGAAAGCGCATCAGCGCGCCCGCGAAGATGGGGATCGACAGCATCATGCCCATCTGCGTGGGCGTGAGGTTGAAGCTTTCGCGGATGAAGGGCGCCATCGCGCCGTTGATCACCCAGATGGCGCACGAAAACCCGAAGTACAGGAACGACGACCACAGCGTGGGGGCGTGGCCGGATTTGAGGAACTCTCGAAATTGAAGCATGGCTGTCGTGTGCGTAGCGCTGGAAGGCTGCGATGGCGGAAGGGGGCTCCATCTGCAACCGGGCCAGAAAAACAAAAAGGCGCCTGCACGGACCGCGCAGGCTGCTGCTACTGCAGAGCCTGTACGCATTCCGTGAAGACGCCGACGTCCTGTTCGCCCAATCCGCCGTTGCACCGGGCTGCCATGCAGCCAGCTTTGGCTGCAGCCTCCACGAAGCAATGGCTATGCCAGCGGTTGGTGCTGCACCATCTCAAGCCTTTTGGCCGCCTGACGCTTGCTCCATAAGGGGTTGCTGCTATTAATTTGAATATCGTGTCCGCAGAGTTCTCCGTTATGGTGCAGCGCCGCGCGGCAACTGGGCCTGGAGTTGGTGCACTGCACCACGATGGAGAATCTGCCCGGTGGACATTTAGTTGTTTCAAAAAAACCGATTCGGGTCTTAGCATGTGATCGGCTTTCAGAACAGCCGAGTTCTCCCGCTGGGGTGCGAGGCATCTCCACGAAAGGGTTTTCCATGCGCGTCAATCTCCCGGTCAGCACGCAAGAATATGCCTTCCCCAAGGGTGAGACCCTGGTCTCGACCACCGACCTCAAGGGCCGCATCCTCTACTGCAACCCGATGTTCATCGAGGTCAGCGGGTACGAAAAGGAAGAGCTTCTGGGCCAGCCCCACAACATGATCCGGCACCCGGACATGCCCGAGGAGGCCTTCCGCGACATGTGGGAGACCATCGCCAGCGGGGCGCCCTGGTCGGCAGCGGTCAAGAACCGCCGCAAGGACGGCTCCTTCTACTGGGTCATGGCCAACGTCACACCGCTGATGCAGGGCGACCAGCCCACCGGCTACATGTCGGTGCGCACCGAGGCCACGCGCGAGCAGATCAACGCGTCCGACCAGCTATACCGACAGATGCAGGCCGAGAAACAGGCGGGCGCGCAGGTGCACGTGCTGCGCGCCGGCCAGGTGGTGAAGAACACCTCGTGGGGGCGTCTGGCCAACGCGGTGCGCCTGGGGCCCATGGGCAAGATGATGCTGTGCACCTTGCTGCTGGTGATCGTCTCCTTCGGCGCCGCCTGGCTGGGCGGGCACCAGATGACGGTCGCATCCGGCGTGGCCTGGGTGG
Organism: Acidovorax sp. LjRoot117; assembly: GCF_964252695.1. Lineage (NCBI taxonomy): Bacteria > Pseudomonadati > Pseudomonadota > Betaproteobacteria > Burkholderiales > Comamonadaceae > Acidovorax > Acidovorax sp. LjRoot117. The sequence continues at coordinate 251,657 of NZ_CAXUPO020000005.1, read as the reverse complement.
CGGTGGTGCTGCTGGCGCTGGGCATGGCGTCGTACCTGCACAAGGCCACCGTCGCTCCGCTGGCGCAGATGCTGCGCTGGGCCAACCGCATGGCCGCCGGCGACCTCACGCAAAAGATCACCGCGTCGCGCAGCGACACCGTGGGCGACCTGCAAAAGGCGCTGGCGCAGCTCAACGTGAACCTGCTGTCCATCGTGCGCGACGCCCGGCAGGAAAGCGAGCACATGCAGGTCTCCACGCGCGAGATCGCGCAGGGCAACCAGGACCTGTCGTCGCGCACCGAGGCCCAGGCCAGCAACCTGCAGCAGACGGCGGCATCCATGGAAGAGATCACCGGCACCGTCAAGCAGACCGCCGAGTCCGCGCGCCAGGCCACCGTGCTGGCCACGCAGGCCACCCAGGTGGCCGAGCGCAGCAGCGAGGCGGTCGATGGCGTGGCCAGCACCATGAAGCAGATCCAGGCCGCATCCGGCCGCATCAGCGAGATCACGCAGCTCATCGACTCCATCGCGTTCCAGACCAACATCCTGGCGCTGAATGCGGCGGTTGAGGCCGCACGCGCGGGCGAGCAGGGCCGGGGCTTTGCGGTGGTGGCATCGGAGGTGCGCAGCCTGTCGCACCGCACGCAATCGGCCGCCAAGGAGATCCGCCAGCTCATCGACGACTCGGCCAACAAGGTGAGCGAAGGCCACGCGAAGACCGACGCCGCCCAGAAGACCATGACCGAGTCGCTGGAGCTGGTGCGCCGCGTGAACACGCTGATCGGCGAGATCCACAGCGCCTCCAACGAGCAGCTCAGCGGCATCTCGCAGGTCAACTCGGCCGTCGCGCAACTTGACACCATCACGCAGCAGAACGCCGCGCTGGTGGAGGAGAACACCGCCTCGGCCATGCAGCTCAACGGCCAGGCCCAGACCATGACCGAGACGGTGCAGGTGTTCCGGATCGACGCGTCGGCGCCAAACCAGGCGCGGGATGCGGTGGCGTTGCGCAAGGAGATGAAGGGCAAGGGGGCGTCGTCTTCGAGCCGCGAGCTGGCCCCGGTGTAAGGCCCCAAGCTCGCCGGCACAGCCTGCCCCAGCTTGCCCAGGCTGCAGCGCGTTCGCAATGGGCGCTGCCACGACCAGCAATGCCCGGAATGCGGCTGCCCGTGCCACCGGTAGCCTCCCCCGGAGGACGCCGCGAAGCGGCCGTGCCTGGGGCTACGTGCTCCCGCGCACCGTCAGCTCGAAGCCCAGGTCCACCGAGTTCTGATCCGGCAATTCGCCCCGCATCAGCGCCAGCAGCATCTGCGCACTGGCCTCGCCAATCGCCGAACGCGGTGTGCGCACGGTGGTCAGCGGCGGCAGCATCTGGTCGCTGCCCGCCAGGTCGTTGAACCCTGCAATCGCCACCTGGCCCGGAACGGACAGCCCCAGCCGGTGCGCCGCCAGCACGCCGCCTTGCGCCAGATCGTCGTTGCAGAAGAAGACGGCATCCACGCCGGGGCGGGTGCGCAGCACTTCTTCCAGCAGCTCGGCGCCCAGGCGGATGGAGGACGGCTGGGCGCTGAGCAGCTCCAGCCGCGGGTCGTAGAGGCCCGCCTCGCGCAGGCAGCGGCGGTAGCCTTCGGCGCGCTGCAGGGTGCGCGGGTCCAGCTGCGCCGCGACGAACGCGACGTGCTTGCGGCCCTGCGCGAGCAAATGCGCCGTCATGGCGTGGCCTGCATCCTGCTGCGAAAAGCCCACGCAGTACACGCCGTGCGCCGACGTCATCTCCATCAGGTGCACGCAGGGCACGCCGCTGGTGGCGATCATCTGGCGCGATGCCTCGGTGCGGTCAAAGCCCGTCACCAGCAGGCCCGCCGGGCGGTGGGCCAGGTAGGTGCGCAGCAACTGCTCTTCTTCCTGCGGGTCGTAGTGCGTCACGCCGATCAGCGCCTGGTAGCCGTGCGGGAAGAGGGTGCGGTGCACGGCGTCCAGCACGTCGACGAACAGTGCGTTGGACAGCAGCGGCACCAGCACCGGCACCTGCACGCTGCGTTGCGAGGCGAGTGCGCGGGCTGCGGGGTCGGGCACGTAGCCCATTTGCTGCGCGGCATCCTTCACACGCTGCACCAGCTCCTGGGCCACACCCCGCTCGCCGCGCAGTGCGCGCGACGCGGTGATGGGGCTCACCCCGGCGGTTTTGGCCACGTCGCTGAGCGTGATGCGGCCGCTGGAGCGGCGGCGGGACTCTGGTTTGTTCAAAGGGTTAACCCGGATGGGTATGGGCTGGGATCTGGTTAGGATAGCGCTGTCCATTGGCTTGGACAAGGCGAATGCCTGATTTTTATCCGAAGAGGCGGAAATTTCCTCTGTATTTTGAGCATCCGGCAAGGATGCTTTTTCAAAAGTTTGTTGGATAGCGCTACCAATATGAATTTTGTACCGTCATCGGTGTTTCTGGTGGTCATGGGTGTGGCAGGTTGCGGCAAGTCCAGCCTGGGTTCCGCCCTGGCCCAGGCCGAGCGCCTGCCCCTGATCGAAGGGGACGACCACCACAGCCCTGCCAGCCGGGAAAAGATGCGCCAGGGCATCGCGCTCACCGACGCCGACCGCGAAGGGTGGCTCGCCACGCTGGGCCAACTGCTGCAGGCGCACCCGCAGGGCGTGGTGCTGACCTGCTCGGCGCTCAAGAAGGCGTACCGCGACCGCCTGCGCAATGCCTGCCCCGGGCTGCGCTTCGTGTTCCTGGAGATCGACCGCGCCAGTGCCGGCCAGCGCGTGGCGGCGCGGGCGGGGACCCACTTCTTTTCCACCGCCCTGGTCGACAGCCAGTTCGCCACGCTGGAGTCGCCCGTCGGTGAGGCCGGCGTGCTGCGGCTCGATGCCACGGTGGACCTGGCAACCCTTCAACAACAGGCGTCCGCCTGGATTGCCGCCACGGAGGCAGCATGAGCAACACACCCCTCCCGCCCGATTCCCCCACCCCCCGGCCGGCGGGCCGCTTCACCCGGACGGCCGAGGCCCTGATGGCCGCCTGCCTGGGCGTGATGGCCGTGGCGGTCTTCGTCAACGTGGTGCTGCGCTACGGCTTTGGCAGCGGCGTGGTGGCCAGCGAAGAGCTGTCGCGCCTGCTGTTCGTGTGGATGGTGTTCATCGGCGCGGCGGCCGCCTACCCCGCGGGTGAACACATGGCCTTTACCAGCCTGGCCGGCTTGCTGGCCCGCCGGCCGCTGGCTTTTGCAACGCTCAGCGCGCTGATCCGGCTGCTGGTGATCGCCGCCTGCGCCATGCTGGCCTGGGGTGCATGGCAGCAGGTGGTGGTGGGTCTGGGCAGCCACTCGGTGGTGCTGGGCTATTCGGCCGCGCTGCTGCCGCTGCCTGCCTTCCTGTGTGCGATGGCCATCGGTGTGATGGCCTTCATCGAACTGATTCAACGCAAGCCGCTGGACCTGGGTCACGGCGCAGAAGTGGAGTGATGCACATGGGTCCCGAAGCTCAGGCTTTCATCGTCTTTTCGCTGGGCATGCTGGTGTTCATGGGCACCGGCATGAACATGGGCCTGGCCCTGGTGCTCACCGGCGCCGGCATGGCCTGGGTGCTCGACTTCTTCGACACCCAGCTGCTGGCCCAGAACCTCGTGGCCGGGGTCGACAGCTTCCCGCTGCTCGCCGTGCCCTTCTTCATCCTGGCCGGCGAGCTCATGAATTCCGGCGGCATCAGCCGGCGCATCATCGACATGGCGCAGGCCTGGGTGGGCCACATCCGCGGCGGGCTGGGCTACGTGGCCATCGGCGCGGCGGTCCTCATGGCCAGCATGAGCGGATCGGCCCTGGCCGACACGGCGGCGCTGGCCACCATCCTGCTGCCCATGATGCGCCAGCAGGGCTACCCGATGAACACATCGGCCGGGCTGATCGCCTCGGGCGGGATCATCGCCCCCATCATTCCGCCGTCCATGCCCTTCGTGATCTACGGCGTGACGACCAACACATCGATCTCGGCGCTGTTCGTCTCGGGCATCGTGCCCGGGTTGATGATGGGCGTGGGCCTGATCTTCGCGTGGCGCTGGGTGCTGCGCGGCATCGACCTGCCCGACAGCCGGCCTGCCTTGCCCCTGCGCGAGCGCCTGCGCGCCACGCTCAAGGCCTTCTGGGCCATGCTGATGCCGTTGATCATCATCGGCGGCATGAAGTCCGGCGTGTTCACGCCCACCGAGGCGGCGGTCGTCGCAGCCTTCTATGCCCTGGTGGTCGCGCTGTTCGTGCACCGCGAGATGAAGGTGCCCGAGATCTACGGCGTGCTGGTGCGCGCCGCCAAGACCACCGCCATCGTGATGTTCCTGTGCGCTGGCGCCCAGGTGGCCAGCTACATGATCACGCTGGCCGACCTGCCCACCGTGCTGACCGGCTGGCTCGGCCCGCTGGTGGAGAACCCCCGCGTCCTGATGGCGGTGATGATGATCGTGCTGGTGCTCATCGGTACGGCGCTCGACCTCACGCCCACCATCCTGATCTTCGCGCCCGTGATGCTGCCGATTGCCGTGAAGGCGGGGATCGACCCGGTCTACTTCGGCCTGATGTTCGTACTCAACGGTGCCATCGGCCTCATCACCCCGCCCGTGGGCACCGTGCTCAACGTGGTGGCCGGCGTGGGCCGCATCTCGATGCACAGCGTCATCAAGGGCGTCAACCCCTTTCTCATCACCTACGTGTTCATCCTCGCGCTGCTGGTGGCTTTCCCCCAGATCGTGACCTTGCCCGTCACGTGGATGCGGTGATGTCCGCGGTGCTTTCTTTCTCGTGCCTTTCAATTCTTTGCCAATGGAGACAACCATGAAGACTTTCCGCAGTACCTTGCTGGCCGCCCTATCGGTGGCTGCCTTTGCCGCCTCGTTCCAGGCCGCCGCCCAGGACTTCAAGCCGCGCATCATCCGCTTCGGCTACGGCCTCAACGAAGTGTCCAACCAGGGCCGCGCCACCAAGCTGTTTGCGCAGGAGGTCGAAAAGGCGTCGGGCGGCAAGATGAAGGTGCGCGCCATCGGTGCTGCCGCACTGGGCTCGGACCTGCAGATGCAGCAGGCGCTGGTCGGCGGCGCGCAGGAGATGATGGTGGGCTCCACCGCCACCTTGGTGGGTATCACCAAGGAAATGGCCATCTGGGACACGCCCTTCCTGTTCAACAACGCCAAGGAAGCCGACGTGGTGCTCGACGGCCCCGTGGGCCAGAAGGTGATGGACAAGCTGCAGGAAAAAGGCCTGGTGGGCCTGGTGTACTGGGAGAACGGCTTTCGCAACCTGACCAACAGCAAGCGCCCCGTGGCCAAGCTGGAGGACATGAACGGCATCAAGCTGCGCGTGATGCAGAACAACGTCTTCCTCGACAGCTTCAAGACCCTCGGCGCCAACGCCGTGCCGCTGCCGTTCTCGGAGCTCTTCACCGCCCTGGAAACCAACACGGTCGACGGCCAGGAGAACCCGTACAACACCATCCTGTCGAGCAAGTTCTACGAGGTGCAGAAGTACCTCACGGTGACCAACCACGTCTACAGCCCCTGGATCGTGCTGGTCAGCAAGAAGTACTGGGATGGCCTCTCCAAGGCCGAGCAAAAGGTGCTGCTGGACGCCGCCAGGAAGAGCCGCGACTTCGAGCGCCAGGACACGCGCGACGAAGCCGCCAAGGCGCTGGCCGACCTCAAGGCCAAGGGCATGCAGGTCAACGAACTGTCATCCGCCGAAGCCAGCCGCATGCGCGAGAAGCTGGGCGCGGTGAACGCCAGCATTGCAGCCAATGTCGGCGAAGACCTGTGGAAGGAAGTGCAGGGCGCGGTGGCTGCGGCGCGCGGTGGGAAGTGACGGCAGTCTGAGGGTTGGCCGACCGCGTCAATGCCGCGTGTCGGCCTGTTCCAACCTCATGTCAGAGGCGTTTCGTGTTCGCAATCTGGTCAAGGACTGCCACGCCACAGAGCGCCTTGAAAAGTTTGCTGGGGCCCTGTCTTGTGCTGAACCAGCCAATGCAGGCCGTCGCTGGAGATGGCCTGCAGATTGAAGTCGGCCACCGGGGGCGCCATTTCTTGCAGTTGCAACGGTTGACCCTGCAGATCGAGGCGGTACAGGTGGTTGTTCACCTGTAGGCCCATGAACCGGCTGTTGGCTGAAAACACAATGCGGTAGTGCCCGGTCTTTGCGTCAGCGGACGGGTCTTTGAAGGCCGCATGTGGCAGCTTGGCCACTTGCGCCATATGGGGGTTCCTGAAGATCTGCAGCGATTCGCTGCCGCGAAATACGAGCCAGGAGCCATCGGGCGACATGAATGGGGCGAACTGGGGTAGCTGGTTTGCCATCGGCGAGGGGTCGGGATTTCCACACGGCAAATGGACACAAGCGTAGGGCTGGTTGTCAGGGTTGTGCGAGAACGCGTGCTGTGCCAGAGGCAGGGCGAAGACTTTGCGTTCCGACCAGTTGGACAAGCCCAGGAAGCGCGTACCGCTGGCGTGGACCATCAGCCAGCGACCTTGTGGATCCAAGGTTGGGTACAAGCGGCTGGCCCCGCCAAAAGGCATGAGCACTGCACGTCCCGTGGCCAACTCACACACAGCCAGTGGTTGCGGTGACCTTGGCCCGACAGAGGCCAGTTGGACCGCGAACCAGCCGTTGGCAAAAACAGGGCCCGACAACAAATCAATGTGCGGGAATTGGCACACGCTGCGTTTTTCCTGCAGGTCGTACACATCGCTGGTCGCACCGTAGTAGATAGGCTCGAAACCATCTTCACCATCCTGCGGTGCTATGCGCAGCGCGTGCCGACCATCTGCACTCAAGAGGCTCATCTTGATACCCGTTCCTTGCTGCAGATCCGGCGTGATCCAGTGATGCCTGTCGTAGTCAATGTAGTGCAGCTGACCGTTGGCGCTGAACAGCATCTGATGGATGGCGGTCCAGTTGCTCGCTCCGACGCGGACGAGCCGTTTGAGCGGCGAGGTTTGCCACAGCTCAATTTCTTTGTCATTTCTGCGCGCAAACCTTTCACCGGTGGGCGAAAAATCGGCCTGTACGCTTTCGCTGGTAGTGCCGAGCATGCCCAATGACTGAAGTGGCACAGGCTGAGAGCGTGTGTTCAGCATGCGGCTCCCCGAAGATGGAGCGGTATCGGAAGTTGGGGTGGGAATTGACGGTGCGCCAGCAGCGTGCAGCACCAGGCTTGTGGTGGCCAGCAGCGTCGCCACGATGGAGGTGCCAGTGCGAATCCAGGCCGCGCGCCAAGGAAAACGGTTCGATATCAAGTGGGGCGAGAACATTGGAAGATCGCTGGATGTACTAAGGGATGGAAGAGAAAGCGATGCCGCCGTGAAAGCACTTGAGAAAGTGTGACAGGTGTGGCAAGGCAGTAGTGCTTGCCAACCCCTTGGCTTCGTCTCCCCACGTAAATATCCGAGCCTGGACGGAGGCAGTGGCAAGGTCCGGTTTCTGATTGGCCGAGTAGCCGCTGATGGGTCTTCCATTCACCGTGATAGGGCCGTTCAATACTACCCAATGATTCTTGTAGGTGCTGCCAGAACCGCCAAATATGGCAGCGGAAACCAGCATTACTAACGGTCGCATCCCGGACGATCATATGGCCGCTTGTGAAACAGATCCGGGCGCTCCTGGTACCACTCTTTCATGGCCTGCATGGGCGTCTTGCTGCCCAGCGATGACTGCGGCAATTGGTGGTTGTACAGCGCCACATAGCGGTGCAAGGTCTGCTGCATGTCCTCGCGACTGTTGAAGCGGTGGGTCTTGAGCACGTCTGCGATGCGGCCATTGAAGCGCTCCCCCATGCCATTGGTTCTGGGCGTCTTGGCCCTGTCAGCCGGTGCTCGATGTCCTGCTCCTGACATAACTGGTCGAACTCGTGATGGCCACTTGGTTCGCGCTCCTTGCTGGCGAACAGGCGGTCCGTGAACTCCTTGCCGTTGTCGGTCAGCAGCTTGTTGATCTTGATCGGACAGGCCTAGTGCAATGCATTCAGAAAGGCCTTGGGACTGGCCGCTGTCTTGTGGGTCTTGAACTGCACGAACACCCACCGCGTGGCCCGGTCGATGGCCACGAACAGGTAGCGCCGGCTGCTCTCGTCCTGCATCTGGGGCAGGTACTTCACGTCCATGTGCACGTAGCCTGGCTCGTAGCTCTTGAAGGCCTTGTGGGCTACCGCAGGCTGGTGGGGCTTGAGGGCGTTGAGGTTGCCCGCTCCATGGCGGCGCAGGCACCTGTCCAAACCTGAGCGTGAGACATCGGGGCTCAAGAACTCTCGCGTGACCGCCAGCAGGTCATCCAGGGGCAGCAGCAGGGTATGTCGCAAGTGAACCACCACGGTCTCTTGCGCGGGCGTGAGCACCGTCTGCAGATGATGGGCCGTGTGCGAACCGTCCCCGAAGACCTCGCGCTTCTTCCACTTGTAGACCGTCTGCCCGGTAATGCCAAAGCGCTGGGCCAGGACGCTGGCCGTCTCATGGCTGCCCGCGATCTGGGCGCGCACGGCAGGCGTGGTGCGGGCGTTCTTGTGCAGGGCTATCAACATGGCTTCGCTCCCCGGGTGGATGGCAAGGACTCTATCAACACTCGCAAAACCGAGCGGGCCATGAAGAGTGGGTAGCGTTTTGGATCTATGCAATCATCCGGGATGCGACACTTAGTCTTCCGTGTTGCTCAGCGATTTCCCCGCCGCACAGCTTTGAAAGTGCTTAGAGGAATTTGCGGCGTGCTGCCCAACACGATGCAAGGCGTGGTGTGAAGTCACGGTCAAACCGTTGTTGATTGGATGAAGTGGTCATCTCGAATGAACGCATGCAAAAGCGCTCAAGGGACTGATCCCCACAAGGCCCCTTGAAAAGTCTTGTCCGGCTCTGTTTCGTGCTGCACGAGCCAGTGCACACCGTCGCTGGAGATAGCCTGCAGATTGAAGTCATTTATCGGCGGCGCCACTTCTTGCAGGCGCAGCGGACTCGCTTTCAGATCGATGCGGTACAGGCGGCTATTGACCTGCAAGCCTATCCAACGACTATTGCCCGAAAAGACCAGAACATGCTTTCCAGTTCTGACATTTTTTACGAGCTGTTGGTTGGGGGCGTGAGTCAGCACTGCGACTTGCCGCATTTCTTGATTCTGGAAGATTTGAACGGATTGACTATCCGTGTAAATCAACCAATCGCCGTCAGGAGATATCTTCGGCTGCATTATGGGAAGTCCGGGCACTGGCGGCAGAGGCGCAGGGCGTCCGCACGGCAACTCGGCGCAGGGGTGGGGTTCGTCGTCCGGATTTTTGGCAAAGGCGTTTTGCGCAAGCGGCAGTGCAAAGAGCGCGCGATCCGCCCACTGGGACAAGCCAAAAAAGCGCGTTCCTCTGGAGTGCACCATGAGCCATCGGCCTTGCGGGTCCAGTGTGGGGAGCAAGTTTTTAGCATCACCAAACGGCATGATCAGTGCACGCCCTGTGGCTATCTCGCAAACCGCCAGCGGCTTTGGTGGTTGGGGTCCTGTAAAAGCTAGTTGAACAGCGAACCAGTTGTTGGTGAAAGCTGCGTTGGACAACCAGCCCATGCTGGGAAACTGGCATACGCTCCGCTTTTCTTGAAGGTCATAGATATCACTGCTGGCGCCGTGGTAGTTGGGCGTAAAGTTGTCTTCACTTTGTCTAGGTCCTCTACGTACTGCATACCGGCCGTTGGGGCTCAATAGATTGATGTTGCCACCAGTGCCTTGTTGTAGATCGTTTGTAATCCAGTGATGTCTATTTTGATCAATATAATGAAATTTACCAGTGGGATCGAAAATCATTTGGTCAATGAAAGACGAAATTTGCAAATCAACGTGAGCTAGACGTTTGAGTGGCAGGGTTTGCCATAACTCAAGCTCGTTATGGTTTCTATATGCAAAACGCTCCCCAGTCGTGGAGAAAACTAGATCGAAGCTCTCACGTTTTCCGCCAAAAATCCCTAGAGGCTTGAGTGAAATGACACCTGTGTCTGTGCTGGTGGATGCATCCACTGTGTTGCCTGGCATTTTTGACGTGCCTGCAGAATTCGCCGAAAAAATTATGCAAAATAATAGAGTTGAGATTGTGGCGTTTTTGGTGTGGCGCCAGTTTTTCAACCAAATCAGGTTTGTGCTCATCTTGGATTTAGGTGCATGTGTGATGTTTTGGGGAATTATGGTATGGATGAAAAAGCAATGCCGCCATGAAAGCATTTGAGAAAGTGAGAAAGGTGTTGAAATGCTCTGACTTTTGCTAATTCTCGATTGCTATTCCCCCAGGTGAATATTTTTGTGTCGATTGAAGCCGTTGCAAGATCCGGTTTTTTATCGGCTTTGTAGCTACTGATTGGCTTGCCATTGACCATGATGGGGTCATTCAACACTACCCAATGGTTTTTGTAGGTGCTCCCGGTCCCTCCGAACATGGATGCGGAAACGAGCATGACCACCCAGGCGCTAGACTGATAAGGAGCCAACTCCAATAATTCCTTCCAGTCCGCCATCGGAAAAATCTCATTGGTGTTGTCGAGCAAGGTGGTGGAGCCCACCGCATTGAACCAAGATTTCAGATAGGCGGGACGGGTGATGGCTGAGCCCATGGCCGAGGGATGGTCGTAGCTGGAGAAAGGGATCAGGCTGGGGCTGTCGTTGCGCAGGCTGGCCATGCTGATCCAATCCACGGCATTGATGCCAGCTGCCTGCGGTACTGTCATTTTGACTCCTTCCGAATTGATGGTTTCGGTTTCAGCCGTTGCCCGAACCTGTGTGTTGGGTCGCACACTGCGCTGGCCCAAAGGTGGCGGGTCGGCCAGTCCAAAGATCAATGATGTGCCCTACATACAGATCGGGCCGGTCATTGATAAGACAAAACATGAAGGCTGCTGGTCCGCATAGGCTGGTGCCGCCCTGGTGGGGCCAAGAGTGTTGATCATTGCTGAGCCTTTGCCTCAACTGATCAATGAGTTGCGTCCTGTTCACCCCCCAGGCTACGTGTGCTGCGAATTCGGAAGAATTGTTAAGCTCGGAGATGATTGAATTGGCGGTAGAAAGCGCGGCAGCTCTGATCATGAAAAATTGTCTCTAAGAGGCGGTTTAAGGTGTTATTTCCTGGGCGCGCATCTTATGGTTGGCTTGGATCCGCCACGCCTTAGATAATGGTTCGAAAACGTAATCGATTGAATAAATTGACTTGAGCGGTGCTGGGTGGATCTTTGTGCTGATTTGGGTAATTGGTCCGGCAGTTTTGCTTGTTTCAAAAGCTGCGGAAGCCACCTGTGAGATTTTCCAGACATAAACGCAAAAAGGCTGGGACTCCTTTCGGAGCCCCAGCCTTTGGGTCGGTTAGCAGCAGCTAATGCTGCCGCAATATCAGCAAATTACAGCGAACCGATTTCGCCCGAAGAGATCCGGCCGGTGCGCAGGGCTTCTGCTGCCTGGGCCTGCACGGCAGCGCGGTCGGCCGTGGAGGTGAAGGACAGGACGCGCGAACCGGAAGGAATGGTGCTGCTGGTGGCAGCCACGGTGGAGGCTTCGGCCATCACTTCGGCGCGGGTGCGGCTGGTGTCGTACTTGGCGGCGAATTGCGAAGCATCGGCTTCGTCAGCGTGGGCACCGAAGGCAGCGAAAACGGACACAGCGGCGATGGAGAGGAAACGTGCGGTCTTGTTCATGATGAAGGTCCAGGTTATTTTTAGAAATCAGGTTGTTGACTTGTCAGCGAGAGACAGGCGTTGAATCCTTCGGATTCAGATCAGCCTTGCTCACCCGAAGGGATCTGGCCGGTGCGCACAGCGTCGGCAGCCTGGGCACGCACCGCAGCGCGGTCAGCCGTGGACTTGTAGGTCACGACGCGGGAGCCAGCGGGCTCGATGCTGCGGGTCTGGGCGACGGTGGAGGCTTCGGCAGCCACTTCGGCGCGGGTACGGTTCGTGTCGAACTTCGTGGCGAATTGCGAAGCGTCGGCTTCGTCAGCGTGGGCACCGAAGGCAGCGAAAGCGGACACAGCGGCGATGGAGAGGAAGCGTGCGGTCTTGTTCATGATGAAGTCCTTGAAGTTAAAAAAAGCGTCTCAAAAAAGCCGGTAACCAGTGCAGGAACGAAAGGTGTCCATCGCCAGATCCCGGGTTCGGTGAGTCGCCTTGCGGGTTCGGCTCATCGATGGGATGAACTGTACGCCGGGGCTGTTCAGAGAAAAACCATCTGGTCGCAAACTGACTGTTCCGGTATTGGAAACAATCACTGGAGCCAAGGGTTGCCGTGTGTGCAGGGCGTCTTGCGATGCGGTCAGCGGCAACTGGGGGCGGCTCTTACCACCAGGGGTTGAACTCAGGAGAGGTGCGTTGAACATGGGCTCCATCGTGCCCATGACTGCGTGTTGCGTCGTCTCGTCGCGGTTTCGGTTCTTTTCAGTTTGTTTCGCTGCGGGCCGAATGCAACAGGCACGAAACAACTGATTCGCCGGATCGCCTACAAAGCGCCGCAAATCGGGCTTGCGCGGGTTGCGCTGACGGGGCTTATGGGCTGAAATCTCTCTGTACCTGTTCCAGGTTTCAGAGGGAGGTTCCATGACCATCGTCTCCAAGATTCTCGAGGCCAAGCCCGACGCCACCGTGCACACCATCCGGCCCACCGATTCGGTGCTGGCCGCCTTGCAGCTCATGGCTGACAAAGGCATCGGTGCGCTGGTGGTCACCGAGGGCGATGCCATCGTGGGCATCTTCACCGAGCGCGACTATGCGCGAAAGATCGCCCTGCTGGGCCGCACCTCGGCGGCCACCATCGCGCGCGATGTGATGACCTCGGCCGTGCGTTTCGTGCGGCCCGACCAGACCAGCGAGCAGTGCATGCAGATGATGAGCACCGGCCGCCTGCGACATCTGCCCGTGGTGGACAACGGCAAGCTGGTCGGCATGATTTCCATCGGCGACCTGGTCAAGGACATCATCTCCGAGCAGAAATTCATCATCGAGCAGCTGGAGCAGTACATCACCGGCAGTCATTGACGAGCCCTTCGAGGCGCTGCGCGGGGCGCCGCCCCAGTGGCGGTGCGGCCCTTGCACGGCGGCGGCGGCTTGGGCCGCGCGCGTTCAACCTGCGGTGCGTGTCAGCGCCGAATGAAAAAGGCGCTGACCGGGACCGGCCAGCGCCTGGGGTGTTGCGCTGCCACGCGCTGGCAGCGCCGGGGCTTCAGGCCGCTTTCTCGACGTGCCCTTGGCGCGTGTACAGAAAATCGATCACGGCCTTGCGGTAGTGCACGTACTGCGCGTCTTCGGCCAGCTCCACGCGGCGGCGGGGGCGGGGCAGGTCGACGGCCAGCACCTCGCCAATCGTGGCGGCGGGCCCGTTGGTCATCATCACGATCTTGTCGGACAGCAGCACGGCCTCGTCCACATCGTGCGTGACCATGACCACGGTGCTCTGCGTGCGCGCCACGATCTCCAGCAACTCGTCCTGCAGCTTGGCGCGCGTCAATGCGTCCAGGGCGCCGAAGGGCTCGTCCATCAGCAGCACCTGCGGTTCCATCGACAGGGCGCGGGCGATGCCCACGCGCTGCTTCATGCCGCCCGAGATTTCGCCGGGGCGCTTTTGCGCTGCCGGCGTCAGGCCGACGAGCGCCAGGGCCGCATCGGTGCGGGCCTTGAGCTGCGCCTTGCTTTCCTTGCCGCCGAATACGCGTTCCACCGCCAGGTAGATGTTGTCGAAGCAGGTCAGCCACGGCAGCAGCGAGTGGTTCTGGAACACCACCGCGCGCTCGGGGCCCGGGCCCTTGATCTCCTTGTTGGCGCACAGCAGCGCGCCGTTGGTGGGTGTGGTCAGGCCCGCGATCAGGTTGAGCAGCGTGGACTTGCCGCAGCCCGAGTGGCCGATCAGCGCGACGAACTCCCCCTTGGCGATCGTGAGGTTGATGTTCTTGAGCGCCGGGAACAGGCCCTTGGCGGTCTTGAAGGTCTGCTCCACGCCATGGACTTCGATGAACTTGGTGGTGAGAGAGGTGTGCATGAGGAACTCCTGGTTGTTTCAAGGCCCGCAGTGGCCCCGGCTTGGCCGGACCGCTGGGGGGCGCCTGAGGGGATGACGCGCCGCAGGCGCGGCTCAGGGGTGGGTCAGGTCTTGACTTCTTCGAAGGTGAACGCAGTGGCCAGCTTGATGAGCGCAAACTCCAGCACCAGCCCGACGATGCCGATCACGAAGATCGCGATGATGATGTTCTTGACGTTCAGGTTGTTCCACTCGTCCCACACCCAGAAGCCGATGCCGACGCCGCCGGTCAGCATCTCGGCCGCCACGATCACGAGCCATGCGGTGCCCACGGCCAGGCGCACGCCGGTCAGCATGTAGGGCAGCACGGCGGGGAAGAGTATCTTGGTGGCGATCTTCCACTCCGACAGGTTCAGCACGCGGGCCACGTTCATGTAGTCCTGCGGCACGCGCTGCACGCCCACGGCGGTGTTGATGATCATTGGCCAGATGGAGCAGATGAAGATGGTCCAGATGGCGGCCGGGTTGGCGCCCTTGAACACCAGCAGGCCGATGGGCAGCCAGGCCAGGGGCGACACGGGGCGCAGCAAGCTGATCAGCGGGTTGAACATGCGCGACAGGAAGTTGAAACGCCCGATCACGAAGCCCGCCGGAATGCCCACCAGCGCCGCCATGCCGAAGCCGATGGCCACGCGCTCCAGCGACATCAGCACGTTCCAGCCCACGCCCTGGTCGTTGGGGCCGTTGCGGTAGAACGGGTTGCTGAAGATCTCCAGCGCCTGCTTCCAGGTCTCCACGGGACTGGGGATGCTGCCGCCGGTGGTGGTGGACACCACCGCCCACAGGCCGATGAGCAGGCCCAGGCCGCACAGCGGTGGCAGCACGGCCATCCAGAAGCTGCGTGACAGCGCAGCCCAGTCACGCCGCGGTGCTGGCGGCGTGCTGGCGGTGGTGGATTGCGGTTGGCTGCTGGTGCCGGTCGCCGGCGTAGCGCTGGCCGTGGTGGCGGTGGCTGCAGGGTGCATGGCTTTTGTGGCAACCGGCGGGGCTGCATCCAACGGGGTGTGAAAAACGGCGCTGACCATGGTGTTCTCCTTCAAGAGGGGCGGGTGGTGCTGGCGGAGTGGATGTCGTCGTCAGGCCACGGCGATCAGGCCTTGACCTTGAAGCTGTCGGCGTACTTGGCGGGGTCCTTGCCGTCCCACACCACGCCGTCCATGAACTTGCTGCTGCGCATCTCGGTCTTGGGCACGGGGGTCTTCGATGCGGCGGCGGCCTGCTTGTAGACGTCGATGCGGTTCACGGCCTTGGCCACGTTCAGGTAGTCGGGGTGGTCCTTGATCAGGCCCCAGCGCTTGTGCTGCGTGAGGAACCACATGCCGTCCGACAGGTATGGGAAGTTCACCGCGCCGTCGTTGAAAAACTTCATGTGGTTGGGGTCGTCCCAGGTCTTGCCCATGCCGTCCTGGTAGCGGCCCAGGATGCGCTGGTTGATCGCGTCCACGCCGGTGTTCACGTAGGCCTTGCCGGCAATGGTCTCGGCCATCTTGTTCTTGTTGGCCAGGCCTTCGTCGATCCACTTGCTGGCCTCCAGGATGGCGGCCGTCACGGCGCGTGCCGTGTTGGGGTACTTCTGCACGAATTCGGACGTGGTGCCCAGCACCTTCTCGGGGTGGTCCTTCCAGATGTCCTGCGTGGTGGTGGCAGTCACGCCGATGCCGTCCATGATGGCGCGGTGGTTCCAGGGCTCGCCCACGCAGAACCCGTCCATGTTGCCCACGCGCATGTTGGCCACCATTTGTGGTGGCGGCACGGTGATGACCTTGGCGTCCTTCATCGGGTTGATGCCGTTGGCCGCCAACCAGTAGTACAGCCACATGGCGTGCGTGCCGGTGGGAAAGGTCTGCGCGAAGGTGTACTCGCGCTTCTCGCTGGCCATCAGCTTGGCCAGGCCCGCGCCGTTGACGGCGCCTTTGTCCGCCAGCTTCTTGGACAGCGTGATGGCCTGGCCGTTGTGGTTGAGGTTCATCAGCACGGCCATGTCCTTCTTGGGGCCGGCCAGGCCCAGGTGCACGCCGTAGACCAGGCCGTACAGCACGTGGGCAAAGTCGAGCTCGCCGTTGACCAGCTTGTCGCGCACACCGGCCCAGGAGGCTTCCTTGGTGGGGATGATGGTCACGCCGTATTTCTTGTCGATGCCCAGCACCGAGGCCATCACCACGCTGGCGCAGTCCGTCAGCGGGATGAAGCCGATCTTGACCTCCTTCTTCTCGGGGGCGTCAGAGCCCTGGGCATGCACCAGCGCACGCAGCGCGGGGCTGACGCCGACGGCGCCCACGGTAGCGGCCTGCAGCACGGTGCGGCGGTTGAGGCTGGTTTTGAGCAGATCGGTCATGGGGCACTTCCTCGTAGCGTTAAAAACAAAAAGGCGTCCACACCACACCCCGCGAGATGCACACATGCATACGTCGGGGCGGGTGGGGACGCCTTTGTCCATTGCCAAGCATTGGGGCCTGGCATCAGCACCGGCCCGTCGTTGGGCCGCTGCTGTCAGGGGCAAGACCTTCATTGGTCTTGCCAGGGTTTATGCAAGCTGCGTGCCAACCTTTGATGCACCAGCTGCGCGCCTGCGCGGGGTGGTGATTGCTATGGAATTGATAGCTTGTGGCGCTTGTCTGTCAAGCGGTAGCGGCCAGTTTTAAACAAAATGGTGGTGCAATGGGTGCAGCGGGAACGCCCGCACTGCCTTTGTGCGGTGCACCATCTGGGAGGGGGCGAGAAGTGGGCGCGGACCAGGGCAGGGCGGGAAGGATAAAAGCGCGGCCATGCAGCACACCGAGAAGCCCCTGCTGCGGGCGCGCAGGCCCTCAGGGGGGATGTCACGGGTTCAGCCCAGCAGGTCCATCACATCCAGCATGCGCTGGGCGACGTCCACGAGCTTGAGGCCCTTGTCCATGGCCGTCTTGCGCAGCTTCTCGTACGCTGCCTGCTCGGTCAGGCCCTGGCGCTGCATCAGCAGGCCCTTGGCACGGTCGATGGTCTTGCGGTCCTTGAGCTCGGTCTTGGCATCGGCCAGCTCGGCGCGCAGGGCCTGTTCGTGCTGAAAGCGCGCCATCGCCACGTCCAGGATAGGGCGGATGCGCTGGGGCGACAGGCCGGCCACGATGTAGGCCGACACGCCCGCGGCCACCGCGTCCTTGACGTGCGAGGTGTCCTCGTCGTTGGTGAACATCACGATGGGCCGGCGCTCGTCGCGCGTGGCAACCACCACATGCTCCAGCGCGTCGCGCGCCTCGCTCTCGGCGTCCACGATGATCAGGTCGGGCTGGAGCTGCGCGATGCGCTCGCTCAGGAACACGTCGGCCGGCAGCGTGGCCACCAGGTTGAAGTTGTTCTCCAGCAGCCCGATGCGCAGCGCCCGCGAACGTTCCGCCTGCAACACGGCGTGTTCGTCGTCGGGATCGGCGATGGCCAGGTCCGGGGCCACCACCACGATGCGCAAAGACTCGTTCATACCCAGAAGCATAAGCAATTTTTACGCCACAAATTGGTGCGCAGAAGCGGTGCAGGACGTCCGATCATCACACCACCGAGCCCTGCGTGCCTTGCAGGGCCTGAAACTTGCTAATAGTTTGATGATTGGCAGGGCATACCCGATAGCCGCCTTCCATTCGCTCGCATATACATCTGGTCACATTGACATACTGATGAGGAATCTGCATGAACAAGCTTAACGACCGGCGCCGTTTTCTTTCCGCCGGCCTGGCCTTGACCGCGGTCACGTCTGCGGCGCTGCTGCTCCTGTCCGGGTGCAGCAAGGTGCCCGACACCATCAAGATCGGCGTGGCCCAGCCCTTGAGCGGCCCGCTGGGCGCGCTGGGGCAGGATCTGCTCAACGGCGTGAACCTGGCGGTGGCCGAGCTGAACAAGGGCGGCTATACCGTGGATGGCAAGCGCGTGACGCTGGAGGTGGTCTCGGTGGACGACAAGGCCGACGCCGCCACCGGCAAGACCGTGGCCCAGCAACTGGTGGATGCGGGTGTGGTGGCGGTCATCGGCCACCTGAACTCGGGCGTGAGCATCGAGACCGCGCCCATCTACGCGGCCAAGGACATTGCGCAGATCGCCATCTCCACCAACCCCAAGTTCACGCAGCTGGGCTTTCCCACCACCTTCCGCATGGTCGGCAACGACACCCTGCAGGCGCGCGCCATCGGCTCGTTCGCCGCCACGCAGCTCGGTGCGTCCCGCTACGCCGCACTGGACGACGGCACGCCCTACGGCAAGGGCCTGGCCGACGGTGCGGCCGCGCAGCTCAAGACCGAGAAGAAAGAGGTCGTGGTGCGCAAGTCGTTCGACGACAAGACCACGGCGTTCAATGAACTGGCCGGCGAGCTCAAGGCCGCCAAGGTGGAAGTCATCGTCTCCACCCTGAACGACTTCCAGGCGCTGGCGCTGCTCGAGGCCCTGCGCAAGGTCGACCACACCAAGGTCAGCCTGCTGGGCGGCGACACCATCAAGACCACCGACATGGTCAAGGGCGCCGGCATCATCGACGGCATCTACGCCACGTCGCCCGTGCTGGAGGCCAAGGAATTCGCCACCGGCAAGCCCTTCCTTGAAAAGTACATCGAGGCGTACAAGAAGCCGCCCGCCTATGGCGGCCACTACAGCTACGACAGCATGTACGTGCTGTCTGCCGCCATCCAGAAGGCCAAGTCGGCAGAGCCGAAGGAGATCACCAAGGCCATGCACAGCATCAACGGCTACGCGCCCGTGATCGGCACCATGACCTGGGACGACAAGGGCGAGCAGCGCTACGGCGCCGTGGGCGTGTACGAGCTGCGCAGCGGCAGCTGGGAGCTGCGCATGCGGTCGGACCGCTGGTAACGGTCCCTTGAGGTTGCGCCAGGTCGGTGGGCTCCACCGCCTTCTGCGCACCACGCTCCTCACGGCAAAGCCCCTGCCGGCCACCGCCCGCAGGGGCTTTGTGCCGTGGCGGCGGGCCATCCCGGTGCGGGTTTTACACTCGGGCGATGAGTTTGCTGATCCTTGGAATCGAATCCTCCTGCGACGAAACCGGCGTGGCCCTGGTGCGCTCCACCGACGACTCCGCCGTGCCCACCCTGTTGTCGCACGCGCTGCACAGCCAGATCGAGATGCACCAGGCGTACGGCGGCGTGGTGCCCGAGCTGGCCAGCCGCGACCACATCCGCCGCGTGCTGCCGCTGACTACGCAGGTGCTCGCCGAGTCCGGCCACACCCTGGCCGACGTGGACGTGGTGGCGTACACCCGCGGCCCGGGCCTGGCCGGCGCCTTGCTGGTGGGCGCCGGCGTGGCGTGCGCGCTGGGGGCGTCGCTGGGCAAGCCCGTGCTGGGCGTGCACCACCTGGAAGGGCATCTGTTATCGCCCTTCCTGAGTGCCGACCCGCCGGAGTTTCCCTTCGTGGCCCTGCTGGTTTCGGGCGGCCATACCCAGCTGATGCGCGTGGACGGCGTGGGCCGCTACGAGATCCTGGGCGAGACCATCGACGACGCCGCCGGGGAGGCCTTCGACAAGTCCGCCAAGCTCATGGGCCTGGGCTACCCGGGCGGCCCTGCGTTGTCGCGGCTGGCGGAGCAAGGCAGTGCCACGGCGTTCAAGCTGCCGCGGCCTCTATTGCATAGCGGAGACCTCGATTTTTCTTTTGCGGGGCTCAAAACGGCGGTGCTCACGCAGGCCAAGAAGCTGGGCGATGGGCTCGAAGCCCGCAAGGCCGACCTGGCCGCCAGCACCGAGGCAGCGATCGTGGACGTGCTCGTGCGCAAGACGCTGACGGCGCTCAAGCAGACAGGCTTGAAGCGCGTGGTGGTGGCCGGTGGCGTGGGGGCCAATCGGCATTTGCGTGCGCAGCTGAATGCGGCCTGTGCGGCTGCGGGGGTGCGGGTGCACTACCCGGAACTGCATTTGTGTACGGACAACGGGGCGATGATCGCGATGGCGGCGGCGATGCGGTTGCAGGCGGGGCAGCAGGAGGCCAGCAGCGACTATGCGTTTGATGTGAAGCCGCGGTGGCCGTTGGATGCGATTGCTGCGGGGGCTTGATGAGCTTGTCGAGACGCCGGTACCTTGCGTTCGAGAAACCGTTTACATGCCGAACAGTTCGCAACGCAGGCCGTTCGGGTTGAGCTTGTCGAAACCTTGCCCTTCCGTAACCCCATCCGTTCGGGTTGAGCTTGTCGAAACCTGGGTGCTGCTCGCGGGCTCGCTGATTCGGCGGCATGCCTGTGCTGAGGGCGGGAGCCGGGGTGCGCGCCCGGCGGCGCGGTAACTTTCTTTCGCGTCGCCGAAAGAAAGTCACCAAAGAAAGGGCGACCCCCAGTCTGCGACCCCTTCGCTGCGCTACGGGGCAGACCTGCGTCGGGGCGGTTGCGGGGTGCGCCGTGGAACTCACTGCGCGCTGCGCGCTACGTTCAGACAACCACGGCGAGCTAGATGACGAGGCATGCGCGCTCCGACGCGCATGCTCACCCCGCAACCGCCCCGCCGCAGGCGCAGCCAGCAGGGGGTGGACAGCCGAACATCCCAACAGCCGAACAGCCACACGGGCCATCGCGTTGCTCGGCCCCGAACGCGCAGGCGCTTCGCGCCGCGACCGCCAGGCCGAGCGCAGCGATGGCCCGTGTGGATGTTCTCTCCCCCAGCCCTTCAGGATGCGCCGAGGAGCGCAGGGCGTGGGGTGAGCGTGTGCCGAAGGACACACGCATCGTGAACTGACTCGCTGCGGATGTTTGAGCGTAGCGCCCAGCGCGCAGCGAGTTCCGCAGCGCACCCCGCGACCGAGCACCGCAGGTTGCCCCACTCGCCCGCAGGGCGAGTGGGGACGCAGGCTGTAGGTCGCCCTTTCTTTGGTGACTTTCTTTCGGCGACGCGAAAGAAAGTTACTCGCACGCCGGGCGACTCCCGGCCTCCGCCCTTGAACCAGGCACGCGGTACAAACCAGCGAGCCTGCGAGCGCACCCCGGTTTCGACGAGCTCAACCCGAACGGCCATGGGTCGATGCACCCCGGTTTCGACAGGCTCAACCCGAACGGCTGTGGACCGATGCGCCCCGGTTTCGACAAGCTCAACCCGAACGGCCATGGGTCGATGCGCCCCGGTTTCGACAAGCTCAGCCCGAACGGATGCGCGGCAGGACAACCTCAATCCACAGACAGCACCGCTTCAGAAAGGATAGTGCCGCGCAGTCGTCTGCACCGTAATCCACCGCAGCTCCGTAAACTCCCGCACCCCCGCCATCCCTCCAAACCGCCCATACCCCGAACTCTTCACGCCCCCGAACGGCATCTGCCCCTCGTCATGCACCGTCGGCCCGTTGACGTGACAGATCCCCGACTCAATGCGCGCCGCCACATTCCACGCCTTCGACACATCGCGGCTGAACACGGCGGATGACAGGCCAAACTCGTTGTCGTTGGCGCAGGCGATCGCCTCCTCCACGCCGTTCACCCGCACCACCGGCTTGACCGGGCCGAACGACTCCTCGCGGTAGATGTCCATCTCGGCCGTCACGTGGTCCAGGATGGTGGCGGCCATCAGCGTGTTCTCGCTCTTGCCGCCGCACACCAGCGTGGCGCCCTTGGCCAGCGCGTCGTCAATCAGCGCATTGCAGCGGTGCACCGTGGCCATGTCCACCACCGACCCCAGCACCACCGGGCCCTTGCGCGGGTCGCCCAGGGGCAGGGCCTTGGCGCGCTCGCCCAGCTTGGCAACGAACTCGTCGGCCACGGCGTTGTCCACGATGATGCGTTCGGTGGACATGCAGATCTGGCCCGAGTTGGCGAACGAGCCGAACACGGTGCCCGCCACGGCGGCATCCACATCCGCATCGTCCAGCACCAGCAGCGGGGCCTTGCCGCCCAGCTCCAGCACCACGGGCTTGAGGTACTTGGCACACGTCTGCGCGATGATGCGGCCCACCTTGGTGGAGCCCGTGAAGTTCACGCGGCGCACGGCCGGGTGGGACACGATGGCCTCGACCACCGCACCGGCGTCGGCGGGTGCGTTGGTCACGAAGTTCACCACGCCCGGGGGCAGGCCGGCTTCCTGCAGGGCCTCGATGATCAGGCCGTGCGTGGCGGGGCTCAGCTCGGAGCCCTTCAAGATCACCGTGTTGCCGCAGGCCAGCGGTGTGGCGATGGCGCGCACCCCCAGGATGATGGGCGCGTTCCACGGCGCGATGCCCAGCACCACGCCTGCGGCCTGGCGCACGCCCATGGCCAGGCTGCCGGGCACGTCGGACGGAATCACCTCACCGGCGATCTGCGTGGTCAGGGCCGCAGCCTCCTGCAGCAGTCCTGCCGCCAGGTGCACGTTGAAGCCCGCCCACAGGCCCGATGCGCCGGTCTCTGCGGCCATGGCGGCAGCAAAGGCGTCGCCCTTGGCTTCGAGTGCGTTCGCCGCCTTGAGCAGCAGCGCGCGGCGCGCATTGGGGCCCAGGGCCGACCAGGCCGGGAAGGCCTTGGCGGCGGCGTCTGCGGCGGCCTGGGCATCGGCCACGGTGGCAGCGGGGGCCGTGGTGGCCACGGAGCCGTCGAGCGGGTTGCGGCGCTCGAAAGTCGCGCCGCCGGTGGCTTGCACGCGCTCGCCGTGGATCAGCATGGAAATGGCAGTCATGGAATCAGTCTCCTGAAGGACAAGGGAAAAAGTCGGATACGAGTGGGTCGAAAAGATTCAGGCCACGCCCAGGTAGGCCTGGCGTACCGCATCGGATTGCAGCAGCGTGGCAGCCTCGCCAGAGGCCACGATGCGCCCGCGCTCCAGCACATAGCCGCGCTGGGCCACCTGCAGCGCCTTGCGCACGTTCTGCTCCACCATGAGCACGGTGACGCCCTGCGCCGCGATGCGCTGCACGATGGCCAGCAGTTCGTCCACCATGCGCGGTGCCAGCCCCAGCGAGGGCTCGTCCAGCATCAACAGGCGCGGGCCGCTCATCATGGCGCGGGCCACGGCCACCATCTGCTGCTCGCCACCGCTCATGGTGCCGGCCAGTTGCTGGGCGCGTTCCTTAAGGCGCGGAAAGTCCTCGAAGGCCTGGGCCAGGCGCTCGGCGCGCACCCGCGAGGGCACCAGCCAGCCGCCGAGTTCCAGGTTCTCGGTCACCGTCATCTGCGGGAACAGCTGGCGGCCCTCGGCCACCAGGGCCAGGCCGCGCTGCACGCAGGCCGTCGCATTCATTGCGGGCACGGCCTGACCGTCGAGCAGTACCGTGCCCTGGCGCGGCAGCAGCCCTGCCAGCGCCTTGAGCAGCGTGGTCTTGCCCGCGCCGTTGGGGCCGACGATGACGGTGATGCCGGGCGTTGATTCGAGCGACAGGTCCTGCAGCACCTGGAAGCCGTTGTAGCCCGTGGTCAGGCCCTGTACCGAGAGGTGTGCGCCGCTCATGCCGTAGCTCCTTCGGGCGTGGCCTGTGTGCCCATCTCATCGCCCAGGTAGGCCTCGATGACCTCCGGGTTGCGCACCACCTCGGAGGGCGTGCCGTCGGCGATCTTGCGGCCCTGGTGCAGCACCAGCACGCGCTCCACGTACTTGAGCAGCGTGGTCACCGCATGCTCGATCCACACCACAGTGAGGCCCCAGTCGTCGCGCAGGCGGCGGATGCGTTGGGCCATCGCGTCCACCTCGGCCTCGGTCAGGCCGGCGGCCACCTCGTCGAGCAGCAAGAGGCGCGGGCGCGTACCCAGGGCCATGCCGATCTCCAGCAGGCGCTGCTGCGAAGGCGTCACGTCGGCTGCGGGCCGGTCTGCGAGGGCTGACAGGCCCAGCATGGCCAGGATCTCGTCCTCATTGCGCAGGCCCACGGGCCCCTGGCGGTGGCGGCCCGCGAACTGCATGCCGAAGCGCACGTTGTCGCGCACCGTCATGTCCGGGAACACGCGCGGTGTCTGGAAGGTGCGCGCGATGCCGTGGGCCGCATAGTGGTGCGGGCCCTTGCCGGTGAGGTCGTCGGCCCCGCAGACAAGCGTGCCCGAGGTCGGTGGCTGCACGCCCGAGATCGCGTTGAAGAACGTGGTCTTGCCCGCGCCGTTGGGGCCGATGATGCCGATGAGCTCGCCCGCATGCAGCGTGGCGCTCACGCCGTCCACGGCGGTCAGCCCGCCAAAGCGCACGGTCACGCTGTCGATGGTCAGCAGGGCTTCAGACATGGCCGGCCTCGGTGGCAGGTGCGGCGGGCGTGGCCGCCCGCTTGCGCTGCCACAGCGTGGCCAGCCCGTTGGGCAGGTACATCACGCACAGGATCAGCAGCAGGCCCAGCACCATCATGTAGCCGTAGGGCAGCTGCAGGCGCAGCGTCTCGGCCAGCAGGCTGAAGACGATGGCCGCGAGCACCGGGCCGCCGATGCTGGCCGCGCCGCCGATCAGCGCGATCAGCACCGTCTGGAAGCCGATGAAGGGGCTGAACACGGCCGCCGGTTCGATGTAGGTCCAGCGCACCGCCATGGCCGCGCCCACGGCGCCGGCAAACGCGGCGGTGATGCCGAAGCCCGCGATCTTGGCCAGGCGCGTGTCCACGCCCAGGGTCTGGGCGCGCTGCTCGTCGGCGCCGATGCCCGAGAGCGCCAGGCCGAAGCGGCTGCGCTGGATGGCGATGGCCGTGGCAATGGCGGCCGCCGCGATCAGCAGCACCGTGAGGTACACCGTCTCGTTGCTGGGCACCACCGTGAGCACACGGCCCACCGTGCCGGAGACCTGCTTTTCGACAAAGGTCACCGCATGGCGGATCAGCTCCGTCATGCCGAAGGTGAGCACCGCGAAGTAGGTGCCGCGCAGGTGCAGCACCGCCGCACCCATCACGACGGCCACCACGGCGGCGATCAGCGCGCCGGCCACGATCACCAGCGGCCAGGGCAGGCTACCGAGCAGCGTGGCGCTGGCATACGCCCCGATGCCGAAGAAGGCAGAGGTGGCCAGCGAGAGATAGCGCGTGGCACCGCAGAACAGCGACCAGCTCGTGGCCAGCGCGATGTACATCAGGCAGCTGAGCAGCACCGAGGCCATGAACTCGGACACCAGCCAGGGCAGGGTGCCGACTAAGGCCGTGCCCACGGCGAGCGCGAGCCAGGGCTTGTTGGAATGGAGTTTCATTTTTTGGAGAAGAGGCCGTTAGGACGCCAGATCAGCACGCCGATGAACACCGCATAGCTCAGCAGCATCTTGAGAGAGGGGCTGCTGAGGTGCATGCCCAGGGCCTCGACCACACCCAGCAGCAGGCCCCCAGCCAGGCTGCCCGCCAGGCTGCCGAAGCCGCCCAGCGTGATCACGATCAGCGCGGTCACGGTGTAGGGCTCGCCCATGGAGGGCGAGATCTCGTAGGTCATCGACAGCAGCGCCCCCGCCACACCCGACAGGCCCAGGCCGATGCCGAACATCATCGGGTGCAGGCGCCGGGTGTTGATGCCCACGAGCTGTGCCCCCGTGGGCGACTGCATCAGCGCCCGCACGGCCTTGCCCAGCAAGGTGAGCTTGAGGAGCGCGATCAGCGCGGCCGACAGCGCCAGTGCCACGCCGAACAGCACCAGCTTGTTCTCGGTGAAGCGCATGCCCGCCACCTGCACCGGGTCGGCCAGGTATTCGTAGCCGCGCAGGTCGCCGCCCCAGATCAAGAGGGCGGTGTTCTGCACCAGGAACATCAGGCCGAAGCCCACCATCAGGCTGCGCGCCTCGAACACGTCCACGTTGGGTGCGCGCGCCGCCAGGCGCTTGAAGCACAGCGCATGCACCGCCACCCCCAGCGCGAACAGCGCGATGAAGGCGATGGGCATCAGCAGCAACGGCGACCAGCCCCAGGCGGTGTGCGCCCACCAGGTGATGAAGGCACCGAGCATCAGGAATTCGCCATGCGAGATGTTCATGATGCGCATCAGCCCGTACTGCAGGTTGAGGCCCATGGCCACCAGCGCGTAGATGCCGCCGGTAATGAGGCCGCTGGCGACCAGTTCGGCCCAGGAAGTCAGAGACACTGTGTTATTTCCAGGCTGGTTTTGCGGTGTTCAGCTGCGCCGTGGCGCGGTCCTTGGGCCACACCACTTCGAAGTCGCTGCCCTGCCACTGGCTCACCGTGCCGGGGATGGAGGCGTTCTCGCTGCCTGCAAAGCGGATGCCGCCCAGGATGGTCTTGAACTCGTTCTTGGCGATGTGCTCGCGCAGCGCCTTGCGGTCCAGGCCCACCTTCTCCACGGCCTGCTGCAGGATCTGCAGGCCCGCCCAGGCATGGCCGCTGGCCCAGCGGTCGGGCTCCTTGCTGAACTTCTTCACGTGGGCGTCGAAATACGCCTTGGCCTCGGGGCTGGTCTTCACGCTCCACGATCCCATGCCGATCACGCCTTCGGTGTTGGCCTGCATCACGTTCTTGTACAACTGGAAGGCGGTGCCCACCGAGGCGTAGAAGAACTTGGGGTTCAGGCCCACCTCGCGCGCCTGGCGGCTGGCCAGGATGGTGTCGGGCGGGTAGGTGATGCCGATGAAGGCGTCAGGGTTCAGGTCCTTGATGCCGCGCAGCACGGGCGCCAGGTCCTTCACGCCCAGCGGGTAGCTCTTCCTCTCCACCACCTGGATGCTGGTCTTCTTGAGCGCGCTGTTCAGCGCCGCGAAGTTTTCCAGGCCGAACAGGTCGTCCATGTAGACGATGGCCACCGACTTCACGCCGTTGGCCACCAGCATGTCCACCAGCGCGCCCATCATCTTGTCGGGCTGCTGCAGCAGCGAGAAGAAGTAGGGCAGGTTCATGTCGATCAGCTTGCGCGACAGGGCGGTGGGCGCCAGCAGCGGGTAGCCGAAGCGGTTGGCCAGCGGCGCGATGGCGAAGTTGGCGCCCGAGCCCCAGGGCGGCAGGATCAGGTCCACCTTGTCGCTGCCCATGAGCTTTTCGAACGTGCGCACGCAGGTCTCGGTCTCGCTGCGGTCGTCGTAGCCGATGAGCTCGATGGGGCGCTTGGCGCCCTTGATGCTTAGGCCGCCGGCGGCGTTCACCTGTTCGGCCCACAGCAGGTAGTTGGGCTCCTGGCTGACCTGGGCGCCCGCAGCCCAGGGGCCCGTGCGGGCAATCGCGTAGCCGATGCGCACGGGGCCGCTGCCATTGCCTTGGGCCAGCAGTTGCGGCGCCACGGCCAGCGCGCCCACGGTGGCGGCGGCCCCCTTGATCCATTGGCGCTTGGAGGGTTGGGACGGTGAATGCGTTGTCATTGTGTGTCTCCTCGGATGGGAGGCCCGCGCAGCGCAGGCCGTACCCGGATCGTAGGAAGACGCAGCCCGGTACGCTGGGCTGAGCGTGCACAAAAGCCTTGTCCCAGCGTGCACGGCGCAGGGGGTTTACCCGGATTTCCGTGCCCGCCGCAGGAATAGCGGCGCGGCCGATAATCCCGCTGAGACAGGCGGCACCGTCTGCATGACGACTGGAGACACCCATGGCCCACCCTCTGACCGAGGTATCGACCGACACCGTGCCACCGCGCGACCGCCTGCACCTGTGGGGCGATGCGGTGTGGCGCCTCATTGGCGGGCTGGAGTCCGATGCCTTCGGCGACGAGGCCTTTGCGGGCCATATCACGTCGGGCCAGGCCGGCTACGTGAACCTGTGCCAGCTCGACGTGAGCCGCCACCGTGTGGTGCGCACCCCCAGCCTCATCCGCAGCAGCGACCGGGCCTACATCAAGGTGGTGGCGCAGCTCGAAGGGCGCGCCTGCTTCGAGCAGAACGGCCGGCAGGTGTGGCTGTCGCCCGGCGAATGGAGCGTGTACGACACCACGCGCGCCTACGCCGTGAGCAACCCCGAGGCCGTGCGCCAGATGGTGCTGATGATCCCCAAGGAACAACTGCCCGAGCGCAAGCTCAAGCTCGACGACCTGATGGTGCAGCGGTTTTCAGGCACCACGGGCGTGTCGCGCCTGGCGTGGGACACCATGCGCGCGGCGTTCACCGAGCTGCCCAGCATGTCCGACGCTGCCGCCGACGGCGTGGCCGACGTGATCACGCACCTGGTGCAGCTGTCGCTGCTGGAGCGCAACGGCCAGCACAGCGCCGTGTCGCAGCGCGAGGCCCTGCGCGACCGCATCGGCCAGTTCATCGACCGCCACCTGGGCGACCCCGAACTCACCATCGACCGCATGGCGCAGGCGCTCAACTGCAGCAAGCGGCACCTCTACAACGCAGTGGCCGACGACGAGGAAACGCTGGCTGCCATGATCCAGCGGCGGCGGCTGGAGGCCTGCCTGCGCGACCTGCGCAGCAGCGCGCAGGCGCAGCGGTCGGTGACGGACATCGCGCTGTCCTGGGGCTTTGCGAACAGCGCGCATTTCAGCCGCGTTTTCCGCACCCATGTGGGCTGCAGCCCCAGCGAGTACCGTGTGCGGGCCCGGGTTCCTGCACTGCCACACTGAGCGCGCGCCCGGGCCGCTGCGCAGGCCTGTCGGCAGGTCTTTTCATAAGAAAAAACGCCCCTACCGCTTGCGGTAAGGGCGCTTCCAGCTATTGAATCAATAGCAGTCGTGCTGGTGGCTGGCTGCCCGCCCTGTGTGGGCGGGCAACTGTGCAACAAGCGCAGCCGTTTACTGAATGCTCAGCGACGTGGCCCGGCTCACGGGCTCCAGGCGGGCCAGCGTCAGGGTCAGCACGCCGTTTTCCAGCTTGGCGGAGCTGTTGGCAGCATCGATGTCGGTGGCCAGTTCCCAGGCGCGCTGCACCTGGCGGGGCGCGCCTTCCACGCTGTGCAGGCGGACCTGGTTGCCTTCGATCTGGATGGACAGCTGCTCGCGCGCCAGGCCGGGCACATCGAGCTGCAAGGTGGTGGTCTTTTCGTCCTGGGTCACGCTCACGCCGGCAGAGCCTGCAGGGGCTGCATTGGCGAAGCTGCCCAGCAAAAAGCGTTGCAGCGCCAGGTCGGCAGAGCGGGGGGCGTTGAAGGCGGAACGGCGGGCGACGGGGGCGAAGATCATGGAAAGTACTCCTATACACTGCGCGGCTCTCGACGTGGTCGCCGCATGGACAGGAGTTGTGTACGGCCGCATCGCTTTTCAAGGGAAAAAGTGGCATGAATAAATTGCGTTCCGGGGTCTTGAAAACAGGCACCACGGCATTACGTCCATCGGTTTTTGCCGCAGTTGTCGGCATCGCCGGGGTGTTGTTCTCGGTGACCCCGGCGGCCGCCCAAGGCAGCGCTTCGACAGCTGCCAGTGCGCCCGCGAAGCCGGTGAAGGTGGCACTCATCGAAAGCCTCTCGGGGGCGTTCGCCAACACCGGCGAGGCCGTGTACCGCAACGTCTACTGGGCCATGGAGCGTGTGAACGCACGCGGCGGCGTGCAGCTGCCCGCCAGCAGCGGCGGCCCCCGCCCGCTGGCGCTGGAGCGCTACGACAGCAAGGGCCAGAACGAAGAAGCGCTGTCGGCACTGCGCGCGGCCATCGACGACGGCGCGCAGGTCATTCTGCAGGGCAATTCGTCGGCCACCGCGGCGGTGTTGATCGAAGCCATCAACAAGCACAACGAGCGCGAGCCGAACAAGCGCGTGATCTTCCTGAACTACTCGGCGGTGGACCCCATCCTCACCAACGAGAAATGCAGCTTCTGGCACTTTCGCTTCGACGCGCATGCCGACATGCGCATGGCCGCGCTCATGGAAGTGATGCGCGAAGACAAGGCCTTGAAAAGCGTCTACCTCATCGGCCAGGACTACAGCTTCGGCCAGGCCGTGCTGCGCGAGGCCAAGAAGCAGCTGGCCGCCCAGCGCCCCGATGTGGCCGTGGTGGGCGACGAGCTGCACCCCATCGGCCGCGTGAAGGACTTCGCGCCCTATGCGGTGAAGATCAAGACCAGCGGCGCGCAGGCCGTGGTCACCGGCAACTGGGGTAACGATCTCACGCTGCTGGTGAAGGCCGCGCGCGAAGTGGGCTACGAAGGCAGCTTCTACACCTTTTACGGCAACGCACTGGGTGCGCCCGCCGCCATCGGCGACGCGGGCATCGGCAAGGTGGTGGCCGTGGCCGACTGGCTGCCCAACGTGCCGGGCGCGCAGAGCGAGGCGTTCTACCAGTCGTTCCGCACGCGCTTCCCTAAGCCGCAGGATGACTACGTGCACATGCGCATGCAGCTCATGGTCGAGGCGCTGGCCCAGTCCATCGAGCGCGCGGGCAGCACCGACGCCGTGGCTGTGGCGCGGCAGATGGAGAGCGCGAATGTGCAGCTGTCGGGCCAGGGCGGCAGCATGCGCGCGGCGGACCACCAGTTCCAGCAGGCGCTGGTGGTGGGCGTGATGGACAAGAAGGGCGCACCGGGCGTGAAGTTCGACGTGGAAGGCTCGGGCTACGGCTTTCGCGTGGTGCGACAGATCTCCGCCGCCAAGGCACAGCAGCCGCACAGCTGCACCATGCAGCGACCCTGACCCACGGCGTGGGCGGTATGCGGCGCAGCGCGCGCCGCATATCGATATGAAAAGTTAGCGCAACCGGTGCAGGCCGTCGGGCCACAGAATTTGTCGCATTGATCACCCATGCGCGAATCGCTGCCTCCACCGTGTCCTACGCCCTTTCCCTGCTCGACAAAAGTCCCATCCCCGAAGGGGCCACGGCGGCCGAGGCGCTGCAGCGCACCGTAGCGCTGGCCCAGCGCGCCGAGCAACTGGGCTACCGCCGCTTCTGGGTGGCCGAGCACCATGGCAACCCGGGCCTGGCCGGCTCGGCGCCCGAAGTGCTGGTGGCCCACCTGCTGGCGCGCACCTCGCGCATCCGCATCGGCTCTGGCGGCGTGATGCTGCAGCACTACAGCCCGTTCAAGGTGGCCGAGGCGTTCAAGGTGCTCGCATGCCTGGCCTCCGGCCGCGTGGACCTGGGCGTGGGCAAGGCGCCCGGCGGCCTGCCGCTGTCCACCCGGGCGCTGCAGGCGCTGCACGACAAATCCAGGCCATCCGACTTCAGCGCACGCTTTGCGGAGCTGGACGCCTTCCTGCACGGCACGCTGGACCCGGACAACGCTCTGGCGGGCGCCGTGGCCTACCCCGCACCGCCCAGCCTGCCCGAGTGCCATCTGCTCGGCGGCAGCCCCGACAGCGCGGCGCTGGCGGCGCGCCATGGCTGGCACTTCACGTACGCGGGCCATTTCAACGGCGACCCGGTGAACATCGAGCGCACGGTGCGCGTATACCGCGAGGCTGCGGGCCGGGCCCCCTCGCTGGCGCTCTATGCGCTGGTGGCCCCCACGCAGGCCGAGGCCGAAAGCCTGGTGGGTGCCTTGCGCGTCTTCAAGTTGCATTTGTCCACCGGGCAAAGCGTGAACCTGCCCAGCGCCCAGGCCGCTGCGGAGTTTGCGCGCCAGGCCGGCGTGGTGGACTACCGGCTCGAAGAGACCCGGCCCCACGTGATCGCCGGCTCGCCCGAGCATGTGCGCGGGCAACTCGATGCGCTCAGCGAGCGCTACGGCATCGACGAGTTCGTGGTCGACACGCCCGTCACAGGCTTTGCCGAGCGCCTGGCCTCGGTCGAACTGCTGGCGGGTGCCTACGCCACCGCCGAGGCCTGACCCGCTGGCCGCCCCCTTTTCCCAGGAACAGACACCATGAGCAACATCCCACAATCCATCCGCTTCGGCGTCATGCTGCACGGTGCAGGCGGCCACATGAATTCGTGGAAGCACCCCGCAGGCCCCGCGGACGCGAGCGTCAACCTCGACTTCTACATCGAGACCACGCGGAAGGCCGAGGCCAACGGCATCGCCTTCGCCTTTGTGGCCGACGGGCTGTTCATCAACGCGAAGTCGATCCCGCATTTCCTGAACCGCTTCGAGCCCATTTCCATCCTGTCGGCGCTGGCCGTGGCGACGTCGAAGATCGGGTTGGCGGGCACCATTTCCACCTCGTACAGCGAGCCTTTCACGGTGGCGCGGCAGTTCGCGTCGCTGGACCTCATCAGCCAGGGGCGCGCAGGCTGGAACGTGGTGACCACGCCGCTGGAGGGCACGGCCAGCAACTACAGCCGCAACCACCCCGACCATGCGTTGCGCTACGAGATCGCCGACGAATACCTGCAGGTGACGCAAGGCCTGTGGGACAGCTGGGACGAAGACGCGGTGGTGCGCAACCGCGCCACGGGCCAGTTCTTCGACCCCGCCAAGCTGCACACGCTGAACCACAAGGGCCGCTTCTTCCAGGTGGCGGGACCGCTCAACATCGGCCGGTCGCCGCAGGGGCAGCCGGTGATCTTCCAGGCGGGTTCATCGGATGCGGGCATCGGCCTGGCGGGCAAGTACGCCGATGCGGTGTTCACCCACTCGCCGTCGGTGGAGGAGACGCGCAGCTTTTTGCGCAAGGTCAAGGCCAGCGCCGTGGTGCATGGCCGCCAGGCTGATGATGTGAAGATCTTCCCCGGCATAGGCCCCGTGGTGGGCGCGACACAGGAAGAGGCGGACGCCAAGTACCAGGCCATCCGCGAACTGCTCACCGTCGACGAGGCGCTGGCCTACCTGGGCCGCTACTTCGACCACCACGACTTCAGCCAGTACCCGCTGGACGCGCCCTTTCCGGAGCTGGGCGAGATCGGCCGCAACAGTTTTCGCTCCACCACCGACCGCATCAAGGCCGATGCCACGGCGCGCGGCCTGACGCTGCGCCAAGTGGCGCTGGAGGCCGCCACGCCGCGCTCGCAGTTCGTGGGCACGGGTGAGCGCGTGGCCGACGAGATCATCCGCTGGGTGGACGAGGGCGCGGCCGATGGCTTCATACTGGGCTTTCCCGTGCTGTCGCAGGGGCTTGATGATTTCATCACCCACGTGATCCCCGTGCTGGAGGCGCGCGGCCGCTACCAGCGCACGCTGCCGGGCCACACGCTGCGCGACCACCTGGGCCTGCCGCGCAAGGCCAGCCGGTATGCACAGGCCGATGCGGACGCACCCACAGCGCCAGAGAAGAAAGCCGCGTGATGGGCGCCGCATTGCCAGCAGCGGCTTCGGCGCATGACGTGCAGCGGGTGAAAAGCGTGGAAGAGGGCATTGCCGCCTTCATCCACGAGTTCCAGGCATTGCGCCGGGACCTGCACCAGCACCCCGAGCTGTCGTTCCAGGAGCATCGCACCTCGGCCATTGTGGCCGAGCGCCTCGCGTCCTGGGGCTACGAAGTCACCACCGGCATCGCGGGCACCGGCCTGGTGGGCACGTTGCGCAAGGGGCAGGGCACCAAGACCCTGGGCATCCGTGCCGATATGGACGCACTGCCCATCACCGAGGCCACGGGCCTGCCGTATGCCAGCCGGAACGCCGGGGTGATGCACGCCTGCGGGCACGACGGGCACACCACGGTGCTGCTGGCGGCCGCGCGCTTTCTGGCCGAGTCGGGCCGTTTCGACGGCACGCTGAACCTCATCTTCCAACCCGCCGAAGAGAACGGCGGCGGTGCCAACCGCATGATCGCCGACGGCCTGTTCGAGCGCTTTCCGTGCGACGCGGTGTTCGGCCTGCACAACTGGCCTTGCGTGGGCGCGGGGCACTTCGGCTGCGTGACCGGGCCTGCCATGGCCTCGGTGGACCAGATCACCATCACCGTGCGCGGCAAGGGCGGCCACGGCGCCGCGCCGCACGAGACGGTGGACCCAGTGGTGGCCAGCGCGCACATCATCACCGCGCTGCAGACGGTGGTCTCGCGCAACGTCGATCCGCTGGACATGGGCGTGGTCACCGTGGGCTCCATCCATGGCGGCAACGCGCCCAATGTGGTGCCCGAGAGCGTGGAGCTCAAGCTCACCGCCCGCGCCTTCAAACCCGAGGTGCGCGCGGTCTTGCAAGAGCGCATTCCGGCCATCGCCCGCGCGCAGGCCGAGAGCTTCGGCGCCACGGCCGACGTGTTGTACCGGCCCGGCTACCCGGCCGTGCTCAACCACGAGGCAGAGACTGACCTGGCGCGCAGCGTGGCCATCGACACCTTTGGCGCAGCCCGCGTGGACGCAGGCTTTCGCCCGCGCACGGCCAGCGAGGACTTCGCCTTCATGCTGCTCAAGCGCCCTGGCAGCTACGTGTTCGTGGGCAATGGCGATGGGGCATCGCTGCACAGCCCGTACTACGACTTCAACGACGCCATCCTGGCGCCCTCGGCCACGTACTGGGTGCGGCTGGCCGAGCGGTTTCTCGCTTGAGACCACTTTCCTGAGAAAGCCTTCCCATGAGTGACAGCTTCATCTATACATCGCCTGCAGACCCCCTGGCCCGCCCGCTCATCGACGAGCTGTCGCACGAGTACGAGTCGCGCTACGGCGAGTTCTACGACCGCGAGGGCGGGCAGCGCGAGATGGAGAAGTACCCGCCCGAGCTGTTCACGCCGGAGCACGGCGGCAGCTTCGTGCTGCTGCTGCGCGGCGGGCAGGCCATTGGCGGCGGCGCCTTCAAGCGCCACAGCGACGCGCACACGGCGGAGCTCAAGCGTGTGTGGACGCATTCGGCCCACCGCCGCCATGGTGTTGCCGCCAAGGTGCTGCTGGAGCTCGAAGCGCAGGCGCTGCGCCAGGGCTATGCGCGGCTGTACCTCACCACCGGCTTTCGCCAGCCCGAGGCCGTCGGGCTGTATCTGGGCCATGGGTACACAGCGCTGTTCGACACATCGCTGCCGCACGAGACGTACCGCCATCTGCCGTTCGAGAAGACTCTGCGCGCCGTGGAGGGCCTGGAGTCCACCGCCACGTTGACGGCGCCCGCCACACCGCAAGCCCTGGGCGTAGGACGCGCCGCGGTCGTTGCGCAAGCGGCCTGAAAGCCGCCACGGACACCGGCCCCGCCTGCCCCCGCTCTTTTCCACGAACCCCGACAGCCTGCGAGACCTCACCACCATGTCCACCTCCACCACCCTGGACGCTGCTGCCGGTCTGCCGCTGGGCCCCGGTCATGCGGTACCGCCTGGTGCGCATAGCCATGCACCCAGCGCGCCTGCCCTCACACCCTCGTCTTCCCCGGCCCCTGCGCCGGTGAAGGGCGACTATTCACACTACAAAGTCGTGCCCGCGCGCTACCGGGCACGGGCGGCCGGCACGGTGTTTGCCGCGGTGGTCATCGCGCTGGTGCTGTATTCGGTGTTCACCAACCCGCGCTGGGGCTGGAGCATCTTCGGCGAGTATTTCTTCTCGGAGCCTGTGCTGGTGGGCCTGGGCCGCACGCTGCTGCTCACGGCGCTCGGGGCGCTGTTCGGCTTCACGCTGGGCACGGCCCTGGCGCTTGCCCGCGTGTCGCGCTCGCCGCTGCTGGCGGGGCTGTCGTGGACTTTCATCTGGATCTTCCGGTCCATCCCGGTCATCGTGCTGCTGCTCATCATCAACAACCTGGGCTA
The DNA here is from genome assembly GCF_964252695.1 of Acidovorax sp. LjRoot117. Classification (NCBI taxonomy): domain Bacteria; kingdom Pseudomonadati; phylum Pseudomonadota; class Betaproteobacteria; order Burkholderiales; family Comamonadaceae; genus Acidovorax; species Acidovorax sp. LjRoot117. The sequence goes on along the minus strand of NZ_CAXUPO020000005.1, from coordinate 216,376 downwards.
CCTGTACGAGACCGTGAGCCTGGGCGTGCCATTCACCGGCTGGACGTTCTTCTCGTACCCCACTACGCAGCTCATCAGCCCCTTCGTGGCGGCGCTGATCGGTCTCACGCTGAACCAGGCAGCCTTCGCGTCTGAAATCGTGCGTGGCGGCATTTTGTCAGTGGACCAGGGGCAGCTTGAAGCGGCGGCCGCCCTGGGCCTGCCGCGCCGCCGCCAGGCGTTTCGCATCGTGCTGCCCCAGGCCATGCGGTCCATCCTGCCCGCGGGCTTCAACGACATCATCGGACTGGCCAAGGGAACGTCCAACGTGTACATCCTGGCCCTGCCCGAGCTGTTCTACACCATCCAGATCATCTACCGCCGCAACCTGGAGGTGATCCCGCTGCTGATGGTGGCGACCGTGTGGTACCTGGTGATCCTCACTGTGCTCTCGCTGCTGCAGTACTACATCGAGCGGCATTTCTCCAAAGGCGCGCTGCGCAGCCCGCCGCCATCGATCTTCAGCGGCATTGCGCAGCGCCTGTGGCCTGCGCGGCGCGTGGCTACTCAAGCTGATACGGCAGTGGCCGCACCGGCAGCAGCGCCCACGCCCGCCGTCGCCACCGTGCCACGCTGGACGGGCGAGCGCAACCGCGGTGGCGAAGTCACCATTCACGGCGTGTCCAAGAGCTACGGCGCCTTGCGCGTACTGAAGGACGTGACGCTGACCGTGCCGCCCGGCAGCGTCACGGTGATCCTGGGTCAGTCGGGCTCGGGCAAGTCGACCTTGCTGCGCACCATCAACCACCTGGAGCGCGTGGACGATGGTTTCATTGCCATCGATGGCGAGCTGATCGGCTACCGCCAGGACGCGGACACGCTGTTCGAGTTGGGCGAGAAGGACATCCTCCAACGCCGGGTGGATGTGGGCATGGTGTTCCAGAACTTCAACCTGTTCCCGCACCTCACGGTGCTGGAGAACATCGTCGAAGCCCCGGTCACCGTGCGCAAGCTGCCCCGTGCAGAGGCCGAAGCCTTGGCGCTGGAACTGCTGGCGCGCGTGGGCTTGTCCGACAAGGCACACAGCTATCCGCGGCAGCTCTCCGGCGGGCAGCAGCAGCGCGTGGCCATAGCACGGGCCCTGGCGCTCAAGCCCAAGGTGCTGCTGTTCGACGAGCCCACGTCTGCGCTCGACCCCGAACTGGTGGGCGAGGTGCTCGATGTGATCAAGGAGCTGGCGCGCACCGGCACCACGCTCATCATCGTGACGCACGAGATCGGCTTTGCCCGCGAGGTGGCCGACACGGTCGTGTTCATGGAGCAGGGCCGCGTGCTGGAGACCGGCACCCCCGCCAAGGTGTTCAGCCAGCCCGACCACCCCCGCACGGCGGAGTTCCTGGCCAAGGTGCTCTGAGCAGCCGGCACACCTCACATTCCCCCACCCGCAGCGGCCTTTCTGGGCCAATCGGCCTGTAGCCCAGGCCGGGCTGCGGCATGGGCGCCGCTGTGATCTGCGCGATTTGTTCTTCCTGTTTCTGTTTTCGTGACCCATCCATCTCATCCCCGGAGCCGACCCATGACCCTTGTGAACAGAACCCTCGCAGCCCTGGCACTGGCCGCTGCGTCCATCGCCGCACTGGCGCCCATCCACGCGGCTGCGCAGGCCATCGACCTGAGCCCCGAGCAACCCACCCGTCCGCGTTCGCAGAAGGTGGACGAGGCGATCAAGCTCGTCGGCAAGGACTTCAAGTTCGCCAAGGACGGCGTGCTCACCGTGGGCACCACCACCGGCCGCCTGCCGTTTGGTGCCTACGCCACCGACAACAAGACGCCCGTGGGCAACGCGCCGGACATCGCGCAGCTGGTGGCCGACAGCCTGGGACGTAAGCTGGAGCTGGTATCCGTGGCCTGGGCCGACTGGCCGCTGGGCCTGCAGTCCGGCAAGTTCGATGTGGTGATCTCCAACGTCACCGTGACCGAGGAGCGCAAGGAGAAGTTCGACTTCTCGACCTACCGCAATGATCAGCTGGGTGTGTACGTGAAGGCCGACAGCAAGATCACGTCGGTGAAGGAGCCCAAGGATGTGGCGGGCCTGAAGGTGGTGGTGGGCGCGAGCACCAACCAGGAGCAGATCCTGCTGCGCTGGAACCAGCAGAACATCGCAGCAGGCCTCAAGCCCGTAGACATCCAGTACTACGACGACGATGTGGTGCTGTATCTGGCGTTGGCCTCGGGCCGCGCCGACGCGTACCTAGCACCCAACGGCATTGCCGCCCACAACGCGCGCGATGGCAAGACCAAACTGGTCGGCACCTTCTCGGGCGGATGGCCGCAGGCGGCCGAGATTGCCGTGACCTCGCGCAAGGGCTCGGGCATTGCCGACGCGATCACTGCGGCGCTGAACGCGCAGATCAAGAACGGCAACTACGCCAAGGCGCTCGAGCGCTGGAACCTGCAGTCCGAGGCGATTCAGGTCTCGCGCACCAACCCGCCCGGCCTGCCCAAGAAGTAAGGCTGCGGCTTTCAAGGACTGTTCATGACTCTGCATTCCCTGTCGCGCCGCAGCGTCGTGGCCCTGGCTTCCGCGTGCGCGCTGTCCTGCGCGTGGACCGTGGCCGGTGCTGCCGCCGCGTTCGACTTCAGCCCCGAGCAAAAAGGCCGCATCCGCGCCGAGAAAGACGCAGCGGCCGTCCAGGCCATTCCGAAGAATTTCAAGTTCGTGAAGGAGGGCGTCTTCACCGTGGCGATCGCACCGTTTGCGCCGCCCATCGCCACCTATGCCAGCGACGCCAAGACGGTGGTGGGGTTCGATCCGGACTACGCGCAGCTCATTGCCGACGCGCTGGGGCTCAAGCTCGAACTGCTTCCGATTGCCTGGGCCGACTGGCCGCTCGGGCTCACCTCGGGCAAGTACGACGCGGTGATCTCCAACGTGGGTGTGACGGAGCAGCGCAAGGAGAAGTACGACTTCTCCACCTACCGCCTGGGGCTGCACGGTTTTTATGTGCGGGCGGAAAGCAAGATCACCTCCATCAAGGAGCCCAAGGACATTGCGGGGCTCAAGGTCATCACCGGATCGGGCACCAACCAGGAGCGCATCCTGCTGGAGTGGAGCAAGCAGAACGTCGCCGCGGGCCTCAAGCCCGTGGAGCCCGTGTACTTCGACGACGATGCCGCACGGCTGCTGGGCGTAGTGTCGGGCCGGGCCGACGCCAACTTCAACCCCAACGCGCCGCAGGCCTACCACGCGGCCAAGGACGGCAAGATCAAGCTCGTGGGCACGGTGAACGCGGGCTGGCCGCTCAAGTCCGACGTGGCCATCACGACGCGCAAGGGATCGGGCCTGGCCGATGCGCTGACGCTGGCCACCAACGGGCTCATCAAGAACGGCAAGTACACGCAGGCGCTGCAGCGCTGGAGCTTGCTGGAGGAGGCCTTGCCCAAATCGGAAACCAATCCGCCCGGCCTACCGAAGTTTTGAGCCCTTGGAGCCCCCATTGCTTTAAAAAATACAAAACCGTTCGCGCTGAGCTTGTCCCAGCGTCGCGCAAGGCTTCGACAGGCTCAGCCCGAACGGTATGGGTATCCCGGGAGGGGGCGCATCTGTGGACTGGCGGAGCCAGATCCACGGGTGCGCTGGTATTGGGGCGCGCGGGTTGCGAGTGCTGTGGGCACGTCGCACGAGATTCTGGAGCGCCTGCGCCAGGACCCCGTCGTGCCGCAGGTGCAGGTGCAGGCGCTGCGGCTGGAGCTGCCGTACGACTTCAGCGTCGACAACTATGCGCAGATCCTGAGCGACACCGCGCGGTACATCGCACCAGAACTCGGCTGGTCACCGGCTGCTGCGGAGCCCGGGGCCCCCTGTGGTCACTGCCCGGCGCGTGCGGCGGACACTTCGCGGCCCAGCTCGATCACGGCCATCGCGTAGTAGCTCGACCAGTTGTAGCGGGTGATGGCGTAGAAGTTCTCGGTGCCTGCCACGTAGCTGGCGGCATCGCCGCCGTTTTGCAGTTCGATCAACGCCAGCGGGCCGGTGTGCTGCACGCCCGCGGCGTCCAGCACCGCGCCCTTGGCCTGCATGCTGGCCACGCTGAAAGTGGGCAGGATGTCAGGGGCCATCAGGTCATCGAGCTGCAGGCGTGCGGCATCGAACTGCACGCCGAAGTGCGTGGGCATGCCCGGCGTCCACCCGTGGCCGCGAAAGTAGTTGGCGACCGAGCCGATGGCGTCGGCCGGGCTGTTGAACAGGTCCACACGGCCGTCGCCATCGAAGTCGATGGCATAGCGCACCCAGCTCGACGGCATGAACTGGCCCAGGCCCATGGCGCCGGCGTAGCTGCCGCGGGCGTCGAACGGGTCGGTGTTGCTGCGGTTGGTGAAGCTCAGGAACTGCTCGAGCTCGCGGCGGAAGAACTCGGTGCGCTCCTTGGCGCGCGGGTGGGCCGAGGGGAAGTCGAAGGCCAGCGTGGCCAGGGCGTCCATCACGCGGAAGTTGCCCATCTGCTGGCCGTAGATGGTTTCCACGCCGATGATGCCCACGATGATCTCTGCGGGCACGCCGTACTCGCGCTCGGCCCGCGCAAGCGCTGCCTCGTTCTGCTGCCAAAACCGCACGCCCGCGCGGATGCGGATGGGCTCGACAAAGCGGCTGCGGTACACGCGCCAGTTCTTGGCCGTGCCCTTGGCAGGTGGCAGCATCAGGCGGGGCACCTGCGTGAGGAACTGGGCCTGGCCGATAGCCTGGCGCACCCACTCGCGGTCCAGGTCGCGGCGCGCGGCCAGGTCGTCGGCAAACTGCAGCGCTTCCGGGCGGGTGGCGTACAGGACGGCGGGCCGCCGGGCGGGCGCTGCGCTGCTCTTGCCCGTGGGTTTCGGGGCTTTTTGCGTGTTAGCGCTGGCTGGGATGGAGAGAAATGCTACCAATGTGATAGCAATTGCAAGGGCGGTCCGGCTCAAGGGGTTCAGCATGTCCGATGTCGGTGGATTCAATGGGGTGCGGGCTTGGGCCACGGCAGGCTGCGGAACTCGCTGCGCAACGTGCCGAGTTCAGCGCCGGGGTCGGGGGCATAGCGCAGGCGCTCCAGGCGCAGCAGCCAGTCGGCCACCGCGGCGGCCGGGGTGCCGAATTGTGCCTGCACACGCTCGGCCATCGCGCGGGGCGGCAGGTTGTCCGGCAACGCCAGCCCTGCCTTCGCCAGCCGCTGGCGCGTGCGCGCCAGCAGCCGCAGCCACGGGTCGTGCTGGCTGCGCTCCCACAGGCCCCAGGCCCCGGCCACCACCGCAGCCGTGATGATCAGGTAGCCGAGCACCGTGGTCAGGTCCTGCCAGCTGGGTGATTCGAACCCCAGGGCCTTGAGCAGGTCCATCTGGCGGCTCTGGGTGTAGTTGAGCACCCATTGGTTCCAGCTGTTGTTGACGGCTTCCCAGACGGCGCGCAGGTTTTGCGCCATGCCAGGGCTGATCGTGCCGATGGCAGCTTCGAATGCGCCTTGCGGCGCGCGCAGGCGCTGGAATGCGCCCACCCGGTTGGGCGACACGGCGCCGGTCGGGTCCACGCGCACCCAGCCGCGGCCTTCCATCCAGACTTCGGCCCAGGCATGGGCATCGGCGTTGCGCACGGTCCAGTAGCCATCCACCGGGTTGCGCTCGCCGCCCTGGTAGCCGGTGACGATGCGCGCAGGCACGTCCATGGCGCGCATCAGGATGACGAAAGCGGAGGCGATGTGCTCGCAAAAGCCTTCCTTGCGGTCGAACCAGAATTCGTCGGCGGTGTGCTCGCCAAAGACGCCCGGGTCCAGGGAATAGCTGTATCCGCCGGTGCGCAGGCGTTGCAGGGCTGCATTCACCAGAGCTTGCGGACCGCCTGTTGCCAACGCGGGGTCGGCACGCAGCTGCGCGGCCAACTCCAGGGTGCGGGGGTTGAAGCCCGGTGGCAGCTCGGTGTAGACCCGCAACTGCCGAACGGACTGGTGCGGGCCATGTCTAAAGCTGGGGTAGCTCACCGCTTGGTAGCGCAAGACATCGGTGATTGGTCTTGTGGTCAGCCACTGCAGGTCCTGCGTCATGTACGCCTGCATGTTGGGCAGGCTGGGCGCTTCGGGTGTTGCTTCAAGCACCATCAGCCACGGCTGGCGCTGAGGCTCCAGCGTGACCTCATACTTCACCGGCGTACCGCTCACCTGTAGGTTGGCAGGTAGAACGGCGCGCGCGGCCCAGGCGCTGTCTTCGCGGAAAGGCTCGGCCTGCCATTGCCTGCCGTCGAATGCCGTCATGACCGGACCGCGAAAGTACAGCATGGACTGCGGAAGTCCTTCGTTAGCTTCACCTTCAAAGCGCAAGCGGATCGCCACGCGCTCATCAAGCGCGATCTCGGCCATGTCGCCGATCTTCATCGTGCCCGACAGGCCGCTGCGCCCGGTGAGGTTCTCGCTGGGCATGCCCCACAACGGCGCCATGCGGGGGAACAACATGAACAGCGCCACCATGATCGGGGCACCCAGCAATGCCATGGCGCCTGCGATGCGGAAGGTCTGCGCAAGGGCAGGGCGCCCGACGGGCATGTGCGCATTGACCAGGGCCATGAGCAGGCCCATCAGCGCCACCAGCATGGCCGCCGCCGTGGGCAGCGACTGCGAGAAGAAGAAATTGCTGAGCATCGTGAAGAAGCCCAGGAAGAACACCACCATGGCGTCGCGCCGGGCGCGCAGCTCCAGCATCTTGAGCACCAGCAGCAACACGATCAGCGTCACCCCGGCGTCGCGACCAAGGATGGTGCGGTGGGTGAGCAGCGTGCCTACCACCGCCAGCGCCAGCAGCGCGGCCACCGTCCAGCGGCCCGGCAGGGCCTTGCCCTGGATGGCCAGCCAGCCGCGCCACAGCAGCAGCCCGCCCGCAAGCACGGTGGTCCACACCGGAAGGTTAGGGACCTGCGGGGCGATGACCCAGACGATCACGAACAACAGGAACAGCGTGTCGCGCGCGTCGCGCGGCAGGGAGGTCAGCGTTTGGCGCAGGGTCATTGCGAAAGGGTCACGCTCGGCGTTCCGATGAATGGTTTGCTATTGAAAACATAGCTTTTGGGGCGGATGGGTGTTGCGGAGGGGGCTGATCCGGTGCTGTGGTCAGCACAGCGCCAGCGCCTCCAGGCAACGCCTGCGGTGCGCGACGCCGGTGTCGGGGTGGATTTCCACGCCCGGCAGGCGCAGTCCATATTCCAGCCCCAGCCGGTCGGCCTGCAGCACCCAGGCCGCAAGGCGCGAAATGCGTGCCTCATGGTCGGGCAGCGTGGCGCGCGCCAGGTCCAGCCACAGCTCCTGCCGCTGGGCCTGTTGCGCATCCCGGCTGACCAGGTCATCCGTGCCCGTGCCCAAGGTCTTGGCCGCCTTCTTCCAGACCACCAGCTTCAAAGGGTCGCCGCGCCGGTAGGCGCGCACACCGTCGAACTCGCCGATGCCCTGGGTCGGCGTGCTGCCGGAGCCGCCCGCGCGCGGCTCCCCCGCAGGCAGGGGTGGGGCGGGTGTTTCCGGCATGGGGTAGACCAGCACCTGGGCGGCGGGGCGCCAGTATGTCCACACCCGGAAGGTGCCCAGCGGAAACCGGGTCTCGGCGGTGAGGGTGGGCACCCGGTGCAGACCCCGGCGCTCTGGCTTGAAGGCCACCTGCACGCTGGCCTGCCCCTGCGCCGGCACGTCCGTCCAGGCCCAGTGGTGCGGCTCCTTGCCCGTGCCGTGCACCGACAGCGCAATGCCGTAGCGGGGCGTCTTGCGCTCGCTGGACACCTGGATGTCGAACGCCGTGCTGGTGCCCATGAAATGCGGATCCGGCGCTTTCAGGTGCAGCGTGAGGCCGCGCAGGTTGGCGTGGCAGATGTGCATGCCGATCACCGCGCTGCCTGCGAGCAGAAACGTCAGCAGATAGCCCAGGTTGAGCTGGTAGTTGATGGAGGCGATGAGCAGGACGATCAGCGTCAGCGCCAGCATCCAGCCGGCCCCCGTGGGCAGGATGTAGACATTGCGCTGGGTGAGGGTCAGCGTGTCGTTCAGCGGCAACCGGCCCTGCCACCAGTGCTGAAAGCGCCGGCGCAGCGGGGCCAGGGGGCTCAGCCGGGCCGCCAGGGCGCGCCAGCGCGCCAGGGGCGATGGGGGGAGCGATGCGGCGGAGTCCATGGGTCAGGGCAGTGGAACGGCTTCCACCATGGCCCGCACCTGCTCCACCGCCCCGCGCCCCGCATCCCCCACGGGCACCAGGCGGTGGGCGATCGTCTGCGGCAGCACGGCCTGTACGTCGTCGGGGGCCACGTAGTCGCGCCCGCTGATGAGCGCCTGGGCCTTGGCGGCGCGCACCAGGGCAATGCCCGCGCGTGGCGACAGGCCCTGCAAGAACCAGCGGCCCGATCGCGTCGCGGCGATCAGGTCCTGCACATAGTTCAGCAGCGGGTCGGCGGTGTGCACGGCCACGACCTGGCGCTGCAGTTCGGCCAGTTCCTCGTCCGACAGCAGGGGCAGCATGGTGTCCACCATGTCGCGGCGGTCGGCGCCGGCCAGCAGCACGCGTTCGGCCGCGCGGTCGGGGTAGCCGATGGAGATGCGCATCAGAAAGCGGTCGAGCTGCGACTCGGGCAGCGCGAAGGTACCCAGCTGGTCATGCGGGTTCTGCGTGGCGATGACGAAGAACGGGTGGGGCAGGGCGCGCGTCTCGCCCTCGACCGACACCTGCTTTTCTTCCATGGCCTCGAGCAGGGCACTCTGGGTCTTGGGGCTGGCGCGGTTGATCTCGTCGGCCAGCAGCACCTGGGCAAACACCGGGCCGGGGTGGAACACGAAGGACTCCTTGCCCCGCTCGTACACCGACACCCCGGTCAGGTCGCTGGGCATGAGGTCGGCCGTGAACTGAACGCGGGAAAACTGCAGGCCGAAGGTGCGTGACAGCGCATGCGCCAGCGTGGTCTTGCCCACCCCGGGCACGTCTTCGATGAGCAGGTGCCCGCCGGCCAGCAGGCAGGCCACGCAGTCCTGTACCTGGGCCTGTTTGCCCACGATCACCGTGTTAAGCTGATCCAGTAAGGATTTGATCTTGTGCTGTGCATTCATAGCGCGACGTTATCCGAAAAACACCAAAAATTGCGATACGCGGGGACAAGACTGTGAGCAAGACGGGCTATTTCACCCACCGGGACTGTTGGAAGCACGAGATGGGCCCGGGCCACCCTGAATGCCCCGAACGGCTGGATGCCATCGAAGACCGCTTGCTGGTCACCGGTGTGGGCGATGCGCTGGAGCGCTACGACGCCCCCGAGGCGTCGCTCGCCGACATCGAACTGGCCCACGGCCGCATGCACATTGCCGCGTTGCGAGGACTGTCCGACCGGCTCAACGAAGAGCTGATGGCGGGCGGCCCCCATTACGCGCAGATCGACACCGATACCTCCATCAACGCCCACACCTGGAAGGCCTCGCTGCGTGCCGCCGGTGCGGCGCTGGCCGCGACCGATGCGGTGATGGCCGGGGAGATCGAGAACGCGTTCTGCTCGGTGCGCCCGCCCGGCCACCACGCCTGCCGCGACAAGGCCATGGGATTTTGTTTCTTCAACAACGTGGCGGTGGCGGCCAAGTACGCGCTGCAGCGCTACAACCTGCAGCGGGTGGCGGTGGTGGACTTCGACGTGCACCACGGCAACGGCACCGAGGACATCCTGGCCGGCGACCCGCGTGCGCTGATGGTCAGCATCTTCCAGCACCCTTTCTACCCCTACAGCGGCGACCAGGATCCGGCGCCCAACATGGTCAACGTGCCCGTGCCGGCGTACACCCGCGGCATGGACATCCGCGAGATCATCGAGATGATGTGGATGCCCCGGCTGGAGGCCTTCAAGCCCGAGATGATCTTTGTGAGCGCGGGCTTCGACGGCCACCGCGAGGACGACATGGGCCAGCTGGGCCTTACCGAGCAGGACTACGCCTGGATCACCCAGCGGGTGAAGGATGTGGCGCGCAGGTTCTCCAAGGGGCGGATCGTGTCGTGCCTGGAAGGCGGCTATGTGATGGGGCCGCTCGCGCGCAGCGTGGAGGCGCATCTGCGGGTCCTTGCGGATCTTTAGGGATGCTCTGCACGAATCAAGCGGAAAGTGGGCGCTGCGGATCGGGAGGGGCTGCAAGGCGCAAAACGCAGCAATAGCTGGAGCTATTGCGAGTATTTGCAACGCTGCAGACTGCCCGAGCCCGCAGATGCCCACGACGCGCTGATTCGTGCAGAGCATCCCTGGCTCCCCCTGAGCCGCCTGCGGCGTCTTCCCCCTGAGGGGGACGCCACCCGTGGCCTGGCGGAGCCAGTTCCACGGTGGCGCTGGCATGGCAGCGTGCTTGGTTTGACGCTCGCTGTCTATGAATAGAAAAGATATGACGACCTTGAACTCTGAACAATTGCTGCTGGTCACCCGCGATGCGCGCGGCGTGGTCACCCTGACCCTGAACGACCCTGCGCGCTTCAACGCGCTGGGCACCGAGATGCTGTCCGCGCTGCAGCAGGCGCTGGACGCTGCGGGGCGTGACGAGTCCGTGCGCGTGGTAGTGCTGGCCGCAGCGGGCAGGGCCTTCTGCGCGGGCCACAACTTGAAGGACATGGCGGCGAACCCCGAGCCCGCCTACTACCAGAAGCTGTTTGCCCAGTGCAGCCGCATGATGCTCACCATCCACAAGCTGCCCGTGCCGGTGATTGCGCGCGTGCAGGGCATGGCCACGGCGGCGGGCTGCCAGCTGGTGGCGCAGTGCGACCTGGCCGTGGCGGCCGACACCGCCAGCTTTGCCACCAGCGGTATCCACTACGGTCTGTTCTGCGCCACGCCCAGCGTGCCGCTGGTGCGCAATGTGCCGGCCAAGCGGGCCATGGAGATGCTGCTGACGGGTGACTTCATCGACGCGCACACGGCGTTGGCCCAGGGGCTGGTCAACCGCGTCGCACCGGCCGAAGCGCTGGAGGCCGAAGTGGAAAAGCTGGTGCAGTCGATTGTGAATAAGCCCCGCGTGGCGGTGGCCATGGGCAAGGCGCTGGTGTACCAGCAGCGCGAACTGGGCATGGACGCTGCCTACCAGTTGGCGGGCCAGGCCATGGCCACGAACATGATGGACGCCGCTGCGCAGGAAGGCGCGCGCGCCTTTGCCGACAAGCGCCAGCCTGCATGGAAACAATGAACGCCATGGCTGCCGACCCCACCTTGATGCTCGACGACCTGGGGCGCTGGGCCGAAGCCTTTGTGCGGCCCACGGTACTGGTGGAACTGGCCGCGCTGGTGGCCTGTGTGGGCCTGGCCTGGTGGCTGGTCACGCTGCTGCAGCGCGGGCTGCACCACGGGGACTCCCGCTCGATCCTGTTCGGTGCCCGCGTCATCGACGGCGCGCTGTTCCCATTGGCGCTGCTGAGCCTGGCCTACGTGGCCCGCACCTCGCTGATGCACTGGATGCCGCTGGCGGTGTTCCGCGTGGCGATCCCGGTGCTGGTGTCATTGGTGGTGATCCGCATCGGCGTGAAGGTGCTGCAGGCCGCGTACCCGGACGCCGCCTGGGTGCGGCCCATCGAGCGGTCGATCTCGTGGCTGGCGTGGCTGGGGATGGTGCTGTGGGTCACGGGCCTGCTGCCGATGGTGCTGGAGGAGCTGGACCAGATCCACTGGAAGGTGGGTGGCTCCAACCTGTCGGTGCGCACCCTCATCGAAGGAGCGCTCACCGCAGGCGCCGTGCTGCTGATTGCGCTGTGGATATCGGCCGCCATCGAGGCGCGCCTGCTGCGCGCGGCCACGGGCGCCGAGCTGTCGCTGCGCAAGGCGGTGAGCAATGCGGTGCGGGCCCTGCTGATTTTCGTGGGCCTGATCATGGCGCTTTCGGCCGTGGGCATCGATCTGACGGCGCTGTCGGTGCTGGGCGGGGCCATCGGCGTGGGGCTGGGCTTCGGCCTGCAAAAACTCGCGTCCAACTACGTGAGTGGCTTCGTGATCCTGGCCGAACGCAGCATGCGCATCGGCGACAACGTGCGCGTGGACAATTTTGAAGGCCGCATCACCGACATCAGGGCGCGCTACACCGTGGTGCGCTCGTCCACGGGCCGGGAATCGATCGTGCCCAACGAGATGCTGATCATCCAGCGTGTGGAGAACCTGTCGCTGGCCGACACCCGGGTGTGGCTCTCCACGGTGGTCAGCGTGGCGTACGAGACCGATGTCGAGCTGGTCACCGGCCTGCTGGCCGAGGCGGCACTGGCCAGCAGCCGCGTGCTGCGCGACCCTGCGCCCAGCGTGGCCTTGTCGGCGTTCGGGGCCGATGGCCTGGAGTTCACCGTGGGCTTCTGGATCGCCGACCCGGAGAACGGCTCGCTGGGGCTGCGGTCCGAGATCAACCGCGCCATCCTCAAGGCTTTGCGCGCCCACAAGATCGAAATCCCTTACCCCCAGCGGGTCATGCATGTGCAGGTCGATGGGGCACTGCCTCCGGCTCTGGCGCCAGCGGCTGCGCCTGCCACGCCGTCCGATGCGGCTCCGTAGGCCCTGACGCAGACCCCGGTTGCCGCATGCGACAGCCAGACTGGACAAGTGGCCGCTGCAGTCGCCTATAATCCGTAAAAAGCACGATCGTTCTTTTTTCTGATCCTGCACGCTGTGTCCCGGCTCCGTAGCACTCTCGCTGCAGCGCGGCATAGAATGTTCTAGTTTACGTAAACGTCAATTCAACCAACTCTAGGAGCCGCAGCAATGAAGGTCTTGGTCCCTGTCAAGCGCGTGGTGGACTACAACGTGAAGGTCCGCGTCAAATCGGACAACACGGGTGTGGACATCGCCAACGTGAAGATGAGCATGAACCCCTTTGACGAGATCGCCGTCGAAGAGGCCGTGCGCCTGAAAGAAAAGGGCCTGGTGACCGAAGTCATCGCTGTGTCCTGCGGCGTGGCCCAGTGCCAGGAAACCCTGCGCACCGCCATGGCCATCGGCGCCGACCGCGCCATCCTGGTCGAGACCGATGCCGAGCTGCAGCCCCTGGCCGTGGCCAAGCTGCTCAAGGCCCTGGTCGACAAGGAACAGCCCGGCCTCATCATCCTGGGCAAGCAGGCCATCGACGACGATGCCAACCAGACCGGCCAGATGCTGGCGGCCCTGGCCGACCTGCCGCAAGCCACGTTCGCCAGCAAGGTGGACCTCGCCGCCGACAAGGTCAGCGTGACCCGTGAAGTCGATGGCGGCGCTGAGACGCTGTCCCTGACGCTGCCAGCGGTCATCACCACCGACCTGCGCCTGAACGAGCCCCGCTACGTCACCTTGCCCAACATCATGAAGGCCAAGAAGAAGCAGCTCGATACCGTCAAGCCCGAAGACCTCGGCGTGGACGTGGCGCCGCGCCTGAAGACCCTGAAGGTGACCGAGCCCGCCAAGCGCGGCGCCGGCGTCAAGGTGGCTGACGTGGCCGCCCTGGTCGACAAGCTCAAGAACGAAGCAAAAGTCATCTAAGGAGAACAAGAAATGACCGTACTCGTTATTGCCGAACACGACAACGCGACCATCAAGGGCGCAACCCTCAACACCGTGACCGCCGCTGTGGCGTGTGGCGGCGACGTGCACGTGCTGGTGGCCGGCCACAACGCAGGCGCCGCCGCAGCCGCTGCGGGCCAGATCGCCGGCGTTGCCAAGGTCATCCATGCCGATGCCCCGGGCCTGGAGCACGGCCTGGCAGAAAACGTGGCCGCCCAGGTGCTGGCCATCGCGTCGAGCTACAGCCACATCCTGTTCGCTTCCACCGCCAGCGGCAAGAACGTGGCACCCCGCGTGGCCGCCAAGCTCGATGTCGCGCAGATCAGCGACATCACCAAGGTCGTCGCTGCCGACACCTTCGAGCGCCCCATCTACGCGGGCAACGCCGTCGCCACGGTGCAAAGCGCCGACAGCGTGAAGGTCATCACCGTGCGCACCACGGGCTTTGACGCTGCGGCCGCCACCGGTGGCTCCGCCGCGGTGGAAACCGCAGCTGCAACCGCCGACGCCGGCAAGAGCACCTTCCTGGGCAGCGAGATCGCCAAGAACGACCGCCCCGAGCTGACCGCCGCCAAGATCATCGTCTCCGGTGGCCGCGCGCTGGGCAGCAAGGAAAAGTTCGACGAAGTCATCACGCCCCTGGCCGACAAGCTGGGCGCGGCCATCGGCGCATCGCGCGCCGCGGTGGATGCGGGCTACGCACCGAATGACCTGCAAGTGGGCCAGACGGGCAAGATCGTGGCGCCGCAGCTGTACGTGGCTGCCGGCATCTCGGGGGCGATCCAGCACTTGGCCGGCATGAAGGACTCCAAGGTGATCGTTGCTATCAACAAGGACCCGGAAGCGCCGATCTTCAGCGTGGCCGACTATGGCCTGGAGGCTGATCTGTTCACGGCTGTGCCTGAATTGGTCAAGGCGCTCTGAGCACGCCGCTGGCCCGCAAAAAGGCATCGCTTGCGGTGCCTTTTTTTTGAGTTTTTTCCGCTATCTCGGAGACTTTCATGAGTTACATCGCCCCCGTCAAGGACATGCTGTTCGCCATCGAGCACCTGGCCCGCATTGAACAGATCGCGCAGATCCCCGGTTTTGAAGACGCGGGGCTCGACACCGCGCAGGCCGTGCTGGAAGAATGCGCCAAGTTCAACGAGGGCGTGCTGGCGCCATTGAACTTCGAGGGCGACAAGAACCCGTCGAGCTGGAAAGACGGCGTGGTCACCACCACCCCCGGTTTCAAGGGCGCGTTCCGCCAGTACGCCGAGGGCGGCTGGCAGGGCCTGCAGCACCCGGCCGACTTTGGCGGCCAGGGCCTGCCCAAGACCATCGGCGCGGCCTGCATCGAGATGACCAACAGCGCCAACATGAGCTTTGCGCTGTGTCCGCTGCTGACCGACGGCGCCATCGAGGCGCTGCTCACGGCCGGCAGCGACGAGCTCAAGGCCACCTACCTTGAAAAGCTGGTGACCGGCGAGTGGACCGGCACCATGAACCTGACCGAACCCCAGGCGGGCTCGGACCTGGCCCTGGTGCGCACACGCGCTGAGCCCCAAGCCGATGGCAGCTACAAGGTCTTCGGCACCAAGATCTTCATCACCTACGGTGAACACGACATGGCCGAGAACATCGTCCACCTGGTGTTGGCACGGGTGGCGGGCGCGCCCGAAGGCGTGAAGGGCATCAGCCTGTTCGTGGTGCCCAAATTCATGGTCAACCAGGACGGCACGCTGGGCGCGCGCAACGACGCGCACTGCGTGAGCATCGAGCACAAGCTGGGCATCAAGGCATCGCCCACGGCGGTGCTGCAGTTCGGCGACCACGGCGGTGCGGTGGGCTACCTGGTCGGCGAGGAAAACCGCGGCCTCGAATACATGTTCATCATGATGAACGCCGCCCGCTACGCGGTGGGCATGCAGGGCATCGCGATCTCCGAGCGTGCCTACCAGAAGGCCGTGCAGTACGCCAAGGACCGCGTGCAGAGCCGCCCGGTGGACGGCTCCATGGCCGCCAGCGCCCCCATCATTCACCACCCCGATGTGAAGCGCATGCTCATGACCATGCGCGCCACGGTGGAAGGCTGCCGCGCCATGGCCACCGTGGCGGCGGCCGCGTTCGACGCCGCGCACCACCACCCGGATGCCGACACGCGCAAGCAGAACCAGGCGTTCTACGAATTCATGGTGCCGCTGGTCAAGGGCTACAGCACCGAGACCAGCCTGGAAGTGACCAGCCTGGGCGTGCAGGTGCATGGTGGCATGGGCTTCATCGAAGAAACCGGCGCCGCGCAGTACTACCGCGACGCCAAGATCCTGACCATCTACGAAGGCACCACCGCCATCCAGGCCAACGACCTGGTGGGCCGCAAGACGGCGCGCGATGGCGGCCAGGTGGCCAAGGGCATTGCCGCGCAGATCGAGACCACCGAAGGCGAGCTGCTGGCCAGCGGCACCCCGGCCGCCCTGGCCGTGGCCAAGCGTCTCACGGCGGCGCGCAAGGCGCTGCTCGACGTGATCGACTTCGTGGCGGGCGGCACCAAGACCCAGCCCAACGCCGTGTTCGCGGGCAGCGTGCCCTACCTCATGCTGGCAGGCAACGTCGTGGCAGGCTGGCAGCTGGCGCGCAGCCTGCTGGTGGCCCAGGAGCTGTTGCACAAGGGACAGGACACCGCGTTCATGCAGGCAAAAATCACGACAGCGCAGTTCTACGCGGAGCACATCCTGGTCAAGGCCCCCGGCCTGCGCGACAGCATTGTCGAAGGTGCGGCCAGCGTGACGGAACTGGCGCTCGACGCGTTCTGACCGGCACCGGCCCACCCGGGCCCTGCCGTCGATGGTGAGGAGACTCGCCTTGGGTGATGACTCAAGGCGATTGCTATAAAAATAATAGCTGCTAGCGCTTGTCTATCAAGCGGTAGGGGCTGTTTTGAATCAAATTCTTTGTCCTGGAAGTCGCTGCCATGTCCACACTGCCTCCTGTTTTGCAGAACCTCTCGCTCCCCGTCATCGGGTCGCCGCTGTTCATCATCAGCAACCCCAAGCTCGTGATCGAGCAGTGCAAGGCGGGTGTCGTGGGTTCCATGCCCGCGCTCAATGCCCGCCCGGCCGAGTTGCTCGACGAATGGCTGGCCGAGATCACCGAGACGCTGGCCGCCTACAACAAGGCGAATCCGGACAAACCCGCTGCGCCCTTCGCCATCAACCAGATCGTGCACAAGAGCAATGACCGGCTCGACCACGACATGCAGGTCTGTGCCAAGTACAAGGTGCCGATCATCATCACCAGCCTGGGCGCACGCGAGGACGTGAACCAGGCCGTGCACGCCTGGGGTGGCGTGGTGCTGCACGACATCATCAACAACAAGTTCGCGCACAAGGCCATCGAGAAGGGCGCCGACGGCCTGATCGCCGTGGCGGCCGGTGCGGGCGGCCATGCGGGCGTGAAGAGTCCGTTCGCGCTGATCCAGGAAATCCGCCAGTGGTTCGACGGCCCCGTCGCGCTCAGCGGCTCCATCGCCAGCGGTGATGCGGTGCTGGCCGCGCAGGCCATGGGCGCGGATTTCGGCTACATCGGCTCGGCCTTCATCGCCACGCACGAGGCGCGGGCCAGCGACGAGTACAAGCAGGCCATCGTGGCCGGCAACTCCGACGACATCGTCTACAGCAACCTCTTCACCGGCGTGCACGGCAACTACCTGGCGCCGTCCATCCGCGCGGCTGGCATGGACCCCGACAACCTGCCCGAGTCCGACCCGAGCAAGATGAACTTCGGCGGCGACGCCAAGAAGGCCTGGAAGGACATCTGGGGCTGCGGCCAGGGCATTGGTGCCATCGACGCCGTGACCAGCACCGCCGACCTGGTGGCACGCCTGCGCACCGAGTACCAGGCCGCCCGCGCCCGCCTCAAGCTCTGAGTTCTGCATCCCTGCTGGCCGGCTGTGGGGTCGGCCTGTTGATCACTGTCTTGCGCCCGCAGCGTGTCACGCGCTGCGGGCGTTGTCGTTCGCGCCACGCCCTGGCAGGAGGTGTGTGGGCCGGTCGCGACAGGGCAAACCCCCAATAGACGGCGCTGCGTGGCGTGGTGAATGATGATGATAAATAACCAGATCAGCGCAGCATGCTGCAGCGCTGGTCGTCATCGCCGTGAGGGGACATGCCATGCTTCGTTCGTGTTTGCTGGGGCTGCTGATGGCCTTGGGTGCCAGCCAGGGCGCGCACGCCCGCAATGAGGGCGTGACGAACGACGAGATCCGCCTGGGCGCCTCGGCCGTGCTCTCCGGCCCCCTGGGCCCGCAGACGGCGCAATACGGCGAAGGCTCGCGGCTGATGTTCGACGCCGTGAACGCGCAGGGCGGCGTGCATGGCCGCATGATCCGCTACACCACGCTGGACGACGCCTTCGACACCGCCAAGGCCGTGGAGAACACGCGCCAGCTGCTGGAGACCGACAAGGTCTTCATGATCTACAACAGCACCGGTACGGCGCAGACCGCTGCCATCCTGCCGCTGATCAAGGAGCACCGCACGCTGCTGTTCGGCCCGGTCACGGGGGCATCCGCGTTCCGTGAGACGCTGAACCCGCTGGTCTTCCACGTGCGCGCAGGTTACGCCAGCGAGGCCACCAAGATCGTGTCCCAACTGCGCCAGCAGGGCATCAGCCGCGTGGCGGTTTTCTACCAGGACGACGGCCTGGGCAAGACGCTGCTGGCCGAGCTGAAAAAAGCCTCTGACGAAGAAAAGCTCGCCTTCGCCGCCGAGATCAAGGTCGACCCCAAGCAACCCGACTTCGCGGCCGCCGCGCAGGCCACCGAGAAGGCGCAGCCCCAGGCCGTCATCGTGGCCACGGCGGGCACCACGTTCACCAGCTTCGTCAAGGCCGTGCAGGGCACGGCGGCGCGGCCGGCGTACTACGGATTTTCGGTGGCCAGCATGGACGTGATCCAGCGCGAGCTCAAGGACAAGGCGCGCGGCATCATCCTGGCGCAGATCATGCCGTCGCTGCGCAACACCACCGTGCCGGTGGTGGCCGAGTACCTGGCCCTGCTGCGCGCCAAATCGCCCAACGCCCAGCCGTCGGCCTCGCAGTTCGAGGGCTTCGTGCACGCCCGGCTGCTGGTGGAGGGCCTGCGCCGCACCGGCCGCAACCTGACCACCGAGTCGTTCACCAAGACCATGGAAGACGCAGGCGAGATCTCGTTCGGGCGCTTCAACGTGAAGTACTCGCCCAGGCGCCACAACGGGTCTACCTATGTGGAGCTGGCCATCGTGGATGCGGAGGGGAGCTTGCGGTATTGATATTGAGCTGGCTGCAGCGGTGGGGTGTTGGGCGAGTCTATGAGGTAGCGAGATGGAGCAACTTCTGCAGCCTCCATCCGTTCGGGCTGAGCCTGTCGAAGCCCTGCGCAGCGCTTCGACGGGCTCAGCCCGAACGGCCTTGGTGGTGTGCGGCCTGCATCGCTGACCCTTCACAACCCATACGTCAGCTCCCGCGCCTTGCCCCAGAACACCCGGTACATGAACACCGTGTACACGATGATCGCCGGCAGCGTGATGGCCATGCCGATGCCGATCACGACCAGCGACTCCGGTGCGCTGGCAGCGTCCCACACCGTGAGGCGGTCGATCACGATGTACGGGTAGATGCTGTAGGCCAGGCCCAGGAACGCCAGCATGAAGATCAGCACGGTGGCCACGAACACGATCCAGCCGTAGCCGGCCTGCACCACGCGCGGCGTGCCCAGCACGTGGCGGATGGCGAAGAACGCCGCCACGCACGCCAGCGGAATCGGCAGCAGCGCGAACAGCTCGGGCAGCACGAACCATTTGGCGAACACCGTGTGGCTGACCAGCGGTGTGGCCAGCGAGATGCCCAGCAGCGCCAGGCCCATGGGCCACAGCACGCGCTGGCCCCACTTGGCGGCCTTGGTCTGCAGGTCGCCATCGGTCTTCATCAGCAGCCAGCCCACGCCCAGCATGGCGTACGCCGCCGGCAGCGTGAGCGCGATGCCCGCCGAGAACAGCAGGCCCCAGGCGTCGTTCTGGAAGCCGGTCACATACGCGCCCAGCATCCAGCCCTGCGCCAGCGTGGTGACCAGCGACCCACCGGCAAACAGCTTGTTCCAGGTGGCCTTGTGCGCATCGCGCGCCTTCACCCGAAAGTCGAACGCCACGCCGCGCAGGGTCAGCCCCAGCAGCATGGCGGCCACGGGCAGGTACAGCGCCGACAGCACCACGCTGTGCGCCATCGGAAAGCAGATCAGTAGCACGCCCACGCCCAGCACGAGCCAGGTTTCGTTGGCGTCCCAGAAGGGGCCGATGCTGGAGACCATCACATCCTTTTCGGCATCGGTGGCCAGGGGCAGCAGGATGCCCACGCCCAGGTCGTAGCCGTCCAGGATCACGTAGGCCAGCAGCGCCAGCCCCATGACGGCCATGAACACCAGGGGCAGCGTATGGGCCAGGGTCATTTCCATGGGGTTCTCCTCAAGCGGCAGGGGGTGTGGGCAGCGGCGCCTGCGCCGGCGGCGGCACGGCCGGTACGGGCATGGCCGGGTGCTCGGACATGTACTTGATCACGCCGATGTAGGCCACGAGCAGCAGCACATAGACCGTGAGGTAGGCCGCCAGCGTGGTCGCGACCATGCCCGGCGGGTGCGTGGCCACGGCGTCCGCGGTCTTGAACAGGCCGTAGACCAGGTACGGCTGGCGGCCGATCTCCGTCACGTACCAGCCGGCCAGCGTGGCCACCCAGCCCGAGAATGTCATGCCCACCAGCGTGAACAGCAACACGCGGGGCAGGGCGGCGGTGGCCTGCCTGCGGCGGCTGTACAGCACCCAGGCGCTGGCCCACGCCACTGCCAGCATGAGCATGCCCATGCCCACCATCACGCGGAAGGCCCAGAACACCGGCGCCACCGGCGGGTGGGCGCCCGCGAACTCGTTCAGGCCCTTCAGTTCCGCGTCGATGTCGTGCGCGAGGATCAGGCTGGCGGCCTTGGGGATCTGCAGCGCGTAGTCGGTGCGGCCTTCCTTCTCGTTGGGCAGGCCGAACAGCGTGAGGGGCGCGCCTTTCTCGGTGTGCCAGATGCCCTCGATGGCCGCGATCTTGGCGGGCTGGTGCTGCAGCGTGTTCAGGCCGTGCATGTCGCCCATGAGGATCTGCAGCGGGATGGCGATGGCCACGGCCGTGACCGCGGTGCGCAGCGCCTTGCGCGTGCCCTCGTTGGCCGCCCCTTTGATCAACTGCCACGCGCTGACGCCTGCGATGAGGAAGCCCGCCGTCAGCGCGGAGGCCAGCAGCTTGTGCCCCAGGCGGTAGGGGAACGAGGGGTTGAACACGATGGCGAGCCAGTCCACCGCATGGAACTTGCCGTCGATGATCTCGTAGCCCTGCGGTGTCTGCATCCAGGAGTTCAGGCTCAAGATCCAGAACGCCGACAGCGTGGTGCCGAACGCCACCATCAGCGTGGCGACCAGGTGCACCCGCTCGGACACGCGGCCCCGGCCGAACAGCATGATCCCGAGGAAGGTGGCCTCCAGGAAGAAGGCCGTGAGCACCTCGTAGCCCAGCAGCGGCCCGGCGATGTTGCCCACGTGTTCCATGAAGCCCGGCCAGTTGGTGCCGAACTGAAAGCTCATCGTGATGCCCGACACCACACCCAGTGCAAAGGTGAGCGCAAACACCTTGGTCCACAGGTAATAGGCCTGCTCCCAGCCCTTGGCCGCCGGCGTGCCGCGCGTGGCGGTGTACCGCAGGCGAAAGAACACCAGGAACCAGCACAGCGCGATGGTGATGGTCGGGAACAGGATGTGAAAGCTGATGTTGGCCGCGAACTGGATGCGCGACAGCATGAAGGTGTCCATGGCCTCAGGCCCCCTTGTTGTCCTTGGCCGGCGAGCCCTTGCCCGTCAGCCGGTCCTTGAACTCCAGCACCCGGGTCACCGCAGTGCCCATGCCCATGAGCTGCATGGCAGTCTCGGGCGCCAGGCGCTGCACGTCGTCGAACCAGGTCATGAGCCGGTCGATGAGCTCGTGCATCTCGCGCATGCGCTCCTGGGCGTGGCGCTCCGCGTCGGTCCCGGGTTCTTCGAGCAGCGCCATGCGCAGCATCGACAGCGTGGGCTCGATCTCGCGGCGGCGGCGCTCCTCGGCCAGCACGCGGAAGATCTCCCACACGTCCTTGGGCGCCTCGAAATACTCGCGCCGGTCGCCGGGCTGGTGACTGAGCTTGACCAGGCGCCAGGCCTGCAGCTCTTTCAAGCCCATGCTCACATTGGACCGCGAGAACTCCAGCGTCTCGGCTATCTCGTCGGCATTGAGCGGGCGGGGCGACAGGAAGATGAGCGCATACATCTGCCCCACCGTGCGGTTGATGCCCCACCGGCTGCCCATCTCGCCGAAGTGGGCGACGAACTGGCGATTGAGGGGGGGCAGATGGTTGATGTACGTCATGGCCATGCATTGTGCCTGTAATTTCTGAATTTTCAGTATTTACTGAAAATTCAGAATATGCTGGAGTTGCGTGCGGGGTTATCGGTGGTCCCTGCGCGATGGGGTGTGGGGGTGGACTGCAGACACCTAGGTGACGAGCATTTGTACTGCGTCAGGAGACAATAGAAGGTTTTTGGCCTGTGCACTTGTCGGTGCGGGGCCTGCGGCACCTTTACCCTGCGCCCTGCAAACACCATGTCTCCACCCACATCCCGCACGCCAGTCATCGATATGGCCAAAGGCCTGGCGTGCATCGCCATCGTGTGGCACCACCTCGCGTTCTACGGGCCGATGTCGGACATCGCCCAGCCCCTAGCCCCCGCACTCATCGCCTGGCTGTACGACTACGGCCGCATGGCGGTGCAGGTGTTTCTGGTGCTGGGCGGCTATCTGGCTGCCGCCAGCCTGGCGCCGCAGGGTGTGCCGCGTTTTGACCACGCGGGCCACGTCATCGCCAAACGCTTCGTGCGGCTGGTGGTGCCTTATGCGGTGGCGCTGCTGCTGACGGTGATCGTCGCCGCGCTGGTACGGCCCGGCCTGGACCACGCCTCCGTGCCGGACGAACCCACGCTCGCGCAGCTGCTGGCCAATGCGCTGCTGCTGCAGGACATCGTGGGCGAGAGTGCCTTGTCGGCTGGCGTCTGGTACGTGGCCATCGACTTTCAGCTGTTCGCCCTGAGTGTGCTGGTGTGGGCCGGCGCGCGCGCGTTTCCGGGCGCCCGGGCACAGCAGCATGCGGCGCTGCTGGCCAAGAGCGCCATCGTGGCCGGCATGGCGGCGTCGCTGTGGGTTCTGAACCGCATGCCCGAGCTCGACATGTGGGCGGTGTACTTCTTTGGCTCTTACGGTCTGGGCATGCTGGCCTACTGGGCGGTGCAGGCGCCGCGTGCGCAGGGCTGGGTGGCCCTGATGGTGGTGCTGGGGGGCGTTGCCCTGGCCATCGACCACCGTGGCCGCATCCTGGTGGCGCTGGCCACTGCGTTGTGCCTGGTGGCCGCCTTGCGCTCCGACAGCGTTCGGTCGTGGCGGGGCGTGGCGCCGCTGGTGCAACTGGGGCAAATGTCGTACTCGGTGTTCCTGGTGCACTTTGCGGTGTGCCTGCTGGTCAATGCGGTGATCAGCCGCCTGTGGCCGGAGTCGCCGGTGCTCAATGCCCTGGGCATGCTGCTCGCGTTCGCGCTGTCGCTGGCCGCGGGCCGGCAGCTGTATCTGCATGTGGAGCGCCATGTCCCTTCGTGGACCACGGCCCTGCGCTGGCAGGTGGGGCTGGTGGGGGCGGGCATGCTGGTGGCGGTGTCCAGCAACTGGGCCTAGCGCGGGGCGTGGCCCCTCAGGCGGGCGGCAGGCGTTCCCGGCGCTTGCGTTGCCGGTCCAGAAACCAGGCCATGAAGGGCAGGATCAGCATCGATCCGGGAATGACCCAGATGAAAAGATAGGGGCTCACGGAGGATGCAGAGCGCATCACGTCGCGCAGGTGCGTGCGCTCGTCGGCCGTCCAGTTGCCCTGGCGGCGCTGCTGCACCAGCCACACCACCGATCCCCGCATCGTCGCCATCTCGCGCTTGAGACGGCTCTTCTCGCGGCTGTTGCCGGCCAGGAAAGAGCAGAACCACTCGGGGGCGCGCTCCATGCGCCGCTGGAATGCGAGGGTCGAGTCCGGATCGAACGCGTCGATCGACGGAGGAATCTCCGGCGGGCGCGGTGTGGGCCGTGTGGGCGTTGGCGCGGGCGGCCGGGGCTGCTGGGGCGGCGTGGTCATGGCGGGTGCCATTGTCACTGCTCGCACGGCAAGCGCCAAGCCGGGTGTGGCGCCGGCGCCCGGGGGCGGGGCACCATCCGCGCAGCCGCGGTGCCTCAGCGGTGCAGTTCGCCAGCGCTTTCGGGCTGGTACAGCAGGTCCTTCACCCGCACCGTCATGGACTTGCCGCCCGGGCCCGGCCAGGCGAGCTCGTCGCCCACCGACAGGCCCAGCAAGGCACTGCCCACGGGGGCGAAGATCGACAGCCGGTCGGCGCTGCCATCGGTGTCGCGCGGGTAGACCAGCGTCAGGCAGAACTCCTTGCCTGTCTCCAGGATGGAGAACTGCACGGTGGAGTTCATGGTCACCACGTTCGGCGGCATGTCTTCGGGCGCCACCACGTCCGCCCGGTCAAGCTCTGCCTGCAGCTCGGCCTTGCCCGGAAAGACGCTGGCCGGAATCACGGCCAGCAAGGCCTCGATGCGGTCAACGTCGAGCGACGACAGGATGATCTGGGGCTTGCGCGCCATGGCGGTACCTCTGGGGTTGTGGCAAAGCGCGGGACTGTAGACCATCCGCAATCTCGCACTGCCGCGCGCGGACATTCAACGAGAGCGTGCGCCGCGGCGCACACCGTCAATCGCCCGTGATGTTGCGCGCCTTGATCAGCGCACCAAAGCGCGTGCTGTCGATGGCGGCGCGGGCATTGAAGTCGGCCGGCGACATGGGCGCGGGCACGCCGCCCAGCGCGTGGATGCGCTCCTTCACCGCCGGCGTGGCCAGCACCTTGTTGATCTCGCGGTTCAGCCGGCTCACCACGTCGGGCGGTGTGCCTGCAGGGGCGTAGAAGCCGAACCACGTGTCGGCATCGAAGCCCTTGAGACCCACCTCTTCCAGCGTCGGCACATCGGGGAACAGCGGTGAACGCCGGGAGCTGCCCACGGCCAGCAGCTTGAGCTTGCCCGCCTTCACATGCTGCAGTCCGATGCCCGGGTCGAACATGAAGTCCACCTGCCCGCCCAGCAGGTCCTGCATGGCGGGGGCGGCGCCGCGGTACGGCACGTGCACCGCGAACACGTTGGCCTGGGCCTTGAGCATCTCGGCCGCCAGGTGCGGCGAGCTGCCGTTGCCGGGCGTGCCGAAGCTCAGCTTGCCCGGGTGGGCCCGGAGGTACTTCATGAACTCTTCGATGTTGTTGACCGGCAGTGTGGGCCGAACCTCGAGGAACACCAGCACCCGCGCGGCGGCGGCCACGGGCACCAGGTCCTTGGTCGGGTCGAACGGCATCTTGGGGTACAGGTGCGGGTTGACCGACACCATGCCGCCCGAGCTCATGAGCAGCGTATAGCCGTCTGCCGGCGACTTGGCCACGGCCTCGCCGCCGATGTTGCCGCCAGCGCCGCCGCGGTTCTCGACCACGACGGGCTGGCCGAGGGCCGCCTGCAGCGGCACCGTCACCGCGCGGGCGATCTGGTCCGCGGCGCCGCCCGCCGGGAAGTTCACGATGACCTTGATCGGCTTGGCGGGCCAGGTCTCGGCCAGTGCCGTGGCGGGCAGCAGCAGGCCCGCTGCGGTGCCGGCCAGTGCCAGCGTGCCCAGCAGCCGGCGGGTGGTGCGAAGGGGAAAGGAATGCATGTTTGTCTCCGGTGGGTGCCCAGGTGTTCCGGGTCTTGTGCGAGGTATCCAGAAAGCCGCACGGTTCATGCCGTGCCGGGGTGGGTGTCGTCAGGCCACGTCCACCTCCACGAGGATCGGGCGGGGATGGGACAGGGCTTGCCGCAGCGCATGCGCCAACTGGGCCGCATCGCTCACGCGCACGGCGTCGCAGCCCTGTCCCCGTGCCAACGCGAGGAAGTCCAGGTCGGGCAGGTCGGTGCCTTCGAGCTTGTCGTTTTCGTGGAAGCCGAAGGTGGGTGCGAATTCCTGCAGCGCTGCATAGCGGCGGTTCTTCAGGATGATGAAGGTGATGGGGAGTTTGAGTTGCGCCGCGCTCCACAGCGCCTGGATGGAGTACATCGCCGAGCCGTCGCCGATGAGCCCGATGACCTTGCGGTCGGGCTTTGCCAGCGCCACGCCCACCGCGGCTGGCAGGCCGTAGCCCAGGCCGCCGCTGCACATGGTGTAGAAGGTTTCGCTCTGCAGGATGGGCAGGTGGGCATGCATGGCGGCGCGGGAGCTGGGCGCCTCTTCCACGACGATGGAGGCTGCATCGCGCACCTCGGCCAGGGTCTGCATCACGTAGGGCACGCTCATCAGCGCGCCCGGTGCTGACGGCTCGGCGCGCGGGCGGGCTGCGCGGTGCGGGGGCAGGGCACGCGCTGCGGGGGCAGGCCGTGCCAGCAGGTCCTGCACGCCCAGGCGCACGCTGCCCACGGCCGAGGTGCCCTCGGGCGTCCAGGCGGCGGTGCCCGGGTCGTCGATCAGCTGCACCAGTTGCGCGCCCGGCGGCACGTGGGGTCCAAAACCTTCCACGTGGTACGTGAAGGCCGCAGCACCGAGCGCAAACACCAGATCGTGCCCGCCCAGCAGCGCCACGATCTTCTCGCGCATGGCGGGCAGCACGCCTGCAAACAGGCGGTGGTCTTGCGGAAAGCCACAGCGGCCGGACATGGGTGCGATCCACACGGCGGCGTTGTGCCGCTCGGCCAGGGCCAGCACATCGTCCCAGGCGCGGTCGCGGTCCACGGCGGCGCCGACCACGAAGACCGGGCGCTGCGCGGCGTCGAGTGCGTCGCCGATGGCCTGCAGCACGCGCGGCTCGGGGCGCGTCTCGGTGCTCACGGTGCGCGCCTGCAGCGGCTCGCAGGGCTTGTCCCAGTCGTCCGCAGGAATGGACACCAGCACCGGCCCGCGCGGCTGCTGCATCGCGATGTAGTAGGCCCGCGCGATGGCCAAGGGCACGTCTTCGGCACGGGCAGGCTCGATGCTCCACTTCACATAGGGCTTGGGCAGCTCGGTGGCCTGGCCCGAAAAGAGGAACGGGTCGAACGGCAGGATGGACCGCGCCTGCTGCCCGGCTGTGATGACCATGGGCGTGCGGTTCTTGTGCGCCGTGAAGATGTTGCCCATGGCGTGGCCCACGCCAGCGGCGGAGTGCAGGTTCACGAAGGCCGCGTTGTGCGTGGCCTGGGCATAACCGTCGGCCATGCCCACCACCACCGATTCCTGCAGGCCCAGGATGTAGCGGAAGTCCGCAGGGAAGTCGAGGAACAGAGGCAGCTCGGTCGAGCCCGGGTTGCCGAAGATGGTGTCGATGCGAAGGCCGCGCAGCAGGTCGAGCACGGCCTCGCGCACGGTGGGGAGCAAGTTTTCTGAAGGCATCCCCCGATCTTCGGCGTGCATTGTTCATCCATCAATACAATGAAGTGACTAAGCGGTATTCATCCAATGCATATCAAGGACATCGACCTCAACCTGCTGCGCCTGTTCGATGCCGTCTACCGCACGCGCAACGTCAGCCGCGCCGCCGAGCTGCTGGACCTGACGCAGCCTGCGGCCAGCCAGGCGCTGACACGCCTGCGCCTGCTGATCAAGGACCCGCTGTTCGTGCGCGCAGGCGGCGGCGTGGAGCCCACGCCCAAGGCCGACCGGCTGGCCGATGCGGTGCGCAGCGCGCTGGGCCTGCTGGAGGAAGCCCTCAACGAGTCCGCGCTGTTCAACCCCCACGAATCGCGCAAGGTGTTCCGCATCCACATGAGCGACATCGGCGAGGGCCGCTTTCTGCCGGACCTGATGGTGGCGCTGCGGCGGGAGGCTCCCGGTGTGCGGCTGGAGACGCTGCCCGTGCCACGCAGCGAGATCGCGCAGCGGCTGGACAGCGGCCGCATCGACTTTGCGTTTGGCTTCTTGCCCACGGTGAAGGACACGCAGCGCGTGCAGCTCATCAAGGACCGCTACGTGGTGCTGCTGCGCGCGGGCCACCCCTTTGCGGCACGCAGGCGCAGCGGGCCGGCCTTGCTCAAGGATTTGCGGCAACTGGAGTTCGTGGGCGTGCGCACGCATTCGGACACGCTGCGCATCCTGGAGATGCTGCAGCTGCAAGACCGGCTGCGGCTGACCACCGAGCACTTCATGGTGCTGCCTGCCATCGTGCGGGCGACCGACCTTGCGGTGGTCATGCCGCGCAACATCGCGCGCACCTTTGCTGCCGACGGCGGCTACGCCCTCATCGAGCCGCCCTTCCCCCTGCGCGACTTCACCGTGTCGCTGCATTGGAGCCGCCGGTTCGAAAGCGACCCTGGCAACCAGTGGCTGCGCGGACAGATCGAGACCCTCTTCAGGGAATAGGGTGGCAGGGCGATCCGGTGGCCGATGGTTTTGCGGGCCTTGAGTGCCTGGGCACATCACTGCGTGCAGGGTGCTTCGAATAACTGTATATTTGTACAGTCATGACGCAGAAACCCGACTTCGACCCCGACCTGCCCGAGGGACCGGTGGAGGTGCGCGTCCCCATCCAGGCCATTCGCGGCCGGGGTGCCGCCACCGCCATGCCGCACCGGTTCACGCGCGATGTGCGGGAGGTGGCGGACGATGGCTGGGGGCCTATCGGCGAGAGCGGCGAAGGGTGGGGAGACGACGGGGAGGGCGGCGCATCGGCACCCTCCACCACCGTGCACCTGGAGACCGCGCGCAGCGCCATCTGCGCCAACGACTCGCCCGACATATTTTTCGAGTTGTCGGTGAACCCCTACCGGGGCTGCGAGCATGGCTGCATCTACTGCTACGCGCGGCCCACGCACAGCTACCTCAACTTTTCGCCCGGCCTCGATTTCGAGACCCAGATCGTGGCCAAGCAGAACATCGCCGAGGTGCTGCGCCACGAGCTGGCGCAGCCGCGCTACGTGCCGCGCCTGCTCAACATCGGCTCGGCCACCGACTGCTACCAGCCTGTGGAGCGCGAGCTCAAGCTCACCCGCAGCCTGATCGAAGTCATGCGGGATGCGCGCCACCCGTTCTCGCTGATCACCAAGTCGAGTGGTGTGGAGCGTGACCTGGACCTGCTCGCGCCGCTGGCCGCGCAGCAGCTCACGGCCGTGTACGTGACCATCACCACGCTGGACCCCGTGCTGGCCCGCCGCATGGAGCCCCGCGCTGCCGCGCCCCACCGACGCCTGCGCACCCTGCGCACGCTGGCCGAGGCCGGCATCCCGGTGGGCGTGAGCGTGGCCCCGCAGATCCCGTTCATCACCGAGGACATGGAGCAGGTGCTGGAAGCCGCGCGCGATGCCGGCGCGCAGAGCGCGTTCTACACGGTGCTGCGCCTGCCCTGGGAGCTTGACGCCGTCTTTCGGGAGTGGCTGGAAGTGCATTACCCGCAGCGCGCGGCGCGGGTGATGGCGCGTGTGCAGGACCTGCACAGCATCGACCCCACCCAGCGCAGTGCGGGCAAGAGCTACGACAGCAACTTTGCGACCCGCATGAAGGGCAGCGGGCTCTGGGCGGATTTGTTGCGCCAGCGTTTTGCGGGCGCGTGCCGGCGGCTGGGGCTCAACCGCGCACGGGTCGAGCTGGACCTGTCGCAGTTCAGGCCTGGACTGGCGCGGGGGCAGGGCAGTCTGTTCTGAGGCTGCGCATGCACGGCCACGGGATGCGGGCCGAGTTTGCGGTGCGGGTGGATGCGGTTCGCCCTCTGCCCGGCTCGAACCGCCAAGGGGGTGGCGAAAAAATGTGCCGATGGCACGATGCAGTGCTACAGGGCCCACGTTGTGTTGCACGGCTGCCCGCGCCCCGTGTGCCGCGCGCCGCGCGCCGTTCCCGTGTCCCGTGTCCCGTGTCCCTGTCCCTGTCCCTGTCCCTGTCCCTGTCCCTGTCCCGTGTGGGCGCCAAGACCTCAGGGCAGCGCCCGCACGGCGTTGGGCTGGCTACGCAACCACCCACACCTTGCGGACGGTTTGCACGGTGCGCCACGTCCCGGTGTAGCCCGGCTTCATGATGAAACAGTCCCCTGCCCGGAACGTGATCGGTGCGTAGCCGTCTTCGGTGATTTCTGCCTCGCCGGAGAGGATGTAGCAGAACTCCCAGGTCTCGCCCTTGATGGAGCGGTTGGTGCCGGGCGTGGACTCGAACACACCGGCGCGCACGGTGCCTTCCTTGGCGCTGTCCACATCCCAGTTGCGCACGACGATGTCCCCGTCGATCACGCGGTCAGTCGGCGGGCGGTACTCACGGGGCTCGCCCAGGTCGTGCAAGTTGAAGGTGACGAGATGGCGTGTCATGGGAAGACCTTTGTTTTGAGGGGTAGAGGCTGGTGACAAGGGGCGCAGGGGCAGTGGCTGGGATGCCTGTGCAGCTGCTTCAGCGGGTGCCATCCCATGAAAGCTCGGTCGGCATCAACAACCGGGCGGCTGGCTGCTGGGCATGGACGCGGTCGGTAGTGGTCTGGATTTGTGGGGTGGTGGGGGAATCCGCTTCGGTCTGCATGGTTGATCTGCCAGGGACGGCCGGGGGCGCTGGTAGTGCGGGTGGCGCGGGTAGCGCGGGTAGCGCTCGTGGCACTGGCGGGGCGCCTGGCTCAAGACTCTGTGGTCAGGCGGCTGTGCGTGGCAAACCTCCCGATCGCGTAGTGCTCCAGCGGGATGCTGGTCGTGCCGGTGGCCATCAGCTCGGCCATGGTTTCACCCACTCCGGGGCTGATGGCGAAGCCTTCCCCGTTGAAGCCGAACGCATAGTGCAGCCCCGGCACCTTGGCGCTCTGGCCCATCACGGGCTGCCAGTCCGGGGTGTACCCCTCGATGCCGCTCCACACGCGGATCAGCTGCACGTTGCCGAAGGCCGGCACGAAACGTCGCAGCTCGCGCATCTGGCGCAGCACGTTGTCAGGCTGGACGTAGGCGCGCACGTGGTCGGCGTGCGCCGGGCCCTTGAGTCCACCGCCGAAGACAATGTTGCCGCGCGCGATCTGGCGAAAGTACAGCCCCTCATGCTCCACGGGTGACGACAGCCCGATGGACGGCCCGAGGGCATACGGCAGCGGCTCGGTCACGCCCATCTGGGGGCCCCGGGCCTCCAGCGGCACACGTTCGCCAAACTGCTCGGCCATATGGTGGGACCAGGCCCCGCAGGCAACCAGCATCTGCGGTGCATGAAAGCGCCTGCCGTCGGCCGTGTGGGCTGTGAAGCCGCGGCCATCGTGCTCCACCTGCAGGACTTCGGCGTGCTCGATGATCTGCGCCCCTGCGCGCTTCGCCGCCCGGCCAAACGCCGGTCCGGCAATGCGGGGGTTGGCGTGGCCATCTTGCGGGGAGTACGAGCCCGCCACGACCCCTGGCGCAAAGATGCCCCAGCGCCGATGCAATTGCGCCGCGGTGTACAGCTCAAGATCCAGCCCCAGCGGCTTTGCATCGTGCGCGTGCTTTTCCAGTGCGGCGGCCTGCTTTTCGGTGTAGCACACCCGCAGGTGGCCGTAGGGCACGAATTCGGCGTCCTCGCCCAGCAGTTCGCGGATGCGGCCCCACACGGCACGGGCGCGGTTGGCCAGCGGCATCTGGTGCAGCTCGCGCCCCTGGCGGCGCACATTGCCAAAGTTGGTGCCGCTGGCCTGCCGGCCTACCAGTTCACGCTCCAACAGCGTCACCGACAGGCCGTGCTGGCGCAGGAAGAAAGCAGTGGTGGCGCCCATCAGGCCCCCACCCAGCACCAGCACGTCGGCCCCGTGGGTCGTGGTGGGGGGCGCGGTCATGGCTGCACCTCGCGCGTGTTCATCATCAGGGGTTTGACCGGGGCTTGCGAGCGCATACGGCCCACCTGTTCCACCGGAATGCCGCAGGCCTGCGCCACGATCTCTGCGGCTGCATGCCCGCAAAACCGCCCCTGGCACCGGCCCATGCCCACGCGGCTGAAGGCCTTGGCGCGGTTGAGTTCCTGGCTGTCCAGTTCGGTCACGCAGCGCCGCAATTCACCCACCGTGACGGATTCACAGCGGCACACCACGGCTGTGTCGGGCAGTGCTGCGGCCTGTGCGTGGGGCCATGGAAAGGCGTGCGCCAGGCCCTGTCGAAAGCGGTCCAGGCGTGCCAGCTGGCCGCGCAGTGCAGGCGCCTGCTGGAGGTGCGCGGCCTTACCCGCCGCATGGTGCAGGTCTGCCAGCGCAGCCAGTGCCGCAAGCCGGCCTGCGGCTTCGGCACCGTCTGCACCCAGGATGCGTGTGCCGTCGCCCGCCAGGTACACGCCCCGCGTGCTGCTGCGTCCGTCGGCATCGATGCGGGGCAGCCACTGCCGTGTGATGGGCTCGAAGTAGAAATCGCACCGTGCCAGGTCGGCCAATTGTGTCTCGGCGCGCAGATGCCAGCCCAGGCCGACGGCATCGCATTCGAAGCGGCGCTCCAGGCCCCGGTCGGTGCGCACGGTCGCCGCCTGCACGCCCCGCACGCTGTCGCCCTCGATGTTCAAAGGGGTCACGCCCTGCAGCACCGGTACCCCGGCAGCGCGCAAGCTGCGGATGAGGCCCAGGCCCCGGAGGGCCAACAGGGGCCGGGCGAGCATGCCAGACAGCGCTTTCCATGACTTGACGGTCGGCGCGGTGTCAAGCACCGCGGCCACGCGCGCGCCGGCCTGCACATACTGAGAAGCCACCAGGTACAGCAGCGGGCCGCTGCCCAGAAAGACCACCTGCGAACCGATGGCACAGGCTTGTGCCTTCAGCGCGATCTGCGCACCGCCGAGGCTGTAGCAGCCCGCGTGTTGCCAACCGGGCACCGGCATGAGCCGGTCGGTGGCGCCTGGGCACAGCAGCAGGGCGTCGTAGGGCAAGGTGTCGGGCTCGCCCGCGCGCACCACGTGCAACTCGCCGGCGGTCACGTTCCAGGCCAGGGTGTCGGGGCGGTAGTCGATATGCGCGCGCAGGGCGGCAAAGTCTTTGTGCAGAGACTCCGCCTTGGATGCCTCGGCGCCATACAGCTTGGCGTAGGGGCGTTGGAATCCATCGGGCTGGCGGCGGTAGATCTGGCCGCCATCGCGCTGGCCTTCGTCCACCACCGTGGGTCGCAGCCCCGCACTCACCACCGCCTGGGCTGCGCGCACGCCTGCGGGGCCTGCGCCGACGATAACGATGCGCGGCGCGGCATCTGGTGCCAAGTCGGGGGAGGGGGCAGGCCGCCCAGGCGCGCGCGCAGCCAGCGTGCTCATGCAGAACCTCTGGCAGGTTCTGCGGGTGTGGCGGCCGCGCGCTCAACGCCCAATGCGGCCGCAGCGGCGGCGCCATCTGCGGCGTCATCGGCGACTGTCCCGGAAATTGCCCGAGTGTGCCGTGCCAGAGACTCCTGCAGGTCGGGAGTGAACGGCCAGTATTGCGCTGGAGGGCGGGTCAGCACCACCATGCCAGCCTGCACCGGAGTAGAGCATGCCCGCAGCCGCTCGCCTGCTGGCGTCCACACCCAGCAGTCCTGGCAGGCCCCCATCAGGCAAAAGCCGGCGCGGGGCCCGTCGCCAAACTCGCTGTCGCGCACCCTGCGCCCGTGGCACATCAATGCCACCAGCAGCGTGTCGCCTTCCAAGGCCCAGCAGGGTGCGCCGTCAACAGTGAGCGGGATGGTCGAGCGGTCGGTTTCAGCCAGCCGCACAAAGCGCGCTGGTGGCATGGAGGCTGGGGCGTGCATGCGGGCCATCGGGCGGGTGTGGGGCGTCAGCGCTGATTGGGGAAGAGCCGCTCGATGGGGCAGTGCGTCTTGATGAACGGCGACTTGATGACGATGTAGCTGAAGTACTTGGCGATACCGAGGTTGCGCTCCAGCAGGTCTTCGATAATTTCCTGGTAGTGGTTCACCCCGCGGGTGACAAAGCGCAGCAGGTAGTCGTAGCCGCCGCTGACCAGATGGCATTCGAGGACTTCGTCCACTTCGCGCAAGGTCGTTTCAAACCGCGTGAAATCTTCGCGGCGGTGGTCGGCCAGCGTGATTTCGGTGAACACGGTGAGCGTATCGCCCAGCTTTTCCAGCCGCAGATGTGCGCCATAGCCTGCGATGTACCCCGCCTGCTCCAGGCGCTTGACGCGGATGAGGCAAGGGCTGGGCGAGAGGCCCACGGCATCTGCCAGGTCCACATTGGTCATGCGGCCGTTTTTTTGAAGCTGCGCCAGAATGCGCAAATCCAGGCGGTCGATCTTGAAAGCTTCGTTCATCATGGTATGCAAGCGAGGAGAGAGTGCGTCGATTTTGCTCGGCGGCGGGCGGTTGAGGTCAATCTTTGAGGGCGGCGCGCACGTCGGGCGCGGCCAGCACCTCGTCCAATGTGGCGCGCACCCGCTCGAAAAGGAGTGCGAAGTCATCCCGTGTGTAAGTGAGCGCTGGCGCAAACCCCAGGATGTTGTCGCCAAAAGCCCTGAAGACAACGCCTTGGCGGTAGCTGGCGGCGGCGATGCGGTCTGGCAGCCCCAATGCTGGCGCGAAGCCGGTCTTGGTGCGTTTGTCGCTCACCAGCTCAAGGGCTCCCAGCAGGCCGAGATGGCGGGAGTCCCCGACCAGCGGGTGGTCCAGCAACGCGTCGAGCCCGTGGGCGAAGGTGCCGGCCATGCGCCGGCCATTGACCAGAATGCCGCCTTCTTCGTAGAGCCGCAGCACCTCCAGCGCCACGGCGGCGCTGACGGGGTGGGCCGAGTAGGTGGCGCCATGACCGATAGCGGCGCCAGCGGGGGCCGCATCGGCAATAGCGGCATAGACCGTATCCGACATGAGGGTGGCGCCCATGGGTACGTAGCCGGACGTCAGGCCTTTGGCAACGGTCATGAGGTCGGGCTCCGCACCCTCGGCGTCGCACGCGAACATCGGGCCGGTGCGGCCGAACCCGGTGATGACCTCATCGACCACGAAGAGGATGCCCAGTTCGTGCGCGGTATCGCACATGGCCTTGAGCCAGCCTTTGGGCGGCACGATGACCCCGCCGGAGCCCTGGACGGGTTCGCAGAAGAAGGCCGCGACCCGGTCGGCTCCCAGCTCGGCCACCTTGGCGCGCAGCGCAGCCACCGATGCGGCAATGATGGCTGCCCCGTCTTGCGGGTCCGGCGCGCGGTAAGGGTGGGGCGAAGGGATGTAGTGCTGGGTGGCCAGCGGCAGGTCGAACCCCCGGTGGAACACCGGCAGCGCCGTCAGGCCCGCGCCGGTGGACGACGAGCCGTGGTAGCCGCGCTCCAGCGTGATGAAGTGCTTCTTGTCGGGTTTGCCGATGGCGTTGCAGTACTGGACGATGAAACGCACCGCCGCGTCAATGGAATCGGACCCGCCGAGCGTGAAGTAGACATGCTGCAATGGCGCTGGCGTGATCTGCACCAGCTTTTCTGCCAGCCGGATGGCTGGCTCGCTGCTGAAGTGAAAGTAGCCCGTGGCGTAAGGCAGCTTGCGCATCTGGTCGGCGGCCGCCTGCACCACGCTCTCCTGCCCGTAGCCGGCATTCACGCACCACAGGCCGGCAAAGGCGTCCAGCAGGCGATGGCCCTTGGCATCGGTCAGCCAGGCGCCCTGCGCGGAGGACAGGATGGTGGGGCCCCTGTGCTCGTGGGTGCGCCATGCAGCTACCGGGTGGATCAGGTGGGCGCGGTCAATGGCATCCAGGGCGGCGATGTGGGGCAGGGCTTCGGCGTGGGTCATGGCGGCTATCCGTGAAAGCGAGGCACAAAGGGTGGTGGCAAGAGGCCTTTCCATCGACCGCTCATGACGCCAAGGTTACACGTCACTCTTGACAAGGTTGTGCTGCTTTGGTGCGTTTGTGTGCGGCAGGCTGCGGTTGTTTGGGGTTGGACGGCACATCGTTCTGCTGTGGTGCGCCGGGCAGGCCGCAGGCGGGCCATTGCGGACGGGCCGCCTCAGTAGCCGCGGCTTCGGTCCACCCGCCCAGTCATGGGTTGGCCGGCCTGGAATCGGCGCACGTTGTCGATGGTGGCGAGCGCCGCGCTGTGGGCCTGGGTCATGCTGGCGATATGGGGCGTCAACTGGACTTTTGGATGGCGCCACAGCGCATGGGCGCCAGGCAGGGGCTCGGGGTCGGTCACGTCCAGCACCGCCTCGGCCAGCTGGCCGCTGTCCAGCGCCGCGAGCAGATCGTCCGTGGCCAGTTGCGGTCCGCGGCCCGTGTGCACCAAAGACGCTCCTCTGGGCAGCTGGCGGAAGAGATCGGCGTTCAGAAGTCCCCGCGTGGCGTCCGTCAGCGGCAGCAGGCACACCAGGATGTCGAGGTGCGCGAGACATTGGCTCAGACCACCCGGGCCGGCAAAACAATCCACGCCTGCCAGCGTGTGGCGGGAACGGCTCCACCCCGCACAGGCGAACCCCAGGCCCTGCAACTGCCGCAGTACCGCCTGGCCCAGCGAGCCCAGGCCCAGCACGCCGACACGGCGCTGGTTGGCGGGGCGTACCGGCAGCGGGCGCCACACACCCTGCTGCTGCTGGCGCCGGTATTGGGGCATGTCGCGGTGCAGGTCGAGCACGGCGCGGGTCACGTACTCGACCATCCCTTGGACGATGCCGGGCTCCACCATGCGGACCACGGGCAGATGGGCGGGCAGGGCCTGCAGGTCGAATTGGTCCACCCCGACGCCGGAAGAAAACAGTACCTCCAGCTGAGGGAACCGTTCGCCGATGCGATCGGGAGGCTCCCACGCCGCCAGAAAGCGCACGTTGGCAGGGGCGCCGATGTCGGGCCAGATGCGAAATTCGATGTCCGGCGCATGCTTGCGGAAAACTTCCGCCCACTGCTGCCCGCGGACGGGGTCTGCCTTGTAGACGAAGGTGGCCAGGGAGGGGGCGGCGGGGCCATTCATGGGCGCCATCCGGTACTGCGGTGTGTGGCGTGGCCGGGTCGGCGCAACTTGCTAGCCCACAGCCTGTGTGACCAGGGCGTAGAGCCTGGAGGCACCAGCTGGGTGCTGCAGGGGCTCGCCACGCACCATGGTGGTGGGCGCATCCACCCGCAGCAGGCCGATGCTCTCCAGCCATTCGGTCATGCCGCTGTCGAAGTCCACGTCGATGCGCGTGAAGCGGCCGGCATTCATGCCTGCCAGATGGGCGATCAGCGCCTTGGCGCCCTCTACATCGGGTGCGATCACCGGGCCGATGGCATGGCCGCGGCCGAATCGGCGCAGCATGGCAAAGCCCAGCTGTTCGCCCTCGCAGTCGAGCACCACGCAGGCTTCGGACTGCTTGAGCAGGTCGTCGATCAAGGCGGGGCGCGGCATGCCGCGCGCCTGGGCGTCCAGTCGGTGCAGCGCCTGCGACTCGTTGAGCCCCGCGGGGCGCAGGCGGCAGCCCCGTGCCAGCGCGATCAGCGGCGTCGGCAAAGCCATGCCCTGGTGCTGGCGGACTTCTCCGGTGCGCACAAAGCCCAGCCTTTCATACAGACCACGCCCCTCGGCGGTGGCATGCAGCAGCACGGTACGGCCTTCCAGGTCCTGCAGCAGCGCGCTCATGAGGCGGTGGCCGATGCGGCGGCCCTGGCAGGCCGGGGACACGATGACCAGGCCAATGGTGGCGTGGCCATCGCCCCACAGCCAGCGCAGGGCCGTGGCGACGATGTGCCCGTCGCGCACTGCCACCATGCCCTCGGCGTGCGCGAACGTCTGCTCCCAGTCAGAGGCGCGATGGGGCCAGCGCAGTTCGGCCGACAGGGCATGCGCTGCTGGCAGATCTTCCGGTGTCATGGCGCGCAGCACAACGCCGTCGTCGGCAGTGAAAGTGCCGGGAGGCAGGGTAGTGGGGTGCGTCGAAGACATGAAAATCAACCTCGTGTCAATGGAAATTGGCGCCCATCTTGGACGACATCGCCTTTGTCTACCAGCTTGAATCGAGGTCTGCGCGCAACTTGCAAGCATCATCTGTGTAGCACCAGGGTTTTGCAATTCGCTGCGGCATATTCCACTCTTACGGGCACAAATGCTGGGGCTTACTGCCTAGCATCAGGCAACCGTCCACCGTTGCGGGGTCATCCCCCGCGTTCCCGACCATGCCTGTTTTCGACCCCCATGCCGTCGCTGTTCCCTTCGGCCATTTCATCGATGGCCGGCTTGTTTCCGACGCTCCCCGCCGGACAGTACTGCGTCCCTCCGACGGTCAGACCCACGCCGAACTGCCCGTGGCAGATACGGGCACGGTGGATGCCGCGGTCTCAAGTGCTTCGCGGGCCTGGCGCCATTCGGACTGGGCTCGCCGTGCCCCGCGGGACCGTGCCCGCGTGCTGCGGCGGTGGGCCGACCTGGTGGAGGCCGATGCGCCATTGCTGGCAACA
Source organism: Acidovorax sp. LjRoot117 (assembly GCF_964252695.1). Lineage (NCBI taxonomy): Bacteria > Pseudomonadati > Pseudomonadota > Betaproteobacteria > Burkholderiales > Comamonadaceae > Acidovorax > Acidovorax sp. LjRoot117. Next base: position 178,466 of record NZ_CAXUPO020000005.1, on the reverse strand, counting down.
ATGGAAGCCGTGTGCTCTACCCGCCCTCTGCGCGATGCCCTGTCGTGGGACGTGCCCTTCACGGCAGAGGGGCTGCGGTTCTTCGCAGAATATGCTGACAAACTGGGTGGCGAGGTGGCCGCGACACGGCATGATCATCTGGGCATGGTGGTGGCCGAGCCCTACGGCGTGGTGGGTGCGATCACACCGTGGAATTTTCCGCTGGTGATGGTGTCCTGGAAGGTGGGGGCGGCGCTGGCAGCAGGCAATGCGGTGGTGCTCAAGCCGTCGGAGTTGACGCCATTTTCTGCGGTGCGGCTCGCGCAACTGGCGGTCGAGGCGGGCGTGCCGCCCGGGCTGTTCAATGTGGTGCAGGGCGACGGGCGTGTCACGGGGGATGCGCTGACGCGCCATCCGTTGATCGCCAAGATGACCTTCACCGGCTCGACCGGCACGGGCGCGGCGATCATGGCCACCTGCGCCCTGCAGGGCCCGAAGCCCGTGACACTGGAGCTGGGCGGCAAAAGTCCGCAACTCGTGTTCAACGATGCGCCAGACCTTGACCGGCTGGCCGGCATCATTGCCGGCGCCATCGCGGGCAATGCGGGCCAGGTCTGCGTGGCGGGCTCGCGGCTCATCGTGCAGCGCGGCATCGGCGAAGCGCTGGTGGAGCGCATCGCAGCGCGGTTTGCCGCGCTGCGGCCCGGCGCCACCTGGGATGCCGAAGCTACGCTGCCGCCCATCATCTCGTCGCCACAGGCGGCACGCATCCTCGACATCGTGGAGCGTTCACGCGACGCGGGCGGGCAGATGCGGTGTGGAGGGGGGCTTTTTGACGACGGCCCGGGCGGAGCGTATTTTCAGCCGACCATCATTGAAGGCGTGGCAGCAGATAACCCCGCGGTACGGGAGGAGATCTTCGGCCCGGTGCTCACGGTGCAGACCTTCGATGACGAAGCGGAGGGACTGGCGCTCGCCGGACACGGTCAGTACGGCTTGGCGGCGGGGGTTCATACGGCAGACCTCGGTCGCGCCCTGCGCGCGATGCGCGGTATTTCTGCCGGCACCGTCTGGGTCAACCGGTACGGGCGCAGCGCAGATTTCGTCATTCCGACCGGCGGTTACCACCAATCGGGCATCGGCAAGGACCTGGGGCGCCAGGCGGTGGAAGCCAACCTGCGTTTCAAGAGCGTGTTGATAGATTTTTCTGCGGCTCTGTAGCGGCAGTTCGTGCGTTCTCTCGGTGCGCGGGTGCACGGGGACGGTGCAGACCGCATTGCATGCTGCGGTGGTGCCGTCAAACGGGGCATTCTCGTGCTGTGTGCCCGCATTTCCCTACGAGTCGGTCGAAGCTGCATGCTTCAATTGCTTCACCCCATTTCGTAATGACACTGTCGCAAACCCCGCACAGGCAGGCGTCCCACCCCGGGCTGTGACCGCAAGACCCCAAGGACACACACCATGACTTTTCGTCCCAAGTACGTGACTTTCGACTGCTACGGCACGCTGACGAGGTTTCGCATGGGCGAAATGACGCGCGAACTGTTCGCCGACCGGATTCCGGCCGAGCGCATGGACCAGTTCATTGCCGACTTCACCGCCTATCGCTTTGACGAAGTGCTGGGTGACTGGCAGCCGTATGAGGTGGTGTTGAAGAATGCGGTGCGCCGGCTGTGCAAGAAGTGGAAGATCCAGTACCTGGACGCTGACGGACAGAAGATTTATGACGCCGTCCCCACCTGGGACGCCCATGCCGACGTCCCCGCAGGCCTGGCCAAGGTGGCCAAAGAGATTCCGCTCGTGATCCTGTCGAATGCATCCGACGATCAGATCCAGAAGAACGTCGCCATGTTGGGCGCGCCGTTCCACCGGGTGTACACCGCCCAGCAGGCCCAGGCCTACAAGCCGCGCCTCAAGGCCTTCGAGTACATGCTGGACTCGCTGGGCTGCAACCCGCAGGATGTGCTGCACGTCTCGTCCAGCCTGCGCTATGACCTCATGTCCGCCGACGACATCGGCATCGTCCACAAGGTGTTCGTCAACCGCGGCCATGGCCCGGGCAACCCCGCGTACCGCTACACCGAGATCCAGGACATCGGCGGACTGCCCAGCGTGGTCGGGCTCTGAGCCATCGACCCCCGCCACCGAGCTTTTCCATCGCCGCCACGACACCCCGCCTGATATGAAGCTCGACTCCTACTGGAACGACGCCCTGCCCGTGTGGCCGACAGGGACGCGGCGCAGCCTGCCCGCCCAGGTGGATGTGGCCATCGTCGGTGCCGGATTCACGGGCTTGTCCGCAGCGCTGGAGCTGGCCCGCAAGGGGGCCACCGTGGCCGTGCTGGAAGCCGGCCCGACGGTCGCGCCGGAGGCCTCGGGCCGCAACGGAGGGCATGTCAACAACGGGCTGGCCGTCGACTACGCCGATGTTGCAGCGCGCGTGGGCGTGCAGCAGGCCCGGGCCTGGTACCACGCGTACGACGACGCCGTGGACACCGTCGCCAGGCTGGTGCGGGAGGAGTCGATCGACTGCGACTTCCTGCGCCACGGCAAGCTCAAGCTCGCCACGCGGCCCCAGCAGATGGAGGCGCTGCACCGCAGTGCGCAGCGGCTGGCGGACGATGGTGTCGACACCGACGTGGAAGTCCTCAGTGCCGCCAGCGTGCGCAGCGAGGTGCAGAGCGATCGATTCCACGGCGGGCTGCTGTACAAGCGCAGTGCGCAGATGCACATGGGCCGCTTTGCGCTCGGACTGGCGCGCGCCGCCCAGCGCAGGGGTGCCGAAATCCATACCGGCGCGCTGGTGGACCGGCTGGAGCGGGTGCAGGGGCGCACGCACAAGCTGCACACGGCCCACGGCGTGGTCAAGGCTGGTCAGGTGCTGCTGGCCACGGGCGCATCGCGCCACGGGGGCTACGGCAGCTTCGGCTGGCTGCGGCGGCGCATCGTTCCCATCGGTAGCTTCATCGTGGTGACCGAGCCCCTGGGTGCCGACCGCGCCAACGCACTGCTCGCCGCACGCCGCACCTATACGACCATTGCCAACATCCACCATTACTTCCGTCTCACCGCGGACCACCGGCTGGTCTTCGGAGGGCGCGCCCGCTTTGCGGTGTCGAGCCCTCAGTCGGACGCCGCCAGCGGCGAGATCCTGCGGGCCGGGCTGGCCGAAACCTTTCCCAGGCTGGGGCCTGTGGGGATCGACTATTGCTGGGGTGGCCTGGTGGACATGACGCGGGACCGTCTGCCCCACGCGGGTGAGCGCGCCGGCCTGTTCTATTCCATGGGCTACAGCGGCCACGGCACCCAGATGTCCGTGCACATGGGCCAGTGCATGGCCGCTGTGATGGCCGGCAATGCCAGTGCCAATCCGTGGCAGGGCCGGGATTGGCCGGCCATTGCCGGCCACTTCGGCCCGCCGTGGTTTCTGCCGGCCGTGGGCCTGTACTACCGTCTGAAAGACCGGCTGACCTGAGGCCCAGGGCGACCTGCCACCGACGAAGCTTTCCATTCGATCAACTCCCCCCGTGCTTTTCAACCAGGAGCTGCACCATGAGCGACAACCATCCACTGTTCGAGCAATTAGTCGGTTCCCGTGACAGCCTCCGCGTGATGAACGCGCTGCGACGCGGCGCCTCGCGCCGCGATGTGCTGACCATGCTGGCGGCGTGCGGCATGCAAGCCACGGTGGCCGGCAGCGTCGCCGGGCTGGCCATGACGGCGCACGCGCAGACACCCAGGCGCGGTGGTCGCATCCGTGTGGCCGGGGCGACGGCGGCGGCCACCGACACCCTGGACCCCGCCAAGCAGTCGAACCAGACCGACTACTCGCGCGGGACCATGCTGTACAACGGGCTCACGGCGCTCGATGGCTCGCTCACGCCCCAGCCCGCCCTGGCCGAGTCCTTTGCCTCGCAGGACGCCAAGACCTGGGTTTTCGCCCTGCGCAAGGGCGTGGTGTTCCACGATGGCAAGGCGCTGACGCCGGCCGACGTGGTGTTCTCCATCCAGCGCCACAAGGACCCGGCCACGGCCTCCAAGGCCAAGGTGCTGGCAGAGCAGATCGAGACGGTGCGCGCTAGCGGACCGAACGAAGTCACCATCGTGCTGTCGGCGCCGAATTCGGACCTGCCGGTCATCCTGGGGACCTTCCATTTCCACATCGTCAAGGACGGCACGACCGACTTCAATGCGGGCATCGGCACCGGCCCCTACAAGCTCAAGGAGTTCAAGCCGGGGGTGCGCTCCCTGGTGGTGCGCAACGATGCGTACTGGAAGCCCGGCAAGCCCTACCTCGACGAGATCGAGTTCGTGGGCATCAGCGACGAGAGTGCGCGGGTCAATGCGCTGCTGTCGGGCGGCATGGACCTGGTGGCCTCGATCAACCCGCGGGCGGTGGCGCGCGTGAGCGGCACGCCCGGCTACGCCGTCTTCACCACCCAGTCGGGCCAGTACTCCGACCTCATCATGCGCAAGGATGTGGGGCCGGGCATGAGCCCCGACTTCGCGCTCGGCATGAAATACCTGTTCGACCGCGAGCAGATGAAGAAGACGATCGCGCTGGACTACGCGGTGCTGGGCAACGACCAGCCCATCGACCCCACCAACCGCTTTCACTTCAAAGGCCTGCCGCAGCGCGCGTACGACCTGGACAAGGCCAAGTTCCACCTGCAGAAGTCCGGCGTGACGGGCAAGATCCCGGTGGTGGTGTCCCCTGCTGCCATGTATTCGGTCGAAATCGCGCTGCTGCTGCAGCAGTCGGCCCAGCGCGTCGGGCTCGACCTCGACATCAAGCGCATGCCGGCGGACGGCTACTGGTCCAACCACTGGCTCAACAGCCCGGTCGGGTTCGGCAACGTCAACCCCCGTCCGAGTGCCGACACCATCCTCACTCAGTTCTTCAAGTCGGATGCGGCCTGGAACGAATCGCGCTGGAAGAGCGCGCAGTTCGACCAGCTGCTGCTCGCATCGCGCGCCGAAACCGATCTGGCCAGGCGCAAGCAGATGTATGCCGACATGCAGACCATGATCCATGGCGAGGCGGGCATCGGCATTCCCCTGTTCCTGGCCAGCATCGACGGGCATTCCAGCAAGCTCAAGGGTTTGTCGCCGATTCCCTTGGGCGGGCTGATGGGCTACTCTTTCGCCGAGCACGTCTGGCTCGACGCCTGAGGCGCCGCGCCCGGCAATCGTCATCCCAGCCTTCGCATGAACCATGTGATCCTTTCGCTGTTGGCCAAGCGCCTGCTGCTCGCGATCCTGTCGCTGCTGGCGGTGTCGGTCATCGTGTTCGCGATCACGGCGGTGCTGCCGGGCGATGCCGCGCAGGAGCAGCTCGGTCAGGACGCCACGCCCGACGCACTGGCCGCGCTGCGCGCCCAGATGGGCCTTGATGTGCCCGCGCCCGCGCGCTACCTGCGTTGGCTGTGGGGCGTGGTACGCGGCGACCTGGGGCAATCGGCCACCACCCAGATGCCCGTGGGCGACCTGGTGGCCAGCAGGCTGCCCAACTCGCTGCTGCTCGCGGCAGTGACCGCACTTTTTTCCGTGCCGATCGCGCTGGCGCTGGGCATTGCATCGGCCGTGTGGCGGGGGTCCTGGCTGGACCGGATTGCCTCCAACCTGTCCGTGGCGGTGGTGTCGGTGCCTGAGTTTCTGGTGGCCACGCTGGCGGTGCTGGTGTTTGCCGTGCAGCTGCGCTGGCTGCCCGCCCTGTCGTACGTGAACGATATCGAATCCGTGGGGCAGTTGCTGCGCGCTTTTGCCATGCCGGTGCTCAGCCTGTGCTGCGTGATCGTGGCCATGATGATGCGCATGACCCGCGCGGCCGTCATCGACCAACTGCAGGCGCCCTACATCGAGATGGTGCGGCTCAAGGGCGCATCGTCGCTGCGCATGGTGATGGTCCACGCGCTGCCCAACGCGGTGGGCCCGATCGCCAATGCGGTGGCGCTGTCGCTGTCGTACCTGCTGGGCGGCGTCATCGTGATCGAGACCATTTTCAACTACCCGGGCATTGCCAAGCTGATGGTCGATGGCGTGACCCAGCGCGACATGCCGCTGGTGCAGACCTGCTCCATGATCTTCTGCACCGGCTACCTGCTGCTGGTCACGCTGGCCGATGTGTGCGGCATCGTCGCCAACCCGCGCTTGCGCCACCGCTGAAACCTGTCGAGCGAGGATCGCACCATGCAGACCTGTCCCCCCGCCGCCACGCCCGAGGCCACCGCCGACCGCCACCGCAACGGGCTGCTGCGCCGGCTGGGCAGCTTCGGCTGGGCGGGCTCGCTGGGGCTGCTGCTCCTGCTGTTCTGGCTGGTGGCCGCGCTGGCGGGCCCCTGGCTGCTGCCGCGCCATCTGGTGGACCTGCAGGCGTCGGTGGTGTACGGCCCCATCAACGCGACCCACTGGCTGGGCACCGACTACCTGGGCCGGGACATGCTCGTGCGCGTGGTGCAGGGGGCCCGCTACACCGTGGGTGTGGCGCTGGTCGCCACGCTGCTGGCCAGCGCCACGGGCACAGTGCTGGCCTTGTTGGCGGCTGCCAGCGGTACGGTAGTGGACAGCGTGCTCAGCCGCCTGCTCGATACGCTCACGTCCATCCCCAGCAAGATGTTCGCGCTGGTGCTGGTGGCCGGGTTCGGGTCCTCGGTCGGGATGCTGGTGTTCACGGCTGCGCTCATCTATGTGCCGGGCGCCTACCGCATCGCGCGGTCGCTGGCCATCAACATCAATGAGCTCGACTATGTCACCGTGGCCCGCGCGCGGGGCGAGGGCACGCTCTACATCATGCTGCGCGAGATACTGCCCAACATCCTGGGCCCCATGCTGGCCGACCTGGGGCTGCGCTTCGTCTATGTGGTGCTGCTGCTGGCCAGCATGAGCTTTCTGGGGCTGGGCATTCAGCCGCCCGCCGCCGACTGGGGCTCGCTGGTGCGGGAGAACATCGGCGCCCTGCCAGATGCGGGCGCGTCGGTGATCGCGCCGGCGCTGGCCATCGCCAGCCTCACCATCGCCGTCAACCTGGTGATCGACAACCTGCCCGGCCGGTCTGCCCGTTCGCGGGGAAGGTGCTGACATGGGCGCTTCTGTAGTGGTCAAGGACCTGCACATCACCGCCGGTGGCCAGACGCTGGTGGACCGGCTCAGCTTTGCCATCGAGCCGGGCGAGGTGCTGGCGCTGATCGGCGAGTCCGGCTCGGGCAAGACCACCACGGCGCTCGCCTTGATGGGCTATGCCCGGTACGGCTGCACCATCGCGGGGGGCAGCGTGCACATCGGCGATACCGATGTGCTCCACCTGTCGCCTGCAGGCCAAAGGGCGCTGCGAGGGCGCACCGTGTCGTACATCGCGCAGAGCGCCGCGGCGTCGTTCAACCCGTCTCGCACCATTCTCGACCAGGTGGTGGAGCCCACCCGCATCCACGGCACCCTGCGCCGCGGCGAGGCCGAAGCCAAGGCCGTGCAGCTTTTCAAGGAGCTGGCCCTGCCGAGCCCTGACACCATAGGCCAGCGCTATCCGCACCAGGTGTCGGGCGGCCAGCTGCAGCGCCTGATGGCCGCCATGGCACTCATCACCGACCCTGAGGTGGTCATCCTGGACGAGCCCACCACGGCGCTGGATGTGACCACCCAGATCGAGGTGCTGCGCGCGTTTCGCCGTGTGGTGCGGGAGCGGCGGACCACCGCGGTCTACGTGAGCCACGACCTGGCCGTGGTGGCGCAAATGGCCGACCACATCCTGGTGCTGCGCGGCGGGCAGACGCAGGAGGTGAACACCACGGCGCGCATCCTGCAGTCACCTGCGCACGCGTACACGCAAAGCCTGCTGGCGGCCGCCCGGCCCGCACCCCGCGTGGCCGGGCACTGCAAGGGCGAGGGCGAACTGCTGCTCGATGTGCGGGGCCTGTCGGCCGGCTACGGCCCGCTGGATGCACAGGGCCAGCCCGCCACGCTGGTGCTCAAGGACATCAGCTTCCAGCTGCACCGGGGCCAGGCCATCGGTGTGATCGGCGAGTCCGGTTCGGGCAAGACCACGCTCGCCCGTGCCATCGCAGGGCTGATGGCGCCGTGCCGGGGAAGCGTGCTGTTCCACCAGCGCGAGCTCCAGCCCGAATTGCGCCAGCGCAGCAAGGACGAACTGCGGCGCATCCAGATCGTGTTCCAGATGGCCGACACCGCCCTGAACCCGTCGCAGACCATCGAGCGCATCCTGGCGCGCCCGCTGCAGTTCTACCAAGGCTTGCACGGCGATGCGCTCAAGCACCGCATCCATGAGCTGCTCGACCTGGTGCGCCTGCCGCATTCGGTGGCGCAGCGTTTGCCGGGCGGGCTGTCGGGCGGCCAGAAGCAGCGGGTCAACCTGGCGCGCGCCCTGGCCGCCGAGCCCGATTTGATCCTGTGCGACGAGGTGACGTCGGCGCTGGACACGGTGGTGGGGGCTGCCGTGCTGGACCTGATGGCCGACCTGCGGCGCGAGCTGGGGGTGTCCTATCTGTTCATCAGCCACGACCTGCACACGGTGCGCGCCGTGTGCGACGAGATCATCGTGATGCAGCACGGCTGCAAGCTGGACCAGGTGGCCCGTGCCGACTTCGACCGACGGCCGCACCACCCCTACTTCGAGCTGCTGGCGCGGTCGGTGCCAGAGCTGCGCCAGGGATGGCTGGACGAGCAGGATGCCGCACGCGGCGCGGCGGTGGCCCCTGGCTGACAGCCCCGGGGGTTGGCGCAGGGCCGCGAATGCCGGCGTCCAGCGATCGCCCGCGTGCTCCTGTTTTTATAGCTGTTCGCGTTCTACACACCAGCGGCAGGGGCCAATTTCATTCCAATGGGTGATCTGGTGACAGTCCCGGGATGCCGGCAATGGCTCGTTCCAGACCTTCCACCCGCTTGCCCCGACCGCACGGCGGCCCAACCTGAGTGGGCTCTATCGGGGGTGGCGTGCGCCATTCTGGCGAGGTCGTGCAGTTCGGTGGCGCCAAGGATCGGGCTGTCGATGCGAGGGGCGGTATTGGCCGGCTGGAGGACTCGACCCTCTGCAGGCGCGCTACGTTTCGAGCCCGACAGACCGACAGACCGACAGACCGACAGACCGACAGACCGACAGACAGACCCTGGGCCCGCTGGCTGCGCTGCGGCAACCTGGGCATCGACCGATTCCGATGGCGCTGCCGGAGCGCAGCCTACGGCCGGCTGCCGGCGGTACCCGCAGCAGCCACCGACTGCGCTTTCTGCCGGCATGGCGTGAACATGTCCAGGTCCTGGTTGTAGGCACCCGTCTTCACATCCATCAGGCCCAGCACCGAGTGGAAGTAGTTGTCGTGCGTGATGCGCCGCTGCGCCAGGTCCTGCTGCAGGCAGCCTGTGGGCAGGCTGGTGCGGGACTGCATGGCAGGCGACAGCCAGGTCACCCAGGGCACATGCTTTTGCACATCGGGCGCGATGGCGTAGGGCAGGCCGTGCAGGTAGATATTGTTCTCGCCCAGCGATTCCCCATGGTCTGCTACGTAAATCATAGCTGCTTGCGCTTGCCCGGAGCGCGCTGACAGCCATTTCAGCACCGAGTCGAGGAACACATCCGTCTCCCGGATGCTGTTGTCGTAGGCGTTCACCACCTGCTGGCGCTCGCATTCCTGCAGCGCGGTCGATGCGCATTCGGGCAAGAACTTCTTGAGCTCGGGCGACGAGCGCTTGGAGTACGCGGGGCCGTGGCTGCCCAACTGGTGCAGCACCACCACCGTGCCGCGTTGGCGCTGCTCTGCAGGCAGCGCAGCGATGTGCGCGTCCAGGTCCTGGAGCATGATGCGGTCCAGGCATTCGCCGCGGGTTGCGCACAGCGTGGTGTCTTTCAGGGACGAGGTATTGATGTCGTTGCTCACCCGGTCGCACACACCCTTGCAGCCCGACTGGTTGTCCACCCACAGCACGGCAAGGCCGGCATGGTGCAGCACGTCGATCAGGCTCTCGAAATTGGCGGCGCGCGCCTCGTAGCCGGTGCGCCCCAGGTGCGAGAACATGCACGGCACGGAGGCTGCGGTACTGGTGCCGCAGGACCAGGCATTGCGCGCGCTGACCAGGTCGGTGCGCGCCGACAGCAGCGGGGTGGTGTCACGCGCATAGCCGTTGAGCCCGAAGTTGCCGCTGCGGCCGGTTTCGCCCAGCACCAGCACCAGCAGGGGCGGTGCTTTCTGGCCCAGGTAGCTCGCGCCCAGCTGCGCATCGCGGCCCAGCGGCAGCAGCTTGCTGCCGTCGATGCGCAAGGGCCGGGTGGCGATGTTGCCCAGCGCATACACGGTGTTGAGCGGGTTGATGAGGTAGCGCAGCTTGGTGTGGTTGCGCATGGTGGAGGCAAAGTCCTGGAACACCATCAGCAGGCACACCACGATGACGGCGATGGCACCCAGCAGCAGCGCGCCGTTGTGCGCCACCTGCCGCACCGTGCTCAAGCGCCGCACCGGCGTGCGGTACAGCCACACCAGGGGCGGCGCCAGCAGCGCGAACACGGTGCCGGCCATGCGCCAGCTGAGCAGGTCGGCGGCCTCATGGGCGTCGGTCTGCAGCACGTTGACCAGCATGCTCGCGTCGATGGTGATGCCGTAGGCCAGCATGAAATACGCGCCGAAGGCCGCCATGACCACCAGCACCGCAGCGGCAGGCTTGAGCGTGAGGCGCCACGCCAGCAGGCTGAGCAGCGCTGCATTGCCCGCCGCCACGATGACGAAGAATGCCGCCGCAAACAACCAGCCGCGCAGGCTGCCATGGCCGGGCAACTGGGCCACTTCGCGCCACAGCGGCACATTGCACGCCGCGGCCAGCCAGACGCTGATGAACACCACCACCCAGGCAGGGTGCAAGGCACGGGGCGCGGCGGCAGCGCCAGGCCGGGGGGCAACGCCCACGGCCGCGGGGGAGAGCAGCAGGCGCTGCAGGATCAAAGGCATGGGCGCACTGTGGCGCCCGAGACTTAAGGCCGCATTAACGTGGAATGAGCTGCAAGTGAGCGGCGTGGTGCTTCAGGTGGTCGGCCATGAAGGTCTGGATGAAGTAGTAGCCGTGGTCGTAGCCGGCGTGCTGGCGCAAGGTCAGCGGCTGGCCGATGGCCTTGCAGGCGGCGTCGAACAGGTGGGGGTGCAGCTGCGTGGCCAAGAATTTATCGGCCAGCCCCTGGTCGATGAGAATGCCCGCGGGGTAGGGCGCTACCGGCTGGTGCTGCATCAGCACGGTGGCATCGTGCTCGATCCAGCCCGTGCGGTCCGCGCCCAGGTACCCGGCGAAGGCCTTTTCTCCCCAGGGGCACTGCGTGGGCGCGCAGATGGGCGCAAACGCCGACAGGCTCTTGAACCGCCCCGGATGGCGCAGGGCCAGCGTCAGCGCGCCATGCCCGCCCATCGAATGGCCGAAGATACCCAGCCGTTCACCATCGACCGGCAACTGCGCCCCCACCTGGGGCAGCAGTTCCTTCATCAGATAGCTTTCCATGCGCCAGTGGCGCGCCCAGGGCTCTGCCGTGGCGTCGAGGTAGAACCCCGCACCCACGCCAAAGTCCCAGCTCTCGGCCTCGCCCGGCAGGTTGGCGCCACGCGGGCTGGTGTCGGGCGCTATGAGCGCCAGCCCCAGTTCGGCCGCCAGGCGCTGGGCTCCGGCCTTGACCATGAAGGTTTCTTCGGTACAGGTCAGCCCCGCCAGGTACAGCAGGGCCGGCACGGGCCCCTGCTGCGCCGCGGGCGGCAGAAAGACCGAGAACTTCATCGGCAGACCGATCTCGGTGGAGGCGTGCTGGTAGAAGTGCTGCTCGCCGCCAAAGCAGGCATGGCTGCTGAGCAGTTCCAGGGAGGTTGTCATGGTTTTGCTCTCAAAAATATAGCTGGATGCGCTTGATAGGCAAGCGGTAGGGGCTGTTTTTATCTGAAATCAGGCCGCTGCACAGTCAAAAACGAGAACCCCGGTCACGCTGAGCCTTGTCGATGGGTAGCGCGAGGCTTCGACAGGCTCAGCCCGAACGGGTTGCGGGCTCGTCAGGCCATACGGCGAGGCGTCGCCAAGCTCGACCCGAAAGGGCGGAGGAAGGCGTCCGCGCATCGTTGCACGCGTGCTGGCATGCCAGCTGGGGCATGTGCACTAAGACCGACGCCCGGCACCTGCTTCCGCCACCCCCTTGTTCACCCGATCGATCAGGCAGCGTACTTGACCACCGAGCGGATCGACTTGCCTTCATGCATCAAGTCGAACGCTTCGTTGATGTCCTTGAGGCCCATCGTGTGCGTCACGAACGGCTCCAGCTGGATCTTGCCGGCCATGGCGTCTTCCACCATGCCGGGCAGCTCGCTGCGGCCCTTCACGCCGCCAAACGCCGTGCCCATCCACTTGCGGCCCGTGACCAACTGGAAGGGGCGGGTGGAAATCTCCTGCCCCGCACCCGCCACGCCGATGATCACCGACTGGCCCCAGCCGCGGTGCGCGCATTCCAGTGCCGCACGCATCACGTTCACGTTGCCGATGCACTCGAAGCTGTGGTCCACGCCCCAGGTCGTCATCTCCACGATCACCTGCTGGATCGGTTTGTCGTGGTCCTTGGGGTTCACGCAGTCCGTGGCGCCGAAGGTGCGGGCCAGGTCGAACTTGGAGGGGTTCGTGTCCACGGCGATGATGCGGCCCGCCTTGGCCAGTTTGGCGCCCTGGATCACCGCCAGGCCGATGCCGCCCAGGCCGAACACGGCCACCGTGTCGCCCTCCTGCACCTTGGCCGTGTTCTTCACCGCGCCCAGGCCGGTGGTCACGCCGCAGCCCAGCAGGCACACCTGCTCAGGGTTGGCCTTGGGGTTGATCTTGGCCAGCGAGACCTCGGCCACCACCGTGTACTCGCTGAAGGTCGAGCAGCCCATGTAGTGGTAGATCGGCTGGCCGTTGTAGCTGAAACGCGTGGTGCCGTCGGGCATCACGCCTTTGCCCTGCGTGACGCGCACCGACACGCACAGGTTGGTCTTGCCGCTCTTGCAGAACAGGCACTCGCCGCATTCGGCGGTGTACAGCGGGATCACATGGTCGCCGGGCTTCACGCTGGTCACGCCTTCGCCCACCTCCACCACAATGCCCGCGCCCTCATGGCCCAGCACCACGGGGAACAGGCCTTCAGGGTCGTCGCCGCTCAGGGTGAACGCATCGGTGTGGCACACACCGGTGTCGGTGATGCGGATCAGCACCTCGCCCTTTTTCGGCGGTGCCACGTCGATCTCGACGATCTGCAGGGGTTCTCCGGCCTTGAAGGCCACGGCGGCTTTGGATTTGATGGTCATGGTGTTGGGGGATGGGTTGGTCAAGGGGGGAGGGGGCCAGAGGTTCTGCGACCTCCGGGCACGGATCGACCGCATGACTGTAGGCCATGTGCAGCGCATGCAGAAACCCATGGCCGCAGACCTTGGGGGTATGGCCGAATTCCATCGTTCATGCCCTTGTCGGACATCACCTCCCGTATAGTCCATCGCCTTTCTCCTGCACCCGTTCGCCCATGGACCACCACCCTCCGCACCATCACCCCGCCGGCCAGCCCCACCGCATCGATCTCGTCGTCTACCCCGGCTTCAAGGCGCTGGAGGCCGTGGGGCCCATGTCCGTGTTCGACTATGCCAACGTGCACCTGCGGCAGCACGGCCGGCCCGACGGCTACACCGTGCGCGTGGTCGCCGCCCAGGCCGGCGCCGTGCAGTCCGACACCCTGATGGCCCTCACGGCCACGCACACCCTGGCCGAGCTGGAGCAGCAGCAGGGGCATGGTGACGGCCCCGGCTGTACCGTGGTGCTGGTCGGCTCCCGCAACATCGAGCAGGTGCTCGCGGCCTCGCCCGACCTGGTGGCCTGGGCCGCCCGCGTCGCGCCGCGCGTGGACCGCATGATCGCCCTGTGCTCAGGCAGCTTCTTCCTGGCCGCGGCCGGTTTGCTCGACGGCCGCCGCGCCGCCACCCACTGGAGCGTGGCCGCCCTGCTGCGCCAGCGCTACCCTGCCATCGACGTGGACCCTGATGCCATCTACGTGCGCGACGGCCCGCTGTGGACGTCGGCCGGTGTGACGGCCGGCATCGATCTGGCGCTGGCCTTGGTGGAAGACGACTTTGGCCACGCCCTGGCGCTGGAGGTGGCGCGCGATCTGGTCATGTACCTCAAGCGCCCCGGTGGCCAGTCGCAGTTCAGCGTGCAACTGGCCAGCCAGGGCACCGCCCACCGCGACATCCAGGCCGTGCAGACCTGGGTGCTGGAGAACTTGCAGGAGCCCATGTCCCTGGCAGCGCTGGCCGACCGCGCTGCCATGAGCGAGCGTCACTTTCGGCGGGTGTTCGTGCAGGAGACAGGGCAGACGCCTTCGGCGTTTGTGGATGCCGCGCGGCTCGAAGGCGCGCGGCGGCTGCTCGAGTCGCAGTCCACGCTACCGCTCAAGACCGTGGCCGCGCGCGTGGGCATGGGGTCGGAGCAGGCGCTGCGGCAGCTGTTCGTGCGGCATTTGGGGATTGCGCCGCAGGCATATCGGGAGCGTTTCGGTGGGCAAGGGCGGCGTTGACGGGCTGTGATGCCGCCCTCGCTATCTCCGCGAACCTGCAGGCCGATGGTGTGCCAGCGTCTGGAGCCGTTGGATCGCCGTCTTCTGGATCGGTAGCACGGCTGCCACCAGGGCGGGGCACAGCCAGGGGTCCCAGAAAAGCCCGCTGACGATGGCCAGGCCGAAGACCAGGCCGACAAGCACCAGCGCGCCCATGCACTGGGAAAGCTCCGATCCCGCGCGGATCAGCACCAGGCCAGCGCCGAGTGCAACCACCAGGGACCAGCCGATGAACGGGTTGTTGACCAGCCGGTAGGGCGTGGTCTTGGGCTTCCAACCTGCCGCGATGCCCAGCTCGGGCAGCACGAGGACGAAGGCCAGCAGCACGGCGAGGACCAGCAGGACCGCCGAGCCCAGGTGATTGATGCGCTTGAGGGGATGCATGGGTGGGCTCCGTCGCTCATGGGTACCGATCGGCCGGAGCCGCGGCGCCGTCCTCTGGGCCATCCTCCCGGGTCGCCGGCTGCTTTGCGCATGGGCAGGCGCGGTACACCATGAAAAAAGCCCGCCGAAGCGGGCTTTCCAGAGCAGGTACCTCGAAGACCGCAGACTTCAAGGAGCCAGGCTGCCAATCAACGCTTGCCGATGGGCGGCACATCACGGCGCACGGAGCCGGTGAACAGCTGGCGGGGGCGGCCGATCTTGTACTCGGGGTCGCCGATCATTTCGTTCAGCTGGGCGATCCAGCCCACGGTGCGGGCCAGGCTGAAGATGCCGGTGAACAGGTTCACGGGGATGCCGATGGCGCGCTGCACGATGCCGGAGTAGAAGTCGACGTTCGGGTAGAGCTTGCGCTGCACGAAGTAGTCGTCTTCCAGGGCGATCTTTTCCAGCTCCTTGGCCAGCTTGAACAGCGGGTCGTTTTCCAGGCCCAGTTCGGCCAGCACTTCATTGCAAGTCTCTTGCATGAGCTTGGCGCGCGGGTCGTAGTTCTTGTACACGCGGTGGCCGAAGCCCATGAGCTTGACGCCGGAGTTCTTGTCCTTGACCTGCTTGATGAAGTCGCCGATCTTCTCCACGCCGCCTTGGGCCTGGATGTCGTACAGCATGTTCAGGGCTGCTTCGTTGGCACCGCCGTGGGCAGGGCCCCACAGGCACGCCACACCGGCGGCGATGGCCGCGAACGGGTTGGTGCCCGACGAGCCGCACAGGCGCACGGTGGAGGTCGATGCGTTCTGCTCGTGGTCTGCGTGCAGGATGAAGATGCGGTCCAGTGCGCGTTCCAGCACAGGGTTGACCTTGTACTCTTCGCAGGGCGTGCCGAACATCATGCGCAGGAAGTTGCCTGCGTAGGACAGGTTGTTCTGCGGGTACATGTAAGGCTGGCCCACGCCGTACTTGTATGCCATGGACACCAGCGTCGGCATCTTGGCGATCAGGCGGATGGCAGCGATCTCGCGGTGCTGCGGGTTGTTGATGTCGGTGCTGTCGTGGTAGAAGGCCGACAGGGCGCCCACCAGACCGGTCAGCACGGCCATGGGGTGCGCGTCACGGCGGAAGCCACGCAGGAAGAACTGCATCTGCTCGTTGACCATGGTGTGGTTGGTCACGCGGCTGGTGAAGTCGGTCTTCTGGGCTTCGTTGGGCAGGTCACCGTACAGCAGCAGGTGGCAGGTTTCCAGGAAGTCGCAGTTCTGCGCCAACTGCTCAATGGGGTAGCCGCGGTACAGCAGCTCGCCCTTGTCGCCATCGATGTACGTGATGGCCGACTGGGTGGCTGCGGTCGACAGGAAGCCCGGGTCATAGGTGAACATGCCCGTTTGCGCATACAGCTTGCGGATGTCGATGACGTCCGGGCCAATGCTGCCCTGGTAGACCGGCAGGTCCACGCTGGGGCTGCCGTTACTGAACGACAGGGTGGCTTTGTTGTCAGCTAGCTTCATTGTTACTTTCCTTGGGTAGGTTGCCGGTAATCCGGGGGTTCAGGCCTTGTCTCAGGTCTCTATGGTTCAGGGCCGTGGCCGTACTGCGCCACCACTGAGCCGCAGCATGCCGAGCACTTCACGCACTTCTTCTGTATCCAGTTCACCTTCGGGCTCGCGCCGGGCGAGCACCAGGTCCAGGAGGTCGTTGTCCGCCAGGTCCATGAGCGTGTTCATGCCGTAGGCCTGGCGCCAGGTCAGGCCCGCCCCGTGCTTGGCGAAGAAGTTCTCGATGTAGAGATCGTTCTCCAGCAGGCCGCGCCGGCAGCGCCAGTGCAGCTTGGCGCGTTCGCGGTCGTCCAGCACATCGGAGGGCGACGGCAGGACGGGGTTCGGGGTATCGGACATGAAATGGATGCTCTGGACAAGGTCAGACGGCGCGGCGCACCATCAGTTCCTTGATCTTGCCGATGGCCTTCGTGGGGTTCAGGCCCTTGGGGCACACGTCCACGCAGTTCATGATGGTGTGGCAGCGGAACAGGCGGTACGGGTCTTCCAGGTTATCCAGGCGCGCACCCGTGGCTTCGTCGCGGCTGTCGGCGATGAAGCGGTAGGCCTGCAGCAGGCCGGCGGGGCCCACGAACTTGTCGGGATTCCACCAGAAGCTGGGGCAGCTGGTGGAGCAGCTGGCGCACAGGATGCACTCGTACAGGCCGTTGAGCTCTTCGCGCTCTTCGGGGCTCTGCAGGCGTTCCTTCTCGGGGGCCAGGTCCTCGGTGATGAGGTACGGCTTGATCGAGTTGTACTGCTTGAAGAACTGCGTCATGTCCACGATCAGATCGCGGATCACCGGCAGGCCGGGCAGGGGCTTCAGAACGATGGTGCCCTTGAGGGTGTTCATGTTCGTCAGGCAGGCCAGGCCGTTCTTGCCGTTGATGTTCATCGCGTCGGAGCCGCACACGCCTTCGCGGCACGAACGGCGGAACGACAGCGAGGGGTCTTGCTCCTTGAGCTTGACCAGGGCGTCGAGCAGCATGCGTTCGTGGCCATCGAGTTCGATCTCGATGGTCTGCATGTAGGGCTTGGCGTCCTTGTCCGGGTCGTAGCGGTAGATTTGAAAGGTGCGCTTCATGTTGTTCTTTCGTGAGGCTGCTGGATCTTCAGAACGTACGGACCTTGGGAGGCACGCTGTCCACCGTCAGGGGCTTGAGGTTGACGGGCTTGTAGGTCAGGCTGTTGTCGGCGCTGTGCCACAGGGTGTGCTTCATCCACTCCTTGTCGTTGCGGCCCAGCGGGAACTCGGCGTGGTCGGCAGGGTGTTCGTAGTCGTACACGGTGTGTGCGCCACGGCATTCCTTGCGGGCTGCGGCCGAGGTCATCGTGGCCTGGGCCACTTCGATCAGGTTGTCGACTTCCAGCGCTTCCATGCGGGCCGTGTTCCAGACCTTGGACTTGTCCTTCAGGGTCACGCCGCTCACGCGTTCACGGATGGCGTTGATCTTGACCGTGCCTTCGTCCATGCTGGCCTGCGTGCGGAACACACCGGCGTGCAGCTGCATGCCGGCGCGGATGTCGTTGGCCACGTCCTGCGCGTAGATGCCTTCGTTCGAGTCCTGCAGCTGGTTCAGGCGGGCCAGGGTGCGCTCCGCGCCGTCGGCGGGCACGGGCTGGTGTTCGCCGGAGCCCTTGACGAAGTTGACGATGTGCTTGCCGGCCGACTTGCCGAAGACCAGCAGGTCCAGCAGCGAATTGGTGCCCAGGCGGTTGGCGCCGTGCACCGACACGCAGGAGCATTCGCCCACCGCGTACAGGCCGTTGACGATGTGGTTCTGCTGGCCGTCGTGCACGACCACCTGGCCGTTGATGTTGGTGGGGATGCCACCCATCTGGTAGTGGATGGTGGGCACCACGGGGATCGGTTCCTTGGTGATGTCCACGTTGGCGAAGTTGTGGCCGATCTCTTCCACCGATGGCAGGCGCTTCCTGATGGTGTCCGCGCCCAGATGGTCGAGCTTCATCAGGATGTAGTCCTTGTTCGGACCGCAGCCACGGCCTTCCTTGATTTCCTGGTCCATCGAGCGCGACACGAAGTCGCGCGGTGCCAGGTCCTTCAGGGTGGGCGCATAGCGCTCCATGAAGCGTTCGCCATTGCTGTTGAGCAGGATGGCGCCTTCGCCGCGGCAGCCTTCGGTCAGCAGCACGCCCGCGCCGGCCACGCCGGTGGGATGGAACTGCCAGAACTCCATGTCCTGCAGCGGGATGCCGGCGCGTGCCGCCATGCCCAGGCCGTCGCCGGTGTTGATGAAGGCGTTGGTCGATGCCGCGAAGATGCGGCCCGCGCCGCCGGTGGCCAGCAGCACGGCCTTGGCGTGAAGTTCGTACAGGTCGCCGGTTTCCAGCTCCAGCGCGGTCACGCCGACCACGTCGCCCTGGGTGTTGCGGATCAGGTCCAGCGCCATCCACTCCACGAAGAAGTTGGTCTTGGACTTCACGTTCTGCTGGTACAGCGTGTGCAGCATGGCGTGGCCGGTGCGGTCGGCGGCGGCGCAAGCGCGCTGCACGGGCTTTTCACCGTAGTTGGCGGTGTGGCCGCCGAAGGGGCGCTGGTAGATGGTGCCGTCGGGGTTGCGGTCGAACGGCATGCCGAAGTGTTCGAGCTCGATCACCACGTTGGGTGCTTCGCGGCACATGAACTCGATGGCGTCCTGGTCGCCCAGCCAGTCCGAACCCTTGATGGTGTCGTAGAAGTGGTAGTGCCAGTTGTCCTCGCTCATGTTGCCCAGCGATGCGGACACGCCGCCCTGCGCCGCCACGGTGTGCGAGCGGGTGGGGAACACCTTGGACAGGCAGGCCACGTTCAGGCCTGCGCGGGACAGTTCCAGCGATGCGCGCATGCCGGAGCCGCCGGCGCCGACGATGACGACGTCGAACTTGCGCTTGGTGATGTTAGCTTTGGTGTAGCTCATTGTTGTTTGCCTTCAGTCGCGGGGGATCGGTATCAGAGACGCCACAGAACCTGGATGCCCCAGCCGGCGCAGCCGACGAGCCAGACGATGGTGAAAACCTGCAGTGCCAGGCGGATGCCCACGGGCTTGACGTAGTCCATCAGGATTTCGCGCATGCCGATCCACGCGTGCCACGCCAGCGAGATGATCACGGTGAAGGTCAGCACCTTCATCCACTGGGCCGAGAAGATGCCCGCCCATTTGTCGTAGCCCAGGGGGCCTTTGGAGAAGATCACCTGGGCCAGCAGGGCCAGCGTGAACAGGGCCATCAGGATGGCGGTGACGCGCTGGCTGAGCCAGTCGCGCAGGCCGTAGTGAGCGCCGACGACGACGCGTTTGGAACCGTAATTGACAGACATCGCTGCTTTCCTCTGGTGCGGCGGTGTTGGCTGCGGAATGGCAGCAGTCACCGCTTTTTTTATCGGGGGTGGTGGATCGATCAGTACAGGCCGAAGAGCTTGGCGCCCAGCGCGAGGGTCAGCGTGATGCTGACCACGAAGACTGCGATGGACGAGGTCTTGCCGAATTCCTTGTTCACGGCGCTGTGGCTCACGTCCATCCACAGGTGGCGCAGGCCGGCGCTGAAATGGTGCAGGTAAGACCAGATCAGGGCCAGGGCCACGAGCTTGATGAACCAGCCAGGCACGAAGCCGATGCCGATGCTGAACGCCGCGGTGAACCGGGCGAACGAGAATTCAGACGACACCGAGGTGTCGAACATCCAGATGATGAAAGGCAGCAGCAGGAACATGATCAGCCCGCTGCCGCGGTGCAGGATCGACACCCACGCTGCAGGCGTCATGCGGTAGGTGGTCAGGTCCTTGAACGCGTTGATGTTGCGAAATTCAGGCCGTTTTTTGGCGAGCTCGGTCATGTTGAGTGCTTTCGTGGATGTAACTTCTTTGTAATTCGGAGATGCAAAGAACGCAAAATTCTATTGCAACGCAACAACCGGGGTTTCAAGCGGGTCGCAATATTCGAGGTTAATACTCGGGTGCCAGCTTGAAGTCAGCTCAATTCGTTACGGTAGTGGTGGGTGTCGGTCAGGTACAGGCCACGCCGTAACTCCATCGGAACGTCGTTGTAGGTGTAGGCAATGCGCTCCACGCTCAGCAGCGGCGTGGTGGGCGCAATGCCCAGCAGGCCGGCCTGCTCCGCGTCTGGCAGCACGGCCCGGATCTTTTCTTCGGCCCGCACCATGCGCACGCCGAAGTCGAGTTCGAACATCGCGTAGGTGGGGCCCTGGTAGCTGGCCAACTGGTCTGCCGTCAGCCCTTTGAAAGCCTGGCCGGGCAGCCAGATGTCTTCCAGGATGGTGGGCACGCCTGCAAAGGCGAGGATGCGCCGGGCCTGCATGACGGCATCGCCGCTGCGCAAGGCCAGCGCCCGCGCCACTTCGGCATTGGCCCGCACGCGGCGGCAGTCGATCACGCGGCGCTGGGCGGGGCCCTCGACGCGGGCGTCGCCGGTGTCGGGCAGTAGTTTCAGAAAGCGGTACTGCACATGCTGCTCGGCATGTGTGGCCACGAACGTGCCCTTGCCCTGGCGGCGCATGACCAGATTCTCGGCCGCCAGTTCGTCGATCGCCTTGCGCACCGTGCCCTGGCTGACCCGAAAGCGGGCGGCCAGCTCCATCTCGCTAGGAATGGCTTCGCCGGGCTTCCATTCGCCCTGTTGCAGGCTCTGCAGGATCAGTCCCTTGATCTGCTGGTACAGCGGGCTGAACGCCGGCGTGGCACCGCCCGCGGTGCCCGGTGGCGCAGCAGGGTTGTCGGCGGCGAAAGGAAGCGAGGACATGGCAGGCGGGCGCGGTGGAGCCCTGCGTTGCGGCAGGGATTTGCGGACGACGAAGAGGCCTCAATCATATCTTATATAAGACATAAGACAAATTGACCGGGGTGTCCAATCAGCGGTACACTCCAAGGCTGTTTTGCGGGGCACGGGCTGCTGGTAACAGAGGCTGGTGCTTGTTTGCATCACCTTCTGTTTTTTCACTTCCTGGAGTTTTCACCATGAGCAAGAAGCCTGTTCGCGTGGCCGTTACCGGCGCCGCTGGCCAAATCGGTTACGCCCTGCTGTTTCGCATCGCCTCCGGCGAAATGCTGGGCAAGGACCAGCCCGTCATTCTTCAACTGCTCGAAATCCCCGACGAGAAGGCCCAGAACGCCCTGAAGGGCGTGATCATGGAGCTGGAAGACTGCGCATTCCCGCTGCTGGCCGGCATCGAAGCCCACAGCGACCCGCTGCAGGCCTTCAAGGACACCGACTACGCCCTGCTGGTGGGTGCCCGTCCTCGCGGCCCCGGCATGGAGCGCGCCGACCTGCTGGCCGCCAACGCCCAGATCTTCACCGCCCAGGGCAAGGCCCTGAACGCAGTGGCTTCGCGCAACGTCAAGGTGCTGGTGGTGGGCAACCCCGCCAACACCAACGCCTACATCGCCATGAAGTCGGCCCCCGACCTGCCAGCGAAGAACTTCACCGCCATGCTGCGCCTGGACCACAACCGCGCTGCCTCGCAACTGGCGGCCAAGACCGGCACCAAGGTGGGCGATATCCGCAAGCTGACCGTGTGGGGCAACCACTCGCCCACCATGTACGCCGACTACCGCTTTGCCACCACCAACGGCAAGTCGATCAAGGACCTGGTGAACGACCAGGTCTGGAACGCCGACACCTTCCTGCCCACCGTGGGCAAGCGCGGCGCGGCCATCATCGCCGCCCGCGGCCTGTCGTCGGCCGCTTCGGCTGCCAACGCCGCCATCGACCACATCCGCGACTGGGCCCTGGGCTCCAATGGCGAGTGGGTCACGATGGGCGTGCCATCGAACGGCGAATACGGCATTCCTGCCGGCATCGTGTTCGGCTTCCCGGTCACCACCGAAAACGGCGAGTACAAGATCGTCGAAGGCCTGGAGATCGATGCCTTCTCGCAAGAAGCCATCAACAAGACCCTGGCCGAGCTGCAAGGCGAGCAGGACGGCGTCAAGCACCTGCTGTAAACCCAGCCCGCACCATGCAGCCGACGCCACAGGCATCGGGCCTTCGGGCCGCCCCAGCCCCTGAACAGGGGCAGGGCGCTGCGCAACCCCATCCGCGCGATGTGCTTCTAGGCGCCCAGGCGCAGACTGGTTTTCTGCCGGTCTGCGACCACTACAGCGGCGTGGAAGCGCGCATGCGCAAAAGCCTGCAATTGCAGGCCGAGATGACGCAAGAGTTCGGAACCTGCGTCTTTGATGTCACCCTCGATTGCGAGGACGGGGCGCCCGTCGGTCTGGAGTCCGAGCACGCGCGGCTGGTGGCCGCACTGGCCGTTGCCGCAGCCCCCGGCGCCCGCGTGGCCGCCCGTGTGCATGCGGTGGACCATCCCGCATTCGCCAACGACGTGGCCGTGATCGCCGGCGAGGCGGGCCACAGGCTGTGCCACATCATGGTGCCCAAGGTCGAGTCGGTGGACGATGTCCTGCTGGCCGAGCGCGCCATCGACCGCGCGTCGCCCTCGCAGCTGCCCATCCATGTGCTGATCGAATCCCCGGCGGCTGTGCACCGTGCCTTCGAGATCGCAGCCCATCCCCGCGTGCAGAGCCTGAGCTTCGGGCTCATGGACTTCGTGTCGGCCCATGCCGGTGCGATCCCGGCCCATGGCATGACGTCGGCCGGGCAGTTCACGCACCCGCTGGTGGTGCGCGCCAAGCTGGAGATCGCCGCGGCCTGCCACGCGCACGGCAAGGTCCCGTCCCATTGTGTGGTGACTGAGTTCGCCGACACGGCGGCCATGCAACGTGCGGCCAGCCAGGCGGCCCACGAGCTGGGCTACACCCGCATGTGGAGCATCCACCCGGCGCAGATCCGCCCCATCCTGCAAGCGTTCGCGCCGCAGCAGGACGATATCGAGCATGCTTCCAAAATAATAGCGGCTGCCGCCGATGCTGATTGGGCTCCGATCAGCATGGACGGCACGCTGCACGACCGTGCCAGCTACCGTTTCTTCTGGCAGGTCATCGAGCGCGCCCACAGCACCGGGCGCGCGCTTCCCCAGGCGGTGCGCCATTGGTTTGACGCGCCGGCTTTCGCTTGAGTTGTAGATACCCGCCCACACCCCCACGCAGGACCCTCCATGAAATTCCTTATCGCCTCTGCCTTGATGCTGCTGGCCCCAGCCCTCGCCCTGGCGCAGACGGACGCCAAGCCTGCGGCCAAGTCTGAAACCAAGGCCGCTGCCAAGCCTGCCGCCAAGCCGGCGGCGAAGTCCGAAGCCAAGTCTGCCAAGTCCTCTGAGAAGGCGGCCCCCAAGAAGGCCGTGGCCAAGAGCGAACCCACCAGCAGCCGCACGCAGCTCAAGAGCGCGACCAACCAGGTGGCCGCCGGCATCATTGCCGCTGAAGCTGCGCTGTCGCCTGCCGAGCTGGCCATTGCCGATCGCGTGCACACCGGCCGCATCCCCTGCGAGCTGGGCGCCTTCGTGACGGTGACTGCCGAGCCTGCATCGCCCGGCCACTTCCACGTGGAAGGCAAGGGCTTCAAGTACTTCATGTCGCCCGTGGCCACCACCACCGGCACCGTGCGCCTGGAAGACCAGAAGGGCGGCGCGGTCTGGCTGCAGATCGGCAACAAGTCCATGCTGATGAACCAGAAGGTCGGCCAGCGCCTGGCGGACGAATGCATGAGCCCCGAGCAGCAACTGGTGGCCGAGGCCATCAAGAAGAACCCGCCCGTCAGCGTGCTGGAGCCGATGTCGGCCAAGTAGCCAGCCCTGCCGGGCCGGATTTGCCGCACACCGCCCGCATGACAACCCCATAACAACACAGACATAAAGACAGACTGAACTGCGTGCAGCCGGCCGTGCCGTCACGATGACGGTGCCAGCCGCCGCATGCCGCCCCACTTTAGAACGCAACCGGAGAAAAATGATGTTGAAAGCCTACCGTGACCATGTGGCCGAGCGCGCCGCCCTGGGCATCCCGCCGCTGCCGCTCGAAGCCAAGCAAGTGGCCGAGCTGATCGAGCTGATCAAGAACCCGCCCGCCGGCGAAGACGCTTTCCTGCTGGACCTGCTCACGCACCGCGTGCCGCCCGGCGTAGACGACGCTGCCAAGGTCAAGGCCAGCTTCCTGGCCGCCGTGGCGCACGGCGACATCCAGGTGAGCCTGATCTCCAAGTCCAAGGCCACCGAGCTGCTGGGCACCATGGTGGGTGGCTACAACGTGCACCCGCTGATCGAACTGCTGGACGACGCCGAAGTGGCGGGTGTGGCCGCTGACGCGCTCAAGAAGACGCTGCTGATGTTCGACTTCTTCAACGACGTGGCGACCAAGGCCAAGGCCGGCAACGCCAAGGCGCAGGAAGTCATGCAGAGCTGGGCCAACGCCGAGTGGTTCACCTCGCGCCCCGAGGTCGACAAGAAGATCACCGTCACCGTGTTCAAGGTGCCCGGCGAAACCAACACCGACGACCTGTCGCCCGCACCCGATGCCTGGAGCCGTCCCGACATCCCGCTGCACTACCTGGCGATGCTCAAGAACACCCGTCCCGACGCGGCCTTCAAGCCCGAAGAAGACGGCAAGCGCGGCCCGATGCAGTTCATCGACGACCTGAAGAAGAAGGGCCACCTGGTCGCCTACGTGGGCGACGTGGTGGGCACCGGCTCGTCGCGCAAGTCGGCCACCAACTCCATCGTCTGGGCCACCGGCCAGGACATTCCGTTCGTGCCCAACAAGCGCTTCGGCGGTGTCACGCTGGGCGGCAAGATCGCCCCCATCTTCTTCAACACGCAGGAGGACTCGGGCTCGCTGCCGATCGAAGTGGACGTCTCCAAGCTGGAGATGGGTGACGTCATCGACGTGATGCCCTACGACGGCAAGATCGTCAAGGACGGCGCCACCGTGGCGGAGTTCCAGCTCAAGAGCGACGTGCTGTTCGACGAAGTGCGCGCTGGCGGCCGCATCAACCTCATCATCGGCCGCTCGCTGACGAGCAAGGCCCGCGAATTCCTGGGCCTGCCAGCCTCCACCGTGTTCCGCCTGCCGACGCCCCCCGTGGCCACGCAGGCCGGCTTCACGCTGGCGCAGAAGATGGTCGGCCGCGCTGTCGGCCTGCCCGAAGGCCAGGGCGTGCGCCCCGGTACCTACTGCGAACCCAAGATGACCACAGTGGGCTCGCAGGACACCACCGGCCCCATGACGCGCGACGAGCTCAAGGACCTGGCCTGCCTGGGCTTCTCGGCCGACCTCGTGATGCAGTCCTTCTGCCACACGGCTGCCTACCCCAAGCCCGTGGACGTGAAGACCCACCGCGAACTGCCAGCGTTCATCTCCAATCGCGGCGGTGTGGCCCTGCGTCCTGGCGACGGCGTGATCCACAGCTGGCTCAACCGCCTGCTGCTGCCCGATACCGTGGGCACCGGCGGCGACTCGCACACGCGTTTCCCCATCGGCATCTCGTTCCCTGCGGGCTCCGGACTCGTGGCCTTCGGCGCTGCCACCGGCGTGATGCCGCTGGACATGCCTGAGTCCATCCTGGTGCGCTTCAAGGGCGAAATGCAGCCCGGCGTGACCCTGCGCGACCTAGTGCACGCGATTCCGCTGTACGCCATCAAGCAGGGCCTGCTGACGGTGGCCAAGGCCGGCAAGATCAACGCATTCTCGGGCCGCGTGCTCGAGATCGAAGGCCTGCCGGACCTCAAGGTCGAGCAAGCCTTCGAGCTGTCCGACGCGTCCGCCGAGCGCTCCGCCGCCGGCTGCACGATCAAGCTCAACCCCGAGCCGATCAAGGAATACCTGACGTCCAACATCGTTCTGATGAAGAACATGATCGCCGACGGTTATGCCGACGCCAAGACGCTGCAGCGCCGCATCGAGAAGGTCGAAGCCTGGCTGGCCAAGCCCGACCTGCTCGAAGCCGACAAGGACGCCGAGTACGCCGCCGTGATCGAGATCGACCTGGCCGACATCAAGGAACCCATCGTCTGCTGCCCCAACGATCCGGACGACGCCAAGTTCCTGTCCGAAGTGTCGGGCACCAAGATCGACGAAGCCTTCATCGGCTCGTGCATGACCAACATCGGCCACTTCCGCGCTGCAGCCAAGCTGCTGGGCGGCCAGCGCGACATCCCCGTCAAGCTGTGGGTGGCACCGCCCACCAAGATGGACGAGAGCGAGCTGATCAAGGAAGGCCACTACGCTGCGTTCGGCACGGCCGGTGCGCGCACCGAAATGCCCGGCTGCTCGCTGTGCATGGGCAACCAGGCGCAGGTGCGTGAAGGCGCGACGGTGATCTCCACCTCGACCCGCAACTTCCCCAACCGCCTGGGCAAGAACACCAACGTGTTCCTCGGCTCGGCCGAACTCGCCGCCATCGCCTCGCGCCTGGGCTACCTGCCTTCCAAGGAAGAGTACCTCAAGGAAATGGGCGTGATCGATGCCGACAAGGCGAGCGTGTACCGCTACATGAACTTCGATCAGATCGAAGAGTACGCGGAGGCCGCCAAGGCTGCACCTGTGTCGGCGGCCGTGGCCTGCTGATCCCGCGGCGGCGGCCAGACCGTTGCCTGCCAAGCGGCCCTTCGGGGCCGCTTTTTTTATGGGTGCCCGAGTTGTGGGAGGGGGCTCGTGACAGTGGTTTGTCGGCAACATGACAGTCACCGATTTGTCATATGTTAGGCAGCTAAGCTCGCGGCATAACAACAACCACCACGACAAGGGAGGGATTCATGAAAAACACAATGGGGCGCGCAGGGGCGCTGGTGTTCAGCGCGATTTTTGCCGTCGCCTTCGGCCTGGGGGGCTACTTCTTCGGTTTGAAGCCTCTGGCTCAGACACTGTGGACCGCCTGGCAGGTGGGGCAGTGGCAGCAGGTACCTGCGCAGGTGATCAGCGCCGAGCTGAAGCGGCACCCGGGCAGCAAGGGCGGCACGACGTACGAAGTGCAGGCCCGCTACCGCTACGAGTTCAACGGCGCGCGCCACGAGGGAACACGGGTGGGGCTCGATGCGCAGAGCGGGTCCGACAACATCGGCGACTGGCACCAGCAGTGGCACGGCCGGCTGCAGCAGGCGCAGGCCCGCGACCAGCCCATCACGGTACGGGTGAATCCGGACAACCCTGCCCAGTCGCTGATCGATTCTTCCATCCGGTGGCGGCTGCAGATCTTTCGCTTGCCGTTTGCTCTGATCTTCACCGCGGTGGGGGTGGTGGCGGCTTGTGTCTTTGTGCTGCTGCTCATCGGTCGCGACGAGTCGATGGGCCTGGCGCAGCCCGCGCAGGGCGAGCTGCCAGCCAGTAGGCCGGCCCCGCGCAATTCACTGCACGGCACGGCGGTCGGGGCCTGGATTTTCAGCCTGCTGTGGTGCGGCCTGTCGTTCCCCATGGCCGCGCTGCTCTGGTCCGACCGCAATGCGTCGGGCTGGGCCCAGGGGTTCATCGGCGTCTTCGTGCTGGTCGGTGTGCTGATGCTGGGCCTGGCCATCCGCCAGACCCGCATGGTGTGGCGCTACCGGGGCTCGGCGTTCACCTCGTTGCCCCAGCAGCCCCAGGCGGGCCGCTTGGTGGAGGTCACGCTGCGGTTGCCGCACCGTGCTGC
Organism: Acidovorax sp. LjRoot117; assembly: GCF_964252695.1. Classification (NCBI taxonomy): domain Bacteria; kingdom Pseudomonadati; phylum Pseudomonadota; class Betaproteobacteria; order Burkholderiales; family Comamonadaceae; genus Acidovorax; species Acidovorax sp. LjRoot117. The sequence goes on along the minus strand of NZ_CAXUPO020000005.1, from coordinate 150,456 downwards.
TGCACAGCCCGGCGCCCAGGCCCTGCGCCTGCGCCTGGCGCAGTACCGGGTGGATGAATCGAGCTCCGGCTCGCCCGAGCGGCAGGTCGAAGCGGTGGACGCCCCGGCTTCGCTGCAGCCCACGCCCGACGGCGGCCTGCGGCTGGTCGCACGCTTCGAGGTGCCGCCAGACGCACCCGCCCACGGTGCGCAGCGGGGCCGGGAGCGGGTCGACTGGAGGGTCGAACTGCTGGGGGCCGATGGTTCGGTGGAGCTGTCCTACGACCTGCCCGTCAAGGCCGCCCCCGTGGGTTTTGGCGATTCGGTGCCCGAGGACCGCTTCGACCCCCGCGCCGTGTGGAAGCGCGAGGAGCCCATTGCCCCGCCAGAAGCTGCGCAGATCGCGGGCAGCATCCCCGCGTGGCCTGCAGGCGCTGTCCTGCAGGAGTTGCCGCAGGGCGTGCAGATCAGCTTTGAGCAGCAGGCCTGGCGCTGGGGAGCCGGCATCGCGCTGGCGGCGCTGGCCATGGAATGGCTCGTCAATGACCGTATCGGCCTGCATGGCGTGGTGCTGCCCCGGTCGTGGGGCGGGCTGGCCGTGACGGCAGGGCTGCTGGCCGTGGCGCTGCACGCGGCAACGCGCAATTGGGTGACCCGGGTGCAGGACGATGGCGTGGTGGCGCGCTGCAGCTCCTGGATGTGGACCACCGTGAGATCGGTGGCGGGCGATGCCAGCCAGTCGCTGGTGCACAAGGTCGTGTATGCCACGGGCAGCGGCAGCGCACAGAACAACCACCACGCGGTGTATGGCCGCAACGCGCAGGGCACGCTGGTGCAGCTCACGCCGGCGCTGAACGGGCCCGATGCTGCGGCCGGCGTGGGCCGGGCCATTGCCAAGGCCTGGCAGGACCGCCGCGGCCGCTTCACGCCGGGCGCACGGCGTTCGCAGCGCCAGGACGTGTCGCGCCCCGCCTGGGGCTGGTTGTTCATCGGCGCAGTGGTTGTGGCCCTGTGGTGGGCGCCACGCAGTCCCGTGGGCGTCGCCACCATCAACGCAGCCGGCGGTGCCGCGTCGCACCGGACCTGGTCGGGCCCGGACGGCCGGCTGATGGATGCGCAGAACGCGGGCGATGCCGCTGCGCTGGAGCAGGCCCTGCGCGATGGCGCCAACCCGAACCTGCTGGCGGACAACGGGTCTTCCATGTTGATGCTGGCGGCGCACCGGGGGCAGATGGCCCACGTGGAGCTGCTGCTCAAGGCGGGCGCGCAGCCGGACCTGCGCCAGACGCAGAAAGACAGCGAGCGGGGCGACACCGCGCTGCTGCGCGCTTTTTGGGGCGGCCATCTGGCCGTGGCGCAGCGGCTGGTGCAGGCCGGTGCCAGCCTGCAAGCCCGCAACCGCTGGGACTGGGGCCCCGTGCACATGGCTGCGCAAAGCGGGTGCGTGCCGTGCCTGCAATGGCTGGCCGACCAGGGCCAGCCGCTGGACGAACCCGCACCCGCCAGCCGCGGCGAGACGCCCGCCATGCTGGCGGCCGCCAAAGGCCGGGTGGCGGTGCTGCAGTGGCTGGAGGGCCGCGGCATCGACCTGTGGCGCCGCGACCCGCACGGCAAGACGGCCCTGGATTGGGCACGCTTCGGCCAGCAGGCCGACGCCGAGCGCTGGCTCCTGGAGCGCCAGCGCTGACGCGGCTCCCTGCGGCTCGATGCGGCGCGACGCGAGAGTGGGGCGCCGTGATGGAAATGCGGGCTGAGAGAAGGTGCAGGCAGCGAGGCCACGACAGGGACATCGGCCAGAAAGAACCGTGAGCCAGCCACGGAACGTTCGCGTGACGCCGCGATCACATTCCGCAGAACCATAACAACTCGGCATCCACGATGTTCAAGTCCTTCTTTTTCTCCCGCCGGTGGTGGGCCTGGTCGATCCTCGGCTCCATCGTCATCCTGCTGGCCACCTGGTACCGCGTCGAGCTCGACGTGCAGATCAACGACTGGTTCGGCAGCTTCTACGACCTGGTGCAAAAGGGCCTGAGCCAGCCCGGCAGCATCACGATGCAGGAGTTCTGGCGCCAGCTGTCCACCTTCACGCACGTGGCCATGCTGTACGTGACCACGGCGGTGCTGGTGGACTTTTTCTCCAAGCACTACATCTTTCGCTGGCGACAGGCCATGAACGAGCACTACATGGCCGCCTGGCCCCGGCTGCGCCACATCGAAGGCGCGGCGCAGCGGGTGCAGGAGGACACGATGCGCTTCGCCCGCATCATGGAAGACCTGGGGCTGAGCTTCATGCGCAGCCTGATGACGCTGGCCGCGTTTTTGCCCATCCTGTGGACGCTCTCGGACAAGGTCACGGCGCTGCCGGTGCTGGGTGCCGTGCCGCACTCGCTGGTCTGGGTGGCGCTGCTGTGGTCGCTGGGCGGCACGCTGCTGCTGGCGCTGGTGGGCGTGAAGCTGCCGGGGCTCGAATTCCAGAACCAGCGTGTGGAGGCGGCCTACCGCAAGGAACTGGTGCTGGGCGAGGACGATGCGGCCCGCGCATCCCCGCCCACTGCCGCCGCGTTGTTCCAGGACGTGCGGCGCAACTACTTCCGGCTGTTCTTCCACTACCTGTATTTCGACGTCGTGAAATGGTCCTACCTGCAGGTGAGCGTGCTCGTGCCGCTGGTGGCGCTCGGGCCCACGCTGGTGGCCGGGGCCATCACGCTGGGGGTGATGCAGCAGATCGCGCGGGCGTTCGACAAGGTGCTCGAGTCGTTCCAGTTCCTGGTGCTGAACTGGAGCACGGTGGTGGAGCAGATCTCGGTCTACAAGCGCCTGCGCGCCTTCGAGCGGCAGATGACGGCGCCGATGGCAGAGGGGCTGGCGGGCTGAGGCGGCAGAGCAGGGCGGGCGCCGGCTGGTACCTGCACCGCGGGCCATTCGTTGGCCTGGCAGTGACTTGCTATATTTTTAATAGCTGCTGGCGCTTTTCTAGAGCGCGGTAGCGCCATTTTTTATTCGATATTCGGGCTGCAGCAGCGCCCACTGGTCATTCGCGTGCAGTGGGCGTCGCGCCCGCCACCAGGTGCTGCAGCAGTTGCAGCGCATGCTGCGGCAGCTCGCCGGGGCTGCGGGTGCACAGCACCAGGCTGCGATGGGCCCACCCGTCGGTCAGCCGCAGAGCCTTGATGCCGTGCGCACGGCGGTGCCGTTGGGCGGCGGCCAGGGGCACGATGCCCACTCCGGCGCCCAGCCCCACCAGTTGGCAGACGGCCTCGAAGTGCCGCAGCCGCACCCGAAAGCGCAGCCGCTGGCCCATGCGCTGGGCGTGCCGCGCCACATGGCTTTGCAGTGCGCTGCCTTCGGCCAGGCCGATGAAGTCCAGGTGCGCCGCGTCGGCCAGCGCCAGCCGCGGCGCGCTGGCCAGGGCATGGTGGCGCGGTACGACCAGCACCAGCGGGTCCGGCCGCAGCGCCCAGGTGGCAAGCCCTCGCAGGTCCGCCGCATCCGACGCCAGGCCCATGTCGCACAGGCTGGAACGCACGGCATCTGCCACGTCTTCGCTCGGGGCTTCCTGCACATCGATGGAGATGCGCGGGTGCTGCTGCAGAAAGCCCGCCATCGCCGCCGGCAGAAATTCGCTCAGGGCCGACGAGTTGCAGCGCAGGCGCACGTGGCCCGCCAGGCCGTTGCCGTAGTCGCCCAGGTCGCCGCGCAGGTGCTCCATCTGGCGCAGCACCAGCCGGGCGTGGTGCAGCAGCGTGTGGCCCGCCGGCGTGGGCTGCACGCCCCGCTGGGCGCGCACCAGCAGCGGCACGCCCAGCGCGTCTTCCATGCCGCGAATGCGCTCGCTGGCCGATGCCAGCGCCATGTGGCTGCGCTCGGCGCCGCCGGTGATGGTGCCCGCCTCGTGCACGTGCACGAAAAGCCGCAGGTCGGTCAGGTCAAAGCGCATGGGCGCAAAACTACCACAGCCCACTGCAGCAGGCTTCGGCTGTGCCTGAGGCTGGCTGCGCGGCTTCCGCATTTCCAGGCGCGCCGGTGTTGCGAACAATGCGCCCATGGCCCTCCGCATGGTGCGGGCCGCGGAGTACTGGCGATGCATCAGACGAAACCTGCCGGATACCGGCGTGCGGCGCGCAAGGCCCGGCGCATGCCGGCGGAGCCGCACCCATGACGGGCCTCGGCCTGGGCGCCCACGGCGAAACGTGGCTGGTGGCGATGGCTGCCGTGTTCGTGCTCGCGGGCTGCATCAAGGGCGTGGTGGGCCTGGGGCTGCCCACCGTGTCGATGGCCTTGCTGGCGCTGCTGGTGATACCGGCCGAGGCGGCGGCGCTGCTCATCGTGCCGTCGCTGGTCACCAACCTCTGGCAGCTGCGCCCCTGGGCCACGCTGTGGCCGCTGCTGCGCCGCCTGGGTGGCCTGCAGTGGGGCATCTGCGCGGGCACGTGGCTGGGCGCCTGGCTGCTGGGGGCGCCAGCCGGGGCCTGGTCGCGCGCCTTGCTGGGCGTGGCGCTCATCGCCTATGCGGTGTGGGGACTGCTGGGGGCGCGCCTGCATGTACCGCCCCGGGCGGAGGCCTGGCTGTCGCCCCTGGTGGGCCTGGCCACGGGCGGGGTCACGGCCGCCACCGGCGTGTTCGTGGTGCCCGCCGTGCCCTACCTGCAGGCCCTGGGCCTGCACCGGGATGCGCTGGTGCAGGCGATGGGCCTGTGCTTTACCGTGTCCACCCTGGCGCTGGCGGGTGGGCTGGCGCTCAATGCGAGCTACCCGGTCTCGACCCTGGTGTTGTCCGCGTGGATGCTGGTGCCCGCACTGCTGGGCATGGCCCTGGGCACGCGCATCCGCCAGCGCATGTCGGCCGTGTGGTTCAGGCGCTGCCTGATGGTGGGGCTGCTGGCCCTGGGGGTGTACATGGTGGCGGATGTGGTGGCCTGGCACGGCTTTGCATCTCGGTGACGGCGGCTGGCAAAGCGCTCCTGGCGCCGTTGTCGGGTCTTGCCGTCCTTGCAGTACTGTCTGCGACCCAACGCCTGGACAGGACCGCTGCGCTGAGTTTTGCCAGCCGCTGGAAGGGCGGAGGACTGGCGTCGTTGCGGAAGCTGGAGAGGCTCCCGGTCTGGCTGCCAACGCGTCTCAGACCGGGCCCGGCAACACCGGTTTGGCCGCGCTCTCCAGCACCCACAGCGCGGCGCGGGCCCGGGTGGTGGCCACGTACAGCATGTTGCGCTCGCGGTAGGCCTCTTGCTGGGGCGCCGGGCCGGGGAAGCGGCCGCGCTCCACAAAGGGCACGGCCACGAAGGTGAACTCGCGGCCCTTGCAGGCCTCCACGGTCAGCAGGCGCAGGCTCACGGGTTCGCCCTGCTCGTGCATGGCGATGCTGGCGGTGGCGATCAGCGTGAGGCGGCCCAGAAACTCCGCCACCGGGATCTGCCGCGCAAGCCGGCCCAGGCTTTCCAGGCTGGCCAGGCAGGCGCGCCGCTCGCGGTCCTGGATGGGCGCATCGGCAAAGATGCGCTGCACCAGCGGGTGCTGGCAGAACGCGCCCGCATCGGCCAGCACGGCCGCCTTGTCCGTGGGCTCCAGCGCCATGATGCGCGCGCAGGCATCGGTCAGCTCCGGCGCCGTGGGGGCCAACGCTCCATGCGCAATGAAGCGCCGCATGCGGGCGCTGCTGCTGTGCAGCGTGGCGGCCAGCTTCTGGCCTTCGTCGGCACCGGGCAGGCCTGCCCAGACCGCGGTGTCGAACTGGCCCTGCGCCAGCAGGTCGGTGTCCACCGCATCGGTGCGGGGCGCGCGGCGGCCGTAGTGCAGCAGCCCCTCGATGGCGGCGCCCACGATGCCGGGGGTGAGATGGCGCTCCCCTGCATCGGCATGGGGTTGGTCGCCCTCGCTGCCGTGCAGCGCCCACATCAGCGCCAGCGCCAGCGCCACCTCGCGCCGCAGGTAGAACGGGCTCAGGCCCTGGGTGCCGTAGTGCACGCCTTCGTGGCCGAACACCCATTCCAGCAGGATGCTGTCCTGCGGGTTGCGCAGCACGACATTCAGCGAGCTGTGCTGCGCGTTCTGGGCAGCCGTCTGGCCATTGCGCGCCACTGGGCCTTTCTGCTCCTGCAGCGCGCCCCAGCCGTTCACGATCTGCGCGTGCAGCTCCACCAGTTGCTGGGCGCAATGTTCGTCGCTGTCATAGGCCAGGTGCAGGAAGGCGTCGGAGCTGCCCGCCACCGGCGCGAACTCCACGCCGAACAAGGGGTTGAGCGCCGCGCAGATGTCGGCGCCGAAGCGGCGCGTGGTGTGGATGTTGAACACCTCGGTGCCCGCGGGCAGGCAGGCCAGGATGTGCTGCATGCCACCGCCGAACACCGAGAACGAGCCTTCGTGGATGTGCTGGTTGAAGTCCCCGGCGCCCACGAAGAAACCGTTGTCGCCCCGCACCAGCGCGCGCAGCACGGTGAGCGCGCCTTCGTCCAGATCGTGCAGCTCGTCGAACAGCACAGCGCTGTAGCGCCCCTGCAGCCCTTCGAAGGGCTGGTCCCAGTCCAGCTCGCCCAACTGGCGGCATAGCTCGAAGGTGCAGTCGCCCTCGGCGTAGAAGCGCGGTTCATGGTTCATGCCCACGCGCATGCGCTCGTACTGGCCGTACAGGCGGTACAGGGCGTGGTCGATGTCCCGGTCTTCACAAAACGCGCGCAGCGACAGCCCCGAGGCCTGCGCCTCCTGGTCCAGGAGCTTCTTCTTGGCCAGCGCCTCGAAGGCCAGGAACGCGTCGACGTCCACGCTGTGCGAGAACAGTTCGTCGTCCAGGCCATCGCTGCCCGCGCTGCGCTCGAGCTCCTGGCGCAGCGCCTGCTGGGCCTGCAGGATCAGAAAGCGACGGCGTACGGGGTCGTCCAGCATCTCCACCGGGTCGCCCTGCTCACGCAGCAGTTGCTCGCACAGCTGCTCCATGGTGAGGATCTCCAGGCTGCGCGGCACGGCGCCGTGCAGCTGCAGCATGCGGTCGCGGATGGCCGTGACGCCGGCCCGGGAGTACGCCAGCACCAGGATGCGCGCCGCGGCCTTCTGGTCCCCCAGCGTGGCCAGCAGGTTGCAGGCCTTCATGCACAGCGTGGTCGTCTTGCCCGTGCCCGCCAGCGCGCTGATGATGGACGCCGTGGCCTGGGAGTCCAGCACCCGCCGCTGCTCCGCGGTGGCCGTGATCCGGGTGTGGGCCCAGCTGCGTGTGGAAGACGAGGCGGAGGTGGAGGCAGAGGCGGGAGAGCGTGGAGCGGGCATGGAGTCGGTGGGCGGGGCGGGGTGCCATTGTCCCTTGACTGGCGGCGGGGCCCTGCGCCGCAAGCCCCTGCCGCGGTGCGGGCCCGCCACACAGGTCACCGGCAGCCCGCCGCCCGCATGTCCTCCGACGCCACCCGCACGCTGCGGCCCGGCTGGGTGATCGCGCAGCGCGACTGGTAGTAGAACGACAGCCGGTCGCGCACCGGCGTGCCGCCCACCAGGTAGGGCCGGTTGCCCTTCAGGACCGAATCCCCCGCAACCGCCTGGTCGTACAGCCCCTGGCTGATGTTGTGGCGGTCGGCCGAATCATCGAAGGTTGGGGCCGTGAGGCGGCGGAACGCATCGGCCGCCAGCGCCGGGTCGTGCGCGCCCTTCAGGTAGCGGTCGAACCAGGCCAGGGTGTAGTAGTTGATGACACTCTCGCCATAGCGGCTGGCCGGCCCGCCGAAGAGCGAGAAGTCCAGGTGCGTGCCCGCGCGCAGCACCACCAGCATGGTGTCCACTCCGGCGGCCTTCAGCTCCTGGTAGCCCGGGTCCTTGGGGTGGGGCTCGGCGCCGCGGCCCCGGCCGCCCTGGGTGTTGGCCTTGGCGGGCTCGGGCGGTTCGGTGGTGGGCACCACCTTGAAGTAGTAGTCCGCCGCCAGGCCCAGTGCTGGCGTGCGCAGGGGCAGGTCGGCCGGTGGGTCCATGCCGATCTTGTCGACCCAGCCGGTCTTGAGCGCCGTGAGGTTGTCCCAGGCCACGATGGCGCTGATGCGCTTGTCCGCCTGGCCGATCAGGCTGGCCGTGCTGCCGCCTTGCGAATGCCCGGCAATGCCCACCATGCGCACATCCAGCTGGTCCCAGTGCGGGAAGAATGGTGTGGCATCTCCCGCCAGCGGCGGCTTGGGCGTGGCAAACACCCAGTCCACCACGCTTTGCGCATCGGGCCCGTGCGTGCCCATGGGCGCCGTGGTTTCCAAAGCAATCGTCATGTACCCCGCCTCGGCCAGCACCTGCGCGGCCGAGCGGTGCAACCGCTTGGAGCTGTAGCCCCCGTGCACGATCACCACCGCAGGGTAGGGCGGCTCGTAGGTCTTGAGCCCGGCCCGCATGCCCGTGCACGTGCCCGCGGCGCAGGGCCGGTAGATCTCCACCGCAATCGGCTTGCCCGATGCGGATGGCGTGCTCGCTTTGGTGTACCGAAAGCGCCTGTCCGCATGGCTGGCCGGGTTGCGGTAGGCGTCGAGCGCGGGCGTCTTGCCGGGGGTGAACAGCGCGGCGGGCTGCTGCGCAAAGTCGTCGATGCGCTGGCGCGCGCAGGCCATGTTGCCGGCATCGCGCTGCTTCCACTCGGCCGAGCCGGGGGCGGGCGATTCGTGCTGCACCGGGCCCAGGCAGTCCAGCGGCGCGGGCTCTGCCGCATGGGCCGTGGCGCCCAGGCTGCCCAGGGCCAGCAGCGCTGCGGTGGCAAGGCAACTGCTGCGCATCACTTGGCACCCCCGGCGCTCGCGTTGCGCTGCAGGAAGGCCGCCAGCGGCCGGATCACGTTGTTCGTCGCGTCGTCATCGGCCGTCACGATGTCCACGTGTGAATAACCCTCGCTCATGTGCACTTCGAAGCCGCCCTCCACCCCGCCGTACTGGCGGTTGGCGACCAGCGTGGGCTGGCCGGCGGGCGTGCGCGCCATGCCGGCCTTGCAACTGGCTGCGGCGCAGGGCGCAATGGCCTCGGCAAAGCCGCGCCATATGCCGGCCACGGGCGTGAGGCCATTCGTGCCGCCGAAGGCGATGACGGGGATGTCGATCTTCCTGGCCTGCGTCTGGTTCACGATGTCGGCGCGGCCACGCCCGCCATGGGCCACGGGCAGCGACAGCGCGCTGGTGTCCAGCCCCAGGTTGGCGCCTCCGCTGCCCTCGGCATTGGCGAGCAGCAGGCCTGAGCTGGGGTAGTACCAGTCGCTGTAGGTGGTGTTGCCCAGGTACAGCGCGCGCGACAGGCGTTGGAGGTTGGTGGGCTCGACCTCCTTGCCCCAGGCGGGTGGGTTGGCCACCAGCGTGGCCGGCTGCGGGCCGAAGTCGCGGAACGCTGCGGGTGGCAGTGGGTCGGTATTGTCCAGCCAGGTGCGCAGGCCATCAGCGCGCGCCGGGCCCAGGTAGCCCATCGACACGGAATAGAACACCGTGCGCTGCAGGGTGTCATCGTCCATGAAGGTGCCGATGGCCGCGCCCGCCGTGACTGGGAACTCGCGCTTGGTGAAGTCCGCCACGCGGCTGTAGACGTTGTTGCCCGCCACGCCCCCCTGGTCTGCCTGCAGCAGGGCCTGCGTGCCGTTGATCGTGCCCTCGAAGGCCATCTGCATGCCCGCGATCTCGGTCGATGCGCTCACGCGCGGCGTGAGGCCGGGGCGCGAGACAAAGCCAGGCTCGGCCCCCGAGGCCACCGCTGCATACAGCCCGCCATCGGCCGCGCGCACCACTGCATCGAGCTGCGCCGCCGTGGGCGCGCTGGTTGCCAGCGCACCGCCCGGCCCCTCGAACAGCACCAGCCCCCGGAGCTTGGCGTAGCCCGGTTGCGCCGGCCCCGTGCCCGTGAGGTTGAAGTCCGTGGCCGCATAGCGCGCCACAAAGCCCGTGCCCGCCGAATGCCCGCCCAAGAAGACATTGCCATGGCGCGCCACCGTGTGCGCCTGCGTCACCACCGCGTCCAGGTCCAGCGAGTGCACCTGCGGCGTCCAGTCCGCGAGGAAGGGGATCTCGCGGCTTTCATGGAACACCGCGCGCCGCGCCAGTTGGGCCGGCAGCGGCAGCCCCAGCTCGGCGCCGTAGAGAAAATTCAGGCCCAGCGCCGCATCGCGCTCGCGCTCTGCTGTCTGCAGGCCTTCCATGTCCTGCAGCGCCACGGACCGGCGGTCCACGCCCCACACCTCCACCACCGCCTGGTGATCGGCCCACATGCGGCGCACCAGGTTCTCGGCCAGGATCAGGTAGCTGTGCGACGCGGCCAGGGTGCCCGGCATGGCCACCAGCACCGCATCCACCGGCTTGCCGGCATTGGCCGCCAGCCCGTAGCGCGTGTAGCGCACCCGGTTGAGGTCCGGCCCCGCCGCGCCGAACTGCGTGGCCAGTTTGCTGCCCGGTGCTACCGTGACGCCTGCCGTGCCCGGTGTGCGCGCCGCCTTGGCGCGGCTGGCCAGCTCGTGCGTGCTGATGGTGAAATCACCCGTGGTGGTGACACCGCCATTCACCAGCGCCTGACCGCCACCGCCGCAGGCGGTGAGGGCGGTGAGGGCGGTGAGGGCGGTGAGGGCGGTGGCCAGGGCCAAGCCCGGCAGGGTGCGGCGCGCGGGCATGCCGGGCCGGGCAGGGGTGGTGCTGTTGCATTGGTTCTTTGTCATCGTTGTTGTCTCCGTGGTGGTGGTTGAAACTGGCAAGGAAAAAATGGGCGCAGGCTGGCGCTGCAGGTGCGTTGCCCAGGCAACGCACACGCGTGGTTCATCACAGGGGGGTCAAAGCCGTTAAGAAAGCCTCTCTGGCCAGGCGCTTGTGCCGCAGACAGTGCTGCCCGTACTGCAGGGCAGAGCAACGGCGCCAGGGAGGCTTTGTTAGCCGCTCAACCCCGCCACCAGGTAGTCGAGGAATTCTTCTTGCTCGCGCGCCTCGTTGCCGGGCAGCGACAGGTCCATGGCACCAAAGGGCGAGCGCCGCATGTAGCTGCGGTACGAGATGCCGTAGTACACGGCGTTCATGGTCAGCAGCAGGCGGAACTGGATCGTCTCGGGCCCCACGGCGGGCATCAGCGTTTGCAGCCGCGCCAGCGTCAGCTCCAGCGTGCGGCGGTGCAGGGCGGCCGAGATCTCCTGCCCCTTTTCGCCATAGTCCCACCCCAGCCGCCCGATGAAGTTGACCGCATCGCGCCCCAGCGCGGGCGCGCTCAGCATGGCGATCACAGGGCCGAAGGCGGCCTCCACCACATCGCGCACGGTGTAGGGCTGCGCCTGGCTCTCCAGGGCCTGCAGCCGCGCACAGGCCCGAGGCTCCAGCCACTGCTGCAGATAGCTGGCAATGGCCGCCACCAGCTCATCGCGCCCACCAAAGTGGTAGTGCAGCGCCGAAGGGTTCTGCGCCCCCGCCGCGATCACGATGCGCCGCAGCGACACCGCATTCATCCCCTCGCGCGCCATGAGCTGCAGGGCCTCTTCGATCAGGCGGGTGCGGGTGGCTTGCGGGTCGGTGGCGGATGGGGCTGGCAGATGGGTAACAGCCGAGACAAGGACAGAGTTCATGGGGTGGATAATGCATTTGAATTAATTCACATGCATTAGGGCTTGCCCTCAATGGAGTGCCAGCACACCCCCGTTCACCCGGTACGCTTCACCATGGGCCACCTGAACCACAACGACCACGACCAAGACGACGCCTGGTTCGAGCGTGAACGCCTGCACCGCGCCGCCGCCGAAGGCAACCACGACGAAATGCGCCGCCTGCTGGCCGCGGACGGCCATGCGCTGCACACCTTCGACGACCTGGGCCGCACCCCGCTGCACTACGCGGTGGAGGGCGACCACTACCGCGCGGCAGAGTGGCTGATCCAGCAGGGCGCGGTCGTCAATGCCAACGACGAGCCCACGATTGGCGAGACCCCGCTGTGCCTGGCGGTGCGGCGCGGATACCCCGAGATGGTGGAACTGCTGCTCGCCCATGGTGCCGACCCCGACATCACGGGTTGGATGGGTCACACCGCCCGCATGCGTGCAGAGCGCCGCCAGGACGAAGACGGCAAGGCGATTGCAGCCCTGCTCCTGCGCTACCGGCCCCGCTGATCCCACACTGCACCAGCACGGCAATGCCGTCGCATCGCGGCGCACAATGGCGCATTTCTTGCGCTGCCGGGTGGCCTGCTTTGTTGATTGCTTGCTTGCAAGTAGCCATCCATGTGCGTGCCAAACCCGGCGCGGCAACGTTCTCTCTTCTTGCCAAGGTGTCTTCGATGCGCTCCATCTCCCTTTTCTCCCTACCCTCCCGCCCCTCTTTCCAACCCACGCGCTGGCTGCTGCCGGTGCTGGCCGCCACCACCCTGGCAGGCTGCGCAAGCGCGCCCCCTTCGTCTGCCACCACCGGCGCCCATGCGGGGAGCGCCCCCATCCGCGTGAAGGTCTTCGTCGCCGCCATGTTCGAGATCGGCAAGAACACCGGCGACCGCGCGGGCGAGTTCCAGCACTGGTACGAGCGGTATTGGAAAGACGCCACCCCCATCACCGTGCCCGGCGCCCTCGGCCCCGTGTACTGCAACACCGACGGTGTCTGCGGTGCCGTGCTGGGCATGGGCAAGGTCAACTCGTCATCGTCCATGCAGGCCATCCTGCTGAACCCGAAGTTCGACTTCGCGCAGTCGTACTACGTGATCTCCGGCGTGGCCGGCACACCGCCGCAGCGCGGCACCATCGCCGATGTGAGCTGGGGCACCTGGCTGGTGGACTACGACCTGGGCCACCGCTGGGCGCCTGAAGAGAACACCCCCGGCGCCCCCACCTTCATGCCGCGCAAGGGCTACGAGGAATACCGCCGCTTTCAGCTGAACCCGCTGCTGGTGGACTGGGCCATGAACCTCACGGTGGACATGCCCCTCAAGGACTCGGACAGCGCCCGCACCTACCGCCTGCGCTACCCCGACGCAGCGGCCCGCCGCAGCCCCGCCGTGACCAGCGGCACCCACATGACGGGCGACACGTTCTTCCACGGCCCCGGCATGTCCAAGCAAGCCCAGTACATCGCCAAGCTCTATGGGGCGGATGACTATGTGATCACCGAGATGGAGGCCGCCGCCATTGCCCTGGTGGTCAAGCGCACCCACGGCACCGACCGGATCATGAGCCTGCGCGGGGCGGTCAATTTTGACCAGGGCAACCCGAACGAGACCACGCTGCAGCACCTGGACCCTGCGCCGGGGGAGACGGCAGGGGGCTTTGCCGAGACGGTGGAGAACGTCGCGCTGGTGGGCACGCGGGTGGTGGACCACATCGTGCGGAATTGGGGGCAGTGGCAGGGTGGGGTGCCGGCGCGGTAAGGCCCGTGCCGTATGTTCTCAACCAGCTTGGAGGGCTGGCTATGACTGCGCGGCCTCCCTTGCTCAATGTTCCGGCGCGGCGACAGAACGGACTGGGAAACTGTAGACGTCTTGTTCAGCTCACCTGCTGCTTCTCCAGCTTGCGCGCCAGCGTGCGGCGGTGCATGCCCAACCGCCGCGCGGTCTCCGAGATATTGAACCCCGTCTCGGCCAGCACTTCGTGGATGCGCTCCCACTCCAGCGTCTTGAGCGAGCTGGAGCGGTTGGTCACGTCCACCTCGGTGTCGCCCGCCTTCAAGCCGAAGGCGGCCTCGATGTCGTCGGTGTTCGAGGGCTTGGCCAAGTAGTGGCAGGCGCCCAGCTTCACGGCCTCCACGGCGGTGGCGATGCTGGCAAAGCCGGTGAGCACGACGATGAGCATGCCTGCGCTGGCGGCGTGCAGCTTCTGCACGCAGGCCAGGCCTGAGGCGTCGCCCTTGAGCTTCAGGTCCACCACGGCGTAGCCCGGCGTGTGCTGGGTCAGCACGGCCTCGACCTCGGGCAGGCTCGCGGCCTGCAGCACGCGGTAGCCGCGCCGCTCGAAGGAGCGGGCCAGCGTGCGCGCAAAGGCCTCGTCGTCTTCCACAATCAGCAGCAGGGGCTTGTCGGCGGCCTGGGCGTTGGCGCCAGGTGGGGCGGCGGGGGCGCTGGGGGGGGGGCGGGGGCTGCTGGTGTCCATGGCGGTGGTCCGGGTGGTCCTTCCTCTCTTTTCTTTGTTTCTTTGTTTCTTTGTGGTGTCTGTCTGCGTCTCTGCGGTCTTGTCTGGGCGGGCTCTGGAGGCGTTGGCTGGTGCAGCCGTCATTGTCCTCCCGCGCCGCAGTGGCTGCTGGCCGCAGGCGTATTTGCCGCTCAGGCGGGGCGGTGCGCCTTGGGCAGCGCGATGGCTGCCAGGGGCAGGCGGATGCTCACCTGCGCGCCGCCCGCAGCCGTGCGGTTGCGGGCCGCTACGCTGCCGCCGAGCGTGCGGGCCACGTTCATCACCAGGTACAGGCCGAGGCCACTGCCCGGCCGCTGCTTGGTGGACTGGTAGGGCTCGCCCAGGTGGTCGAGCATGCCGGGTGCAAAGCCGGGGCCTGCGTCGTTGACGGTGATGCACAGCGCGGGCGCTTCCGCTGCGTCGTCGCGGGTGATGAGCAGTTCCACCCACTGGGGCGAGGCGTCCCGTGCATTGTCCAGCACATTGAAAACCATCTGCTTCAACGTGGTGTCCGACACCATGGGCGTGTCGTCGCCGAAGTCGTTGCGGTACGAGAACGCGGGGATGGAGCGCGTGGTGCGCCATTCTTCGGCCAGCGCGTCCACGAACTTGCACACCGTGGTCTGCTCCGAATGCTCGCCGCGCGCCTCGCCGGCCGACAGCAGGATGCCGCTGACGATGCCCTTGCAGCGCTGCACCTGGGTGCGCATCTCGTCGATGTCTTCGCGCAGCACCGGGTCGGCCATGAGTTCTGCGTCGTGCTGCCAGTCGCCCAGGATCACGGCCAGCGTGGACAGGGGCGTGCCCAGCTCGTGCGCGGCGCCGGAGGCCAGCAGGCCCATGCGCACGATGTGTTCCTCTTCCACCCGCCGGCGGCGCGCGGCGGCCAGGCGGGCGTCGCGCTCGCGCAGGTTCAGGTTGATGCGGGTGATGAACACCACGACCAGTGTGGCGTTGAGCACGAAGCACACCAGCAGCCCGATGACGTACAGGCTGGACAGGCCCTGGTGCAGGTCCTGCGGCAGCTCCAGCGGCAGGTGGTAGGTGGCCAGCGCGCCAAAGCACACGGCCGTGATCGCCACCATGGTCCAGATGTAGGCGCCGCGCAGCAGGATGGCGCCTAGCGCGATCTGCAGCAGGTACAAGAAGACGAACGGGTTGCTGGTGCCGCCGCTCAGGTACAGCTGGGTGGTGAGCACGGCCACGTCCACCAGCAGCGCGAGGAACACCTCCACATTGCGCACCTGCACGCCCATGCGCAGCCGCAGCAGGCTGACCACGTTGAACACGGCCAGGCAGGCCACCACCAGCAGCATCGGCACCAGCGGAATGCTCAGCCGCAGGCTGTGGTGCGCCACCTCGATGGTGAAGATCTGGCCGATGACGGCCATCCAGCGCAGCTGGATGAGCTGCTGCAGGTTCTTGATGCCGGCGGCGGCATCGGCAGCGCGCGGGCTGCTGCGCAGGAGTCCACCGCCTTTCGCGATGCGTTGCAGGGGCATGGTGGGCGGAGTCTACCGGCCTGTGCCGCCCGGGCCTGCGTGGGCGGCGTCGCCACCGTTCAGGCCTGCACGGCGCTCGTAGCGCACCACCAGCCAGGCTGCGCCCACGACCATCAGGGCCAGGCCGTACCAGGTGATGGCGTAGACCAGGTGGCTGTTCGGAAAGCGGATGGTGGTCATGCCTGCGCGGGGCCATGGGGTGCTGGCCGTTGCCGCGGCGCCTGCCACCTCGACGGCCTCGGCGGTCAGCGCTCGCGTGCCGGCGGTGGGCAGGCCGGCATCGATGAAAAAGGGTGCCGCGTGGTTCAGTTGCAGGGCCTGCGCGATGGCCGCCACATCGCGGGAGAACCAGCGTTGCTGTGCCGGGTCGTTGGTGCGCAGGAAGCCGCCCTTGGGCTCGGTCATGCGGATCAGGCCCTGCACGGTGACGGGGGAGGGCGGTGCAAGAGGGGTTGTGGTCGGCGCCGCGGGGGCAGGCGGGGCCCACTCGGCGCGCTGCTTTTGCGGTATGAAGCCGCGGTTCACCAGCACCGCGGTGCCGTCGTCCTGCTGCAGGGCGCTGACGACCCAGAAGCCCGACCCCAGGGCCGTCACGGCCTGGGTGAACACGGTCTTGCCAGGAAGCCATTGGCCGCGGACGGTGACCGGAAGGTACTCATGGCGCGCAGCGTCGATGCCGGGCCATTCGCTTGCCGAGGGCAGGGGCACCGGTGCGGCATGGACCCGCTGGTCCACACGCTCGATGAGATCGAGCTTCCACACCCGCCGCTGTACCTGCCACGTCCCCAGGGACACAAAGCCGACGAACAGCGCGATGCCGACCACCAGCAGCACTGCCCGGCGCAGCGCGCGGTGGGCGGCAGGGCGTGCGGTGGCGGGCGGCGCGGCGGTCGTCAAGGCGTGTTGTGCCCGGTCGCCTCGTGCTTGGGCGGCGTGGGCGTGGGGTGGTCGGGCATCATGTTGCTGTTCATGTGGAACATGACCCACAAGGTGCCGCTGATCGCGATGGCGACGAACACCACGGTGAAGATGGTGGACAGCAGCGTCCAGCCGCCTTCGACCTTGCCGTTCATGTGCAGGAAGTACACCATGTGCACCAGGATCTGCACCACCGCGAAGGCGCCCAGCACCAGCACGGCGGTGTTCCGGTCGGCGATCACCTTGGCCATGACCAGCCAGAAGGGGATGGCGGTGAGGATGACCGACAGCAAGAAGCCGATCGCGTATTCGCGCAGGCTGCTGTGGGGGCCCACATCGCCATGGTGGTCGTCATGGCCGTGGCCATGATCGCCGTGCGCAGGGTGTGCAGTTGCTTGTGCGTGTGTGTGTTGTGCGCTCATTTACAGCACTCCCATCAGGTACACAAAGGTGAAGACGCCGATCCAGACCACGTCCAGGAAGTGCCAGAACATCGACAGGCACATCAGGCGGCGGCGGTTTGCGTGGATCAGGCCGTGCTTGCCGATCTGCACCATCAGCACCACCAGCCAGATCAGGCCGAAGGTGACGTGCAGGCCGTGCGTGCCCACCAGCGTGAAGAAGGCCGACAGGAAGGCGCTGCGCTGGGGCGTGGCGCCCTGGTGGATCAGGTGGTGGAACTCGTACAGCTCCAGGCCCAGAAAGCACAGACCGAACAAGCCGGTCACGGCCAGCCACACCAGCGTGCCTTTGACGTCGCCCACCTGCTTGCGCAGCATGGCAAAGCCGAAGGTGATGGACGACAGCAGCAGGAAGGCCGTGTTGATGGCCACTAGCGTCAGGTCGAACAACTGCGCGCCCGTGGGGCCCGCCGCGTAGCTGCGGCCCAGCACGCCGTAGGTGGCGAACAGGGCGGCGAAGATGAGGCAGTCGCTCATCAGGTAGAGCCAGAAGCCCAGGGCCGTGCCGTTTTCGGGATGCGGCTCGTGCGCGGGGTGGTACTGGCGCAGCGGGAGCGCTGCGGTCGCGGCGCCTGCTGCGCCGGGGGTGGTACGGATATCAGACATGGCTGGCGCGCAGTTGTTGGGTGCGAAGGTTTTCCGTCTCCGTCACTTGAGAGGCGGGGATGTAGAAGTCGCGCTTGTAGTTGAACGTGTGGATGATGGCGACCAGGATCACGGCGGCAAACGACGCACCGGCCAGCAGCCACATGTGCCAGATCAGCGCAAAGCCCAGCACCAGCGACAGTGCCGATATCACCGCACCCGAGCTGGTGTTGGCTGGCATGTGGATGGGCGCGTAGCCGCTCAAAGGACGCTGGTAGCCGTGCTTCTTCATGTCCCACCACGCATCGATTTCATGCACCACAGGCGTGAAGGCGAAGTTGTAGTTGGGCGGGGGCGAGGACGTGGCCCACTCCAGCGTGCGGGCATCCCAGGGGTCGCCGGTCACGTCGCGCAGCTCTTCGCGCTTGAGGTAGCTGACCACGATCTGGATCAGGAAGCAGGCGATGCCGGCGGCGATCATCGCAGCGCCGAAGGCGGCCACCACGAAGTAGGGCTGCAGGGATGCGTCCTCGAAGTGGTTGGCACGGCGCGTGACGCCCATCAGGCCCAGCACGTACAGCGGGCCGAAGGCCACCCAGAAGCCCACCACCCACAGCCAGAAGGAGCGCAGGCCCCAGGTGCGGTCGAGCTTGTAGCCGAAGGCCTTGGGGTACCAGTAGTTGATGCCGGCGAACAGGCCGAACAGCACGCCGCCGATGATCACGTTGTGGAAGTGGGCGATGAGGAACAGGCTGTTGTGCAGCACGAAGTCGGCCGGTGGCACGGCCAGCAGCACGCCGGTCATGCCGCCGATGGCGAACGTCACCATGAAGGCCACGGTCCACATCATGGGCAGCTCGAAGCGGATGCGGCCCTTGTACATGGTGAACAGCCAGTTGAAGATCTTCGCGCCCGTCGGGATCGAGATGATCATCGTCGTGATGCCGAAGAAGGTGTTCACGCTGGCGCCCGAGCCCATCGTGAAGAAGTGGTGCAGCCACACCAGGTACGACAGGATGGTGATCACGACCGTGGCGTACACCATGGAGGTGTAGCCGAACAGGCGCTTCTTGCAGAACGTGGCCACCACTTCGGAGAAGATGCCGAAGCAGGGCAGGATCAGGATGTAGACCTCGGGGTGGCCCCAGATCCAGATCAGGTTCACGTAGAGCATGGGGTTGCCGCCCAGGTCGTTCGTGAAGAAGTTGGTGCCCGCATAGCGGTCGAGCGACATCAGCACCAGGGCTGCCGTCAGCACGGGGAACGACGCCACGATCAGCGCGTTGGTGCACAGGGCCGTCCAGGTGAAGACGGGCATGCGCATCAGGTTCATGCCGGGGGCGCGCATCTTGATGATGGTGACGATCAAGTTGATGCCCGACAGCGTCGTGCCCACCCCCGCGATCTGCAGCGCCCAGATGTAGTAGTCCAGCCCCACCCCCGGGTTCTGCGCCCCCAGGTTGGACAGCGCCAGCCAGCCGGCGGTGGAGAACTCGCCCAGGAACAGCGACACCATGACCAGCACGGCACCGGCCGTGGTCATCCAGAAGCTGAAGTTGTTCAGGAACGGGAACGACACGTCGCGCGCGCCGATCTGCAGCGGCACTAGGTAGTTCATCAGGCCCGTGACCAGCGGCATCGCCACGAAGAAGATCATGATCACGCCGTGGGCCGTGAAGATCTGGTCGTAGTGGTGCGGTGGCAGGTAGCCCAGGTTGTCGCCGAAGGCCATGGCCTGCTGCAGGCGCATCATCACGGCGTCGGCAAAGCCGCGCAGCAGCATCACAAGGCCCAGGATCATGTACATGATGCCGATGCGCTTGTGGTCGATGCTGCAGATCCAGTCGCGCCAGAGCGGGCCCCAGAGCCGGAATTTGGTGATGCCGGCCATCACGGCCAGGCCGCCCAGCATGGTGGCGATGAAGGTCCACAGCACGATGGGCTCGTGCGCCATGGGCACGGAGTCCCAGGTGATTCGGCCCAGGGCCCAGTGCGGTTCGGTTACAACGGGTGAGGTGGACATGTTCGTCGGTCTCTTATGCGCGGATCATTGGCGGGAGAGGGTGCGGTCGTAGACCGCGGCGTGGCGCGCTTCGAGGGCGGCCACCACCTGGGCGGCGTTGCCCACGGTGCAGACTTCCTGGGGCAGGTTCAGGCCCTGGGCCTTCATGAAGGCCTCGCCACCGCGCTCGTCGATGGACATCATGTGGTGCATGCACATCTTGCCGTCCTCGACGCAGCGGTTCAGCACCTTGTCGTACAGGCCGTCTTCCACGCTGGCGAAGCGCTGCACGGGGTCGCGCTCGCTGGGCTTGACCAGGTCCAGGTAGGTCTGGCGCGTGAGCGGCTTGCCTTCGGACTTGTTCTTGGCAACCCACTGGTCGAAGTCGCCCTGGCTCAGGCCATGGAACTTGAACGTCATGCCCGAGAAGCCCGAACCGCTGTAGTGCGAGGACATGCCCTTGTACACGCCGGGCTGGTTGATCACGGCGTTCAGCTCGGTCTGCATGCCGGGCATCGCGTAGATCATGCCCGCCAGATCAGGCACGTAGAACGCGTTCATCGTGGACGTGGCGGTGAGCTTGAAGAGGATGGGGCGGTCCACCGGCGCTGCCAGTTCGTTCACCGTGGCAATGCCCAGTTCAGGGTAGAAGAACAGCCACTTCCAGTCCATGGCCACCACCTGCACCTCCAGCGGCGTCGATTGCGCATCAAGCGGCTTGGACGACGAGATGCGGTCCAGCGGACGGTAGGGGTCGAGCTTGTGCGTGCCGATCCAGGTCAGCGCACCCAGGGCGATGATGATGATCAGCGGCACCGTCCAGATGACCAGCTCCAGCGTGGTGGAATGGTGCCAGTCGGGGTCGTAGTCGTCTTCGGTGTTGGCGGCATTGTTGTGCCGGTACTTCCAGGCGAACCACAGGGTCAGCGCAATGACCGGCACGATGATGATCAGCATCAGCAGCGTGGCCTGGATGACCATGTGGCCTTGCTGCGCGGCAATGTCACCGGCAGGGTTGAGGACGACCGCCTTGCTGCAGCCGGCCAGGCTGCCCACGGCAGCCAGCGCGGCGAGCCAGACAGGCACGCGGGTCAGAGGGATTTTGGGCATGGGATGAGCGCAATCGGGGCGTTTGTTTAAGGGTAAACGCGGATAACGGAGTGCCGTCGAATGTAATAGCTCTAGCTTTTTTGTACATTGGACATTTTGTCCAAGGTCAAAAAATTTTGCCCCAAACTGGTGCAAAAGCACATGGTTACGGCTTTGTCCTGCATCCGTCATAGTGAAACCGCACTTGTCGGCAGCCGAACTTGGGTGTAGAACAAGGCTGTCTTATTCACACAACGAAGGAGCCCTGTTCATGAGCAGCCCCGCCACTGCCACTTTCCCTGCGGCCGGCTTTGAAGAAAGCGCCGCCTCTCTCTCGCGGGCTGATACGCATGAGGACGTCACCCCCAGCGAAATCGCTGTGGGCGTGATCATCGGACGCTCGTCCGAGTATTTCGACTTCTTCGTTTTCGGGATCGCCTGCGTTCTCGTCTTCCCGTCGTTCCTGTTCCCATTCCTGTCGCGCCTGGACGGCACCCTGATGGCGTTTGCGCTGCTGGCGGTGGCCTTCGTGGTCCGCCCGATCGGCACCGCCATCTCGATGGCCATCCAGCGTCGCTGGGGGCGTGGCACCAAGCTGACCATTGCGCTCTTCCTGCTGGGTGTGTGCACGGTCGGCATGGCCTTCTTGCCGGGTTACAAGGATGCCGGCGTGGTGGCCATCGTCGCTCTGCTGATCCTGCGCATCGGCCAGGGCTTGGCGCTGGGCGGTTCGTGGGACGGCCTGCCGTCGCTGCTGGCGATGTCGGCCCCCAAGGACCGCCGCGGCTGGTACGCCATGATCGGCCAACTGGGCGCACCGCTCGGGTTCGTGCTGGCGGCCGGCCTGTTCACTTACCTGTACAGCAACCTCTCGGTGCAGGAATTCCTGGCCTGGGGCTGGCGCTATCCGTTCTTCGTGGCGTTTGCCATCAACGTGGTGGCGCTGTTCGCCCGCCTGCGCCTGGTGGTGGGCCAGTCTTACGCCGAGCTGCTGCAAGAGCGTGAATTGCAGCCCGTGCCCGTGAGCCGCGTGATGCGCGACGAGGGCAGCAACGTGCTGCTGGGTGCGTTTGCGGCGCTGGCCAGCTTTGCGCTGTTCCACTTGGTCACCGTGTTTCCCCTGTCGTGGATCACGCTGTACTCGGACCAGCCGGTGACGCAGATCCTGGGTGTGCAGATCGTCGGGGCCTTCCTGGCCGCTGGCGCCATCATGGTGTCGGGCTGGCTGTCGGACCACCTGGGCCGCCGCAAGCTGCTGGGCGGCATGGCGGTGCTGATCGGTGTGTTCAGCTTCATGGCGCCCGTGCTGCTCAACTCGGGCGAAGTGGGCAGCACCATGTTCCTGCTGCTGGGCTTTGTGCTGCTGGGCCTGTCGTACGGCCAGGCTTCGGGCACGGTCACGGCCAACTTCTCGCCGCAGTACCGCTACACGGGCGCTGCGCTGTCGGCCGACCTGGCCTGGATCATCGGCGCCGCGTTCGCGCCTCTGGTTGCCTTGTACCTGTCGTCGCAGTTCGGGCTGTTGGCCCTGACGGTGTACCTGCTCTCGGGTGTGGCCTGCACGCTGGGGGCGCTGAACCTGAACCGCCGGATGGAGCGGCGGGATCGGTAGGCGACCTGTGGGCAGGTGGTGCGCGACCTGCGCTCAGCCCACCTGATGCACAACAAAAACCCGGTGGCTGCCTGCGCAGCCACCGGGTTTTTTGCTTGACATGGGGCGCTATGGGTTTGCGTGGTCCTGAGATCCATGGCGCCGCCGCAGTCGGTACGCTGGCACGGGTGGCACGGGTGGCACGCAGAGGACAAGCGGTAGTCCGATGAAGCCGCGGGCTTGATTGGACCCTTGCTCTCAGTTCCAGGCGTCAGTCCTGGGGCCGGAAACCGATCGTGAGGGACGAGGGCACCCGACCGTCCACATCGCGCGGCAGCGTCTCGGTCTTGTCCAGGGCGCGCAGCACCGCGTCGTCCCAGGCCTTGTTGCCGCTCGATTGCACCAGCCGCTTGCCCACGATGGTGCCGTCGGGCGACAGGCGCACTTCCACCTCGGCACGCGGGTTGCCCGATATGGCATCGGGGTACACGATGTTGGGCTTGACCTTGGCCGCGACCTTGCCGCCGTAGCTGCCCGACGGGCCTGCGCTGCGCTGTGCGGTACCGGTGGCGGTTTCACCGCCGGTAGCGCCCGCCATGCCTTGTATGCGGCGCAGGTTGTCTTCGCGCAATTTGGCCAGTTGCTTGTCTTCCGCCTCGGCCTTTCGCTTGGCCGCTTCGTCCGCCTTGCGCTTGTCCTCGGCCAG
This sequence comes from Acidovorax sp. LjRoot117, assembly GCF_964252695.1. NCBI lineage: Bacteria > Pseudomonadati > Pseudomonadota > Betaproteobacteria > Burkholderiales > Comamonadaceae > Acidovorax > Acidovorax sp. LjRoot117. The sequence goes on along the minus strand of NZ_CAXUPO020000005.1, from coordinate 127,585 downwards.
CTTCTTTTGCTTGTCCTGCTCGGCCTTCTTCTGCTCGGCCAACTGCTTCTCGCGCTGTTCCTTTTCCTTCTCGCGTTCTTTTTCTTTCTGCAGGCGGTCCTTCTTCTCCTGCTCCAGGCGGTCCTTGCGTTCTTCTTCCTTGCGCTCGCGTTCGCGCTTGTCGCGCTCCTGCTGCTGTTCGCGGGCCTTCTTCTCCTGCTCCAGGCGTTTCTTCTCGCGTTCGATGGCGATGTCGGCCTCGCGCGTGTCGGGCGGCTCTACCGCCCGCGGTGGCGGCGGGGCGGGGGGTGGCGGCGGGGCTGGCGGGCGGACTTCAGGCGGTGCAGGGGGCGGCGGTGGGGGCTCCACGGCGCGGGGCGCAGCCTGCACGGGCACGTTAGCCCAGATTTCGGCTTCCACCGCCGGCTGGTCTGCGGTGTTCTTCCAGTTCACGCCCCAGGTGAGGGCGCCAATCAGCGCCGCATGCACGAGCACCGCCAGCGTGATGGCGCGCAGCCGCGCGGGCGGGCGCGGCGGGGCAAACTGGTCGCGGTCGTTGTGGGCTTGCATGGGCGTAGGTGAGAGCGTCTGGAGCGGGTTCGGTTCAACCGCCCTGCTTGACGGACAGGCCCACGCGTTGCACGCCGGCCTTCTGCAGAGCGTCCATCGCTTTCACCACGTTTTCGTACTGCACGCCCTTGTCGGCGCTGATGACCACCGCGCTGGCGCTGTCGGTGCCCTGGGCCTTTTGCCAGCGGCTGGCGGCGTCGCCGATTTCGCGCTGGCTCAGGCTGCGCGTGGCCTCGGGGGTCTTGAACTGGAGCGATCCGTCCTTGTTCACGATCACCTGGGCCACCACCTTGGGCATGTTCTTGCCCTTGCCGACGCTGGGCACGTCGACCACACCGGGCGTGAGCATGGGCGCCGTCACCATGAAGATGATGAGCAGCACCAGCATCACGTCGATGAAGGGCACCATGTTGATCTCGTTGATGGTGCGGCGGCCTCGGCCGCGGGATGCCATGGCGGGCATGGTGTCAGTGCCCCGAGGCCGTGTGGCCGGTGGTGGGCGCTGGCTGGGCGCCCAGGTTGCGCTGCAGGATGTTGGAGAACTCTTCGATGAAGGTTTCCTGGTGCGTGGCCACGCGGTCGATGTCGCGGGCGAAGCGGTTGTAGGCGATCACGGCGGGGATGGCGGCGAACAGGCCGATGGCGGTGGCCACCAGGGCTTCGGCGATGCCGGGTGCCACCGTGGCCAGCGTCACCTGCTCCATGCCGGCAAAGCCGGTGAACGCATGCATGATGCCCCACACCGTGCCGAACAGGCCGACATACGGCGACACGGAGCCGACCGATGCCAGGAAGGAGAGGCTCGATTCGACCACGTCCATCTCGCGCTGGAAGCTCGCGCGCATGGCGCGGCGTGCGCCGTCGAGCAGGGTGCCGGGGTCCACGATGCGGCGCTCGCGCAGCTTTTGGTATTCGCGCATGCCGCTGGCAAAGATGCGTTCCATGGGGCCGGCCTGCTTGGCGTTCTGGGCCGCGCTGGCGTACAGGTCGTTGAGGCTGGTGCCCGACCAGAACTCGCGCTCGAAGTCGTCGTTGAGCGTCTTCACGCGCTTCAAGGAAAACAGCTTGCGGAAGATGGCCGCCCAGCTGGCCACCGACACGCCCAGCAGCAGCAGCATGACGAGTTGCACCACCCAGCTGGCGTGGAGCACCAGGGAGATGATGGACATGTTTTGGGAGTTCATGGTGTGAGTTGTTCCAGAAGGGTGCTCGGTATTCTTGCAGGGCGCAGGGTGGCAGCATCCACCCATCCGATGCGGATGGTGCCTTCGGTCAGCAAGGTGGTGCTCGGGTCGGTCATCTGCTCTGGTTTCAGGAGCGCGCGCTGCACTATTGTCAACGATGCCCGGCCTGCGGCCTGTAGGCCGGCGGTAACAATGAGTTCATCGTCCAGCCGTGCGGGGCGGTGGTAGCGCAGCTGCGCATCGGTTACGACAAACATGCCGCCGGTTTGTTCCCGAAGAAGCTGCTGGCCCACGCCCAGCGAGCGCAGCCACTCGGTGCGGGCGCGCTCGAAGAACTTGAGGTAGTTGGCATAGAACACGATGCCGCCTGCATCGGTGTCTTCCCAATAGATGCGGATCGGAAATTCAAACGCCATCGTGGGTCCGCTCGCTGTCTGTCATCGTTCAGCCGAGAAGCTTGCGCAGCCGCTCCACCGACTCCTCGAGCTGCGCCATGGAGTTGGCGGTCGAGAAGCGGATGAAGCGCTCGGGCTCTGCCGTGCCGAAGTCGCGCCCCGGCGTCACCGCGATGTGGGCGCGGCGCATGACCTCGAAGGCGAAGTCCCAGCTGCAGTTCTTGCCCGAGGCGACGCCCAGGCGCTGCGCGGCCTCGGTGCAGTCGGCCCAGGCGTAGAACGCGCCGTCGGGCATCACCGGCACGGCCAGGCCCAGTGACTGCAGTGCCGGGATGAAGAAGTCGCGCCGGGCCTTGAACTCGGCGCGGCGGCGTTCGTACTCGGCAATGCTTTCGGCCTCGAAGCACGCCAGCGCCGCATGCTGCGCCACCGTGCTCGCGCAGATGAACAAGTTTTGCGCCAGGCGTTCGACCACCGGCACCATCGCGTCGGGCACCACCATCCAGCCCAGGCGCCAGCCGGTCATGTTGAAGTACTTGCTGAAGCTGTTGATGCTGATGATGCTGTCGTCGATGGCCAGGGCCGTGTGGCCGAATTCTTCCTCGTACGACAGGCCCAGGTAGATCTCGTCGATGAGCGTGATGCCATCGTTCGCACGCACCACCTCATGGATGCGCCGCAGCTCGCCGGGCGCAATCGACGTGCCCGTGGGGTTCGACGGCGAGGCCAGCAGCACGCCGCGGGTCTTGTCGGTCCAGGCGGCGCGCACCTTGTCCGCGCTCAGCTGGTAGCGCTCTGCGGCCGTGGTGGGCAGCAGCACGGCCTTGCCCTCGGCCGCGCTCACGAAGTGGCGGTTGCAGGGGTAGCTCGGGTCGGGCATGAGGATCTCGTCGCCCGACTCGATGAGCGCCAGGCACGCCAGCTGCAGCGCGGCCGATGCACCCGCCGTGACCACGATGCGGCGTGCGGGGACCTGAACACCGAATCGGCTCTGGTACCAGCCGCTGATGCGCTCGCGCAGCGCGTCCAGGCCCAGGGCGTTGGTGTACTGCGTGGCGCCGCTGTGCACGGCGCGGGCGGCGGCCTCTTGCACCAGCGGCGGTGCGGTGAAGTCGGGCTCGCCGATGTTCAAGAAGATCATGGGCTCGCGCGTGCCCGCCACCTCGCGTGCCAGGGCCTGTGCGGCCTTGGCGACTTCCATCACATAGAACGGTTCGATGCGCTCGGCGCGCGTGGAAAACTTCATGGAAACCTCATGGCAAAAGGTCCGTGGTGCCCGTCGGTCCTGGGCAGCGGCGATGCTCTGCCGCCAAAAGAAAGAGCGCCAGGGTGGCGTCCGCCGACAGCGTGCAATGCAGGTGCCGGCAGTGGTGCGCGATGAAGGCCGGGCGCTCAGGCCGCGGGCGTTTCGTCGTCGGTGTGGTTGCCGGTGTCGTCGTCGGCGGCGATGCTGCTGCCTTTGCCTGCAGCCTTGTCGGCGGCCACTTCGACGGCGCGCAGCTTGGGCGCCAGGCCGTTGAGCACCGCGTTCACGTATTTGTGGCCGTCGGTGCCGCCAAACTCCTTGGCGAGTTCGATGCATTCATTGAGCACCACGCGCCACGGCACGTCCAGGCAGTGCTGGAACTCGTACACCCCGATCCACATCACGGCATGCTCGATGGGCGATATCTCGGCCATCTTGCGGTCCAGCAGCGGGGTGATCAGCGCATCCATGTCGGCCGCGGTGGCGATGGAGCCGTGCAGCAGCGCGTCGTAGTGCACCGAGTCGGCCTTGTGAAAACCCGCCAGGTCGCGCGTGAAGGCGTCGATGGCATGGGCGTCGTTGCCGCCCACCAGGTGCTGGTACAGCGCCTGCAGGGCGAATTCGCGGGCGCGGCTGCGGTTGGACTTGGAGGCCGCCTTGCGCGCGCCCGTGGTCTTGAGGCCGGTGCGCACCTGCTTGGGCGGGCGGCTGCTGGAGGGGGTGTTGCTTTCGCTCATGACAGTTCGTCCAGCAGGTTGGCCATCTCCACCGCGACGCGGGCCGCGTCCACGCCCTTGTCGGTCTGGCGGGCGATGGCTTGTTCCATGTTCTCGGTGGTGATGATGGCGTTGGCGATCGGGATCTGGTAGTCGAGCGTCAGGCGCGTGACGCCCGCGCCGGACTCGTTGGCCACCAGCTCGAAGTGGTAGGTCTCGCCGCGGATGATGCAGCCCAGTGCGATCAGCGCGTCGTACTCGTCGGCCTCGGCCATGGCCTGCAGGGCCACGGGCACTTCGAGGGCGCCGGGCACCAGCACGTGCTTGATGTTCTTTTCCTGCACGCCCAGCGCCAGCAGCTCGGCGCGGCATGCGGCGGCCAGGGCGTTGGTGATGCCTTCATTGAAGCGGGCCTGCACGATGCCGATGTGCAGTTTCTTGCCATCGAGCTTGTCCGCCGTTCCTTTTTCTGCGCCAAACATAGTGATCCTGTACTTTTACTCTTTGGGGATGAAACCGGTGATCTCGAGGCCGTAGCCTGCCATGCTGGGCATGCGGCGCGGCTGGCCCATGAGGGCCATGCGGTGCACGCCGCACTCGCGCAGAATTTGTGCACCCACGCCGTAGGTGCGCAGGTCCATGCGGCCGCGCTCGGGGGCTTGCGCCGCGCGGGCCGTGCCTTCGAACTGGGCGAGCAGCTGGTCGGCCGTCTCGCCGCAGTTGAGCAGCACCGCCACGCCCTTGCCCTGCTCGGACAGGTACTGCAGGCTGGTGTCCAGGCTCCACGAATGCATGGAGCGGTTGACCTCCAGCGCGTCCAGCACCGACAGCGGCTCGTGCACGCGCACGGGCACCACGTCGTCGGCGCCCCACTGGCCCTTGACCAGGGCCAGGTGCAGCTCCTTGCTGGGCTTGTCGCGGAAGGCGTGGGCGGTGAAGGCGCCGAAGGCGGTCTGCAGCACGCGCGTGCCCACCTTTTCGACAAGCGATTCGTTGCGGCTGCGGTATTCGATGAGGTCGGCGATGGTGCCGATCTTGAGGCCGTGTTCGGCGGCAAAGATCTGCAGGTCCGGCAGGCGCGCCATGGTGCCGTCGTCCTTCATGATCTCGCAGATCACTGACGCGGGGCTGCAGCCGGCCATCACCGCCAGGTCGCAGCCGGCTTCGGTGTGGCCTGCGCGCATGAGCACGCCCCCTTCGACGGCCTGCAGCGGGAAGATGTGGCCGGGCTGCACCAGGTCGGCGGCCACGGCGTTGGGCGCCACGGCGGCCTGCACGGTGCGCGCCCGGTCGGCGGCGGAGATGCCGGTGGTCACGCCTTCGGCGGCTTCGATCGACACGGTGAAGGCCGTGCCCATCTTGGTGCCGTTGCTCGCCACCATGGGCGGCAGGCGCAGGCGCTCGCAGCGCTCGCGGCTCAGGGTCAGGCAGATCAGGCCGCGGCCGAAGCGGGCCATGAAGTTGATGGCCTCGGGGGTCACGTGGTCGGCGGCCAGGACGAGGTCGCCTTCGTTTTCACGGTCTTCTTCATCCACCAGGATGACGATGCGCCCGGCGCGCATCTCGGCCACGATGTCCTCGACGGGCGAGATCGGCACGGGGGTCAGGGGGGAGGTCATGGAAGGCTGGCTTTCGGTGGGCAGCGCGGGTGGCGGGCACCGCACGCTGATCCGGCCACGGCCCGGTAGGGCCGATTCCAAAGAGCGGGCAGCGCGGCGTTGGCCGCACGGTGCGGGAGCGCTCTGCGCCCCAAAAGCAGCGATTTTAGTGCAGTTGGGGCGCGCGCGACGCGCGCGCGCGGCCGCCCTCGCGCCCGGCCAGGGCTCCGGCCACCATCACCCAGCCCAGCAGCAGCAGGGACAGCAGCTTGCTGCTGGTGGCCACCGTCAGCACCGTGGGCCAGTCCGGGTGATGCGGAGATTGCAGATGCAGCGTGATGCAGTTCTCCACGATGTCCGACACCACCAGAAGGCCCATCACCCAGTGCGCATGGCGATAGAGCCAGCCCAGCCCCCGGCCCGGCGGCACGGCCCGCGCCACCAGCCGCCGCAGGGACCAGGCCACCGGGTAGGCCAGCCACAGGGCGTAGCTGGCGAGCAGGGCCCAGTCCCAGGCGATGGCGCGGCGCACGGCATCGGTGTCGCTGCATGTCACGCCCCATGTGGCATGCCAGTGGGCAGACGCCTGAAAGCCCGACGGCAGGCCCTGCAGCCACCCCGGCGCGGCGCCCAGGTCGCAGGCGGCCCGGCCCGCCAGGGCGGTGATGGTGAACAGCACGGCCGTGGTGATCGCGAGCGCGATGCCCAGCCGGTGCCAGGGCTGCGTGCGCGGCACGGTCTCTGCGGGCACGGCGCCGTCCACCGGGCGGGCCGTAGGGTCGATGAAGTCGCTGGCCTCGCGTTTGCGAGCGTTCAGGCCCGTCCACACCCAATAGGGGCAGTCGTAGGCCTGGTCGTGCATGGCGGTGAGCGGGTTGCCGGGTTGCAGCCGGCTCTTGTCCACGCGCAGGCCGTGGGCCTGGGCCTCGTCCACCATCCAGGCGAGCGTGAGGTTGGACAGCCCGTCGCGCGCGTACGAGCCGCCCACGTCGCTGTGCACGCCGCGGAACCAGCGCTGGTCGTAGCTGCGCCAGGGTTGTTCCTCGCCGGTGAAGTGCGGGTCCTCGTAGCGGCGGGGTGCGTATTTGCTGCGCGATTCGAACAGCGACATGGCATGGCGCACGTGGGCGAAGCGCTTGCGGTCGAAGTCGGCGGAGTTGCTGATCTTGATGCCGCCCACCCCGCCCAGCCCGATGGCCTCCACCGTGTCCCACACCCCGACGAAGTGCACCAGCGGCGTGCGGCCCAGCGAGAAGTTGTCGATCACGTCCTGCGCAAAGGCCTTGCGGCTCTTGGTGCCGGCCTGGTTCTTGTGGTCGCTGGGCGCGAAGTAGGTACGCACCAGGGTTTCGATGAGCGGCAGGCCCTCGGTGTGGATCAGCCCGTACATGTTGAGCATGCCGGCCACCGCCCGCGCGGTGAAGGCGCCGCGCGAAAAGCCGAACAGGTAGATGCGGTCGCCCCGCTGGTAGGTGTTGACCAGGAACCGGTAGGCCTCGGCGATGTTGGGGAACACGCCGCTGCCCAGCGCCAGCCCGGCCAGCTGCCGCAGCTGGTTCCTGGCCTTGGACACGATGCCGTCCGCCGGGAATTCGTTGGTGGTGCCTACGCCGGGGTCGTAGTAGACGAGCTGGGTGGGTTCGCGGCCCGCAGGGTCTCGCCCCTTGCCGAGCATGCGCAGCAGCTTGACCACGTTGGTGTCCTGCTGGTTGCCCAGGATGTTGCCGGTGCCGTCGAACAGCAGCACGAGGTTGCGGCCGGGCTTCTCGGCCCATTGCGCGTCTGCGGCGATGCACTGGGCCAGGATGTCCGCTCGGGTGGGGGTGCGGTCGGTGGCGTCCGGTGCGGTGGCGTTGGGTGCGGTGGCGTTGGGTGCGGCGGCGGCAGGCGCTGGCGGCGCGACAGTGGTGGTCATGGTGTCCTTCCTCCCTGGGCAATCGATGTGCACGGGATTCTGGGGAGGACCGCCGGGCGCAGCAAGCGCGAAAGTGCCATGCGTGGCGCCGGCCCGGCGTGGGGTCAGGCCTTTGCAGCCGGTATCAGATGCCCGGTGCTTCCAGGCGCACGTCGCTCATCGGGTAGGCCACGCAGGGCAGCACGCAGCCCTCGGCCTTTTCTTCGGCAGTGAGCCCGGGCCACTCGATGGCGTAGCGCACCTCGCCTTCGGCCAGCATGCCGATGCAGGTGCGGCAGGTGCCGTTGCGGCAGGAGCTGGGCCAGTCGATGCCGCCTTGCTCGATGGACAACAGCAGGGGCTGCTCGGGCCAGGCGTCGCATTGTTGGCCGTCGGGATCGATCCTGGCGATGAAGAAGGGGACGGTGGGAGTGTTCATGGGAAGGAGAGGGAGTCGGTCAGTCGGGTCGGTCGGTGGATGGCTCAGGGCGCCGCGGTCCCCGCCGTGGAATCAGCGCGCGCCCACACCAGCAGCAGGTTGTTGGCCGGCAGCGCGTGGCGCGCCTGCAGTGCCAGCCCGGCGTCGGCCGCCGTGGCGGCCACGTCCTCCAGGCGGCGGATGCCCCAGGTGCTGTCCTGGGCGTGCAGGCTGGCGTCGAAAGCCAGGTTGCCGGGGGCCGTGGGCACGTTGTCTTCCAGGTAGGGCCCGTAGGTCACCAGCCGCCCGCCTGCGGCGAGGTGCCGTGCTGCGCCCTGCATCAACCCGGCGCAGCATGCCCATGGGGCAATGTGCAGCATGTTGGCGCAGTAGATCAGGTCGAACTCTGCGCCCCAGGTCTGGCCTTCGTCCGGCCAGTGCGGCTGCAGCACGTCTAGCCGCCGCGCAGGCTGTACCTGCGTGGCGCCCGCTTGCGCGGCCCAGCCTGCGATGGAGTCGAAGTGGGTGCTGTGCAGGTCGGTGGGTTGCCAGCTCCAGCCCGGCAAGGCCGCCGCGAAGTGTGCCGCATGCTGGCCGGTGCCGCTGGCGATTTCCAGTGCCCGGCCCTGCGTGGCCAGCAGGCTGCGCAGGCACTCCAGGATGGGCGCGCGGTTGCGTTCGGCGGCAGGGCTGTGCTGAAGGGCAGGAAGAAGCATTGTGTGAAAGGAAAGAGCCGGTGGGGCAATGCGCAATGCTATCGATCAGGAGGCGGTTCCCGGTGGTCTGTGGCCCCCCGAACTGCCTGATTTTTAAGCAATGCAAGGATATGCCTTGTAAATCAATGACTTATATCTGTCATACAAGGGTTGTGCAGACTTATCCACATGATTGTCCAGTGCGGGGCTGGATAACCGGGGCTTTGGGGGCCGGCTGCGCGGGGTGGGCCGGGCGGTCGCAGAACCATGAAAGGCCTGCATCATTTTTAAGCAATGCAAGGATAAGCCTTTGAAATCAATGACTTGGCAATGCCATACAAAGCTTGTTCAAACTTATGCACAGGATTGTCCAGTGCTGGCAGGGATAACCGGGGGGCGTTTTTTCCGGACTGCTTAGAAATTGTGCAGCGCAGTGGCTTTCCTTATGAATCAAGCACTTGAGGTTGTCATACAGGGCTTGTCCACACTTATCCACATGATTGTCCAGTGCCTGCAGGGATAACCCGCAGGGCGGGTGGTCAGGCCTCGATCTTCACGCCTTTCCAGAAGGCCACGCGGCCGCGGATCTCTTCGGCTTCGGGCTTCGGGTCGGCGTAGAACCACGCGGCATCGGTGTTCATCTCGCCGTCGACCAGCAGGGACAGGTAGCTGGCCTGGCCCTTCCAGTGGCAGGTGGTCTTGTGGTTGCTGAAGGTGAAGAACTCGCGCTTGAGCGCGGCTTCGGGGAAGTAGTGGTTGCCTTCGACCACCACGGTGTCGTCGCTTTCGGCGACGGTGACGCCGTTCCAGGTTGCTTTCATGGGGTTTCCTTGAGTCAAATAGGCCCGCAGCGCTCAACTGACAAGCGGCAGTAGCTATCAAAAAGAGAGCGTTGCGCCATGCTGCGGGTCGGTGCTGAATGCGGTGTTGTGCGGGAGTGCCGGCGCCGCCGGGTTCACGGCCGGGCGCGGGCCTCGGCACGATACCTGATTGGGGCCCACTGCTGTGCGTGTTTTTGTGAGGGGCGGCGCTGCGCCATGCCAGTCGCGTGCGCAACCGTCGCCCACCCGCATCTGGCTTAAAGTCCCACGCGCAGCGCCTGTGGCTCCATCCGGGGCGCGGGCCGTCTTTCCCTGCCTTTCTTTCCTACTTTCCTTCCGTCCTTCCTTCCTTCATCTTTCAGACACCACAGGAGACCCATTCATGGCTATCGACTTCAACGGCCGCGTGGCCATCGTGACCGGCGCGGGCGGCGGCCTGGGCCGCCAGCATGCCTTGGCCCTGGCAGCGCGCGGCGCCAAGGTGCTGGTCAACGACCTGGGCGGCGCGGTGGACGGCAGCGGCAGCACGGTGTCGGCCGCGCAGGCCGTGGTGGACGAGATCCGCGCAGCGGGCGGCCAGGCGCTGGCCAATGGCGCGTCCGTCACCGACTTCGCCGCGGTCGAAGCCATGGTGCAGCAGGCCATCGATGCCTGGGGCCGGGTGGACATCCTGGTCAACAACGCCGGCATCCTGCGCGACAAGTCGTTCTCCAAGATGGACATGGCCGACTTCCGCCTGGTGGTGGATGTGCACCTGATGGGCGCCGCCCACTGCTGCAAGGCCGTGTGGCCGCACATGGTGGCGCAGCAGTACGGCCGCATCGTGATGACGACTTCGTCCACCGGCCTGTACGGCAATTTCGGCCAGGCCAACTACGGCGCGGCCAAGCTCGCCCAGGTGGGTCTGATGCAGACCCTGGCCATCGAAGGCGCCAAGTACGGTATCCGCGTCAACGCCCTGGCCCCCACGGCCGCCACGCGCATGACCGAAGGCCTGATGCCGCAGGAAGTGCTCGACGCCCTCAAGCCCGAAGCCGTGGTGCCCGCCATGCTGGTGCTGGCGCACGAGAGCGCGCCCACCCGCACCATCCTGTGCGCCGGTGCGGGCACGTTCGAGGCGGCCCACATCACCCTGACCGAGGGCATCCATGTGGGCATCGGCGCCGACGTGCCCGAGCAGTTGGCGGCCCGCCTGGCCGAGGTGACGGAGCGCGCCGGCGAGCAGGTACCACAAAGCGGCGCAGCACAGGGAACCAACGAAGTAGGAAAGGCTTTGGCCGCAAGGGCTTGAGTTGTGTCCGGGCACGCCAGCCTGCTCCGTGCTAAGTTCCGGGCCGACAGAAGTTGGATCGGTATAAACATATGAGCAAATTGCACGAAAGACTGGCCGCCTATCCGGCGGATGCCCTGGGGGGGATTCGCCGCGGCATCGAAAAGGAAGGCCTTCGGGTGCTGCCCCACGATGGCCTGGCCCTGACGCCGCACCCTGTGGCGCTGGGCTCGGCGCTCACGCACCCGCTGATCACCACCGACTACAGCGAGTCGCAGCTGGAGCTCATCACCAGCGCCCGCAAGGGCGTGGATGAATGCCTGAACGAGCTGACCGAAGTGCACCAGTTCGTGCACCGCACCCTGACCGACAGCGGCGGCGAGCTGCTGTGGGCCTCCAGCATGCCCTGCGGCCTGCCCACCGACGAGACCATCCCCATCGGCCGCTACGGCAGCTCCAACGTGGGCCGGGCCAAGAGCATCTACCGCATGGGCCTGGGCCACCGCTATGGCCGGCGCATGCAGACCATCTCGGGCATCCACTACAACTGGTCGCTGCCGGGGGTGGACAGCGAGCAGTACTTCTCGCTCATCCGCAACTTCCGCCGCCACGCGTTCGTGCTGCTGTATTTGTTCGGCGCGTCACCCGCGCTGTGCCCCTGCTTCGTGGCGGGGCGCGAGCACGGCCTGCAGCAGTTGCCGGGCGGGCAGGCGCTGTACCTGCCGCATGCCACCTCGCTGCGCATGGGCCGCCTGGGCTACCAGAGCGACGCCCAGGCCACGCTGGCCGTGAGCTACAACGGCCTCAAGGGCTACGCCAACTCGCTGCACGAGGCGCTGACCAAACCCTATCCCGCCTACGAAACCCTGGGCGTGCGCAACCCCGGCGGCGACTACAACCAGCTGGGCACCAGCCTGCTGCAGATCGAGAACGAGTTCTACGGCACCATCCGCCCCAAGCGCACTGTGCGCACCGGCGAACGCCCGCTGCACGCGCTGCGCGAGCGTGGTGTGGAGTACGTGGAAGTGCGCCTGATGGACCTGGACCCGTTCGTGCCCGTGGGCATCACCGCGTCCACCATGCGCCTGCTGGACGTGTTTTTGCTGCACTGCCTGCTGTCCGACAGCCCGCCCGACACGCCGGCCGAGATCGCCGAGCTCAAGCACAACCAGCACCTTACGGCCGAGCGGGGCCGCGAGCCGGGCTTGCAACTGGCGCGCAACGGCCGGAGCGTGGCCCTGGCCGACTGGGGTGCCGAGGTGCTGGCCGAGTGCGTGCCGCTGGCCGCCGCGCTCGATGCCACGCATGGCACGGGTGACTACAGCGCCGCTTTGCAGGATGCGCGGGCGCTCATGGCCGCGCCGGCCGACACGCCTTCGGCCCGTGTGCTCGACGCGATCCGCTCGGTGCACCAGAACAGCTTCGAGAACTTTGCGCGCGAGCAGTCCGTGGCCGCCCGCGATGCGCTGCTCAGCCTGCCCTGGACGGCCGAGCAGCAGGCGCGCTACCTGGCGCTGGCCGACGAATCCGTGGCCGCCCAAAAGGCCATCGAGGCAGCCGACACGCTGCCGTTCGAGGCGTGGCGCGAGCAGTACATGGCGGTCAAGGAACTGGGCTGATACGGCGGCAGCGCTGCGCCGCTGCAGCGTGTGCAGCGGCCCGGTCTGGGAACGGATGCTCCTGAATCGATAGCTGCTGGCGCCCGTCCAGCAAGCGGCAGGGGCTCAAAACCTTTGTATCCGCCCCATCGCATCCACCCCACCGGTCCATCGGTTCATCCACCCGGCAGCTGCAGCAGCGCCTCCTGCCGCCAGTACTCGGCGGCTTCCAGAAACCCCTCCCACACGCAACCGTTGCAGCCCCGGCCGCAGCAGGTCGTGGGCTCCGGCGGCGGGTTGCGCAGGGTGATGCCGGCAGACTGGGCCTGCTCCTGCAGCGCCTGGAACATGGCCTGGGCAGAGGCGCCGTCCACCGCACGGGCGGGCAGGGCGGCCGGCGGGGTGATGCGCTGCGTCACGGCCGGTGGCGGCTGGCCTTGGCCCGGCGCAGGCCGTACTGCGCGATGAACGCCAGTCCCAGCACCAAGGCGAACCAGCCCACCAGCGACGCCTGGGACATCAGGTCGCGCACGCTGCTGGCGCGGGCCACATAGGGCGCGAGCAGGATCACCAGGCCGATCAGGGCGCAGGTCACGCCCTTGAACAGCACTTCCTTGTCGGCCTTGCTGACGGGGGCTTTGCGGGGAGCGGGTGTGGGGGCGGACATGGTGGTCAAAAGCGCGGCGGCCAGAAGCAGGAAAGACCGCGATTATCCTTGGCGCCTGGCGCCCACCGCGTGGGCAGGGCGCAGACCGCCCCGGCGCGGCCCGACAATTCCCCAGTGGCAGCCCCGGGCAATCGCCCCCGCTGCACTGACAGACAACCCCAGAGAAGAAAGAAACCCGCATGGCCATCCAGTGGTTCCCCGGTCACATGCACCTGACCAAGAAAGCCATCACCGAGCGCATCAAGGACATCGATGTGGTGATCGAGGTGCTGGACGCGCGCCTGCCGGGCTCCAGCAGCAACCCGCTGCTGGCCGAGCTCACCGGCCACAAGCCCACGGTCAAGGTGCTCAACAAGCAGGACGTGGCCGACCCGGCGCGCACCCCGCTGTGGGTGGACTGGTACAACGCCCAGAGCGACACGCGCGCCGTGCCGCTCGATGCGTCCGATCCAGCCCCCGCGCGCAAGCTCATCGATGCCTGCCACCTGCTGTCCCCCAACCGCGGCGGCATGGCCAAGCCCATGCGGGTGCTGATCTGCGGCGTGCCGAACGTGGGCAAATCCACGCTCATCAACACGCTGTCCAACAAGCGCCAGGCCAAGACGGGCGACGAGGCCGGCATCACCAAGATCGAGCAGCGCATCACGCTGGCCGACGACTTCTACCTGTGGGACACCCCGGGCATGCTGTGGCCGCGCATCATCGTGCCCGAGAGCGGCTACAACCTGGCCGCCAGCGGCGCCGTGGGCCGCAATGCCTACGACGAGGAACTGGTGGCGCTGGAGCTGCTGCGCCGCCTGCAGACACACTACGCGCCGCTGCTGGAGGCGCGCTACAAGCTCGGGCTGCCCGCCGGCACCATGGCCACGATGCAGGACGACGAGCTGCTCGAAGCCATCGGCCGAAAGCGCGGCGCGATGCTGGGCGGGGGCCGCGTGAACCTGCAAAAGACCGCCGAGATCGTGATGACCGACTTCCGCACCGCCATCCTGGGCCGCATCACGCTGGAGACGCCCGACGAGTTCGAGGCCTGGCGCGCCGCGGGCTTGGCGGAAGATGCCAAGCGCCAGGCCAAGAAGGACGCGCGTGCCAAGGCCAAGGGCAAAGGCTCGGGCGTGCGCGAGCCGTCTTCGGGCGATGCACCTTGAAGCGGTTGCACCGCGCAGAGGCTGCGAAGGCCCTGTAGCGGATGGGGCCGGTCCGCAGGACTTCCACGGGGCAGCTGCCTCAGCCGCCCAAGGCCGGTCAAACCGGTGGTGAGCCAGGGCAGGGCGGTGCTTGTCCTCTCCACCCCTGAACCTCTGCATTCACTCCCGCACCAGCCGATATAGGGAAAACCTGCTGGTCGTTGGTCATGAGATATGACATCGTACATCTGCTCGCCCGCCGCGTGATGCCCTGACTCCTGCGCTGAGGACCAGGGGCGCCACGCGCCGGTGCCGCAGCGGTGTGCACCGCCGACCCGCAGGCCATGCGGCCGCGGTGACGATAACAACGACCGGGATTTTTTCATGCGAACTTCGAGTGCCGTGGCGTGCGTGGCAGCCGCTTTGTCCCTGTGTTTTTCGGCGCCGGCCCTGGCGCAGGAGAACTGGCCCACCAAGCCTTTGCGCCTGATCATTCCCTTTCCGGCCGGCGGCAGCAGCGACCAGCTTGGCCGGTTGATGGCCAAGGAGCTGGGGCAAAAGCTGGGCCAGCCGGTGCAGGTGGAGAACACCGACGCCAAAGGCACCAAGGCCGCCGCCGGCGCCACGCCCGATGGGTACACCCTGGTGTTGTCCGGCGTCGGGACCAATGCCATCAGCCACGCGCTGAACCCGCAGCTCGACTACGACTCCCTCAAGGACTTCGTGCACATCTCCCAGCTGTCCGAAGGCCCCAACGTGCTGGTGGTGGGCGCCGCCTCGCCGCTCAAGTCGCTGCAGGAGCTGATTGCGGTCGGCAAGGCCCAGCCGGGCAAGCTGACCTACGCGCAGGTGCATGCCTCGTCGGGGCACCTGGCGATGGAACTCCTCAAGCAAACCATCAGCACCTGCGTGGGCGGAGCTTCGGGCAGCCGCAACTGCACGACGCTGGGACTCACCGGGGTGCCGTTCACCGGGGCCAAGCCCGCGCTGGACGCGGTGATGGACAACAAGGCCGGCATGATGTTCACCAACCTCGACGCCGTGGCCCCCCATGTGCGCAGCGGAAAGCTGCGTGCCCTGGCGGTCACCAGCCTGTTCAGGAACCCGCAATTGCCCGACGTGCCCAGCATCTCGGAGGTGGGCTACCCGGGGTTCAAGGCCGTGTCGTGGGTGGGCATCTCGGCCCCCACGGGCACGCCTGCCGCCGTGGTGGCGCGGCTCGAGAAAGAAATGGAAAACGCCTTCAAGGCGTCCGAGACCCGCAAGCAACTGGAGGCGCAGGGCCTGGTGGTGGTGGTCTCGCGGTCTGCGGACTACACCGACTTCATCCGCAAGGAAATCGAGCGCTGGCGCCGGGTGGTGAAGGTGGCGGGCGTTCAGACGCCCCCGTAGCGCCCTGGAATGTGTTTCAAGGCCCCGTGGTGCCTGGTGCATCAAGGGTTTTCCCTTGCCGCAGTGCGGCCGTGCCGCACGGGCGCATGACGCGGCGGAGGCGTGCGGGCCCAGGGAGGCCGACGCGGTACCTCTCAAATCTGACGGCGGTGGCTGACTCGTTGCGGCCCATGGATAGCGTTACCATGCCGCACAGGTTGTCACTGTATTGACCATGCCCCCCGCCGCCCATTCCTCCACCCGCGCCCACGACGACGTCACCAGCCAGCAGCTGGTGCGGGCCGGCTCGTGGACGGTCGCCATCACAGGCACCATGATCGCCGCGCTGCTGCTGCTCGACGAGCCCTTGCCCTGGGCCCGCGTGCTGCTGAACCTGGGCGTGGGCGTCATGGGCGCGGTGGCTGTGCTGCTGGGCCATCTGCGGCGCTGGCACCAGGCGGGCCTGGTGCTGGTGTGGGGCGTATGGGCCGTGGTGGCGGCGCTGTCGGCCAGCAACGGCGGCCTGCGCGGGCCCAGCCTGCTGAACTTCCCGGTCATCATCGTGGTCGCCGGCTGGGTGCTGGGGGCGCGCTACACCCTGTGGCTCACGGGGGCCACGGGCCTGCTGTTCATCGTGTTCGTGTGGGCCGACCTCAACAACTACATGCCCCCGGCCCGCTACGGCAACCTGGCCGCGTACGTGGCCTACCTCAGCGGCGTGCTGGCAGTGACGGCCGCCGCCACGCTGCTGTCGCGCCGCAGCTACCTGCGCCGCGTGCGCGAGGCGCAGCAGACGGCCTCCAGCCTGGCCACGCGGGACGCAGAGCTGCGCAAGCTGCTGCGCGCCGTGGAGCAAAGCCCCGAGAGCATCGCCATCACCGACCTCGAAGGCCGCATCGAATACGTCAACGCGGCCTTCCTGGCCCGCACCGGCTACGCACAGGACGAGGTCATCGGCCAGTCCTCGTCGTACGTGTCGAACAACGGCATGACGCTGGTGCAGTGGGTGAGCCTGCGCGACACCCTGGCACGCGGCGAGAACTGGGTGGGCGAGCAGGTCAACCGCCGCAAGGACGGCGCCGAAATCGTCGAGGCCGTGGTGGTGGCCCCCATCCGCCAGCCCGACGGCCACATCAGCCACTATGTGGAGATCAAGCAGGACGTCACCGAGCGGCGCCGCGCGGCCGCCGAGATCCACCGCCTGGCGCATTTCGACGCCCTGACCAGCCTGCCCAACCGCACCATGCTGGTCGAGCGCCTCACCGCACTGCGCTGGCGCGGCGGTGTGGGGTCGCAGCCGCTGCATGTGCTGGTGCTGCTGGACCTGGACCGCTTCACCATCTTCAACGATGCGCGCGGCAGCGAAATGGGGGACCGCCTGCTGTGCGCCGTGGCGCTGCGCCTGTCGCAGATGCTGCCCGCGCACGGCCTGCTGGTGCGCGTGGCCGGCGATGAATTCGCCATCGTGCTGCACGACCTGGGCCTGCTGCCGCCACAGGCCAGCCGCCGCGCGCTGGCCTTTGCCGAACAGTTGCAGGCCCTGCTGCTGCAGCCCATGCGGCTCGAAGGCTGCGCCGAAGAGGCGCAGCTCGGGGCCAGCATCGGCATCACCCTGTACCCCCAAACCGCCGCCGACTCGCCCCACGAGGCCATGCGCCGCGCGGGCACGGCGCTGCACCGCGCCAAGCAGGCAGGGGGCGGGCGATCCGCCTTTTTCGAACAAGGCATGGGCGAGGCGGCGGAGCAACGGTTCCAGGTGGAGCGGTCGCTGCGCCAGGCCATTGCGGCCGATGAGCTGCGCCTGTTCCTGCAGTCGCAGGTGGATGCGCAGGGCCGGCTGACCGGGGCCGAGGTGCTGGTGCGCTGGCAGCATCCGCGCGACGGCCTGCTGTCGCCCGCGGCCTTCATCTCCATCGCGGAAGAGTCCGACCTGATCGTGGGGCTGGGCACCTGGGTGCTCACCCACGCCTGCGCGCTGCTGGCCCAGCCTGCGATGCAGGAGCGGCGCTTGCGCCTGTCGGTGAACCTCAGTGCGCGGCAGTTCCGCCAGGCCGGGTTCATCCCGCAGCTGCGCGACATCCTGGCCACTTCGGGCGCGGACCCGTCGCTGCTCACGCTGGAAGTGACCGAAGGCCTCGTCATCGACGACTTCGACGAGGCCGTGGCCAAGATGCGCGAACTGGCTGCGCTCGGCGTGGAGTTCTCGCTGGACGACTTCGGCACGGGCTACTCGTCGCTGGCCTACCTCAAGCGGCTGCCCATCCAGGAGCTCAAGATCGACCGTTCGTTCGTGCACGAGGCGCCCACCAATGCCGACGATGGCGTGCTGGTCGAGGGTATTTTGTCGGTGGCGCGCCACTTCGGCCTGCGTGTGGTGGCCGAGGGCGTGGAGACCCGCGACCAGGCCGACTTCCTGCGCCAGCGCGCGCCCGACATCGTCTACCAGGGCTACCTGTTTGGCCGGCCCGAGCCGCAGCAAGACTGGCTGGCCCGCCTGCCGCCGGGCAACGCGGCCTGACGACGCCGCATGGCAAACGGCCCCCAGTGCCTTGGAACCTGCTCAAAGGTTCCAAGGCACTGGGGGCCGTCGTGTGTCCGGTCCCGCAGCGCGGGACGGCCGCTTGCTACTTACTTGTTCTTGTCCTTGCCGCGGGGCATCACTGCCGTCACGGGGGGCATCGGGCGGTCGGACCCGTGCGACTCCTTGGGAATCGACGTGTCCTTCTTGGGCTTCTTTGCCATCTTGTTGCTGCGCTGTTCGCCTTTGGCCATGGGTCCTCCTGTTTGGGTCTCGGTATGCGACCACTGCGCGCGATGGTACGCCACAACCGGGGCGGTCTGGAGGCAGCGGGCCGCAATCCTCCACGGACCTCAGTTCTGCCGGGTTGCCGCAGCCGTGGCTGCCATGGCTGCTGTGCCTGTGGTCACAGCCGTCACTGTCACCACGGCAGTCGCTTCCACTTCCACCAGCATGCCGTCGAGCGCAAGGCGCGGCACGGGTATCAGCGTGCAGGCGGGCGTGGGGGCGTCTTTCCACACGCCGCGCGCCGCCCGGGTCCACAGCGCCAGGCGCTCTTCGGTGCGGTCCACCACCAGCAGGGTCAGCCGCACGACGTCGTGTACCGTGGCGCCCGCCGCAGCCAGCGCGGTGCGCATGTTGCGCAGCGCCTGATCCAGCTGCGCCGCGAAACCCGCCGGCAGCTCGCCCGCCGCGTTCTCGCCGCCCTGGCCCGCCAGGTACACCGTGCGGCCGTGCAGCGGCGCCACGACCAGGTGCGAATAGCCGTTGGGCGCGGGGTCGTACAGGCCGTCCGGGTTGATATGGATGAGCTGATCAGCAGGGACTTTGGCGAGGTGCGAGGCGATGGGCGGCATGGCGGGTCCTGAGCGGGAGTGGCAAGAGCTGCTAGTATCAAACCTGAAGTTATGTTGAGGTCAAGCACCTGCAGAAAGCGATCGCATGAAACACGAAGACGCCCTGGGCGACACACCGCTGGACATGGCGGCCGACCTGTCGGTGGGCGAGGTCGCCCGCCGCAGCGGCCTGGCCGTGTCGGCGCTGCATTTCTACGAGGCGCGGGGCCTCATCGCCAGCCTGCGTAGCGCGGGCAACCAGAGGCGCTACCCACGCTCGGTGCTGCGCCGTGTCGCGGTGATCAAGGTAGCCCAGCGCATGGGCGTGCCGCTGGCGGCCATCGGCGAGGCGCTGCAGGCCCTGCCCGCGGGCCGCACACCCACGGTGGCCGACTGGCGCCGGCTGTCGCAGCGCTGGCGCGAGGACCTGGACGAACGCATCCGCACGCTCACCGCCCTGCGCGACCAGCTGGACGGCTGCATCGGCTGCGGGTGCCTGTCGCTCAAGGTCTGCCCGCTGCGCAATGCGCAGGACACGCTCGCCAAGGAAGGGCCCGGCCCGCATTTTTAATGCCGCCGAGCGTGAACTTTTGCGCGCAAACGCCGCTGCCGGGGGCCTCTGCACATTCTCGGCATGGCGCGCTGCCAGGGGCTCCCCTATGATGGCCGGGCCCCGCCGACGCGGCGCAGCACCCCGCCGGGCGCACGAGGGCGCTAGAGGGCGCTAAAGGGCGCAAGAGGGCGCCACAGGGCCCACGCCAGTTCCAACCGGAGAATGTTCATGACCATGCGGCTGTTTCGTCAATGGGGCGCATCGCTGTGCCTCGGGTTCCTGGCCGTGGCCAGCCACCTGCCGGCCAGCGCCCAGGACCTCGCTGGCGCCAAGGACCACCCGGCCGTGAAGCGGTTCGGCGGCAGCACCATCGTCGGCTACGAGGTGCGCAATTTTGAAGCGGTGGAGTTCCAGACCTCCACCTTCAAGGAGTTCGACCTGCAGACCAACAAGCGGCAATACGTGAAGCCGCCGTTGGCGCTGGAGGGCAAGCTCACCCGCCTGTGGTACGAGGCGCCGGGCGCCACGCGGTCGCTGGAGCTGTACCGCAACTACGCCAACGACCTCACGGCCAACGGCTTCACCGCGCTGTACGACTCCACGCGCGACAGCGCAGCCGGCAACTACACCAACTTCCTGGCCAATTTCAGCAGCGGCCAGCGCGACTCCATCAAGAACAACCGCAGCGAATACGTGATGTACGCGGCCGATGCCGGGACCGTGCGCACCGGAACCTTCCAGAAAGGCAGCACCACGGTGCGCCTGGTGGCCATCGACTGGCCCAAGGAAGACGCGACGTACAAGTCCAAGCAGGGCGCGTACATCGCGGTGGACATCCTCGAGACCAAGGCCATGGAGCAGAACATGGTGGTGGTCAGCGCGTCCGACATCGGCAAGTCCATCACCGCCAATGGCAAGGTCGCCATCTACGGCATCCTGTTCGATACCGGCAAGGCGGACGTGAAGCCCGAGTCCAAGCCCTCGCTGGACCAGATCGCCGCCTTCTTGAAAGCCGAGCCGGCCGTCAAGCTGCACGTGGTGGGCCACACGGACAGCGTGGGCGGATTCGACAGCAACCTGGCCCTGTCCAAGCGCCGGGCCGACGCGGTGGCCGCCGTGCTGGCCAAGGACTACGGCATTGCCGGCAACCGGCTGGTGGGCAACGGCGTGGCCTCGCTGGCACCCGTGGCCAACAACGCCACCGAAGACGGCCGGGCCAAGAACCGCCGCGTGGAGCTGGTGCTGCAGTGAGGGGCCTGCTGCGGCCCCCACGCTCGCAGCACGCCTTCCTGGGGCCGGGCTACCAGCGCAGGGGTCCGGCCTCGTCGCTCCAGAAGATCCAGCGGCTGGTTTCCACATACCGCGATGTGCCGATGGCGTACGGGTCCATGCCCGCCTCGCTGCGTTCCAGCCTGGCCAGGTAGCCGCCGTAGCTGGCGGCCCACAGCGTGTTGCCGTCGGGAGAAATGTCGATGCCGCTGATGGTGCTGCCGATGTGGTGGCGCCACAGCGGGCGGCCGTCGTCGCCGATGGCGTGCAGATAGCCGTCGGCGTCGCCCAGGATCACCAGTCCGGGTTCGGTGACCGAGGCGTACACGCGGCAGCTCTCGTCCAGCGGCGGGGTCTCCGCCTGATCCGGCCCTGAAGCCTGTGGCGACTGCGCAGCCACCGGGGCTATGGGCACCGACAGCGTGCTGCCCCAGTACAGGTGGCACGAATTGGCGAACAGGCGCGTGCTGTCGTGCGAGAAGGCGGCGTGGTGCGGATAGGACGACAACGTGTCGTATTCCGCCACCACCGTCCCTTGCGCGTCGAGCAGGATGTGGCGGCTGTCCTGGTCGCCCACCGCGATGTGGCGCTCATCGCGCGACAGTGCCATGTGCAGCATGTCCAGCGCCAGCGTGGTGATGGTGTTGCCACCCACCTCGTCGTCCATCTGATTCTTGGGCCAGGTGTAGGGGCCGTCTTCCTCGAAGGTCTGCGGGTGCAGGCGCTGCACGCCCGTGCGGCTGCTCCCCGCGGTCAGCAGGTACACCCCGGTGGGGTTGAGCAGCAGCACGCGCTGGCCGTCGTTGAAGGGAATGAGCTCATCGCAGCGCTGCCCCAGTGGCCCTGCCGTCACGGCCACTTCGGGCGGCAGCCCCTCGTTGCCACGGGGCAGGTCAAAGCGCGCGATCACCGGGCCTTCGAAGCCGCGGTGCGTGGTGACCTGCTGGCCGTCGCTCTGCGCAAAGACCTGCCGGTCATGGGACCGGCCCAGGCCCCGCAGCGACGCCAGCGGCGTGTGGCCCACGCCGTGCAGCGCCACCCAGTGCGCGGCATCGTCATACGCCGGGCCGATGCGCGCCAGCACCCGGCCGTCTTCCAGGGCGATCACCGGTCCGATGAACCGGCCGGCTTTGGCGGCGCGCCGGACGTAGGCGTCCGGCGCAAACGCGAAGCGCTGGCGGAACCGGTCCCCCAGGTCTTCGTCGGCCTGGGCGTGGACCACGCGTGCGAGCTGCAGCACCGTGGGTGCGGCCTCCTTGCGCGGGTCGGAGGGCAGGGCTTCTTCATCGTCCTGCGGTTCTTGTCCACTGGGCTCGCCGTCGCTGCCTGCCACTTCCGCTGTGCCGTCCTCATCGCCAGACCGCTGCGCCTTCGCATCCATGGCCAACTGATGGGCCCGGATCGCCGCCACGTAGGCCTGTCCGTCGGCCTGCCATTGTTCAGACAAAGTCATCAGCTCCACCGGGAACACCCCAGCGTCCGGCACGTCGGGCGCCAGCGGCGGCAGCGCCAGCAAGTACACCGCAGCCTCGATGCGGCGCGCTTCGGCTTCGCGGGCCTGCTCGCGCTCATGCTCTTCGCGCAGCCGGGCCTGCACCAGCCGGTAAAAGCGCAGCAGGCGCGCCAAGTGGTCGGCAGCGCCGCGCGGCAAGGCCACGCGTGCTTCGTTCTGGCGCTGTGCGTGGGTGAACTCGACCAGCGCAGGCCCCTCGCGGGCTTCGTCCACATCGATCTGGTAGACGCTGTGGGCGTTGTCGTCGTCGTCCCCGGGGGCGGGGCTGCCGTTCTCCCAGCTGAACTTGAGCGCCCGTCCCCACGGCTCGCCGTCGTGCATGCAGGGCTGGCGCGCGCCCACCCACACCTCGCCCTGCCAGTGGCCGTTCTTGTCGCTGTCCCACCAGTCGTTGTAGCGCTCGGTGAACACGGGCAGGCTGGTGAAGTCCTCGATCTGCCGGGCGGTCAGGTCGGCCCGCAGCCGCTGGTAGAGCGGGTAGCGCGCCCGGTGCTGGCCCACGGCCTTGCGCACGTAGTCGAGCACGCCGCGCCAGGCGGTCTGGCAGGCGGCCCAGGCCTCGGGGGCAGAGTCGGGCGCCAGCGCTTGCCATTCGCCGGCCTCGCCGTCGGTGTAGGGGCGGTACACCAGCATCAGCACGGGCGTCGTGGTGACGGGCCGGCGCAGCACGGCGGCTGCGAGCCGAGGCAGCAGGCCTTGCGGGCTGCGCACCATGTCTACCGACAGGTAGAAGTCCCAGGTCTTCCAGACGGTGATGAACACGTTGTCGTCACGCTGGTCGCCATCGTCGTCCACATGCCGCTGGCACACCGAGAAGTCGGTCTGCTGGTACCAGCCGTAGGCCTTGTGCTCCTTGTGCGCAATCACCGGGGTGCGGACCACCGCCAGGATGTTCTCCACGCTGATGGCATCGTCCGCGCACAGGTCCTGGGCCACGGGCCACTGGGCGTTGATCTCCTCGCTCGTGCGGGTGGCGCTGTCGCCTGCGCGCACGGCAGCCAGAACGCGGTCGCGGTCGAGCATGTGGTGCAGGCCGTCTTCGCCGGCGTCGATGCCATCGTGGAACTCGTCGGGGAAGATAGCCCCCACGATCTCGCTACCAAACTCTGCGCGGTGCGCCACGCTGCGCACTTCGTCCATCAGAAACTCCACCTGCTCGGGGCCCTGCACCTGCACCGTGAAATCGTCGGTGAACAGCCCCACACGCGCCTGCAGGCCACCGGGCGCCTGCAGCGCGCCGCTGCTGCCGTCGCCCCACAGCAGGTCGTCCACCGCCAGGGCATCACGCACGTACAGCAGCGACCCGGCCAGCACCGCGTTGCGCAGGTGCGCGCTGCCCAGGACCACCAGGTGCGCTGCGTCGCCATCGTCCTCGGCCGTGAGGGCGCCGTCGATCTGCAGGCTGCCGTCGATGAGCACGAGGTACGGCGTCTCGCCCACCTGCGCTGCGCCTGCAAGCAGTGCGTGCAGTGGGTGGTTGCCGTCGAGCGCAGCGTTCAGGTGCAGCTCCGGTACCGTCACATCGCCCCGCAGATAGAGCACCAGCTCCTGGTCCAGCTCGCCGGGCTCGTGCTGGAGGCGCTCGCTGATAGAGCTGTCGGCGGGCAAATGGATGGCCACGTCGGCCAGCGGGCAAATTCGGGCAATGGGCATGGGCATAGGCGAGGGAGGGCGTCAGACCGGTACCAGGAACTGGCGGGCATGGTACATCGCTCCATCGCCCGCCGCGGCGGCAGCCGACGGCCGGTGCTGGCGCTCTTCGCTCGCGGTCTTTGACGCGGCCGCGTGCGCTTTCCGCCCATTGGGGACACAATCATGTGTCGTCTTAGCATCACCACCCCATGAGCCAAAATCCTCCCGCCTTTGAAGTCCTGCCGCGCGACCTGTCGGCCTACCGCCAGGGCAATGTCGGTATCGACTACGTGCACCGTTTCGAATCCGGCCAGCCCGGTCCCCACGTGCTGATCAACGCACTGACCCACGGCAACGAGATCTGCGGCATGGTGGCGGCCACGCACCTGCTCGACAGCGGCGTGCGCCCCCGCATCGGCACGCTCACCATCAGCTTTGCCAACGTGGCGGCGTACGAGTCGTTCGACCGCGCCCGCCCGTTCGAGAGCCGCCAGCTGGTGCACAACCTCAACCGCATCTGGTCCGCCGCCGAGCTCGACGGCACGGCCGAGAGCCCCGAACTGCTGCGCGCCCGCGCCCTGCGCCCTGTAGTGGCCGCGGCCGACCACATTCTCGACATCCACTCCACCAGCCAGGACGTGGAGCCCTTCTGGGTCTACCCGGCCTACCAGCGCAATGCCGATGTGGCGTTGTCCATCGGCCGCCCGCCGGTGCACCTGGTCATGCCCAGCGGCCTGGGCTCGGGCACGCCACTCATCCAGCATGGTCTCCACGGCCAGGCCGACAGCCAGGGCGTGGCCCTGGTGGTCGAATGCGGACAGCACTTCCTGCAGTCCGCGGCCGACATGGCCACGGCGGTAGCGCTCGATTTCCTGGCCCACTTCGGCCTCATCGATGCGCGTGCGGGACGCCCGGCGCCCGGCCCCCAGCGCCGCTACGAGCTGCTGGAGACCTGCATGGTGCGCACGCCCGACTTTCGCTTTGCGCGTCCCATCCAGGGCTTTGAAGTGTTTGCCAAGGATGAACTCATCGCGACCGACGGCCCGCACGAGATTCGCGCGCTGTGCGACGACTGCACGGTGCTGATGCCCACGCGCGAGCCCATCGTGGGGCGCGAGGCCGTCTACCTGACACGGCCGATCTGAGGGCGCGCTGCCAGCGCTGTCCACGCAGCGGTCTGCCTGTGCCTCCTGTGCTGTCTGGCGTTGGGGCGGCACAGGCATGCAATCTATCGGCGTGCCGTCTCGCCGACAGGGGCTTGCGCGCTGGGGCACGGGCCGTGGGCTGCGCGCGGCCACACGGCTCTGCAGGCCGCCTTTGAAGCGTCCGTCGGCGGATGCCGCCAAAGTCCGGCATTGAGGTCAGGTTCGGTTCCACCGATGCATGACTCATAAAAAACCTGCTTCTTGAATCGTGCCTGCAGCCGCACATTCAAGCCTTGTTCAACCATGACAAGGTACCCATGAAGCGATTGATGTTCGTCCATTCACTGCTGAATGCGCTGCGCGCCCAGGTACTGCAACGGGTCTGGCAATGGTCGCAACGGTACGGTGCATTGCGTGCACCGGCACGGGTCCCCTCGCGGGTCCCTGCATCCCAGCGTGACAACGCGCGCCGCCGCTACCGCTACCGCGATTGAAGCGGCGGGCCTGCGGCCCGCCTTCGCCATGCCATCTGGCATGACCCCATGCGTCCTGAACAACCACCCCATCGACAAGGAAGAACCATGCGCAGCTATTCCCACAACAGCCCCGAAGCAGCAGCCCGTATCGTTGCCCTGCTGCTGATATCCGACGGCAACGTCAGCCGCCAGGAGCTGGAGGCCCTGTACGGCCAGGACATCGAGCGGCAAATCGGCTTGGCACCCGGCGGATTCGGCCAGGTGCTCAACACCCTATGCGAAGACCTGCTGATGGTCGCACACGAGCGCCGCGTGCTCACCGGCAGTATCGACCAGGCCACGCTGGACGCCGTCATGGCGGAGGTGACGGAGCCGGACCTCCAGCACAAGGTGCTGTACTTTGCCGACGCCGCCGCCATGGCGGACAGCCACGTGGCCGCAGAAGAAGCCTGGATCATGCGGGCGGCGCTGACACAGTGGCGTGTCAGCAAGCTGCCAGCGCAGGGCTGAGGCTGACGCATGCGTGGGGCGCGCTGCAGCGGCCTGTCGATGGCCCCCGCCGCTGGCGTCATGCACCCGCTAAGCGCTGCGCGCAGAGTCCACCATCTGCCGAACCAGCGGGTGGTGCTGCCCGCGGCGCGACCAGATGGCATGCACCTCTTCGCTGATGCCGGGCCAGTCGCCCAGCATGCGCAAGCCCCGCACCAGCCCCACATCCTGCGCCCCCAGCTGGCTGACCGGAAACACGCCCAGCCCCCGGGCGGCGAACACGGCCAGCAAGGCGCTGTCCTCGAACTCGCCCACGATACGGGGCCGCACACCGATGTCCTCGAACCAGTGGTCCAGCGTGGCGCGCAGCGGCGAATGGGCGGTGGGCAGCAGCACCGGCAGGTCCTGCAGCGACTGCGGAAAGTGGTCGCGCGCAGATTTGCGCACCAGCGACGCCGGCCCGTACCACTGCAGGGCAGAGCGCGCGATGCGTTCGCTGGACAGGCGCTGGTTCGGGTTGCGCGGCGCCGCCTGCCCGGCCAGCACCACATCGAGCTGGTGCAGGGCCAGCTCCGACAGCAGCTCGTCGAACTCCCCTTCGTGGCACACCAGGCGCAGGTGGGGTGTGCCCAGCACCGGCTCCAGCAAGGCATGCGCCGCCAGCTTGGAGATGCCGTCCGACAGCCCCACTGACAGCCGTGCCACCTTGGCACTGGCGGCTTCGCGCACCTCGTCCGGAATGCTCTGGCCCAACTGAAAGATTTCTTCGGCCCGCGCATAGGCCGCCTGGCCCGCCTCGGTCAGCGCAACACCGCGCCCGGACGGCTTGAGCAATTGGTGACCCAGGGACTTCTCCAGATCGCGCACCTGGGCGCTGATGGTCTGCACCGCCATCTCCAGCCGGTCTGCGGCGCGGGCAAAGCCGCCTTCCTTGGCAACCATCCAGAAGTAGTAGAGGTGGCGGTAGTTCAGCATGGGAGTCATCGGTTCGAAAAAACCGAATACTAGGTGCGACCCGGCCGAATGTCCATGCGTTCGGCTTTTGCTGACTGTCACGCTCGCAGCCGGGGCTGCGCCACCACGTTCTACGTCAGCAGCCGGTCCAGCAGCCGCGCCACATGCACCGCCTCGCGCTGCGCGCCATCCGCGATCTGGTGCCGGCAACTGGTACCGTCCGCCACCACGATCGCATCGGGGTTCTTGCGCACGGCGGGCAGCAGCGCGGCTTCGGCCATCTGCATCGAGACCTCGTAGTGCGATGCCTCGTAGCCAAAGCTGCCGGCCATGCCGCAGCAGGAGCTTTCGATGAGCTCGGGCTTGGCGTCGGGAATCAGGCGCAGCACCTCCAGGATGGGGGGCACGGCGCCGAAGGCCTTCTGGTGGCAGTGGCCGTGCAGCAGGATGGGTCGGCCTGCGGGCTGGAGGGATGGGGCGAAGCGCCCTGCCTTGGCTTCGCGGGCGAGGAATTCTTCAAACAGCAGGGCCTGTTGGGACACCGTCACGGCCTTGTCGCCCAGGCCCATTACCAGGGCCTCGTCGCGCAGGGTGAGCAGGCATGAGGGCTCCAGGCCCACGATGTCGATGCCGGCCTGGGCCAGGGGGAGCAGGGCGTCGATGAGCGCACCGGCGCGCGCCTTGGCTTCGTCGACCATGCCGGTGGCCAGGTACGTGCGGCCGCAGCAGTGGTGGCCGCCGGCCTTCTCCACGGTGTGCAGCACATACCCAGCCGCATGCAGCACGCGCGCGGCGGCCAGGGCGTTCTCGCTCTCGAAAGTGCCGTTGAAGGTGTCCACGAACAGCACGGCTGTTTTGCGGCCAGCCTGGGCGGAGGCGATGGTGTCGGCCCGGCTGCTGAACAGCGCCTTGTCGTGGCTGCGCCAGAAGGTGTCGCTGCGCCATGCGGGCAGCGAGCGTTTGGCGGAAAAGCCCAGCAGCTTTTCGCCCAGCCAGGCGGCACCGGGCACGGTGTTGCGCAGGTTGAGCAGCCAGGCGAAGTGGCTGGCCGTGCGCGCGTAGCCTGGCAGGTGGGCCACCAGCCTGTCCTTCAGGGTGTGGCCGTGGCGGCGCTTGTAGTGGGCCAGGAACTCGACCTTCATCTTGGCCATGTCCACGCCCGTGGGGCAGTCGCGCTTGCAGCCCTTGCAGCCCACGCACAGGTCCATGGTGTCGTGCATCGCCTCGCTGGTGAAGGCGTCGGGCCCGAGCTGGCCCGACACGGCCAGGCGCAGGGTGTTGGCGCGGCCGCGGGTCAGGTGCTGCTCGTCGCGTGTCACGCGGTAGCTGGGGCACATGGTGCCGGCGTCGAACTTGCGGCAGTGGCCATTGTTGTTGCACATCTCCACGGCCTTGGCGAAGCCGCCGGTCACGTCGCCGCCGGTGCCGGGGGCGGTAGTCACCTCGGTCACCGGGTCGGCCTGCACGTTCCAGGCCGACCAGTCGAGCACAGGCGTGAGGGGGATGCGCTTGTAGGGCTTGGGCGCCGTGGGCGGTGCAAAGCGGAACAGCGCGCCATCGTCCATCTTGGGCGGGTCGATGATCTTGCCGGGGTTGTACAGGCCGATCGGGTCCAGGTGGTTCTTGATGGCGCGGAACGCCTCGTTGATCGCCGGGCCGAACTGCCATTCGATCCACTCGCCGCGGCACAGGCCGTCGCCATGCTCGCCGCTGAAGGCGCCCTTGTACTTGCGCACCAGGGCGCTGGCCTCCTCGGCAATGGCGCGCATCTTGGCGGCGCCATCGGTGCGCATGTCGAGGATGGGACGCACGTGCAGCGTGCCCACCGAGGCATGCGCGTACCAGGTGCCGCGGCTGCCGTATTTGGCGAACACTTCGGTCAGGCCGTCGGTGTACTCGGCCAGGTGTTCGAGTGGCACGGCGCAGTCTTCGATGAAGCTCACGGGCTTGCCGTCGCCCTTGAGGCTCATCATGATGTTCAGGCCCGCCTTGCGCACCTCCCACAGGTTCTTCTGCGGCGCCTCGTCAGGCATCTCGACCACGCTGCCGGGCATGCCCAGGTCGCCCATCAGCTCCACCAACTGGCGCAGTTGCGGCAGCAGGGCGGCCTTGTCTGTGCCCGAGAACTCCACGAGCAAGATGGCCTCAGGCTTGCCGATGAGGGCCGTCTCCACCGTGGGGCGAAAGGCCGGGTTGGCCAGCGCCAGCTCGATCATGGTGCAGTCCACCAGCTCCACCGCCGTGGGGCCGAGCTTGACAATGTGCTGGGCCGAGTCCATGGCCTTGTGAAAGCTCGGGAAGTTGACGATGCCCAGCACCTTGGCGCGCGGCAGCTCGCTGAGCTTCAGGGTCAGGCTGCGCGTATAGGCCAGCGTGCCTTCGGAGCCGATGAGCAGGTGCGCCAGGTTCACGCTGCCGTCGGCGGTGTAGGGTTTTTCGCTCTGGTTGTCGAAGATGTCGAGGTTGTAGCCCGCCACGCGGCGCATCACCTTGGGCCAGCGCTCGGCGATCTCGCTGCGGTGCTGCTGGGCCAGGGCGTGCACATGCTGCGCAATGGCGCTGGCGCGCGGGCCCAGCGTGGCCAGCGGGCCAAAGTCCACCAGCTCACCATCGCTCAGCCAGGCGCTCGCGCCCAGCACGTTGTGCACCATGTTGCCGTACGCAATGGAGCGCGAGCCGCAGGAGTTGTTGCCCGCCATGCCGCCCAGCGTGGCCTGGGCGCTGGTGGACACATCCACCGGGTACCACAGGCCGTGGGGCTTGAGCTGTGCGTTGAGGTGGTCGAGCACGATGCCGGGTTCCACCGTCACCGTGCGGGCCTCGGCGTCCAGCGCCAGCACCTTGCGGAAGTGCTTGGTGTTGTCGATCACCAGCGCCGCGCCCGTGGTCTGGCCGCACTGGCTGGTGCCGCCGCCGCGCGGCAGTACGGGCACCTTCAGGTCGCGCGCAATGTCGATGGCCACCGCGATGTCGCGCTCGGTGCGCGGCACCAGCACGCCGGCCGGCATGATCTGGTAGATGGAGGCATCGGTCGCGTAGCGCCCGCGCGAGCCGGCATCGAACAGCACCTCGCCCTCGGTCTCCGCCGCCAGGCGCCGCGCCAGCGCCTCGCAGGTCTCGTTGGGGGGCAGGGTGGTACCGGCTGGCTGCAGGGTGCTGGCGGGTTCGATGCGCATGGAAGGGTAGTCCTAGGTGGGGGCTTGGCGTCTCAGGGGATAGATCTCGCCCGCGCGCAGCAGCTCCAGCACGGTGTCGCGCTTGCGCTGCACGTGGGCCACCAGCACGCGGCGCATGGCTTCGGCGTCGTGCGCGGCCAGGGCTTCGATCATCTGTTCGTGCTCGGCCACGGCCAGCTTCCACTTGGCCTCGTTCTGGTTGGTGCGAAAGCGCAGCGACTGCACGCGGGCGTTGATGGAGCGGTAGGTGGCCGTGAGCACCGGGTTGTTCGCCGCCTCGTTGATGGCGGTGTGGATGCTGGCGTTGATGCGGTAGTAGCCCGACAGGTCGCGCCGCGCGAAGCAGGCCATCATTTCGTAGTGCAGGGCCCGCAGCTCGGCCAGCTCGGCGTCGCCGATGCGCTGGGCCGCCAGTTCACCCGACATGCCTTCGAGCGTGGCCAGCACCTCGAAGGTATTGACCACGTCGGCCTCGGTCAGCTTGACCGCGACCGCGCCGCGGTTGGGCAGCAGGTCCACCAGGCCTTCGGCGCCCAAGAGCTTGATGGCCTCGCGCAGCGGGGTCCGCGACACGCGCAACTGCTCGCTCAGTTCGCGCTCGTTGAGCTTGGCGCCGGGCGCAATGTGGCCCTCCACCAGCATGGTGCGCAGGCGCGCAGCGACCTGGTCGTGCAGCGCGAGGCGGGAGATTTCAATAATTTCAGCCATGGTGTGATTGGTGATTTGAATTTTGCATGCAAAAAATTACCCGAACAATCCTGTTGATTGAGGGTATACCCGCATGCAATCGCAGTTTTTGCATGCAAAACTGAAAAAAGAAAGGACGCTCCATGCTGCAACTCGACTTTCACCCTACGGGCCGCCACTTCCTGCAGATTCCGGGCCCGAGCCCGGTGCCAGACCGCATTCTGCGGGCGATGAGCCTGCCCACCATCGACCACCGGGGGCCGGAGTTCGGTGCGTTGGGACTCAAGGTGCTCTCGGGCATCCAGAAGATCTTCCAGACCCGCCACCCGGTGGCGATCTACCCCGCATCGGGCACCGGCGCCTGGGAAGCGGCCCTCGCCAACACCCTGAGCGCGGGCGACCACGTGCTGATGTTCGAGACCGGGCACTTCGCGTCGCTGTGGCAGAAGATGGCCACGCGCCTGGGCATCTCCACCGAGTTCCTGGCCTGGGAGGGCAAGGACGAGCACCTGCCCCTGGCCGGCGGCTGGCGCCGGGGTGTGCAGGCCGACCTGATCGAGGCGCGCCTGCGCAAGGACACCGAGCGCAGGATCAAGGCGGTGTGCGTGGTGCACAACGAGACCTCCACGGGCGTGACCTCCGACATCGCGTCGGTGCGCAAGGCCATCGACGCGGCGGGCCACCCCGCGCTGCTGATGGTGGACAGCATCTCCGGCCTGGCCAGCGCCGACTTCCGCCACGACGAGTGGGGCGTGGACGTGACCATCAGCGGGTCGCAAAAGGGCCTGATGCTGCCGCCGGGCATCAGCTTCAACGCGCTGTCGCCGCGTGCGCTCGAAGCCGCGAAGAAAGCCACGCTGCCCCGTGCCTTCTGGGCCTGGGACGAGATCGTGGAGATGAACAAGGACGGCTACTGGCCCTACACGCCCAACACCAACCTGCTGTACGGCCTGTCCGAGGCGCTGGACATGCTGCTGGCCGAGGGCCTGCCCAACGTCTTCGCGCGCCACCAGCGCTGGGGCGCGGGCGTGCGCGCCGCCGTCAATGCCTGGGGCCTGCCCATCCAGTGCGCCGACCCGGCGGTGTATTCGCCCGTGCTCACCGGCGTGATCACGCCCGAGGGTGTGGATGCCGATGCCCTGCGCAGGCTCATCCACCAGCGGTTCGATTTGTCGTTGGGCACGGGCCTGGGCAAGCTCAAGGGGCGCATGTTCCGCATGGGGCACCTGGGCGACAGCAACGACCTCACGCTGATCGCCATGGTGGCGGGCGTGGAGATGGGGCTCAAGCTCTCGGGCGTGGCCTTGGCCGGCAGCGGCGTGCAGGCCAGCATGGACTACTTCGCCAGCCACGCGGCGCCTGCAGCGTTGAAGAAGGCTGCCTGAGCCTGCGGCTTTCGCTCGGCCTTGTTCTGACAGATGGACCGGCCGGCGCCTGCGGGAGGCGCCGGCTTTTGAATGTGCGCATTTTCCGCTCCCGCTGGCGGCCTGCCGAGGCCGCAGCGCATCGACCGATCCCGTGTTTTCCAGTCCCCACCGCCCGCCGTGCACTGCACGCGCGCCGCAGGGGCCTTGGCTTTGCTGAGTTCATTCAACCCGGCCCGCACCGACCAGGGCCCACGAAGGAGACAAGCGATGATGAAAAGACGTTCCCTGATCCAGTCCGCTGGCGCGGCGGCGGCCTCGCTCGGCGCCCCGCGCCTGTTTGCGCAGGAGTGGCCCACCGGCCCGGTGCGCATCGTGGTGGGCTTTCCGCCCGGCGGCGGCACCGATGCGCTGGCGCGGGTGGTGGCGGTCAAGTTGTCGACCTTGTGGAAGCAGTCGGTCATCGTGGAGAACAAGGCGGGTGTGGCCGGCGTGCTGGCGGCCGAGTACGTGGCGCAGCAGCCCAGCGACGGCAGCACGCTGCTGATGGCGCACATCAACAGCCATGCGCTCGCGCCCAGCCTGCAGCCCAAGCTGCGCTACGACCCGCAAAAGGACTTCGTGCCCATCGTGATGGTGGGTGTCACGCCCAACCTGCTGATCGCGGGCCCGGCGCAAAAGGCGCTCACGGTGAAGGAACTGGTGGCCCTGTGCAAGGCCAACCCGGGCAAGGTGACCTTTGGCTCCGCAGGCCCGGGCTCTGCGCAGCACCTGGCGCTGGAGATGTTCAAGCTGCAGGCGGGTGTGGATGCCTTGCACGTGCCCTACAAGGGCAGCGGCCCCGCGCTGGCCGACCTGATGGGCAACCAGATCCAGTATTGCTTTGAAACCATGACCTCGGCCACGCCGCATGTCAAAAGCGGCAAGGTGGCGGCGGTGGCGCAGACGCGCACCAAGCGCGCCAAGGGGCACCCGGGCGTGCCCACCATGCAGGAACAGGGCTTCGAGGGTTTCGAGGCCACGACCTGGTATGGCCTGGTCGGCCCTGGCAAACTGGCGCCCGGTATCGCGGACAAGATCAACCACGACGTGAACACCGTGCTGGCCATGCCCGATGTGCAGGAGCGCATGGACACCTACGGCGCCGAGGATGGCGGCGGCACCCGCGACAAGTTCAAGGATTTCATCGCCACCGAGATTGCCAAGTGGGGCAAGGTGGTGAAGGATGGCAATGTGAAGGTGGAGAGTTAAGTTAAGTGACCCCCTGAGTCGCTTCGCGCCTCGGTCCCTTGCACGGTGGCACGGGCCTGGGCTGCGCTTTTTGTAGGCTGCGTGCGATTGCAAAATACTGGGATGAATCAGATGCAGACAGACAAAGACCCGACCCGCGGATTGACCCACGCCCTGGTCGCCGCCTGGCAAACAGGCCAGACCACCAGCGCCCTGCCGTGGGCCGGGGCACTGGGCGATGCGGCTGCGGCCTACGCGGCGCAGGAGGCGGTGGCCCAGGGCATGGGCTGGTTTCGGGCAGGCCCGGCGCAGCACTGGAAGTCCGGCGGGCCGCACCGCCAGGCGGTGCTCACGCATGCGCCGCTGCCGCCCGCGGGCGTGCGCACCAGCCCGGCCGACTATGCAGACATGCGGTTCCACACACCGGGCATCGAGGCCGAGATCGCGCTGCGCCTGGGCCGGGCCGTGTCGCCCGAACAAGCCGCGGCCATGACGCCGGCCACCGCGGGCCCATGGGTCGATGCGATGGCCGTGTCGATCGAGATCGTGGATTCGCGCTGGCAGGAAGGCGGCGACGCGCCCGCGCTGCTGCGCCTGGCCGACCTGCAGTCGCACGGTGCGCTGGTGCTGGGCGAGTGGGTTCCCTACGCGGCGCGGGACTGGGCCGCGCAGCCGTGCGAGGTGCGCATCGGCTCGCAAACGCCGGTGGTGCGCCAGGGCACGCACCCGCTGGGCGATCCGGCCTGGCTGCTGCCGGTGTGGCTGCGCCACCTGACACGCAGCGGCGCGACCGTGCCTGCGGGCACGGTGGTGACGACGGGGTCCTGGGTGGGGTTGCTGCAGGCCCAACGCGGCGACAGCGTTGTGGTGTCTTTCGACGGTGTGGGCAGCGCCACGGCCCAGCTGTAGCTGCGCGCCGGCGCTGGCCCGCAGGCTTGGCTGGTGCAGGCCGTGCCGCGGTCTCTAGAACGACGAGCCGGGCTGCGCCAGAAAGGCGGTTTCCTGGGGCGTTGAATTGCGGCCCAGCGCCGCGTTGCGGTGCGGGTAGCGGCCAAAGCGCGCCAGGATTTCCTGGTGGCGCTGCTCGAACTGCAGGTTGTGCTCCAGCCCCGGCTGGCTGAACAGAGCCATGGCCTGCGCGTGGATGGTGAGTGATTCGCTGTGCATGTAGGGCATGTACGCAAAGGCGCGCTGCTCCACGGGCAGCTCGGCATCGCGGCGGCTGGCCACCAGCTCCTGTGCCAGCGTCAGGGCCTGGGCATCCTGCGCAAACGCCAGGGCCGAGCCGCGGTGGATGTTGCGCGAGAACTGGTCCAGCACCAGGATTTCCGCCAGTCGGCCCCGTGCGCTGTCGCGCCAGGTCCAGAGTTCTCCCAGTCGCGCGGCCTCCCAAGTGGCGCCAAAGCGGGTGCGGATCAGGTCGTCGACCTTGTCGTCCTGCGCGAAGTGCTGGGCTGGGCTGAGTTCTTCGAACCAGAACCGCAGGATGTTTTCTGAAGGCATAGGGGCAAAGGCTAGTCGTTGAAAAGGGCGGTTGGTGCTGCTTCAGCAGACCACCGTGGCTGTGAAAAGCAGCCCACGGCGGCGCGCCTTGGGGCGCCACCGCAGCGTGAGTGCGGCCTGCCGCAGCCCGCCCTGGCGAGCCTCTTACTTTTGCGCGTCCTTGTCCAGCCGGATCTTGCCGTCGCGCACGTACTGGTTGAACTGGTCGCGCGGTATGGCGGCGGAGCCGACGGCGTCGTTGTCGGCGGTCCAGCTCAGCGTGGTGCTGTCCTTGGCGGGCTCAAGCTCCACAGGGCCCTTGGGGATGGTGAGCGGTGCTCCGTCGCCCGGGGTGTAGGTGACGTGGCCTGCAATGGTGGCGTGTTGTGTCATGCGATCTCCTTGCGCGGCGCGTGCCGCAGTGCTGATCGCCCATTGCACTGCGACGCGGTCTGCGTGGCTGTAAGACCGCGCCCTGCGTGGGCGCGGGCCGCGTTCCAGCGTTGTGCTGTGGGGTGGCTGGCCGGTCAGGGCGGCACCACCGCCTGCGTACGCTCCTGCCGCACCAGGTACAGCCCGCTGCCGATGATGATGGCGCCGCCCAGCAGCGTGGAATAGCCCGGCACCGTCTGCCACAGCACCCAGTCCAGGCCCATGCCCCAGGCCAGGGCCGTGTATTCGAACGGCGCCACCACCGACGCCTGCCCGTGGCGGAAGGCCTCGGTGATCGCCAGTTGCCCCAGAAAGCCTGTGACGGCGAGGCCCGCCACCAGCGGCCAGTGCGCCCGGTCCACACCCACCCAGCCGGGCCAGGCCAGTGCGCCCGCGCCCAGGGCCAGGAGCGTGGTGGTCCAGAACACCAGGCTGGCGCTGGAGTCGGTGCGGGTCAGCACCCGCCCCGTGATGGCCGACACGGCGTACCCGCAGGCGGCGCCCAGCACTGCGAGTGCCCCCAGCGTGAAGAACGCATCCTGGCTGGGCCGCAGCGCCACCAGCACGCCGACCATGCCGAGCGCAATGGCCACCCAGTGCGCGGCGCGCACCTTCTCGCGCAGCACCACGGTCGACAGCGCGGTGATGAGCAGCGGCGCAATGAAGAACAGCGTGTAGGCCTCGGCCAGGCCCAGCTCCTTGAGCGCGTAGGCAAACAGCCCCAGCATCGAGATGTTGAGCACGCCGCGCAGCAGGTGCAGCGGCCAGCGCACCTTGAGCAGCCCGCGCACCTCGCCGCGCCACAGCACGTACAGGGCGACCAGCGGCAAGGCCGCCCAGCCGCGCAGCGCCGCCACCTGCATGGCGGGGTAGCTGGCCGACAGCGTCTTGAGCAGCGCGTCCATCAACGAAAAGCACCCCACCGCCAACACCATGGCGATGATGCCGCGCAGGTTGCCGGAGGCCTCGGCCTGCGCTGCGGTGGCGGCGTTGTCGGCGGCAGGGGCTTGCAGCGTGCCGGGTTCGCGGGCCTGGCTCATGGGCACAGCGCCCCGTGGCTGCTGGCGGCGCAGGGCGCTTCAGGCGCCCGAGAATCTCCGCGCACAGGGCGCGTGGAATGGGGCATCGCTGCCGTGTGGCTTTGGGGAAGTGCGCGCTGCGCTGGTTGGCGGTGCATGGGACTGCCGGCGGCATGCGGGTGCTGTCTGCGCATGCCGAAGGCCCGTGTGGAGGAGGGCCAAAAAGTGTAGCGCACGCGCGGGCCGCTGCAGCCGCCCGCGTGGCGGGTTCCGCGCGCTCAGTCGTCTTCGCGCCGGGGTTGTGTGGCGGTGCGCGCCATCCGGTCGTGCAGCATCGGCATGGCCCACAGCACCAGCAGCGCCAGCAGCGTGCTCAGCGCGGCCGTGGTCTCGCGGCCGAGGCCGGCCGCCACGCCGATGGCGGCGGTGAGCCAGATGCCCGCCGCCGTGGTCAGCCCCTTGACCTGGCTTTCGGCATCGCCCTTGAGGATGGTGCCGGCGCCCAGAAAGCCCACGCCCGCAATGATGCCCTGCAGCACCCGGCTGTTGTCGGCCGGCTCGATGCCCGCCTGCTGGGCCACCAGCACGAACAGCGCGGCGCCCATCGACACCAGCATGTGGGTGCGCACGCCGGCCGCCTTGCCCGCGTGTTCGCGTTCCCACCCGAGCAGGCCGCCCAGCACCCCGGCCATCGTCAGGCGCACGACGATGCGTGTGGCCTGGCCCACGTCGGTGACGTCCGAAAACTCGGACGCCACCGTGCTGGTGATTTCGTGCCAGATATCAGCCATGGGAGTGGTCCTTGGACGCGGCGATCAGAGCGGCGGGCGACTGCGTGCACGGGCACGGTGAACGCAGCGACGTCAGTGGACACGGTGGGCTGGCAAGAGCATGCATGGTGCAGGGTTGGGGTAGGTAGGGGTTAAGGATGAGGGCGCCGGCTGGGCCACCGTCCGCGCACTGTGCGCCTTGCCGCGGCAGCCGTCTACAGGCGACCGACCGCCCGGCGGGTAGGACACAGCCGACGCCGCCAGTCACGCAGGCCCGTGTTGAACAAAAAAATGGCAAAAATATGCCTCTACCGCTCGCCAGTAAAGCGCCAGAAGCTATTAAAAAAGGAGCGTTTCAATCACGCTCGGACACCGCGCGCATCAGGTCTTACATCCTTGTTCGCCAGGCTCGGGTCGCACCGCTTGCATGGCACCCTGCTGCGTGCCACGATGCGCGGTGGGCCCCCCACGCCGCCGTTTGCCCAGGCCGCCGCCCCTGGGGCCTGGCGCGGCCCGGTGAGGAGTTCACCATGACCCCGCAGCGCATCGTCCTGATCCAGGGACACCCCGACGCCAGCGCGCCCCATCTGTGCCATGCCCTGGCGCAGGCGTACGCCCAAGGCGCCACCGGTGCCGGCCACGCGGTGCGGGTGGTCGACGTCGCCGCCATCGACTTCGCCCTGCTGCGCAGCCAGCACGAATGGGAGCTGGGCTTGTTGCCGGCCCGGCTCAAGCCTGCGCAAGAAGACATTGGCTGGGCGCAGCACATCGTCCTTTTCTTTCCGCTGTGGCTGGGCGACATGCCGGCCTTGCTCAAGGGCTTTCTGGAGCAAGTGGCGCGGCCCGGCTTTGCTTTCACCACCGAGGGCAGCAACCCGTTCGGCCGCAAGGGGCTGACCGGCCGCAGCGCGCGCGTGGTCGTGACCATGGGCATGCCGGCGCTGGTGTACCGCTGGTACTTCCGGGCGCACAGCGTGAAGTCGCTGGAGCGCAACATCCTGGGCTTTGTGGGCATCGCCCCCGTGCACGAAACCCTGGTGGGCAGCGTGGAGCAACTGGGCGACGGCGGTGTGGCCAAGTGGAAGGCGCGCATGCACGCGCTGGGTGCCAAGGCTGCGTAGGGCCATCGCCTAGGGCCGGGCTGCTCCCGGCAGGTCTTTTGAAAGGTCTTCCGGAAGCTCGTCGCAGCGCTGCCAGGGCAGCGCCGCCAGCAGGCGCTCCCAGTCGGCCGTGGGGGCTGCGCGCACGGCATTCCCGTTGTGATTGCCGTTGCCGTTGC
Organism: Acidovorax sp. LjRoot117; assembly: GCF_964252695.1. Taxonomy (NCBI): domain Bacteria; kingdom Pseudomonadati; phylum Pseudomonadota; class Betaproteobacteria; order Burkholderiales; family Comamonadaceae; genus Acidovorax; species Acidovorax sp. LjRoot117. The sequence continues at coordinate 89,212 of NZ_CAXUPO020000005.1, read as the reverse complement.
CTTTGCCCCCATCGTCCACTGCGACGGGGCTGCCGGGCAGGGCCGTCGGCCACTGCAGTCCGCTGTCGAAGGTCATGTGCTCCCCGCTCACCGGGTGCGGCACCGTGAGCTGCCACGCATGCAGCCACAGCCGCTGCTGGCCCAGGCGCTCGGCCCACCAGCGGTTGATGGGACCCTTGCCATGGGTCGCATCGCCGATGATGGGGTGCGCCAGGTGCTTGAGGTGGCGGCGGATCTGGTGGCGCCGGCCTGTGGTCGGTATGGCCTCGACCAGCGATGCGCGCGTGCTGGCAAAGCGGGCGTCGCTGGCCTCGGGCAGCGTGAGCTGTGCCAGGCGCTGAAAGCGCGTGTGCGCCTCCTGCACCGCGGCATCGGCCGGTGCGTCGTCGGGCTTGAGCGCGTGGTCCACCTCGATGGCACCCGGCGCCCAGCCGCGCACCAGCGCCAGGTAGCGCTTGTGCGTGGCCTGATGCTCGAAAGCCTGTGACAGCGCGCGCGCCGCATCGCTGTGCAGCGCCATCACCAGCACGCCGCAGGTGCCCTTGTCCAGCCGGTGCACGGGGAACACGTGCTGGCCCAGTTGGTCCCGCAGGGTCTGCATCACAAAGCGCGTCTCGCCCGCGTCCAGCCCCGTGCGGTGCACCAGCCAGCCAGCGGGCTTGTAGACGGCCACCAGGTGCTCGTCGCGCCAGAGGATGTGCAGGGGAGGGTGCATGAAAGAGGCCGGGCCGGTGGCGCAGGCCGAATGAGGGAAGGCGCGCATTGTGCAGCACGCCGGGCGTACCTACACTGCGGCGATCAAGTTCATGCAAAGGATTGCTGCGTATGTCGGCCGGAGACTGGAAAGACATGTATGCCGCCGCCCTGGCAGGCGACCTGGCGCTGGTGCGCCACCACATCGGCGCGGGCGTGAACCCCAACTACCAGCACCCAGAGATCCTGTGCACCCCGCTGGTGGCGGCCCTCATCCACGGGCACGATGCCATCGCGCACTACCTGCTCGACCACGGCGCAGACCCGCAGCTGCGCTCGGAGTTCGACGGCATGACGCCGCTGCAGGCGGCCCGGCGCCATGGGCGCGCAGAGTTCGTCACGCTGCTGCGCGAGCGCGGTGCGCGGGAGGTCAAGACCCCCTTCTGGTGGCGCTGGCTGCCTTTGTAGAAGCCCCCTGAGTCGTATGCGGTGCAGACGATTCAGATGATCCAGACAATTCAGACGCCAGCCGCTTCCTTCGCGCGCATCTTGGCGGCGATGTATTCGCCGTGCGTCACATGCAGCAGGCCAGCGACCTTGCTGATGGTGTGCATCTCGTTCTCGTCCAGGCGCGCGTCGGCGTACGCCACCTGCCACATGGCTTCGACCAGTTGCACCTTCTGCGGCTGCGTGAAGTGGTCGTTCAGGCTGCCGGTGAAGCGCTGGTAGTCGTAGGCGCTGCGGGAGGTGTCGACGGCCAGCTCCAGCAGGCGGTCCAGCTCATCGCCCGCCAGGTCGAACTTGCCGCGCAGGGCGGTGACCATGGCCGTGCGTTCGGCCGGGTCCATGGCCGCATCGAACCGCACCACCTCCACCAGCAGCACGGCGGCGGCCAGTTGCACGGCGTGGGCCTGGTCTTGCGCCGTGGCGGTGTGGGCCGGTTGCATCAGGCTGTCGAGCAGGTCTTTGAGTGTCTGGAACATGGGGTGTGCTTTCTGTGGAGCCGGGGCGTGCATGTACGCATGGATGGAGGCCGCAGGGCCGCGCTTGGTTCCCTGGCTGGCGATGCAGTGCTCGCCGCCTGCCACCGCCCCGGCGACAATCGGGGGCCATGACGAAGAAAACCATACTCCCCCTGCAACTGCTGGTTGCGCCCGACAAGAACGACCCGGCCCCGCTGATCCTGTACCACGGGCGCAACTGCCCCGATGGCTTTGGCGCGGCGCTGGCCGCATGGCTGTACTACGGCGACCGTGCCGAATATGTGGGGCTGGACCACGGCGATATCAACACCGTGGACGACCTGCCGCCGGTGCAGGGCCGGGCGGTCTACATCCTCGACTTCTCGTTCGCCGCCGAGGTGATGACCGCCATCGACGAACGCGCGGCCAAGCTCGTGATGCTGGACCACCACAAGAGCGCGGCCGAAAAGCTCACCGGCTTTGCCTGCCGCTGCGGCGTGGTGCACTTCGACATGAGCAAGTCGGGCGCGCGCCTGGCGTGGGAGTTCTTTCACCCGCACGAGCCCGTGCCCGCGCTGCTGCAGTATGTGGAAGACCGCGACATCTGGAAGTGGGAGTTCCCGGAAAGCGGGGCCTTCCTGTCGGCGCTCGACATGGAAGAGCAGGGCTTTGCGCGCTGGCAGCAGATCGCAGCCTTCAGGCCCGACGAGCTCACGCAGTTCATGGCCCGCGGCGCGGCCATGGACGAGAAGTACCGCAAGCTGTGCGCGAGCATCGCCGAAGGCGCGCAGCCGCTGGTGTTCAACGGCATCACTGGCCTGATGGTGAACGCGCCCGGCATGTTCCACAGCCTGGTGGGCGACATCCTCTCCGCCAAGACCGGCACCTTCGCGCTGATGTGGAGCGCGGGTGAGAAGGGTGTGAAGGTGGGCCTGCGTGCACAGCGCAACTTCGACTGCATTGCGCTCGCCGAAAGCATGGGCGGCGGCGGCCACGCGCAGGCGTGTGGTTTCAAGATGAAGATCGAACGCCTGCCCGAACTGCTGACGGGCACCTTCAACGCCTGACCCGGCCACCCTTGGGGCCCAGCAGGCCGCTACCGTTCGATAGGTAAGCGCTGGCAGCTATCGAAAATATAGCAATCGATAGCGGCTACACCAACCGCAGGTCCACGCCCCGCGTGCCCGGGAACACCCGCCCCACGGCCGCAGCGTTGAGCCCGTACATCCGCGCGAACAGTCCGCCCAGCACCGCGCGGTAGTCGTTGAGCACCGGGTAGTCGCGGTTCTGGAACAGCGTGGTGGCCGACAGCGCCTGCTGCTCGCCCGCAATGCGCCCGCCGCCGACGCCGCCGCCCAGCACCCAGAAGACGGTGCCGTGGCCGTGGTCGGTGCCGCGGTTGCCGTTTTCGCGGAAGGTGCGGCCGAACTCGCTGACCACCACGACCACGGTGTTCTTCCAGGCCGCGGTGCCCATCTCGTCGGCAAAGCCCGCCAGGCCGCGGCCCAGTTCTTCGAGGCGGTTGGCCAGCGCGCCCGTGGCGTTGCCCTGGCCCACGTGCGTGTCCCACCCGCCCACGTCGACAAAGCCCAGGTGGTAGCGCGTCTGCATCAGCCGCGCCATGCGGCGCGCCGTGCCTTCAAAGCCCTTGGTGCTGAGCGCATTGCGGCTGGCGGCATCCATCTCGCCCTGCATGCTGCGGGCCACCTCGCCCTGTGTGGCAAAGCCCTCGGCCACGGGCCGGGCCAGGCTGGTGCTGCGGTACATCATGTCGATGAGCCCGGCCTGCCGCTCGTCCACGCCGGGCTTGCCGGCCGCGGCGGCCAGCGCCGTGTTGGGGACATCGACCGTGCCGCGCAGCACCAAGGGGAGGGTGCTGGTGAAGGCCATCGGCGATGCGTCTTGCTGCCTGGCGCCCAGCTCGGCCGCCAGGCGGTTGAGGAAGCCCGACCCATAGTCGCGCCGCCCCGCCAGGGGCTGACCCAGCTCGATGCTGTCCTGCGTGTCGAAGTGGCTGCGCGACAGGTCTTCGGTGCCGGCAAACGGGACGAAGGCCAGCTCGCGCCGCTGGTACAGCGGCAGCATCGACTGCGCCAGCACCGGGTGCAGGCCCCAGTCGCTGGTCAGCTCCAGCGCGCCGCCCTCCTGCCCGGGGCGGGCGATGGCGATGTTGGGGCGGCTCTCGTAATAGAAGCTGCTGCTGGTGGGCACCAGCAGGTTCGCGCAGTCGTACCCGCCGCGCAGGAACACGAGCAGCAGGCGCGCGTCGCCTGCGCGCGGGGCAGCGGACACCTGGGCGGAAGCGGTGGCAATGCCCAGGGCGCCGGCGCCCAGAGCCTGGAGATAGTGTCGTCTCAGCATGTGATCTCCTTGAATGACGTCGGCGCATGGCATGCACTGTTGCGCTTGAAATTCGCACTCCCGAAGCGAGGGCAGCCGTGCAAGGGCCGCCCCGCCGCACTGGCTGCGTCCCCCTTCCCGAACCGCGCAGCGGGTCGAGAGAAGGGGCTGAAGGCCGCGGCTCCAAGCCTGCCTGCGCAGGCTTGGACGTGCCTGAAGAGCGACAGCCTCCGGCGGACGCACCGAGGCGCGAAGCGACTCAGGGGGATGTACTCCATCTCTAGCCGTGCATGAATTCGGGAGATGAAAGGAACAAAAGGTTCCATTCCCGCGGCGAATTTGCCTGCACCAAAGCGGCGCGTGTGGCAGGCGCCAGCGTGGCGTCGATCTGGCGCAGGTAGGGCGTTTGCGACAGGGCCGGCGGCGGTGTGCGCTGGCCCGGCGCTCCCGCGTTGGCGACGGCGCCGGCACCCAGCGCGCGGGCTGCCTCGAAGCGCGTGCTCATCTGGCCCGAGCCCGACCAGGTGGCGGCGTCGAGCGGGTACCCGTCGGGCGTGGCACGGCCGTACAGGGGCTCGGCCAGGCGCTGCAGCCAGCCCAGCAGGGGCTCGGTGGTGGCCAGCACCGGCTGGTCGCCGTGCACCAGCCGGGCACCGGCCAGCACGTACTGCACCGGGTCGCGAAAGCGCTGGCCCAGCGAGGCCTGGAACTCGCCCGCCTGGAACAGCGCGGCCAACACCGCGGCGATGTCGCCGTCGGTGCGCTCGAAGGTGCGGGCCAGGGTGTCGAGCAGGGCGGGCGAGGGCGCGTCGCCCACCAGGTAGACGGCCATCTTGCGCGTGATGAAGCGGGCCGTGGCGCTGTGGCGGGCCAGCCGATCCAGTGCCTCGTCCAGCTCTGCCAGGCCCTGGGCGCGCAGGGGCTGGCCGAGCAGGGTCTTGGCGTCCCAGTCGTGGCGCGCGGGGTTGAACTCGAACAAACCCTGGCGAACGTAGTGGGCGCGCAGCGCCGGCTTCATGCGCGGTGGCTCGTCGTCCAGCGGGCGCATGCTGACCCCCACGCCCGTGAGCACGCGCGCCAGCTCCTGCACGTCTTGCTGGCTGTAGCCGCCGCCCACGCCCAGGGTGTGCAGCTCCATCAGCTCGCGGGCGTAGTTCTCGTTGATGCGGCCTGCGGCGTTCTGCACGTTGTCCAGGTAGTACAGCATGGCCGGGTGGCGCGTGGTGGCGCCCAGCAGGTCGCGAAAGCGGCCCAGCGCATGCGGGCGCACGGCGCGCTCTTCGTAGTCGCCCACGGCGGCCCGCAGGTTGGCCTTGCCGGCAAAGATGTTGAAGTGGTTCATCCAGAACCAGGTCATCTTCTCGCGCAACTGGGCGGGCGAGTACAGCGCGCGCAGCACGAAGCGCTGGCTGGCCTCGCGCTGCAGGTTGCGCATGTCTTTTTGCCAGGCCTCCAGCGCGGTCTTGCGTTCGTCTTCGGTAGGCAGTGCGCGCGCTTCGCGCTGGCGCTCCTGCATCTGCAGGGCCAGCGTTTCGAACGGGGTGCGGGTGATGGCCATGGCGTCGATCTGCGACTGGGCGTCGGCGGGCAGCGGCGCGTCGGCGGGGGCCCGCAGCTGGCTGGCCAGCCAGGCCTGCATGCCCTGTGGCGCCATGGCCTGCGCGCCCTGCGCGGTACTGCCCCAGGTGATGCGGTCCAGCAACCGCGCGCGCACGGCATCGTCGGCCGCGTCGGCCGGTGCTGCGGGCACGGCGGCCCAGGTGGGCAGGGCCGGCAAAGCACTGGCCGATGCGCCCAGCGCTGCGAGTGCCAGCCACTGGCGGCGGTTGATGGGCGGGGTGGTGCTCAACAAAGGGGGTGGGTCGTGGCGCATGGTGCGGGTATCCTGCAAGCCCATCGATGCCAGGGCTGGAGCGCCATGCTGCGCTTGCCGCGCAGCCAAGGCAAGGCCCCGCAGCGGGTTTTACCCACGCGATACAAACGCGCCGAAGGTTGTGAGCAGCTGTAGCGGCCGGCCATGTCGAGCCGGCACTGCGCGGCCCGCGGGAGCTACCGTGCCTGCGCGGCTTCCTCGAACTTGTCCACCTTGCGCAGCGGCTTGAACACCGTGGCCCAGGTCGCCACCACGCCCAGCGTGCACAGGCCCCCCACGATGGCGGCAGGCACTGCGCCCAGCCACGCCGCACTGGTGCCCGCGCGGAACTCGCCCAGTTCGTTGGACGAGCCGATGAACAGCATGTTCACCGCGTTCACCCGCCCGCGCATGGTGTCTGGGGTCGAGAACTGCACCAGCGCGCCGCGGATGTAGACGCTGACCATGTCGGCCGCACCCGCCACCAGCAGCGCCGCGAACGACAGCCAGAACACCGTGGACAGCGCAAACACCAGGTTGGCCGCGCCGAACACCGCCACGGCGATGAACATGGTGCGCCCCACATGGCGGTTGAAGGGGCGCATGCTCAGGTACAGCCCCGCGCTCACCTCGCCCACGGCCATGGCGCTGCGCAGCGCCCCCAGGCCCGTGGGGCCCACGTGCAGGACCTCGTGGGCGTAGATGGGCAGCAGAGCGATCACGCCGCCCAGCAGCACGGCAAACAGATCGAGCGAGATGGTGCCCAGGATGATGGGCCGCGTGCGGATGAAGGTGATGCCCGCGCCAAAGCGCTCGAACATGGTGCCCTGCGTGGGGCCGGGCGCGGTGGCGTGCGCCACCACCACGCGCAGAAGCAGCACCACGCCGAGCGCAAAACACACGCAGCACACGGCGTACGTCAGCTCACCGCCGCCCAGCGCAAACAGCAGCCCGCCCAGCAGCGGCCCGCCGATGCTGGCCACGCGCATGAGCATGCTGTTGGCTGCAATGGCCTGCGCGAGCTGGGCCCGGGGCACGATCTGCGGCAGCAGGCTTTGCATGGCCGGGCCCGAGAAGGCGCGCGAGCAGCCGTACAGCACCAGCACCGCGTAGATGCCCGCCACCCCGCTGGCCCCGTGGCCCGACAGCCACCACAGCAGCGCGCTGCACACGCCGCCCACCGACCAGCTGATGGCCAGGATGCGCTTGCGCTCGAACCGGTCGATCAGGTCGCCCGCCGGCAGCAGCAGGCACAACATGGGCAGGAACTGCGCCAGGCCCACATAGGCCAGCGCCAGCGGCTCGCGCGTCAGGTCGTACACCTGCCAGGCCACCACCACCGCCTGCACCTGCGTGGCCACCACGGCCACCACCCGGGCGATCAGAAACGAGATGAAGCCGGAATGGCGGTAGACGCTGGCCGTCTCGGCATCGGGTGCCGCAAGGGTGGGTTGGGGGGCTGTCATGAAATGGCGAAAGGCAGGCAGGGCGGCCGGCCGCAGAGCGTGCCGCAGGGGCCGGGGGAAAGACCCTTCGATGCTACCGGCTTAGCCGCGCGTTTGCCGGGCGGCGAGGTAAAGACCCGCAGAAACCGGCCGACGCCAGCCATCAACGCTGCAGGCGTCGCAGCCACCTTCAATGCCGGCTGCGGCGGTGCCGGTAGTCCCACGGTGCCAGCGGGCGTGGCTGCGACCACAGGCCCGTGCTGCTGCTGCGCGCCTGCCGCTGCAGGGGCGCCAGGTGCGGGTGTGCGCTGGCATACGGCGTGTACACCCAGGCCAAGCCCGCACGCACCTGGGCCGTGGCCACGTCGGTGCCGCCGCAGCGCACGTTGGCCACCGTGCGCCCGTAGCTGTCCTCATCCACCGGCTGCAGCGCGGCGCGCTGCTTGAAGCACAGCCGCGCCAGGTTTTGCCGCGACTTCTGGCCGAACGCCTGGCGCGACTCCGGCGCGTCGATGGCGGCCACGCGCACCTTGACCTGCTGGTAGGCCCCGGGCGTGCCGCAGCGGGCCGTGAGTGTGTCGCCGTCGCTGATGGCGACGACCAGGCAGAGCAGGGTGGCAAGGGGCACGGTGGGGGTGGGGCAGGTTCGAGCGCTGGCGACACAGCGCAGCGCTTGGGATTCAGGGGTGATTCACGCTCCACCGCAGGATGGGTCAGCGCGATTAGCTATCAATAGTATAGCTGCTGGACGTCTCGGACATGCCGTGTCCTGCCGTAACAAAGGCGTGCAAGGCGCACCTTGCTTGCTGGGGACGCTACGGCTGACCGTTTTTTAGGCAACGCGTCGCGCGTCAGTGCTGGTGCGGGTTCCGGGGCTTGTCCCCGGATTTATCCACAGCTTGTTGCACATCCGACGGGTATAACTCGCCATGGCCCTCCAGGCGCGTGAGTAAGTGGCGCGCACGCTTTTTTGGCAAAGGGCCGCAAGCTATCTTTTCAGGAGCGTTGGGGCCGCCCCCGTGGGCCGACGGTGCAAATTGATACGTTCAGTCGCCTTTTCCTGACGGCTGCGTGGCTCCGCTGGCGGCATAGTGCAGTGCAGCATCCTGCGTGCGCCGCAGTCCGGAGTTTCTAGAATCCATGGAACCCGGTGTGGCACGCGCCGTCAGAGCAAGCGGGGCGGGCCGCCCTGCTGCGGGCCCCTGCCAGCGCCATACGGAATTGGTGAGAACGACATGACACAGACCCAGATCCAGACACACAACCAGGACCACCTGTTGCCCAGCCTTGCATGCCAACCGACGCCGTCGCTGACGGCCTCTCCCCTCGACACGGGCCGTTGGCGGCCCGCCGTGCGCAGCGCTGCCGCCGCCGTCTTGGCGGGCGGGGCGCTGCTGCTGGCCGGCTGCGTGGGCACCAACGTGAAGACCTTCGGCGTGCAGGAAAGCTTTGGCTCGGTGAGCACCTACTCGCGCATGTTCGACGCCACGCCCGCCCAGACCTGCGAGGCGTCGCGCCGGGCGCTGCTGAGCCAGGGCTACATCATCTCGTCGAGCAGTGCAGATTTGGTGGAAGGCAAGAAGAGCTTCCAGCCCGAGGCCGAATCGCATTTGCAGATGGTCGTGCGTGTGGTCTGCGTGCCCGAGGCCAGCGACGGGAAGGTGAGCCTGGGCTTCGTCACCGCGCTGCAGGACACCTATGCGCTGCGCAAGACCAACAACTCCGCCAGCCTGGGCGTGGGCGCCATCGGTTCGGTGTCGCTGCCGCTCTCGGCCAGCAGCGAATCGATGGTCAAGGTGGGCAGCGAGACGATCTCCAAGGACACGTTCTACGAAAGCTTCTTCGACCTGGTCAAGCGCTACCTCATCATCGACCAGGCACAGGCGCTGGGCGGCTGAACACACTGCGATGGTGCTGTGCCACCCGCGCCAGCCTTGACGGCGTGCGCTGCGTTCTCAGACTGCCTGCGCGCGCCAGCGCTCCACATGGCCCCACCCTTGCGGCCACGCGCCCAGGCCGCTGTCGGCATTGATGTGGCCTGCAGCGCCCAGCACCACATGCTCGGCCTTCCAGTCGGCCGCACGCTGCACTGAAAAGGCGGGCGTGGAATAGGGGTCGTCGGTGCTGCTGATGAGCGTCAACCGCCGCATCGGCAGCAGGGCGCCCGGCAGCGGCGCAAAGCCTTGCGCATCAGCCGGAAAGTTCGGCCCCAGCGGGTCGGGCACAGCCACCAGCAGCATGGCGTGCACGGGCCTGGTGCTCAAGGCCGCCCACTGCACTGCCACCAGGCAGCCCAGGCTGTGCGCCACCAGGATGGGCGGTTCGCTCGCGCGGGCCACGGCAGCGTCCAGCGCCTGCACCCAGTCGCTGCACACCGGGTGGTCCCAGTCGGACTGCTGCACGCGCGAGACGCCGGCATGCTGCGCTTGCCACAATGATTGCCAGTGAAGGGGACCGGAGTTGTGGATGCCGGGCATGAGCAGGACAGGGCGCATGGCGTGATGCTTCTTGAAGTGTTGAAAGACCGCCTACGATAGGCAACGCGCGCGTCCCCCACCAGGGGACATCATCGAAAAGCGTGCCTCCAAACCTTGAACTCATCGCCTGCTGGCAAAGGACCTTGCACGTGGAACTGGACAAGAAAGACCGGCAGATCCTCATGGCGCTGCAGCGCGATGCGCGGCAAAGTTTGTCGGCGCTGGGCAAGCAGATCGGCCTGTCGCAGCCCGCGATGAGCGAGCGCGTGAAGAAGCTCGAAGACGCGGGCGTGATCGCCGGCTACGCGGCCCGCATCGACCTGGCGGCAGTGGGCCTGGGCCTGCAGGCCGTGGTGCGGGTGCGCACCACGCACGAACACATCCAGCGCTACGTGCAGCTGTTCCAGTCCATGCCCGAGGTGCTGGACGCCGTGCGCGTCACGGGCGAAGACTGCTTCGTGGTGCGCTGCGCCTTCGGCCAGCCCGCGGACCTGGAGCGCGTGGTGGACGCACTGGCTGCGCACGGCAGCGTGTCCACGTCGCTGGTGCTGTCGCACCCGGTGAGCAAAACGGTGGCGCTGGACTGAGCGTCGTTGGAGTCAAAAAGGCTGCTACCGCTTGCTGATAAAGCGCTACCAGCTATACAAAGCATAGCAATGGGCAGCACGCGCATCAGGGCAGCTGCACCGCGTAGCGCAGCTCCGCAAAGAGGCCGCCCAGCGTGGCCACCGACTGCAGGCGCAACGCCCCCGGCTGCGTGATCCGCCGCGGCAGCAGCGGCGCGCCCGCGCCCAGCGTGACCGGTGCGACCTGCACGATCAACTCGTCCAGCAGCCCCGCACCGATGGCGTGTTTCAGCGTCCATTCGCAGGTGTGCGACCCCATGGCGAGCGCGCCCACATCGCGGATGAAGGCGGGGTAGCTGGAGCCTTCGATCTCGCCGAACTGCAGCAGCCAGGACAGGTCGTGGTCGGGCGTGGCGATGAATCCGTCCAGGCTGCACGCGCCGTAGAACTGCGTCGTCATGACGTTCCTTCGTGTCTAGGTGAGCCCGGCACTCCAGGGACCCTCTGCACGAATCATCGCGCCGTGTGCATCTACGGTCTCGGGCGGCCTGCGGCGTTGCAAATACTCGCAATAGCTACGGCTATGGCTGCGTTTTGCGCCTTGCACTCCATCCCGATCCGCAGTGCGCGCTTGGCAGCTCGATGCGTGCAGAGGATCCCTAGGGCGGGCTGGCAGCAATGAAGTGCGATCCATGCAGTGCCGGCCCTGAAGGGCAGCGGGGTGGCAGGCGAAACGCAGCGCCGCAGGGCTCGCGCGGGCACGCGGATAAGCGCCATCGGGTGGGTCATCAATGGTTCAAAAAAAATTGTATTGAGACAATTGATGGTCGTATTTGACAATAAAAACCGAAGAATCGAGACTGCATGCACCGCCACACGGAGCCCCTGCAGCCATGAAACGCCTGACCGAGTACACGACTTTTGCCGACGCCCAGAGCCACTTCGCGGCCGAGCGCCTGTGGGATCTTTTTGACGGGGACCGCAGCGCTTTCAACATCGCCCACGAGTGCGTGGACCGCCACGCCGGCCAGGGCCGCGATGCGGTGATCGTCTGCCGCGCGGACGGTGTGGACGAGACCATCACCTTCGACGAACTCTCGCAGGACTCCGCCCGATTCGCGCATTACCTGGAAGGCCGCGGCGTGCAGCGCGGCGACCGCGTGGCGATCATGCTGGAGCCCTCGCGGGCCTTCTACACGGCCATGTTCGGCGTGATCAAGCGGGGTGCCATCGCCGTGCCGCTGTTCACCCTGTTCGGGCCCGACGGCGTGCGGTTGCGGGTAGGAGACTGCAAGCCCAGCCTGCTCATCACCAACGAAGAAAAGCGCGAGGTCGTCGCGGGCCTGGGCACCACGGCGTTCGAAGTGTTCGACGGCGCCCTGTGGCAACAACTGCAGGCGCTGCCGGCCACCTACACCAGCACATCGCAGGCCGACGACCTGGCCGTGTTCCAGTACACGTCCGGCACCACGCGGGAGCTGCCCGAGGCCGTGAAGCACACGCACAAGGCGCTGGTCACGCTGATGGTGGCCGCGCTCTACGGCACGGGGCTGCGGCCTGGCGACCGGTTCATGTGCCCGTCGTCACCTGCCTGGGGGCACGGCTTGTGGCACGGCACGCTGGCGCCGCTGGCGCTGGGCCTGACCATTGGCAGCTACAGCGGCCGCTTCAGCGCCGAGCGCTTGCTGCAGGCGCTGTCGGTGCATCGCTTCACCAACATGTCGGCCGCGGCCACGCACTACCGCATGATGAAGAACAGCGGCAAGGCGGGCGACCATGCCTACCACTTCGACAAGCTCTCGTTCACTGGCGAGCCCATCGACGACGACACGGCCGACTTCGTGCAGCAGCGTTTCGGGCTCGAGGTCTGCAGCATGTATGGCACAACCGAGATCGGCGTCGTGCTGGCCAGCTACCCGGGTGCAACGGACTTTCCGGTCAAGCGCGGGTCCCTGGGCAAGGCCGTGCCCGGCACGCGTGTCGAGGTGCACGACGCCAACGGCACGGTGTGCCCGCCCGGCACCACAGGCCAGCTCATGGTGCTGCGGCGCGGCCAGTGGATACCGACCAAGGACCTGGGCCGCACCGACGCGGACGGCTATTTCTTTCACGGCGGGCGTGCCGACGACGTGATCATCTCCGCCGGCTGGACCATGAGCGCCGTGGAGATCGAGAACGTGATCCTCATGCACGAGGACGTGCTCGAAGCGGCGGTGATCGGCGTGCCCGACGCACTGCGCGGCCAGGTGGTCAAGGCGTTCGTCGTGTCGCACCGCGCGCGCAGCGACGGCTTCGTCGAAGAGCTGCAGGGCCTCGTCAAGACCAAGCTCAGCCAGCACGAGTACCCGCGCCACATCGCTTTCGTGGCGGAGCTGCCCAAAACCCCTGCGGGCAAGGTGCACCGCAAGGTGCTGCGCGAGCGCGAGGCCGCCGCCGCCGTGGCCTGAGCGGCTGCCCCGCTTCCCCTCTGTGCTTTCACCTTTCTTCGCCCTTCCTTTTTCGCTTTCCGTTGCTTCCCCGTTTTCGCCCATCCACAACCCAAGGAGACTTCACCATGTCCACCGCCACCACGCCGCAGCGCAGCTTTCCCAAGATCACCGACAGCGGCCTTGACGAACTGCGCGAACGCATCGGTACCAAGATCGGCCAGACGGCCGAACCCTGGTGCTACGAGGCCACGCGCGACAACATCCGCCACTATGCGCACGGCATCGGCGACGACAACCCGCTGTGGTGCGACCCCGACTACGCGGCCAAGAGCCACTACGGCGGCATCGTGGCGCTGCCCAGCTTCTTGTTCGCCACCAGCCGCATCGTGTCGGGCTATGTGGGCGGGCTGCCGGGCGTGCACGCCATGTGGTCGGGTGCGGACTGGACCTGGCACAAGCCCGTGCGCCGCAACGACGTGATATCCACCGAAGCATCCCTCAAGGACCTGATCGAGCACCAGACCCGCTTTGCCGGCCGCGCCATCCAGCAGATCTACCACGTGGACTTCTTCAACCAGGACGGCGACAAGGTGGCCGAGGCCGACAGCTGGTGCTTTCGCACCGAACGCGACCATGCGCGCGAGCAGGGCAGCAAGTACCAGAATGTTCGCGAACGCGGCCCGCGCCAGTACACCGACGAGGAGCTGGGCGAGGCCTACAAGCTCTACCGCAACGAGGAAGTGCGCGGCGCCACCCCCCGCTACTGGGACGACGTGAGCGTGGGCGACGAGTTGCCCACCATGTTCAAGGGCCCGATGACCGTGACGGGCTTCATCGCCTACGCGCAGGGCTGGGGCGGCCTGTACATCCGCGCCAACAAGCTGGCCTGGAAGCTGATCGATGCGCACCCGGGCGTGGGCATCAAGAACCGCTTCGGCATTCCGGACGTGCCAGAGCGCGTGCACTGGGAAGAAGACTTCGCGCTCGAAGTGGGCGCGCCCGGCGCGTACGACTACGGCCCGGAGCGCACATCGTGGCTCACCCACCACCTGACCAACTGGATGGGCGACGCGGGCTTCCTGCACAAGGCCAGCTGCAAGATCCGCCGCCACAACCCCGAGGGCGACATGCTGTTCATCAAGGGCAAGGTCACGCGCAAGTTCGAGGAGGGCGGCAAGCACCTGGTCGAGATCACGCAGGAGGCGCACAACCAGGACGGCGAGCTCTCGGTGCTCGGCAGCGGCGTGGTGGTGTTGCCACGGCGCGGGTAGCCGCAGCATGACAAGCGTCAGCGCCCCGGCGCTGCACGGCCTGCGCGTGGTGGACCTGACCCGTGTGCTCGCCGGCCCGTTGTGCACCCAGATGCTCGCCGACAACGGCGCCCAGGTGGTCAAGATCGAGCCGCCCGGCGGCGACGAGACGCGCCACCTGGGCCCGCCCTACGACGACAGCGGCCACTCGGCCTACTTTGCCGCGCTCAACCGCGGCAAGAAGGCCATCAGCCTGGACCTGAGCCAGCCCGCCGCGCAAGAGGTGCTGCACCGCCTGCTGCAGGATGCCGATGTGCTGGTGGAGAACTTTCTGCCCGGCACCATGGAGAAGTGGGGCCTGGGCTACGAAGCGGCGCTGGCCGCGCGCTACCCGCGCCTCATCTACTGCGCCATCTCGGGCTTTGGCCGTGACGGCCCGCTGGGCGGCCTGCCAGGCTACGACGCGGTGCTGCAGGCGCAGTGCGGTTTGATGAGCATCAACGGCGAGTCGGCCACGGGCGCCACGCGCATGGGCATTCCCATCGTGGACCACCTCACGGGCTATGTGGCGCTCACGGGCATTTTGATGGCCGTGTGCAGCCGGCAGCAGAGCGGCGCGGGGCAGCGGGTGGAAGCCACGCTGTACGACACCGCGCTGAGCCTGCTGCTGCCCCACGCCTCGAACTGGTTCGCGTCGCGCAAGGCGCCGGGGCTGCTGGGCAGCGCGCACCCCAACATCGCCCCGTACGACAAGTTCAGGGCGCGGGATGGGCATGTGTTCATCGGCATCCTCAACGATGGGCAGTTTCGCCGGTTCAGCCAGCACATCGGGCGCCCCGGCCTGCCGGACGATGCGCGGTTCCACGCCAACGCAGACCGCATCGCGCACCGCCAGGCGCTCAAGGACATCATCGAGTCCGCGATTGCCGCGCACGACTGCGAGCCGCTGTGCGAGGCGCTGATGCGCGTGGGCGTGCCCGCCGGGGTGGTCAACGACGTGCCCCAGGCGCTGGCCCAGGCGCACTGCGCGCACCGGCAGATGGTCATCCGCCAGGGCACGTTCACGGCGCTGCGCGGCCCGGCGCGGCTGTACGGTACCCCGGCTGTGCCCGGTGCGCCGCCACCGGTTTTCAGCCAACATGCCGACGAGGTGCTGGCCGATCTCGGTTTCAATGAAGCCCAAAGGGGAGAGATGTACCGCCGCGGCGACGCCCGCGCTCCCTCTGCCTGACGGGCAGATCACAAAAAAATACAGGAGACAAGCATGCGAACCATCGCTGCCATCATGACGGCTGCCAGTGTGGTGTGGACGTTCGGAACTGCCCATGCGCAGGCCCCCGCGCCCGGCTACCCCACCAAGCCCATTCGGATCATCGTGGCCTATGCCGCCGGGCAGGGCACGGACGTGGCCACGCGCTTCCTGGGGGAGCAGTTGGGCCGGGAGCTGGGCCAGCCCATCGTCGTCGAGAACAAGGCGGGTGCGGGTGGCAACCTGGGCACCGAGCTCACGGCCCAGGCCGTGCCCGACGGCTACACGCTGACCATGGGTACCAATGCCACGCACGTGCTCAACCAGTTCCTGTACGCCCGGCTGGCGTTCGACCCCGAGAAGGACTTCGAGCCCATCGCCATGGTGGGCACCTTCCCGATGGTGGTGGCGGTGGGCGCGGGCGCTCCCCATCACTCGGTGGCGGATCTGCTGGAGTCCGTGAAGCGCGCGCCCCGCTCGGCCGACATCGCCATGCCCAGCACCTCGGCGCGACTGGTGGTCGAGTTCTTGAAGGAGCGCTCTGCAGTGCCCTTGTTCGGCGTACCGTACAAAGGCTCGGGCAATGCGGTGACGGATGTGCTGGGCGGCCAGTTGCCGGCCGTCATCGATACGCCCCTGGCGCTGCGGCCCCACATCGCCGCAGGCAAGCTGCGCGCCCTGGGGGTGACGTCGGCCACGGCCAGCAGCCTGGTGCCGGGCGTCAAGCCGGTGGCCGAGCAAGGCTACGCGGGGTTCGAGTTCATCGCCTGGAACGCGCTGTATGCCCCCAAGGGCACGCCTGCGGCAGTGACAGGCGCCCTGAACGCCGCCGTCAACAGGGTGCTGGCCCGGCCCGAGGTGCGCCAGCGCCTGCTGGAGCTGGGCTTCGAGCCCGCCGGGGGCACGGCGGCGTCGCTGCATGATTTTGCGAAGCGGGAGCGCCAGCGCTGGGCGCCGATCATCAAGGCAGCGGGGATCCGGGCGGATTGAGGTTGCCGCTCGTGGTGGGCATCGCTCCGATCCGTTCGGGCTGAGCCTGTCGAAGCCTTGGCACCTTCGTGGCAGCCCTTCGACAAGCTGGTGGGGTGAACGGTGGGGATCGCCAGGACGATGGAACGCCCGTGGATTCAGGGTCCCCCTGATGCTTTCAACACCCCCACCCGTTCGGGCTGAGCTTGTCGAAGCCTGGGCACGTCTCGTGACTGCCCTTCGACACGCTCAGGGCAAACGGTGAGATGGCGGAAAGGCGGTAAGGCGGTGTGCAGCGCCCCTCAGCCCGCGCCGCCCACCAGGCGCGACAGATCCGCAGCCTCGCGCTGCATCACCTGGGCCAGTTGCTGCACCACGGCGGCGCCCATCTGGCTGCTCAGGCCCACCACCACCAGCGTGTGCACCAGCCGGCCGCCGGGCGCGAACACCGGCACGGCCACCACGGTGATGCCGGCCATGAAGTTGTCGCGGTCCAGGCTCCAGCCGCGCGAGCGGGTCAGCTCGACCTCTTTCTTCCAGGTGGTGTAGGTCGGGGCCTGGTCCCAGACCACGCGGGCGAATTTTTCCTTGAGCGCTGGCCAGGTCTCGCCGCTGTAGGCCGCGATCAGCCGCCCGGTGGCGCTGACCAGTGTCTCGAACTGGCTGCCCACGTCGGTGTGCACCCGAAACGGCTGGCTGGAGCGTGACAGCGCCAGCACCATCACCGTCTGCCGTGCGGTGATCTCCACGCCCATGGCCGTCACGCCGAATTGCGCAGCCAGGCGGTCGAGCACGGGCTGCACCAGCTGCGTGAAGCCGCCGCCCTCCAGCACGCTGCGGGCCAGGCTGATCATGCCGGTGCCCAGGGCGTAGCGCTTGGTGGCCGGGTCGAGCGTGACCAGGTCTTCCGACACCAGCACCCGCAGGATGTGCAGGCAGGTGCTGGGCACCAGGTCGAGCTCCTGCGCCACGGTCTTGAGCGTGAGCGGCTGCTTGTGCTCGCCCAGCAGCCGCAGGATGGCGATGGAGCGCGTGACGGCCGGGACGGGCCGCACGCGCACACCCTTGGCGGGCGGGGTTGCGGCGGGCGGCAAGGCGGACTGGGAGCGGGTGGCCATGGGGGAGTTCGTGAGCTTCGACCCGGCGAGGGTAAACCCATTTGCGCCCCGGCTTGCCGCACCGCCCGTCGCGCCGTCCGCAGGTGCGTCGGCAGGGCCAGGGTGCAGCGGGGCGCCGAACAGGGCCATCAGGCTGTGGGGGGCGGGAATGTCCATGGCGTGCTCCTGGGTCGGGGTTACAGCGGGCTGGCAGACGAAGAGCCGCAGAGGGGCTGCAGGCCACCGCGATCCGCGGCAGGTTGGGTTACTTCAAGGGTGACGCCCCAGCCGTGGCACGGTCAGGGGCTTCACTTCAACGGCTTTACGTCAACGGCTTTGCTTCGGCGCCATCACTTCAACGCCTTCATGAGGGCGTGGGCGGTGAGCACCAGGCTTTCGCCCGCGCGCAGTTCGCCGCGCATGAAGACCAGGCTGCCGGTGCGCTGCAGCACGGCCGCGCGCGCCTCGACGAACTGGCCCGGCCACACAGGGCTTACAAAGTGCGAGTCGAGCTGCAGCGTGACGCAGGCGGTGCGGTCGCACGCCTCCCACGCCACGGTGCTCAGCGTGTGGTCCATCAGGGTCAGCAAGGCGCCGCCATGGGCCGACCCTGCGGGGTTGGAGTGCTGCGGCCCCACGGCCAAGCCGTAGGCCCAGCCGTGCTCTTCACGCAGGGCCCACAGCGGCCCGGCATGCTGGATGAAGCCTGTCAGGCTGCGCGCCTTCCAGCCGGGGCCTGGGGGTGAAGGGGTATCAGGCAATGCGACTCCTCTCGCCTGGTGGCTTGGCAGGCGGCTTGGACGCAATTGTATGATTGAAATGTGATTGTATTAGTACAATAGGCGATGCTGTGCTGTTGCTTTACGAGCCTTCGGGTCGGCGATGGTGGGCAACGTTTTGCGCCCCGTGCAAGCCGTGGCTGGGCCGGGCCGCGGTGACTTTCCCGCGCGGGCCCGGTGCCTCAGTCGGCCCAGGTGCCGGGTTCCAGCCCTTGCAGCGAGTACGGCCCGATGGCTGCGCGGATCAGCCGCAGCGTGGGGTAGCCCACGGCGGCCGTCATGCGCCGCACCTGGCGGTTGCGGCCTTCGCGGATGACGAGTTCGATCCACGCGGTGGGGATGGCCTTGCGCTCGCGGATGGGCGGGTTGCGCGGCCAGACCGTGGGGGCCGGGTCCAGCAGGCGCGCGCGGGCGGGCAGGGTGGGGCCGTCGTTCAGCACCACGCCGCTGCACAGCGTGGCGAGCGCGGCGGCATCGGGGATGCCCTCCACCTGCACCCAGTAGGTCTTTTCCATCTTGAAGCGCGGGTCGGCGATGCGGGCCTGCAGCGGGCCGTCGTTGGTGAGCAGCAGCAGCCCCTCGCTGTCGGCGTCCAGCCGGCCCGCCACGTAGACGCCGGGCAGGTCGATGTAGTCCTTGAGGCCCTGCCACTTGCCCTCGGCCGTGAACTGGCTCAGCACGCCATAGGGTTTGTTGAAGCGGATGAGGCGCGAGGTCATGCGGTGGTGGGATCTTGAATAAAAAAAGGCGTCTACCGCGCAGTGAGCAAGTGCGGGCAGCTATCAAATTGATAGTGATTGCGGTGCACGTCGATATGGAATCCGCCGATGTGCAGTTAAGCAGGCACGAACAGCGCCGGGTCCACCATCGCGCGGTTGAGCATCACGCCCCAGTGCAGGTGCGGCCCGGTCACGCGGCCTGTGGCGCCTACCTTGCAGAATGCCTCGCCGGTTTTCACGATATCGCCGACGCGCACGTCCATGCTGCTCAGGTGGGCGTACACCGTCAGCAGGCCCTGGCCGTGGTCGAGCCAGACGCTGCCGCCGCTGAAGAAGTAGTCGCCCACGTCGATCACCCGGCCCGGCAGAGGCGCCACGATGGGCGTGCCCGTGCCTGCCGCGATGTCCATGCCGCTGTGCGGATTGCGCGATTGGCCGTTGAACACGCGCCGCAGCCCGAACGAGCTGGACCGCCGCCCCGGCACCGGCACGCGCATGCGCAGCGATGCCAGCGCCTGGCCCGCAGGCTGTTCGGTGAAGGCGGCCACGACCACGGCCTGGTGGTCGCGCTCGCGCTCGTAGCGGGCCTGGTCTTCGGGCGACAGGTCCACCTTGCCGGGCGCGACCTTGAGCTGCTGCTCCTTGTACTGCTTGGGCGCAATGCGGTACGGCACCTGGCGCGCGCTGCCTTCGCGTTGTTTGCCGCCCGCGGGCTGCACGGTGATGAAGGCATCGCCCGGCTCTGCGGCCAGCGGTATGCCCACCACGGCCGTCCACTCGATGGCATCGCCCAGCACCAGTACCGGCACATCCACATCGCCCTGGCGCACATGCGCCACCGGCCGCGTGGCCGCCGGGCCCAGCGACAGCCGCGCCACACCGCCGGGCACTGGCAGTGCGTGGGGCCACACGGCAGGCGCGGGCGGCAGGGGCTTGGCATGCAGCCAGCCGGTGGCTGGCAGGGCCAGCAGGCCGCCTGCGCCGATCAAGGCGCTGCGGCGGGTCAGTGCGGGCAGGGGGCGGGGCGTGAGGAGGCTGTGGGTCTGGGGCACGGTGGGCAATGAAGGCGTTGAGTGGGTCGGTGGTGGGGCTAGCACGCGCAGGGCGTGCACCGGCGATTGTGCCGCCGCGCCGCTGCGGTGTCGGCCTACATCGTCCGGCACGGCCCCCCGCCACAATCTGTTGCATGCCCCACGCTGGCCCCCGCCGCTTCTCCACCCCCCTCATCGTCTTCCTGACCGCACTGGTCACCGGCGCTGCCGTGCTGTTGGCCCTGAACTTCACCGCCGGTGAAAAGAAGGTGCAGCACGAGTTGCCCCGGCTTTACAGCACCGCCAGCCCGCAGTTCGAGCGCGCCCTGGGCAGCCTGCTGGGCCCCGGCATCGTCGGCGGCAACGAGGTGACCGAGCTGCTCAACGGCGACCAGATCTTTCCGCCCATGCTGGCAGCCATCAAGGCCGCGCAAAAGAGCGTCACCTTCGAAACCTACATCTACTGGTCGGGCGACATCGGCAAGCAGTTTGCCGACGCGCTGAGCGAGCGTGCCCAGGCCGGCGTGCAGGTGCATGTGCTGCTGGACTGGGTGGGCAGCGCCAAGATGGAAGACAGCTACCTGGCCGAGATGGAGCAGGCGGGCGTGCAGATCAAGAAGTTCCACGAGCCGCACTGGTACAACCTGGCGCGCCTGAACAACCGCACCCACCGCAAGCTGCTGGTGGTGGACGGGCAGGTGGGCTTTACCGGTGGCGTGGGCATCGCGCCCGAATGGACCGGCAATGCGCAAAACCCCGACCACTGGCGCGATTCGCACTACCTGGTGCGCGGCCCGGCGGTGGCGCAGATGCAGGCCACGTTCCTCGACAACTGGCTCAAGGTCACGGGCAAGGTGCTGCATGGCGATGCGTACTTTCCGGCCATCGCGCCGGTGGGTACGCAAAAGGCGCAGATGTTCTCCAGCTCGCCGTCGAGCGGCAGCGAGAGCATGCAGCTCATGTACCACCTGGCCATCACCGCGGCCGAGCGCAGCATCGACCTGTCGGTGGCGTACTTCGTGCCCGACGAGCTCACGCAAAACCTGCTGATGGACGCCTTGAAACGCGGCGTGCGCGTGCGCCTGGTCACCCCCGGCGAACACACCGATACCGAAACCGTGAAGGCCGCATCCCGCGCCACCTGGGGCGACCTGCTGCAGGCCGGCGCCGAGATCTACGAGTACCGCCCCACCATGTACCACTGCAAGGTGATGATCGTGGACCAGCTGCTGGTGTCGGTGGGCTCCACCAACTTCGACAACCGGTCGTTTCGCCTGAACGACGAGGCGAACCTGAACGTCTACGACGCGAAGTTCGCGCAGCGGCAGACGCTCGTGTTCGAAGACGACATCAAGCGGTCTCGCCGCGTGACGCACGCAGACTGGCTGGAGCGGCCGCTGCGCGAGAAGCTGCACGAGAAGATGACGGGGCTGCTGCGCTCGCAGTTGTAAGGGATGCGTCGGCGTGGTTGTCGCTCGAGCGCAGTGGACTTTGCGCAGATGCCGTCACCGGCGCATGTGGGGTTACGCCGCTGGCAGAACCCTGCGCAGTGCGCGCACTTTTTTCCAGACCACCGCCTTCGGGCTGCCGTGCATACCCATGGCCTGCATGCAGCGGTCCAGCCAACCCACGCGGTTCTGAAGCCGGTCAATCGCCTTGCCCAGGTCGCGCGCTATCGATGTGCCGTACGCCTCTTCTGCCTTGGCCATTGCCTTGCGCAGTGCGGGCAACCGCAGGTCCATCATCGCCAGGTCGATCACATCGCGGCTGAAGACTCCGTCATCGGCCTGTCCGTCCGAGTTGGCCAGGAGTTTGGACGCTGCCAGGTCCAGCGGGGTGAGCGTGCTGACGCCGCAGACCACATCGTCGGGCCCTGGCGGTGCGAGCGTGATGCGGCCTTCGCGCACGATCTCGAACTTGATCGCCTGCCCGTCCATCTGCACCTGTGTGCGGATGCCATATTGGTCTGCACGTATCTCTCGCTGCGCAACCAGCGGCGTGGCGTGTTCGTGGGTGATAGGTGCCAGCCCGTCTGGGCCTGTGAGCAGTTGCCTCAGCTCGCGGTACCCGGCAAGGTCAGAGACCAGAAAGTCGATGTCCACAGACTCACGGTATTCGCCATACCGCAGTGCGATGCAGGTACCCCCGCCGAACAGGCAGCCATGCTGGCGGAGGACAGCGCCGTTCAGGGATGCCAGCACATGGGCAATGCGCTGGTGGTGCGGCCTGTCAAACATGGGGGATGGCGTTACCGTCGCCAACGGCCGAGAAAGCCAGGCGCAGCGCTTTCAGCAGTGCCTGCTCGTTGTCCGCCATGGCGCTCAAGTCGAGGTGGCGTGCGTTGCGCTCGTAGATATCGAGCGCTTCAGTGGGTGTGAGTGCATCGGTTCCATGCACCTGCCAAGCCAGCGCCTTGAGCTGGGGATAGTCAGCCAGCCGGATGCGAGCGGGAATCCAGCCTGCCAATGTTCCTGGCAGCTGCGCACACGCAGGGCCGCTGGCAGGGTCCACCAGGGCCGGGACCATGCCGAGCGCGTTCATCACGTTGCACCAGGCGCCCATGGTCGCCGATGGTTCGCCCTTTTCGATGCGATGCAAGGTAACCCGCGATATACCCGCAGATTCTGCTGTGACCGTGGCGCTCAGGTGCAGGGCCTTGCGCCGGGCGCGCAGTTGCTCGCCCAAGGCTCGCAGATGGGATGCAGTGTGCTCTGAGGCAAGAGGCGCTGGAGATGGCATTTGATTCTCATTATTTGCAAAATGCGATTTTTGTCAACAATGAGAAACGATTTTTAAAGCAAAGACGTGCCAGTGCCGAAGTGCTGTGGAGTCAGTGCGTCACAAACTCGTACGCCACTTCCTCGCTCTCCACCATGTCGAGCACGTCGTTGAGTTCATCATCGGTCTCGCTGCTGCTCCACATGTCTTCCGGGTCCGATGCGAACAGTGGCTCGATGGCGATGTCCAGGAATTTGCCTTCGGCCATCTGGATCACCGGCGTGCCTTCGGAGGTCTCGACCAGCTGCCAGTCGTCGGGCACGGTCATTTCAAGCTGGATGGTGACGTTGAGTTTTTTCATGGTGTTCCTTGTGTGATGGGGTCGTCTGCGCAGGGCAGGTCGATCGATTCGCAGTGCCATGGTCGACGGTCGATCCATGGATGATGATCCACCGGTGAAACAGCGGATCGGGCTTGCAGGGTAACCCAGCACGGTGGCAGTGCGTGCCCGGTGCCATCATTGGGCGCCTGCACGGCATGGTTGATGCTAGTGGCTGGCGTATTCTTTTTGTGCGTCCTGCCGGTGCAGCGTTTGCCGCGCGGCCCCCAAAGGACGCTTGTCCATCCCCTCCTGGAGCGCTTCAAAAATCATGATCACCAAGAAAACACTCGCCGTGGCTGCCACCGTTCTGGTGGCGGGCCTGTCCCTCTTCAGCCAGGCCGCGCAGGCCGGCCCCCGGCTCGACAAGATCCTGGAGACCAAGGTCATCCGCGTGGGCACGCCGGGCGACTACCGGCCCTTTGCCATCAAGACCGACGCGGGACTTTCGGGCCATGACATCGACGTGATCGAGGCGATGGCCAAGGAGCTGGGTGTGAAGATCGAATACGTGCAGACCTCCTGGCCCAACCTGATGAAGGACCTGCAGGCCGACCAGTTCGACATCGCGGTGGGCGGCATCACGCGCAATGTGGCGCGCATCCGCCTGATCGAGATGCTGCCGGGCTATGCGCCCTTCGGCAAGGTGGCGCTGGTGCGCTCGGCCGAGAAGGCCAAGTACAACACCGTGGACGACTTGAACAAGCCCACGGTGCGCGTGATCAAGAACCCCGGCGGCACCAACGAGACCTTCGTGCTGCAAAACCTCAAGACCGCGCAGGTCAGCACGCACGACAAGAACGCCGAGATCCCTGCGCTGATTGCCGAAGGCAAGGGCGACGTGATGATCACCGAGACCTACGAAGCCGTGGTCTACAGCAAGGCCGACCCGCGCCTTCACGCTGCCTTCATCGACGCGCCGCTCACGCCCAAGAGCTACCTGGGCTTCATGCTGCCCAAGGACGATGCGGACTACACCCGGGTGATGAACTTCGTCTGGGGCCAGGTGGACAGCCGGGGCGTGCTCAAGCAGGCCGCCGACAAGTGGCTCAAGTGATACGGATGATGACGATGGTGGCGCCCGCCTGACGGCACAAGCCCGCGCCCTGCGCCGGGCGCGGTTGCCGCAGCACCGGCCGGCGTGCGGGTGCTGCAGATCACTCGGCTGGAATGTCGGGCTCGACCAACTGCGCCAGCAGCTGCAGCGACTCCTGCCACCCCAGGTAGCACATCTCGGTCGGGATCACGGCGGGGATGCCTGCCTGCACGATGGACACCTCGGTGCCCACCAGCACCTTCTTGAGCACGATGCTGGTGCGCATCTCGCCGGGCAGGTTGGGGTCGTCGAAGCGGTCGGTGTGCACGATGCGCTCGCCGGGCACCAGCTCCAGGTATTCGCCGCCGAACGCATGCGTCTGGCCGTTGCCGAAGTTGGTGAACTGCATGCGGTAGGTGCCGCCCACGCGGGCATCCAGGCTCAGCACCCGGCCGGTGAACCCGTGGGGCGGCAGCCACTTGCACATCGCGTCTGCGTCCAGAAAGGCGCGGTACACCCGCTCTGGCGGAGCGCGCAGCACGCGGTGCAGGGTGGCAGTGCCGCCGGCTGCGGCGCTGTGGCTGCTGTTGTCGGTCGGGTTGCTGGTCGTCATGGGCGGTCTCCTTGGGGTGTCAACTACTCAGGGTGGATGAAGAAGGTGGGCAGCAGCGGGGCCCGCAGCTGTTCACATTCCTACGACGAACGGGGCAGGCCGTTTTCGACAACTGGTGACCGGCGCCGGCATTTTTTTCTGGACGCCTGGCGCTGTCCAGCCCCGGCCTCAGGCGGCCACGGTGCGCACGCGGAAACTCTCGCTGCCCTCGGCCCAGGCCAGCAGGCGGTCGATGTTGGGGTGCTTGCCAGGGAAGGCCTTGGCGTCTGCCGTGTGCTCTGCATACCACTCCAGCCCCAGCGCAGCGGCGGCGGGCGTGATGCTGCCGCCGTACAGGGCCGCCAGCGCGGCGTAGACGACCAAGGAGCCCGTCTGGCCGGGCTTGTTCTCAATGGTGGCCACGACCTCGTCGCCGGCATCCAGCAGCTGCAGGGCGGCGAGGTGGGTGGTGGCGGGGAGTTGCTGGAGGCGGGTTGCGAAGTTCATAAAAAATTAGGTTGGAGTGAAAAATGCCGCTACCGCATTACTGGTAAGCGGTGAATGCTATTCAATGAGGAGCATTGATGCTGGCGCATGACGCCGGGTGCACATCGCTCGCTCGGGGTGCTGCCATCACGCCTGCCACACCCCGAACCCCGCCGAGCGCAGGTCGATGCCGATCTCGATCTCCCGGTCCACCGCGTCCTCATAGCTCATGGGGTTGAAGCCTTCGTACAGGTCGGGCAGCAGGCGCAGGCCGTATTGCGTCACGAACCGGTTGGCCTGGATGCCGGCCTTGTGCTTGTCGAACCGCACGTCCGGGTCCAGGCCCGTCATGCCCACGTACACGCAGGGCTTGCCGTCGATGTAGCCAGGATTGCTCTTGCGAAAGCGTGGCTCCAGCAGCACGTCTTTCGATAGCTCGATGACGTAGACGTGGTGATGGAGTTTGCGGCGGCGCATGGGGGTGGTTGCGTGGGCGCTGGCGGGCTGGTGGGCTGGTGGGCTGGGCGGGGGTAGCCGGTGGTGCGCGGCGCTTCAGGCCTGTGGCCGTGGCGCCGGGCCGATTGTTCACACCGGTTGTTCACTCGTCGTCATCATTGCCCTGGCCGTCGTCGCGCAGGCGGCGGTCGAGCTTGCCGCGCAGCGATTCGGTCTCTTGCAGGAACTGGTCCACCGGCACGGCAGGGGCCACGCGCAGGCTGGGCGGGAACAGGCTGCTCATGTACAGCACAGAAGACAGCCGCATGTTGTTCAGCCACTGCGCCCCCAGCCATGCCGGCACGCCCAGCACGATCGCGGCGGCCACCGTCCAGGCCAGGCCCACACGGCGACGCGGCAGCACGGCGGCCAGGTGGGCATACAGCGCACCGGCCAGCGTCAGCACGAGCAGCAGACTGGCGAACTGCGCAAAAATCTCGAGCGAAAAAGCGAATGCGATCACATGGGCCAGCAGCTGCACTGCGTCCATCGCCAGTGCCGCAGCGCAGGCAATGCGCACATGGCGCCAGAACTGCAGGGAGCCCGCAAACACCTTGTTGGCCACTGCCCACACGCCCGACCACACGACCATCGCCACCAGCAGCGTGAGCAGCACGCCAGGCACATCCTTGAAGTACTGCAAGGTGTCGCGCGCATCCAGCCACGACTCCCCCAGCCCCGCGAACAGCACCAGGGCCGCCAGCGCGGCCGTGGTGCCCACCGTGCGCCACGGAAACTGCGGCAGCGGCTGTTCATCGGCAATGGGCGTGTCGGCCAGGCGCAGAGCGATGTGGGTGTGGCCCAGGTCGACAGGCGTGCCGTGGGGCCAGCCAAAGCGCTCGCCCTGGCGGTAGTGCTTGCGCTGCAGGCGTGCGCCGTTGCGCGTTTCCAGCACCTCGACCTGCACCTCGCGGGAGGCGTCTGCCGCCCGGTCGATGCGCAGGTGCGTGGGGGCGACGAAGGGGTCGTCCAGCACCAGGTCGCAGTCGAGCCCCCGGCCCACGGTCACAGGCCAGCGCGTGATGGGAGCGCGCGCCAACAGTGCGCCGTGGCGGTCAAAGGCTTCTATCAGTCCCAGTGTCGGCATCATGGTGCGGCCTCCCAGCGGAACGCCTTGAGGTAGTGGCTTGCCAGCTTCATGCCGTTGTCGAAAGCGATGCCTTGCACGTCCAGACGGCCCAGCACGCCCTGGGTGGGCTGGTTGGTGCTCGCGGCCAGCACCGTCATGGTGTACAGGCCGGGCAGCTTGCGGTAGGCCGACATGCAGATCACCACCCGCATCGGCAGGCTGCCGGGGTTCACATAACGTTCGGAGCAGTCGACCGCCGTCTGCTGGCGGTTGCCGCGCCGCAGAAACTGCTCGTTGGCAAAGCTGTGCGAGTACATGCGGCCGAACCGGGCGGCGCCCAGGGTCGGGGCGTTGTAGGTTTCGTAGGCCAGGCGCACCGCGCCGGTGTTGAAGTCACCCGCCACCACATCGCTGTCGGCCCTGCACTGTGTGCGCTCCAGGTTCAGGCCGGGAAAGGCCGGGTCGCGCCCCGAGCCCCAGCACCGCGCCAGTGCGTCGTCCGGCACCGGCACGCGGTAGTTGCCGTGGCGCTGCTCGCGAAACGGCGCTTTGAGGAACCGGTCCGTCAGCAACTGCTGATGGCCCGTCAGCTGCCGGGTCATCTCGCCGTACGCGGGCTGGGTGATGGGTTCTGCGGCAGCTGCTGCGCGCTGCACCAGCGCCTGCGCGAACTCGGCAGGAATCAGGAAGCTGACCTGCTCCCCGTCGAGCCGCTTGGCCACGTTGATACCCAGCACCCGCCCGGCATCGTCCACCGCCGGGCCGCCGCTCATGCCGGGGTTGAGCGTGCCGCCGAAGAAGATGCGCGGGTAGAAGCTGCGCCGCACCAGCCCGTTGTAGGTGCCTTCGGTCACGGCAAACCCGATGTCCAGCGGGTTGCCCAGCGAATAGATGCGCTCACCCTGCGCCAGGGCCTCGGTGGCGGGCCGAAAGCTCAGCACCGGCGCCGCGGCGGTGCGGGCCTTGGTGCGCAACACGGCCAGGTCGTGCTGCACATCGAACGCCAGCAACTCCACTTCGCCTTCCTGCCCCTCCATCGTCACGTACACGCCGCGATACCGCTCGGGCTCCAGCGCCAGCTGGCTGGCCACATGGAAGTTGGTGACGATCAGGCCGTCGGCGGACACGAAGAACCCCGAGCCGATCGACGCCTGCGTGTCGGCATTGCGCAGCAGCGTGCGGATCTGCACCAGCTTGTCGCGCGACAGCTCGTAGATGCGCCGTGCGTCGCGCGACAGCGCTGTGGCGGGCACCGGCACGGCCGCACCTGCTGTGGAAGGGTCTGCACTGCCGGTTGCTTCGCCGCCAGGCGATGACGGCGCTGCAAGGCCGGGTGCCACAGGCGGCAGCCCGCTTGCAGGGCGTGCCGCCGATGCGCTGGCAGGGGTGGTGGGGGCAGGCGGTGTCATGGGCGCCTTCTGTGCGTGGACCGACATGCAGGCCAGCAAGAAAACGACGGGTGTGGCAAGCCGAAGCGGCCAGGGCAGGGGAAGGGGCATCGGGGTATTCTATGAACGCTCTGCACCGTGCTCCGCGCGGGCGGTGTAGCCACCCCACGCCACGCACCCCCATTTCGCTTTTTACACACGCCACACCACCGCCATGCCAGACACCCATTCCTACCCCATCGGCACACCCGGCCAGCCCTGGGGCGCCGCAGAGCGCGACCAATGGCGCGCCCGCCAGGTGCGCCAGCGCAGCTACGCCGACGACGTGCTGACCGCCGTCGAGGCACTGCGCGGCCGATTCGATGTGGAGATGTACGGCGATGTCGTCTATGCCGACGCCCACCATGCGGCAGAGCGGTATCCCCTGCGGGCCCTGCGCAGCCGCCCATGGAGCGAAGGGTTGCCCAGCGTGCTGGTCACCGGCGGCGTGCACGGCTACGAAACCAGCGGCGTGCACGGCGCGCTCCGCTTTGTGGATACGCAGGCCGAGCGCTTTGCCGGCCGCGCCAACCTGCTGGTGGTGCCCTGCGTCAGTCCCTGGGCGTACGAGCGCTTCCAGCGCTGGAACTTCGACGCCATCGACCCCAACCGGTCCTTTCGTGAAGGCTCACCCGCGCAAGAAGCTGCCGCGCTGATCCGCCTGGTGGCCCCGCTGCGCGGCCAGTGGGCGGCCCACGTCGACCTGCACGAAACCACAGACACCGACGAATCCGAATACCGCCCCGCCGTGGCCGCGCGCGACGGCAAGGTGTTCGAGCCCGGCAGCATCCCCGACGGGTTCTATCTGGTGGACGACACGGACAACCCGCAGCCTGCGTTTCAGCAGGCGATCATCGATGCGGTGAGCCAAGTGACGCACATTGCGCCGGCGGATGACCAGGGGGAAATCATCGGTTCACCGATGGTGGCGCATGGCGTGATCCACTACCCGATGAAACAGTGGGGCCTGTGCGCGGGCATCAGCGGGGCGCGCTACACCACGACGACGGAGGTGTACCCGGATAGTGCGCGTGCCACGCCGGCGCAGTGCATTGACGCGCAGGTGGCGGCGGTGTGTGCGGCGGTGGAATTTGTGGTGGCCAGCGCGTCGGCGTGAGTGTTGCAGCCCATCACGGCAGTGCTTGCCCGCGCCGCTTACGCAATATTGCCCAAAGCGCCCAGCAACCGGGGGCTCACCTCGTCGGCATCGGGCGTGGCGAACTGCATGTTGTGCTGATCGGTCAGCGGGCCGTGGCCCGGCTCCATGCCGCCGTCAGCGCCGTAGCCCATGGCTTTGAATTTCCAGACCGCGCCGATCTTTTTGAGTGAACCCACGTGTGCGCCATCGGCCGTGTGGACTGCCACCACCGATCCGTTGACAGGCAATAACTGCAAGGGGCCTGCCACTGGGCCGGGCGGCATGTGGGCGAAGGTGGGTTTGACGGTAGGCGGTTGTTCGGGCGGGTTCAGCATTGCGAGGTTGTATCTCAAAAAGGGAGGTGATCACCACATCGCTGCCCTGGCAGTGGATTCTTCCGTGATAACGCGCGGGGGATTACAGGTCGGACGACATTAGCTGAAGGGACGCGCAAAATGGTTTGACCGAGACGATCGGTTCAGCGCCGTGTGTTCGTTCTACAGCCGCCGAATTTCTCTCGACTTCAGAAGCAATCAGCTTTCGCGCCTGCCGGATTCCAGTGCGTTGTTGCCGCCTTCAGCTTTGCGTTGCAGCAGACAACTCACCCTACCTCGGAATGGACGTGGCTGAGAACTGTGGGATGGGATATACCTACCGCATACCAGCACGAACAGTCAGCTGGGTCAGGGGAACGGTTCCACGAAACCACGAAGTGCAGAGATAACTCGACGCCGCCTGCTAGTGGGCCGACCTGAATCCGGATTC
The DNA here is from genome assembly GCF_964252695.1 of Acidovorax sp. LjRoot117. Lineage (NCBI taxonomy): Bacteria > Pseudomonadati > Pseudomonadota > Betaproteobacteria > Burkholderiales > Comamonadaceae > Acidovorax > Acidovorax sp. LjRoot117. The sequence continues at coordinate 59,249 of NZ_CAXUPO020000005.1, read as the reverse complement.
CTCTTTCGGAATAGAGCACTGAGTGCTGCGATGCAGAGATAGCGATCTCAGGCCCCAGCCGTTTTGCAAAACAGTCGTAGTCTTCAGTCCCTACGATGATCTTGTAGCCGAGCCCCTCCCAGCCCTGGGCTTCAAGCCATTCACCAGTTTCCGGCCCTGTACAAAGCGGCACATCGTCGGCCCAACTGCATTCGAACGTGACGCCTTTTGAGGCTTCGCCCGGCGTGCACTGCAGCAACACGATGTGGCAGCCAAGAACAGACATGCCGTCTGGAAGCGCTGGCTCGACGGATTTCCTGAATATGCGGGGGGCCTGATCCCACGCCCCACCGCCCACGCCGCTGCTTTTTGCGAGGAGTGAGAGATTACCGAGTGGAGTTGAAATGTATTGGCGCACTACGTTTTTCTTGACGCTGATTGCTGGAGCACTTGCGCGCGCTTAGGGCCACTGGTATCGGAGCCGCCAACACGTTTCACCCCTCCGGTGATCTCTTCGTGATCGAGAAAATTTACTTCCCCCAGGAGTCCTTCAACCCCACCGCCAAGTTAAACACCGGTTTCCCCGCCCGGTGATCCACCCGGTCTGCCACAAAGTACCCGTGCCGCTCGAACTGGAACTTGTCGTCCGGCTGGGCCTTGGCCAGCGACGGTTCCACGATGGCCGTCACCACCTTCAGGCTGTTCGGGTTCAGGCTCTCGATGAAGTCCTTGCCGCCCGCGTCAGGCTGGGCGTCCAGGAACAGGCGGTCGTACATGCGCACCTCGGCCTTCACGCCGTCGGCCACGCCCACCCAGGTGATGGCGGCCTTGACCTTCACGCTGTCGGCGCCGGGGGTGCCGCTCTTGGTGTCGGGCACCACGGTGGCCAGCACTTCGGTGATGGTGCCGTCGGCATCCTTGTGGCAGCCGGTGCATTCGATGACGTAGCCGCCCTTCAGGCGCACCTTGTTGCCGGGGAACAGACGCTTGTAGCCCTTGGGGGGCACTTCTTCAAAATCTTCGCGTTCGATCCAGACTTCCTTGCCGATGGTGAAGTGGCGCTCGGGGCTTTCCACGCCTTCGGGGGGGTGGGGCAGTGATGGCAGGGTGCAGGGCTCCAGGTGGCCCGCGCCCATGACCTCGTCCCAGTTGGTCAGCACCAGCTTGACGGGGTTGAGCACGGCCATGCCGCGGAAGGCCTTGAGCTCCAGGTCTTCGCGCAGGCAGCCTTCCAGGGTGCTGTAGTCGATCCAGCTGTCGCTCTTGGTCACACCAATGCGCTCGGCAAACACCTGCAGCGATTCGGGCGTGTAGCCGCGGCGGCGCAAGCCGACGATGGTGGGCATGCGCGGGTCGTCCCAGCCGCTGACCTTGTGGTCGTACACCAGCTGGGCGAGCTTGCGCTTGCTGGTGATGACGTAGGTGAGGTTCAGGCGGGCGAATTCGTACTGGCGGGGGGGCGGGTTGCTCAGCAGGCCGCCTTCCGTCAGTCGCTCCAGCAGCCAGTCGTAGAAGGGGCGCTGGTCTTCGAATTCGAGCGTGCACAGGCTGTGGGTGATCTGCTCGAGCGCGTCTTCGATGGGGTGCGCATACGTGTACATCGGGTAGATGCACCAGGTGTCGCCCGTGTTGTGGTGCGTGGCGCGGCGGATGCGGTAGATGGCCGGGTCGCGCATGTTGATGTTGGGGCTGGCCATGTCGATCTTGGCGCGCAGCACCATGGAGCCGTCTTCGTGCAGGCCGGCCTTCATCTCGCGGAACTTGGCCACGTTTTCGGCCGGGGTGCGGCTGCGGAAGGGGCTGTTCACGCCGGGCTTGCCGAAGTCGCCGCGGTTGATACGCATCTGCTCCACGGTTTGCTCATCCACGTAGGCGTGGCCGGCCTCGATCAGGTATTCGGCCGCGCGGTACATGAAGTCGAAGTAGTCGCTGGCCTGGTAGGGCGGGGCGCTGGGGTGGCCGTTCCAGTCGAAACCGAGCCACTTCACCGCGTCGATGATGCTGTCGACGTATTCGGTGTCTTCTTTTTCGGGGTTGGTGTCGTCAAAGCGCAGGTGGCACACGCCGCCGTAGTCGCGGGCCAGGCCGAAGTTGATGCAGATGCTCTTGGCGTGGCCGATGTGCAGGTAGCCGTTGGGCTCGGGCGGGAAGCGGGTGCGGATCTTGGCCGGGTCGGGCTGGCCCGCCGCGTGGTGGGCGGCGTCGCCCGGTGTGCCACCCCAGCGGCGGGCGGCGTAGGTGCCTTTTTCCAGGTCGCTTTCAATGATCTGGCGCAGGAAGTTGCTGGGCTTGACGGCTTCCGGGGCTGTCGCGGTGGCGGCAGCCGGTGTGTTGGCGGCTGGATTGACGGGGTTTTGGGTGCTCATCGGGCCATTTTAGGGCCCGGTTTCGTGATGGTTTACGCATGGAAACGGGCGAATGTACTTCCGGACACAACGTAAAGACAAATTTATGCCATCCTTTTGCCTACTTGGTGCGTTATGTACCGGTGAGGCGAGTCCATTTGGCTGGCTACCCTCATTCCAACAGGAGATATCCGTATGACTCAATCCCGTTCTATCTATGCCTTGGCAGCTTCCGCAGGCGTAGCGCTGGCATTGCTGGGTGGCGCGGGCGCCGCCCAGGCCCGCGACGTCAACTGGTCGGTGGGCATTGGCGTGCCGGGTGTGGTGGTGGGGGCCAGCAATGGCTACTACGCACCAGCCCCGGTGTATGTGGCCCCGCCCCCACCGGTGTATTACGCGCCCCCACGGCCTGTGTATTACGCGCCCCCTCCAGCGTACTACGCCCCTCCACCCGCCGTGGTGTACTACGGTGACCGTGGCTACCGGGGCCACCGCCACCATCACCACGACCGTGGCTACGGCCGCTGGGACCGCTGATCGGCCCCGCCCCGGCAGCCGGTCCTGACCGACACGGCTGCCGCACTTTGTAACCAAAACCTCTTGGGCGCCAGTCGCTCACAGGCAGCGTCTTTGCACAGGCTGCCTTTTACAGCGGCCTTCGGGCCGCTTTTTCTTTGGGGGCGCGCAGGTGGCGGCGCAGCATAATTTGGCACCTTTGCCCGCTGCATGGCGGGTGCAACCCCTCGGAGTGCATGCCCTGTGAAAACCGTTTTTGTCCTCAATGGCCCCAATCTGAACCTGCTGGGCACGCGTGAACCTGCCGTGTACGGCGCACACACCCTGGCCGATGTCGAAAAACTGTGTGCCGACGCCTGCGCGCGTCACGGTTTTGCGCTGCGGTTTCACCAAAGCAACCACGAGGGTGCGCTGATCGACTGGATCCATGAAGCGGGCCGCCTGCATGCGGCGGGCGCGTTGGCCGGCGTGGTGATCAATGCCGGGGCCTACACCCACACGAGCGTGGCGCTGCACGATGCCACCAAGGGCACGGGCATCACGCTGATCGAGCTGCACATCAGCAATGTGCACGCCCGCGAATCCTTCCGGCACCATTCGTACATGGCCGCGGCCGCCAAGGCGGTGATGTGCGGGTTTGGCGTGCTGGGCTATGGCCTGGCCATCGACGGGCTGGCGCAGCTGCAGCCCCAGGCGGCCGCCTGAGCGCCGCAGTACCCTCGGGCGCACTTTCGCACGGCAGACGGGCACACGCATGACCACCGCACCCACCCCGACGCTGGAGGTGCCCGAAGACGAGGTGGAGATCACCGCCATGCGGGCGCAGGGTGCGGGTGGGCAGAACGTCAACAAGGTATCGAGCGCGGTGCACCTGCGCTTCGACGTGGCGGCGTCGTCATTGCCCGACGGGGTCAAGGAGCGCCTTTTGGCACTGCGCGACAGCCGCATCACGCAGGACGGCGTGGTGGTGATCAAGGCGCAGCAGTACCGCAGCCAGGACCAGAACCGGACGGACGCGCTGCAGCGCCTGAACGCGCTGGTCAACACGGTCGCCGTGCCGCCCCGCGTGCGGCGTGCCACGCGGCCGACCTATGGCTCGCAGCAGCGGCGGCTGGCGGGCAAGAGCCAGCGCAGCGAAACCAAGGCGCTGCGCGGCCGGGTGAAGGATGGGTCCTGAGGGGCTGTTGACGGACCCCGGACAGGTGGACGTTGTTGGGTGGCGATGTTTTGTTGCCCGGCGCATTGGCAGTTTTTACCGGCTCATTAGCACCACCCGTGGAACGATCTGTCTGATGCACAGGGCTTGGTATCGCGGGCTGTCGGTCCTACATTCAATGCATCCCCCCACGCAATGAATCCAAAGGACATCGCCATGTCTGCCACCGCCCACGCTTTCCCTGTTGTTCCTGCACTGTTCGTCTCGCACGGCGCGCCGCTGTTTGCGCTGGACGCCGGCACCACCGGCCCCGCGCTCACGCAGTGGGGTGACAGCCTGAAGGCACAGTACCCCGGGCTGCGTGGCGTGGTCATCATGTCGCCCCACTGGATGGCACGCTCGCCGCAGGTCATGACCGGCCCGCAGCCGGAGACCTGGCACGACTTTGGCGGGTTTCCGCCCGCGCTGTACCAGCTGAAATACCCGGCCCCGGGCTCGCCCGCGCTGGCGCAGGAGGTGCTGGGCTTGCTGCAAGCCGCCGGCGTGGCGGCGCAGGGTGATGCAGCCCGCCCGTTCGACCATGGTGCCTGGGTGCCGCTGATGCATCTGTTCCCGCAGGCCGATGTGCCGGTGGTGCAGGTGGCCCTGCCCGTGGGCGCTGGGCCGGCCGAGGTGTACGCGCTGGGCGCGGCACTGCGCAGCCTGCGCGACCAGAACGTGCTGGTCATCGGCTCAGGCAGCATGACGCACAACCTGGCCGAGTTCTTTGGCGGCGAGCGCGAGCCCGCGCCCTACGTGCTGGAGTTCAGCCGCTGGATCGAAGCGGCCCTGGCGCGGGGCGACATGAAGGCACTGCTCAACTACCGCAGCGAGGCCCCGCATGCACGCCGTGCACACCCCACCGAGGACCACTTTTTGCCCATCTTCTTTGCGCTGGGCGCAGCGGGCGACGATCTGCAGGCCCACTACCTGAGCCGCGAGGTGATGTACAGCATGCTGTCGATGGATGCTTTCGCCTTGCAGCCCGTGCATTGAGACGGCACGTCCGCCCACCTATCTATCTTCAAATCCGGCCCTGCCGCTCATCCATGCTTGATCTACCGCTCACCTTTTTGCAGCGCCCGGCCGCTGCCACCACGCCCCGGCCCTGGCTGCTGGTGCTCATGCACGGCGTGGGCAGCAACGAGCAGGACCTGTTCGGCCTGGCGCCGCACATTCCGGAGCGTTTTCATGTGCTGAGCCTGCGGGCACCGTTTCGCATGGGGCCGGGCTCGCACGCGTGGTTCGACTTTTCCATCGAGCCCAACGGCGAGCGCACCATCAACGAGGCGCAAGAAGCGCAGAGCCGCGCGCTGGTGGCCCAGGCCATCGCGTCCGCCGCAGAGCAACTGGGCATTCCGCCCGAGCGCGTCGTGGTGGGCGGCTTCAGCCAGGGCGGCATCATGGCGCTGTCGCTGCTGCTGACCCAGCCCGCGCTGATGCAGGCGGCCATGGTGTGGCACAGCCGCCTGCTGTCGCAGGTGCTGCCCCTGGCCGCGCCGCCCGATGCGCTGCGGGGCAAGCAGCTGTGGCTGAGCCACGGCACGCACGACAACGTGATCCCCCTGGCCCACGCGCAGGCCATCGCGCAGCACATGGGCCCGCTGCCCGTGGCGGTCACGTACCGGGAGTTTCCAGGCGCGCACGAGATCCGCCCGGCGGAGCTGTCCGCTACGGTGACCTGGCTGGACTCGCTGGCCGGCCCGTCGGCGGCTTTCTGACCCGGCGGGCGGGGGGATAGGCCAGCACACCCACATCCTCCTGCGCACCGCAGGGCTGCCCGTGCCGTGCCGTGCCGCTCGCGCAGCGGTGGCGTGGCGAGGTCTGGGAAGGCACCGGCATCGCCCAGCGGGTACATGGCGTTACGCACCGGGCGCAGGCGCGGTTTCCAATGGTGCATTGCACCCCGCACGGGAACGCATGGCGGCCCACGCCGTCGTACCCAGGGCGTGCGCCATGCACCGCCACAGGAGACCCGATGCCCGATCACGACACCGCCGAGTTTCGCCCCGCACCCGAGGGTGCATCGCCCCTGCCCAAAGCCGCCCTCGCAGCCCTGGGCTGCGCGGCCATCGCGGGCGCTGCGTGGTGGTTCTGGCTGCGCCCCGCGGAGCCTCAGCCCGCGCCACCACCGCCCCCGGTGGCCAGCGCGCCCGCAGCCCCGGCGGCTGCACCCCCCATGCCCGAAGCCTCGGGCCCGCAGAACCTGGTCGATGGCCTCGCACCCGCCGACACCGCTTTGCCGCCCCTGGCGGAATCGGACACCCGCGTGACGGCCTTGCTCGGCGAACTGCTGGGCAGCGACAAGGTGACCAGGTTTCTGTGGACCGAAGGCTTCGTGCGCCGCGTGGTCGCCACGGTGGACAACCTGGGCCGCGCCCAGGCGCCGTCGCGCATGTGGCCGGTGCAGCCCACGCCCGAGCGCTTCACGGTGGAGGGTGTCGAGGGCGCGCAGACCATCGCCCCCGCCAACGCAGCGCGCTACAGCGCGGTGCTGGCCTTTGCCGAGGCCGTGCCGCTGGACGCCGCGGTGGCGCTGTATGCACGGCTGTACCCGCTGTTCCAGCAGGCGTATGAAGAAGTGGGCTATCCCCGGCGCTACTTCAACGACCGCCTGGTGGCCGTGCTGGACCACCTGCTGCTCGCGCCCGAGCCCAAGGGGCCGATGCGCGTGAAGCTGCTGCCGGTGAACACCGACGTGCCCGACCTGCGGCCCTGGGTGCGCTACGAATTTGCCGACCCGGCGCTGCAGGCCCTGTCGAGCGGCCAGAAGATCCTGGTGCGCATGGGGCCCGCCAACGCGGCGCGGGCCAAAGCGCTGATCCGCGAAGTGCGCCAGCGCGTCGCCACGGGCGCGGTGGCCCGCAAGCCCGTGCCGTAGTCCCGCACTGCGCGGGGGCGTGGCGGCAGGCTGTGCGGTGGGGATGGGCTTGGGGGCTCCAACCCCTGCGGCGGGTCAGGCCTGCGCCGGCCGTGGGCCGTGGCGCAGGGTCAGCAAGGTGCCCAGCGTCAGCGCTGCCAGGGCAAACGCCGGCCCGCCCAGGGCGCCCACGTGGTCCACCATCAGCCCGCCAAAGATGGCGCCGCTGGCAATCGCGATCTGAAACGCCGCCACCAGCAGCCCGCCCGCGCCCTCCGCCTGGTCGGGCGCGGCCCGCACGATCCAGGTCTGAAAGCCCACCGGAAACGCGCCGAACGCAAACCCCCACAGCGTGACCGCCACCGCCGTGATGGCCGCCGACTGCCCAGCCACCAGCAGCACGGCGGCCAGCACGGCGATGACGGCCCCACCGGCCACGATGGCCTGGCGCTCGCTGCGCCCCGCGATCCATCCCCCCACGAAGTTGCCGAAGAAGCCGCCCACGCCGTAGCCCAGCAGCACGGCCGTGATGGTGGCCACCGACAGGTGCGTGACCTGCTCCATCAGCGGGCGAATGTAGGTAAAGCCTGCGAAGTGGCCTGAGATCACCAGCAGCACCGCCAGCAGCGCCACGCGCACCGGTGGGCGGCGCAGCAGCTCGCCCAGCACCTTGAGGTTGGGGTTGTCGCGCGGGGGCAGGGCGGGCAGGGCCACCAGTTGCACGGCCAGCGTGACGAGGCTGATGCCGCCCGCCGCGACGAAGGCGCTGCGCCAGCCCCACATATCGCCCATCCACGCGCCGATGGGCGCCGCGCACACGGTGGCCACCGACACCCCGGTCAAGATGAACGACATGGCCCGCGCGAACAGCGAGGCCGGCACCAGCCGCATGGCCAGCGCGGCCGACATGGACCAGAAGCCGCCCAGCGCCACGCCCAGCATCACCCGCGCCACCAGCAGCGTGGCCAGGCTCCCGGCCAGGGCGGACATCACGTTGGACAGCACCAGCAGCAGCGTGAAGGCGATCATCACCAGCCGCCGGTCGATGCGGCGCGTGAGCAGCGGCAGCGACGGCGCAGCCACTGCGGCCACCAGCGCGGTGACGGTCACGGCCTGGCCCGCGGCCCCATCGCTCACGCGCAGGTCGCTGGCCATGGCGGTCAGCAGGCTGGCGGGCAGAAATTCGGCCGTGACCAGGCCGAACACGCCCAGCGCCATGGACGCCACGGCGGCCCAGCGGGCCTCGGTGGGCTCGGGGGTGGAATGCGGGGCGGGGGTGGCATCGGCCACGGCGCCCATGGGCGCATCCAGGCAGGTGGAGCAGGAAGAAGAGGAGGACACGGGCAAAGCCTTGGGTTGGAACGGACGTCCATGCTAGGGATAAGATGTCGGCGTTTCCATGCCGTAAAAGCCGAAATGCTTGACTTTTCATCCAGACCGTTTGACCAAGTGCCGCAGCCGCCGTGGGTGGAGCCGCCGGACCTGCTGACCCAGATCCTGCTCGGCCTGCGCCTGGACGGCGTGGAGTATGGCCGCTGCGTGCTGCACCCGCCCTGGGCCATCGCTTTTCCGGCGCAGCGCTCGGCGCGGTTTCACTTCGTGGGCCACGGTGGCGCCTGGCTGCGCACGCCAGGCAGCGAATGGCAGCGCCTGACCATGGGCGATGCGGTGCTGCTGCCCCACGGCACATTTCATGTGCTGGCCAGCTCGCCCGACGTGCCGCCGGTGGACATCGACTCGCTGGCGCGCAAGGCCGTGTCTGAAAACATTTACCTGGTGGATGGCCGCGAGGCGGGCCGCGCACCCCGGGGGGCCCCGGTCGCGCCGCCCCCGCCGCTGGCGCCCGACGTGCTGTTCAGCGGCGCGCTGCGCTTCAACCTCGACCCGCTGCACCCGCTGATGGCCATGATGCCCGCCGTGATGATGGCCGGCGACCTGGCGCGGCGCGACACCACCGTGCCCGTGCTGCTCGACGCCATGGAGCGCGAGGTGGCGCAGGACCGCATGGGCGCCTGCGCCATCCTGGCGCGCCTGGCCGACGCCCTGGCGGCCAGCATCATCCGCGCCTGGGTGGAATGCAGCTGCAACAGCCCCACGGGCTGGATCGCCGCCGTGCGCTGCCCGCGCATCGGCAAGGTGATCGCCGCCATCCACGCCGAGCCCGAGCGCGACTGGAACGTGCCGCTGCTGGCCGACCTGATGGGCGCCTCGCGCTCGAGTTTTTCGGAATCGTTCACGCGCACCATGGGGGAGAGCCCGGCGCGCTACGTGGCCAAGGTGAAGATGTCGCAGGCGCGCCGCTGGATCGCACGCGACGGCATGCGCGTGGCCGTGGCGGCCCACCGGCTGGGCTACGAGTCCGAAGCCTCGTTCAGCCGCGCCTACAAAAGGATCATCGGCCAGCCGCCCAGCACGGCGCGTGCGGAGTGATGGGTGATGAACGAGCAGTAGGGCGCTGGAGCGTGACCGCTATGCCCGGGGCAGCGGCAGCGCCGTCTTGTAGCGCACCTGCTTGAGCGCAAAGCTCGAGCGGATCTTTTCCACGCCGGGCATCGGGGCAAGCTGCTCCACGATGAAGCGCTCCAGCGCAGAGATGTCGGCCACGGCGACGCGGATCAGGTAGTCGCTGTCGCCGCTCATCAGGTAGCACTCCATCACCTCGTCGTGCTCCGCGATGCGGTGCTCGAAATCGGCCAGCGCTTCCTTGCTCTGCGCCTTCAGGCTGATGCTGATGAACACATTGAGCCCCAGCCCCAGCGCCGCCGCGTTGGCCAGCGCCACGTAGCGGCTGATGACGCCTGCGGCCTCCAGTGCCTTCACCCGCGCAAGGCACGGCGAGGGCGACAGGTGCACACGCCGCGCCAGTTCCACGTTGGAGAGGGAGCCATCGGCCTGCAGCTCGGCCAGAATGCGCAGGTCCAGGGTATCGAGTTTCATATGCTGCAGTTTATTGTTTTTGCGGCATAAGCTGCCGGTATTGCGCCGCATCGGCTGAAAAACGGCAACTCATTCGGGGTGGGCATGGCTACAGTGCTCTGCATGAACGCGCTCACACCCCACAACCTGCTGCTGGCGCCCGGCGCCGTCCCCGACATCGACCCTGAGGAAACCGCCGAGTGGCGCGACGCCTTCCTGGCCCTGGTGGCCACCGAAGGCCCGGAGCGCGCGCGGCACATCCTGCAAGAGCTGGTGCGGCTGGCGCGCACGCAGCGCATCGGCTGGCAGCCGGACCTGAACACGCCGTATGTGAACACTGTGGCCGCACAGGACCAGCCCGCCTTCCCCGGTGACCTGGCTGTTGAAGAGCGCGTGGCCTCCATCGTGCGCTGGAACGCGCTGGCCATGGTGGTGCGCGCCAACCAGGCGTATGGCGAACTGGGTGGCCACATCGCCAGCTACGCCAGCGCGGCCGACCTGTTCGAGAGCGGCTTCAACCACTTCTTCCGCGCCCGCGAAGGCGTGGGCGAGGGGCAGCACCGGGGCGACCTGGTGTTCTTCCAGCCGCACAGCGCGCCGGGCGTGTATGCGCGGGCGTTCCTCGAAGGCCGCCTGTCCGAGCAGGACCTGATGCACTACCGCCAGGAGCTCACCGCGCCGGGCGCGGGTGCGCAGGGCCTGTCGAGCTACCCGCACCCCTGGCTGATGCCGGACTTCTGGCAGTTCCCCACCGGGTCGATGGGCATCGGCCCCATCAGCAGCATTTACCACGCGCGCTTCATGCGCTACCTCACGCACCGCAACCTGCTCGACTGCAGCCAGCGCAAGGTCTGGGGCGTGTTCGGCGACGGCGAGATGGACGAGCCCGAGAGCATGAGCGCGCTGACCCTGGCCGCGCGCGAGGGCCTCGACAACCTGGTCTGGGTGGTCAACTGCAACCTGCAGCGCCTGGACGGCCCGGTGCGCGGCAACGGCCGCATCATCGACGAGCTGGAGCGGCTGTTCGCCGGCGCGGGCTGGAACGTGGTCAAGCTGGTCTGGGGCAGCGACTGGGACGGCCTGTTCGCCCGCGACCTGACTGGTGCGCTGGTGCGCACGCTTGAAGGCACGGTGGACGGCCAGATGCAGACCTTTGCCGCCAAGGACGGGCGCTTCAACCGCGACAACTTCTTCGGCCAGAACCCCGAGCTCGCGGCCCTGGCCCAGGGCATGACGGACGAGCAGATCGACCGCTTGAAGCGCGGCGGGCACGACCTGGTGAAGATCCACGCCGCGTATGCCGCGGCCGCGCGCCACCAAGGCCAGCCCACCGTGATCCTGGCGCACACCAAGAAGGGCTACGGCATGGGCACGGCCGGCCAGGGCAAGATGACCACGCACAGCCAGAAGAAGCTCGACGAGACCGACCTCATCGAGTTCCGCAACCGCTTCAACCTGCCGCTCACCGACGAGCAGGCCACCAGCCTCGCGTTCTTCAAGCCCGCGGAAGACAGCCCCGAGATGCGCTACCTGCGCACCCACCGCCAGAACCTGGGCGGCTACCTGCCGCGCCGCGAGACGGCCTGCGAGGTGCTGCCCGTGCCGGCCATCGAGGGCTATGCACAGTTCGCGCTACAGCCGCAGGCCAAGGAGATGAGCACCACCATGGCCTTCGTGCGCATGCTGGGCAGCTTGCTCAAGGACGCCACGCTGGGCCCTCGCATCGTGCCCATCGTGGCCGACGAGGCGCGCACCTTCGGCATGGCCAATTTGTTCAAGCAGGTCGGCATCTACAGCAGCGTGGGCCAGCGCTATGCGCCCGAGGACATCGGCTCGGTGCTGAGCTACCGCGAGGCGCTGGACGGCCAGATCCTGGAAGAAGGCATCAGCGAGGCCGGCGCCATCGCCAGCTGGACGGCCGCGGCCACCAGCTACAGCGTGCACGGCCTGGCGATGCTGCCGTTCTACATCTACTACTCGATGTTCGGCTTCCAGCGCGTGGGCGACGCCATCTGGGCCGCCGCCGACCAGCGTGCGCGCGGCTTTTTGCTGGGCGCCACGTCGGGCCGCACCACGCTGGGCGGCGAGGGCCTGCAGCACCAGGACGGCAGCAGCCACCTGGTGGCCGCCACCATCCCCAACTGCAAGGCCTACGACCCGGCCTACGCGGGCGAGATGGCCGTCATCATCGACGCCGGCATGCGCGAGATGGTGACCGAGCAGCGCGACGTTTTTTACTACGTAACGCTGATGAACGAGAACTACGCGCAGCCGGATCTGCCCGCCGGTGCGGCAGAAGGTGTGCTGCGTGGTTGCTATGTTTTCAGGAGCTACCCGCGCTTGCTGGACGAGCGGCAGGGGGCTTTTTCACCTCAAACCGTGACCCTTCTGGGCTCGGGCGCGATCCTCACCGAAGTGGTCAAGGCGGCAGAGTTGCTGGCCGCCGAGGGCGTGGAGGTGACGGTGATCAGCGTGACCAGCTGGAGCGAGCTGGCACGCGACGGCGTGGCGTGCGAGCAGCGTGCCATCGCGGGAGAAGATGAGCCGGGGACCCCCTGGCTTGCAGCGCAACTGGCCGCCACGAGCGGACCGGTGATCGCTGCGACCGACTATGTGCGTGCCGTGTCCGAGACGGTGCGCGCTTTTGTGCCGCAGGGGCGCAAGTACCTGACGTTGGGGACAGATGGGTTTGGGCGCAGCGATACGCGGGCGGCGTTGCGTGCGTTCTTTGGGGTGGATGCGGAGGCGGTGGTGCGGGCTGCTAAGTTTGCGATGGGGGCTGCAACGAACCGGTGACGGGTTGGGTGCTGTCTGCGTTGCCGATTGGGCGAGGTTTCTTGCTTTCCGATCAGCTGCATCACCTGCGTTTGCAGGGGCTGTGCTTGGGCTGAGGGCGGAGGCCGGGGTGTGCGCCCGGCGGCGCACCTTCTTTCTTTTGCGTCGCCAAAAGAAAGAAGGCAAAGAAAAGGCGACCCCCAGTCTGCGTCCCCCATCGCCCGGTGGGCGATGGGGGCAACCTGCGATGCTCGGGCCGGGGGTGGCGTCGCAGAACTCGCTGCGCGGGGCCTGTGGCCCCGCTCCGCTCAAACATCTGCGACGAGCTAGATCACGAAGCGTGTGTGTCCTGCGGCACACACGCCCACCCCCGGCCCTGCGCTTCTCGGCGCAGCCAGCAGGGGGTGAACACCACCCGGCTGCTGCCTGGGCAGCGGCGCCGGGGGTGGGGGACGCGCTGCGCGCTGCCCACAGGGTGGGTGCGGTCGCACTGCCCGAGCCGATGGGCTGCGAGTTGACCAAGGCTCCATAAATCCGTACTTCGTCTGTAGACAACTGCCCGCCGCTTCTCCAGCATTTGTGACACGCCAGATCGCGAAGCGACCGTGCCGCATCGCGCGCTGCCCACAACACTGGCGCGGCCGTCCTGCTCAGGCCGAAGCGCAGCGAGGCAAACTGGGCCGAGCGAAGCAATGGCCCGTGTGGAGCCCGCTCCCCACCCCTGCTGGCTGCGCCGAGAAGCGCAGGAGCTGGGGTGGGCGTGTGTGCCGCAGGACACACACGCTTCGTGATCTGACTTGCCGCAGCTGTTTGAGCGGAGTTCGAAGAACGCAGCGAGTTCTGCGGCACCACCCCAGTTCCGAGCATCGCAGGTTGCCCCCATCGCCCACCGGGCGATGGGGGACGCAGACTGGGGGTCGCCTTTTCTTTGGTGACTTTCTTTTGGCGACGCAAAAGAAAGTTACTGCGCCGCCGGGCGCACACCCCGGCCCCCGCCCCTCGCAAAGCCACACGGTAACCATGCCAACGCAGCCAAACACAGCCACGCACTAGTCGAACACAAGCCCAACTTAGCCCAACTCACCACCCCCCAAACCGCCCCCATTCCCCCACCACCACCCCACCGTCCACCGCCCGATACTCCCCATGCTGCGCCCCCGTCGCACACGCATGGTTCGGCAAGATCCGCAACTGCATCCCCACCGGAAACCGCCGCGCAATATCCCCCACGACCAGCGCATCAGAACCACCGACCAGCGACAGAATCCCGTGCTCCTGGTTCGCACCACTCAGCACATACCCGTCCAGCACAGCCCCATCCACATCGCACACCTGCCCATACCCATAGTCGCGCGACTGCTTGTGCGTCCCCCGGTCGCGGCTCATGGCCATCCAGCCGGCGTCGACGATGGCCCAACCCTTGTCCACCTGGTGGCCGATCACGGTGGTCAGCACGCTCAGCGCGATGTCGTCGGTGCTGCACACCCCCACGTTGTGCATCACCAGGTCGAAGAACACGTACACGCCCGCACGCACCTCCGTCACGCCCGTGAGGTCGCGGGCCGACAGGGCCGTGGGCGTGGAGCCCACGCTCACCACGGCGCAGGGCAGGCCCGCTGCGCGCAGGCGTTCGGCCGCGTGCACACAGCCGGCGCGCTCCTGCTCGGCCAGGGCGGTGAGGGCCTCGGGGGTGTTCAGGTCGTAGCTGCCGCCCGCGTGCGTCATGACGCCGGCCAGGCGCATGCCGCCCGCGTGCAGTACCCGGCCCACGTCGATCAGCGCGGCTTCGTCGGGGCGGATGCCCGAGCGGTGGCCGTCGGTGTCCACCTCGATCAGCACCTCGAACACCTCGCCGTGCTCACGGCCGAAGTCCACGATGGCCTGGGCTGCGGCGACGTTGTCGGTGACGATCTTCAGGCTGCAGCCTTGGCGGCGCAGCGCCAGCACCTGGGGCAGCTTGTGTGGCACGGTGCCCACCGCGTACAGAATGTCGGTGATGCCGTGGGCAAAGAACTGCGCGGCTTCCTTGAGGGTGGACACCGTGATGCCCTGCGCGCCGGCTGCGATCTGCGCCTGGGTCACGGCCGGGCACTTGGCGGTCTTGGCGTGCGGGCGAAAGCGCACGCCCAGTGCGTTCATGCGCTCCTGCATGCGCGCGATGTTGCGCTGCATGCGCGGCAGCTCGATCAGCGCAGCGGGCGTGTCGACCTGGGACAGGGGGATCGCAGGGGAGGTGGTGGGTGCTTCTTGCATGGCAAAGGGTCCTCGTTGTGTGGCTGGCTCACCCTGCGAGCAGGCTGCAAAAACGTTCCATGTCCACGTTGCCGCCGCTGATCAGCACGCCCACTTTCTTGCCCTTGAGCTCTGCAGCCCGTGCACGCGCCGCCGCAAAGCCCAGGCAGCCCGTAGGCTCCACCACCAGCTTCATGCGGGTCGCGAAAAAGCGCATGGCGTCCACCAGCTGGGCATCGCTCACGGTGAGGATGTCGTCCACGTCGCGGCGGATGATGGGGAAGGTGATGTTGCCCAGGTGCTGCGTCTGCGCGCCATCGGCAATGGTCTGGGGCGTGTCGATGTGCACGATGGAGCCGCTGCGAAACGACTGCTGCCCGTCGTTGCCCGCCTCGGGCTCCACGCCGTAGAGCTTGCAGTTTGGCGACAGTGCACGGGTGGCCAGGGCCGAGCCCGACAGCAGGCCGCCACCGCCCAGGCAGACGAAGAAGGCGTCCAGTTCGCCCACCTCTTCGAACAGCTCCTTGGCAGCGGTGCCCTGGCCGGCCAGCACGTCGGCGTGGTCATACGGCGGGATCATGGTCAGTCCATCGCGCTCGGCCAGGTCGCGGGTGATCTGCTCGCGGTCTTGCGTGTAGCGGTCGTAGAACACCACCTGGGCGCCGTAGCCCTGCGTGGCCGCGACCTTGGCGGCGGGGGCGTCCTGCGGCATGACGATGGTGGCGGGCATGCCCAGCTCGCGCGCGGCCAAGGCAATGCCCTGTGCATGGTTGCCCGACGAGAACGCGATCACCCCGGCCTTGCGCTGCGCGGCATCGAACTGGGCGAGCGCGTTGTAGGCACCGCGGAACTTGAACGCACCCATGCGCTGCAGGTTCTCGCACTTGAAGAACACCTGGGCGCCCATCTCCTCGTCGAGGATGCGCGAGGTGAGCACGGGCGTGCGGTGCGCAACGCCCGCGATGCGGCCGGCAGCGGCCACGACGTCATCGTAGGTGGGAAGGCGGTCTGCAATGGGGGTGGTAGTGGTCATGGCAACGATGGGTGTTGGTGGTTGAAAGCGGGATGGAAGCGGAAATGAAGAGAGGGGAGGGGGCGGGGGGCCGGTACCTGTCACCACGGCCAGGCCATCGCAGTGCCCACGCCCTGCGCCACGGCGTGCGTGTGCAGCATGCGGGCGACGGTGAGGTCCTGCAGGGCCAGGCCCGTCATGTCGAACACGGTGATGTCCTGCGCGCCGCGCGCCACCTGCACCTGGCCCGTGATCACATCGCCCAGTTCGGTGCAGGGCAGGCCGGGCGGCGCCCATTGCAGCTCGCCCAATTGGCGGGCTTGCGCGGCGTCGTCCACGAACACGCGGGCGCGCTCCAGCAGGACTTCGGGCAGCTCGCGCTTGCCCTGGGTGTCGGTGCCCACGGCGTTGATGTGGGTGCCCGGCTGCACGGCCGCTGCGTCGAACAGCGCGCCGCCGCCGGGCGTGGCGGTGATCACCACGTCGCTCGCGGCCACGGCGGCATTCGCGTCGGTGGCCAGGGCGATGTCGCAGCGGTGGGCCAACGCCGCCTCGAAGCCTTGGTTGCGCTGCCCGCCATGCGCCACATAGCGCACCCGGCGCAGCGCGGGCAGCACCTGCAGCGCAAAGCGCAGCTGCACGCGCGCCTGTACGCCGGTGCCGAAGAGGCACAGCTGCTCGCTGTCCGCCCGCGCCAGTTGCTGCAGCCCCAGTGCGCCGGCCGCGCCCGTGCGCTCGGTGGTGATGGCATTCCCGTCCAGCACGCACAGCGGGCGGCCGGTGGCAGGGTCGATCAGCATCACGGTGGCCTGGTGCGGCTCGCCGCCCTGCGCGCGGTTGGCGGGCCAGAAGCCCGCGGCCTTGAAGCCCAGCAGCCCCTGGGCGGGCACATCGCCCGACTTGATGCCGAACACCCCGCCCGTGGCCAGCGCCTCGCGCACCACGGGGAACACGCGGCCCGCGCGCTGGCTGTGCAGGGTGAAGGCCTCGCGCACGGCAGTCAGTACATCGTGCGGCTGCAGCAGCGTGTTGACCTGGTGGGTGTCGAGCAGCCGCAGGCCGGCCTGTGCGCGGTCGATGGTGGTGGGGTGGGCGCTCATGCCTTCACCTCACTTGGCCACGTCGCCATACACCGTGGCGCGCGATACGCCCAGGTGCTGCGCCACCACCTCCATGGCGCGGCGCACCTCCAGGCTGCCCGACTCGCGCAGTTCGCGCAGCAGCGCGCGGCGCTCGCTGGCCTTGAGCGCCCGCGGCGCGGTGGACAGGCGTGCCGCGAACTGGTCGATGCGCAGGCGGATGGCATCGGCGCCCGCAGGGTCGAGCGACTCGGTGAGCCCCGTGTCGCCGTCGATCGCGGTGAACTGCCCCACCACGCTCTGCAGGCTGCGAAACAGCGTGAGGTCCACATTCAGGCACAGCGCGGCGATGTACTCGCCCGATGAATCCTTGATGCCCACCGACGTGCTCTTGGCCTGTCGCCCGTCGGCAAACTGGTTGGCGTAGTTGGCGATCACCTGGGGGTAGTCGGGGTCGGCGATGCGCGCCAGGCCCAGCTCGGTCGTCGGCTCGCCCACGGCCCGGCCCGAGAGGTTGTTGTGGATTGCGAGGATGGATTGCCCCGGGTCCAGCAGGTCGTGCACGACCACCTCGCAGAACGGCGCAAAGGTGGCGGCCAGGCCCTGCGCGACCTGCTCGATCTGCGACAGCAGCACCGTGTGCTCGGCGGTGCGGGGGCGCGCTGGCCGTGCAGTCCGTTGACGGGGTGTTGGTGGCGTGGAAGGCGTCGAGGCTGTGGAGGACGTTGGGCGGGTCATGTCGACAATTTATCCAAAAATGGACAAATTGTCAAAATCTGGAATCCAGGCCCAGTCGCGAAGGCGAGTCATCGGGTCTCTGTGCGCAGGAATGAGGACATGCGCCAACGACAGCGCTCCGTCGTATCCACCGCAATGCAACGCTGCGCAGGTCAACGTGCAAAGCGGCACGCCGCTGCGGCAGAGCGCGTGTCAGTCCGTGTGGACAGGGCGCTGAAAGAACGCGTCCAGCACCGGCATCAGCGACGGAAACTCTTGCGCAAAGCGGGGCCTGTTGACGAAGTACGCCTCGCACGCCACAGCAAAGAATTCGGAGGGCGAGGTCGCGCCGTACGCATCCAGCCAGGGCCGCTCGGCGCCGAACCGTTCGGACATGATCACGCGCTCGCGGAACTGCTCGTACGCCGGCTCCCAGGCGGACCACCAGGCCTCGTAGGCGGCGCGGCCGGTGCGCGTGCCCATGAAGCCGGATGGCAATGGCGGGCAGCCGTTGGGTTCGCCGCTGCGCATGTCGAGCTTGTGCACGAACTCGTGCACCACCACGTTGTGCCCGCGCTCGGTGTTCTCGGCCGCGTTGGCGACGTGTTGCCAACTGAGCATGATGGGGCCGCGGTCCATCGCCTCGCCCAGCAGCACCTGCGCCTGTTCGTGCACCACGCCGGCTTCATCCACGACCTGGCGGCGCGCCACGGCCTCGCCCGGGTGCAGCACGATGGTCACGAAATCGTCGTACCACTTGAGGGCCTTGGCCGGGTCGCCCCAGTGCAGCAGCGGCAGGCAGGCCTGGGCGGCGATGTCGATGGCCATGGCGTCGGTGACCTCGAGGTCGTGCGCGCCGTGGAACCGCTTCTCGTGCAGGAACAGGGCGCTCAGCGCCCGCAGCTTGGACTGGTCGTGCAGTGACAGCGCAGACAGGAAGGGGTAGCGATGCAGCGTCTGCAACCACAGTGCGGCCGAGATGTCGGGCACGGGGGCGACGGTGGTGCGCACGTGGCGCCAGAGCCGGTTGAGGATGGGGGGCATGGTGTCAGGGCATGCCGACAAAGGCAGGCCCCGGAAGTCAATACACAGCCTACCTGGGGTCGAGTGCGATGCGTTCCAAGCCCTGGGCCGACAAACGCAGTGTTTCCAGCCGGGGGGGCAATGCGGCCGCATCCCAGTCGCTGAGCACCACGCGAGCGAGCCCGGGTGCGAGGGTGTGCTCTGCGGGGCGGTGCGTATGCCCATGCACCATCGTGCTGGCCCCGGCGGCCTGCAGCCAGCCGATGGCGGCAGGGCCGTCCACGTCGGCGTAGGTGACGCCGGACTGCTTCTTGGCTTCGCTCTCCTGGCGGATGCCGCGGGCTTGGGTGCGGCGCGTGGCCAGGGGCTGGGCGAGGAAAGCGTCTTGCCAGGCGCTGCTGCGCGCCTGGATGCGAAAGCGCTGGTAGTCCACATCGTCCAGGCACAGCAGGTCGCCGTGGCTGAGCACGATGCGCTGGTGGCCGAACACAAGGACCGTGGGGTCTGCGAGGCCGGTCATGCCGGTGCGCCGCAGGAATGCGGGTCCCGCCAGGAAGTCGCGGTTGCCGTGCATGAAGTACAGCGGCCTGCACTGCGATGCTGCGCCAAGGGCGGCGCAGCCCCGGGCTTCGAAGCTGCCGGGCTCGTCGATGGTGTCGTCGCCCACCCACACCTCGAACAGGTCACCCAGGATGAACAGCGCGTCGGCCTCTGTGGTGCGCAGGTAGTGCTCGAAGGCCGCTACGGTGGCGGGTTCGCTGGCCTGCAAATGCAGGTCCGAAATGAATTCGACCGTGCGCCAGTGCGAGGGAGCGATGAGCTCCTCGAACCGGGGCACGGTCGTGGTCACAAAAATGCTTGGGCTTGTGTCAGTCATCCCCTCCGCTGCGTGATGTACGCGGGCCCCGCAACCGGGGTCGCCGCAGCGCTCAAGGGGAATGTCGTGCTCAGAGCGCGACGGCCTTTTCGATGATCACGTCTTCCTTCGGCACGTCGTCGTGGAAGCCCTTGCGGCCCGTCTTGACGGCCTTGATCTTGTCGACCACGTCGGCGCCGCCGACCACCTTGCCGAACACGGCATAGCCCCAGCCCTGGGCCGACGGTGCGGTGTGGTTCAGGAAGCCGTTGTCCGCCACGTTGATGAAGAACTGGGCGGTGGCCGAGTGCGGGTCGCTGGTGCGGGCCATGGCCACGGTGTAGTTGGCGTTCTTCAGGCCGTTGTTGGCTTCGTTCTCGATGGGCGCGTCGGTGCCCTTCTGCGTCATGCCGGGTTCAAAGCCGCCGCCTTGCACCATGAAGCCGGGGATCACGCGGTGAAACACGGTGTTGTTGTAGTGGCCCTTGTTCACGTACGACAGGAAGTTGGCCACCGACTTGGGTGCCTTGGCTTCGTCGAGTTCGAGGGTGATGACGCCGTAGCCGGCAATGTGCAGTTCGACTTGGGGGTTGCTCATGGCAAGGTTCTTTCGATCAATGAATCAATGGATCAACAAAAAGGCTCACTTCACCAGCGTGGCGGAGTTGATGGTGACGGGCGTGTTGGGCACGTTCTGGTGCGGGCCCTTGTTGCCCACGGCCACGGCCTTGATCTTGTCGACCACGTCGGTGCCGCTCACCACCTTGCCGAACACGGCGTAGCCGTGGCCGTCAGGGCTGGGGGCGTTGAGCATGGCGTTGTCCTTCACGTTGATGAAGAACTGCGAGGTGGCCGAGTTGGGGTTGGCCGTGCGCGCCATGGCGATGGTGTAGGTGTCGTTCTTGAGGCCGTTGTTGGCTTCGAGCGCGATCGGGGGCTTGGTGGGCTTTTGCTGCATGTCGGCGGTGAAGCCGCCGCCCTGGATCATGAAGCCGTTCATCACGCGGTGGAACACCGTGCCGTCGTAGTGCTTGTCGTTCACGTAGGCCAGGAAGTTCTCGACCGTCTTGGGTGCCTTGGCAGGGTCGAGTTGCACGACGATGTCGCCCATCGAGGTGGCCAGCTTGACCTTGGGGGCCTCTTGCGCCTGCACATTTGCTACTGAAAAAGTAGCTGCTAGCGCAATGCTGGCAAGCGCCAGGGTCGAATTTCTTCTGGAAATCATCCAATCACTCCTTCGAAAAATATCTGCCATTGTTGGCCCCGTCGCGCCCAGTACTGGCGCTTGACCGGGCCCGTGCGGGCGCCTTCGGCGACTTCGCCGAACGTTACCACCATGGTGTCGGCGGAATCTGTCCACCGGAGGTAAGACTTGTCTTTGAGATGGAGTTCCCGGCCCCGCAGCGCGCGGGTCTCGGCCTTGAGGACCTCGGTCCACTCTTGGAGCGGCTTTTTGCGGTAGGTCTGGAAGTCGGGTGCGTAAAAGCCCAGCAGGCGCGTCATGTCGCCCTGGGTCTTGGCACTGCGCCAGGCGTTGAGCACGGCCTCGAACGACTTGCGTTCGGCGCTCACGCTGTGCGGCGCCACCCACTGCAGCTGGCGGGCGATGACGACGGGCGTGGAGCGGGGCTCCACCGTGCGCAGGATGCGTTCGAGATCGGGGTTGGCCAGCACCAGGCAGCCGTCGGTGGCCAGCGGGGCGCGCGCGAACTGGTCGGGCGGCGTGCCGTGCAGCCAGATGCCGCTGCCGGTCTTGCCGCGGCTCTGGTCCAGCGGGTTGGGGTAGTTGATGGGCAGGGCGCCGGCGCCGTAGAAGTCCTTGAGGGTGGCGGGGTCCAGGCGGCTGGTGATGAAGTACACCCCGAGCGGCGTGCGCTGGTCGCCTTCGGTGGCCTTTTCGGTGCCCAGCTTGCCGACGGACGCATAGTAGTCGGCCACCAGCTGCAGGCCCTTGCCCGTGTTCTCGAACAGGTACAGGCGCGAGCGGGATGCGTCCACGGCGATGGCATGGCGCGAGCGCGGCGACAGCTCCAGGAACTGCGCCGGGATGGTGTTCGCGGGCGGGCGGCTGCGCTGCGCGTCCACACGCTGGCGCGACTCGTTGCGCAGCTCTTCGAGCACGCTGGCGGCCTGGATGCTGCGGGTGGAGTCCGGCTCGGGCACATCGCCCATGCGGCGGATGGGCCGGGTGCGCGACATCATCAGGTCGCCCACGGCCAGTTGCGCCAGCTGGAAGTTGGGGTAGTCACGTGCCAGGCTTTCGGCCTGTGCCAGGGCCTCGCGCTGGCGGCCTTCGCCGATGAGCCTGTACACCGCCAGCAGGCGCGACTCGGCCTGGCCGTCGCGCAGCTCGACCGGCTTGGCCGCCGGTGCGGGCTCGGTGGCGGCCCGACGCGGCTTGTGGCTTTGGGCCAGGGCCGAACCCGGGCCGGCCTGCACCATGGCAACGGCCAGCAAGGTTGCGGCCGCGGCCCGGCGGCGTCGTGCGGTCAGCTCCACCAGCATGCGTGTCTTTGGTTCAGGGGTGGCAGAAATGAAAAAACGCCTGCGCGGCAGGCGCAGGCGCTGTGCG
This sequence comes from Acidovorax sp. LjRoot117, assembly GCF_964252695.1. Classification (NCBI taxonomy): domain Bacteria; kingdom Pseudomonadati; phylum Pseudomonadota; class Betaproteobacteria; order Burkholderiales; family Comamonadaceae; genus Acidovorax; species Acidovorax sp. LjRoot117. Next base: position 37,172 of record NZ_CAXUPO020000005.1, on the reverse strand, counting down.
CGGTGCCACGATCAGCCGCCCGTGGCTTCGCGCACGATGGCCCAGCGGCCGTTGTGGTTCACCAGGTCCAGCGTCTTGCGGCTGGTGACGTTGAGCGAGTCGGCGCTGTAGGCCTGGCGAAAGCGTGCCGTGGCCTTGTCGCCGCTGACCGCGACGCTGAGGTCCGACACCCGCACGCTGATCTTGGACTTGCCCACGATGCGCGCTTCGCGCTCTTTCTCCCACGCGGCACGGGTCTGGCGGCCCGGTGGGTCGAAAGACTTGTCGTAGGCGCCCAGGTAGGCGCTCATGTCCTTGGCGGCCCAGGCAGCGGCCCAGGCCTGCACGGCAGCGGTGACGGATTGCACGGAGGCGTCGGACGCACCGGCCTCGGCCGCCGCAGGCGCCGGTGCCGGTGCGGGCGATGCCGCAGCGGCAGCCGGAGCAGCTGCGGGGGGGGCCACGGGCGCAGGGGCTGGCGCGGCCTTGGGCGCAGGCGCTGGCGTGGCTGCAGCCACTGGCGCAGGGGCAGGTGCAGCTGTGGGAGCTGGCGATGGGGCCGGGGCAGGGCGGGGCGCTGCAGCCGCCACGGGGGACGGCGCGGCAGCGGCTGCCGGGCGGCCCGTCTTGCTGGCCGCATCGGCGGAGAACAGCTCCCGGATCAGCGCCAGCTTGGGCTTGACGGAGTTGGCGTTGGTGGCGTCGAGCTGCAGGGCCTTGTTGTAGGCCTGGCTGGCCAGCTTGGCGTAGATGTCGCCCAGGTTCTCGTGCGCGGTGGCGTAGCTCGGATTGGTGCGGATCGCCATCTCCAGCGCCGTGCGGGCCTTGTCGAGCTGGTTCTGGTTGGCATAGAGCACCGCCAGGTTGTTGTAGGGCTCGGGCAGCTCCGGGTACTCTTCGGTCAGCTTGGTGAAGGTGGTGATCGCGTCGGCGGGCTTGCCGCTGTCGGCCTGTGCCACACCGCGCAAAAAGCGCAGTTGCGGGTCGCGCGGGTTGGCGGCCAGGCGCTGGTCGGCCTTGGCCAGCGCTTCGGCGGACTTGCCGGTCTTGAGCAACTGCGCGATGTCTGCGTAGTCGTCGGCATGCGCCACACCCGCGCCCAGCAGCGCGGTCAGCGCCGCCAGGCGCAAGAGTCGTGGAAGTGTGCGGAGGACTGGCTTCATGGGGAATTCCGGGAGTTGGGCAGCGGCCCGCAGGAGCGGGGGCTTATACTGCGGCGGATTGTAGCTGAGGGGGTTTGTCATGACGGAACGCTGTTGCCGCGGGTGATTTCGCTGTAGGCCCCCACCGGGCCAACCCCCCCGCCGGGGGCCCTTGCCCCCTGCTGCCGGGTGAATTTCGCTTCACCCACCACCCATCCCCCGTTACTGAAATCCCATGAGTTTGCGCATCTACAACACGCTGTCGCGTGCATTGGAGGACTTTTCCCCGCTCGAAACCGGCCATGTGCGCATGTATGTGTGCGGCATGACCATCTACGACCTGTGCCACATCGGCCACGCCCGCATGATGATGGCGTTCGACGTGGTGCAGCGCTGGCTCAAGGCCAGCGGCCTGCGCGTGACCTACGTGCGCAACATCACCGACATCGACGACAAGATCATCAAGCGCGCGCTGGAGCGGGGCATCACCATCCGCCAGCTCACCGACGAGATGATTGCGGCCATGCACCAGGACATCGGCCTCTTGGGCATCGAGCCGCCCTCGATCGAGCCCCGCGCCACCGAGTACGTGCCCCAGATGCTCTCGCTCATCGGCCAGCTGGAAGGCAAGGGCCTGGCCTACCGCGCGAGCAATGGCGACGTGAACTACTCCGTGCGCAAGTTCGACGGCTACGGCAAGCTGTCGGGCAAGTCGCTCGATGAACTGCGCGCCGGCGAACGCGTGGCCGTGCTGGACGGCAAGGAAGACCCGCTCGACTTCGTGCTGTGGAAGTCCTCCAAGCCCGAGGAGCCGCCCGAGGCCAAGTGGGACAGCGAATTCGGCTCCGGCCGCCCCGGCTGGCACATCGAGTGCTCGGCCATGTGCGGCGCCACGCTGGGCGAGACCTTCGACATCCACGGCGGCGGCGCCGACCTGCAATTCCCGCACCACGAAAACGAGATCGCCCAGAGCGAGGGCGCCACCGGCAAGCCGCTGGCCAAATTCTGGGTGCACAACGGCTTTGTGCGGGTGGACAACGAGAAAATGTCCAAGAGCCTGGGCAACTTCTTCACCATCCGCGACGTGCTCAAGACCTACGACGCGGAGACGGTGCGCTTTTTCATCGTGCGCGCCCACTACCGCAGCGCGCTGAACTACAGCGACGCGCACCTGGACGACGCCCGCCAGGCCCTGAAGCGCCTGTACACCGCACTGAGCCTGATAGCACCTGCGCAAATCCCCGCTATCGACTGGACGAACCCCTACGCGGCCCGCTTCAAGGCAGCGATGGACGAAGACTTCGGTACGCCCGAGGCAGTGGCCGTTCTGTTCGACCTGGCCAGCGAGGTCAACAAGACCCGGTCGGCCGAACTGGCCGGTCTGCTCCAGGCCCTGGGCGCTTGCCTGGGGATTCTGCAGGGCGACCCCAAGGCCTTCCTGCAGGCGGGTGCCGGTGCCAGCGGTGCCGACATCGAAGCGCAGATCGCCGCCCGCGCCGCCGCCAAGGCTGCCAAGAACTTTGCCGAGGCGGACCGCATCCGCCAGGCGCTGCTGGCGCAAGGCATTGTCCTCAAGGACTCCGCCGCCGGCACCACGTGGGAAGCAGCGCAGTGAGCCCGTGTCTGATGCGAAATATGCGCCTGTCGCACGTGGGGTAAGCGGTGGCAGCTACTAAAAAGATAGCGGCGGATGCCGCGGCGCCGCCGTTGGTGCTGGCCACGCCGGATTACTGGGCCGAGGCCTGCAAGCACCTGGTGAAGAAGGACCGGGTGATGAAGCGCCTTATCCCGCAGTTCGGCGACGCCGCGCTGCGCACGCGGGGCGACGCGTTCGTCACGCTGGCGCGCTCCATCGTGGGCCAGCAGGTGTCCGTGACCGCGGCGCAAGCCGTCTGGGAGCGTTTTGTGGCGCTGCTGCCGCGGGGCATGAAGCCCGCCAGCGTGCTCAAGCTCAAGATCGACGACATGCGCGCCGCGGGCCTGTCGGCGCGCAAGGTCGACTACCTCGTGGACCTGGCCATCCACTTCGAGAGCGGCAAGCTCCACGTGAAGGACTGGGCGGCCATGGACGACGAGGCCATCATTGCCGAGCTGGTCGCCATCCGCGGCATCGGGCGGTGGACCGCCGAGATGTTCCTCATCTTCTATCTGATGCGGCCCAACGTATTGCCCCTGGACGACCCGGGGTTGATCGCCGGCATCAGCCACAACTATTTCTCGGGCGATCCGGTCAGCCGCAGCGATGCGCGGGAAGTGGCCGAAGCCTGGAAGCCCTGGAGCAGCGTGGCAACTTGGTATATTTGGCGGTCGCTCGACCCCCTGCCGGTGGCTTATTGAACGGCTGACGCCGCCTGACGCGCTTATGCAAACTCGTTACATGTCGGTTACAGTGCGGGCCATTCGTGGCCGCCGCTCACCGGCGTGAGCCCTTAGGAGAACAACGTTGGCGAAAAAGACCTTTCTGGATTTCGAACAGCCCATCGCGGAACTCGAGTCCAAAATTGAAGAACTGCGCTACGTGCAGACCGAAAGTGCCGTCGACATCTCGGAAGAGATCGACCAGCTCAGCAAGAAGAGCCAGCAGCTCACCAAGGACATCTACAGCGAGCTGTCGCCCTGGCAGATCACCAAGATCGCCCGCCACCCCGAGCGTCCGTACACACTCGACTACGTGCGCGACATCTTCACCGACTTCGTCGAGCTGCACGGCGACCGCCACTATGCGGACGACCTGTCCATCGTGGGCGGCCTCGCGCGCTTCAACGGCCACGCCTGCATGGTGCTGGGCCACCAGAAGGGGCGCGACACCAAGGAGCGCGCCGCGCGCAACTTCGGCATGAGCAAGCCCGAGGGCTACCGCAAGGCCCTGCGCCTGATGAAGACGGCCGAGAAGTTCAAGCTGCCCGTGTTCACCTTCGTGGACACGCCCGGCGCCTATCCGGGCATCGATGCCGAAGAGCGCGGCCAGTCCGAGGCGATCGGCCGCAACATCTTCGAGATGGCGCAACTGGAAGTGCCCATCATCACCACCATCATCGGCGAAGGCGGCTCCGGCGGCGCGCTGGCCATCAGCGTGGGCGATCAGGTCGTGATGCTGCAGTACGCGATCTACTCCGTCATCAGCCCCGAAGGCTGCGCGTCCATCCTCTGGAAGACCAGCGACAAGGCCCAGGAAGCGGCCGACGCGCTGGGCATCACCGCCCACCGCCTGAAGGCCCTGGGCCTGGTGGACAAGATCGTGAGCGAGCCGGTGGGCGGCGCCCACCGCGACCACAAGCAGATGTCGGCCTTCCTCAAGCGTGCTTTGGGCGATGCCTACCGCCAGGTGGCCGACCTCAAGGTCAAGGACCTGCTGGACCGCCGCTACGAGCGCCTGCAAAGCTACGGCCGCTTCAGCGACACCAAGGCGGACAGCCGCTGATCCCCCGGTGCAGCGCCGCGCGGCGGCGCCCCGCAAAGACGGCCCTTCGGGGCCGTCTGTCGTTTGGGGCCAACGCGGTCTGTAGGTGCGCGTGTAACCTCTGGCGCGGAGGTTGCAACCGGATGTAGCATGGTCGTGCCCCCCACCATCGGGGGATGCAGGAGTGTCCATGTCGCTGCTCAAGTCGCTCAAAGGCCAGATTCTTGCACTGTCGTCGGCCTGCCTGGTGCTGGCGCTGCTGGTGCTGACCGTGGCCAATTTCCTGGTGGCGCGCAGCCAGGCGCGGGACAGCCTTATCGAAGAGAGCCTGGCTACCGCCAAGAGCCACGTGGAAACCATCGAGGAGTGGGGGCGTGGCAAGGCATTGATCGTCGCGGCCTCCGTCACTGCCTTCGACGAGCCCGAACCGGTCAAGACACTGGCCTTGCTGCGCGACGCGGGCAAGTTCTCCACCTTCTACTTCGGCTTTGCCGACAAGAAATACGTCTTTTCGGAAACGCGCAACCTCCCGGCCGACTATGACCCGACCGCCCGGCCCTGGTACAAGCAGGCCGCTGCGGCTGGCGGCCCGGTCATCACGCCGCCGTACATCTCCGCATCCGACGGCAAGCTGGTCGTCACCTTCGCGTCGCCCGTGGGGGCGGGGTCGGCCCTCAAGGGGGTGGCTGCGGGCGATGTGTCCATGGAGTCCGTCGTGGCCACCGTGGCATCGGTGCGGCCCACGCCCCAGAGCTTCGGCTTCATGGCGTCGAGCGACGGCAAGATCATTGCCCACCCTGATGCAGCGCTCACACTCAAGCCCCTGAGCGACCTGGCGCCCGCCCTCACGTCCGACAAGCTGCAGGCCGCCGCCAAAAGCCGGGAGCTGCTGGGCATCGACATCGGCGGGCGCCAGCGGCTGCTCACCGTGGTGCCCATTGCGGGCACGAGCTGGATGCTGGTGGTGGCGCTCGATGAAAGCGAAGCCATGGCCCCCATCCGCGCCATGCTGACCACGTCCGTCGTGTCGAGCATCGTGGTGTTGGCCATTGCGGTCGCGCTGCTGGCAGCGGTGCTGACGCAGCGCCTGCGCCGCCTGACGCAGGTGCGCGATGCCATGCACGAGGTGGGCGAGGGCGACGGTGACCTGTCGCGCCGCATCGACACCCACGGCGAGGACGAGCTGGCGCAGATTGCGTCGAGCTACAACAACTTTGCCGGCAAGCTCTCGGGCGTGCTGGGCCAGATCCGCGAGGCCAGCGGGTCGGTGCGCGTGGCGGCCGAAGAGATCGCCACCGGCAACCAGGACCTGAGCGGGCGCACCGAACTCACCGCGTCCAGCCTGCAGGAGACCTCGGCGTCGATGCAGCAGCTCACCGAGACCGTACGGCAGAACGCCGATGCCGCCCGCCAGGCCAACCAGCTCGTCGCCCAGGCATCCAGCGTGGCCCAGCATGGCGGTGCGGTGGTGGGCAACGTGGTGACCACCATGGACAAGATCAACGCGGCCTCGCGCAAGATCAACGACATCATCGGCGTGATCGACGGCATCGCCTTCCAGACCAACATCCTCGCGCTGAATGCGGCCGTGGAGGCCGCGCGTGCGGGCGAGCAGGGCCGGGGCTTTGCCGTGGTGGCGGGCGAGGTGCGAAGCCTGGCGCAGCGCAGTGCGGAGGCCGCACGCGAGATCAAGACGCTGATCAACACGTCGGTCGAGCAGGTCGAAAATGGCTCGCGGCTGGTGCACGACGCCGGCACCACCATGACCGACATCGTGACCTCGGTGCAGCGCGTCACGGACATCATGGCCGAGATCACTGCGTCGACCAACGAGCAGAGCACCAGCATCGGCGAGGTCGGCCAGGCCGTGGCGCACCTGGACCAGATGACGCAGCAGAACGCCGCCCTGGTGGAGCAGAGCGCCGCCGCCGCGCAAAGCCTCAAGGACCAGTCGGTGCGGCTGTCCGAAGTGGTGGGCACCTTCCGGCTGTCCACCGATTCGGCGCACGCAGCGCCGCGCCTGGCGCCTCCGGGCGGCTGACGGCTGCTGAGGGCTGCTGCAGTCCACGGCTGGCTGCGGACCGCGCCGTCGGCGTTTTGCTGCGTTCGTGCTGCGGTGCACTGGGCACCGTGATAATTCGACCATGGATGGCTGTCGTGTGAATCGTGGTGTCGTGGGCTGTGCTGGTCGCCGCGGGTGTACGGCGGCTGCACCGGCCAGGGGCTGGGCGTGACCTTGACCTTCGACGCTGCGATGCAGGCCTTCGCGCCTGCGCTCCCCGTGGCCGTGGGCCTGAGCGGCGGTGCCGATTCCACGGCCTTGCTGCTGGCGTGCGCGCGGCGCTGGCCGGGCCAGGTCCGCGCCGTCCATGTCCACCACGGGCTGCAGGCAGCGGCCGACGGTTTCGAGCACCACTGCGTGGCCCTGTGCCAGGACCTGAACGTGCCGCTGGCCATCCGCCGCCTGGATGCGCGGCCCGCGCCCGGCCAAAGCCCCGAAGACGCTGCCCGGCAGGCCAGGTACAAGGCTTTGGATGCGGTAGCGCTGGATACACAAGCGCCAGCAGCTATTAAATCAATAGCACTGGCGCAGCATGCGGACGACCAAGTCGAGACCGTCCTGCTGGCCCTGTCGCGCGGCGCCGGTGTGGCAGGGCTGGCGGCCATGCCTGCGCAATGGGAGCGGTCGGGCCTGCAGTGGCACCGCCCGCTGCTGCAGGTGTCCGCGGCCGATGTCCGCCGCTGGCTGCGCGCCCAGGGCCGCACTTGGGTGGAAGACCCCACCAACACCGACGAGCGCTTTACCCGCAACCGCATCCGCGCCCAGCTTCTTCCCGCACTCGAGGCCGCCTTCCCCGCGTTTCGCGACACCTTCGCGCGGTCTGCATCGAACGCAGCGCAGGCCGCAGAGCTGCTGGACGAGCTGGCACTCGAAGATGCGCAACGGGTGGGCACGCCGCCCTCGATCCAGCTGTTGCAGGGCCTGGGTCGGGCGCGCCAGGCCAACGTGCTGCGGCACTGGTTGCGCACCGTCCACCAGACCACGCCCGCCGCGGCGCAGCTCCACGAGCTGCTGGGCCAGGTCGCGGCCTGCACCACACGGGGCCACCGCATCCACATCAAGGTAGGGCGAGGCTTCGTGGTGCGAAACGGTGCCCACCTCGATTGGTGCAGTCCCCAGGTGTTGGTCCGCTGATCTGTCCAAACCAACGGCATTTGATCGTTCACCACACGGCCGCACCTCGATGGGCTCTGCTGCGCAACCACGTGGGCGTTGCCGCCGAGATGTTCGGCGTGCTGAGGGCAGCACGCATCATTATCCAGATGATCTCCCCCTCCAACATCACGAGGCCTCGGTCGTGATCGACGAGAAATACGTGGAGCTGGCAGTGCGCAGCCTGCACGAGGCATTCGCGCAGCCTCAGCACGCCGCCTGATCCGCCGGAACCGCCTCCAAAATGAGGCATAATAGTGGGATTGGAAACGTGACCGAGTGGCCGAAGGTGCTCCCCTGCTAAGGGAGTATGGGGTGTAGAGCCTCATCGAGGGTTCGAATCCCTCCGTTTCCGCCAGCAGTTTTTTGTAAGTCTATGATTTGCAAAGCAAAAAGCCACCGCAAGGTGGCTTTTTTGTTTCTGAGCCATGTTTCTAACCACAATTGATGCTGCGCTTTGGTGAGACGAAGTGAGTCAGAATTCGATCATGAATTTGACTTGGAACCTTTGACGCGTGATGGCTACTTCTGGCAGATGTGACGCGAGGACCTCGCAGCAGTGGGCGTGGGAATTTTTGCGGCGCAATCCCATATACCGTGACGCCTATCAGAAGCTGTCTGCGCTTCCTCCCGAACATAGGTTACACATTTCGATGTGCACGGGAGGAGCCAGTGAAGAGCAGCCCGTAGTCGAAGCCATCGTCCGTCAGCTTGACGTTCAATTTTTCGATCTGTCGAGAAGGCTAGGCTTTCACGCCGAGCAGCAGTCGGTTGGTGACTACATGGACCAATCGCAGAGACTGCGTGAAGAGATGGGTGAAGACGACCTCTCGCTAACTGTTGCAAAGAAATTCAGGTTGGAAACGTACTCGCTGTCCAAGTGGTACGACCCGGGCATAGAGGTCGCAGGTAGCGACATGGCCGGGATGTGGAAACATGATATTCCCATGCAATTTGGTCTTTTCCATGTGCCTGCAACTGATCGGTTTCAGTCAATTGACGAGCTGGGTGAGGAAATCGGGTGGCTTGGCTATCCACCTTTGCCCGCGCGTACCCACTCTTTTAAGAGAATTGACAAGCGGCTGCGGAAATCGCCTGTGGAGACGACGGTAGGAATGACCGAAGTTTTCCGTGGTGCGGACAGTCGGTCGTTTGTGCGTGACCGTACTACGCCAGACACTCTCACGGCCGCCCAGGTCAGCGCCGTTATTGACTTGACATTACCTATCGACTTTCAGCTCGAAAGTCTCAGAGCGGTACTAGAGAACCATCAACGAACACTTGTGGATAGCGGCTTCGTCCAAAGCCCACCAAAGCACGTCGATAGGTTTGGTGCTTTCGCCGAGTACTTGGAAATTCTCGACCTGCTGGATGCAGGCTTGACCCATCTAGAAATTGCAAGAAAAGTGGATGGGGTGTCTACGGTAAGTGACTGGCGCCGTGACTCCAAGGCCAACAAACTTGTCAAAGTCGAACGGGTGGTGGGGCGATCGAAGCGAGCCGCGCCTATCAATGAGTTGACACAAGCAGTGCGCAAAAAAATTGAGCGTGCGATCAGCCTACGGGACCACGGCTATCGCGGACTCGCATTCAACGTGTAGCTGCGTACACAACCGCAACAACTGCTATTGCGGGCAGAGCGTTCGGAAGCGCCCGGCCTCTTTGGCATCATCTCGCATCGCAGGGAGGAACGCCCGCTTCCCCAATGTGACGCTCGAAGGTACCGTTTCGCGTCACTTATTTCTGGTCGTTCTTTCAAGAAACTTCGTCCTGTCGGTGGCCACTGGCATCTCGCAACTACTCAGGACAAATCATGAAGATCAGAACGACGCACTTGCAACAGCTTTTCTCCCCGCACGAAGTTGTGCGAGCTGAGGCAACTCGCTGTGCCAGCGAACTGCTTGCAACCTCGCTGCCCTTGGGTGGCAAAGAACCAGTCATCGCTACTGCAGACAAAAAGCAAATGCGCGAAGACCGCAAGCTGGCGGCCTTCGTTCGTGAGCTCGCGGTCATCAAGGCGCAGTGCGATGCAGGGATGGAGCCTTCGATCAGCATTGCGGCTACTTGTTTTATCAGCAAGCGCTCTCATGCGACTGTTTACCGCGATATTCAAAAGCGTGTCTTGCCGGCTCCGATGAAAGTTGGGCGTAGCAGCATGTTGCCTTTTTCCGTTGTGAAAGCATATGCTGCAGGGGCATTGGTAGGGGATGTAGCATGAGCCGCGATTCTCACCGTCCAAACAAGAAAAAAGAGCTGAGCAAGCTTGCGCAATCCCTGATTGCGATCTCAGCACTCAGTCCTGGTCTCACGATGGTTGTCGGGCAGTACAGTGCTGTGACGCTCTACGTTCACGCCGTCATGGTCCAGGCCCTTGCAAAACAATCCGCCGACCTTCCAATTCCCATGCCGGATTGCGAGTCAGTGATCTGCTTCTTTAGGAACACTCCGCGCAAGCTGGAACAACTACGTGGCATCCACAATATGCTGGGTATTTCAGCACTGGCCACCGACAACTTCAAGCTTGCGTACCGTGAGGCATCGAGGGAGTTGGACTGGACAAGTCCTGCCGCCATCGCAACACTTTCTCTGGGGCGTGAGGAGCGCGAGGCTAGCTGCATCGTGCTGCAGCAACCCGCAGGCGCAGCCCCTGACATTGAGGGTCTGCTTCACTTGCGGCGGGCAGCAGAAGCTATTGGCGCATACCTAATTCTGTTGTGCCCTGATCTGATCTATGACGCCAATAGCTCAAGTATTCCAAATGAGCTTTTCGTGGTCGCACCGTGCCCACCCAATCCAGGTTTCGATGAAGCTTTTGTTTTCTCTTGCCCTGAGCTGGCAAGCCCTTTAAATCAGGCGAGCGGCAAGGTGCTCTGCTGTGTGCGGCTGACTGATGACGGTCTCGAAACCGAGATCACCCCCTACGTCGCTGATGACCTGAAGACGCGCTTGATGGCGATCCTCAAGGCTGACGAATGGAGCTTGGAAGAGATCGGCAAGCTTGTTGGGCTCAATAAGTCCAATGTGAGTCGCAAGCTCCGCATGGTGTTTGGGGCTGTGCCGGACGGATGGGATGGTGCGATGCTGGCCGAATGGCTGGAGGCCTGTGATCTCGATCCCATCGACGAAGAAGACTCTAGCGCGGGCGATTCAGATGACGAGGATGGCGACGACGATGAGCATCAACCGGACGACTGGGAGGCGGACGACGACGCGGGCGATGATCTGGATGATCTTGACCACGCAAAACCCGTTGCGCCAGCCAGCCGCAACGAGCGCAACACGCGCAACAACGACATTGTGATTCCGCGCAAACAGCGGTAGCCGTGATGACCACGCACGGGGTCTCTGAGTGCAAATGAGCTCCCGTGCAGATGCTGTATTGGTGTTGGTTCCGGTGACTCTAACAAGAGTGTGATTGAGCTATGTGATGTGTGTGATGAATGTGACCAGTACCAGCTATACCGACGAATAGCAGTACCAGCACCACTCGCCACCAGCAGCTAGCCACTCCACATCAGCGCCACCACAACACGCGGAGCGCGCAGCCCGGTTTCGCGCATCAGCAGACGGCTTCTTGCTGCACCGGCCACTGACTGCAACCACTGGCTTCACCAGCCATCTGCACTCAGAGCCAAAAAACAAAACTGTAAATAACTTGTGCATCAGCCGCATGGTGCACAGCGCCTGATTGCACTCACACGAAGCAGCATGCCTACGGCGGCGAGTTCATGACCGTGCTCGTATAGCGCCAACCCCATGCGGCAGATGCAGTCGATATGCCCGAGAGCTATCAGCTCCATCCATCAAGTGTTGAAAGCAGTGATATGAAAATCCGTCCCGTTGCTCTGCAACCTACTCCCCAACCGCCCGTCGTCGATGGTCTGGCCTTTATCCTGGCCTGGCACTTGGATCGCCTCGATCAAGATACCGTTCTCAAAAAGCTGCGCAGCAGCATCAACAAGCTGATCGAATCTGGGACGTGCGAGCGTGCCTACCTGGGCAAGTCCCGGTATCGTGAGAACTTCAACATCCTGCTTGGCGGCGGCAGCAAAGCACTGGTTCAGATCGGTGCAGTTGACTCCGTGCGCCAGAAGGGCGGCATTCGCGTTGAGTGCAACCCCGCCAAGTTTGCCGATAGTGACGCCCGGCAAATCCATCACGTCATGCGCGGCCTGATCGGTCGTCACGAGTACAACGAGTTGATGCGTCGCCCGCTGTTGAACGTCGTTCACTTTGCAGTGGACATTTACCATGCTGCCCTAACCCGCATGCTGGTTCGCTACGACAACGCCCAGCGCATGAGCATGATGGCAAAGCGCGTTGGCAAAGGCGGCGTCATTGAGGGCTACAACTTTGGCAGCGTCAGAAGTGACTACGAGACAACTGCCTACAACAAGCAGCAAGAGCTTGTTCATGCCGCGATCTTGGCGATTGCGCAGTCTGGTTCGTCGGGCTTCAATGATGACCCACTGAAAGCCAACAAGATCAAACAGCTAAAACGAGTTCTCGGCGGTCCTGAGATCGCCCGCGTTGAAGTGCGCGGTAAGAAGATGCGCGGCCTGCCGCTGTGGAAGCTCTCGCATCAGACCAACCGCTTTGCCCGTTTCCACTTTGCCGATCTGTCCGCCAGTGGGACCGAACTTGATCCCCTGACAGAGAAATCGTTTCTTGCTATGTCCCGCCAGGACGGCGTCAAAGCCGCGTTGGAGGCATTCAAGCACACCGAGCACGCGCGCAAGGTCCACGCCTTCTGGCGCAGCCACCAGGCCGCTTGGTGGAAACCGGAAGAGCTGTGGCAGCAAGCATGCGATGCGCTGCGCGACACCCGGATGTTCCCGCCAGAAGCGTTCGAGCCGCCGGACAGTCACTCGGAGCAGCCGCAGCAAAAGCGCTGCCGTTTGCGTTGAGCCGCCAATCGGCTGGATCGCGTTTTGAGCGCTTTCCGTCCACCAGTGCCAGCCAACCAGAAAAGTGCGCTTGCTGGCCGTTCTGGTGGTTGCAAACGGCATGCCGAATATCAGAATTTGGTTCGCCAGCAGCAGTTCTTTTGGCCAAAGTCCAGCAGCGTCCAGTGCGGCGGAACGCATGCTTCGGTTACATGGCGTCTGTTACCAGTGGATAAAACCTCTTTGGCGTCGCCCATCTCGCAGCGGCACCCCTGTGCACTTTGACAGCCTTCATCGCATAGCTTAAAATGTGTACACACTGATTCACAAATAAGGAGTTCGGCCATGGAAGCCACAAAGGTAGGAATCCGCGAGTTCCGAGCAGACTTAGCCGAGTACATCGCGGCCAGCAGCCCTGTTGCTGTGACTCGCCACGGTCAGACAGTCGGCTACTTCATTCCCGTACACGGTCAAGCCGAGGCGGACTTGGTGGCTCTGAAGAAAGCCAGTCAGTCACTCGATAAGCTCTTGTCTGCGCAGGGTGTGGATGTAGAGGACATAGTTGCCGACTTCAAGAAAGCCCGCAAGAAGAGCGCTCCTGCCACCAGTGCCAAGGCCAAATGAGCAGCGCGGCCATCGTTCTGGATGCCAACATCCTGATTCGCGCGGTGCTGGGCAAACGAGTCCGAGAACTGATTCAGGCGCACGCTGCCACCGTTAAGTTCTTCGCCCCCGATGTGGCGTATGCAGATGCACGGAAATACTTGCCTGCGCTGCTCACAAAACGAGGGGTTGATCCCATCCCCGCCATGCTGGTGCTCGATGCACTTGAGCGCATCGTCCACCCCATGGACATGGAAGTTTACGGTGGGCTCCAACAGCAAGCACTGCGCAGGATTGAGATGCGGGATGCTGACGACTGGCCGGTGCTTGCGTGCGCGATGGTGCTTGACTGCCCTGTTTGGACTGAAGATGCAGATTTCTTCGGCACTGGCGTAGCAACCTGGACTACAGACCGGATCGCGCTTTTCCTGGGGAGGTGATGGATGGGCTGCTACGTTAACCGAGCGCAAGACGGACACCTTGAATCGCGCCCAAAGGAGTTGCGCAAATGAAAACTCGACTTGTTGATGGCGTTGAAGTGCATCGTGGTTCTGGCAATGTGTTTGCCGACCTCGGCCTGGCTGACGCCGAAAAGCTGAAGATCAAAACTGGGCTTATCATCGAGATCAGAAAGGCCATGCGCAGCCGGGGTCTGACACAGCAAGAGGCAGCGAAGCTGATGGGCATCACGCAGCCCAAGGTCTCCAACATGATGCGCGGCGACTTCAATAATCTGTCCGAGCGGAAGTTGATGGACTGCCTCACCCGGCTTGGCTATGACATTGAGATCAAGGTTCGGCCTGCCAAGTCGGAAGTCGGGCATCTGATGCTTGCTCATGCTTGAGGGCTGATGTGTCCAAACCTGTCTCAGTTATGGCCGATCCAGTAAAAATGGGCGCTCGCGTCCGAGTGAACGGAGTGCTTGCCGCCGTGCAGCCTCCATCTCAGGCCGATGTGGTCGAACTTCGGCGCGTCGCAAACAACCTAGACCGGCTGCTTGTTACGCATGCGGTGGATGTAGATGGCCTGATTAATGAATTCGAGCTGGCTCGCAACCTTGTGCAGCAATCGAAGGGGTAATCGTATGCCGCCAACAGGCTGGTCAGAGTCATTCGCCCATGGCCACCTGAACGTTAGCTGCAGCGGTCACCTGTCATTCGATGCAGGCCGGCTGCGACCGCTTGAGCCTCGAGACCCGAGACCCGAGACCCGAGACCGGGGACTCGCCGGCCGGCGCGTGCCGCCGGGCTGAGAATGACCGGTCGCGGCCCGGGTGAATTTGAACTTCCGCCCCTGAATCGTCTTTCGCAGGGTCGACTGAGGTTGCCTGCAAGCAGCCTCTCAGCTATCGCCAGCCCCCTGGCAGACCGTATCCGAGTGCGAGAATATGCGCAAAAAGGGAGATTCGCCATGGCCCAGCAACAGTATCCGGTCGAGGTCCAATCGGACTTCTTGGAAAAGATCACTCGCGCGAAGCCAGTGCAGGCCTTGGCTGAACTTATTTGGAATGGCCTGGACGCGGATGCCGCCCGAGTTTCTATCTCGTTTGGGCACAACGAGATGGAAACCCTCTCGGAAGTCATCATTCGAGACGATGGCAACGGAATTCCCAGGGCAAGGGCGCCAGAGTTTTTTCGGCGCCTCGGCGGGTCATGGAAGAAGCCGGGAGGCTCCACCGAAACCGGAAGGTTCTTACACGGCCAAGAGGGGCGCGGGCGGTTCAAGGCGTTCGCCATTGGAACCCGCGCTGAATGGGCTGTCACATACAAGCGTGACGAGAAGCTTTGGAAGTATTCGATCACGATGTCAGCCAACGACATTCGCCATGTGAATATCTCCGATGAGGTTGAAGTCTCAAAGCCTACTGATACTGGTGTCACCCTGACGATTTCCGATCCCCACAAAGATTTTCGCTCGTTTGTGAGCGACGCCGGCATTCACGTATTGGCCGAAGTCTTCGCCCTTTATTTGGCCGACTATCCCGATGTCAATGTGACCATTGGTGGCAAGCGCATTGATCCGGCCCAAATGATCGCCAGCCGGAAGGCCATCAACTTGGCCGACATCGAAGCCGGTGGAAAGACACATCCCGTCCGGCTCGAGATCGTTGAGTGGAAAGGGCTGTCCAACCGAGCTCTGTTTCTCTGCAACGAGAAGCGCTTCCCGCTGGTGCAGGTTGATCGTCGATTTCACATCGGCGACTTCCAGTTCACGGCCTATCTCGAATCCTCCTATCTGACGGTCGCGCAGAAGGAGGGGACGGTTGACCTGGCGGAGATGCAGACGCCCGTCGTGGCGGCCATCGACGAGGCCCAGAAGACGATCAAGGACTACTTCCGGCAGCGCTCAGCCATGGAGGCGCGCAGCTACGTCGAGGAGTGGAAGACGGAGAAGGTGTATCCCTTCGACGGCGATCCGGCCACGCGCGTCGAAGAAGTCGAGCGGCAAGTGTTCGAGATCGTCGCGGTCAGTGTCGCCAAGAATCTGCCCGAGTTCGGCAGCTCCGCCCCGCAGAACAAGTCCTTCCAGCTTCGGATGCTGCGGCAGGCGATTGAGAAGAGCCCCGAGGAGCTGCAGGTCATCTTGAACGAGGTGCTGCGGCTGCCTAAGCGCCAGCAAGAGGAGCTCGCAGGGCTACTGCGCGACGTGTCGCTGTCGTCGATCATCAGCTCCGCCAAGATCGTGGCGGATCGCTTGAAGTTCCTGACCGGCATTGAGGCGGTGCTGTTCGATCCCGAGCCCAAGAAGCGGCTCAAAGAGCGCAGCCAGTTGCATCGCATCGTCGCCCAGAACTGCTGGATGTTCGGCGAGGACTTCATGCTGTCGGTCGATGATCAATCGCTGACCGAGGTTCTGCGCTCGCACAAGAAAATTCTCGGGGAGGACATCGTCATCGACGCCCCGGTCAAGCATGTCTCGCAGGAGCGCGGAATCGTGGACTTGATGCTGTCCCGCTCCACCAGGCGGCACAACTCCGATTCGATCACCCACTTGGTGGTCGAGTTGAAGGCTCCGAAGGTCAAAGTTAACACCGAAGAGATTTCGCAGATCGAGGGCTATGCCGCCTCGGTCATGGATGACCAGAGGTTTCGCAACGTCAATGTGTCGTGGGTGTTTTGGGTAATCAGCGACGATGTCGGCCCGCACGCGAGGTTCCGCATGACCGACGAGTCGGGCTTGATCCACAAGAAGGACAACGTCTGCATCTTCGTGAAGACCTGGGGCCAGGTGTTGGCGGAGAACAGAAGCCGCATGAAGTTCTTCCAAGAGCGGCTTGAATACCAAGCTGACAAAGGCGCCTCCCTCAAGCACTTGCAGGAGCACTACGCCAAATACTTGGAAGGCGTCTTTGATCCCGAGCCTGCCCCAGCCAGCGGAGACGTAGTCGCGGCGGCAAAGTGAGCGCCTCGCTTGCCTGAGATCGCGCAACGGGAGGGGCGGATTTGCCGACAGGTACAGGCTGAAGGTGGAAATTCACCAATGACAGCTATGCGGTGCTCCAGCGCTGGTCAAGGCGTACAAGGAGTGCACCCCGAATTGGGCTACCGTCGAAGCGCTGTAGGCGCCCGCCTGACCCAAGTTGCTGCTGCCACATGAGGCGCAAGGCTAACAAGCAGCCGGTGGCGTGCCTCCACACGCACTCGCCAAGCAAAACGCATATGCGATAGAGCAGAGCACTAGTGCCCAGATAAATCCAAAGAACCAGAGCTCGGAAACGAGCCAAGCGACTTTGACAGCCTGCGCGACGAGCCAGTTCATCTGGAGCGCGCCGTCGGTCTTCTGTCCTACCCTGAACGCTGGGTCCGCTCTCTTCTGTGCTCGAAAGAGTGCGTCGTCGATGGGTTGATGATTCGTAGTGCACCGGTCCTTCACAGCCTCGTATTCCAGCCGCAGGGAGTCCACCTCCTGCAAAGTCACCGCGCCACCCGACTCCATCACCTTCAACGTCTGTGCGACCTTAAGCTGGTAGTTAGTGAGCAACTCTGCATTCTTGAATAGTTCCGCAGCTCGGACTCCGTACCCTGCCCCCCACTCAAGCAGGCTAATCACAAGGAGTAGCACCCCGATACCCATTGCGACCACGGACAAGTAGTCGTCCAAGGACGTGCCCCCCTTCGCGTAGACCTTCTGGCTAAAGGCAACGGCAATACTGAGCGCTGAGAGCAATGCAAGGCTGCTCGTAGAAACCCACTCTCTGCGCTTCAGGCGTCGCGAAGCGTTGTAGCGCGCGCCCGCGGTTCGCCAGGCCTTGGTGCGAAGGTCATACAAGAAACTCTTCATAGGGATGAATCAATGAGATTGGGTGGGCGGAAGGCGCTGGGAAATCAGTCAGATCCACTTCCCGGGCAACGGCGTGTTGCGTCGTTCTCGAGAAGGTTCCACAACCCCTGAAGATTGCGTCCTGCTTGCGCCGATGAGAGCACGGCCGCCCGCGGAGATTTCCTCCACGGGGTATCGCTTCCGCGATAGACGTCTTCCGCCCGATCGAATACTAGCGCACCTAGCCATACAGCACACCTTCGTCCGCGTGCATCGTTGCCAGCGCTTTCTTCCGGTATTTCTCGAAGCGCTCAACGATCTGCGCGTCCGTCAACAGCTCGTCGTCCGAAACGCGCCCACGTGCAACCAGGAACGTCAGCATTTCCGCTGGCGACTCGATAAGGTCGTAGTTGTTGATGTACCCGCCTAACGGCTTGTACTTGATCTCGTGGAAGGCCCGCTTGAGTTGCTTGAGATCTGCAGGCGGCTTTCCACCAAATTCCGGCAGCCGGGAGAACATGCCTGCGATCGCGCCATCGAGCTTGTGAAGCAAGGTGAGATCGTTGATCTGGCTGAAGTACGCAATCCAGCCATATCGCCGCTTCTCGGAAATCGCGCCGGAAATGCGCTCATTCAACTCCAGCAAGAAGATCGAGTTCAACCGTTCCTCGTTCAAGTACTTGAACTTCTCAAGCCGCTTCGCCTTGTTGTGGGCGTAGTCGCTGAACTTCGCAGCGATGGTCTGGAGGAACTTCTCGACAGTCGAAGATCGAACGGAGATGGTCGGTATACAGAACGTGTAGCCGAGGTACCCAAAAGGCTTGGCCAGCGGTTCGATGTGCGTCTTTCCAGAGGCTACCGAATGAAGCTTCAATCCTCGATGCGCCAAGCGCTTCTTGAGCGACGCGAAGGCCTTTCGGACAGGTTCCTCACTTCCGTACATGAGCACGTCATCAACGTAGCGGTAGTAAGTCACGCCGGCATTCTTCATGGCGTCATCCACGTCCTGCATGAAGATCGACGCCAAGATGTTCGATATTGCCAAGCCTTGGGGCACGCCCTTCGATACATAGTCCTTGTGACGTGCTCGGCCGGTGTTTTTCGGGACCGTAGGTGTGGCAATTGCGTGGCCCACCAACTTGTTCACTGCCTCACATGAGACGCGCTTTCTAAGCAGCCATAACAGTCGGGGCTGTCGGATGTCGTCGTAAAAGGTCTGAATGTCGGTGCTACAGATCCATGTCGTGTCCTTGGGTAGCGACTGAAGCCCTTGCGAGAGTTCCCGCACGTAGGTACTCGCTACGTTCTTCGGAACCCGCTCCGGGAACTTGGCCGCCAAAAACTTGTTGAGTTGATGCAGTACCACACGATCACGGACCGTCGGGATGCCGATCAAGCGCGGCTTTTTGTCTCGGGACTTCGGCCGAAGTACCTCAAGGTATGGGCTGAATCGAAAGCGCCCGGAAATAATCTTCTCCGAGACCACGGCGAACTCCGCCTTTGAGCGCGCAGAAAACTGGAACCCATTTAAGCGGTCTATCCCCTTGCCGGTCGTCGTAGCAAACCTCTCACGGAAGACTGCTTCAAGCGCTTCGGCTGAGAACAACAACTTGAAAAGCAAGTCGTCATCAAGCGGTGGTGGAACCATTCCAATTAGCGGCCCCTTGATCAGCTCCATCTTTCTTACCCTCCCTAGGTCTTTGCTGGAGGGTACATGGTTTGAAGCGCGGGTAGGCCGGCATAGCGGCCACGCCGATTCGTCACAACGGCTGGAACGGGTTCTAGGGGCAGGTCAATCTGAAAGACTGCTTCCGGGCGTCGAGCTGCGCGGATAGAAAGACCGCATCCGCTGCGGAGCCGACCTTGACTGGATTGAGTAGCTTCGAGCAGGCTGAAGCCGATTCGGTTTCGTAGTCGCATCTGCAAGCAGCGGTAAACCTCTGCCAGTTCTACGCATTCGGCCCAAATTGCAGGTGCTGAAGGGTGCTCCAATCAGCACCCGTTTCTTGCTCTCGCCACTCTCTGTGAATCACATGTTTTCTGGGCCAGGCCGCTTGCGCCTAGCCGCTGCGCTGCTCTTGTCTCTGGCCGGTGCCGCTCTTCCAAATCCTTCCTGGGCACGATTTCCCCAACTCGACAGTGCAGCGCTGCTCACGCCCGAGCCGGCGAGCTTTGCGCAGTGCCCGCAGTTCTTTGCCAATAGCACACCTCCAACCATCACGCCGCGCCCTCAGCTTCGGGAGCTTTGCTACGAGGCCTTTGCGGTGCTGCACAGCGGCGCTACCCGGACGCCGGTCTATGTGGCGCAGCGTCTGAATCGGCAGATACTGAAAGATGCCAACGAGAAGCGAGCGAAGCGCTTGTTTGCGGATGCGCGACTTCCACGGGGTGAGCGTGCGGAACTAGAGGACTACAAGAACTCTGGGTACAGCCGAGGACATATGGCGCCTGCGGGGGATATGTCCACGCCTACAGCCATGGCCCAAAGCTTCAGCCTCGCGAACATGGTTCCGCAGAATGCGCGGCACAACGGGGGTGCATGGAACAAGATCGAGCAGGACACGCGGCACTATGTGCAGCGGGCCAAGGGAAATGTTTTCGTGATCACGGGGCCGGTGTTCACGGACGCTGGGCCTCGCATCGGAACCAACGGAGTGAAGGTGCCCACGTATCTGTACAAGCTGGTCTATGACGCCACCACCCAGAAAGCCTGGGCGCATTGGCAAGAAAACCGGGAGGGAGAGACGGTGGGTCGGCCGATTAGCTACCAGGAGCTGGTCAAGCGCACGGGGGTCGAATTCTTGCCAAGAATCTCACTGCAACACTGAATCGTTGCAAGGCCAGCGTCAGGGCTGGCTTTGCCTATCGACTATCAAAGGGGCACGCGTCAGAATCCAACTCTCATAGCAAGCTCGGAATTTTTCTGCGAGCCACAGGACGGATGTATTTGGCGAGTGTCACGTCTGACTTGTGTCCTGTCTGCTCACGTATCTGCCACGGCTGCAATCCCTTTTCCGCTGCGCTTGTACAGTACCCAGCTCTCAAGCTATGGCCACTGACTTTCTTCGAGTCACCGCCTACGCGCTCTACCGAAGCCTTCACAACCAGCGCCACCGATTGCGCTGACAAACCATGCCGTGCAACGCGGTCATGACGGCTGACGGCACGAAACACAAACCCCTCATTGATTCCCGAAACTTCTAGCCAATGCGCCAAGGCACGCACCGGGCAACGCTCGCCGTTGGCATGGGGGATGAACGCCGTGCGCCCGTTCTTGTCTTGGTCGGTCTTGCTGGAGGGGAGAAAAATCTCCACTCCATTGGCCAGGTAGGTCAGGTGCTCAACTCTCACCGCTACCAACTCGGAACGGCGCATGGCACTGGCAAAGCCCACCAACAACAAGGCTCGATCACGCGCGGCCTTGATGGGCATTTTCTGCCGGTCAATCATCACCAATGCCGCAAGCAGATCATCTTTGACCATGGGCTGCACTTGCCGCTGCTTGGTGCCCAGTGTCCGGCGGATGCCTTGCATCACGCGCTTCACCGTCTCGCTTCGGGCCGGGGATTCCAGATTTTTTTCGAGGTGAGCCTTATGGATGGCGGTCACCCGTCGCTCCAAGGTCGCCACCGACAATTTTTCTGCGCACCGGGCCAGGTATTCGGCCAGAACGGCTGGGCTGGCTGGAACACTCCCGCCGTTGGCGAAAAAATGCTTCAGATCAGAGCCATACGCGCGCTTGGTAGCCGCCGACTGGCTTGCCGCTATGAACTGCTCGGTCGCGGCCGAAAAACCGCTCAAAACGCCCTCTAACGGCGTTGGCTGCTTGCGGTTGGATGTGTTGGTGCTGCGAGCAGACAAAGCTGCGCCAGCGCCCTCCTGCGGAGTGCGAATTTTCTTCATGGTGAGTCCTATGGACGGGTTGGAAAAACAATAAAAAACGGCCCGCGAATGGGGCCGTTTTGGTGGTCATCTGGCAGTCGATAACTGTGTCTTCTCACTACCTGATATTCGAGAAAAAATTCCTCGACTGTTTGGATGCTGGGCGGATGGCTTGCACAACCCTGAGGTTTGGCGAAAAAGTCGGAAGTTGCGAACTCAAGACAACGGAGAGCGATCACCAGCACCTCACTATTGCAGTGAGTTTGTTAGATTTTCTCAGGTTGTTAGCCACGGGGTAAGAATAGGAGAATTCTCCAAAATTTGGGTTATCTGACACACATCGATAGGCCAACTTGACGACCAGAAATGATTGCTGCAATGAATCCTGCCGGTCAGTGGCGCGATTCACGGTGGCAGTTGAACGACAGCGAAAGGCTGGTTACGGGCTCTCGCTCAGTCTTTACGAATGCGTACTATCGGCCAGTAGCCGCAGTTCAATCGTCAGCCTTCGTGAGGCACGTCACACCTACACGATGGGATTCTCAGGACTCCTGCGGTGTACATCTATGTCAAAGCTCCTTGGGGACGCGATCTTGCCGACTCGATTCTTTAACACCCGCTGCGGATAGGGCCATTAGTCTACTTGCGAGTGGCAATACGAAGTTGATGTCCTGCCATTTCAGCGCGAGACCCCAGGGGTTCTGTGCAAATCCGTTGCCCGATAACCGGCAGTTGGGCTTTTCACATTTCAGTATCACCTACTGTAACTCTGCCTGTGGTCTTGTATGCTGCCTTGTGTCAAATTCTCGACTGGCTTCAATAACCTCTCTGACAGTTTCTACCGTACTTCGGTGACTAGGTCCATTTAGAAACACGTAGTGAACTTTGATCGCAAGGATCGAAATATCGGAAGCGCGCGCCCAAGCGTCAACGGCTGCTTATGGCTGATATTACTCATTCGACAGGAAGTTCGGAGGACAGCAAACGCTGCTTTTCAGCCCCTGAGGGCTGGTGCAGCCAATACGTTCCAAAGCAAGCACTTATGCGGGGATTCAAAGGCGCCAAAGCTGAGTGTGTCGATTTCCAAGCAAACCTGACCCACCGTGGGGGTGCTTCTGGATGGAACTCAACACTTCACAATCTTGTGGCGTGACTTGCTCACTGATTTCCGGCGCATCTTGATCAAACTGGCATTCGCAGAAACAAGCAAACTGGATATCGTGTGAGTTTTCAATGGGCCGACATTGAGCGATTGGGAAGGTATGCAAGTTCTTCAGCGCCTGCGAAACTCAGCGGTCTGACCGTTCGTAGCCTAGGGCTTTCATTGCCCGGTTGAGAGTTACCGATGACTTGTCATAGCCGCTCCAAGGCGCGTTCCCTTGCCTCAACCGTTGGCCAACAGTTTTAACGCTCCAGTGAGATCCGCTAGTGATCTTTTCGAGCTCATCCCACTTGATTGGTACTGATATTCCCATGCCTGGCCTTGCTCTTGCAGTCCACGCACTGGCGGTGGTCGCACCAAAGCCATTTCGCAGATAGTCGACAAAGATTCTCCCAACACGATTGCGAGGCCCCATCTTTGCCACAAAGCGCTGCGGTATGGTCTTGGCAAGATGCGCAACGACAGCTTCCGAGAAGCCTTTCACAGTGTCCCAGTCATGCATACGTTTGATCGGTACAACGACATGAAGGCCCTTGCCACCACTGGTTTTAAGGAATGGGTGTAACCCCAATTCCTTGATAATTACCTGTACCAAACTCGCAGCCTCTTGCATTTCAGGCCACGTCACGCCATCTCCTGGATCAAGATCAAAAGTCATTCGATCGGGCTTCAGGATGAGATCCTTGCGAGCGTTCCAAGTATGGAACTCAATTACGTTCATTTGCGAAGCAGTGAGTAGTCCCTCAGGCTTTTGTACTTCCAGCAGAGGAGGGTGTCCATCGTGCAGTCGTGATGGCAACTGACCGATGCCTTTCATTTCGCCCTTGTCCAAGTGTTTCTGAAAAAATTGTTGTCCGTCGATACCCTGGGGGGCACGAACCAGTGAAACGGGCCGGCCCTGCAGGTGGGGAACAATGAGCGGAGCCACGGTCGCGTAATACCGCACCAAATCGATTTTCGTGGTACCGGTAGCTGGATCTATGACGCGCTCTGGATTTGAGACACGCAGATTGGCAGCCAGTTTGTTTTTACTCGTAATCGGTGTGGACCCCGATAAGTGCGCAGGCTCTTCCCGAATGATCTTGCTCGCTGGCTTGTCGGCGCGCAAGCCGTGGAAGACTGAGTGGCGGATTTTGCCCTCCTTCGTCCATTCAGCAAAAACCACCTCTGCTAGCAATGTCGGTTCGACCCAGTGGGCCTTCTTTTCGATAGCCTTTGGATTTGCGAAAGGGCACTTGGTGATCTGCAGTGCGCTCAGTTTCTCAAACAGATCAGCGAGGACACGCTCGCTGAAACCCGTTCCTACACTTCCGGCATACTGAAGGGCACCATCGCCTGTGTGCACCCCTAGTAGGAGGGATCCAATGCCTTTGCGGGAGCCTCGCGGATCAGAGAACCCGCCTATGACAAACTCTTGACGGTGAGTGCACTTCAGCTTTATCCAGTCTGCGCTTCGCCGGGAAACGTAGACCCCACTTTTGCGCTTACCTATAACGCCTTCGAAGCCCAGTTTGCACGCTGAGGAAACTAGCTCGGAAGGACAAGCTTCAAATGCTTCGCTATACCGTACACGATCGTTTCCAGCATTGCCGATCACGCTTTCAAGAACTTCGCGCCGCTCAATGTTCGGAAGACCGCGGAGGTCGCGCCCATTGCAGAATGGTAAGTCAAATGCCCAAAAAACCAGGTCTTTGGTGGCTTTGCCATCGAAAGCGTTTTGCAGGGCTTGAAAGTCGGGAATTCCGTTGGCATCAGTGATGATGACTTCGCCATCGATCCAAGCAGACTTCACAGGCAACTGACCAATTGCCTTAGCCAGATCGGGCATTTTCAAGGTCCAGTTATGTCCATTGCGTGTGAAAAGTTGTGCTTTGCCTTTTTCAATTCTGGCAAGAATGCGGTATCCATCAAATTTCAGCTCCCAGAGCCAGTCACTGGTGTCCGCTGGAGGGCCGTCTACCAAAGTTGCCAGCTGCGGCGGCAATATTGAGGGCGAAGTGCTTTTGGGCGCTGCGTCTAAGCTCTTGGCCACAACCTCAGCACTTGCCAGTGCGACGGCCGGAGGGCGAGGAACTTGCACAGGATCGAGCCCTACAACGCTATCAGGCATCTCTTCGACCAAGTTGAAATCAGACGCTGAGCGCTCGTTCCCGTCGTGCTCTTTGATAAGTAGCCAAGGCGGCTGCTTGTCACTCCCTCGCCCATGTATGCGAACGAGAGTCCAATGACCTCGCATTTTGTGCCCATGAATTTCGAATTTAAGCTTGCCCTTGCGATGACCTTCCGCAGGGTCACCAACCGGAATCCAGAATCCACGGTCCCAGATGATCACGCGGCCAGCTCCATATTGGTTCGCGGGAATTTTCCCTTCGAACGTGTTGTACGAAATGGGATGGTCTTCGACCTGAACTGCCATGCGTTTTTCGGAAGGGTCGTAGCTGGGGCCTTTAGGTACAGCCCAACTTTTCATCGTCCCATCGATCTCGAGCCGAAGGTCATAGTGCAACCTGCTGGCCCAATGTTTTTGAATGACGAATTGAAGCGCTTCTACACCGGGCACGCCACCCTCTGCAGGCTCTGGTGTCACGGTGAAGTCGCGTTTTTTCTTGTATGCGTCAAGCGCGTCGCCGGCTTGCGAAGGCAAATGTTTTGCGGCGGCTTTGCGTACCGGCTTTGACTGTGCCTCGCGTGTTGCCATGACCGTTCGCCCTACTTGCCGGTTAAGTGGGCACGAACGGCCTCAGCGGAGTTGCCTACGGCTTTTACTGCATTGCGCAACTCATTTTCAGTGCAATTCAAAGACTTGCACCAATCTCGAACTTCATACTCTTCAGAGAGGCTGATCAACTTGCGATCATTGGCAGTTTCGTTTTTGTCGTCGGACATGATAGCTCCTACAAAAAAACCATGTTAGTCATTGGCGCTATTCGATGGTGTAGGAGAACTGGCAATAAAATCTCGGTGAGGGATGGGTGATGCGCGCTTCAAGCCTTCATTTGCCCAAGCCTTTAGACGGGCCTGCAAGCCCTGCGGTGCCCATCGTGCCATTCCGACACGCGGAGCTCCATGATGCCCACCTGCTTTGGGCAAAACCCCGGATAACTAAAAACTGCTTATTGGCTTCGGCCATGGCGAACCATAACAGCTCAGAAATAATGCGGGCCTATTCCCGCGAACCCACTGTACGATCTCAAGTTTCTTAAGATGCAACGGATCACATGAAGAAATTCTCAACCACAACAGGGCCATCGGCCGAGCTGCTCACCATAGGTGCATTGGCCAAGCGCATCGGGTTTGCCTCATCTGCCCTTCGGTACTATGTGGAAGGTGGCTTGATACCCCCCCGCCCATGCGCCGGGAGAGCGGGCACCGTATCTATCTGGAATCGGCGCTGGGCGTGCTGATCCTCATCCGGCACTGCCGTGACCTAGGCTTTTCAATTGATGAGACCCGTGAGTTGGTCGCACTCTCCACCAACGGCGAGCGAGACTGTGTTGAGGCTCGCGCCATTGCCCAGACGCACCTGGCTGCTGCGGGCCAAGATGGCGGAGTTGCGTCGTTTGGACCGAAGCCTGTCGAGTTATGTGCGGGCTTGCAGCGAGGGCTGTGCCGGTGGACCTGCGCCAAGCTGCAACATCCTCACCGACCTTCGGCACAGCGTGCCTGCAGCGACCGATTCCTCGGGGTGCTGCTCGTGAGCCGATTTGCGCTGGAGCGTTAAAAGGTTCGGCCGTATCTGATGGCTATTGAATTGGGTCTCGCGGTGGACACGGCGTGGCTTGGTCTCGGCCCCGACCCTGGACACCTTCGTGGCCCACCTTGGCGGCGTTGCTGTTTGCCACTTTCCACAGGTACCGCTCCCAACGCCGCAGACTTCGCCTTATCGGCCTTGCGGATTCAGGCGCGCATCTCTTTACTTCGACGCGAGCGAGCGAGAATGCGAGCGGGCTCGGCGCAACGCGCAGCGCCTCGCTCGCAGCCGTCCACGCCGGGCCTGCCAGATTGAGCGGGGGCGTAACTAAGTCAACGTCAGCCTGGTCACTGCTTCCACGCGCGCCGGGTTTTCGTCGGTCATCTCCGCCGCGTCGTAGCCAGAGATGCCGCTAAGGATGTGTTCGCCTTCTAACACAGTGAGCAGTTCCTTGGGACAGAGGCTCAGGCTGTCGCGCCGGCGCCGTCTACTGACTAGTTGAAGAACATCTAGTTGCCGACGCATCAGGCCAGCCGGATCGAATAGCTGCTGCTGCATAGATGGACGCCACTGGCGCGACTTACCAGATCACATTTCCGTTACTTGCGGGTGGGCATCCCGCTGTATCAGAATGGCATCCCGCCTTATAAGGCGTGAATGCAGAGCTAAATGCCTGTCCGCGCTCCACCGTGCCCATAGGGCCGCTCTATGCTTGTAGCATCCGCCAAATCCGTCGTCATGCCGACCTCTTCTCCATTTCTACCAGCCCGGCTCGAGGGTGACATGGCACGCCGCATAGCAGACCATGCGTGGCAGGCTCATGCTCTTGGTCCGCCAGACCAGTGGCCGCAGAGCCTCCGGCACGCGGTGGCACTGCTGCTTGAGTGCAAGCTCCCGATGTACTTGGCTTGGGGGCCTGGGCTTATTCAGTTCTACAACGATGCCTATCGTCCTATCCTGGGCGACAAGCATGAGGGCGCCCTGGGAGGCTCGGCGCGCGATACTTGGTGTGAAATCTGGCCGACCATCGGTCCGATGTGGGATGCTGTGCTGCAGGGTAAAGCCATTGGATTCGACGATTACAAGCTCACGATCGAGCGGTATGGCTTTCCTGAAGACTGCTATTTCAATTTTTCGTACAGCCCCGTGCGGGACGACGACGGTATTCCCAGAGGCGTGCTCGTCACCTTCGCGGAAACAACGGCCAAGGTGCTGAGCGAGCGGCGGTTTCGCTTCCTAGACGAGCTCGCTCAGCTCACGCGAGTTCTCAGTGACCCTGCGGAGGTAATGCAGGTCACCGCGTCCATGCTGGGCAAGTACCTTGGAGTGAACCGATGTGCATACGCCCACGTGCTGGAAGATCAAAACACCTTCGATCTCATCGGCGACTACAACGAAGGCGTGGCTAGCATTGTTGGGCGCTACAAGTTCACGGACTTCGGCCAGCAGGTCGGCGACTTGATGATCGCGAACGAGCCGTACGTCAACGAGGATGTGGAGACCCATTCGATCACAAGAGATCTTGACCTCGTCGCCTACCGCTTAACGCAGATTCGTGCCGTCATCTGCGTGCCGCTACACAAAAGCGGCAGATTCGTTGCCGCCATGGCGGTCCACCAGACAACCCCAAGAAACTGGAATGCGGACGAAATTTCGCTGGTGCGCACGGTGGTGGATCGGTGCTGGGAATCACTTGAGCGCATTCGGGCTGAACGGGACAAGGCCCTGCTGCTGGACAGCGAGCGCGCAGCTCGCCAGGACGCAGAGCGTGCCAATTCGTTCAAAGACAACTTCCTGGCTACGCTTTCGCATGAGCTGCGAACACCTCTAACAGCCATCACCGGCTGGGTCCACATTCTGCGTCGCAAGTACGGATCAACCCATTCTGACCTCGCAAAAGGTATCGATGTTATCGAGCGCAGCACACGCTCGCAAGCGCGCCTGATCGGAGACCTGCTGGACATGAGCCGGATCAGTTCTGGAAAGCTTCACATGGACATGAAACCCATGGACTTGGCAACTTGTGTTCGGACGGCATACGAGCTGATACTTCCCAATGCGCACACCGCCGGGCTAGCGGTTGGTGCCGATGTGGCCCCGGTGGGCACGGTACTCGGCGACGTTGATCGGCTCCAGCAAGTCGTCACGAACCTTTTGTCCAATGCCATCAAATTTACGCCCCGTGGCGGTTCAATCCATTTGCGGCTGTCCCACGAAGGCAACGAAGCGGTCATCGCCGTGTCGGACAACGGCATCGGTATCAACGCGGAGTTTCTTCCGCATGTCTTCAAGCGGTTTCGCCAAGCCGATGGATCGATCACCCGCACGCACAGCGGGCTCGGCTTAGGTTTGTCCATCGTGCAGCACATCGTCGAACTTCATGGAGGCACCGTAGCAGCGCAAAGCCTGGGAGCGGGGACTGGCGCCTCGTTCCGAGTAAGCTTACCCCTGTATGCCAGCACATCCGAGGATCCCTCGCTATCCGCCGGCGGGGGCCCTGCGGAGCACGCCGCGCCTCGGTTGGCCGGGCGATCTGTGCTGGTGGTAGATGACGATCCTGACACCCGAGATCTGCTCAGGCGCGTGATCGAAGAATGCGGCGCGCAGGTCTACACCGCGCATGACGCCTACGAAGCGATGGATTTAATCGAAGCGCACCACCCAGACGTCGTGTGCTCAGACATCGGCATGCCAGGCATGAACGGGTACGAGCTTTTGCGCTGGTTGCGAAATCAGCCACCAGAGCGCAGCGGACTGGTTCCCGCCATAGCGATGACGGCATTCGCGCGCGCGGAAGACCGAGAGCGTTCGCTGTCTTCAGGTTTCCATTGCCACCTGTCGAAGCCACTTGAGCCGCTAAAGGTGCTGGCAGCGATTGAAGAATTGCTAGCGCCCCGGCAGATTTGATTTGCTGAAAAGGCATCGCCTGGCAGTTACTATTGAATGATGAACATAGTCGAAGCGCACGCACCGCCACGTGCATCTACGCGACTCTGCCATGGCGCGCCATGTCCTAGTCAGTGCTTTAGCAGCTTGTGAGATCCTCCCTGCGCCCTGTCGGACTGCGAGGCAGGCATGCCCTCTTCGTCGATGGAGTGCACCTCCTTGTTGGAGCCTGCGACCTTGGCCCGCTCAGCCAGGCGCACATAAAAGCTGGCCACGTCGCGGAGATCCTGCTCATCCAACTCTTCGATCCCAATCATGCGGTTGCTCGCCTCGCGGTTGGCGGCCAGGAGCTCGTTGAGTTTCAAGTGGATGGCCACGCTATCCTTGTTCTGGCTCTGCTGGATCAGGAACACCATCAAGAACGTGACGATGGTTGTCCCGGTGTTGATCACGAGCTGCCAATTCTCCGAGAAGTGGAAGATGGGACCGGCAGCTGCCCACAGCACCACGGTGATAAGCGCTACGCAGAAGATCCCTGGCGACCCAGCCCAGCGTGTGACGCGCGAAGCGAAGTGGTCGAACGCTGTTTGCAGTGCCGACCGATCAGCATATGAGGGGCTGCTGGTCGATGGCATTGATCCTAGTGCGTCGGTGCCATCTCCATCGACCCGAACTTGCGCCTTCATAAGTGTCTGCCCCTCAGTTCTTTAGTGCTGAACCCGGCTCGGCCATCTTGCGGTGTTGCTCGGCCAGCACTTGAGAGGGCGTGACCTTGGCCATAATGGACTGCAGCTTGTTTTTGAAGCCGTGCACGACATCTGCTTCACCGTCCATCATGGCCGTAAAGCCAACTTTAGCTACGTCCGCCGGGTCGGCTTTACCATCGTCGGCGCCTACCTGGGTGTCCAGCATGCCGGCACGTGCGAAAAACTCTGTGTCTGTCGCACCGGGCATCAGGCACGTCACACTGACGCCCGAGTCCTTGAGCTCGTTGCGCAGTGCCGCGGCAAATGAGTCGATGAAAGCTTTGGTAGCGTTGTAAACGGCCTGGAAGCTGCCTGGCATGAAGCCTGCAATGGATCCGGTGATGAGGATGCGTCCTCTACCCCGTTGCCGCATGGGGGGCACGATCCTGTGAAGTAGATAGAGGGTGCCGGTGATGTTTGTATCGATCACATGCTGCACATCGGCGAAATCTTGTTCCAAGAACCCCTTGCCCAGTCCATGTCCGGCATTGGCCAGCAGTGCATCGACGTTGCGGCCGGCGATAGCCTCCACCAGCGCGTCAACCCCCTGTCGGCTGGCAAGCTCTGCCTGCACCACAGCTACCTGAGCGCCCAGCATACGCAGGTCGCTGGCTGCTTTGTCGAGCGGTTGGTCGGCTGCAATCACTAAATCAAAGCCATTTTCAGCGCATTGGCGCGCCAAGTGATAGCCAATGCCGGACGAGGCACCAGTGATCACTGCAAGAGGGCGAGTAGACATAGACATCTCCTGAAAGCGATATTGTTGAATCTCGGTTCTGCACCTTCCCGTCAGCTATAAGCCCAATGCGGATGGTGCAAAGTCCTACGTACGACGTTAACGCTTGGGTGCAGAGTGGTTTTTGCTCCATGGCTGGCCATGGAACATCGCTAACCCACTAAGGAGTCCCATGCGAGCCCTCACCTACCAAGGCGCCAAGGACGTGCGCGTCGAGAGCGTCCCTGATCCAGTCATGACCGCCAGTGACGATCTTCTACTGCGCGTGACTGCAACCGCGATCTGCGGTTCAGATTTGCATATTTACCGGGGCAAGATTCCGGGCATGAAGGACGGCGACATACTGGGTCACGAATTCATGGGCATCGTCGAGGAGGTGGGCAACAGCGTGACCGACCTGCGTCCGGGCGACCGGGTGGTGGTTCCCTTCGTGATCGCCTGCGGTTCATGTTTCTACTGCGACAAGACATTGTTCGCTGCTTGCGAAACCACAAATCCCGGGCGTGGCGCTATCCTGAATAAGAAAAATGCCACGTCGGGCGCAGGCATGTTCGGCTATAGCCACCTTTATGGCGGCTATTCGGGCGGACAAGCCGAGTATGTGCGCGTGCCACGCGCAAATGTTGGGCCGCTCAAGATCCCGAATGTTTTAAGCGACGAGCAGGTGCTCTTCCTCTCGGACATTCTGCCCACGGGCTACCAGGCCGCCGTGAATGCGCAGATCGGGCCTGGCTCGACGGTAGCCATCTTCGGCGCAGGCCCCGTAGGACTGATGAGCGCCCTGTCCGCACGCTTCCTCGGGGCCGAGCAGATCTTCATGGTTGACCATAATAGTTACCGACTGGAATTTGCGCGCGAGACCTATGGGGTGATTCCCATCAACTTCGACAAAGACGAAGACCCGGCCGAGATCATTCTCACCGCTACTGGAGGTCATGGCGTGGACGCAACCATCGAGGCCGTGGGCTTCGAGGCCAAGGGCAGCGCCCTTGAAACCGCACTCACGGCCATCAAGCTCGAAGGCTCCAGCGGCAAGGCACTGCGCCAGTGCATTGCAGCAACACGCCGTGGTGGGGTTGTCAGCGTGCCAGGCGTGTACGCAGGCTTCATCCACGGCTTTTTGTTCGGCGACGCCTTCGAGAAGGGTCTGACTTTCAAAATGGGACAGACGCACGCTCAAAAGCACATGCCCGAGTTGCTAGAACACATCGCCAATGGTCGGATGAAGCCCGAGGTAATCATCTCCCACCGCATGAAACTCGAAGACGCGGCGCGTGGCTACGAAATCTTCGAAAAGCGCGAAGACCATTGCCGTAAGGTTGTTCTGACACCTTGATTGGCCTCGACCACGCCTCGCATTTCAGGAGCTATCCATGTTTGAACTGAGTGGCACATGGTGGGAAATACCTGTGCGTGCGACACTTGTGTATATCGTGCTTTTAGTTCTGATGCGAGTATCTGGTCACCGGACGGTAGGTCAGTTTACGCCGTTTGACTTACTCATCGTCATGCTGCTCAGTGAGGCCGTCTCCAACGGATTAAATGGCGAAGAGAAGAGTCTTACTGGCGGGTTGGTCTCTGCTGCAACTTTGATAGGCCTAAATCTATTTGTAGCGTTCATCACAGCGCGTAACCATCGGATGCAGGTACTTGTCGAAGGACGGGCTGTCTTGATAGGGCGTGACGGTAAGGTATTCGAAGATGTGATCAAGCGTCACCACGTGCCCTTATGTGACGTCGAAAGGGCCCTACGCGAAGCAGACTGTGACCTAACCGATATGAGGTTCGCATTTCTTGAAGCCGACGGACAAATCAGCATCCTTCAGGAATCAGGTTCGCCAGTTGAGAAGTAGTGTCTTCTGGCACGGTATCTGTGCAAACGGGGGGACCGCTGTGCTGCCCCCTCCCTATTGTCGAAAGGTGATGCGTTTACGCTTTGCCCGCCGCGGCAGCATCTTCAATTGCTGCAGCTTGGCCAAGCTGGCTCAGTTTCTCGTCAGTAGCTTTCTCCTCAGCGAGAGAAGCCTCCAGCAGAGGTACTGCTGGGGAATACCCCAGCTTCTTTGCCAATGTAATGAGCGTGTTGTAGCTTGCAATCTCGTAGTGTTCGACTTTCTGAGCAGCTCCAATCAAGGCTACATCGAGCACAGGACCTTTGTCGATTTCGTCGATCAGGTCCTTACCCTCTTCTACGAGGCCTTCCATCGCAGCGCACTTAATGCGCTTGAGCTTCAGGTTGAGCAGTTCCACCACTTCGTCGATCCGCTCGACCTGCCCGCGTGTTTCTTCCAAGTGATCGAGGAAGGCTTGGGCAAGGTGCTGATCGGCGGCCGCGCGGGCCATCCTGGGCAGTGATTTAGTCATCTGCTTTTCAGCGCTGTAGGTATCGGAAAGTTCGTGGACAAAAAGTTCAGCTACTGTTTTGACGGCCATGACGAAGTCCTTTCGGTAGAAAAAAAGGAATGGTCCCATCGGCTTGACCCTTCGTAAGTCAGACAACATCGACATTGCGCACTGAGTTCAGGCGGCAAAAAATTGGATGGTTCGCCAAGCTCCAATGGTCGAAACTTCCCACCAGCGTTTATGACTGCGATTTCCTCACAGAACATTTGAGCACCTGGGACATTTGACGCAGCGCTGCTTCTTTGTACTCCTCATTCTCCGCAGCTGTACAGTCGCGCGGCACCCAAACCTCGTACCCACGCATGTACGCATCCATCGCTGTTAGGTGCACGCACATATCGGCAGCTAGCCCTGTGACGATCAATTCACGCACCTTGAGCTGTTTGAGCAAGTGGTCCAACGGGGTCGCGTGGAACGCAGAATGCAGTGGCTTGAGGATGGTGAGATCGTTGTTCCCGGGCTCAAGCAACGTAGCTATCTCACCGCGAGCCCCTGGCAAAGCCTTGCAGGCGCTAAGAAGGTCCTTGAATTCCGAGCGCCATATGCCGTAGTTGTCGTTGGCGTAGATTGCGGTTACGCCCTTGGCATCCAAGCGCTTCTTCAACCGCGCCGTGGCTTGCGCGGCCTGCAGTGCTGCGGCCACCAACTTTTCGGCCCCCGGAAACTGCATAGGATTAATGAAGTCCACTAGCAAGATAACCTTCGGGCTGGGCCGAAGATGGGGCTGTTTGGCCTGGTGAAAGAAGCTGTGCTGCGTTGCCATACTTGGTCGTCCTTTCGCATCGGTATCGTCAGCGCTTCTGCGATGGCCGGTTACTACCTGAGCATTAACTCAGGCAAGATCAGGCCAGCGGGCAAACATCAATGTTAGCGGCGAGCCCACTGAATCCTGATTCCCACGTGCGCGCATCAGCAAAATTGAATGCAAGCCAACCCACTCAGCATGACAGTGCAGCCCAACAAATGCAGCAACGGCGTACTGTTCAGCTCTTGCCACTGCTTCGGTCTAGCAGTCAGTCGGGGTGGGCCCGTCCTTCAAGCAGCCCGCTTGACAGGCTCCAGCCCGCGCGCGAGTTCAGTCCCCGGTGTCCAAGTCCAGGTGGTGGATGCATTGCGTGATGGCGACCCTGTGGCATTGACCTGCAGGCGGTACCGCAGCGACGAAGCACCTTCGTCGGCCTCATCCACGAACTGGGTGCCGAGCTTGCGCATCGATGTCTCGTTCTCGACCACACGGCGGACAAACCCGCGCTGACTCTTGAAATCGATGAACCGCGGCAGCAGTCCGTCGCCCAGGATCTCGGCGGGATCTCGCCGCTCTACGTCCTTGAACAGTTTTAAAGCCACTTGCAGATGGCCCAGCTCGTACTCCAGAAAACGCTCCCACAGCGCACGGATGCGAGGGTTGGTCTCTTGCGCCGCACACCCGGCGTAGTTCCATACCTCGCAGGCTTCGGAGATCACCAGCTTTTCCAGCGGGGTCTCGTTCGGGTTGAGCATTGAGCCATAGTGGGTGATGTGTTGCGACTCTACAGACGCGATTTCTGCATAGAGCTGGCGCGCCAGAGGGTCGGCGAAGAGCGGGCCGATGTTCATGTAGTAGTCGTGCGTCTGGTACTCGCCTCCTGTGAGGGTCAGCGCGTGCAGCTTGGTGCTCAGTCCGGCGTTGGGGCCGTAGGGCTCAAGCAAATCATGTTCCGGGGCTCGGTGGTGCTCCCATGTGGGCCGGGCTGGCACGATGTCGGTATAGCCCTGGGTGATGTTGTTGGCGTCCTTGCCTTCCAGGCGGTCCAACAGCGCGCTGTACCGGTACAGGTGGTCAAAATCTTCCAACAGAGCGTAGCGGTAGCCCTGCGCCAGGTAGGGATCAGACTCCAACTGGGCAATGGAGGCCGTCACCTCGATCGCAGTCTGTTCGTAGCCGATGGTGGTCTCCAGGGGAGAGTGATCGGCACCAATCAGCCAGTTGATGGTGGTGGCCTGGTGCTGCTCCACCCGCATCAGCTGGGCGAGCTGCACGCGAGCGTCGGCATTCATTCGCAAAGCCACCTGTTTGGTGCGCAGAGAATCCAACTCCAGCCCATTCATGAGAATGGCACGCACTCGGGTGAAGGCGTCGTCATCCAGCTTGCTGATGGGTTTGCCCACCATGTCTTTCCACGCCATTCCCTGGCGATCCAGCGGAACGCCCTTGTCTTGCAGCAGGTTGATGGTCATCGGTATCTCCTTGTGAACTATGCGGCGACGGTGGGCGTGCTGACGGCGGTCAAGGCCGCGACCCAGCTCTTGACAATAACGAGGTGCTCTTCTTCCTCTTCCAAGGCGCGCTCGAACTGCTGGACGAGATCGCTCTCGCCCGCGTCTTGCGCCAAGGAGATCAACAGCTCCCAGCCGGCGTTGTCGGCTAGCTCTGCAATGAGGATGGCGTTGAGCGACTGCGCGAACGTGGTTCTCGGGTCCGTGACGACCTGCATGAGACCCATTGATGCAGTCGCGGCCACGTCGGCGCACGGAGTCTGCGCTGTGGGGTCTCCCCCCAGCGATCGCATCGCTTCGCTGAGCATCAGAAAATGCTCATGCTCCTGCTTACGGATGAGCTGCAAGGTAGATGCCGTGTCTTGCCCATCCTGATCGAGCGGCGTGGTCAGTACGGGCATGTCGGCTTCCTCTTGCGTCAGTACTTGGTACTTCAGGATGAGTGCGTCGTACAGCCGCGTGCCGGTGCGCTCGAAAGCGATGCGCTCGCCGATCTTGTCCATTAGTACATCAGGGCGCTCACCGATCAGCTTGTCGAAGCCCGTCTTGCGCATCCCGTGGATGGTGACGGGCGGTGGAATCGAGCCCAACGAGTCGGACTCGATGATGTAACTGCCTCGGTCCGCGTCGCTCAGGGTCTTGTCCAGAGGCTGGGCGGGCGCCCAGCGTTCATTGGCCTCGAGCATGGCCCGAACTCCGTCTTCAGCGACCGTAGCGCCGGTGCGGTTTTCTCCAGTGGTTGTGGGTTGCATTGCAGAGTCCTTTCGTAGGGAAATCCCCAACTTTCAGGATCTGCGGTGGGCAATTTTGTAGGAATTCACGCCTCTAAAAAGTACAGTTAAAGCTACTGCTTCAGCTGTTGTGCTATCCCGTTCTGGTCACTACCTCGCCCCGCAGTTTTTGACCGGTTCTCGAAGCAGGCTTCGGGTCCGTCCTCTGCTTGATCGTGGCTACTAGGTGCCCGGATGCTGTGACTTGGTCCATGGGATCGATCAGGGCTGCTCGCCGCCCGGGCGGTCGCGTAGACGTCCACCACCGTGGCATCTGCATCCTTCATGCCGTACTGGTTGTAATTAGGTGGCTGGTTTTTCCCTGCCATGTGTTTTTCCTAGTGGATGCGAAAGTTGAACAACATTCGCGGGGGAACGGTGTTCACCAAGTGTCGAAACTTCCACAGGCTGTGTTGTTGAGGCGCTCTGTGCGGGTGCTGTAGGAGCGCGCCGGGGCGGGGTAACCAGCAGCCACGGTGGCAAGCAGACGTTCTGCACCCATCTGTGTTCCTTCGGACAGCGTCCTACAGACCGGATCAGCCTGCAGGCTTACCTTTTTGGGTCAAACTTCCACTGCAATGCCATGGCAACACAAGCCACTCAGGCGACCACCTCCCCAGCATCCGCTCCTGCACGCACGCCCTTCCAGGTGGATGATCTCTACCTTCACATGAAGATCACGGAACTGCACTGCACGGCGCGCCTTCAACGCGCAGTCTGCGCGGTTCAGTCGGTGGACCGCAAGAAAAATGACTACCAGTCCAAGTTGTGGATGTATGGACTGGAAGACTCCGAAGTCTTTCAGATCACCCATGGCACCGGTAAAGACCACTCGCCCTGCTGGGGACAACGCAGGCGAACTGGTCCTCTACCCCAATGAAGGACACGCCTTTCTCACGGATGGCGCCCCCGCATGCAGAGCCGACGCGGCAGCGCGCATCATCGACTGGTTGACCCAACACACGGTCAATGAAACGTACTGCGACGTCGAGAAATCCGCCTAATCTATACCTGCTGATGGCCCTCTAGCGTCGCATGCTGCATACTCTTTCTCCAATGCTGGATGCTATGCGGTGAGCATCCATAACGCAGTTGGAGCTTTGCCTCGCGGTATTGCTACTTCACTGGTGGCTGTGATTACATAACATACTCGAGT
>NZ_CAXUPO020000004.1:0-414146 GCF_964252695.1 Acidovorax sp. LjRoot117 | reverse complement strand
GCTATCGAGCCGGTTGCCGCCCGTGGCCCGCAGCCCTCATTCCATCGGTCGTTGTTCTGGCGCAAGCAATAACTGTCATGCACGCGGCGGTTATTTCCTACCCGCGCGCAGCCGCGGCAGGGCCAGCATGGTGTCTGCACCACCCCCAGGAGTTCGCAGATGAATGCACCAGCCGCCGGCCCCGTTGCTGCGCCAGCGCCAGCACCCGTGCGCATCGGCACCGCCAGCTGGAGCTTGCCGCGCGAGAGCCAGCACCGCTTTCCCGCTGCGGACCCGGCGGAGTCGCACCTCATGCGCTACGCCCGGCAATTGACGGCCGTGGAAATCAACTCTTCGTTCTACCGGCCCCACCAGCGCAGCACCTACGAGCGCTGGGCTGCGGCCACACCACCCACGTTCCAGTTCAGCGTGAAGCTGCCGCGCAGCATCACGCACGACGCGCGGCTGATGGACACCGAGGCACTGCAGCAAACGTTTCTGGAACAGGCCCGCGGCCTGGGCGAGCGCCTGGCCTGCCTGCTGGTGCAATTGCCGCCCAGCCTCACATTCGACGCGCCGGTGGCCGAGGCGTTCTTTCGCAGCCTGCGGCGGCTGGACAGCGAGATCGGCATCGCCGTGGAACCGCGCCACGCCAGCTGGTTCACCGCCGAAGGCGACGCACTGCTGGCCCACTGGCAGGCCGCACGCGTACTGGCCGACCCGGTGCTGCACGGTGCGGGCACGATGCCGGGCGGCTGGCACGGGCTGGTGTACTGCCGGCTGCATGGCTCGCCACGCACTTATTACTCCGCCTACGAGCCCGCGCTGATCGGAGCGCTGGCCCGGCGCATCCAGGCCGCCACGCACGAAGCGCGCAGTGTGTGGTGCATCTTCGACAACACGGCCAGCGGCGCTGCGACCGGCAACGCGCTGGACCTGCAGCAGCACCCTGCGCTGCGGGGCTGAGGGCGCCCGGGCCTCCCTACAGCCCCAGGCCCATCGCCCATCGCCCTCCGCGGGTCAGCGCGCCGCCCCCGGCGCCGGTGCCGGCGTGCCGAACAGCCCCGCCGCGTTGTCCCACGCCACCTTGCGCGCCACGTCGGCAGGCAAGCCGCCCAGCCAGGTGCGGTAGCCCGCCATCAGGCTTTCGTAGTGCTGCCAGCGCTGGTTGACCCAGGTGTCCGAGCCGATCACGAAGCGCGTGGGGTACTTGAGCAGCAGCGTGCGCCAGGCAGGGCACAGCTGGTTGTCGTCGCACACCAGGCCCGGGCGGTACGACAGCTCGCCCACCAGGCCGGGGTAGCGCGCGAACAGCGCGTCCACGCGGTCCACCGGCGCGCCGCCGATGCCGGTGTGCGCCCAGATGAGGCGCAGCTTGCGGCCCTTGGAGGGTGTGTTGGCCATCAGCAAATCGATGGCCACGTCGTCCACGTGGGCCAGCACCACCAGGTCGCGCTCCTCGGACAGCGCCATGAGCTTCTTGGCGACCGGTCCGTCCGCGTTGGCGCTGTCGTACAGGTGGAACTCGCCGATGCCGCGGTAGGGCCCGGCGGGCGTGCCGCGCGCCAACTCGGTCTGCACCATGGTGTAGATGCTTTCGTCGGCAAACCAGCCGGTGTAGTCCGCCCGGTTGCGGTACAGCCGCACGAACGGCACCACGGCCACGCCCGCCTCGCGCGTTTGCGGCAGGCCCGCCAGCGTGAGCGAGCCGGTGTTGGGCCGCGAGTTGGCAACGATGGCGCGCACGCCGCTTTTGTGCATGCGCCCCAGCACATCGGCGGGCGGGTGCGGGCCGGTCTTGCCGTCCCACGCCTCCTCGTTGTAGTGCAGGTGGGCGTCGAACAGCGGGCCGCCGTAGTCGGCGGCATGGGCCTGGAATCCTAACGCTATCAAACCGATAGCTGCCAGCGCTTTACAGGCAAGCGGTAGCGGCCAAAAATGCTTCAAAACCTGGATACGCGTCGTATTCGCCATGCCAACCTCCAAACATTGAGCAGTCATCGCGACACCCGGCGCCCGCGGAGGGCGCGGCCGGGCGAGTGACGACAAGCAAGGGCCGCCCCGCAGCGAGGGCGTCGTCCCCCGGGGGGGAAGGCGCCGCAGGCGACTCAGGGGGGTCAAGCCATCAGATGCTTGTCGAAGAACGCCAGCGTGCGGTCGCGCGCCAGCATGGCAGAGGCCTCGTCGTAGCTGCCGCGCTGGTCGCAGTTGAAGCCGTGGTCGGCCTCGTACAAATGCACCTCGACCTCGGGGTGGGCACGGGCAAACGCCTGCACGCTGTCCACCGGGATGTAGTGGTCGCGCTGGCCAAAATGCGCCAGCACCGGCACCTTCGGCACGCGGGCCGCTTCGTCGGCCGATGTCATGCCGCCGCCGTAGTACGGCACGGCGGCCGACAGGCCGGTCAGCGTGCAGGCCGCGCGCCAGGTCAGCAGGCCGCCCCAGCAAAAGCCGACGATACCGACCTTGCGCCCGCTCTGCGCGGCGGCGTAGTCGATGGCGGCCTGGATGTCGGGCATCACGCCCGGGGCGGGCAGCGCCTCGACCGCCGCCTTGAGGCCCATGCCGGCCTGCATGTCGTCGCCGGTGTAGCCCAGTTCGACATCTGGCTGCACACGGTGGAAGGTGGCCGGGGCCACCGCCAGGTAGCCGCGCGCGGCAAAGCGGTCGGCCACGGCGCGGATGTGCGAATTCACGCCGAAGATTTCCTGCAGCACCACCACGGCACCGCACGGCGCGACATCGGGCTGCGCGACCCAGGCGGGCACCACGACCCCATCGCTGGACGTGAGATTGACGAATTGACCCATGGTATGGACTCCTTGTAGCGTTGATTGGCGGGATAAGGCGCACGGACGGAGGCTGACAACGGCGCCAGGGCTGCGGCACGGCGACCACAGCCTGCCAGCCCTTCTGCAAGCACCCCGTGTGCCTGGCGAAAGCGACATTCTGGACGGAGCGCGGTCCTCTGTTCAAATGCGGGCCATTTTCTTCAGGAGGCCCCGCCGTGAACGACACCCACCAAGTAGCACTCATCACCGGAGGCTCGCGGGGCATCGGCGCGGCCACCGCGCGCTTGGCGGCCCGCCAGGGCTGGGCCGTGGCCGTCAACTACACCCGCGATGCGCAGGCCGCCCAGACCGTGGTCGCGTCCATCGCCGCCGCGGGCGGCACCGCCATCGCCGTGCAGGCCGACGTGGCCGACGAAGCGCAGGTGCTGGCGATGTTCCGCACGGTCGATGAACAACTGGGGCGCCTGTCGGCGCTGGTGAACAACGCCGGCGTGGTGGACGTGCCGTCCCGCGTGGAGGCGATGAGCGTGGCGCGCTGGAGGCGCATGTTCGACATCAACGTGATCGGAAGCTTCATCTGCGCGCGCGAGGCCGTGCTGCGCATGGGTACGAAGCACGGCGGCGCGGGCGGCAGCATCGTCAACGTGTCGAGCGCCGCATCGCGCCTGGGCGCGGCCGGCCAGTACGTGGACTACGCCGCAGCCAAGGGCGCCATCGACAGCATGACCCTGGGCCTGGCGCGCGAGGTGGCCGCCGACGGCATCCGCGTGAATGCCGTGCGCCCCGGCCTGATCGAGACCGACATCCACGCCAGCGGCGGCCTGCCCGACCGGGTGCGCGACCTGTCGCACCAGGTGCCCATGCAGCGCGGCGGCACCGCCGACGAGGTGGCCGAGGCCATCGTGTGGCTGATGTCGCCGGGGGCCAGCTACACCACGGCCACGCTGATGGATGTGTCGGGCGGGCGCTGACCGCTGCCTGGGCCCGGCGCGGGTCCGCTGCAGCGCAGCATGCGCGCGGGGCAAATCCGCACGAAAACACCGCATACTCGCGCACAGCCGGGGGTCCGCAACGCCGTTGTGCCGCCCGCGCCGCCCCCCGACGAACCGCCCTGCCCTTTTCCTTTGCCCTTCGGAGCGCCCTGATGGACCTCAAGCCCCTCATCACCCTGCTGGCCATCGTGAACCCGCTGGCCATCGTCCCGTTCTTCATCCACTACACGCAGGGGTTTTCATACCCGCAGCGGCGGCGCACC
The DNA here is from genome assembly GCF_964252695.1 of Acidovorax sp. LjRoot117. NCBI lineage: Bacteria > Pseudomonadati > Pseudomonadota > Betaproteobacteria > Burkholderiales > Comamonadaceae > Acidovorax > Acidovorax sp. LjRoot117. The sequence continues at coordinate 410,120 of NZ_CAXUPO020000004.1, read as the reverse complement.
ATCCAGGTGGCCAGCTTCAGCGTGTTCTGCGTGATCGCCGCCTGCGCGCTGCTGGGCCTGCAGATCCTCGATTTCTTCAACATCTCGCTGCAGAGCTTTCAGGTGGGCGGCGGCATGCTGCTGCTCATCAGCGCGATGAACATGCTCAATGCCCAGCCGGCCGAGGCCAAGCCCAGCACCAACGAGTATGAAGAAGGGGCCGAGAAGGCCGCGGCGGGCAGCTCCATCGCCGTGGTGCCGCTCACCATCCCACTGCTGACCGGCCCGGCCAGCATGTCCACGGTGGTGATCTACGCCGACCGCGCCCAGGGCATCTGGCAAACCCTGGCACTGGTGGGCTACGGCGTCGTCATCGCCCTGGCCACCGCGGTGTGCTTCGCGCTGGCCGACCCCATCGCCCGCGTGCTGGGCAAGACCGGCATCAACGTGATGACCCGGCTCATGGGGCTGATCCTGGCCGCGCTGGCGGTGGAAGTGATGGCCGACGGTCTGGGCAAGATCTTTCCGGTGTTGATCGCCCGCTGAGCCATGTCCGCCCGCCTGCTGCTGCTCGAAGACGACCCCGCCATCGCCCGCACCGTCGCCTATGCCCTGGAGCGCGACGGCCTGGCCGTGACGCACAGCCTGCTGGTGGACGATGCCCGCCGCCAGATCCGCGCGGCGCACTTCGACCTGCTGGTGCTGGACGTGGGCCTGCCCGACGGCAGCGGGCTCGACCTGCTGCGCGAGCTGCGCCATGCAGAGCGAACATCCACCCTGCCCGTGCTGATGCTCAGTGCGCACGGCGAAGAGATCGACCGCGTGCTGGGCCTGGAGCTGGGTGCGGACGACTACCTAGCCAAGCCCTTCAGCCCGCGCGAGTTGGCGGCCCGCGTGAAGGCGCTGCTGCGCCGCGCGGGTGCCCGCACCGGCGCTGGTGGTGTAGCCGGTGCAGCCGCCCCGCCACCAGCCCCGGGCAGCGCCCGCAGCCTCTTTCACGACGACGAGGCCGGCCAGCGCATCAGCCTGCGTGGCCAGCCGCTGCCGCTCACCCGGCGCGAGTACCGCCTGCTGGCCCACCTGTTGCGCGGCGCAGGCCGCATCCATTCGCGCGAGGCCCTGCTGGCCGCCGCCTGGGGCGACGACAGCGACAGCACCGACCGCACGGTGGACACGCACATCAAGACCCTGCGCGCCAAGCTGCGCGACGTGGACGCGGCGAAGGAGTACATCAGCACGCACCGGGGCATGGGGTATTGCCTGGATGTATGAAGCCGATGTCTGAAGCCCCCCTGAGTCGCTGCGCGCCTTCGCCCGGAGGGGGACGCCACCCGTGGCCCGGCGGAGCCGGTTCCACGGTGGCGCTGGCTTGCGCCTCGCCTGTTTCGGCGCGTGTGCGCGTGGCGGGGGGCTAGCTATGCGCCTGGGGATTCGGCTGCTGTTCGCGTTCTTTTTGATCAACGGCATCGCCGCGTTCTTCGTGCTGCGCGTGTTCATGGCCGAGATCAAGCCGAGCGTGCGCGAGGTGATGGAGGACATGATGGTGGACACGGCCAACATCCTCGCGGAACTGGCCAGTGAAGACCTGGCGGCCGGGCGGCTGGCGGACGGTAGCGGGCAGGCCAGCCCGTTTGCGCAGAACGTGCGCCGTTACGCGAGCCGGCCGGTGGATGCGGCGATCTGGGGGTTTGCCAAGCAGTCGCTGGACTACCGCATCTACGTGACCGACCGGCAGGGGCGCGTGCTGTTTGACTCGGAGAACCGGGCTGTGGGCGCGGACTATTCGCAGTGGCGCGATGTGTCGCGCACGCTGCGCGGCGAGTACGGTGCGCGCTCCACGCGCGATGTGGAAACCGATGACACCACGGGCGTGATGCATGTGGCAGCACCGATCTACGTGAAGGGCGAGATCGCCGGGGTGCTCACGGTGGCCAAGCCCACGCGCACCGTGCAGCGCTTCATCGACCGCGCGGAGCGCAAGGTGTTCATGGGCGGTCTGCTGCTGCTCGCGCTGTCGGCCGCCGTGGGCGTGGCGGTGACGCTGTGGATGGTGTGGAACGTGCGCCGCCTGCGCGACTATGCATTGAGCGTGCAGGGACCCGCCGACGGCGAGCACCACGACGCAGATGCGCCGCCCACCGCCGCCCTGGCCGTGCCGCAGGTGCCCGGTGAACTGGGCGACCTGGCCCGTGCGATGGACCGCATGCGCGCCCGGCTGGAGGGGCGCGACTACATCGAGGGCTACGTGCGCGCCCTGACGCACGAGCTCAAGAGCCCCGTGGCCGCCATCCGCGGCGCGGGCGAGCTGCTGCAGGACGAGCTGCCCGCCGCCGACCGGGCCGAATTTGCCACCCAGGTGGTGCAGCAAAGCGAGCGCCTGCAGCGCATCATCGACCGGCTGCTGGAGCTGTCCAAGCTGGAGCAGCGCCACCACGCCGAAGGCCGCGCCCCCGTGGCGCTGCAGGCCTGCGCCGAAGCCGCCATCGGCCAGACCCGCGGCCGCGCGGCGCAGCGCGGCATCACCCTGGCCCTCGCAGGCACAGGCGGCAGCGGCCCGTGGGAGGCCGAGCTGGTCACCCTGGCGCTGACCAACCTGCTGGACAACGCCATCGATTTCGCGCCCGAGGGCAGCACGGTGCAGGTGGCGCTGCAGGGCAGCACCGTGGCCGTGCAGGACACGGGCCCCGGCGTGCCCGACTACGCGCTGCCGCGCCTGGGCGAGCGATTCTTCACCACGGCACGGCCCGGCGGCGAGCGCAGCGGCTCGGGCCTGGGCCTGGCCATCGTGCGGCGCGTGATGGCGCTGCATGGCGGGCAGATGGTGGTGGGCAACACGGCGCCGGGCTTGCGGGTGGCGCTGGAGTTTGCGCCCCGCGCACCGCACGGCCTGGGCTAGGGCGCGGCTGCAGCGCCTGCCCTGAGGTGTGCCACCGCGCCCACCACCAGCAGCGCCAGCGCCACCCCATCGACCTGCGCCACCCTGGCCAGCGCCGCGTTGGTGGTGCCCGTCGACCACCACAGCCACAGAAACGACGCCACGCTCACCAGGCCCGCGACCAGCGCGGCGCGGTGCAGCGGCGGGTGCAAGGCCGCATAGCCCAGCAGCGCGGCCAGCAGGCCGAAGAGCACCGCACGGTGCCGCAGCAGCAGTTCCAGGCCCGGGTCCTGCACCGGCACGCCGTACAGCTGCAACAGCTTGCCGGCCCCCAGCACCCCGGCCAGCGGCAGGGCATGGACCACGGCCACCAGCACGAGAACCCCCGAGACGATCCAGCGCATGCGCTCACCTTTCTTGATGGACGGAAAGCCTGTTTGTAGCCCTGCACGCGCCGGCCGTCGATGACCTCGCAGGTAACGGGCGCCGCGCCGCCGCACTGGTCAGCCTGCGACCCGCGACCCGCGACCTGCGGAGTGCGTGGCGCTCGTCACTTCACACCCGCTTCACAAACTTCATCGACACCTCACGCCCGCGGCCAACACTGCCTGCACATCACTTGCGGAGGACTCCTTGAAACACCCACTCTTTACCAAACTGGCAGCGCTGGCGGCCATCACCGTGCTGCTGCTGTTTGGCCTTTCCATGATCGAAGACGTGGTGCGCGACCGCCAGCGCTACCGCAGCCTGACCGCGCAGAGCGTGGCCGAAAGCCTGGCCGGGCCGCAGACGCTGATGGGTCCCATGATCCACAGCGCCTGCGTGGAGAGCTGGGACGTGGAGACCGGCAAGGGCGACGAGCGCCGCGTGGTCGAGCAGCGCCGCGAGTTCCTGCTGACCGCCATGCCCGAGCAGCTCAAGCTGCGTTCGGGCGCCGCCATGGAAGAGCGGGCGCGCGGCCTGCACAAGGTGAACACCTTCAACCTGAAGGCGCACCTCACTGCGCAATGGGGCTCGCTGGCCGGCCTGCAACCGCAGACCACCCAGAAGAACTCGCGCATGCACTGCGGCGCGCCGATCATCATGATGGCCGTCGGCGATGCCCGCGGCATCCGCACGGCGCAGCTCACGCTGGGCGAACAGACGCTGGCGCTCAAGCCCGGCACCTTCCACCCCACCTACAGCCGCGGGCTGCATGCGGTGCTGCCCGAGACGGTGCGCGGCCAGGCCCCGGGCCTGTCGGTCAGCATGGACCTGGAACTGGTGGGCACCGAGCGCATCGCCATCGTCCCGCTGGGAGGCAACACCGAGGTGCAGATGACCAGCAGCTGGCCGCACCCCTCCTTCGGCGGGCGATTTTTGCCGTCGGAGCGCGAGGTCCGAAAGGATGGCTTCTCGGCCCAGTGGCGCCTGTCGTCGCTGGCCACCACAGCGCAGGCGGACATCGAAAAAGGCAGTCGCATCTGCATCGGCGGCTACGACGACAGCCCGGGCGACTATGCCCCCGGCGGCGCCACGCCGCGCGACTGCGCCGACAGCTTCAACGTGGCGTTCGTCGACCCGGTGAACCCCTACTCGCTGAGCGACCGCGCCACCAAATACGGCGTGCTGTTCATTGCGCTGACCTTCGTGGCCGTGGGCCTGTTCGAGCTGATGAAGAAGCTGCGCGTGCACCCGGTGCAGTACCTGCTGGTGGGCAGCGCGCTGTGCAGCTTCTTCCTGCTGCTGGTGAGCCTGTCGGAGCATCTGCCGTTTGGCGTGTCGTATGCGGCGGCCGCCAGCGCCTGCGTGCTGCTGCTCGCCTACTACGCCAGCCACATGCTGGGCGGCCTGGCGCGCGGGATTCCGCTGGGCGCGGGCATTGCGCTGCTGTACGGGCTGCTCTACGCGCTGCTGCAGCTGGAGCAGACCGCTCTGGCCGTGGGCGCGATCGCGCTGTTCCTGGTGCTGGCGGCGGTGATGGTGCTCACGCGCAAGGTCAACTGGTACGGCCTGTCGCAAGGCACGCCGCCCCAGCGCCCGGCGCCAGCGGCGGCTCGCCCCGCGCCTGTCCGCCCGGAGGCTCCATGAACGCCGCACCTGCAACCCCCACGCCGGCCGCCAACGCCTGGGCGCGGCATCTGGCCGGCACGGCCTGCCACGAGCCCGGCGAGCACGGCGAGCACGGCGAGCACGGCGAGCACGGCGAGCACGGCGCACGGGGCGTGCGCGAAGGCTTGCCGCAGGACACGGTGGCGCAGCCGGGCACCGCGTTGTCGATGGCAGAGGCGCAGCGCGTGCAGCGCTACCGCGACCGGCTCATGGCCGCCGTGCGGTCGCAGGACCGCAGCGCGCTGCGCAGCGCCAAGCAGGAGGTTCTGCAAGCCGCGTTTCGCGGGGCCGCCGACACCCACCGGGCCAGTGCCGGGTCCCCCGCGATGCGCCGGGCGCTGCGCGACCTGTGCTGGCGGATGGCGATCCTGATGCTGCCGCGCCAGCGCGAGGGATGAGGCGTGCCACACCGTCCCCAAGGCCTTCTACCGCGCTCTGCAACAGCGCTATCAGCTATGAAAAACATAGCAAATTGCAACGCGCGGCGTCAGGCCACGACCGTGCGGTTGCGCCCCTCGCGCTTGGCGGTGTACATCGCTGCGTCCACGTGGCGCAGCGTGATGTCCAGCGGGCGCTGCGGATCGAACGGCGACAGCCCCATGCTGGCCGTCAGCACCAGGGAGGGCTCGATGCCCGGCACAGGCCGGGCCGCCAGCGCAGCGTGCAGGCGCTGGGCCACGGCCTGGGCCTGCTCCACCTGCGTGGCCGGCAGCAGCGCCAGAAACTCCTCGCCGCCCCAGCGGCTCACCACGTCGGCAGCGCGGAAGACTTCGCGGCACAGCGTGGCCACGTGCTGCAGTGCCATGTCGCCGGCATGGTGGCCATGCACATCGTTCACGCGCTTGAAGTGGTCCACATCCAGCATCAGCAGGCAGGCGGGCTCGCCACCCCGCTGCAGCAGGGCCAGCTCCTGGCGCAGCCGGTCGGTGAACGAGCGGCGGTTGGCCAGCCCGGTGAGCACGTCGGTGTGGGCGAGCACGGCCATCTGGCGGCGGGCTTCTTCCAGCTCCACCAGCATGTGGCCCTGGCGCTCGTTGGCGCGCTTGAGCTCCAGCAGCCGGATCACCTGGCGCGCGATGGCCAGCAGCAGCTCCTGCAGTCGCGGCGCCAGCAGGCGGGGCACGTAGTCCAGCACACACACCGTGCCCAGCACATAGCCGTCGGCGGTGACCAGGGGCGCGCCCGCATAGAACCGCATGGGGGGCTCCTGCGTCACGATGTCGAAGTGCGCGAAGCGCGCATCCTGCGCCAGGTCGGGCACGACGAACACGCCGGTCTGGCGTGCGGCGTAGCGGCAGATGGACTGGTCCAGCGGTGTCTCGCGCACTTCCAGGCCCACCGCGGCCTTGAACCACTGGCGCTCGCGGTCCAGGAAGCTCACCAGCGCGACCGGGGCGGCGCAGACATGGCCCGCCATGTCGGCCAGCTCATCGTAGGCCGGCTCCATGGGCGTATCCAGGATGGCGTAGCGCTGCAGGGCCAGCAGACGCTGCACGTCGTCGATGAGGGGGTCCGGGAAGGCGAGGGTGTCCATGGCAGGGGGCGGTGGCACAACACCCCGCCAGCATGCCATACGCCGCCGGCGCGACCCAGCGCAAGAACCCGCGGGGCGGCCTGGGTGCGCACCTTCATGGATGACGCCGTCGCTACCGTGGCCGCCACGCAGCACAGCACCGCACAGCGCTGCCAAGCCCCACGTCGCCGCAGGTGTCAGGCCAACGCGGCCTGCACCGACTGCACTGCGCCCAGGCTGGAGGCGTCCGAACAGGTGGCGCCGCCACAGCCGTGGATGAGTTCACCTGGCAAGGCCTGCGGTGCATGGACCACGCCCGTGGCAGGGTCGAGCCCCACCCGGCGCAGGTGCAGGGCCAGCGCCGCGTCCATGCTCTGGGCATGCTGCGGGAACCACAATGCCAGCTCGCTCGCCATCACGCGCAGCACCTTCTCGTCGCCCTGCCGCGCGAGCGCTGCGCCTTCGCGCATCACCTGCAGCACCACGCGGTGCTGCATGCTGTGGCAGTTGCCCGAGGCAAACCGTGTCGATGCCATCCAGGCGTCTTCCTGGCCAAAGTGCTGCTCGGTGTGCTCCACGAGCCGCTCCCAGGCAGGGAGCAACTGCGCATCGTCGGCGTGGTCGACCACGGCCAGCAGGTCGACGAATTCCCGGTGCGTGTCGTCCATCAGGTCGAGGTCCAGGACGAGCGCGTCCGACCATTCGAGTTGAGCCATGGAGTGTTCCCTTGCTGCGCCGCGCGCACTGTGTGAAAGACAAGGGAACGAGCTTAGTTTCACGGGGCCCGCCGCATGTTGATGCAGGTCAGATGCAACGCAGCGACCCCATGCGCTGCGCCCAAGACATATGCCCCGCGGAGGCGGGGCATTTGTCTTGGGCAACCATCAGGCCATGGGCGCAATGGTCACAGGATCAGCAGCGCAGGGCTGCGTGATCAGGCTGCATGATCAGCTCTTGCCGTACATGCGCTTCATGTCGTCCACGCACTTGGACTTGGCGTCGCCCGACAGCGCATCGCAGCGCTCCTTGGCAGCCTTGTAGTTGGCTTCGTTCTTCTCGGCGTTGGCGTCCTTCTTGGCTTCGGCCACGGCTGCGCCCTTTTCAGCTGCGCTGTCGGCAGGCTTGGCCTGGGTTTCGGCAACCTTGGCGTCTTCCTTGGCCTTCACGTGGGCTGCCTTGGCATCCTTCACGCACACATCCTTCTCGTTGCCCTTCAGGTCATCGCACTTTTCCTTGGCGACGTTGTAGGCAGCGTCACCGCGTGCTTCAGCCACTTTGCGGGTGGCCTTGGGGCTGGGCTTGTGCTGCGCGTCGAGCTCAGCCTTGGCAACGTCTTCCGCGCCCTTGGCTTCCTTCACGCAGATGTCCTTGGCGTTGGCCTTCAGCGTGTCGCATTGGGCCTTGGCGGCCTTGTAGTCGGCAGAGATGCGTTCCTTGCCGGTCTTGTATTCGGCATCTGTCAGCGCGAAGGCGGAAGTGGCCAGCAGGCCAGCGGCGACAGAGGCAATCAGGGTACGTGCGAATTTCATGGGTTTTTCTCCTCGATCAGCGTTGCTGTGATTTGGTATGGGTCAGGGGAATCAGGGTCGGCAGAGCCGGTGCTTCAGTCGTTGAAGCGGAAATCGGGGTGGCGCGACTGCCAGTCCTTGAGCTGCTTTTCAGCCTCGTCGCGGGCGATGCCCTGGCGCTCTTGGACCTTGCCCAGGAACTGTTCGCGCTTGCCATCGATGACATCGAAATCGTCGTTGGTGAGCTTGCCCCACTGCTCAACCATCTTTCCCTTGAATTGCTTCCAGTTGCCCTTGATGGTGTCTTCGTTCATGGTCTTCCTCCTAGAGGGTTGATTCGCCGTGGCCTTCCGCCGATATGGCGGTTCACGGTGCCTTGCAGCGATGGAGTCACTGTAAAAACATGGCGCTCCGCGGCGCGTAGGCATTGGGGGGAAGCCGGCGTCGGCTGGTGGACTACAGCCATGCCGGACAAGGGGCCACGCAGCACGATGGGCGTGTGGGACTCGACGCTGGGACCTAGTCGAAACCGGAGCCCCTGTGGAAACAGTTTCATTTGGTGACTGTTTGTAGTCACTGATAACGATTTAGCGCTGGAGGCTCCCAGTTGCAAATCCATACACTTGGCTACAGGGCCGTGGCATCCTCAGCAGACGTGCAGCATTTCACCGATTCAGGCGTGCTGCGTGTGCTCCATGGGAAGGTGCTTCGCGAAAAACAACCAGCACAACACCATGACACAGATGAAAGAAGCGCCTCACGCCGCAGCGGACGCCGAGGTTGCACGGGAATCCCACAGCGCTGCCATAGCCGCACCCGCCCCACGCCCGGCCGCGCCCCTGCCCCGGGACGCCACACTCGCCGCACTGATGGCCAGCGTCGCACTGGCGGCCTGCGGCGGCGGTGGCGATGCCGCCAACGAGAACGCGGCCCCCCCGGCCACGCCCGCGCCCGGCGCCCCCCCGGCACCTGCGCCCACCGGTCCCGCGCCAGCACCCGCTCCCACACCCGCGCCCGGCTCTGCGCCTGCGCCCACACCGGCGCCCACGCCATCGTCGCCCCCACCGCCCGCGCCGGCCACCTCGGCCTACCCCACGGCACGCACCGACCAGGAGGCCGCGCGCTTTCTGCTGCAGGCGCAGTTCTCCGCCTCCACCACCGACATCGCCAGCCTGCGGGCCAGCAGCTACGACGCGTGGGTCAACGACCAGTTCGGCCAGCCCGTGGGCACCAAGGGCTGGGACTGGCTGAACCAGCGCGGCTACAACGCGGTGGACAACGCCACCGCGTACTACGACAACACCTACCCCGGCGACGCGATGATCTGGCAGCAGCTCATGACATCGACCGACGGCCTGCGCAAGCGGGTCGCGCTCGCGCTGTCGGAGATCTGCGTGGTGTCGCTCTCGGGCCTGGACTTCAACTGGCGCAGCCACGCCATGGCCCACTACTGGGACCAGCTCGTGGCCAATGCGTTCGGCAACTTCCGCCAGTTGCTCGAAGACGTGACGCTGAACCCCGCCATGGGCTACTACCTCAACACCCGTGGCAACCAGAAGGAAAACGCGGCCTCGGGACGCCAGCCCGACGAGAACTACGCCCGCGAAATCCTGCAGTTGATGTCCATCGGCCTCGTGGAGCTGAACCAGGACGGCACCGCCAAGCGCAACGGCTCGGGCCAGGTGGTCGAGAGCTACACGCAAAGCGACGTCACCAACCTGGCGCGCGTGTTCACCGGCTACGACTACAACCAGTCGCAAAACAGCCCGGTCACCGTGCCCGGCACCACGCGCACCGTGCCCAGCACGGATTTCACGCGGCTGCCCATGTCGCTCAATGCGTCGCTGCATTCCACGCTGGCGGCCACCTTCCTGGGCACCACGGTGGCCGCCGGTACGCCCGGCGCCGCGGCGCTCAAGACGGCGCTCGACACCATCTTCAACCACCCCAACGTCGGGCCGTTCATCGGCAAGCAGCTGATCCAGCGGCTGGTCACCAGCAACCCCTCGCCCGGCTATGTGAGCCGCGTGTCGGCCGCCTTCAACAACAACGGCGCTGGCGTGCGGGGCGACATGCGCGCGGTCATCAAGGCCGTGCTGCTGGACAACGATGCGCGCAGCCCCGCGGGCCTTGCCGACCCCATGTTCGGACGGCTGCGCGAACCCATGCTGCGCTTCGTGCAATGGGGCCGTACCTTCGGCATCTCGTCGCAGTACGGCAGCTGGAAGATCGGCGACCTGAGCTCGGCCGGCACGCGCCTGGCGCAAAGCCCGCTGCGCTCACCCTCGGTGTTCAACTTCTTTCGGCCCGGCTACGTGCCCCCCTCCACCGCGCTGGCCACGGCCGGTGCCGTCGCGCCCGAGTTCCAGCTGGTCAACGAGAGCAGCGTGGGCGGCTACCTCAACTACATGCAGGGCGTGATCCGCAACGGCATCTTCGTCAATGCGCCAGACCTGCCCAACGGCGGCAGCAACGCCACCAACGGCTACGACATCAAGGCGGCCTACACCACCGAGCTGGCCATGGTGGCCGATGCCGATGCGCTGGTCGCGCGGGTCAACCTGCTGATGACGGGCGGCCAGCTGTCCGCCGGCACCGTGAAGCTGATTGCGGACGCCCTCAAGGCCACGGCGGTGACCGCGGCCAGCACGGACAACGCCAAGCGCGACCGCGTGGCCGCCGCGATTTTCCTCGTCATGGCCTCGGCCGAATACCTGATCCAGAAGTAAGGCGCGCCGCCATGCAATTCATCCAGCCCGAACTCCATTCCCGCCGCGCCTTCCTGCGCCGCTCGGCCCAGCTGGGCATCGCGGGCACCGCGCTGCCGTTTGCGCTCAACCTCGCCGCGGTCGGCGAGGCCGCGGCCTTCACCGCCACCGACTACAAGGCGCTGGTCTGCGTCTTCCTGTACGGCGGCAACGACTACGCCAACACCGTCATCACCTACGACGACGACAGCTACAACAAATACAGCACCATCCGCGGCGGCGCAGGCGGGCAGGCGGCGGGCGGCATCGCCCTGGCCAAGTCCGCGCTCACCCCCACGCTGCTCGCGCCCACCACGCCGCTGGCCGGTGGGCGGCAGTACGCGCTGCACCCCGCGATGACGGGCCTGACCAACCTGTTCAACACCGGCAAGGCCGCCGTGCAGCTGAACGTGGGGCCGCTGGTGGTGCCGCTCACACGCGCGCAGTACAACAACAGCAATCGCGCGCTGTACCCGCTGCCGCCCAAGCTGTTCTCGCACAACGACCAGCAATCGGTGTGGCAGTCGTCCTCGCCCGAAGGCTCCACCGTGGGCTGGGGCGGCAACCTGGGTGACCTGGCGCTGTCGTCCAACGGCACCTCGTTGTTCACCTGCATCTCCGTCACCGGCAATGCGGTGTTCCTGTCGGGCGACTCGGCGCTGCAATACCAGGTCAGCACGGGCGGCGCCATTCCGATCAATGGCGTGAAGAACAACGTGTATGGCTCCACCGCCGTGCGCTCGGCGCTGACCTCGCTGATCCAGCAGAACAGCGGCCAGGCGCTGGAGAACGAATACAACCGCATCACAGCCCGGGCCGTGGGGGCCGAAGCCACCATCACCTCCGGACTGGCCGGGGTCAACCTGACCACCGCGTTCCCCACCAACAACCCGCTCGCAGACCAGCTCAAGATGGTGGCCCGCCTGATCGGCGCGCGCACCGCGCTGGGCAGCAAACGGCAGGTGTTCATGGTGTCGCTGGGAGGCTTCGACCTGCACGACAACCTGATATCGCAGCAGCCCGTGCTGATGCAGCGCGTGAGCGAAGCCATGACCGCGTTCTACAACGCCACGGCAGAGCTGGGCCTGGCCGACAAGGTGACCGCGTTCACCGCGTCGGACTTCGGCCGCACGCTCAGCTCCAACGGCGACGGATCGGACCACGGCTGGGGCAGCCACCACCTGATGGTCGGCGGTGCGGTCAAGGGCAAGGCCTTCTACGGCAAGGCGCCGCCGGTCAGCATCACCAACACGACAGACGCCAACGACCAGTGGCACGTGGGCCAGGGCCGCCTGCTGCCCAGCACCTCGGTCGACCAGTACGCGGCCACGCTGGCCAGCTGGTTCGGCGTGAGCAATACCGAGCTGCCGGGCGTGCTGCCCAACCTCAGCCACTTTGGCGGGGCGGACTACCCGACGAATCTGGGATTCATGGTGTGAAGATTGGTGGGCCTGACTGCGCTGCTACCGCGATCGATGCGGCTCCATTGTGCAAACAACTTTGAAATCGCTTTCTCTTGCGCTGCTCATACACGCTGCCCCCGTGCTTGCGGCCGACCCCGCTCACGCCATCCGTTTTGATGAGTACAAGGTAGCTGTTGCGACCAAAAAGAAATCAGCAGGCTTGAAGGCCACTGCCGCTGAAGCCAGCCCATACGCCTCTCAGCTTCAATCTGCAGCAAGGCAACCCATCAATTTTGCGGGGCACTATGTCCTGGCTACGTGGGGCTGCGGCTCCGGTTGTGTGATGGGCGGTGCAATCGACACCATGACCGGGCACGTGGTGATGCTGCCGTTCAGTGTGTCCAATTGGCCCCTCCAGGTCGAGGAGCCCCTCGCTTTTCGGAAAGGCAGTGCTCTTCTCATTGTTCAAGGGAGCAGGAATGAGCAAGGATCTGGCACCCACTATTACCAGTTTGATGGTTCTAAATTCAATTTATTGAAGACCGTTAACCATTAACGTTATCTAGCTTCGCGCAGCGCTTCCGCTACATCAGCGGGCTGCGGCCATCAACGCGCCAACGATGGGTTGCAGCTCCGAACTTGAACAATTCGGCCGACAAGCTGCGCCAAGGTCGTGCTGCCATGCTCAGGGCCAAGAAGAGCAACCGCAATGCTGAGCGCTAATAATGGCCGGATGACACCTTCATCCTCTTCGCCTCCGTCGCTCCGCCCCCGTATCGTCATAATCGGCTGCGGCTTCGGCGGCCTGGAAGCCGCCCGCGCGCTGCGCGGTGCCGCGGTGGATGTGACCCTGATCGACAAGACCAACCACCACCTTTTCCAGCCCCTGCTGTACCAGGTGGCCACCGCCGGGCTGTCGGCGCCGGCCATTGCGGCGCCCATCCGACATCTGTTTCGGCAGCAGCCCAATGTCACCACCTTGCTCGGCGAAGTCACGCGCATCGATGTGGCGGCGCGCGCGGTGCACCTGAAGGAAGGCGGGCACCCGTCGGAGCCTTTGCACTACGACCACCTCATCGTGGCGGCCGGGGCCACGCACAGCTACTTTGGCCAGGACGCGTGGGCCACGCATGCGCCGGGGCTCAAGACGCTGGACGATGCCTTCGAGATCCGCCGCCGTATCCTGCTGGCGTTCGAAGCCGCCGAGAAGGAGCCCAACCCCGCGCGCCGCGCCGACTGGCTCAACTTCGTGGTGGTGGGCGCCGGGCCCACCGGTGTGGAAATGGCGGGCACGCTGGCCGAGATCGCCAACCACACGCTGCCCGGCGAGTTTCGCCATATCGACCCGGCCAGCGCCAAGATCATCCTGCTCGAAGGCGGCGCGCGGGTGCTGCAGGCCATGCCCGAGGCGCTGAGCCAACGCGCGAAGGAGCAACTGGAGAAGCTGGGCGTAGAGGTGCGGCTGCAGGCCCGTGTCACGGCCATTGATGCTGAAGGTTTGATGGTGGAATCGCCTGCTACCGCTGGCTCAGCAGGCGCCAACAGCTATCAAATCAAGAGCAAATGCATTGTTTGGGCTGCGGGGGTGGCGGCCTCGCCGCTGGGCCGGCACCTGGCCGAAGCCACCGGCTGCACCACCGACCGCGCAGGCCGCGTGGTCGTGGCGCCCGACCTGTCGCTGCCCGGCCACCCGGAGATCAGCGTGATCGGCGACCTGGCCTCGGCCCAAAGCCATGCGCCCGGGCACGAGCCGAAGCCCGTGCCCGGCGTGTCGCCGGGTGCCAAGCAGATGGGCCGCGCCGCGGCGGCCAACATCCTGCGGCGGCTCGGTGGCCAGCCCACGCAGCCGTTTCGCTACAGCGACTACGGCAACCTGGCGACCATCGGCCGCAACTCGGCGGTGGTGGACCTCACCTCGCCCGCGGGGCCGGTGCGGTTTTCGGGCTACTTCGCGTGGCTGTTCTGGCTGTTTGCGCACGTGTACTTTTTGATCGGCTTTCGCAACCGGCTGGTCGTGCTGATGGACTGGGCCTGGGCGTACTGGAGCTTCGCGCGCTATGCGCGGGTGGTGACGGGGATCGAGGGGCAACCGTCCGTGGCCGCAGCGCCGGTATCCAAAACCCCCGACAAGGCCCAACCGTAGGGCACGGACGCCGCAGTACCGCAGCGGGGCGGCGTCTTCCCGCCCCGCCTGCACGCCGGCGTTCCCAGAACCTGGTTCAGCCGCGCGCCCCGGCAGCGCCCTGCGGGCCCCGCAGGTGTGCGATCAGGTCCTCCAGCCGGAGCTTGCTGGCCATCTTGTGCCGCAGGGTCTTGAGCTCTGCCATCACGGTCTGCAGCTCACCGGGCGTGGGTTGCAGGGGCCGCAGGCACTGCGCGAGCACCGGCACCACCTCGCGCCGCATGAACCGCCCGCCCGCCAGCACCATCTGCACGATCACAAGCAGCACGCCCAGCGCCATGAACACCAGCACCGCCAGGTCGGACGAGTCCGGGGACACCTTGTGCACGAGGGCGGGCCCGGCGATCATCAAGCCCAGCGCGACCAGCGCGGAGATACCGACCTCCTTGTCGAAATGGGTGGAGGCAAAACGCTTTTCGACCTTGGGCGACAGCAGCAAAAACGGGCTGCGGATCAGCGCCTTGCGGTCATCGGCATGCAGGGCGCGCGGGTCTTCGCGCAGCTGCCGCTCCAGGTCCAGCCGCTCCTTCCAGGCCTGCTCCAGGTTCGGGAAGGTCTGCCGCGCCAGCTCGGGCAAAGACGCTGGTTGGGACGCCACCGCCGCGTAGTGGGTGGGCTCGGCGTTGAACGCGGTGCCGCACCGCGCACAGGTGCGCTCGTAGCCCACCAGTTCGCCCTGGCTCACGGTGATGTAGTACACGTGCCCCGCCGAGCCCAGGCGCCGCAGCACGAAGGGCCGCGGCTTGCGGCAGATAGGGCAGAAATCGGCCACATGGCCGAGTTTTCGATAGACGAGCTTCTTCCCCCAGACGATGAACATGGGAACCCCTCTCGGTGTGTTGTGTGATTTTTGGGAAACGGGAAGCCGCATGGTACGCACTGCGGCTGCCAATGCACCGGGGGATGCGCCTGGGAATGCGTCCCTGTTTCCATCACGCAACGCAGTGCCGTGCTCGCCCGCCTGGAATCCTCTCGAACGAAAGACGGTGTACACGCAGACCACCATGGCCCGCACAGCAGGGTGGCCCCGCGGGGCCGCGCCTCACGGCGGCGGCATCAGGGCCGCGCGTCGGCCACCTGCTCCAGCCATTGGGACAGTTCCTGCGCCACCTGCGTCGAAGCGTCCGACAGCGCGGCCACGCCGCCTGCGGCGTCGGCGCTGCGCGCGGGGGTGCGCACGATGAACACGCGCTGGCCACGCAGCACCTCGCCCGCCAAGGCGAGGTCCACCACCGTGGCGCGCAGGCGGACCACGCCGGCGCTGTCGGTGGCGCTGGTGAACACGTGGCTGAACTCCTCCAGCTCCACACGCAGCACCGACGGCAGGCGGCTGCCCTGGGCCGGGTCGCGCGCCTGGGCGGCGGCGTCGTCGGCCTTGAGGATGGCGCGGCGCTGGCCCAGTTGCTCGCGCAGGCGCTGCTGCACCAGCTGAGCGGGCGGCTGGCTCCAGCGGGCCTGGCTGTAGGGGCGCAGCTGCTGGGTGTCGGCGTACATCAGGCGGTACAGCACGGCGTTGCTGCCTTCGGGCAGGCCGGGCGCGTCCACGTCGGCCAGGGCCAGTGGCGGCAGCGGCGCGCGCCGGTCGGTGGGCACCGGGGCCAGCGCGCCGGGGCCGAAGTCGTACAGCACGGGCCGTGCGGGCGGCGTGGGCAGGGCCGAGCAGCCAGCCAGCAGGATCAGGCCCAGAACGGCGCTCGCGCCGGACAGATAAGCGCGGCCAGCTATGCTTTTGATAGTCTTCATTTGCATTCCTCAGAGATCCATTTCGGCGGCATCGCCACACGCTTCACGACCGGCGCTGCCGGGATACCAGCGCACCCGCGGAACCGGCTTGCCCGGGCCACCGGGTGCGCCCCCCTCGGGGGGAAGGCGCCGCAGACGAGACTCAGGGGGGGCTGAACCCCGCTTCACCCGGGCCGGGCGGGACGCGTCCCGAGCCGTAGATGAACAGTTGCGGGTTGTCCGACACGCCGCCCGCGGTGCGGCTCAGTTGCCGTGCGGCGCGCGAGGTGTCGTCGGCCGCGCGGTTCAGGCGTGGCAGCGTGGTGGTGCTGAACTGGTCGGCCGCGCGCGCCAGCGATTGCGTGCCGATGGTGATCTGGTCGATGGGCCCGCCGTCGGCGCCCAGGCGCTCGGTGGTCTTGCTCACGTCGGCCGCCAGCGACGACACGCTGGCGCCGGCCTGCTGCAGCGACTGCAGGGTCTTGCGCGCGTCGTTGGCCAGGGGCGGGATCGACGCCAGGGCGGGGTCCAGGCGCTGGGCCACGGTGGCATCGAGCCGCTGGGTCAGCGTGTTGACGCTGCCGGCGGCCAGCGCGATGTTGCCGATGGCCTCGGAGAGCTTTTGCTGGTTGCTGTCCGACAGGATCTGGTTCACGCGGCGCGTGGCTTCTTCGACCTGGCTCAGGATGGCGGGGGCTTGTTCGGCCAGCTTGCCGAACGGTGACGCCTTGATGGGCAGGCGCGGCAGGCCGCTCGGGCCCGGGGGCAGTTCGGGGTAGGGCTTTTCGGCGTCGTCCAGCAGGATGTGGGCGAGGCCCGTGACGCCCTGGTAGCCCAGCACGGCAAAGGTGGTGGGGCTGATGGGCGCCTGCTCGTTGACGGCGATGCGGATGAGCACGTTGCCGCTCACCTGCGGGTCGAACCCGATGCGGGTGACCTTGCCCACCGCCACGCCCTTGTAGCGCACGGCAGCCTGGGGCTGCAGGCCGCCCACGCCGTCCTTGGTGGACAGCTCGAATTGCTCGTAGTTGGCGCTGTCGCGCGTGAGCCAGATGGCCAGGCCCGCCAGCATGGCGGCCACCACCAGCACGAAGACGCCTGCGGCAAGCGCGTGGGATTTGTTTTCCATCAGGTGTGTTCCTTGTCTGGCTGGGGTGCGGCCGGCTGCGCGGGGCCCTGCGCCAATGCAGGTGAAGGTGCGGGTTCAGTGAGGGGGGCGGATGCGGATTCGGGTGCGGGGGCCTGCACCGGCGCCATGGCGCGCTGGCCGCGTTCGCCCATGAAGAACTGCTCGATGAACGGGTGCTTGAAATGCGCCACCTCGTGCGGTGGCCCGGTGACGATGACCTTCTTGTCGGCCAGCACGGCCACGCGGGTGCTGAGAGCGAACAGGGTGTCCAGGTCGTGCGTGACCATCACCACCGTGAGCCCCAGCGCCGCGCGCAGCTCGCGCAGCAGCGCGCAGAATTCGTCGGAGCTGTTCGGGTCGAGCCCCGCCGTGGGCTCGTCGAGCAGCAAGAGCGGCGGGTCCATGATGAGCGCACGCGCCAGCGCCACGCGCTTGACCATGCCGCCGGACAGATCGGACGGCATGCGGCTCGCGTGCTCGGGCTTGAGGCCCACCATCTGCAGCTTGACCAGCGCTGCGTCGCGCACCAGATCGTGGGGCAGCGTGCCCTGCTCGCGCAGCGCGAAGGCCACGTTGTCGAGCACGTTGAAGGCCGAGAACAGCGCGCCGTGCTGGAACAGCATGCCCACGCGGCTGGCCGCGCCCTCGCGCCCCATCTCCGACGCGGGCCGCCCCAGCACCGTCACCGTGCCGCGCGCCGGCTTGGCCAGGCCCAGTATCTGGCGCAGCAACACCGTCTTGCCCGTGCCCGAGCCG
The DNA here is from genome assembly GCF_964252695.1 of Acidovorax sp. LjRoot117. Classification (NCBI taxonomy): domain Bacteria; kingdom Pseudomonadati; phylum Pseudomonadota; class Betaproteobacteria; order Burkholderiales; family Comamonadaceae; genus Acidovorax; species Acidovorax sp. LjRoot117. Next base: position 392,215 of record NZ_CAXUPO020000004.1, on the reverse strand, counting down.
CCCACCAGCGACAGCATCTCGCCGCGCTGCACGCTGAAGTTCAGGTCCTGGTGCACGGTGAACGCTTCGGTGCCCTTGCCGAAAATGCTCCACAGCCCGCGCACGTCCACCACCGGCGGCTCGTCCGGCGCCACGGCGATGTGCTCGGGCTTGGCGATGCGTTCAGTCATGGCGCCACGCCCCAGATGCGTATGTACCGCCACCCAACGCAGCTACTGGCGCGCCCCCATGCCAGTGCCACCGTGGAACTGGCTTCGCCAGGCCACGGGTGGCGTCCCCTTGGAGGGGGGATGGAGCGAAACGACACAGGGGGGACTTCATATACCGATGTTCTTGAAACCGATGGCGAACAGGGCATCCACGATGATCACCATGGTGATCGACGTCACCACCGATGCCGTCGTGCCTTCGCCCAGGCTCTGGGTGTTGGGCTTGACGCGCAGGCCCCAGTGGCAGCCGATGAGCGCGATGAAGGCGCCGAAAACCACCGACTTGGCCATGGCCAGCCCCAGGTTGCCCACCTTGACGGCCGCCGGCAGCGCCTGCACGAAGTACGCGGGCGAAATGTCCATGGCCAGGTCGGCCGCCAGCATGCCTCCGGCCAGAGCGGCCAGCGTGGTCCACAGGCTGATGAGCGGCATGGCGATGGCCAGCGCGATGGTGCGCGGCATCACCAGCCGAAAGCCGTGCGGGATGCCCATCACGCGCATGGCGTCGAGTTCTTCGGTCACGCGCATCACGCCGATCTGCGCGGTGATGGCCGAGCCCGAGCGGCCCGCCACCAGGATGGCGGCCAGCATGGGCCCCAGCTCGCGGATCAGCGAGATGCCCAGGATGTTCACGATGAACGACTCGGCCCCGAACTGGCGCAGTTGCAGGCTCATGAGGTAGGCCAGCACCACGCCGATCAGAAAGCCCACCAGCGCCGTGATGGGCAGCGCGGTGGCCCCCATGCGGTACAGGTGGCCCGACACATCGCGCCAGGGCCCGCGGCGCGGGTTGCGCGCCAGGCGGCCCATGTCCAGCACCAGCTGGCCCACCATTTCGAGCATGTGGCGCGCGTGGTTCACGCCATGCAGCACCAGCACGCCCAGCCGGTCCACCTCTTCGGCCAGCCGCCACGGCTCGCGCGGCGGCTCGGTGCCGGTGGTGAGCTCCGCCACGCGCTCGAGCATGTCGCGCTGGGCGTCGGTGCAGTCCAGCCGCTCGGGCCAGGCCCGCTGCCAGTGGTTCCACACCAGCTGCGCGCCCACGTGGTCCAGCCATTGCAGCGGCGTCAGGTCCCAGCCCAGGTCAGGCGCGGCGGGGTTGGATTGCAGTTGCCCCGAGACGGCCGCCCACTGCCTGCGGGTGCCCAGCTCGGCAGCACCCCAGCGCCCGTGCAGTTGCGCACACGCGCCCTGGGGCGTGTCTGCGCGAACGATGCGGGGTGCTGGGTCGGTCATGGACTGGGCGGCGCGGCCGCCATGGGATGAGAGAGGCTGCATGGTAGCGGAGGCGCGCCACCGCAGCGCGTAGGATTTACGCCCGCCGAAGGCAGGGCTACAGGCCTTCCGCGCGTGAAATTAATATCAAACAGTCCCCTACCGCTGGACCTTAAAGCGCCACCAGCTATTAAAACAATAGCAATAGGCAGGACCCCTATCGACAGGGCATGTGCGATCCGCACAATGGCGCACCGACCCACCCTGCCAGCACCGCTGCCCCGATCCGATCTGCCCTGCCCATGAGCGACACCACGTTTGACACCATCATCATCGGCGGCGGCACCGCCGGCGCCCTGCTCGCCAACCGCCTGAGCGCCGACGGCCGCTACCGCGTGCTGCTGATCGAAGCCGGCCGCAAGGACGACTACCACTGGATCCACATCCCCGTGGGCTACCTGTACTGCATCGGCAACCCGCGCACCGACTGGCTCTACCACACCGAACCCGACGCGGGCCTGAACGGCCGCACGCTGCGCTACCCACGGGGCAAGACGCTGGGCGGGTGCAGCAGCATCAACGGCATGATCTACATGCGCGGCCAGGCCCGCGACTACGACCAGTGGGCCGAGCTGACCGGCGACGCCAGCTGGCGCTGGGAGAACACCCTGCCCCACTTTCGCCGCCACGAGGACCACTGGCGCCTGGACCAGCCCGGCGGCGTGAATGAAAACTTCAAGCGCCTGCACGGCAACAAGTCCACCGGCAGCACCGGCGAGTGGCGGGTCGAAAAGCAGCGCCTGCGCTGGGACGTGCTGGACGCCTTCGCCCAGGCCGCGCAGCAGGCGGGCATTCCGGCCACCGACGACTTCAACGGCGGCGACAACGAAGGCGTGGGCTACTTCGAGGTCAACCAGAAGAGCGGCTGGCGCTGGAACACGGCCAAGGCCTTCCTGCGCCCCACCTGCTACGGCCGCCCCAACTTCGAGATGTGGACCAGCGCGCAGGCCGCCAAGCTCGTCATCGAGACCCAGCCCGACGGCAGCCGGCGCTGCACCGGCGTGCAGGTGTGGGACGGCCACGAGATGGTCACCGCCCAGGCGACGGATGAAGTGATCCTCAGCGCCGGCGCCGTCAACTCGCCGCAGCTGCTGCAGCTGTCGGGCATCGGCCCCGCCGCGCTGCTGCGCCAGCACGGCATCGACGTGGCCGTCGACCTGCCGGGCGTGGGGGCCAACCTGCAGGACCACCTGCAGATCCGCGCGGTGTTCAAGGTCAATGGCGTGCCCACGCTCAACGCCATGGCCGGCTCGCTGTGGGGCAAGGCCAAGATCGGCCTGGAATACGCCATGAAGCGCAGCGGCCCCATGAGCATGGCGCCGTCGCAGCTGGGCGCGTTCACGCGCAGCAGCGCAAGCCAGCCCTACCCCAACATCGAATACCACGTGCAGCCGCTGTCGCTCGATGCCTTCGGCGAGCCGCTGCACAGCTTTCCGGCGTTCACGGCCAGTGTGTGCAACCTGAACCCCACCAGCCGCGGCACGGTGAACATCAAGGCGCCCGACTTCAAGGCCGCACCGGCCATCGCGCCCAACTACCTCTCCACGCCCGAAGACCGCCAGGTGGCCGCCGACAGCCTGCGCGTCACGCGCCGCATCGTGGCCCAGCCCGCGCTGGCCGCGTACCAGCCCGAGGAATGGAAGCCCGGCGTGCAGTTCGAGAGCGACGAAGACCTGGCCCGCCTGGCCGGCGACATCGCCACCACCATCTTCCACCCCGTGGGCACCACCAAGATGGGCCGCGACGGCGACCCGATGGCCGTGCTGGACTCGCAGATGCGCGTGCGCGATCCGCGCGGAGGCCCCGGCGCCGTGGTGGCCGGCCTGCGCGTGGTGGACGCGGGCGCCATGCCCACCATCACCAGCGGCAACACCAACTCGCCCACGCTGATGCTGGCCGAGAAGGCGGCGGAGTGGATCGTGAAGGCGCGTCAGGCAGCGCGCCAAGCGGCCTGACGGGGGCGTGATGGAGTTTGATAGGGAGCGGATAGGGAGCGATGAGGGCTTGATGGCGGCATCGCAGGCGGCGGGCTCCAGCACTCCCACCCACCGTTCGGGCTGAGCTTGTCGCAGCCTGCGCCGCGCTTCGACGGGCTCGGCGTGAACGGTGGTGGGTTGCTGGAAGCCACCGGGCACGACCCCGGAACAACCGCAACGATCCTCGGCACCACCACCCATGCCCGCAGGCGGGCAGGCAGACAGGCAGGCAGACAGGCCAGCGGGAACTGGCGTGGATGAAGCGAGGCGACCGCCTGCGATGTGACTACCATCGCGCCCCATGTACTCCTCCACCTTCATCTTTGCCACCCGGCAATTCGACGACACCTTCCACCGCCTGGACCAGGCGATTGCCACCGCCGCCCGCTCCATCGACGGCTACCTGGGTGAAGAGGCGTGGGAGGACACGGCACGGGGCCTCGTCTCCAACGTGTATTACTGGCAGTCGCTCGAGGCACTGCAGGCGCTCATGAGCCACCCCACCCACCTCGAGGCCAAGGCCGCGCAGGCGCAGTGGCTCAATGGCTACCAGGTGGTGGTGTCGCAGGTGCTGCGCACCTATGGCGACGACAAGCTCACAGGCCTGCTGCCCACTGCCGCCCTGTTTGCCGGCGGCAGCGCTCCCGCGCACTGAGCCATACCGGCGGCGGGACATCCGCTAGCGGATACCGCCCACATAGCGCGGCACCTCGGGAGCGGGCTCGGGCGCGGCAGGCGCACTGCGCTGGCGCATGGCCTGGGTCGCCACGTCCAGCAGCGGGCGCCGCGCGGCAGGCGGTGGCGCAGCGTGCATGGCGTGGTCCAGCCGGTCGGCCCAGTCGGCGAGTTCGGGCACGCCGTCCTCCTGGGCGCGCTGGCGCGCAAAACGCACCACCTCGGCCGCATAGTCCACGTTCACGGCCATCCACTCGGTATCCGTCACGCGCCCCGTCTTGCGGCGCAGCAGCACGTGCAGGTGGGCGGCAATGGCCAGCTTGTCGGAATCAGGCATGGTCGCTCCTTGAGACATAGGGGTCACAGTTCAGTGGAGGTAACGTCTGAAGGGAGGCCCTGCCCACGGCCTTCGAGCCTGCGCCCCCCAGGCGAGGGCCGCCGTGGAACTGGCTTCGCCAGGCCACCGGTGGCGTCCCCCCCAGGGGGAAGGCGCCGAAGGCGACTCAGGGGGAACACCGCTACCCCCCCAACCGCTCACGGTGCTGGGCGATGTCCAGCCCCGTCTGCTCGCTCTGCTCGTCCACCCGCAGGCCCACCACGAAGTTGGTGATCCACAGCAGCACCCCGGTCACCACCAGGCTGTAGGCCATCACGGCGCCCACGCCGATGGCCTGGGTGAGCAGGCTGCCCGAGGCGCCGCCCACCGTGGGGCTGGCCAGCACGCCGGTGAGCAGCGAGCCCACGATCCCGCCGATGCCATGCACGCCGAACACATCCAGCGAATCATCGGCACGCAGCAGGCGCTTGAGCCCCGTGGCGCCCCAGTAGCACGCCAGGCCCGCCACCAGCCCGATGATCACCGCCGAGCGCAGCGTGACAAAACCCGCGGCCGGCGTGATGGCCACCAGGCCCGCGATGAGGCCCGAGCACAGCCCCAGCAGCGACGGGCGGCCGCGCACGATCCACTCGCCCACCATCCACGACAGGGCGCCCGCGGCCGCCGCCAGGTGCGTGACCGCCATCGCCAGGCCCGCACGGCCATCGGCCGCCACGGCCGAGCCGGCGTTGAAGCCGAACCAGCCCACCCACAGCATGCCGGCGCCCGCCATGGTGAGCCCCAGGTTGTAGGGCTCGAAGGGCTCGCGCCCGTACCCCGTGCGCCGCCCCAGGAACCACGCGCAGACGAGCCCCGCGACGCCCGCGTTGACGTGCACCACCGAGCCGCCCGCAAAGTCGAGCGCGCCCATCTTCGCGAGCCAGCCGCCGGGCTCCCACACCCAGTGCGCCACCGGCGCATAGACCACCAGGGTCCACAGGCTGGTGAAGATGAGCAGCGCGGAAAACCGCATGCGCTCGACCAGCGCCCCCACCAGCAGCGCGGCGGTGATGATGGCGAAGGTGAGCTGGAACATCGCGTACACCGACTCGGGGATGTGCGGCGCCACATGGCTCACCGCGAGCTTGCCGCCCGCGAGATCGAAGTCCAGCCCGGCAAAGCCCGCCCGGTCCCACCCGCCCAGCCACGGGCTGCCGGGCGTGAAGGCCAGCGAGTAGCCTGCCGCGAACCACCACAGGCTGACCAGCGCCGCCACCGCCACCACGCTGGCCATGGTGTTGAGCACGTTCTTCTTGCGCACCATGCCCGCATAGAACAGCGCCACGCCCGGCAGCGTCATCAGCAGGACCAGCGCGGTCGAGGTCATCATCCAGCCGGTGTGCGCAGCGCTGATCGTGTCCTGGGCCACCAGCATGGGCCGCACGGGCGCAGGCACTGCGTCCGGCGGCGTGCCCTGCGCGAGCGCAGCCGCACACAGCCCCAAGGTCAAGACCACCCACGCCACAATCCGGTGCACAGTTCCCCGCATGAAGGCTCCTTATCGCAAATTGTTACAAGCAGGTTGCACGAGCCATGCCAGCAGAAAATGCCAGGGAGATGCAGGGGGTGCCCCAGCCCCATGCCCCGGAAAGGGGTCGGGAAACCCCCAATGCACCACAGGGGTGCGGCCGTTACAGTTGCGGCACTCGAGAGCGCGCTTCGGTGTGCCAAGCGAGGGGCCCGAGGAGACACTTTCTACCAATAAACATATTCAAAGCACCCAACGAGGTGCAGACCCTTTCCAGGCGCTGGCGATCCCAGCGCCTTTTTCTTGCCTGCTCGCAGCGTGTGCGGCCTCGCCGGGCGCACCGATGACTCCTGAATTGATAGCGCACCGGGTGCGACAATCCAGCGATGGAATGGATTTTTATCACCCTGGCCTCGCTGCTGGCAGGGTTTGTGGACGCGATCGTGGGCGGAGGGGGGCTGGTGATGGTGCCGGCGCTGTTCGCGGCTTTTCCGGCGGCGCCGCCGGCCACGCTGCTGGGCACCAACAAGGCAGCGTCGGTGTGGGGCACGGCCATGGCCACCTGGCAGTACAGCCGGCGCGTGCAGGTGCGGTGGCACGCCATGCTGCCCGCGGCCGCCACGGGGTTCGCGGGCTCTTTCGCCGGCGCGTGGGCCGTGACGGTGATGTCGGCGGACTTTCTGCGCAAGCTGCTGCCGCTGGTGCTGCTGGGTGTGCTGGCCTACACCCTGGCCAAGAAGGAGCTGGGGCGGCACCACACGCCGCGCTACAGCGGCCGCACAGAGGTGGTGGCCGCCAGCCTGATCGGCGTGCTGATCGGTTTCTACGACGGGTTCTTCGGCCCCGGCACCGGCAGCTTCTTCGTCTTTTTGTTCGTGCGGCTGCTGGGGTATGACTTCCTCAACGCATCGGCGTCGGCCAAGCTGCTCAACTGCGCGACCAACTTTGCCGCCATCGCACTGTTCGCGGCCAAGGGCCACGTGTGGTGGCACTTCGCGGTGACGCTGGCGGTGGCCAACGTGGTGGGCAGCCTGCTGGGCACGCACCTGGCGCTCAAGCACGGCACGGGCTTTGTGCGCGGCATCTTCATCGTGGTGGTGAGCACGCTGATCCTCAAGACCGGCTACGACGCATTTCTTCGGTAACCCCCTGAGTCGCCTTCGGCGCCTTCCCCCTGGAGGGGGACGCCCCCAGCGCGGCGGGGCGGCCCTTGCGCGGGGGCACTGGGCTGGGGCGCGCCGGTAGTGCAGACCGCGCCCTGCAACCGCGGGCCCAGCCCCTGCGTCCGGTTGGGGACACCGCTCTAAACCTGTTGTGAATTGGCACACAACGGGGCTTTGAGGGTTGTCCGCAGGCCCAAGGAAAAAATTCGCATATTTATAATCATTACCACTTGATGACGGCAGGCTTCGCGTTTTGCGATGCCTGCGCGTTCGAACCACCAGCCTCCGGCCTGCTACCCGCATGCCGGATTTTTTGTACCTGAAATACCCCTGACAGGACCCCTCCCATGAAATTGTTCAAGGCTGTAGCCACCGCCCTCGCGCTTTGTGCCGCTTTCACTTCTGCCCAGGCCCGCACGCTGGACGAGGTCAAGAAGGACGGCAAGATCCTGATTGCGACCGAGGGGCAGTTCGCCCCGTTCAATTTCTTCAACGGCACCACGCTGACGGGCTTCGAAGTGGAGACGGCCGAACTGGTGGCCAAGAAGATGGGTGTGACCATCCAGTGGAAGACCCTGGGCTTCGACGCCCTGCTGACCGGACTGCGCCAGGACCGCTGGGACCTCGTGATCGCCTCGCACGGCATCACCGACGAGCGCGCCAAGGCCGTCACCTTCACCGACCCGCACTACTGCTCGGGCGGCATGATCATCGCCATGGACCCCGCCATCAAGAGCGCCAAGGACCTGGCCGGCAAGGTGGTGGCCGTGCAGACCGGCACCAGCTACCTCGAGAACGTGCAGAAGGTCTCCTCCATCAAGGAAATGAAGAACTTCCCCACCGACGTGGACGCCCGCAGCGCCCTGAACTCGCGCCGCGTGGACGCCTGGGTGACCGACCGCTTCGTGGCCAAGGCCGTGGCCGAGAAGAACCCCGGCGCGGGCTTCAAGCTGGGCGACATGCTGTTCATCGAGCGCATCGCTGCGGCCGTGGCCAAGGGCAACACCTCGCTGGCCGGCGGCTGGAACAAGGCCCTGGCCGAAGTCATGGCCGACGGCAGCTATGCCGCGCTGTCCAAGAAGTATTTCAACGAAGACGTCCGCTGCCAGTAAGCACGACCCGCTCGTAGTCACCCGGGTCTTTTTTCATGCTCACTGCCTTTTGGCCGCAGCGCTGGAGCCGCCAGCAGCGCAGCAACGCCACGCTCGTCTCGGCCGTCATCCTGATGGTGCTGGCGCTGTCACTGCTGGGCAGCTTGCTGTCCTTTTTGCCCGATCCCATCGGCCCCAACGCCCAGGCGTTCTCTGACGGTGCGCGCACCACCCTGTGGCTCACGCTGATCAGCGGCAGCGTGGGGCTGGTGCTGGGCACCGCCGCGGCGCTGGCCCGCACCGCGCGCTTCGCGGCCGTGCGCTGGGTCGCGAGCTTCTACATCTGGGTCATCCGCGGCACGCCGCTCTTGGTGCAGATCCTGTTCGTGTACTTCGCGCTGCCGGTGCTGGTGCCGGGCCTGAACCTGCCCGACTTCGCAGCCGCCGTGCTGGCACTGGGCCTGAACGTGGGCGCCTACAACGCCGAGGCCATCCGCGCCGGCCTGCTGGCCGTGCCGCGCGGCCAGACCGAGGCCGCCAAGGCCCTGGGCCTGGGGCGGATGCACGTCTTCCTGGACGTGGTGTTTCCGCAGGCGTTCAAGATCTCGCTGCCACCGCTGGTGAGCAACTTCGTGGCGCTGCTCAAGGACTCGTCGCTGGCCTACGCCATCGGCGTGGTGGAGCTGACCAATGTGGGCAACCGCATCCAGTCGGCCACGTTCCAGCCCATTGCCACGCTGTCCACCGTGGCCATCACCTACCTGCTGCTGACCACCCTGGTCACGCAGATCTCGAACGCGGTGGAATACCGCTTCGACGTGGAAGGCCGCAACCAATGACAGGCGCGTCCACACCCTTCATCGTCGTGGACAGGGTCTGCAAGTCGTTCGGCGCCCACCAGGTGCTGCGCGATGTGTCGACCGTGTTCAACACCGGCGAGGTCACCGTGATCATCGGTGCGTCGGGCTCGGGCAAGAGCACCTTGCTGCGCGCCATCAACCGGCTCGAACCCCACGACTCCGGCCGCATCACCATCGGGGGCGAAGACGTCACCGACGACCTGGCCACGCTGCAAAAGCAGCGCAGCGAGGTCGGCATGGTGTTCCAGCAGTTCAACCTGTTCGGCCATATGAGCGTGCTGGACAACGTGACCTTGGCCCCCCGCCGCATCCGCCGCACGCCACGCGCACAGGCCAACGAGCAGGCCATGGCCCTGCTGCGCCGCGTGGGCATGCAGGACCATGCGCAGAAGTACCCCTGGCAACTGTCGGGCGGGCAGCAGCAGCGCGTGGCCATTGCCCGCGCGCTGGCCATGCAGCCCCAGGTGATGCTGTTCGACGAGCCCACCTCGGCCCTGGACCCGGAGATGGTGCAGGAGGTGCTCGACGTGATGCGCGAGCTCGCCCGTGGCGGCATGACCATGATCGTGGTGACCCACGAGATGGGCTTTGCGCGCGAGGTGGCCGACCGTGTGATGTTCTTCGACCAGGGGCGCATCGCGCACGACGCACCTCCCAGCGAATTTTTTACCAACCCCGCCAACGACCGTATCCGAGCCTTCATCGGACGCATGGGCGCCTGAGATCCAGGTGCTCTGCGACAACCACCACAAGCCCCTACCGGAGTGACCATGAAACTGAACCACACGTTCCTCGCCCTGCTGGCCACCGGCCTGTGCAGCCTGCCACCCGCAGCGTTGGCCCAGACCGCCAAGGATTTCGAAGAGATGCGCAACGAGCTCAAGGCGCTGCGTGCCGAGCTCAACCAGCTCAAGGCCCAGCAGGCCCAGGCACCCGCTGCAGCGCCCGCGGGCGCGTCGGCATCGGCCTGGAACGACCGCATCGATGCGGTCGAGCTCAAGCAGAAGGACGCCGTGGTGCTGGGCGACATTCCGGGCAGCTTCCGCCTGCCGGGCAGCGAGACATCGATCCGCATCTACGGTTTTGCAGAAGCCAACATGGTCAAGGACTTCAAGGGCACCGCACCCGGCGACACCTTCACCAACCTGATGGAGCAGCCCCTGGGTGACAACCACTCGGGCAAGGCCAGCCTGACCGCGCAGACCTCGCGCTTCGGCTTCGAGACCTCCACGCCCACCTCCATCGGCACGTTCAACACCAAGATCGAAGCCGACTTCTATGCCTACTGCGGCAGCGAGTGCAACCGGGGCCGCCTGCGCCTGCGCCACGCCTACGGCGAGTACGCCGGCTGGCTGATCGGCCAGACCTGGTCGACCTTCATGGACACCGACAACCTGCCCGAGACGGTGGACTTCAACGGCCCGCCCGGCGCGACCTTCCGCCGCCCCACGCAGGTGCGCTACACGTACAACGACCCCAACCTGGCCAAGTTCCAGTTCGCCATCGAAGAACCCACCGACGGCGCCAGGAGCCCCAACCTGGTGGCCCGCGTGGACAAAGCCTTCGACTGGGGCAACGTCAACGCCCGTCTGATGTCGCACGAGCAGCGTGTGGACGGCGTGAGCAAGCGCGGCATGGGCTTCGGCCTGGGCGCGGGCTACAAGATCACCGGCACCACCACACTGATGGCGCAGTACACGCGCCTGGACGGCGACGGCGACGGCGCCTACCTGGTGGGCACCAACTACCCGGTGCTGGATGGCGGCACGGTGCGCCTCGACAAATCGCACGGCGTGGTGCTGGGCCTGTCCAACGTGTTCAGCGAGAAGCTGCGCGGCACCGTGTCGCTGGGCATGGTGCGCTCGCGCAACAAGCTGGGCGACGCCTACGTGAACGCGTACGGCGCCGAAGGCAACCACAAGCTGTACCAATGGCACGCCGGCATGTACTACCTGCCGATCAAGAACGTGGAGCTGGGCGGCGAGCTGATCGGCGGCCGCCGCACGACGTTCGACGGCCAGCAGGGCGACATGCTGCGCCTGAACCTGCAGGCACGCTATCTTTTTAATTGACACCCCCTGAGACGCTGCGCGCCTTCACCGCGCTACGGGAGGGGGACGCCACCGGTGGCCTGGCAGAGCCAGTTCCACGGTGGCACTGGCCTGGGGCTGCGCCTGAGCGACGGCCGTGCGCCGTGCGCAATGCGCGGCAAGGAATCTTTTGCAAGTGGCTGGCCGGGAAACCGGCCAGCCCTTTCTTGTTTTGGAGCCTATGAAATCCGAACGTCTGGGCCTGATCGCCCTGCTGGCAGTGACCGTGGTGTGGGGCACCACCTTCCCCGCCATGAAACTGTTGTCCGCGCACCTGGATGCGCTGCAGATCATCTGGCTGCGTTTTGTCATCGCGCTGGTGGTGCTGGCCCCGCTGTGGTGGGGCATGCGGCGCGCCGAGCGGCGGTGGGGCTGTGCGCTGGGGGTGTTGCTGTTCCTGGCGTTCTGGCTCCAGATCGAGGGGCTGGCGCGCACCAGCAGCAACCGCAATGCGTTCGTGACCGGGCTCAATGTGCTGGTGGTGCCGCTGATCGCCATGACCGCGCTGGGGCGCCGTTACGGCTGGGCACTGTGGGCCGCGTGCGCCATGGCGTGTGCCGGCATGGCCCTGATGTTCCACGAGAACGAGCCCTGGAACCTGGGCGATACGCTGACGCTGGCGAGCACGGTGTTCTACGCGCTGTACATCCTGGCGCTGGAGGCCTGCGCCAGCCGCACGGCCGCGCACCCGCTGCGCGCCACGCGCATGGCGGCTGCGCAGGCCACGGTGATGGCGCTGGCGTCCACCGCCCTGCTGCTGGGCCAGGGCGGCGGCATGGGCTGGCTGCGGCAGTCCGCCGCCCCACTGCCCGCCGATGCCTGGGTGGCCCTGCTGTACCTGGGCCTGCTGGCGAGCGTGGTGGTGGTGAGCTTGCAGGCCTGGGGCCAGCAGCGGATGGATGCGATGCGCAGCGCGATCGTCTTCGGGCTGGAGCCCGTGTTTGCCGCGCTCACCGCCTGGGCCCTGCTGGGAGAGCGGCTGGGGTGGGCCGGCCTTGCCGGCGCGGCGCTCATCGTGGCGGCGCTGGTGTTCAGCCAGCTGGCGCCATCCGCCCACACCAAGGTGCGGCTACCGGGCTGAATCCAACGCTGCCGGATGCGCTGCAGGCCTCAGACCCCCATCCGTTCGGGCTGGGCCTGTCGAGGCCAGGGCGTGCCCGAGCGCGCAAGGCTTCGACGAGCGCAGCCCGAACGGATGGAGGATGTAGAGTCTGAGAGAAAGTCGTTCATGCGGCCACTCCGTTATGGCCCCCAACAGCCGCTTACCGCTTGCTGGGCAAGCGCCGCAAGCTACCGAAACGATAGCAATTGCAATCGCATGCAACGCGGGCGGTACCCGGAGGACCGGGCCGGGCCGCGCAGACGCTGGTGCGCTGGGTCAGGGCAGCGGCAGGGCCACGTCGGCCGCCCGGCGTGGCTTGCCGATGGGGGCGGAGGCCAGGCCCTTTTGCACGGCGGCGATGTCTTCTTCGCTGGGGTAGTCGCCCTGCAGCCAGTAGTCAAACACGCGGCGCGCGATGGGCGCGGCGTGCGCTGCGCCAAAGCCCGAGTTCTCCACGATCACCGCGAGGGCGATGCTGGGCGCCTCGGCAGGGGCGTAGGCGGCAAACAGCGAGTGGTCGCGCTGGTGCTCTTCCAGTGCCTTGGCGTTGTATTTCACGTTCTGGCCCAGGCTGACCGCCTGCGCCGTGCCGGTCTTGCCCGCCGAGGTGTAGGGCGCGCCCGCAAACACGCGCGTGCCGGTGCCGCCCTTGTTCACGGCCACCAGGGCGTTGCGCACGATCTCCACGTTCTTCGGGGAATAGCCCAGGTTCTCGCCCGGGGGTTGCACGATCTCCGTGACCACGCCGGTGACCGAGTTCTTGATGGCCTTGGCCATGTGGGGCCGGTAGCGGGTGCCGCCGTTGGCCAGCGTGGCCTCGGCCAGCGCGAGCTGCAGCATGGTGAAGTTGTTGTAGCCCTGGCCGATGCCCAGCGACACCGTCTCGCCCGGGAACCAGCGCTTCATGTCGGCGCGCTTGTAGGTGTTGCGCTTCCACTCGGTGCTGGGCAGCGTGCCGCGCACTTCGCCGTTCAGATCGATCCCCGTGCTCTGGCCGAAGCCCAGTGGTTTCATGAAGTCGTGGATCGCATCCACGCCCATCTCGACGGCCAGCGAATAGAAATAGGTGTTGCTCGAGAACTGGATGGCGCGGTGCATGTCCACACCGCCCAGGCCGCCTTCGTGGCTGCGGAAGGTGTGGCCGCCGAACGTGTACGAGCCCGGGTCGTTCACCACCAGGCTGGGCGAGCGCTTGCCCAACTGCAGGGCCGCCAGCGCCATGAAGGGCTTGTAGGTGGAGCCCGGCGGGTAGGTGCCGCGCAGCGCGCGGTTGAGCAGGGGCTTGTCGATGGACTCGTTGAGCGCCGCCCAGTTCTCCACGTCGATGCCTTCGACGAAGAGGTTGGGGTCGAACGTGGGCTTGCTCACCAGGGCCAGGATCTCGCCGTTGCGCGGGTCGATGGCCACCAGCGCGCCGCGGCGGCTGCCGTAGAGCTCCTCGATGAGTTTCTGCAGCTTGATGTCGATGGACAGCATCACGCTGTCGCCGGGCGTGGCCGCGTGGCTGGAGAGCTTGCGCACCGCACGGCCGCCGGCCGATGTCTCCATCTGCTCGACGCCGGTGGTGCCGTGCAGCGACGACTCGAAACTCTGCTCGACGCCGAGCTTGCCGATGTATTCGGTGCCGCGGTAGTTGGCCTCGTCCTCCGAGTCCTGGATGCGCGCCTTTTCGGTCTGGTTGATGCGGCCGATGTACCCGATGGCGTGGCTCGCCACGTCGCCCATGGGGTAGTTGCGAAACAGCCGGGCCTTGATGTCCACGCCCGGAAACCGGTAGCGCTGCGCCGTGAAGCGCGCGACCTCCTGGTCGGTGAGCCGCGTGCGGATGGGCAGGGATTCGAAGTTACGCGACTCTTCCATCAGCCGCTTGAAGCGGCGGCGGTCGCGGGTCTGGATGTCCACGATCTTGGCCAGCTCGTCGATGGTTTCATCGAGCACGCCGGCGCGCGAGGGCGTGATCTCCAGCGTGTAGGCCGAGTAGTTGGTGGCCAGCACCACGCCGTTGCGGTCCAGGATCAGCCCCCGGTTCGGCACGATGGGCACGACCGCCGTGCGGTTGCTCTCGGCCTGCGCCGCCAGGTCTTCGTGCCGCACCACCTGCAGGTACACCAGCCGCGCCACCACCAGGCCGAATGCGAACATCACCACCAGGCCGATGACGAACGCCCGCACCCGAAACCGCGATGCGTCGGCTTCGCTGTTGCGCAGCTCGGTCATCGTTGCGCTCCATGGCGAAACCCAAGCGCGCTCCGCGAGACGGCTATGCCCCCGGCGATTGCCACCACTGGAGCTGACGGCAAGAGGCCACGGGCGTGCCCCCGTCCCGACAGAAAAAGGGAAGACGCGAAGTGGCGCAGAAGGTGCCTCACCACTCGGCGCAGCCTACGCAAGCGCGCAGCCCAGGCGAGTGCCACCGTGGAACTGGCTCTGCCAGGCCACGGGTGGCGTCCCCCTCCCGAAGGAGAGGGGGAAGGCGCGAAGCGACTCAGGGGGAGCTTCATCACAACGGCCGGTTCTGATCACGGTCCGGCGGCCGGCGCTGCGGCGCCAGCAGCACCCAGCTGGCCAGCGGCCACAGCAGCGCCTCGATCAGCGGCGCCAGAAAGCTCCACAGCCCCGGAAAGAGGCCGCCCGCCGCCATGCGCAGCAAAAGCTCGATGGCGTGCGCCAGCGCAAACAGCGGCAGCACCTGCAGCGCCTGCGACGGCACGCTGAACCACAGCAGGCGGCGGTGGATGGCGATGGCGCCGAACGACAGCACGGTGTACGACAGCGCATGCTGACCCAGCAGCGCGGACTGGCTCACGTCCATGCACAGGCCCAGCACGAATGCCACGCCCATGCCGATGCGCAGCGGCTGGTGCACGCCCCAGAAGACCAGCAACACCATCAGCAGATCGGGGGTCCAGACGATGCGGCCGAGCGGCAGCATGTTGACCGCCAGGCCCACGGCCAGGCTCACGCCGATGAACACCGGGTTGACCGGCAGCAGCAAGGGCTCGCCGCGCGGCATGATCATGGCGTGGGCCCTTTCAGAAAATGCAGTGTGCCCGCTGCGGGCACGCGGGCCAACGGCCGGGTGGCTGCACGTGGCGGCATGGTTGTCATCCTTTGCGCGCCCCGCGCTTGGCCGGCGCCGGGTGCGCAGGCTCGGGCCGGGGCAGCGCGTTGTCGGCCAGCGGCTTGAGCACCACCACGTGCCGCGCGCCCTGCACCTGCGCCAGCGGCACGCAGTAGATGCGGGCAAAGGCCGAGTCGGCGCGGCGCTCCACGCGCACGACCTTGGCCACGGGCAAGCCCGAGGGGTAGAGCCCGTCCACACCGCTGGTGGTGAGCAGGTCGTCCTCGCGCACATCGGCGTTGGCGGGCATGAAGCGCAGCTCCATGCCGCCGCCGTGGCCCGCCACCGGGTCGCCGTAGGCCACGCCGCGCGCGCCGGTGCGGATGTTCAGCACGGGGATGGCCTGGTCGCGGTCGATCAGCAATGTGACTTCACTCACCAGCGGGAACACCCGCGTGACCTGGCCCAGCACGCCGGCCTCGTCCATCACGGGCGAGCCCAGCTCCACGCCGCCCATCTGGCCGCGGTCGAGCACCACGCGGCGCGTGTACGGGTCGGCGGTGTCGTAGATCACCTCGGCCGCCTGGGCCGGCGTTTCGAGCCGCTCGCGCAGCGCCAGCAGTTGCCGCAGCCGCGTGTTTTCCAGCGCCAGCTGCTCGGCCTGGGTGGCGCGCTGGCCCATGGCGGTCATCTTCTTGCGCGCATCGTCCAGCTCTTGCTGGGCCGTGGTCAGCGACTGGAAATAGTCCGAGCTGTGCCCAGCCATCTCCACCGGCTTGAGCATGAGCCACTGCACGGGGTACAGCACCGTGCCCACCGCCTGACGGAACGGGCCGGTGAGCTCAAAGCGTGCGTCGGCCACCATGAGAAACAGCGCCAAAGCGCTGTAGACGGCCAAACGCGACAGGGCCGAAGGGCCTTGCTTGAAGAAGGGGGGAGCGCTGCGCTCGAGGGTACCCAGCGGCATGTCAGTGATTCATAGCGCTGTGCGCTACCCCTACCTTAAAAAACTGGCGAGGCCCAGGCCAGCGCACCCGTGGAACTGGCTCTGCCAGGCCACGGGGTGCGTCCACCCTCCCGGAGCGCGGAGCGCGCAGAGAGAGGGGGGAAGGCGCGAAGCGACTCAGGGGGGAGTGCCATTATTCACTGGTAAAAATGCTGCCCAGGCGGTCCATGCGCTCCAGCGCAATCCCGCAGCCGCGCACCACGCAGGTCAGCGGGTCTTCGGCCACCAGCACCGGCAGGCCGGTTTCTTCGGCCAGCAGGCGGTCGAGGTCGCGCAGCAGCGCGCCGCCGCCGGTCAGCATCATGCCGCGGTCGGCAATGTCGGCGCCGAGTTCGGGAGGGGTCTGCTCCAGCGCGTTCTTGACGGCGGAGACGATCTGGTTGAGCGGGTCTGTCAGGGCTTCCAGCACTTCGTTGGAAGAAATGGTGAAGCTGCGCGGCACGCCTTCGGAGAGGTTGCGGCCCTTGACTTCCATCTCGCGCACTTCGGAGCCGGGGAAGGCCGAGCCGATGTTCTTCTTGATGGCTTCTGCGGTGGGCTCGCCGATCAGCATGCCATAGTTGCGGCGGATGTAGCTGATGATGGCTTCGTCGAACTTGTCGCCGCCCACGCGGACGCTGCCCTTGTAGACCATGCCGCCCAGCGAGATCACGCCCACCTCGGTGGTGCCGCCGCCGATGTCGACGACCATGGAGCCCGAGGCTTCAGAGACCGGCAGGCCCGCGCCGATGCCGGCAGCCATGGGCTCTTCGATCAGGTAGACGGCGGTGGCGCCAGCAGCTTCTGCGGCGTCCTTGATGGCGCGGCGCTCGACCTGGGTGGAGCCGCAGGGCACGCAGATGATGATGCGCGGGCTGGGGGTGAACAGCGTGCGCGGGTGCACCATCTTGATGAACTGCTTGATCATCTGCTCGGTGATCACGAAGTCGGCGATCACGCCGTCCTTCATGGGCCGGATGGCTTCGATGTTGCCCGGGACCTTGCCCAGCATGGCCTTGGCTTCGCGGCCTACGGCCTGGATGACTTTCTTGCCGTGGGGCCCGCCTTCGTGGCGGATGGCCACCACGGAAGGTTCGTCGAGGACGATGCCTTTGTCGCGGGCGAAGATGAGGGTGTTGGCTGTGCCAAGGTCAATGGCAAGGTCGGTGGAGAAGTACCGACGGAAAGCTCCGAACATTCAAAAATCCTCTCAGGCACGGCATGCACGTCGGCCTGCCATCGCCGGGTTTACGGGGTCAAATATCGCTTTTTTCGCACAATGACCGGCAGGAAGGAGGCTATTGCGGCAAAGCCGGGATAATACCCGATCCCCTGTGAATAACTCCCCCCGGCGCGGCGTGGATCACAGCTTTACTTCTGGTTTCTCTAGATTCTCCTCCCTATGGCACTGACCCCCCAGGACATCGGCCGCATTGCCAATTTGGCACGGCTTGAGCTGACACCCTCCGAAAGTGAGCGCATGCTGACACAGCTCAATGGCTTCTTCGACATCGTGGAAAAGATGCGGGCTGTGGATACTTCGGGCGTTGCACCGCTGGCGCACCCCGTGGCGGCCATCCAGGACGTGGCCCTGCGCCTGCGCGACGACGTCGCCAGCGAGCCCAACCAGCGCGAAGCCAACCAGAAGAGCGCCCCTGCCGTGGAGCGTGGCCTGTTCCTCGTCCCCAAAGTGATCGAGTGAGGAAGGCCCGCATGACCATGACCACGAACAAAGCCCTGCACGACCTGGGCGTGACCGAACTGGCCGCCGGCCTGCGCGACAAGCAATTTTCTGCGGTGGAAGCCGCGCAGCATTTTCTGTCGCGCACCCAGGCCCACCCCCAACTGGGCGCCTTTGTGGCGCTGAACGAAGCAGCCACCCTGGCGCAGGCGCGCGCCGCCGATGCCCGCCTGGCCGCGGGCACGGCAGGCGCGCTGGAAGGCGTGCCGCTGGCGCACAAGGACATCTTCGTCACGCGCGACTTCCCCAGCACCGCAGGCTCGAAGATGCTGGCGGGCTACCAGTCGCCGTTCGACGCCACCGTGGTGGCCAAGCTGGCCGACGCCGGCGCGGTGACGCTGGGCAAGCTCAACTGCGACGAGTTCGCGATGGGCTCGGCCAACGAGAATTCTGCCGTGGCCCCGGTGGGTTTCGATGCGCCCGCCCCGGTGCGCAACCCATGGGACACCAGCCGCGTCCCCGGCGGTTCCTCGGGCGGCAGCGCGGTCGCCGTGGCCGCGCGCCTGGCCCCGGCCGTGACCGGCACCGACACCGGCGGCTCCATCCGCCAGCCGGCGTCGTTCTGCGGCATCACCGGCATCAAGCCCACCTATGGCCGGGCCAGCCGCTACGGCATGATCGCGTTCGCCTCCAGCCTGGACCAGGCCGGCCCGATGGCCCGCAGCGCCGAGGACTGCGCGCTGCTGCTGTCCGCCATGTGCGGCCCCGATCCGGACCGTGATTCGACGAGCCTAGACGTGCCCGCGGAAGACTTCAGCCGCTCGCTCAACGACTCCATCGACGGCCTGCGCATCGGCATCCCTGCCGAGTTCTTTGGCGAAGGCCTGGCACCCGACGTGCGCGCGGCCGTGGACGGCGCGCTCAAGGAATACGAGAAGCTCGGCGCCAAGCTCGTGCCCATCAGCCTGCCCCGCACGGAGCTGTCGATCCCGGTGTACTACATCATCGCCCCGGCCGAGGCGTCGTCCAACCTGTCGCGCTTCGACGGCGTGAAGTTCGGCCACCGCGCCAAGGACTACACCGACTTGGTGGATATGTACAAGAAGACGCGTGCCGAAGGCTTTGGCGACGAGGTCAAGCGCCGCATCATGATCGGCGCCTACGTGCTGTCCCACGGCTACTACGACGCGTACTACCTGCAGGCGCAGAAGATCCGCCGCATGATCGCGGACGACTTCCAGAACGCGTTCAAGGATTGCGACGTGATCGCCGGCCCCGTGGCACCCACCGTGGCCTGGAAGCTGGGCGAGCACGGCGCCGACCCGCTGGCCGACTACCTGGCCGACATCTTCACCCTGCCCGGCTCGCTCGCCGGCCTGCCCGGCATGAGCGTGCCCGCGGGCTTTGGCGACGCCGGCATGCCCGTGGGCCTGCAGCTCATCGGCAACTACTTCCAGGAAGCCCGCCTTCTGAACGCTGCGCACCGCCTGCAGCAAGCCACCGACTACCACCTCCGCCAACCCGGAGGCCTGTGACATGACGACGACCCCCAAATTGATCCACGGCTACGAGGTCGTCATCGGCTTCGAGACCCACACCCAGCTCGCCACGCAGAGCAAGATCTTCAGCCGCTCGCCCACCGCCTTCGGCGCCGAGCCCAACACCCAGGCATCGCCGGTGGACCTGGCGCTGCCCGGCACGCTGCCGGTGATGAACCGCGAAGCGGTGGTCTGCGCCATCAAATTAGGACTGGCTCTGGGCTCCCACATTGCGCAGAAGAGCATCTTTGCCCGCAAGAACTACTTCTACCCCGACCTGCCCAAGGGCTACCAGATCAGCCAGTTCGAGATCCCGGTCGTGCAGGGCGGCGAAGTGCAGTTCTTTCTGGGCGATGAGAAAAAGACCGTGCGCCTGGTGCGGGCCCACCTGGAAGAAGATGCGGGCAAGTCCCTGCACGAGGACTCAGCACTCGGAGGTGGTGGCCAGTCCGGCATCGACCTGAACCGCGCCGGCACGCCGCTGCTGGAGATCGTGACTGAGCCCGACATGCGCTCGAGCGAAGAGGCCGTGGCCTATGCCAAGGAGCTGCACAAGATCGTGACCTGGATCGGCATCTGCGACGGCAACATGCAGGAAGGCTCCTTCCGCTGCGACGCCAACGTCTCGGTGCGCAAGCCAGGCCAGCCGCTGGGCACGCGCCGCGAGATCAAGAACCTGAACAGCTTCAAGTTCATGCAGCAGGCGATCGACTCCGAGATCCGCTGGCAGATCGAGGAGATCGAAGACGGCCGCGCGATCCAGCAGGCCACCGTGCTGTTCGACCCCGACACGGGCAAGACGCGTGCGATGCGCACCAAGGAAGATGCGGCCGACTACCGGTACTTCCCGGACCCGGACCTGCCGCCGTTGCACATCTCGCAGCAGTGGGTCGACGAACAACGCGCGCTGATGGCCGAACTGCCGCGCGCCATGGCGGCGCGCTTCGTGGCGGACTATGGCCTGCCGGAGTACGACGCCACGACCCTGACGCAGAGCAAGGGCATGGCCGCATATTTCGAGGCCGCGGCCAAGGCCTGTGGCCAGGCCAAGCTGGCCAGCAACTGGATCATGGGCGAGGTGTCGCGCCGCCTGAACATGGTGGAGACCGGCATCGAGCAGGCGCCGGTATCGTCGGCCCAGCTGGCCGCGCTGATCGCGCGCATTGCCGACGGCACCATCTCCAACAACGCGGCCAAGCAGGTGTTCGACGCGCTGTGGACCGGTGACGGCCACGAGGTGGATGCGGTCATCGAGGCCAAGGGCCTCAAGCAGATGAACGACACCGGCGCGCTGGAGGCGATCATCGACGAGGTCATCGCTGCCAACGCGGACAACGTGGCGCAGTTCCGCGCGGGCAAGGACAAGGCCTTCAACGCGCTGGTCGGCCAGATCATGAAGGCCAGCAAGGGCAAGGCGAACCCCCAGCAGGTCAACGACGTGCTGCGCGCCAAGCTGGCAGGCTGAGTGATCAACTCCGGGGGTGGAGAACTCCCCGGCATGCAGCAACGGAAAAGGGGCATCACGCCCCTTTTTTCGTGCCGTCGCCCCGCTGCGCGCAGGCCGGATACAAGCTCTTTGAATCTACCGCCTAGCGTGACGCAGCGGGCGCAGCAAGCTCTCCTGCGCCGGTGGCCGCAGGTGCCAGTGCCGGTGCTCGCTGCGACTCCCACAGCTTGCGCAGCAGCGCCAGTTCGGTATCGAAGCGCTGGTGCACACGGCGCTTTTCCTGATCCTGCCCGGCCAAAAAGCGTTGCTGTTCGGCGATGCTGTCTTCGTTTTCCGCGATCTTGCGGCGCAGCGTCATCGGCGCCTTGTTGGGGTCCTTCTTGTAGAACTCCATTTCGGTATCGAAGCCTTTGCGCTGCTGCTTGAGTTCGGCAATGCGCTTTTCTGCCGTGGCCGTGACGTCGTCCACCAGTTGGATGGCGGCGGCGCGTTCGACATCGTGCGTGGCCTTGTCGGGGTAGCGGGCCGTGAGCACGCGCTCGCGGCGGCGCTCTTCGACGACACGGGCGCGCTCTTCGGCCTCCTTGCGGCGTTGCACTTCCTGGGCCGCACGCTCGTTCTCCGTGAGCGACGGGCCGATCTGGCGGCGGACCGTGCCCATCGGGCTCAGTTCACGCTGTTCGCGGTCCAGGCATTCCGGAATGGGGCGGTCGGCCGTGAGCTTGCGCCCGTTGCGATCCACACAGGTATAGATGCCACCGCTTGGCGGCTGCTGCGCGCGCGCGAGATCCGCGACCAGGGTGGCGCACAACACCGTACCGACGATCCACGCCGACCTGCTCAAATCATTCACCCTTCATTGACGCCATACCGCTGGCGGTATGCCAGCACATTTTCGTGATGGGAACGCATCCCCTCCCCCCCGTTTTGCGAGAGATACAGCAATAAGTCTGCCAGCCGCGCGATCGTGCAGACCTGCATGCCCAGTTGCTGGCGCACATACTGGACCGCGCTGTGGTCCACGTCCTGGCCATTCTCGGTGGCTTTCTCCTGACGGTCCAGCGCAATGGCTACCGCGTGCGGGGTGGCACCGGCCGCGCGGATGATGGCGATCGACTCACGGGCTGCAGTGCCTGCGGACATCACGTCGTCCACGATGAGCACGCGGCCCTTCAGGGGCGCTCCCACGAGGGTCCCGCCCTCGCCGTGGTTCTTGGCCTCCTTGCGGTTGTACGCAAAAGGCACGTTGCGCCCCAGCCGCGCCAGCTCCACGGCGACGGTGGCGGCCAGGGGAATGCCCTTGTAGGCCGGACCGAAGACCATGTCGAATTCGATGCCGCTGGCGATCAGGGCTTTTGCATAGAATTCCGCCAGCCGGCCCATCTTGCTGCCATCGTCGAACAGTCCCGCATTGAAGAAGTACGGGCTCAAGCGACCGGCCTTGGTCTTGAATTCGCCGAAGCGCAGCACCCCCGATTCGACCGCAAAACGTACAAAATCCTGCGCCAGCTGGCCCTGACCATCTTTTTGTGCGCCAACATCCACCATGGGAAAATCCTTGTTCAAATTAACCAGCCTCAATCTCAATGGCATTCGCTCGGCCACCAGCAAAGGCGTGGAAAGCTGGATGGCAGCCACGCGGCCGGATTGTATTTGCGTGCAGGAAGTCAAAGCCCAGGCGGCCGACATCGCCAACCGCTTCGAACGCGTGGCAGACCTGCAGGGGCATTTTCACTTTGCCCAGAAAAAAGGCTACTCCGGCGTGGGCATCTACACGCGCCACGAGCCGTCCGACGTGGTCGTGGGCTACGGCTCGGCCGAGTTCGACGCCGAGGGCCGCTATGTCGAACTGCGCTTTGACACGCCCGCGCGCAAGCTGTCGATCATCAGTGCGTACTTCCCCAGCGGCTCGTCGGGCGAGGAGCGCCAGCTGGCCAAGTTCCGCTTTCTGGCGGAGTTCCATCCCCATCTCATGCGCACCAAGGGCGAACGCGAGTTCATCCTGTGCGGCGACATCAACATCGCCCACCAGCAGATCGACCTCAAGAACTGGCGCAGCAACCAGAAAAACAGCGGCTTCCTGCCCGAAGAGCGTGCGTGGATGACAAAGTTGTTACACACAACTGATGAAGGCGGCGGGCTCATCGACGTTTACCGTCAGTTACAACCCACGGCCACCGACACGGCCTACACCTGGTGGAGCAATCGCGGCCAGGCGTATGCGAACAACGTGGGATGGCGGCTGGACTACCACCTGGCCACGCCGGCATTGGCAGCGCTGGCGCGCAGCGAGTCCATCTACAAGGGCGAGAAGTTTTCGGACCATGCGCCCATCACGGTGGACTACGACTTCAGCCTGTAGGGAGCCCGCGCGCTGTCAATGCCGCTCGCGGATCACCGCATTGACCTCCGCGCCGTAGATCAGCGTCGTCGCGCTCGCGTACAAAAACACGAGGGTGGCGACCACGCCCGCAAAGCTGCCGTAGATCAACACCAACTTGCCCGCGGTGCGCAGGGTGTACGACAGCGTGGCCGCAGCGACCACCCACAGCGCTGCGCCGACCAGGGCGCCCGGCAGCACCGTGGCCACGCGCTGTGGAATGTCCGGCAACCAGCCATACAGCAGCGCATACAGCACGACCAGCGTGAGGTAGGCGGCCCCATAGCGCACGCTGTCGTACAGCCAGATCGCCTCGTCGCCGTCGGCCGCGACATTGGTGACCACGAACTGCCAGATGCGCGGCATGACGATCACGGAACTGAACACCAGCAGCAGCCCCGACCCCACCACCACGGTGAACAGCGTGGACTTGATGCGCGCCTTCCAGAACGGCAGACCCCGGTCGATGCCGTACGAGCGGTTGAGCGCCGAGCGCACCGCCTGCATGCCGGAGGAACCGGTCCACAGCGTGATGGCCAGCCCCACGGTGAGCAGCGCCTCGTTGCGCTGGGCCAGCACCTGCTGCACCACGGGTTGCATCACATCGCGCACCAGCTGCGGCGCGTAGCCCAGCACCCGCTCGGCCAGCGCGGCCGCGTCGCCGGGCTGGCCAACAAAGCCCGCCGCTGCCGATAGCAGCAGCAACAGCGGGAACATCGCCAGCACCGCAGAAAATGCCAGGCTGCCCGCCTGGTTGGCGCTCTGGTGCAAGACGTAATTGCGCACGGCCACCACAAGCACACCCACCACCGGGAGCTCGGTAATGGCACGGCCCAGGCGCCGCAGGCCCTGCATCATGGGCGAAGGCGCCCTTCCACCGAGTCGTCCAACGTCTTGCCGATGGCCGCGCCAATCACCATCTTGGTGGCAGCGACCAGGCTGCCGTGTTTGGTGTCCCAGTAGTAGCCCGACACGGGCGCGACTTCGATCACGGTGATGCGCGGATCGTGCTTTCCTTCGGTGAACCAGGTTTTCATGATGGGATCCCAGAGCTCATCGATCAAGGCCTGGTCGCGGTGGATGCTGGCGGTGCAGTCCAGCACCAGAAAGCCCGAGTGCTTGGAACCCTGCATGAAGATCCGCACTTTGGGGTCTGCTTCGATCTCGCGGTTCTTGTGGCTGTCGGACGCGCTCAGAAACCACAGGTGGCCGGCTTCGTCCACCTTCTCCACGCCCATGGGCCGCGTCCCGCCCGTTTCACTGTGGGGAGCGTTGGTGCAAAAGAAGCACGACTGGGCATCCTCGGCCATGTCCCGGATGCGCTGCGTGGCATCGTCTCCGGTCAAGTGCTTGTGGGTGTCCTCGGGCTGGTTCTGGTTGATCGAGTCCATGGCAATCTCCGAATGGGAATGAAAGGCGGAATTGAGCCTGAACCCCCTGACCGGCACTGTAGGAGCCGGTCCCTTGCCATTGCCCTCTGGCTGCGCTGGACAGTGCGCCTTATGGGATCAGGAACTGCTCGCGGTCTTTGCCGGCAATCCATTTCGGCGGCTTGCCACGGCCGGTCCAGGTGGAGCCGGACTGCGGATCGTGGTACTTGGCGGGGACCTTCTTGGGGTCGGGTGTCCAGGGAAACACCTGCTGTGCCGTGAAGTCGAATTCCTTGATCAACTGTTTGACGGTTTCCAGCGCAGCGGAGGCTTCCGCCTTGCGGGCTTTGTGGATCTGCTCGTCGAGGTTGCGCTTTTGCGCAAGGAGTTCTGCGTAGGTGGTCATCGGGAAATCAGGGTTCAGGAGGATGTCGTGGTGGTGAAGTGCGGCGGCACGCCTGCATGACGCGTCGAATTCATGCGGACTGTGCGTTGGCACGTGGTTCTGCGCAGGCGCCTTCGCGCCACGCTTTCACGTCGGCGAACTCGTGCGAGCACCCGGTGCATTGCAGGCGCTCGGTGTAGCGCATGACGCCACCGCCATCGCGGGCCACCACGCGGTGATAGCTGGTGGCGCCGCAAATGCCACACCGGCTGGGAAGGGAGGAGGAAGTGCTGTGCATCTGCGGCGATTTTCCCATTAACCACGAAGGGCTGAGATCTCGCCCGGATTGTTCTCAATACTGGAACAGTCAGTTCGCGACTGGGTGGTTTTTCTCTGGACACCACCGGCGTACAGTTCAACCCATCGATGAGCCGAACCCGCAAGGCGACTCACCGAACCCGGTTCAGGAATGGTTTTTGTACCGGCTTTATTGAGACGCTTTTAACTTCAAGGACTTTCATCATGAACAACACCGCACGTTTCCTCTCCATTGCCGCTGTCGCTGCCTTCGCTTCCTTTGGCGCCCAAGCCGACGAAGCCGACGCTTCGCAATATGTGTCCAAGTTCGAAACCAACCGCACCCGCGCCGAAGTGGCGGCAGAAGCTTCGAGCGTTGCCCAGACCCGCAGCATCGAGCCCGCTGGTTCGCGCGTCGTGACCTACAAGTCCACGGCCGACCGCGCTGCGGTGCGTGCCCAGGCTGCTGACGCTGTGCGCACCGGCCAGATCCCTTCGGGTGAGCAAGGCTGATCTGGATCCGACGGATTCAGCGTCCTGACTCTCTCCATAAAAAACCTGACTTCTAAAAAATACACTGGACTTTCATCATGAACAAGACTGCACGTTTCCTCTCCATCGCCGCTGTGTCCGCTTTCGCTGCCTTCGGTGCCCACGCTGACGAAGCCGATGCTTCGCAATTCGCTACCAAGTTCGAAACCAACCGCACCCGCGCTGAAGTGGCTGCCGAAGCCTCCACCGTCGCCCAGACCCGCAGCATCGAGCCTGCTGGTTCGCGCGTCGTGACCTACAAGTCCACGGCCGACCGCGCTGCCGTGCGTGCCCAGGCTGCTGAAGCCGTGCGCACCGGCACGATCCCTTCGGGCGAAATCAGCGCGATGTAATTGACGCAGTTGCGGGCCTTCCCATGGTGGTGGCATTGGCGGCATGTCGCTGGTGCTGCTGCCATGGGGAGTGTTTTGGACCCGCCGCGACGCGACAGCAAACTGGGCTCCCGTGTGGGAGCCCTTTTTGTTGGTGGCAGGGTGGCCAAAGACATGGCGCCTCTCGGATGCGCCTACCACCCACCGCTGCAGGAACATTCCCACCGACAGGGCGAACTTTGTTTGCACAATCCCCCATTGCTCGCAACAAACACACCCTGAACCATGCTCCGCTATCTGACCGTCCCCGTCACGGCGTTCCAACAGAACTGCTCCATCGTCTGGTGCGATGCCACCCACAAGGCCGCGGTCATCGACCCGGGCGGCGATCTCGACACGCTGCTGGCCGAGACCGAGCGGCTGGGCCTGGCCCTGGAGCAGATCTGGCTCACCCACGCGCACATCGACCATGCGGGTGGCACGGGCGAACTGGCGCAGCGCCTGACCCTGCCCATCGTGGGCCCCCACCCCGGCGACCAGTTCTGGATCGACGGGCTGCCGCAGCAAAGCGCGATGTTCGGCTTTCCGCCAGCACAACCGTTCACGCCCACGCGCTGGCTGGCCGATGGCGACACGGTGCAGATCGGCCACGAGACGCTGCAGGTGCGGCACTGCCCCGGGCACACACCCGGCCACGTGGTGTTCCACGCGCCGCAGATCGACCGCGCCTTCGTCGGTGACGTGCTCTTTGCCGGAAGCATCGGGCGCACGGACTTTCCGATGGGCAACCACCAGGACCTCATCGACAGCATCACCCAGCGGCTGTGGCCCATGGGCGACCAGACGGTGTTCATCCCCGGGCATGGCCCGGAGAGCACCTTCGGGCGGGAGCGCCAGAGCAATCCCTACGTGGGCGGGACCTGATCAGCCTGCGGTGCACGAAGGCCTCCGGGGTCTTTTTGGCCCCTACCGCTCACTACACAAGCGGTAGCAGCTATCAAAATAGGAGCATTCGCATTCCAGCGGATGACGCCGATGCATGCGCTGCAGCCCAGCGCTGCCGTCCGGGCCTGCACCCGTACCCGTACCCGTACCTGCACCCAAGGGTCCACCGAAGCAGGCTTTCCGGCAACTGACCGGTATTCGCTGCCCTGATCGTCGGATACCTCGCGCAGGCGCGGCCTAGGATGTGACATTTTGTTAACAATCTCGGGCGTCATGCGCCCTCCGGCTGCTGCACGCCATGGATTCCTCTGCAAGCTCCTCCCCGCCCGCACCCCGTGCACCACGCCCCTACGAGCCTGCGCAGCGCGGCTCCAGCGTGGCGGGCAAGGTCTATTGGGCGATGGCGCAGCGGGTGGCGCTCACCGCAGCCTGCATCGATGGGCTGTACATCGCACTGTTTGTCTGGCTGGGCTCGGTGCCGCTCGCGCTGGTCAATGTGGTCAGCATCGCGATGTACCTGTGCGCCCATGCGCTCATCCGGCGGCGGCGCAACACCGCCGGCATCCTGCTCATCTGGCTGGAGGTAATCGCGCACTCGGCGCTGGGATCGCTGCTCGTGGGCTGGGACAGCGGCTTTCACTACTACCTGTTGCTGTTCATTCCTGCGGTGGTGATCGCCAACTCCGGCCGCTACGCCGTCCCCGTGGTGCTGGCGCTGCTGGCCTACTACCTGGGGCTGCGCCTGGTGTGCGACCACCTGGGCCCGCTGGCACCGCTGGCCGGGCAGGGGCAGAAGATCGTCAACATATTGCACGTGTGCGTGGTCTTCGGCATGTTCGCGGCGCTGGCGGCGTTCTACCGGCGCACCATCCTGATCGCCGAGAACCGCCTGCTCAGGCAGGCCACGCTCGATGCGCTGACGGGGCTGAACAACCGGGCGCACTTCCAGACGCTGGCCGGGCACACGCTCACCCGCATCCAGCGCACGGGCGAGCCGGTGGCGCTCATGCTGTGCGACATCGACCATTTCAAGCAGGTGAACGACCGCCACGGCCACGCGGCGGGGGACCGCGTTCTGGTGGCCGTGGCGCAGGTGCTCGCCGGCCAACTGCGCGAGAGCGACGTGCTCGCGCGCTGGGGCGGCGAGGAGTTTCTGGCGCTCATGCCGGCCAGTTCGCTGGCATCCGCCGTGGAGGTGGCTGAGCGCATCCGCGCGGCCATCGAGCGGATTACCCTGGACCACCAGGGTGTGCCCGTGCCGCTGACGATGTCGTTCGGCGTGGCGCAGGTGGCCAGCAGCGACGACCTGCCCGCGGCCATCGCGCGCGCCGACAAGGCGCTGTACCGCAGCAAGCACGACGGCCGCAACCGCGTGACCGCTCAGCCCTTGCGTGCCGCTTCGTAGAGCTTTTGCACCTTGGGCACGTTCATCTCCAGCTCCTTGATGCGCGCGGGGCCCGAGGGGTGGGTGGACAGGAAGGCCAGCCCGCCCTGCTTGCCGCCCGTGGCATTGCCCATCTTCTTCCACAGGCTGACCGACGCCGCGGGGTCGAACCCGCCGCGGGCCGCCAGCTCCAGCCCCACCAGGTCGGCCTCGCTCTCGTCCGACCGGCTGAACTGCAGCGTGAGCAGCTGCCCGCCCAGGCCGGCCGCGGCCTGGCCCAGGTCGCCCAGCCCCAGCAGCTGCGAGCCCAGGCGCAGCGCCAGGTTGGTGCCCTGGGTCTTGGCCAGGCGTTCGCGCGCATGCTCGCGCAGGGCATGGGCCATTTCGTGGCCCATGATCATCGCGGTCTCATCGTCGGTGAGCTTGAGCTGATCGAGGATGCCGGTGTAGAAGGCGATCTTGCCGCCGGGCATGCAAAAGGCGTTGATCTGCTGGCTGCCGATCAGGTTGACCTCCCAGCGCCACTGCTTGGCGCGGTCGTTCCACGGCGCGGTGTACGGGATCAGGCGCTTGGCGATGGCATGCAGGCGCTGCAGCTGCGGGTGGCCCTCCGGCGCGAGCGCACGCTTGGCCTTGGCCTGCTCGAGCATCTGGCGGTACTGCTGGGCGGCGGAGTTCTCCAGCGTTTCCGCCGGGATCAGCTTGCGCACACTGGAGGCCGTGCCCACATCCACCTGCGCCATCACGGGCGCGGCAGCGGTGGCGCCAGCGGCCAGCAGGAAGGCGCGGCGCGCGGACCAGGGCGACGAGGGAGCGACGGAAGGCGTGGGGCACAGAAGGCACATACCGGATCACCTGAAGGGAAGGGAAGAGGGCAAGGGAATAATAGGCGGCTGCACTGACGCGGGACCGCACGGCACAGGCCGTGTCCCCCGCAGCGGCGTTGCCAGCCCGATGGAGGCCGGCGCGCCAGGCTGCAAGGTGTCAGCGATGATAGACAAAACCCCCGGGCGCCCATGTCAGACACCTCCGCCAACCAATCCCCCTCCACCCACCCCGCCCTGCCCCCCGAAACGCCCCGCCGCACCCCCTGGCTGCAGACGCTGCGCGTGTACCTGGAGCCCGCCAGCCTGCGCATGCTCACGCTCGGCTTCGCGGCCGGGCTGCCGCTGCTGCTGGTGCTGGGCACGCTGTCGTTTCGCCTGCGCGAGGCGGGCATCGACCGCAGCACCATCGGCTACCTGAGCTGGGTGGGCCTGGCCTACGGATTCAAATGGGTGTGGGCGCCGCTGGTGGACCGCATGCCCATCCCCGGCCTGACCGCGCTGCTGGGCCGGCGCCGCAGCTGGCTGCTGCTGTCGCAGGCCATCGTGGTCGCCGGGCTGATCGGCATGGCGGTCTGCGACCCGCGCCTGACCCTCGGGCCCATCGTGTGGTGCGCGCTGGCGGTGGCGTTCGGCTCGGCCACGCAGGACATCGCGCTCGACGCGTACCGCATCGAATCGGCCGACGCCAACCACCAGGCGGCGCTGGCCGCGTCCTACCAGACGGGCTACCGCCTGGCCATGATCTGGGCGGGCGCGGGCGTGCTGTGGATCGCGGCACGCGCCGAGGTGGCACCGGCCCTCGGGCAGGCCATCGCCCAAGGTGCGGCGGCCTACCAGAACGGCGCCTGGCGAACGGCCTACCTGGTGATGGCCGCCTCGATGGCCGTGGGCGTGGTCACGGTGCTGTTCTCGCGCGAGCCCGCGCCGGTGCAGCTGCCCCCCGCGAAGAACGCGGCCGAATGGATCCAGGGCGCGATGATCGAGCCGTTTGCCGACTTCCTGCGCCGCTACGGCTGGCACGCGGCACTGATCCTCGCACTCATCGCCGTCTACCGCATCAGCGACGTGGTGATGGGCATCATGGCCAACCCGTTCTACGTGGACATGGGCTTCACCAAGGACGAGGTGGCCGCCGTCACCAAGGTGTACGGCGTCATCATGACCCTGGCGGGCGCCTTCGTGGGCGGCGTGCTGTCCATGCGCTTCGGCGTGATGCGCATCCTGATGCTGGGCGCCATCCTGAGCGCGGCCAGCAACCTGCTGTTCGCCTGGCTCGCAGGGCATGGGCACGATGTGACGGCGCTGATCGCGGTGGTCTCGGCCGACAACCTGGCCAGCGGCATCGCCTCGGCCGCGTTCATCGCCTACCTGTCGAGCCTGACCAACGTGAGCTACTCGGCCACGCAGTACGCGCTGTTCAGCTCCATGATGCTGCTGCTGCCCAAGTTCGTCGCGGGGTTTTCGGGCGACTACGTGAACGCCTTCGGCTACGCGCACTTCTTCACGTCGACGGCGCTGCTGGGGCTGCCGGTGCTGGTGCTGGTGTGGCTGGCATCGCGGGTGCGGGCGCCTGCGGCACCACAGGCAACGCAATCTGCACACACGTCCCCTGGCCCGGCGCAGCCGTGATCTCCAGCAGCGCGCCAACGGCCTGCGCACGCGCCCGCATGTTGGCCAGGCCCTGGCCGCGTGCCTGCGCCGTGCCCTCCATGCCCACGCCGTTGTCGGCAATCTCCAGCACCAGGCGCGGCGGCTGATTCGCCAGCGCGGCCTGGTGGCGCGCACTCACCCGCACGCTCGTGGCCTGGGCATGCCGCAGCACATTGGTGAAGGCTTCCAGCAGGATGCGCTGGATCTGCAGCACCATGTGCGGCGTGAGGGTGTCGAGCGCGGGCAGCTCCTGCACCTGCCAGTCCACCTGGATGCCCGTGGCCGCCAGGCGCGGCTGCAGCCGGTAGCGCAGGGTGGCCAGCACCGTGCCCAGGTCGCCATCCACCGGCTGCATGGCATCCACGGCCATGCGCAGTTCATCCAGCGCGGCATTGGCGTGCTCGCGCAGTTCGGCGCGGCTGGCGCGGCCCTTGCCGATGAGGCTGAGCAAGCCCACCAGCTGCGAGCCCACGCCGTCGTGGATGTCGCGCATGATGCGCTGGCGCTCCTGCAGCGCTGCGTGCTGCGCGTGTTCTTGCTGCAGTAGGTCGTAGCTGACCTGCAGCTCGCGCTCGCGCTGGCGCACCTTCTCGTCCAGCGAGTTGCTCAGGCCCTGGTAGGCGCGCGCCTGGCGGCCGTAGCGGCTCAGGATGAGCCAGCCCACCAGCAGCACGAACAGCATGGTGGCCAGGGGCAGCACCGTGGTGCGGCCCTGCCCCGCACTGGGAATGCGCACCGCGATGAAGTCGTAGATGCTCGCGCCGACAGGGATGAAGCTTGCCAGGCACAGCGCGATCGCCTCGGGCTCCCGCGTCACCACCGCGTGCCGGGTCGACAAAGCGTAGGCAAAGAACGCGGGCGGAAACAACAGCGCCAGGCCCAGCGTCCAGAGCCAGGGCACGCCCGCTCCGAACGCGCCCGAGATCACCACGACCTCCACCACCAGCCATGCCCAGAATGCCTGGCGCACGCGCGGGCCATCGCATCCCACCATCGCCAGCGCGAAGCGGGTGAGCAGCAGCAGATGGATGGCCAATGCAAAAGCCATGAGACCGCCCCACAGCGGCCAGCCTATGGGCGGTGTCTCCCACAGCCTGTCGCCATACCGCACGATGCCAAACGGTGCGCACAGCGCAAAGTATCCATACACCGGCTCGCGGTTCAAGCGCCACAAGCCACCGGCAATCACCCCAGTGAGCGCCAGTGAAAACACCACGCCGACCGCAGCCCACTGCCGCCAGACATAGCGCTCGTGATACTCGGGCAGCAGGCTTGCCTCGGGCCCGAATTGCGGCGTGGCAAGCCCACCCCAGCGCCCGGGTTGCGCGGTCACGCGCACCTCGAGCGGGGTGGGCTCCACGTCGGACAGAAAACTCGCGGGCACCGGCATCCACAGCGGCGACTTGGCAGCGTCGGTGCGGGTGTCTCCCAGTGCCCCACGGTGCATGAGCAACTCGCCACCCACATACACCTCCACCTGGTTTCCGATCCGCGGGAAGTACACGCCCGACAGCGGGCTGCCCTTGGGCACGGGGGGGATCTCCAGCACATAGCGCGCCTTCCCGGACAGGCCCGCGAACGCCTTGTCCCACCGGTGGGGCAGCGTCAACGTGCCGGACCACGGCGCCGCGCCCTCGGGCTCCAGGTACGCGAAGGCCTTGTGCAGCACGTGAACACCGGGCTGTGCGGCAGATGCCGGTGCGGCGTCGTGATCCGCATCTTGTGCACCCGCGAGCCCTGCCCACGATGCAAGCACGACCCAGAGCGCCGGCCACAGCACCCACCGGCACAGCGCCACACCGCCGCGCGCGCGGGCCGAAGTGCGGCTACAAAAGCCCCATCTGCCGCGCCTCGAAGATGGCCTCGGCTTTGGAATGGACGGCCAGCTTGCTGTAGATGTTCTTGACATGGGACTGGACGGTGGAGGGCGCGATGCCCAGGAGTTCTGCGACCTCGGCATAGGTGTAGCCACGTGCGAGCTTCGCCAGAATATCCTGCTCGCGCGCCGTGAGCGTATCGGCCGGCGCCAGGCTGTGGGGCACGGCCGGGCGCGGCGACAGCCTGGCGAGCAATTGCCGCGCGATGATGGGCGTCATGGGCGAGCCGCCCGCACGCAGGCTCAGCACGTGCTGCGCCAGGTCGTCCTCCGTCCCGTCCTTGAGCAGGTAGCCGCGCGCACCGGCTTCAAAGGCATTCATCATGTTGGCCTCGTCGCCGAACATGGTGATGACCATGACTTCAGTGACCGGAGACAGCGCGCGGCACTGGCGGATGACTTCCAGGCCGGAGCCGTCCGGCAGGCCCAGGTCCACCAGCAGCACATCCACGCTGTTGTCGCGCAGCCAGCCCACCATGTCGCCGACGGTGGCGGCGGTGAAAGCCAGGCTCAGGCGCGGCGCGCGGGAGAGCGCCTGCACCAGGCGCTCCCGTGTGCGGGGGTCGTCTTCCACCAGGGCGACCGAGATCTCCGGGCTGGGCAAGGGGGTGCGGTGCATGGCGTTCAAGCGGCGTCGTGGCGGCAGGCCCGCGGTACCCGGCGTGGCACGGGTGTGCGGTCACGGCACATCAAAGACCCCTGCGCCGGCTGCCGATACCAGGCCCTCAGCCACCGCATCAGACCACGCGAAGTCGCGCTGGCACAGCAGCGCCTCGTGCAGCCGGTGCTGCTGCGGGTTGATGCGCAGCAGCAGATAGTCGTGCTGCGGGCCTACGCCAGCGCTGTCCGAGAAATCCAGGCAGCTGTGGCCCTGGCGCGCAGGAACGAAGTCTTCGTCCACGCCCAGCAACGCACCCGCGCCATCGAACCAGTCGGCAAACCGCAGCGTCTGGTCATGGCGATTGCGTGTCATGACCACCGGGAGCTCCAGCCCTCCCAGGCCTGCCTGGCGGCGGTATTCGGACGCCTTGAGCATGGGCGCCGACAGCACGATACGGTTCAGGTTCGCCAGACGGTGCCCGCCCACGCCCATGCGCTCCAGAGCGTGGTGCAAGGCGAGACATCCCGCGCTGCGCGCGAGCACCACCTTGGCCAGCCCCGCATAGGCCGGCTGCGCCGCCACCGTGTTGAACGCATGCAGCACGGTCGCCAGCGCAAAGCTGCCGCCCTGGGCACCCTGCCGGGCGCGCGGCACACCACTGAGCGCGGCAAGCACACCGCCACCGCGCCCCGCCTCCCAGCCATACAACACCGGCTCGCATGCGGGATACACCGCACGCAGCCCATAGGCCTGCTCCAGCCCCATGGCGGGAGACTTGCCAAAACCATGGATGAACAGCACCACCGCGGTTTTTTCCGGCTGCGCCAGCGCACGGTCGAACGCGGATTGCACCAGGCGGTAGGTGGCTTCTGGCCAGTCGCCGGGGCGTCCCATGTCCGCCTCACCCTCCAGGCGTGCCGAACCATCTGCCGCCACGCACCAGTGCACGGGTTCGGCATAGTGCCCATCCTGCAAAGGCTCGTCCAGATACACCGCGTCCAGGCCGTCGAGGCCCTGGGGCAGCGACACCTGCGTCCGGTCCCGGAATGCACCGGACCGCGTCCGGGCCGCCAGCACCGCCA
Organism: Acidovorax sp. LjRoot117; assembly: GCF_964252695.1. Taxonomy (NCBI): domain Bacteria; kingdom Pseudomonadati; phylum Pseudomonadota; class Betaproteobacteria; order Burkholderiales; family Comamonadaceae; genus Acidovorax; species Acidovorax sp. LjRoot117. The sequence goes on along the minus strand of NZ_CAXUPO020000004.1, from coordinate 357,558 downwards.
CAGGATGGTCATCCGCTGCGGCGTCCACGCGGCTGTGCGCCTGGGCCTGCAGGGGCTCGGTCCAATCGCCGGCATCGAAGGGCAGCGGCGGCATCGGAGGGTCGGGCTCCCACGCGCCGCCGCGCGACTGCGCCCACAACTGCACCTCGACCACGCCGCCCGTGCGCCAGGTTTCCGGCACGGTCGCCACGCCGTACGAGGGGGCAAAGCGCTGGGGTCCGTACCGGCCGATCGCAGCGCCGGACGAGAGCACCTGCACCACCCGGCTGCTGGCGCCATCGGAGGCGGGCAAGCGGCCGCTCCAGACGTTGGCATGCACATCGCCCCCCAGAAACAACACCGGCCGCCGCGCCGCGCGCAGGGTGCCGTCGTACTCCGCATAGCTGTGCCCGCCCTCGGCATGCCAGCCCTGCTGGGACAACAGGTAGTGGTGGGCCATGGGCGTTCCCGCCGCCACCAGCAGCAGGCCGGCGCCGGGCTCGCCCGCTGCATCCCGCAGCGCCCGGGCCTGTTCCACGCCCAGCAGGCTGGCACCCGGCGCCCGCGCCTGGCGGTGCCAGCGCGTGTCGAGCAGCAAGCAGGTGGGGCCATCCTCTGCACCCAGAGCACCCGACCAGAACAGGTCGCCGACGCCAGCGGGCAGAGGGCTGTCCCAGTCGGGGGGCAGCCCGGCCGGGTAGGCAGCATCGACAGCCGCTTCGCGCAACTGGTGTTCGAACTGCGCCCACAAGCGGCGCGATACCGCCTTCACGCGCTCGGGCACGCCGTGCCGGTAGGCATCGCCAGTGCCGTCCACGCCCAGGCTGTTGTTCCACGCGTAGTCGTGGTCATCCCAGGTCAGCAGCAGCCGGGCCGGGTCCGACCGCCCGGCAAAGCCGCAGACCATGTCGCGAAAGGCCTGCATACCCCACTGCAACGCGTAGCGCCGGTGCATATCGATGGCATAGGCCCGCAGGCCCTGGACGGGCTCGCGGGCGATCAGCGAGCGCCAGTCCCTGGCGCCGGGCCCGAGGCCCCAATCCATGTAGATGTGGTCTCCCAGCAGCATCAGCACGTCCGGCTGCTCGTGTTCTGCGATGCGCCTCCATATCTCTTGGTCTGCCACACGCTCGGCGTCCATGCAGGAAGTGAAGACGATTTTCATGCGCCCCAGCGTAGGGGCAAACCTGCCGGCACACAAGACGGACGGCCCCCATGTTCATGGGATGCGCAGCGTGCCGCATTTGCAGACAGTCAGGCAACCGCTGAGCATCGCCATCGAGCGCCTGCGGTGACGGCATCTTCACCTTCCACAACCATGATCAGGAGCGACTCCATGCACACATCTTCTTCCCCTCTGGCGCTGGCACTGGGCGGCGCCCTGGCCCTGACGCTCACCGCCTGCGGCGGCGGGTCGTCCTCCGACGACACCGCTCCTCCTGCTCCAGCGCCGGACACCAAGGTCACCCTGACCGGCACCGTCGTGGTCGACCAGGCCATCCGCAACGCCGTCGTCTGCCTGGACCTGAACAACAACGGCACCTGCGACGCCACCGAACCCGTCTCCGCCCGCACCGGCGCAGACGGCGCCTACACCCTGACCTACGACACCGCGCAGACCAGCACAACGCAGGCCGCCGCCGCATCGCTGATAGCGCCCATGGTGCCCGGAGCCCTGGCCGACGCCAACACCACCATCGATGCTGCCGACACGACCGAGGGCAACACCGCTGCGCGCTATGTGCTGCGGCAGGTTCCCGGCAAGGCCGGGCAGATCAACCCCCTGACCACTCTGGTCACCGCCGGCATCACGGCAGGCATGACCGAGGCTGCGGCGCGCAGCAATGCCGCGCTGCAGCTGGCCATTGCTCCCGCCAAGATCGACAACTACCAGGACGACGCCCCGACCGCGGGGGTGATGCTGGACAGCGCACGCAGCATGGCCAAGGTCGTCGCGGCGAGCCTGGAAGAAGGGACCACGCTGGTGGTGGGCGACCAGCAGTCGGCCGTGACGGCAGCCACGGGTGATTTGTCGAGCTTTATCTACACCGACTCGGCGAACTACTCGTACCGGACCATCGACTCCGTCGCCAAGCCCGGCGGAACCGCGGGCTCCACCCTGCGGGACGTGCGCGGCGGCATGACTGCCGGGTCGCCCACGCCCGCCAGCACGCTCTACAACCAGGCCTACCTCACCGCGGCCGGATGGCAGCGTTGCGACGACACCATCCTGCTGCAGAGCACCATCGGCTCGCCCAGCCGCAACACCTTCTGCGGTGCCCTGTCGCAGGTAGGCTTCACCAAGCGCGAGGACGTCGACACGCGCACCATGGCCAGCGTGGTGAGCTCCCTGCAGACCGACGCCGACACCAACACCATCAACAACAACGGCACATCGACCGCCGCGCTGCTCACCAGCCTGGGCACGGCCACGTTCCCGGCCGGCTCCCGGATTCACACCCGCTACAACCTCTCGCTCGACCAGCCGGTGCTCATCAACAGCATTGCGGCCGATTCCCGGCCGGCCAGCGAGACCACGCTGGAGCAGATGATCACCGCCCGGCCCGCCTCCGCCGTGGTGCTGAGCACCGGTGCAGGCACGCTCTCCCTCGGAATCTCCAGCGGCCCGGCGCGGGCCCTGCGCGTCGCCTTCACCGGCACGACGAGCCCCACCGCAGGCACGGTGCAGTTCTACGAATGCGATCTGAACAGCACGCAAACGGTACTCTCCAACTGCGCAACCACACAGACCGGCACATACGCCATTGCCACGGTGCACGGCGTCAAGGTGATGCGTTTTGCAGGCCACGCCGCGACGACGATGGGCCACACGCGCTCATACGCCGAAGTGGCCAATGCGCCGACCATCGTGAGCGGAAGCCGGGTGTTCCAGGTGCGCGAGAACAAGACCGACATCGACTCGAACTTCACCACCTCCCGCCGCCTGAACGCCGCAGCGTGGACGGCCCTGCGCGCACAGGCCGGCATTTGACCCAAGCGATCTCCTCGCGTGCTGCCAAGAGCACATTGTTCAGGCTCCCTGCGGGGAGCCTTTTTTTCGCCACGCACACGCCAGCGGCCAAGCCGGCATGCGCAACCCACCTGCGCCTTGGCTTTACGGAAGCTTTACCTGACCGACAAAACCGCGTGACCCCGCCTCGCGACCATGAGTGGCACCCGCTACTACACTGCCCCCATGAGCTCCCAACTGCTGATGATCGAAGACGATGCCCGCCTCGCGCAGATGGTGGGTGAGTACCTGGGCCAGTCGGGCCTGCAGGTCACGCACCGTGCCGATGGCAAAAGCGGCCTGGCCCAATTGCAAGGGCCCGACGCCGGCGCGCTGCCCGACCTCGTGATCCTGGACCTGATGCTGCCCGACATGGACGGGCTGGAGGTCTGCCGCCGCATCCGCTCGCTGCAGGGCAGCGCGGCGCAGGTGCCGGTGCTGATGCTGACCGCCAAGGGCGACCCCATGGACCGCATCATCGGCCTGGAGCTGGGTGCCGACGACTACCTGCCCAAACCCTTCGAGCCGCGCGAGCTGCTCGCCCGCATCCGCGCCATCCTGCGCCGGCGCACCGATGGCGGCAGCACGCCAGCCACGCAGGCGCTGCGCTTCGGCACGCTCGAGATCGACCGCGACGCGCGCACCGTCACCGTGGCCGGCCAGCTGGCCGACCTCACCTCCTACCAATTCGACCTGCTCGTGGCGCTGGCCGAGCGCGCAGGCCGGGTGCTGACCCGCGACCAGATCATGGAGGCCGTGCGCGGCCGCGAGCTGGAGGCGTTTGACCGCAGCATCGACGTGCACATGGGCCGCATCCGCGCGGCCATCGAGGCCGACGCCAAGAACCCGCGCCGCATCCTCACCGTGCGCGGCGTGGGCTACGTGTTCGCCAAGCAACAGGACTAGCTGGGTGTCCCTGTCCACGCCCTTCTCCCGCCGCCTGTACCTGCGCATCTGGCTGGCCGTGGTCGGCGGCATCGCGGTGCTGACGCTGTCCGTGGGCTGGGCCTGGCGCATGGCCGAGGAGCAGAAGGCCCAGAATGCCCAGCCCTTCGTGCCCCCGTCGCGCGAGATGGTGCTGCGCGACAACACCGGCAACGTGGTGCTGCGCGGCCTGGCCACCCGCCAGCCCAGCGAGCCCGGCGAAGGGGCGGAATTCCACATCGAATCCGAAGACGGCCAGCCCTTCGTGCTGCAGATGGCACCGCGCCAGCCCCGGGGCGAGCGCGGTGAACGGGGCGGCGGAGGCGGCCGGCCGGGCGACGCTTTCTGGACCCGCCCGCCGTTTGGCTTCTTGTGGCTGCTGGGCATCGTGGGCCTGGCGGTGGCGATCGGCGTGTACCCCATCATCCGCCGCCTCACACTGCGGCTGGAGGCACTGCAGCGCAGCGTGCAGCGCTTTGGCGAGGGCGATTTGTCCGTGCGCGTGCTCGAGCAGGGGCAGGACGAGGTGGCCGACCTGGCGCGCCAGTTCAACGCTGCGGCCGAGCGGGTGGAGAAACTCGTCAAGTCGCACAAGTCGCTCTTGGCCAATGCCTCGCACGAGCTGCGCTCGCCGCTCACCCGCATCCGCATGGGCATGGAGCTCATGGTCGGGCAGCAGCCCTCGCCCGCGTTCCGCGAAGAGATCCTGCGCAACATCGCCGAGCTGGACCAACTGGTGGACGAGATCCTGCTGGCCAGCCGCCTGGATGCGCGCGAGGCCGACGTGGGCACCGTGGAGCTGGTGGACCTGATCGGCCTGGCCGCCGAAGAATGCGCCCGCGTGGACGCCGACCTGGATGTGAGCGCCAGCCCCGATTCGGTAGACGTGATGGGTGTCTCCAAGCTGCTGCGCCGCGCCATCCGCAACCTGCTGGAGAACGCACGCCGCTACAGCACGGGCGAGATCACGGTGGTGGTCGACCGCCGCCAGGGCCACGCCGAAGTGCGGGTGTGCGACCGCGGCCCCGGCGTGCCGCTGACGCACCGCGAACGCATCTTCGAGCCCTTCTACCGGCTGCCCGGTGCCAGCGAACGCGCCGGTGGCGTGGGCCTGGGGCTGTCGCTGGTGCGCTCCATCGCCGGGCGCCACAACGGCACCGTGCACTGCGAGGACCGCGAGGGTGGCGGCGCGTGCTTCGTGCTGAGGCTTCCGCTATCACATTGATAGCTTATAGCGCTTGATGGACAAGCGGTAGAAGCCTTTTTTACCCTAAAAGGGCGATCAAGCCGCTCAACCCGTCGAGACCTTGTGCTGCGGACTCCAGCGCCATGCCATGACGCCGTACAGCACCGCACCCAACAGCAGCACCGACCCCGCCACGCCCAGCGCCCAATCGAACCCCTGCGCCCGTGAGCCTGCCCGCGCCAGCAGCGCGGCGGCCATGGGCGGGCCGGCGATCTGCCCGATGCCGTACAGCGCCGTCATCAGGCCGGTGAAGCCGGCACCCGCCTGCGGCCACTGGTAACGCGCCTCCTGCAGCGCAAAGAACGTGATGGCCGTGAACGGCAGGCCCAGCAGCAGGCTGCCCAGCGCAAAGCCCGCAGGCCCGGGCCACAGCACGCCCAGCGCCACCCCGCCGGCCTGCAGAACATAGGCCGCGGCCAGCAGCCAGCGCCGGTCGCGCGTGGGGGCGATGCGCGTGGACAGCAGCGCGCCCAGCGCGACACCCGCGCCGAAGATGGGCCAGAACAGGTCGGGCCACACCGAGCCCGCGGGCAGTGCGGCGCGCGCAATGACCGGCAGGAAGGTGGCGGTGACGATGTACCCCAGGCCCGCCAGGCCGTAGGCGATGGCGAGCAAGGCCCGCTCCGCAGCCGGGCGTGGTGCAGGCGCCGAGGCCGCGCCGGTGCTGCCGGGCGCCGCAGCCAGGGGTGCCTCACCCCCCTGGAACACCGCCCACGCGCCCGCGCACAGCACGGCTGCGAGCAGGCTGAAGGCCGCCCAGCCGGCCGCGGCGCTCCAGCCCGCGGCCACCATGGCACTGGTGGGCAGGCCGGTGATGACGATGCCCAGCCCCGGCCCGCAAAAAATCAGCCCGCCCCACGCCGGGCGCCCCAGGTGCGCCAGCCGCCCCATGCACCAGTTGGCCGTGCCCAGGAACACCAGCGCGCTGGCCACGCCCGCCAGCATGCGCAGCAGCGGCCACGCCGCAGGCCAGGGCAGTGCCAGCATGCCGGTGAGGAGCACGGTGGCCACCAGCCCGCAGCGCACCAGCGTGGCATTGCCGGGCACGCCACCCAGCCGACGGCCCAGCCAGGGCAATGCCATGTACAAGAGCGCCCCCGCCAGGTAGCCGGCGTAGTTGGCCGTGGCCAGCCAGCTGCCGGTGGCGATGTCGACCACGCCGTCGTGCAGCATCATGGGCAGGAGCGGGGTGAAGGCGAAGCGGCCGATGCCCATGGCCGCGGCCAGTGCGGCCATGCCGGCCAGGGCCACGCGCAGCGCTGCGGCGCCGTCGGTGTGCGGATGATCGGCGGAGGGAGAAAGAGACGCCTGGGTCACGGTGCAGGGTGGCGAAGGGTTGCCACGGGGGTGGAGGGTGCTTATCATCTTAGCAAGAGATTGAATTTTTGTAATTCATACTTTTTAAAGATGGAAAAAGCCCCACCCCTTCTGGACCTGGCCGCCCTCGACATTTTCCGCACCGTGGCGGCAGAGGGCAGCGTCACGCGCGCTGCCGAGCGGCTGTCGCGTGTGCAGTCCAACGTGACCACGCGGGTGCGCCAGCTGGAGGCCGACCTGGGCACGCCGCTGTTCCTGCGCGAGGGCAAGCGCATGGCGCTCACACCCGAGGGCCAGGTACTGCTGGGCTATGCCGACCGGCTGCTCGCGCTGGCCGAGGAGGCGCGGCAGGCGCTGCAACCCGGCCCGCCCGCCGGCCGCCTGCGACTGGGGTCGATGGAAAGCACCGCGGCCAGCCGCCTGCCCGCGCCGCTGGCGCGGCTGCACAGCCAGTGGCCCGGCGTGGCGCTGGAGCTGACGACCGCCGCGACCCGCGTGCTGGTGGAACGCCTGCGCGCGCACGCGCTCGACGCGGTGCTGGTGGCCTGGCCACCGGGCCAGCCCGCCGACCCGGCCCTGGAAACCCGGCCGGTGTTCACGGAAGAGCTGCTGCTGGTCCTGCCCGCCGGCCACCCGCATGCCGCCGGCCCCGACCAGGTGCAGCCCGGCACGCTGGCGGTGTTCGAGCCCGGCTGCACCTACCGCCGCATCGCGCAAGAGTGGTTTGCGCCCCGGCGGCAGCCGATGCAGTTGCTGGAGCTGGGCTCGTACCACGCCATCCTGGCCAGCGTGGCGGGCGGAGGCTGCGCGGGCATCGTGCCGCGCTCGGTGCTCAGCATCTCGCCGCACGCGGCATTGCTGAGCCAGCAGCCAATCACCACCATCACCACCTTGCTGACCTGGCGCCAGGGCTACCGCTCGGCCGCGCTCGATGCGCTGCAGCAGGTGCTGGTCGGCTGACCGCCTTCAGTTCGTTTCCCCTTTCTTTGTTTCCCACTTCATTTCCTTCTTTCTTTCACGGAACGTCACCATGCCCGACCGCAGCCTGCGCACCGCCCTCTCCCTTCGCCTGCCCATCGTGCAGGGGCCCATGACCGGCGCCGACACGCCGGCCCTGGCGGCCGCCGTGTCGGCGGCCGGCGGGCTGGGCACGCTGGGCTGCGGCATGCGCTCGCCGGCGGCCATGGCCGAGGCCGCCGCCGAGGTGCGCCGCCGCACCGACCGGCCCTTCGGCCTCAACCTCTTCGTGCAGGACACGCCCACGCCCGATGCCGCCACCGTCGATTTGGCGCTGGCGCGCGTGGCGCCGCTGTACGCCGAGTTCGGCCTGCAGGCCGCCGTGCCCGCGCGCTGGTGCGAGGACTTCCGTGCGCAGTTCGATGCCCTGGTCGAGGCGCGGCCCGCGGTGGCCAGCTTCACCTTCGGCATCCTCACGGCCGCACAGGTCGAGCGACTGCACAGCGCGGGCTGCTACGTGATCGGCACGGCCACGACGGTGGCCGAAGCCCTGGCCTGGGCCGACGTGGGGGCCGATGCCGTGTGCGCATCGGGCATGGAGGCGGGGGGCCACCGCGGCACCTTTTTGCCCACGGGCCGGCCGCAGGCCGAGGGACTTGCGCCTGCTGGCTCCACCATGCGTGCGGGGATGCCATCACAGGCCGACTTCGCCGCCGCGATGGTAGGCGCGCTCGCGCTGGTGCCGCAGTGCGTCGACGCCTTGCGCCCCCGCGGCGTGGCCGTGATCGCGGCCGGCGGCATCATGGACGGCCGCGGCATCGCTGCGGCGCAGGCGCTGGGGGCCGAGGCCGTGCAGATGGGCACCGCCTTTCTCGCCTGCGACGAATCGGGCATCGGCCGCGCCTACCGCGACGCCATGGTCCAGGCCATCGCCACCGACACGCGCACGACCCGCGTGTTCTCGGGCCGCCCGGCGCGCGGCATCGTCAACCCCATGCTGCAGAAGCTGCACGCCCACGAGACCGATGTGCCGGCCTACCCCGTGCAGAACGCCCTCACCGGCGCCCTGCGCCGGGCCAGCGCCGAAGCCGGCCGCGCAGACCACCTCTCGCTGTGGGCCGGCCAGGGCGTGGCCGGGGTGCGGCCCATGCCGGCCGCACAGCTGGTGGCCGCGCTGGAAACGGAATGGCGGGCTGCGCTGGCCGCGCAAGCGGCGCTGCTGCAAGCGCAGCAACGCTATTGATTTAATAGCTGCCTGCGCTTTCTGGAAAAGCGATAGCGGCCCATTTGAATCAAAAGTCCCGACGCCAAGGCCAAGGTTTGCGTCGGCTGCGCCTTGGCTTCGACAGGCTCAGCCCGAACGGATGAGGGGCGGGGTCAGAGCCCCGCGTGGGGTGAGACCCCGCCCCTCTTAACTGGCGCGCCTCTAACGCCAGCGCACCCGTGGAACCGGCTTTGCCGGGCCAGGGGGTGCGTCCCCCTCGGGGGATGGCGCGCAGCGCCTCAGGGGGGCTTCACTGCCTCCAGGGCAGTTCGCGCGCAGGCCCCAGGATGACAGGTGGCTGCGCGTTGATCTTTTCACCGGCCAGAACGCGTTCGTACATCCGCAGGTAGTTGCGCGCCATGCGCTCGGCGCCAAAGTGGTCGACCACGTGCTGGTGGCAGGCCCGGGCGTCGAAGCGGTTGCTCCGCACCGCCTCGGCCAGCACGTTCGCCTCGGCCGAGAGCACGCCGCAGTGCAGCGGCACCAGCTCGGGCAGCGCGCCGTACGGCGTGGAGAACACCGGGCACCCGAAGTACAGGCTCTCGATCACCGCCAGGCCGAAGGGCTCGTGCCAGCGCACCGGAAAGATGAGCCCGCGCGACGCGTTGAGCAGCGCGGTCTTCTGCGTGCCGCCCACCATGCCGTGGAAATGGATCTTGCGCGACAGCGTCCAGCGAAAACCCCGCTTGAAGTTGACGCGCGTGCCGCCCAGCACATCGAGCTCCACCCCCGCGCGCAGTGCCACCTTGATCGCCCCGCGCACATTCTTCACCCCCCAGGCCGCCTTGCCCAGGAAGTGGTAGCGCGGGCGCGGCACGTTGAAGTCCACCGGGCCGTAGCCGCTCCAGTCCAGACCGTTGTAGACGAATTCGGTGGAGCCGTACCGCGCCGCATGGTCGCGCGACAGGAACACGGTGTTCAGCGGCAGCGGCTTGGGCTTGCGCGCGTTGCCGTGCTCGGTCACCAGGTAGGGCTTGGCCAGCTCGGTGCGCGGGTTGAACTGGAAGTGCGTGATGTCCACGCCCTTCGGGATCTGCCCTTCCCACGGCTCGTCCGGGCGGATGGGCAGCACGTCGCCGAAGTCGCAGGTCGAGCCCTCGGGCACCAGGTAGCTCACCCGGTGGCCTTGCTGGACCAGGGTCTTGCCCAGGTCCCAGATCACGCGCTCGGTACCGCCATAGCCGTAGACCGGGATGGGGGAGTTGTTGACCAGCAGGATGTGCATGAAGAGGGCTCTCGTCTCAGTTGTCCATGGTGCCAAGCGCGGCCCGCAACCGTTGAAACTGGCGCGGACCAGTCCAGGGCAGCCTGGCAAGGGCCGCCCCGCAGCGAGGGCTGCGTCCCCCTGCCCGCATTGCGCAGCGATGCGAGAGCGGGGGGAAGCGGCAAAGCCGATCAGGGGGGTGTCGCATCTAAAACGGCCGTCCGCACCCAATGCGCGCGCGCCGCTCATGCAGGGCGGCCAGCAGCAGCGGGCACATGAAGAGGTAGAACATGTTGCCGCTGTTGTGCGCCAGAAAGACTTGCGTGAGGCCGAAGCCGATGTACGACAGCGGCAACAGCACGCCCATGAGGCACAGCGACAGCGATTCGCGGTCCATCTTGCCCGAACCGTCGCGGATGCGCCGGGCCGTCGGCCAGAACATCACGAGCGGGATGCCATAGAAGGCCAGCAGCAACAGCACGCCCGGAATGCCGCGCTTGGCGAACAGGTCCAGCACTTCGTTGTGCGCATGGCCGAACTCCAGCACCACGGGGTGCGCCTGCCCGGCCGCCACACGGCGCGCCTTCTCCTCGATGTACCCGGCGCGGCCCCAGCCCGTCAACGGCCGGTCCCAGCCCATCTGCCAGGCCAGGTGCCAGTGGGCCAGGCGCTGGCCCACCGAGCTGCGTCCGTCCCCGCGCTGCTGGTAGGTCTGCACCTCCGCCCGCGCCTCGTCCACGCGCTGCTCCACCGCCGGCACCTGCGACAGGGCCGCGGCCACCAGCGCCAGCGCACACAGCCCCCAGTACACGCGCCGCTGGCCCGTGGTGCGCACCAGCAGCCAGGCGCACACGGGCAGCAGCAGCACCAGCGCCAGCCAGCCGCCGCGCGACTGCGACAGCACCGACCCCGCAGCGCCGAGGACCACGGCGGCGGCCAGCAGCAAGCGCTGCCACAGCACCCAGCGCCGCCACTGCACCACCAGCAGCAGGCCGCTCATCACGGCCAGCAGCATGCTCAGATTGCCGTACTGGATGGCGTTGGTGAACCCATTGGCGCGCGGCAGCGCCATCACGAAGGTCTGGTACAGCCCGACGATGCCGCTGCCCACCGCGCCCACGGCCACCCCCATCCACAGCCACGAGGCACGGGGCTCGAACGTCATGAGGTAGAAGATGCACGGGAGCGCCAGCAGGTACTTGACGGGGCGGTCCATGCTGCCCCAGCCCCAGGTCGCCCCCACATCCAGCAGCCACAAGGCCGCCATGCACGAAAACGCCGCCGTCAGCCACCACGCGGCACGCGGCGCAGGGCGCTTCCACCAGACGGGCGCACTCGCAAGCGCCGCCAGCAGCAGCAGCGCTGCACCGTAGGAATAGCCCGAAGGCAGCCACAGCGCGAAGCCAGGCACCATGAACGCACCGACGCTCGCACAGCGCCCCAACCAACGGTAGGTCTTCATCACCGGATCACACGGCCTGTCAGGCTGTCTCGGTCGTAGTGCAGCGCTGCATAACGAAAGAACCCCTCCAGCGCCACAAAAAGACAATACAGAAAACCCGCGCCGCCGCACAGGAACCCCAGGCGAAACACATACAGGCGCAGGAACATCGACAGGCCCGAGGCCAGGCCGCGCACCACCCCGCCGCGTTGGCCCTTCTCGGCGCGCTTGGCGGCGCCGAGCATCACGTACTGCGTGAGCTTCTCCAGGCTGCCGCGCACCGTGGTGCGCGAGTAGTGCAGCAGGCGCGCCTTGATCAGGCGGCGCGGCACGTCGGCGCCGCCGGGCTGGGGATGCAATTGGGCTTGCTCGTGCACCACGCCGGTGTATTCCTTGACCATGCGGCGCACGAAGAGCCGCTCGATCTGCGACTGCGAGCGAAAGTGCGTGAGCTCCTGCCCGAACGCCACCATGCGCCAGCGGATCTTCCACACGGCCTGCTCGCCCGAGCGCACGATGGCCTGCAGCTCCTGCGCGAACGCAGGCGTCATCACCTCGTCACTGTCGAGAAAGAAGATGTAGTCGCCGCGGGCATGGGCCAGCAGGCGGTTGCGCTGCACGGCAAAGCCCTGCCAGTCGGGGTGGCTGTGCACTTCGGCACCCAGGCCCTGCGCGATGGCCACGGTGCCATCGGTGCTGCCGCTGTCCACCACCAGCAGTTGGTCCGCGAACGCGGCACTGCGCAAGCAGGCTTCGATGCGGTGCGCCTCGTTGTGGGACAGCACCGCCACCGTCAACGTGGGCGACGGCGTGCCGCCCCCGGCTGCCACTGACATCAATCAATGACCAGCGTGTACGTGCTCGCCCGCCTTGAGGCGGTAGACGGTTCCGCAGTAGGGGCACTTGGCCTCGCCGGAGCGGGCCACGTCCAGGTACACCTTGGGGTGGGTGTTCCAGATCTTCATATCGGCCTTGGGGCTGGGGCAGAAGACGCCACCCTGGGGGTTGAGGTCCTTGGCCAGCAATTCGATGACAGCTTGCGACATATGTATTCGTTTTCCTTGATGCACCGCCGCGGCGGCGGTGCTTGAAACTGGCCTGGCCGGTGCACCCGGGCACCCGGTCGCCCTGGGGCGGGCTGTGCCGGGGGTGGAGTCCGCGCAGCGGCTCCGTCAGGGCTGGCTCACACCTTCGTGAGCCAATGGGCGTATTGGGGGTTGCGGCCGTTGACGATGTCGAAGAACGCGGCCTGGATCTTTTCGGTGATCGGGCCGCGGCTGCCCACATAGCCGTCCTTGCCAAGCTCGATGCGGTCCAGCTCGCGGATCGGCGTCACTTCGGCCGCGGTGCCGGTGAAGAAGGCTTCGTCGGCGATGTAGACCTCGTCGCGCGTGATGCGCTTTTGCACGATCTCCAGGCCCAGGTCCTTGGCGATGTGGAACACCGTGTTGCGGGTGATGCCGTTCAAGGCCCCCGCCGACAGGTCGGGCGTGTAGATCACGCCGTTCTTCACCACGAAGATGTTCTCGCCCGCGCCTTCGGACACGAAGCCGGAGCTGTCGAGCAGCAGCGCTTCGTCGTAGCCGTCGTCGAGCGCTTCCATGTTGGCGAGGATCGAGTTGGTGTAGTTGCTCACCGCCTTGGCCTGCGTCATGGTGATGTTGACGTGGTGGCGCGTGTAGCTGCTGGTCTTGACGCGGATGCCGCGCTTCATGCCCTCTTCGCCCAGGTAGGCGCCCCAGGCCCAGGCCGCCACCATCAGGTGGATCTGGTTGCCCTTCGGCGACACCCCCAGCTTTTGCGAGCCGATCCAGGTCAGCGGGCGCAGGTAGCCCGATTCGAGCTTGTTCTCGCGCACCACGGCCCTCTGGGCTTCGTTCACCTCTTCCTGGGTGAACGGGATCTTCATGCGTAGGATCTTGGCGCTGTTGAACAGGCGCTCGGTGTGCTCCTGCAGGCGGAAGATGGCCGTGCCGTCCGCCGTCTTGTAGGCACGCACGCCTTCGAACGCGCCACAGCCGTAGTGCAGGGTGTGGGTCAGTACGTGGATCTTGGCGTCGCGCCAGTCCACCATCTGGCCGTCCATCCAGATCTTGCCGTCACGATCGGCCATCGAGGGAACTACGGGGCTCATGGGTATCCTTTGTTGCTGTGGGTCGCAAAGGCGAGATTTTAGGCGACAGCGACCGCCAGGCTGCCATGGGGCGCACCCTGTACCGGCACGGCCGCCCACCGCGCTGCACGCCGGCGGGGGCTGCGCGGCAGCGGTGCCGATGCTGTCTAGGACGCGGCAGGGGGCGCCACCGGCTCCTCGCTGGGCGGGCGCACCAGCTCCCACTTCACGAGCTTGCCGTGGCGGAACTCGCAGGTCACGTGCGACTGCGTGCCGTCCGTCCAGCGGTAGATCTCGGGCTCGGTGTCGGCGGCGGACAGTTGCTCGCCCAGCGACTGGGTCATGGCCACCACGTGCATGAGGTTGACCCCTGCGCGCAAGCGGGCGTTGAGCATCACCGCGCTGCCCACGTAGCCCATCGGGCGATTGGCCGCCTTCTTCATCACCGTCATGAGCCGGGTGAAGTGCAGCAGCCCCCACATCACCAGCCCCCCGACCACGGCCGCCACACCGGCCCAGCCATAGGCCACAAAACCAAAAACGATCAGGCCGACAACGCCCAGCGGTACGAAGATAGTGCGCAAATTCATGGGCGCTATTGTCTTATGACTGCCCCGGGCGTCCGTCCAAACCCCTGTCCTGCGGCCGGCATCGCACCCGAAACGAAGCTTGCCCGCGCCCCGGACCAAATGTTTCGTTGTGTAAGCACTACATTAATGAAAGAAGCTCGCGGCCGCAGGCACGCCAGCCCCCGCCGGGTGTTTACGGCAGACGCCCCAGCGCCAAAAATGCAGTCTCGTCCTTCTGGAGATCGTGAATGAAACTGGATAACGTGCGCCTGGCGCCCAAGCTGTGGGGTTCTATCGTGGGTCTGCTGGGTGCCATGCTGCTGGTCTCGGTCTGGGCACAGCACCAGGCCGGCCGGGTGATGGACCGCACCCTGGAGTCGATGGCCTCGTTCGAGAACCGCATCACGCTGGCCGTGCAGTGGAAAGGCGCCACCGAGACCACTGGCGAACGCGTGCTGGCCAGCAACGTCACCCCCGACCCGGACCTGACCACCCTCTTCGACGGCCGCGTGAAGGCCGGCATCGCCGGCATCTCGGCCATCCAGGCCAAGGTGCTGGAACTGGCCACCACCCCCGCCGACAAGAAAGCGCTGGAGCGCGTGGCGAGCGAGCGCAGCAATGTGCTGGCCCTGAACAAGCAGGCCCGCGAGATCAAGCAAGGGGGCGACGGCGCCGCCTTCAAGACCTTCATCGAAAGCAAGTACCTGGCCGCCATCGGCAGCTACGTGGACAGCCTGGAAGCCTTCGTGCAGCTGCAGCAAAGCCAGCGCGACGCCGCGCGGCAGGAGGCCCAGGCCGCCCGCACCCAGGCCAATGTGCTGGCCTGGCTGACGCAGGGCATCGTGTTCGTGCTGGGCCTGGTGCTGTCCTTCCTGCTGGTGCGCTCCATCGCGCGCCCGCTGCACCGCGCGGTGGAACTGTCGGACGCGATTGCGGGCGGCAACCTTACCGTGTCGGCCCATGACGACCGCCAGGACGAGTTCGGCCACCTGCTGCGCTCCGTCTCGCAGATGGCCGCGCGCCTGCGCAGCCTGGTGGCCGAAGTGCGCAGCGGCGTGGATTCGATGTCCAACGCCTCGGTGGAGATCGCCACCGGCAACCACGACCTGTCGGCCCGCACGGAGCAGACCGCTGCCAACCTGCAGCAGACCGCCGCCAGCATGGAAGAACTCACCGCCACCGTCACCCAGTCCGCCGACACGGCGCGCCAGGCCAACCAGCTGGCTTCCACCGCCGCGCAGGCGGCCACGCGCGGCGGCGAGGTCGTGGCACAGGTGGTGGAGAGCATGCAGCACATCACCAACAGCTCGCGCAAGATCGCCGACATCATCGGCGTGATCGACGGCATCGCTTTTCAGACCAACATCCTGGCGCTGAACGCGGCGGTGGAAGCCGCCCGCGCGGGCGAGCAGGGCCGGGGCTTTGCGGTGGTGGCCAGCGAAGTGCGCGGCCTGGCGCAGCGCAGCGCCGAAGCGGCCAAGGAGATCAAGAACCTCATCGGTGCCTCGGTGAACACCGTGGAAACCGGCTCCGGCCAGGTGGCGCAGGCCGGGCAGACCATGGACGAGATCGTCGCCAGCGTGCGCCGCGTGTCCGACCTGATCGGCGAGATCACCGCGTCGTCGAACGAGCAGCGCGACGGCATTGGCCAGGTCAACCAGGCCGTGAGCAACCTGGACCAGATGACACAGCAGAACGCCGCGCTGGTGGAAGAATCGGCCGCCGCGGCCGCGTCGCTGCGCGACCAGGCCCAGCGCCTGTCCGAGGTGGTGTCGGTGTTCAACGTGGGGCACACGCCCGCAGCGCCCACCCCTGACCGTGCTCCGGCACCCCGGCCGGCGGCGCCCCGCGTGTCTGCCGCCACTGCCGCGCGCAGCCCAGCGCCAGCCCTGCGTCCCGCCAAAGCACCTGCGGCAAAGGCCTCGGGTACAGCCCCAGCTGCGGCCACCGCCCGCAAGCTTCAGGCTCCGAAGCCCACCGTGGCCCCAGCCGCCACACCCGCTGCCACTGCACCGAAGGCCACCAAGGGCTCGGACGACGATTGGGAATCCTTCTGACGCACCGGCTCCGCGGCACCCGCACCTTGCAGCGGGTGCTGCGGGCTGTCGTCGCGGGCTGATCTAATAGCGCAGTCTCTCCTTTCGCCCACGGTCCCTTCATGCGCAACGCACCCATTTTGCTCGCAGCCCTGGTGGCTGCCCTGTCCACCACCACGGCATCCGCCCAGCACATGTTCAAGTGCACAAACGACAAAGGGCAAACGACCTACTCGGACCGCGCGTGCGAACAGGCACCGCGGCCTGCGCCCCCGGCCGCACGGCCAGCGGTGGCCACTGCCCCTGCGGCCAAGGCCAGTGCGCCCGCTGCCGCTGCGCCAGCCACCAGCAGCGCCAAGGCCGAGCCCATCACCAAGCTGACACCGGCGGTGGTCGAGGCCGTGCTGCAACGCGCCGTCGACCTGGGGGACCGCAAGGACTACCGCGGCCAGTGCGCGCTGGCCGCACCCGACCTGAATTTCAAACTGACAGACCACAGCAACTCTCCGCCGAGCGTGTACTCCGGCGGGCGAGGCGACATCTGCGCGCTGCAGCAACAGTCCGCCCAGGCGATGCAGGCCGGGGGCCTGCGCTCTTCCACACGCCTGAACAAAATGGACATTCGCGTCAGTGCCGACGGCACGCAAGCCACCGCCAAATACGAGTCTGCCGCTGCCATCTCCATGGAAGGCCAGCACGCACTGACCATGCAATGCACGCGCGAGGAAGTGCTGGGCCTGTACAGCGGCACCGTGCTGTACAAGCGCGTCACCGCCGTCTGCAGGCCCGTGGGCTGAGCCCGGCCACCTGGTCGCCTAGCCGATCTCCCGCACCACGTTCATCGCCTCTTCCACCCGCTCCACGGCGTGGATGGTGAGGCCTTCGATGGGCTTCTTGGGCGCATTGGCCTTGGGCACCACGGCCACGCGAAAGCCGAGCTTGGCGGCCTCCTTCAAGCGCTCCTGACCGCGCGGCGCGGGCCGCACCTCGCCCGCCAGCCCCACCTCGCCAAACGCCAGAAAGCCCTGCGGCAGCGCCTTGCCGCGCAGGCTGGAGGTAATGGCCAGCATCACAGCCAAATCGGCAGCGGGCTCGCTGATGCGCACGCCGCCCACCGCATTCACGAACACATCCTGGTCCATGCAGGCCACACCGGCGTGGCGGTGCAGCACGGCCAGCAGCATGGCCAGGCGGTCCTTGTCCAGGCCCACGGACAGGCGCCGGGGGCTGGGGCCCGCGCTGTCGACCAGCGCCTGGATCTCCACCAGCATGGGCCGTGTGCCCTCCAGCGTGACCATCACGCAGCTGCCGGGCACCGGCTCGCTGTGCTGCGACAGGAAGATGGCGCTCGGGTTGCTCACGCCCTTGAGCCCCTTTTCCGTCATGGCGAACACGCCGATCTCGTTGACCGCGCCAAAGCGGTTCTTGATGGCCCGCACCAGTCGGAACTGGCTGTGCGTGTCGCCTTCGAAGTACAGCACCGTGTCCACCATGTGCTCCAGCACGCGCGGGCCGGCCAGGGCCCCTTCTTTCGTCACGTGGCCCACCAGCACGATGGCCACGCCCGAAGCCTTGGCCGCACGCGTCAGGTGGGCCGCGCATTCGCGCACCTGCGCTACCGAGCCCGGGGCCGAGGTGAGCTGGTCGGAGTACACGGTCTGGATGGAGTCGATCACCGCCACGGCGGGCTGCATGGAATCGATGGTGGCCAGAATCTTTTCCAGCTGGATCTCTGCCAGCACGTTGACCTGGCTGTGGTCCAGCCCCAGCCGGCGCGATCGCAGCGCCACCTGCGCGCCGCTTTCCTCGCCCGTCACATACAGCGTGGGCAGGCCGGCGCGCTGCAGCGCGTCGAGCGCCTGCAGCAGCAGCGTGGACTTGCCGATGCCCGGGTCGCCGCCGATGAGCACCACGCCGCCTTCGACGATGCCGCCGCCCAGCACACGGTCGAGCTCGTCGATGCCGCTCGGGGTGCGCTCCACGTCGCTCGCCTCGATGGCCGACAACGGCATCACCGCCTGGGCCTGGTTCAGGCCCGCGAACTGCGGCGTGCTGTAGCGGTTCTTGCCGGGCCCTGCGTCCGCCACGGCTTCGATCAGCGTGTTCCAGGCGCCGCAGGCGGGGCACTTGCCCAGCCAGCGCGGGCTGGTGCCACCGCACTCGGTGCAGGTGAAGACAGTTTTTTCTTTGGCCATGGCAAGAGTTGAAGAGGGAGCGTTCGGCAGGGCGGGCTGCAGACTATAGCGGCGACGGTGCGGCGCCACCGGACGGTGCAGCGCGCACAGGCTTGCCATCATCGGCAAAATGCACGCATGCACACACCCACCAATCGCTTCAAAGCGGCCATGGCCCAGGGCCAGACACAGATCGGCCTGTGGCTGGCGCTGGCCGACGCCTACACCGCAGAGATCGTCGCAGGCACAGGCTACGACTGGCTGCTGGTCGACGGCGAGCATGCGCCCAACGATGTGCGCTCCATCCTGCACCAGCTGCAGGCCATCACCAGCGCCACCGCCGCCCTGCCCCCTGGCACCACGCCGCCCCACGCCATCGCCCGCGTGCCGGTGGGCGACACCGCGCTGATCAAGCAGTACCTGGACATCGGCGCGCAGACGCTGCTGGTGCCCATGGTGGACACGGCCGAGCAAGCCCAGGCCCTGGTCCGCGCGACGCGCTACGCACCCGAAGGCGTGCGCGGCATGGGCAGCGCCCTCGCCCGCTCGTCGCGCTGGCAGGCCTATCCGCAGTACGTGCACGAGGCCAACGCGCAGGTCTGCCTGCTGGTGCAGGCCGAGACGGTGGAGGCGATACGCAACCTCGATGCGATTGCCACCACGCCGGGTGTGGACGGCGTGTTCATCGGCCCGGCCGACCTGTCGGCGTCCATGGGGCACCGGGGCGACCCCGGCCACCCGGATGTGCAGGCGGCCATCCACGAAGGCATCGCGCGCATCCTGCGCGCGGGCAAGGCGCCGGGCATCCTGGCGACCAGCGAGGCGCAGGCGCGCGAATGGCTGGCCGCCGGCGCTTTGTTCGTGGCGGTGGGTGTGGACACCATGCTGCTGGCCAGCGCGGCGGCCGACCTGGCGGCGCGCTTTCGGGACACGGGCGGCGCGACGACGCGACCGCTGGGCTACTGACACAGCCCCTCTTTGTCTCTTCCTTTATTTATCTATCTCTCCATTCCCTGACTGAAAGCCTTGACGATGAAAGCATGTATCTACGGCGCTGGCGCCATTGGCGGCTGGCTGGGCGTGGCCCTGGCGCAGGCGGGCTGCGACGTCAGCCTCGTGGCGCGCGGCGCCACGCTGCACGCCTTGACGGCCGACGGCCTGCGCCTGCGCCGCCCGGATGGCACGGTGGTGCACACCGCAGTGACTGCGCAGGACAACCCCGCGGCGCTGGGCGTGCAGGACCTGGTGGTCGTGGCCGTCAAGGCGCCAGGCCTGCCAGACGTGGCGCAGGCCATGGACCCGCTGATAGGACCTGACACCATCGTGCTCACGGCCATGAACGGCGTGCCGTGGTGGTTTCTGGACGGCTTTGGCGGCGCGGCGCAAGGGCAGGCACTGCAGTCCGTGGATGCCGGCGGCGTGATCGCCCGTGCCATCCCCAGCCGCAATGTGGTGGGCAGCGTGGTGCACACCAGCTGCTCGCTGGAGGCGCCAGGCTTTGTGCGCCAGCATTTCGGCAACCGCCTCATCGTGGGCGAGCCGGACGGCAGCCAGAGCGCGCGCCTGCAGACACTGGCCGCGTTGCTGCAGCGCGGCGGCATCGAGGTGGAAGTGTCGGACCGCATCCAGCGCGACATCTGGTTCAAGCTCTGGGGCAACCTCACCATGAACCCCATCAGCGCGCTCACCGGCGCCACCACCGACCGCATCCTGGACGACGACCTGGTGCGCGGCTTCATCTCGCACGTCATGCTCGAAGCCAAGGCCATCGGCGAAAAGCTCGGCCTGCCCATCGACCAGCAACCCGAGGACCGCCACGCCGTCACCCGCAAGCTGGGCGCTTTCAAGACCTCGATGCTGCAGGACGTGGAGGCCGGCAAGCCCATGGAGATCGACGCGCTGGTGGGCGCGGTGCGCGAACTGGGCCAGATCACCCACACGCCCACGCCGCACACCGATGCGCTGCTGGGCCTGGTACGGCTGATGGCACAGACCCGCGGCCTTTACTAGTCCCATTCCGTTTTCTTCCACCCGACCCGAATCTCACCCTCACCATGCTCAAGCTTTTCTACGCCCCCGGCACCTGCGCCCTCGCCGTCCACATCGCCCTGCACGAGGCCAACGCGGCCCACGAGGTGGCGCGGCTGGACTTTGCCAACAGCCAGCAACGCAGCGCCGAGTACCTGGCCATCAACCCCAAGGGCCGCGTGCCCGCGCTGGTCACCGACCGCGGCGTGTTGACCGAGACTCCGGCACTGCTGGTGTATGTGGCGCAGCAATTTCCCGAGGCGCGGCTCGCACCGCTGGACGACCCGTTCGCGCTGGCGCGCCTGCAGGAGTTCAACAGCTACCTCGCATCCACCGTGCACGTGGCGCATGCCCACGGCCGGCGCGCGGGCCGCTGGGCCGATGAGCCCGAAGCCATTGCGGCCATGCAGCGCAAGGTGCCGCAGACCATGACCGAGTGTTTCGAGGTGATCGAGCAGCACTACCTTCAGGGCCCGTGGGTGCTGGGCGAGCACTATTCGGTGGCCGATGCGTACCTCTTCACCATCGCCGGCTGGTTGAAGAGCGATGGTGTGGACATCGCGACATTCCCCAAGGTGGCCGCGCACTTCGAGCGCGTGGCGGCGCGGCCTGCGGTGCAGCGCGCGTTGGCGTGAGGGTTGTGGCACCGGGTTGAGGCGCTGCTGTGCAAGGCTTCGACAGGCTCAGCCCGCCACCGCGAATCCTGCCACTCGCCCTCGCCGCCAAAAAAGAAAGGCCCCGGCGCTTTCGCAGCGCCGGGGCCTTTGCGTAGTCACCGCTGCCAGCGGATCAATTCACCTTCAGATACCGCCAGTCGATGCGGTTGTCCGCGCGGTGCGGCACGTCCACCTTCTGCGTGGCCGCCCATGGGATCACCTGGTTGTACAGCGGGATGTGCGAGATCGCCTCATGGTCCTGCACCAGCACCTTCTCGATGAGCGTGTTGCGTGTGGGCGCGTCGGTTTCCTTCTTGATGCGCTCGATCAGCGCGTCCTGCTGCGGGTCGGAGTAACGACCCAGGTTGAAGTTGCCGTCACCGCCGGCGCCCGGCGAGCGGATCAGCGACTGCAGCGAGTAGAACGCGTCGAACGTCGGCACCCCCCAGCCCAGCAGGTAGATGCTGGCCTCGTTGCGCTGGATCATCGGGAAGTACGTGGCAAACGGCAGCGAGCGCAGCTTGGCCTTGACGCCGATCTTGGCCCAGTGCGAGGTGATGGCCTGGCACAGCTGCTCGTCGTTGATGTAGCGGCCGGCGCTGCAGGCAAAGTCCACCTCGAAGCCGTTGGGGTAGCCCGCATCGGCCAGCAGCTTCTGCGCGGCCTTGGCGTCGTAGGGCCAGCGCACGTCGGCCTTGGGCGTCCAGCCGTTCACCTGCCGGGCGATCAGCGTGCCCGTGGGCTGCGCCAGGCCGCGCAGCACCACGCGCTGGATGGCGTTGATATCGATGGCCTGGTAGAGCGCCTTGCGCACCCGCACGTCCTTGAGCGGGTTCTTGCCCTTCACGTCGGAGCCCGGGAGCTCTTCGCGGTACTGGTCCAGGCCCAGGAAGATGGTGCGGTACTCGGCGCCTTCCAGCACCTTGAGCGTGGGGGTCTGGCGGATGCGCGCCAGGTCCTGCAGGCTGGGGTCGATCACGAAGTCAATCTCGCCCGACAGCAGCGCGGCGGTGCGCGTGGCATCGGCCTTGATGGGGGTGTAGACCACCTCCGTCACGTTGGTGGGGAACTGCGACTTGCCCCACCAGTGCGGGTTGGGCTCGAGCACCACGCGCTGGTCAGGCGCCCAGGATTTGAGCTGGAAGGGGCCGGTGCCCAGCGCATTGCGGTGGGCAAAGTTTTCGTCCTTGGTCTTGATGTCCTTGGGTTCGACCGACTTGTTCTTCTCGGCCCAGGCCTTGCTCAGGATGCGCAGCTCGGTGAGCTGGTTCACGAGCACGGGGTTGGGCAGGTCGGAGAAGATGTCGATGGTGTGCGCGTCCACCTTCTCGATGCGGTCGATGCCCAGCGCATACACGGCGTAGTTGGAGCTCTTGGCCTTGGCGCGCTCCAGCGAGAACTTGGCGTCGTCGGCCGTGAAGTCGCTGCCGTCGCTGAACTTCACGCCCTTGCGAAGGGAGATGCGCAGCTGCGTGGGGCTCACGCGCTTCCATTCGGTGGCCAGGGCGGGTTCGGTCTTGAAGGTCTTGCTGTTGTACTCGACCAGGGTGTCGTACACGGCGGCGTGCAGGGTGTTGTTCACGCCCACGTTCTGGGCGTGGATGTCCCAGGACGAAACGTCCACCGCACGGGACCAGCGGAAGGTCTTGGCCTGGCCGGCCAGGGGCAACGCAGTGGCAATGGCCGCGGCCAGGAGAAGGGTCTTGAAACGCATGGGGGAAATCACTCCAGATCAGTCGATGCCCGCACTATGGATCAAAGCTCAGGTTTCGCTAACGAACTTATCCTTCTTAGCTTAGGCGTGCCTATGGCAGCATCAACCCCACGCCATCACGCCGGCCAGTACGAGCATGGTGGCCGCGGTGGCGCCGTCCAGCAGCCGCCACGCGCCGGGCGAGGCGAACAGCGGCGCCAGCCAGCGCGAGCCGAACCCGAGGCCGAGGAACCACAGCGCGCTGGCCAGCGACCCGCCCGCCGCAAAGGTGGCCCGGCCCCAGGTGGGATAGGGACTGGCCATGGTGCCCAGCAGCACGACGGTGTCCAGGTAGACATGCGGGTTGAGCCAGGTCAGCGCGCCCAGCGTGAGCAGCGTGGTGCGCAGGCTCGCGCCCGCGCCGTGGGCCGACACCAGCAGGTGGCTGGGCTTGAACACCCGCGACGCGGCCTGCAGCGCGTAGGCCACGAGGAAGATGGCGCCGGCCCAGCGCATCAGCTGCGCCCATTCCGGCCGGGCGGCCAGCACGCCGCCCATGCCCCAGATGCCGGCCTGCAACAGCACCGCGTCGGACACGGCGCAGAACAGCACCACGGGCAGCACGTGCTCGCGCCGCAGCCCCTGGCGCAGCACGAACGCGTTCTGTGCGCCAATGGCCATGATCAAAAGGGCTGTGGACGTGAATCCATGGACGAAGGCGGTGCTGCTCATGCGCCGGATTGTGGCGATGGCAGCGTGTTCACGGTAGCTATACTTTCTAACGATCCGTCAGAATGGCTAACCACCCACCGTACCGCCCGCCATGGCCCTTGATTCCGCCCAGCTCAGCGCCTTTGCCGCCGTGATCGACGAGGGCAGCTTCGAGCGCGCCGCTGCGGTGCTGCATGTCACCCGGTCGGCGGTGTCCCAGCGCGTGAAGCTGCTGGAAGAGCGCGTGGGCCAGGTGCTGGTGCGCCGGGCCACGCCCTGCACGCCCACCGACGCAGGGCAGGCGCTGTACCGGCATGCCCGCGAGGTCGCATTGAGCGAGGCCGACGCGCTCGACGCCATCGGTGGCGGGCAGCACGCGTCCATCCGCCTGGCGATCGGCGTGAATGCCGATTCACTCGGCACGTGGTTTCCCGCGGCCATGGCACACGCCCATGCGGCGGAAGGCCCGGGCCTGACCTTCGACATCCATGTGGAGGACCAGGACCATTCGGCCAACCTGCTGCGCGAAGGCCGCGTGATGGCCGCCGTGACGGCCGACCCGCAGCCGGTGCAGGGCTGCCAGGTGCTGCCGCTGGGCACCCTGCGCTACCGGGCGCTGGCGAGCCCCGCGTTCATGCTGCGCCACTTTGCGCAGGGCGTGAACGCCGCGTCGCTGGTGCAGGCGCCCATGCTGGTGTTCAACCGCAAGGACGCGCTGCAGGGGCGCTTCGTGCGGCGCATCACCCGGCGCGCGTTCACGCCGCCGGTGCACTGGCTGCCGGACGCGCACGCCTTTGTCGCCGCCACGCGCGCCGGGCTGGGCTGGGGCATGACGCCCGACCCGATGGTGGAGCGCGACCTGAAGACGGGCGCGCTGGTGGAGCTTGTCCCCGGCAGGCCGGTGGATGTGTCGCTGTACTGGCAGTACTGGCGCCTGAACGTGCGGGCGCTGCACCGCATGACGGAGGCGGTGCAGCAGGCGGCTGCGCAGACGCTGCTCAGCTGATTCATTGATCGCCTCTGCCTAGCCACCATCCAGGCATCCAGGCAGCGGCAGCACCCTGCGCTGCGCTGTGCAGTGCAGGCGCACCGCGCCCCTCACACGCTGGCCAGGTCCTCGTGGTGATCCGCCACGCCGCGCTTCCAGTACGCCGCGATGCGCATGCGCTTGGCGTCCACCCCGGGCTTGGCGAGTACCGCCTTGCGCACTGCGGCCATGTCGCTGTGCTCGCCGGCGGCCCAGATGTAGCCTGCGCCGGGCGGTATCGCGAGCGCATCGACTGCTGCGGGCAAGGAGTCCACCCACGCCAGGTCCAGCCGCGCGGCGCTGGCCAGGGTGCGCCGGTCCGCCGGGTTGCGCACGTGGATGCGGACCGTGGCGGTGGTGGTGGCAGGCAGCTCGGCCAGGCGGCGCGCAATGGCCGGCAGGGACGACGCGTCACCGATGAGCCAGTGCCAGTCGAAACCCGTGGGAATGACCAGGCTGCCACGCGGCCCGGCAATGCCCACCCACTGCCCCACGAAGGCGCTGGCCGCCCAGTCGGTGGCCGGGCCGGCGTCGTGCAGGGCCACTTCGATGTCGAGCTCGCCTGTGGCGGCATCAAAGCGTGCAGGGGTGTAGTCGCGCAGCACGGGGCGCGGGTCGGGGAAGACCGGGCGGCCGTCCTGCAGCGACGGCAGCGAGGGGCGCTCTTGCCCCGGCTGCGGCAGGATGAGCTTGAGGTGGTCGTCGAAACCCGCGCTCACGAAACCGGCCAGTTCAGGCCCGGCCAGGGTCAGCCGCACGAAGCCGGGGCTGAGGTCGGTGCGCCGCACCACCTGGAGGTGGCGGGCTTGCAGGGTGTGGCGGACGCGCTCGACGGCGAGGTGCGCGGGTGTGGTGATGGGCAGAGGTGTGTTCATGATCTAGAATGTTGACAAAGTCCACCAAATGATCTTCTCATTGGTTGATTTTGTCAACTACACAACACGATGAATTCCCGAACCGCCGCTCCAAAGGGGCCTTCCGACGTCTTTGACGCCATGCACGACCTGCTGCATGTGTACAAGGCGCACATGGTGCGCACCATGGCGTCGGTGCACCCGGAGCTCACGCTCAACGAAGTGCGGGCGCTGATGTTCGTGGGCCGCCACCCGGGCGCCACGCAAAAGGAGCTGGTGTCCCACAGCGGTGCCGACAAGGCGCAGGTGGCGCGCATGGTGGGCATGCTGCAGGACAAAGGCTGGCTGGAGAGCGCGCCCAATGCCGAGGACAAGCGCAGCCGCTGTCTGAGCCTGAGCGCCCAGGGCTTGGCGCTGCACCAGGCGCTGCGCGAGGCCCGCCGCGGCGTGGCGGCCACGCTGCTGCAGGGGTGCGACAGCGCCACGCAGGCCCAGTTGCTGGCCTTGCTGGCGCAGGTGCGCAGCAGTGTCGATGCGCTGGGTGCTTCGGGGTGCGAGGAAGGCCGGCACGGCCGCCGGTAGGGCGCCAGGGTGCGGCCCTCGCCCCACCGCCGCCCACCTCGGCGATTCAAGAAAAAATGTGCTCTACCGCTGGATGAATAACACTTTTCAGCTATACAAAATATAGCGAATTGATTCCCGGGCTCAACGCCCCTGAATCGCCCGCACCGCCTGTGGCAGGGACTGCACGCCGGGCAGGAAGTGGTCGATGGTCGCGCCCAGCGCCACGGCGCAGATAAGTGCGCCGAGCAGCGGCTTCCAGGTCAGCCGCACGGCGGCGCCCAGCCAGCCCTCGCGCTCCACACCCACGGCGGCGCGCGCCGTGGCCACCGAAAACGCGATCTCCACCGCCACGGTCAGCAGCACGTCCCAGCCGAAGAACAGCATGGCCAGCGAGCCCGCGCCCAGGATGAGCGCCGCGCCGATGAGAAAGATGGCCACCACCGGCACGACCACCACGGCCCCTTCGTCGGCACTGCCCAGCGCATCGGCCGCGCCGCTGGCTAGGTCGTCCAGGGCACTGCCGTCGCTGCCGTCGCTGCTGCCGTAGTCCCCCGACGCACCGCCGCCGCCGAAGTTGCCGCCCCCTGTGCGCGGCATCGGAACATGGCCACCACCGGACGGCGAGCCGCCGCCGGGCCAGGACAGGTCGGGCAGGTCCACGTTGGCATCGACGCTGTCCTCTTCCTCCTCGCGCCTGCGCACCAGCCGCGCTGCCCAGGCGCGCAGCACCAGCAGATACCCCAGGTAGCCGACCGACAGCGTCACCGCATACCGCAGCGCCAGCGACTCCACCCCTGCCAGCATTTGCACGTGCGAGGTGCACCACATGAGCAGCAGCGTGAAGCTGCCGATCAGCAGCCCGTGCAGCCGCAGGCTGTAGCGCTGCTGCAGGGTGCGCGCGACGCTGCCGTGCTGCGGCATGCGCACGGAGCGCCAGCTGGAGCCCTTTTTCGGCTGGTTGGGGTTGCCGTGATGGCTGCTGTTTTTGCTGCCATTGCTGCGGTCGCTGCGGGGAGTGGCCATACAAGGAAACGCGTCGTGAAGGTGGAGGCAGGGCCTGCCGCAGTCCCGGTGCAGGACCGCCGCAGGCGCTGGACTGGTGCTGCGGTGTTTTCTTCTTTGCTTTTGCTTTTGCTTTTGCTTTTGCTTTTGCTTTTGCTTTTGCTTTTGCTGCGCAGCGGCGCCCATTTCACACCACTTTCATGCCGTGCCGGCGCTCCGCCCTGCCCGGCCAGCGGCAGGGCCCGTGAACTTGTCGACGAATCCGCGTGCCACAGCCCGCGGGCGGTGCTGGAAAGGCAAGGCAGGACCGGGCGTCAGCGTTCGCCGTCCACCGCCACCGGCACACGCTGGGCCAGCGCGCACATCAGCTCGTAGCCCACCGTCCCGGCAGCGCGCGCCACCTCGTCGATCGGCAGGATTGCGCCGTTGCTGGCCTGGCCCCACAGCGTGACCTCGGTGCCGAAGCCCACCGGCATGCCGCGCTCGACCAGCGGCGTGAGGTCCACCGTGACCATGTCCATGCTCACGCGGCCCACGAGCTGCGTGCGCACGCCGCCCACCAGCACGGGCGTGCCGGTGTCGCAGTGGCGCGGGTAGCCGTCGGCATAGCCGCAGGCCGCCACGCCGATGGTGAGCGGCCCTTCGGCCGTGAAGCGCGATCCGTAACCCACGGTGTCGCCCTTTTGCAGCTGCTGCACAGCCAGCAGGCGGGTGGACAGCGTCATGGTGGGCGCGAGCTGCCAGTGCGCGGCATCGTTCTCGGGGAAGTCCGGCGCGCTGCCGTACAGCACGATGCCGGCCCGCGCCCAGTCCGAGCGCAGGCGCGCGTCGCCCTGGTGGCGCAGCGTGGCCGCGCTGTTGGCCAGGCTGCGCTCGCCGGGCAGGTCCTGCGTGGTCTGGTTGAACACGTCGATCTGGTGACCGATGCCGCGGGGGCCGTCGGCATCGCTGAAGTGGGTCATGACCGAGATCTCGTCCACCTGCGTCAAGGCGTCGAGCCGCGCCCAGGCCGCGCGGTAGCGCTGGGGCGTGAAGCCCAGGCGGTTCATGCCGGAGTTCATCTTGAGGAACACGCGGTGCGGCACCTGCGTCTTGTGCGCGGCCAGCATGTCGATCTGCTCGTCGCAATGCACGGCGTGCCACAGCGACAGGCGCGAACACAGCTCCAGGTCGCGCGGCTCGAACACGCCTTCGAGCAGGAGGATGGGCCCGCGCCAGCCCAGCTGGCGCAACCGCTCGGCCTCGCCCAGGTCCAGCAGCGCAAAGCCGTCGGCGCTGCGCAGGCCCTCGAACACCCGCTCGATACCGTGCCCATAGGCATTGGCCTTGACCACCGCCCAGACCTTGGCGTCGGGGACCGACTGGCGCACGCGCTCCAGGTTCTGGTGCAGGGCGGCGGTGTGGATGGTGGCTGTGATGGGACGTGGCATGGAAAAGGACCTGATGGAGCGAGGGATTTACCGGGGAATACGCGAAGGATTCTGGCATCGTGGCCGTTTATCCGCGTGATATAACCGTCTGTCACTTGCCAGGGTTCCCCACTTTTAACAGGGCATCAGCCGAACTGATGCACCAACAGCCATTCGATGAAGCGCGGTTTCTACACCATCATGTCGGCGCAGTTTTTCAGCTCGCTGGCCGACAACGCACTTTTCGTCGCCGCCGTGGAACTCCTGCGCTCAGAGGGCGCCCCGGAATGGCAGCGCGCTGCGCTGGTCCCCATGTTCGCGCTGTTCTATGTGGTGCTGGCGCCCTTCGTGGGCGCTTTCGCCGACGCCCTGCCCAAGGGCAAGGTGATGTTCGTCAGCAATGCCATCAAGGTGGTGGGCTGCCTGATGATGCTGTTCGGCTCGCACCCGCTCATCGCCTACGCGGTGGTGGGCCTCGGTGCCGCGGCCTACTCCCCGGCCAAGTACGGCATCCTGACCGAGCTGCTGCCCGCGTCGCAGCTGGTCAAGGCCAACGGCTGGATCGAGGGGCTCACCATCGCATCGATCATCCTGGGCGTGCTGTTCGGCGGCCAGCTCGTGGGCCACCACCTGTCTTCCATGCTGCTGGGTCTCGACATTCCGTTCATCGACACGGGTGTGGACACGCCTGCCGAATCGGCCATCGCCGCGCTGATCGCGGTGTATGCGCTGGCCGCCTGGTTCAACACCCGCATCCCGCACACCGGCGTGGAGATGCGCCCCATGCGTGCCGACCCGTCGCGCGGCGTGCTGTCCAACGCGCTCAGCCTGCTGCCGGACTTCTGGGCCTGCAACAGCCGCCTGTGGCGCGACAAGCTCGGCCAGATCTCGCTGTCCACCACCACGCTGTTCTGGGGCGCGGGCGGCAATCTCAAGTTCATCGTTCTGGCGTGGGCCGCCGTGGCACTGGGCTACAACACCACGCAGGCCTCGGCCCTCACGGGCGTGGTCGCCATCGGCACCGCCGTGGGCGCAGTGGTCGCGTCGATGCGCATGCGCCTGGATGTCGCCACCAAGGTGATCCCGCTGGGCATTGCGATGGGGCTGCTGCTGATCCTGATGGTGTTCATCAACAACATCTGGGTGGCGATACCGTTCCTGATCGTGCTGGGCGGGCTGGGCGGCTACCTCGTGGTGCCCATGAACGCGCTGCTGCAGCACCGGGGCCACAACCTGATGGGCGCGGGCCGCTCCATCGCCGTGCAGAACTTCAACGAGCAGGCCTGCATCCTGGCGCTGGGCGCTTTCTACAGCCTGTCGCTCAAGCTGGGCCTGTCGGTGTTTGGCGCCATCACCGCGTTCGGCCTGGTGGTGGCGGGCGTGATGTGGCTGATCCGGCGCTGGCACCAGGACAACTGCATTCACCACCGCGAAGAGGTGGAGCACCTGCTGCACATTGCGCGGCACGACGCGCATCACTGAGAAGCCCCCCTGAGCGGCCGCGCCGCTTCCCCCGGAGGGGGACGCACCCGGTGGACTGGCGGAGCCAGATCCACGGGTGCACCGGTTTTTAGGGCGCACCAGTTTTTGAGGGCGCATCATTTACTATCAATTTCATAGCTGCTTGCGCTTATCTGTGGCGCGGTAGCGGCCCATTCTTTTCTCATGCCATCGCGTCTGCCCTTTGCTGCCCTGCTGTTCAATGCCTTTGTCTGGGGGCTGGCGTGGTGGCCGTTTCAGCACATGCACCGGGCGGGGCTGCACCCGCTGTGGGCCACGGCGTTCATGTATGCGGTGGTGCTGATGGGGCTGCTGGCCTGGCGGCCGGGCATCCTGGCGCAGGTGCGGGCGCATCCTGCGTTGTGGCTGCTGGCGCTGAGCTCGGGCTTGAACAATGTGGCGTTCAACTGGGCCGTGACCATTGGCGACGTGGTGCGCGTGATCCTTCTGTTCTATCTGATGCCCGCCTGGGCCGTGCTGCTGGCCTGGAGGATCCTGGGCGAGCGCCCCACGGCCTCGGCGCTGCTGCGCCTGGCGCTGGCGTTTGCCGGCGTGGTGCTGGTGCTGCTGCCCGAGGGCGCGCCCGCCGCACGGCTGCTGCAGAACCTGTCGCTGGCCGACGGCCTGGCGCTGCTGGGCGGCTTCATGTTCGCGCTGACCAACGTGACGCTGCGCCGCCTGCATGCCGTACCAGGGCCTGCGCGCATGTTCTCGATGTTCGGCGGCTGCATGCTGATGGCGCTGGCCGTGGCCTGCGTGGGGCTGCAATTGGGTGTGGTCGAGCCGTTCCCGGCGGTGAACAGCACCTGGCTTGTCACCGCGCTGCTGCTGGCCGGTGTGCTCATGCTGGGCAACTGGGCCCTGCAGTTCGGCGCCGCGCGCCTGGCGGCCGGCACCACGGCGCTGGTGATGCTGTCGGAGGTGATGTTCGCCAGCGTGTCATCGGCCCTGCTGGGCGCCGCCACTCTCACGCCCCGCACGGTGGTGGGCGGCGCGCTGATCCTGCTGGCATCGCTGCTGGCGGCACTGCAGTTCCGCCGGCCCGGCGCGGCGCCGCACTGAAAGAACTACCATGGTGCGTCTTCCGTCCACCCTCAGGAGCCTGCGCCATGCCCGACCACAGCATCTACGACTTTGAAGCCCAGCAGATGAACGGCCAGACCGTGCCGCTCTCGCAGTACCAGGGGAAGGTGCTGCTGATCGTGAACACGGCCAGCGCCTGCGGCTTCACGCCCCAGTTCGGCGGGCTCGAAGAGCTGCACAAGCAGTACGCTGACCAGGGCCTGGTGGTGCTGGGCTTTCCGTGCAACCAGTTCGGCAGCCAGGACCCGGGCAGCAATGACGAGATCGCCAGCTTCTGCCAGCTGAACTACGGCGTGAGCTTTCCGATGATGGCCAAGATCGATGTGAACGGCGCCAACGCATCGCCCCTGTACCAGTGGCTCACCGCCGAGGCCCCTGGCCTGCTGGGCAGCAAGGCCATCAAGTGGAACTTCACCAAGTTCCTCGTCGGCAAGGACGGCCGGGTGATACGGCGCTACGCGCCGCAGGATGCACCCAAGAAGCTGGCAGGGGATATCGAGGCCGCGCTGGCCTGAACCGGTCCGTCGCCTTCGCTCCCAGTGTGTGGCGTGTCATCCAGGCCAAAGCACAATCTGCTGCCCATCGCTGACCAAACGCCCATTTCAGTTACCGGATGATGCGATGTGTTCGTTTGTGTGAAAGCTGAATCAAGGGGTTGCCAAACGGTCGGTTGACTTCAAAACATCCGGTAACTGCAGCGACACTCGGCGTCGTTTCAGAGTGACACAGATCGCTCACCGCATGTTCTGCTGTTTGGGAAACCCTCTTTCATGTCTGCACCCGCTTGGTGGCGCGCGTGTCTCTGCACGGCGTCGTTCGCATGGGCCTGCGCCGCACAGGCCCACGACTTCGTAACCATTGCCCCGGCCGCCTGCACGCCCGTCGAGCAAGGCATGGGCCTGCCCGCCGACATGGCGGCCTACCGCGCAGCGGTCAAAGTCTGCCCCCTGGCGCAGCCGACCGCCCCGCACACCGCCCAGGCCCAGGTGCGCCTGCTCAGCGTCTTCACCGACGACTACTACAAGGCCCTGCCGGCCGACGCGCCATGGCAGAACTTTCCGCTGCCCATGCTCATCGACGCCACCGGACGCTGCCTGGGCCGCATCGGCCACCTCTTTCCGGCCGACCCGCCGCAGGAGCTCACCATCAGCGCCGGGCGGTGGCAACGCGGCATTCCGCACGAGTTGCGCCTGAAAGTGCGCTCCCCCGCGGTCGGTGGCGACGCCACCCTGCCCAGCCTCCACTGGAATGCCCGCAGCGGCGGCTATGCCGCCAAGAACACCCACCCCTCTCAGGACAAGACCTCGTGCCCACCGACGTAGCAGACACCGCCCCATCCGTCAGCAAGCTCAAGCAGGCGTGCGACGCGGCCTATGCGCTGTACCCCAACTCCTGCAGCCATGCCGTCTGGCATGTCATCAAGCAGTACCTGCCCAACCAGGCCTGGCTGAGCGCCAATGCGCTCGTCGAGCACATGCGCGGACAGGCCCACTGGAAGATCGTGCCAGCGGGCCAGGTCGGACGACTCGCACGCGAAGGCGCACTCATCGTCGGCGGAAAGTCAGAGACGTCCAACGGGCACGTGATCGTCGTGTACCCCGGTCCCGACACGACCGCGGGCGGCTACAGCTACACCCGCGACGGCAAGTCCGAAACCCTGCGCACGCGCGGCAGTTACGCACCGGCGATGTCCACCTCGCTGGGCTCGTGGCCGGGCGCCAAGAGCCGGGGCGACAAGACCATCTGGGACCCTTGGGCCAACGACGCCAAGTTTGCGCAGGTGACCTTCTGGCAACTGGTGCAATGAGCCGGGCCGGGGCCCAGGCCCTGCGGCGGCTCGGCGCCAACCGTGCGCCCCGCGCGCCGGGCTGGCGGCCCTGCTGACAGAGCCTGAGGCGCAGGGTGACCACCTTCCTTGTCCCATGACCGATCAGCAGGCAGAGCGGGTCACCTGCGGGCTTTCATGGCACCACGCCGGGCCGCAGTGCATACCGCCCGTGGCCGGGGTTTTCTCTTTTGTTCTCTTTCTTTGATAGATAGGTATGTCCATGCTTCACACACGCTTTGTTCCCTGGGGTCTGCTCACCGCAGCAGCGCTGCTCCTGGCCGGTTGCGCAGACACACCGGCGCCCGCGCCGGAGCCCGAAGTCACTGCCGCAACGCCCGTGGCGGAGCCACCACCACCGCCGCCCGAAGCAGCGCCCGCACCCGCCCCGGAAGAGCCGCGCCTGCCCGCCGACGGCATCGTCGCGGAGTTCAAGCCGACGCAGGTGAAACTGTCGCCCGAAACCCAGGCCATCCTGACCCGGCTGGCGTCCACGCGGGAGCCCAATGAACGCCTGGAGATCACTGGCTACTGCCACCGCAAGGACGCCCCCGTGGACGCCCGCGAGATCGCCTTGATGCGCGCAATGGCCGTGCGCAACGAACTTGTCAAGCAAGGCGTGCCCGCCAAGTCGATCCGCGTGAAGTTCAACACGACACAGGCGCTGCACGCTGTGAAGATCACTGCGAAGTAAGAGGCAGGCGCGCTGCGGGCCACAGCGCTGCAGCACGAAGGTCCTCGTGGTCAATCGCGCAAGGAGCCCAGGGGATCGGCCGCAGCGTGCGTTCATCAGCGCGCAGCGCCGTGATTTGATTTGCTGGGGAAGGATGCTGCCCCGTGCTGGGGGCCTCCAGCAACCGTAGTTGGCTTGGCCCCCTAGCTGAAAACGACACCCAACACGACTGCCACCAGGATCAAGACGCCTGCGGCGATCCATCCGGACTTCTGGTCCAACCCACCCACTGCGCGCAGCGCTGCATCACGCTCCGGCCCAGCCAGCCCCTGCGCATCGATGCGGCGGATGCAATGGGCCATCCAGCGCAGGTAGGTGTTCTTGTGGGTGAACGACACAAGGATCGCAATCCCCAACGCCCTGGCCGCACCGCTCTCGCCCGGAAACGCGAGATTCAAGACCAGCAACGCCAACAACAGCATGGCCGCCAGCGGGTACATGCGCCTGGACACAGCCCAGCTCACGCCCAGAAAGGGAATGCCCGTCCAGCACGGGCTGAAATGGGCAAACACACCCTTCTTTTCAGTGCTGGTGACCCGGTCCCACAGCGCCCGATATTTGTCAGCATTTGGGCCGATGGCGGTTTCCATGTCCTGCCAAGAGATTCCAGTCCAATCCGTCTTCGCATTGAGTGTGGCTTTGAACTGTTCTGCGAAGG
Source organism: Acidovorax sp. LjRoot117 (assembly GCF_964252695.1). Taxonomy (NCBI): domain Bacteria; kingdom Pseudomonadati; phylum Pseudomonadota; class Betaproteobacteria; order Burkholderiales; family Comamonadaceae; genus Acidovorax; species Acidovorax sp. LjRoot117. The sequence goes on along the minus strand of NZ_CAXUPO020000004.1, from coordinate 323,581 downwards.
ATTCAGAAAAATTCAGATGGGATTTGCTGGTCAAAATTACTCCTGGGGGGGCTTATGAAATTCACGATCGAAGCACTGGCAAAAATTTCGACACGGTCCATTGATCGTGGCTATTTTCGAAATGACTTTGATTCGGAAATTATATCAGCTATATGCTTGTGATCTTCGAATACTAAATTCACAACCCATCAGCACTGATTGCATCGGGCTGCCTCACCCATGAGAACGTTGCCACCCCATTCAGATTTATGACATGCAGGACTCAATGTCAGCCGAAAGAATGGGCACAGATTCTGCCAAGGCGACGTCAATCCGATTCAAATTGAAGAATGGCATCGGCAAGTAATCTGGCACGGAATTATCGTAGGGATTAATGGCTTTTGCAACGCAGAGGTCAACCTTGACGACCCCTCCCACGCCATTCAATTTTAATTTCGGCCAAGTGCCTTGAGACTCAGTATCCCACCCCTTCAATGCAGTTCCAGGCACGATGGATATCTCTTTGATTTTTTCTTGAAAAACATAGGATCCACTTTGGCACACAGGTAATCCTGCAGTAAAAGACATGCTGACCTCATCACTGTCAAGTGAGTTGATCATATAAACCCACGGAGTTATCCCCCAACAAAGGATCATCAATCCAGCATGGAAGAGGTCATTTGCAATCTCGGTAGTTGTGAAACTGTGCAAAATATCGTGTTTGCCTCGCCCTAGTCTTTCGACGATAAAATTATTAAACAGCGCTTCATCCATGCCAACGAAGCCCAGTTGATCATAGCTTTCGTAAATGAATTGACTTGCCTCCAGACTTGGAGTCGCGACACTTTTTCTTTTGCAGAAGGTTAGATGAATAAAGATTATTTCGGAGTAAGCGACCCCTCTCTTCTCATACTCCTCGCTTGTGCAATTCATACCAATCAATGGCACATATCGAGACGCAGAGACATGCAAGTCAAAGCTCCCACCACGCTTAACTGTCAATGGCAAATCGACATCTGCAGTCAGATTGGAAAACGCAATATCCGCCTGCAAATCAACCTCATAATTTCGATAGTAGGCCGGACTACCCTCAATATATTTTCTACTACTTTCCAACAACGAATCAACGCATTCAATGATCAATACGCATCTATAGTCAAAATCAAAACGATTCAGAAAGCCAAATATATCAACAAATTCCATTCGCCCGCCACGCAAAATATCCAATCGCGCTTCAGACAAGTGTTTAGATGATTGATAGAAATAGCTAATAATTTCCATTTTTATATCGGCTTTTTGGAATGCATCACCGCACCGGAATATTTTATAGTACAGCCCAACGTCCATGTCTAGATACTTTCAAAACATCGCCAGGTCCTACTGGAGTGATGCGGTATCGCTCCCCAATTGATACCGGGTTGGCCAGCTGTGCTGAATCTCTTCCCAGCCCGTGCTGCCCATAGCGTGCCAAGCTGCCACTGTAATAGCTCAGCTTGTTTGGCACCGACGTTGCCATCCCCGTCTTAATCAACCGTGTGTCTCTAACGAAAGAGAAACGTTCTGCATAACGTGAGACTTATATATTCAAGAATATCGACCTATTTTTCATGGTCATATCCAAGGTCGAATACAAAACAAAACCCTTAATTTTATTTATTTTAATTTTATCCACAAGCGTTTTGCTTACAACCAACTCCCTGGGCATTTCAGCGCAAATGGCGATATCCAAACCGCCGATTTCATCATAGAGAACCTGATAGTCGAAATCATACTGCGGATTATTCAAATCAAAATTAGAAATAGAATATTCACTGACAGCCATATTTGTGCAACCAACTTTGTTTAGCGCATTAATTGCGTAAAACCCACCCACAGGTTGACTTCCACACCTGATATCGACCTCAAAAAATTCAACCTCGCCTCTCTCCTCTTGCTCCTTAAAAACCTCTTTAAAATCTTGAGATACCAAAGAAGGTCCGGAGCATTCCACATAATGCACTTTTTTTAGTCTATTTAACTTTTTAACATCTTCAATTTCATATGACAAAAACACCCCCTCTCCCATTAAAGATCGCCCTTCTTTGAAGAGAAGATGGTCACTGGAATATTGGTAATGAAAATCAATTAGATCATATGTATTGACTTTACTACAGAGGATGTACAAAATTTTAATCTCCGAGCAACTTTTACGATTAATTATCATTTGACCACCAGCCTCCACAGCTAACTACCCAGTCATCTGATAGCGCCTGAATTTTAGTATGCACCGCCTCTGAATAATATTTTTAACTCTCGAGACCACATTATTCCGCGTACTGCATCGCAGATTCTGCTCTTGTCGGTTCTCCCCCGGGATATCCCCTTGCGTTTGCCCCTGCACCTTCGCCCCGTGCAGGCGGCGCGCTTCCCAGCGCTCTTCTACCGTGCGTCCCCAAGTCTTGTACTGGGCCTGCCAGACCAGTTGGCCTTGAGCGTTGCTCAGCTCTTCGGGCAGGCCCACCTAGTCGGTATGGAAGTAGTACACCTCGCACAGCGAGGCTTGTGCTGTGGGCCCGTGGGTGCCGGTGCCACCGGAGCTTTGCCGTTGCGCCTGGGTTTCCAGCCCAACAGCCCAATGGGGTCCGGCGTCGTAAACGCCCCCAAGTCCGCATCGTGGTACCGGAACGTGTTGTAGTGCAGCCCCGTCTCTCTGTCCAGGTACTGCCCCTGCATACGCAGGTTCTGCTGCAGTGATGCCGTCTGGCTTGCCAGTTGATGATGGGGTCTGCCTGCCGTGTCAAAGCTCTGCCACTGTTCGCTGACCGTGCTGCCCCACGTGGTGTACTGCGCCCGCCACACCAGGTTGCCGCTGTTGTCGCTCAGTTCCTCCGGCAACCCATTGGGCTGGGTGTGGAAGTAATACACCTGGGCGACGTCTTCGCCACCAGCGCCTTGTCGCACATTCGGTGTGTTTGACCCGCCGGGCTCGTCGTTGGCAGCAGCAGCGACGTTGAACCGGTCCGCCCAGTGCGGGTTGGTGATGGGCACGCTGGCTTGTTTGCCTTGTTCCGCATCTCCCCCCAGGGCGTGCGCAGCCGCCGGGTGCGGTTCTACGCTGCCGCTTCCGTCGATGCGCGCCAAGGGCACGTAGCTGCTTGGCTCATAGATCAGCCTTTGCTGGCAGCCGTAGCGGTAGTGCTGTTAAGTGCGTCTGCCTATGCGATTTATATAGCCAATATTAATCAATAAAATCTAAAGCAAGGACATAAAAGATATTTTTACGCAAAACACTTCAACTGAAACTATTGGCAAAAATAAACCCATCCCTCATCATGAAAATAGAATGCCACCTTCTCACGTTCAAAAACCAAGACAGAGTTACCTGATATGCCGTCCAAAATATCCCCCTTCAACGGCACTTCCCCCTCTCTGAAGTCAATGAACACTCCAGAAAGCAGCTTAAGCTCAGAAATTTTTTGCGCAGCAAATTCCATAGCATTTTTCTGAACAAGGACTGTTTTCTTCTGATCAAGCTGATTTTCCAATTGATTTAAATTCTTGCGAACTTTATCCCAACCCCTTGCTCTTAAATAAAACCATCGATCACGATATTGACTTTGAACAAAGTTACTTACAAAAAACTCGAAAATTTCCATTTCCACTCCAACATTTAAGCACGCCGCTTGGCTGCTCGTCCCCAAGTGTGATGATTATTCACAGCATTACTAATAGGCGCCGGCTTTGCGATATCCGGCTTATTGCCCATATGGTAATGAGACTCGGGATGATCGCTTTTCGGGTGGCGATCTGGCTTGCCGTACTTCTGCTGTTGTTCGTACCTCTCTTGTTTAGCTTTCAAAGCTGCTTTTTGTGCATCGGTGGCCGTTTCTGGTAGAGCTTTTTTAGGCTGAGGTAATTTTTCCCTCCATGCGCATGTTCGGCAGCTTCCTTTGCATCTTTACGGGTTGCATGCGTGGTAGTTTTATTCTGTACCTTGCCACAATGGGTCGTGCGATTCCACTCCCAAGGATCAATCCAGCTAATCGGATTCGGCACATATTGATGTAGATTCAGCCCGCCATTGAGCCCAATCGGGTCCGGCGTCGTAAACGCCCCCAAGTCCGCATCGTAGTACCGGAACGTGTCGTAGTGCAGCCCTGCCTGTCTGTCCAGATACTGCCCCTGCATCCGCAGGTTCTGTTGCAGGGTGCCGTCTGGCTTGCCAGTTGATGCTGGGGGCGGCCTACCGTGTCAAAGCTCCGTCACTCCTTGCGGACCGTGCTGCCCCAAGTGGCGTACTGCGCTTGCCATATGCGCTCGGCGCTGTTGTAGCTTGGATAGTTCGATAGCCGAATCAGCTGGGTCCATACGCCCACTGCAGGTTGGCGGCATAAAGGCTCGTATCTTTGGACTATATCTACTTGGAGCTCATGCATTGTCGCAAAGCGCCTAAGCTGCCTTGAGATGCTCGAAAGGCACTAAATCGTCGACGGCAAAATATTTTTATTACTCAAGAGTCAAACTTGAACTTTTTAAAATATTTCTTAAAACATTTAATCTGGCATTAAGACTGCTAAATATTTCTTTGTTTTTAGATATTTCCTGCGTTCTTCGCAAAAGCGAGTTACACGCAACAGTCAACGATTGGCAAAACTCCATAAAATCAAGATCCTTAGTCGTCAAAATCTTTGAATTTTCCCGTAACTCAATAAGGGATTTTTTATTACCAATCATCTTAATTTCGAATGAAAAATCTCCATCCATGAATCTAAAAACCGAACTCCCCCCATTTTCCAACAAACTCACGGCGCCGTCGACCCACCACTCAAGAATAACCTCTGCAAAATCATCCCATCCGCACTCAGGAAAATATTGATCAACGTTATATTGCAAATATATACAAGCAAATACACTATCGGATAATTTGCTTTCGGAAAATCTGACCGAATCCGACTCCAAAACAACTATCATATTAATTCAATTTTTAGGGTAGGCGGTTTCAATTATTTTAGTTCTTGTGTTAACCCACATTTCAATTGTCTTGCCCCCAGATTTACCTTGTACAAGCACTCGCTCCCCTTGAGTTTGAATTCTTTTGCCATTTCCATATGCTTCCTTGAATGAGCGCTCAATTTGCTTAGGCGTCATATTTTCAGGAAAGAGATCCTTTTTACCACTTTGCTGAGCAGTTTTGCCAGTTGCTGTGTGGCGATCAAGAACGTGGGCCATGTCAACTTTAGTTTTTCGAGCACTTGGAAGGCTTACAGGTTTGGGGCGACTTACCTGTTGTCCGCAGTCTTTTGCCCACCCCCAAGGATCAATCCAGCTGATCGGATTCGGCGCATATTGATGCAGATTCAACCCGCCATTGAGCCCAATCGGGTCCGGCGTAGTAAACGCCCCCAAGTCCGCATCGTAATACCGGAACGTGTTGTAGTGCAGCCCCGTCTCTCTGTCCAGGTACTGGCCCTGCATACGCAGGTTCTGCTGCAGGGATGCCGTCTGGTTTGCCAGTTGATGATGGGGCCGGCCAGCCGTGTCAAAGCTCTGCCATTCCTCACGGACCGTACTGCCCCACGTGGTGTACTGCGCCCGCCACACCAGGTTGCCGCTGTTGTCGCTCAGCTCCTCCGGTAGCCCATTGGGCTGGGTGTGGAAGTAATACACCTGGGCGATGTCTTCGCCACCAGCGCCTTCTCGCACATTCGGTGTGTTTGACCCGCCGGGCTCGTCGTTGGCAGCAGCAGCAGCGACGTTGAACCGGTCCGCCCACTGCGGGTTGGTCGTGGGCACACTGCCTTGTTTGCCTTGTTCTGCATCTCCCCCAAGGGCGTGCGCAGCCGCCGGGTGCGGTTCTACACTGCCGCTTCCGTCGATGCGCGCCAGCGGCACGTAGCTGCCGGGCTCGTAGATGTAGGTGCTGGTCTGCGCTCCTCTGCTTTCCTGCAGCAGCCGCATTCCCTCCCACGTGAATGCAGTCGTGCCAAAGCTGTCTGTCTTGGCGATGCGCCTGCCCAGGGCGTCGTATTGGTAGCTGAAGACCTGGCTTTGCGGCTGGCCGTCTTTGCCTGCCCTCACCACTGCCACCTGGGTCAGCCTGTGCTGGTGGTCGTAGCGGTAGTGCTGTTCGGTGTGGCTGCCTATGCGCTTTCTGATCAGGCGGCCAAAGCCGTCGTAGTCGTAGCGCTTGTCCTGCAGCACTTTGACCCGGTTGTTCTGCACCCAGCCTCTGCCTTGGCTGCTGAGATTGCTTTCTTCCAGCGCGTTGATGCGGTTGCCCGCCAGGTCGTAGTGGAAGTGTTCGTTGCGTTCGGGCTGTGTGGCATGCGTGTGGGTGATGCCCGCCTTGGGCGTAGCGGTGCAAGGTGGCGCCTTGTTGACTGTGCTTGACGCCGGTGAACTCGCTGATTTTATCGATTTAAAATCGTATTTTTATTAATTAAATTCAATTTCAACCTAACAAATTTTTATATTTTTTAAAAATTTTTAGTGCTTGCTCATCTCCGTCAATCAAACGCTCATACATATCAAGACTATCAGCCCACTCGCCAAAAACCAGAAATGATTGACAATGACCACCTGAGCCCTCATCCACCACTAACCTCCAGCATCTCGGAAAACTTTCATCGACTACTTCAAAATATTTGTAACATATAGGCTTTGGATAAAAATCGTCATCATATTCATATATATAATAAAATGGGATATTTTTCCAAAAAACTATGGCTTGAACGACATAATATTTTCCAATCTCTATATTTTCATACAAATTTGAAAATGCCAATTCAACTAAATTTTCACTAAAAAATTTATGGTCGACTTCTTGAGAAATTACCTTAACCTTCATAACTAGAGCTATCTAGGCGAATCGCCCGACGAAACTTTTGGTTCAGTTTTTTTAGCATAATTCCCGGTGCTATCAGAAGTTCGTGCTTTGAACTTGAAATCTGCAGTCTTACCCGACTGAGGATTGCGTACATAATGAACTACTGAATCTCGCCCATCTGCAGACTTGACCTTGTACTCCCATTTTTCCCAGCCTTTATATCGCTCATTCTTCATGTTATCCATAATTTTTGTACCGGCCCCTTTTTTAGCGGCCTCCATGGTCATACGATCTTGAATAGACGATGGCGTTTTTATGCGAGGGTCTTTATCAAATCTCCCAGTCCGATCATTTCTATAACGATCAGACTTTGGACAGTAGCTCCACCCCCAGGGATCAATCCAGCTAATCGGATTAGGCGCATATTGATGCAGATTCAACCCGCCATTGAGCCCAATCGGGTCCGGCGTAGTAAACGCCCCCAAGTCCGCATCGTAGTACCGGAACGTGTTGTAGTGCAGCCCCGTCTCTCTGTCCAGGTACTGCCCCTGCATCCGCAGGTTCTGCTGCAGTGATGCCGTCTGGTTTCCCGGTTGCTGCTGGGGTCGGCCAGCCGTGTCAAAGCTCTGCCACTCCTCACGGACCGTGCTGCCCCACGTGGTGTACTGCGCCCGCCACACCAGGTTGCCGCTGTTGTCGCTCAGCTCCTCCGGTAGCCTATTGGGCTGGGTGTGGAAGTAATGTACCTGCGCTGTGTTTGTTCCTGTTGCTGCGCTCCTTGAGTCAGCTTTTGCAGGAACATGGGTTGGCACGTCGTTGGGAGCAGCAGCGACGTTGAACCGGTCCGCCCACTGTGGGTTGGTCGTGGGCACGCTGCCTTGCTTGCCTTGTTCCGCATCTCCCCCCAGGGCGTGCGCAGCCGCCGGATGCGGTTCTACGCTGCCGCTTCCGTCGATGCGGGCCAGCGCGTTGACGCGGTTGCCCGCCAAGTCGTACAGGAAGTGTTCGTTGCGTTCAGGCTGCTGACCCGGGTGTGGGTGATGCCCGCCTTGGTCTAGCAGTGTTAGGCAACGTCCAACAATTCATACTAATGAAGCAGGCCCATTTTTTTGAACAAAGACAATAAGTCTTTCCCTTTTTCTGAAAGCGCAAGTTTTCTCAGTTGAATTTCTATTGCTTCTGACGATTGCTTAAAAAATAACTCGGGGTGCTTAAAATCATCCTCAATATCATCATCCTTAAAAGGTATTTTCGGATTATCAAAATCATCCTCAGAACTTTCTTCATCTTCATCGCAATTTGTTACCAATTTTAGAAAATCTTCAAACGATCTACAAATCAATACCAAATCACAATTTTGCGGTTTATATTTATTGGGCGACGAAGGATCAAAATACAAATCATTCTTATATCTTTGCCACAAATAAATCATTGCCTCCGGACCAAAGCAGGCATAATCAACTTCATTCAACTGGCATATCGCAGAAAATCCTTTGGGGATTCTTTCTTCATACATCTGATTAATCTTTAGGTAATCTTTTTCATCGTCCTTGGATCGTCCCAAAAAGAAGTCAACACTCAAACTCTTTCCATTCAACACTATGCACGAAGGATCTTCAGGCGTTGCTATATTATTTTTTTCAAAAAACGCTAAAAATTTTTCATCTTCGGTGAAATTCTTGAGATGAACAATATAGTCTTCGACACCGATACGAGTCTTTAATGATTTAAATTTCATGCAATTATCCATGTATAAGAACCGAGGCACTCCCAGTGTGCGGGAAATTGTCGTGCACGCCTTTATCTATAAGGATCATCTTGTCTTTTGACACATGGTGCCAAACCTTACCATCAGGCGCTTTATCCCCAAGATCGCCTCTCCCAATTTTCTTATTAGCAATTCTGTTGTCATGTGCTCTATTTCCGTTATAGGACCCGGAACGCGCCGTGGCTTCAGCGTACTTTGAAAAATCGGGAACTCCGTTTTTATCGTATGTAACAGAATTTCCCTTTTTGTCAAAATAGGTAGTCGATCCATCAGGATTTTTTGTAGTTCGTGAATGATCAATATTTTTATTTGTAGGTGATGGTGTCCGATTTTTTCTTTGCGAACCACATGGAGCCCAGCCCCAAGGATCGACCCAAGAAATCGGATTCGGCGCATACTGATGCAGATTCAACCCGCCATTGAGCCCAATCGGGTCCGGCGTCGTAAACGCCCCCAAGTCCGCATCGTAATACCGGAACGTGTTGTAGTGCAGCCCCGTCTCTCTGTCCAGGTACTGGCCCTGCATACGCAGGTTCTGCTGCAGGGATGCCGTCTGGTTTGCCAGTTGATGATGGGGCCGGCCAGCCGTGTCAAAGCTCTGCCATTCCTCACGGACCGTACTGCCCCACGTGGTGTACTGCGCCCGCCACACCAGGTTGCCGCTGTTGTCGCTCAGCTCCTCCGGTAGCCCATTGGGCTGGGTGTGGAAGTAATACACCTGGGCGATGTCTTCGCCACCAGCGCCTTCTCGCACATTCGGTGTGTTTGACCCGCCGGGCTCGTCGTTGGCAGCAGCAGCAGCGACGTTGAACCGGTCCGCCCACTGCGGGTTGGTCGTGGGCACACTGCCTTGTTTGCCTTGTTCTGCATCTCCCCCAAGGGCGTGCGCAGCCGCCGGGTGCGGTTCTACACTGCCGCTTCCGTCGATGCGCGCCAGCGGCACGTAGCTGCCGGGCTCGTAGATGTAGGTGCTGGTCTGCGCTCCTCTGCTTTCCTGCAGCAGCCGCATTCCCTCCCACGTGAATGCAGTCGTGCCAAAGCTGTCTGTCTTGGCGATGCGCCTGCCCAGGGCGTCGTATTGGTAGCTGAAGACCTGGCTTTGCGGCTGGCCGTCTTTGCCTGCCCTCACCACTGCCACCTGGGTCAGCCTGTGCTGGTGGTCGTAGCGGTAGTGCTGTTCGGTGTGGCTGCCTATGCGCTTTCTGATCAGGCGGCCAAAGCCGTCGTAGTCGTAGCGCTTGTCCTGTAGGACCTTGACCCGGTTGTTTTGCACCCAGCCTCTGCCTTGGCTGCTGAGATTGCTTTCTTCCAGTGCGTTGATGCGGTTGCCCGCCAGGTCGTAGTGGAAGTGTTCGTTGCGTTCGGGCTGTGTGGCATGCGTGTGGGTGATGCGCCCGCCCTGGTCGTACTGGTGCCTTGTCTGCCCTTGCTGGCTGTGCTCGACACTGGTGAGCTCGCCATTCTTGTCGTAGCCGTAGCGCTTGAGCAGCGTGTCTTCTGGGTTGCGGCGCTGTAGGCGTTGGCTCCAGTCGCCGCTGTAGGGGCTCCACCGGCTGTCGGCACGTTGGTCACTGCCGATGCCATGGCCCACGCGCAGCATGGCGGGGCGCACCCACGTGGCGGCCTTGCGACCCACCGGGTCGTAGGCAAAGCGGCTGGTTAGGCGGCCCTGCGTGCGCAGCACTTCGCGATGCAGGTCGTCGCGCTCGATGTCAGCCAGGACTGCGCCGTCCAGGTTGATCTGGTGCAGGTGGCCGCTGCCGTAGTACAGGTGGTTGAGCGTGCGCCCGTCTGGCAGCGTGATGCCGGTGCGGTTGCCCAGGGCGTCGTATTGGTAGTGCAGCACGGTGCTGCACTGCTGGCCTTGCACAGTGTGCTCAGCGGTCTCTTGCAACACCTGTCCCAGCTTGTCGTATTGCCATGCCTGGCGAGACTGGGGTTCTCCCTGCGGATTGCTTTGCAGGGCTTGATGCAGATCGCCTGTCGGGGTGTAGGCGTAGTCGATGCAAGTTTGCAGTTCGGGCGGCTGGGCCTCTGTTGTGCCGGTGCCAGCGCCAGGCAGATAGATTTTTTTCTGGATGAGCTGACCCGCAGCGTCTCGCACCAGTTGCGTATGGATCGGCTTCACATCGGCATGCCCTGGCACGGCATCGCCCATGCCCATAGGCATGGGGTGTTCCGTCACGCCGACGACCTGGCCTGCAGCATCATGGTGCAGCACTTGGCGGGTACCGTCGATGCGGGTTTCCATCAGCAGCCGGTTGGCCGCGTCGTAGGTGAATTGGTAGGCTTGGCGGTTTTCGTTAATCACCGCGGCAAGGCGCATTGCAGAGTCATAGCCGAGTTGAATGTTGCTGCTGAAGCTGCCGATCGCTTTGCTGCGCCCGGTGAGTTGACCGCGCAGGTTGTAGCTGTAGCTGGTGCTGTGGCCCAGGGCATCCTGTGCAAGCACGCACTGTCCCGACGGGTCATAGCGGTAATGATGTGCGGCGCCATCAGGCAGCGTCAGTGTCAGCAGCCTTCCCTGCGCGTCGTGCGTCAATGTGGTGATGTGGCCCAGTGCATCAACCTCTTGGTGCAGGTAGCCGCGCTGGTCGTACGTGTAGCGCGTGGTTTTGCCACTGCAGTCCGTGTAGCTGGTAAGCAGCCCGCGAACGTCCCAGGCCAGTTGCTTGCGTCCCCCGTGCGCGTCAGTGATGACCACTGGCAAACCACGCTCGTTATTGGCGTACAACGTGGTATGCCCCAGGGGGTCGATTTCGGCAGTCAGGTTGCCGTCGTTGTCATAGTGATAGCGCCAGCTGGCGCCAGCTGCATCGCTGGTAGACAAGAGCAGGCTAGCGGGGGCCGGGCTCCACTGGGTGCTCTCTGTACGACCCAGCGCATCGGTTGTCTGGATCAGATTGCCGGCCTCATCGTATGCGTAGGTGGTGGTCTGGCCCAACGGATCAGTGTGGCTCAGCAATTGCCTTGTGTCACTCCACGTCTGCGTGTATCGGTTACCCAGTGCGTCGGTGTAGGCCGTGATTTCGTGATCGGAATTCCAAGCCCAGATGCGCGTGCGGATTTGGGGGCTCTCGCCGGAACCCAGCCGCTCTGTCACCGTCGTGGTGCCTGCCGCCAAGTCATACTGAAACTGATAGTTTTCTCCGTCGTCTGTCCAGTGCTGTACAACGCGCGGATGAGGCCCCGATCTTTTTCCCAAGTTCTGAGAAAAATTTTGCCAGCGGTAGTGGCAGGTCAAGCCGGTCGAAAGGCGGTGCTGGGCCATCAGTCCGTCCGCATAACCAAACAGGCGCTGAATCTGACCGTCCCGCCCAATCACTTCGGTCAGCTGACCCTGGCCGTCATAGCGATAGCGCGCCAGCACTTCGGGAATTTCTGGCACCTCATGCGCTGCGGTGTTGGCGCCCGTCACCAAACGGATTTGTGCGATGCGGTTCCCTTCGCCCTCGTAGTCGAAGGCGAGCAAACGGCCCGTGTTGTCGGCCAGATGGGTCAGCCGATGAAGTTCGTCGTAGCGTAGCGCCTGAAAATTGCTGTTGCGGTCTTCAATACGACGCAACGGAAGCACACGACTTCCCAGACCCAAAACAAAAGCGTCATCGGGCTTTCCAAACCACTGGTGGGTGCCGTCTGGCAGCACCACGAAGAAGTCTCCGCCCTCGCTGCATAAGACTGCGATTCCTTCGGCCACGCTGTAGTGGCTTTCACCAGGCGCCGGCACCGGGTACTCAATATCACGGCCATCGTCACCGTAGTAGGTAACGGTGGGAATACCCTGCACATCAGTCCCTAGGTGCAACTCGGCCGTGTAAGGGCTGCTCCAGCCCTGGCCGAAGTGGGTGCGCGAACGCAGGTCCAAGCTGTTGTAGACCCGTTGAAAGACGACAGGCAAACCACCAGGGAGTACGAAATCCAGGTCTTCGTCACCGGCGAGCAGCTTCGCTCCCGTCGCGATGTGAACCGGGTTGGCCACGATGTCCGCGATTTCATTCAACGACATTCCGGCCTGTACCATCTGAACGATACATTTCGCGTTCTTGAGAACTGCGCGTGGGTCTTTCAGCAGCTTTGGTAAGCACCTGAGGCTTTTGATCGCGCTGTAAATTCCATAGCCGGTGATGGCGGCTCGCAGGAAGATGTTGCCTTCTGCGTCATATTTCCGAACGGTCGCGGGCGGGCCGCCGATGAAGACGTTGGGGGACCCTTCGTGGATGTAGGCTCCACATTCAACCTTGTCGTCCTTTCGGGCGGCAAGGGCATGGTTGATAATCGTCTGCTCAGGGCGATCGGCGGCTCCCTGAGCAATGAAATTGGTTGGGCGACTTGTGTGTTTGCTGCAAATGACGCTGTCCAGCGGCATCGCATTGGTCGCGCGCGCGGCTTTCTTGCCGTTGATTTTGACGTTCTCTGACCCCGTGATGATCTTGCCAGTGATCGTGGGCGGGAATAGAAAATCGGCCGCCGCGGTTCCCAACGCTTGACCAGCCTGCATGCCGTAATGCGTCCCGGCAAGCGTTGCTGCAGCAGTAATCACCGGTGCAGCAGGCGCAGCAAAGCCACCTGTAATGAAGGTCAGGCCGGCAGAAACAGCTCCGCCAATCGCGCCTCCTACAAAACCGCCCAACATGCCGCCACCCACCACCCCAGCCAATTGCAAAAGCATTCTTGCATTGGCACTCGTATGGGCAATGGGGTCGTCAATACGGGCCGCGGCGGGATAGGTGCTCATGAAGGAGGGAATGCACTAGGCTGTTGAATCAAGGCAGGTAGCAAAAAGCCGGGGACTGGAATCGGTTTTGCACGGGCTGCGGGTGAGGGCGAGTTGGCAACTCGCTACCGGTCATGCAGGCTTGAAACTGGCGCGTATGGCGCGCCACTGCGTCAGTTGGGCGTCTGAGAGAGGAGCTTGGGCAGCCGCTGTCATCACCACGACGTTGCCCGTGTTGCCCAAGAGATAGCCCACTTGGCGCTGGTAGACCATCACGCCGTCTTGTTTGAACTGCACGGCGTATTCGATAGCCCGCAGTTGACCGGACGCGGAGTCTTTGTGCTCGCTTCGATCAGTGAACTCAGCCATGCTGAACTGCTGGCCCAGCAACTGCAATTGCCGGTTTACCAACTGCTCGAACGTTTCGCCAGGCTCAAGTCTGGACCTGGTCACCACCACACTGAATCCAAGCCCACTATGCCCTGCGAGTAGCACGTTGATGCTGTTGTCTTGCATGCCGTCGGGAACGCTGAACGACCCTTCATTGATTTGGTACTGCATCGAAATTCCGGTTCAGTTCATAGAGATGTCTAGGCCCAAAGCGCGATGCGCTCTGCAGTGCACTAGGGGCAATTGAGCTGTATGGGCGCCCCGTGCACATCCAGCAGTTCACTGAGCTTGATCAGCCCGTTCTTGCCCTTGATGACCACCTCGCCCTTGTCGGTGAGCTTGAGCGAGGCGACGCCCTCCCCCTCCCCAATCGTCAGCGTGATGCTCTCACCTGCCTGCAGGCGGATGTGTTTGGCAGCCTTCACCAGCACCGAGTCTTTGGTCGCCTGGATGTTGACGTTCTGGTCGCCCACCACGGTCGCGGTGTCCGTCTTGGAAGCCAGCGTTATGTTCTGCTGCGCGGTCAGGTTCATGTTGCCCGTCTGCGCTTCCGACGCAATGTCGCCCTTGGTCACGGTGTTGCGCTGGCCGCCCTCTGACACGTGCGTCAGCATGCCGCCCTTGGCCAGCTGGGTCAGCTGCGCGCCGCTGGACAGCGTGATGTGTTGCTTGGCATGCATCGAAACGCTCTGCCCTGAACTGACCACGATGGGCTTGGGGCTGATCATCGAATGCCCCTCGGGGCTGACGATGGAGACGACCGGCTTGCTGATGTCTTTGGACAGCTCTCGCAACGCCTGCGACTGAGGCATTGCGGGGTCGGTGTTGGTCGGCATCGATGTCTCTGCCCCAGCGCCACCACCCCCTCCGCCACCACCGCCGGCAAGCGCAGCGATGGCCGCAGCTGCTTTGGACAATGTCGCCATCGCCGCCTTGCCACCGGTCATGGCAGCAATGCCAGAGCTCAGCTCCATCATGTGCGAGGTCTTCAAGCCGTTGATGGCCTCAATCGCACTGTTCATGGCAGACACCGCCTCACCGGCTTCCTCCATCAGCGACGCAGTGTTGGCCAAGCCTTCACCCAGGCCATCGAACCCATCGGGGTTCTCATGCGATATCTTCTGCTTGAAGTCCTGCGTATACGTCGTGATCAGCAACCCCTTGTCCGCCCGAATCGCACCCCACTCATTCGTGCGCAGCTCGAAGCCATAGCTGCGCTTGGCCTCGGTGCTCTGGTTCATCAGGTAACCCATGTGCAGGTGGGTGTTGCCGTGGTCCGTGGACAGCTCGATGTGCTCGATGCCCTTCTGGTCCTCGAACCGCAGCATGTGCTTGCCGCCGCCGCCCTTGCTCCAGTTGGTCTGAAAGCCCGACTGCGTCTTGTGCTTGGGCAGCTCCCACGGGGGCATCTGGTCGTTGTTGTAGACGCGGCCGGTGATGATCGGGTAGTCGGGGTCGCCGTTCAGGAAGTCGACGATGACTTCCTGGCCGATGCGGGGCGTGAAGATGCCGCCGTATTTGGCGCCCGCCCAGGGGTGCGACACGCGGATCCAGCAGCTGGAGTTTTCGTCCATGGCACCGATGCGGTCCCAGTGGAACTGCACCTTGACCCGGCCGTACTTGTCGGTCCAGATTTCCTCGCCGGGCGGGCCGACAACCACGGCCGTCTGCGGGCCCTGGCTGCGGGGCTTGGGCGTGACGCGCGGCGGCGTGAAGGCCAGGCTGGTGGGCTGCGCCTTCAGCACGAAGCGCTGGATGGAGCCCACTTCGTCCTTGGTGGTCTTGGGCGTGGGTTTGGCGATGCTGCTGACTTCGGGGTTTTCCTGAAAGTGGTACTGAACCGCGGTAATCAGGTACTGCTGGTTCTGGTCCTCGCGCGGATAGTTCTCCAGGCTGAAGGTGTAACCCGGCGTCAGCGCGCGGCAGCTCGATTTACCCTGCACCACGCTTTCGCGGGTGAGATTTTCCTGCAGGCGCACCCGCACGTACGTTTCGCCATCGCCGTACTCGGTATAGCCGCCCGGCCATTCATAAACTTCATGGCTGTCGTGCGCGTGGCCCATGGGCATCTTGCGCATATTCGACAGATCGGCCTTGGGCTTCTTGAAGTCGTAGTCGTCGTTGTAGTGGCGGCCCGACTTGATCTCTTCGGCCTGCTCCCACGCAAAGACACATTCCCGGTCGGAGATGGCGGCCTTCTCGGGCGGGTAGAACGGCAGCGTGGCGGCGCCTGGCAGCGGACTGTGCGATGCCACGATGTCGTCCGCCAGCGTCAGCACGTGTTGGCCGGGCGAATGCTGGTGGTAGTAATAAATGCCCTCGTGCTCCATGAGCCGGGACACGAACTGGCAGTCGGACTCGTTGTATTGAACGCAATAATCCCAGGTACGATAAGTGCGGGTCAGCTTTTTCTCCAGCGGGTACCCATATTTACCGAGCACTTCTTCAATAATCTCTGGAACCGTCTTGTTCTGGAATATCTTGAAATCGCTTTTGCGTGTGGCCAGCCACAGCCAGGGGCTCAGGCGGGCCTTGTACGAGAACATGCGATGGTCCTGGCCCTGCATGCCGAAGCGGGTGACGATGGCGTCGATGTAGCGCTTGCCACCGCCTTCGGTCTCGACCACGACGGTGGCGTTCTTGCCCAGCAAGGCCTTGGGGTCGATGCTTTTGCTGTCGCTGAGCAAATCCACGTCCAGAGCGAATATCTGGCTGATTTCCTCAGTGCCCTGCAGCTGCCTGAACTTGAGTTGGTCGCCCAATGGCGTTTGAATGGTGACGCGGCGTGTCATGTGCTGCAGACTTTGGAGCCCGTTGGTTCTGAGTGCTGCGGATGATAGCCATGAGAGCAGCAAATTCTCTTGACAACTGCGCTCAATAACTCCAAAAAATTACCGCAAAAGGTAACCAAGGTAACCAAGTTGGAATAATGGCGACGGTTTGCAACCATTCTGGAGCGCCGTCGTGGTGTGGCACCGCAGGTTCGCGCAGGGCGGGCTATGGCGCGGCGCCGGGCCAACTGCACAGCACCCTCTCGCGGCCGGTCGCCGGA
Source organism: Acidovorax sp. LjRoot117 (assembly GCF_964252695.1). Lineage (NCBI taxonomy): Bacteria > Pseudomonadati > Pseudomonadota > Betaproteobacteria > Burkholderiales > Comamonadaceae > Acidovorax > Acidovorax sp. LjRoot117. Next base: position 306,873 of record NZ_CAXUPO020000004.1, on the reverse strand, counting down.
TGAACGCTGGTCGCGCCCTCCACCAGCCCGCAGCGGGCATAGAACCGCCGAGCGCGTTCGTTGGCCGTTGCCACGTGCAAGGTCCAGCCGTCAGGGCACAGGCGCTGGCAGATCTCCTGCACCATCGCGCCACCCATGCCCTGGCTTTGCGCGCCGGGCGCCACGAAAAGCTGGTGCAGATGGCGGCTCGGGATGTCCACCACCATGAAGGCCAGCAGGGCTCCGTCGGCGCGCTCGGCCAGCAGCGCGGTGCAGGGTGGGCCGAATTCGGCCCGCACCCGGTCTTCCCAGTGCGCTTGCGGTGCCACGGTGGCCACCGCAGGGTTGGCAGAACGCCAGGCCTCGCGCCAGAGGCGGGCCAGCCGGGGCGCATCCTGGCGCTGGGCGGGGCGCAGCACCACCGGCGGCACCAGGTCGGACAGGCGAAGGATCATCGCCGCATTGTGCCGGCGGCCGCGCCGCAGCGGGGTTGATGCGGGCAGGCTCCAGCCTGATCAGGCGTTCAGGCCCGGGGTCTCCGCGGGCGGCCATTCGCTCGGCCGCGAGCCCATCTCGGCCTCCACCTTGCGCAGCATGTCGGCCAGGGTCTTGCCGGGCTCCAGGCGGAACTGCTCGTCCGTCACCACCAGGTCCACGATGCGGTCGATGCGAAAGCCCCGGAAGTCGCCGCGCAGTTCGCACCAGGCCGACAGCGTCCAGACCTTGCCCCAGTAGAAGCAGCCCAGCGGGCGCAGGCGGCGCAGGCTCGCGCGGCCCTGCACGTCGGCGTAGTTGACCTGCACCACGTGGCGGCTTTGCACCGCCTCGCGCAGCGACTGCAGGGTGGCCTGGGCCTGGGGGCCCAGCCCCACCGACGGCGCGTACAGCGCCTGCGACTCGGCCGCCACGCGCGCGGCCGGGGGCAGCACTGACAGGATCTTGCCCAGGGCGCCCTCCACCTCGCGCGCCAGCCCGGCATCGAGCCAGGCCTGCGCCAGCCGCGCGGCGGCCACCAGCGCGTTCGCCTCGCCCTGGCTGAACATGAGCGGCGGCAGCTCGAAGCCTGCGCCCAGGCGGTAGCCCACACCGGCTTCGCCCTCGATGGGCACGCCTTGGTGCTGCAGGTCCGCCACGTCGCGGTAGATGGTGCGCGCCGAGACTTCGAGCCGTTCGGCCAGGAAGGCTGCCGTGGACAGGCGCCGGCCGCGGATGAGCTGGACGATCTGGAAAAGGCGGTCAGCGCGGCGCATGGAGAGAGTTCATTTTCAAAGCATTTCGGGCTGTGGCGCTCGCCTGGAAAGCGCCAGCAACTATCAACAATATAGCGCCAGTTGCACCACCGAACCCCACCGCCACGGCCGCGCGCGCGGCGCTGGGGCGGGGGCGACATCCGGCACCATGCTAGGGCTTGACGCCGATGTGGATGGCCACCTGGTCCGGGCCCTCGTAGGCCTCGAAGTCGGTGCCGAAGCGGCGCTGCACCTGGGGGTTTTCGGCGAAGTATTGCCAGATGCGCACCCAGGTGTCGATCACCATCTGGGGCATCTCGCCGGCCCCCGTGAAGACGAGGTAGTCGCCCGCCTGGATGTCGACGCGGGCGGCGCCCGGCACTGCCTGCGCCTGCGCCATGTCCGGCTCGGCGACGGCCACGCCGGCGGTCACGTCAAAGGCACCATGCTCGTTGGATTCGTAGCCGCTGTACACGCCGAAGATGCGGCCGTCGTCGCCCCGGCTGGGCAGCTTGCGCTCCCAGCTCTGGCTGAAGAAGCGGTTCCACAGGCCCCCAAGGCGTGCGATGGCGGGGTTCATCTCTTCGCTGTTGCGCGTGCGCACGGCGATGCCGGCCACGCTGAAGGCGGGAATGCGGGTGGTAGCGGGATGGGTCATGAGGGGTGCTCTCTCTTGTCGGGTTGGATGTGGTCAGCCGGCGGGCCCGATTTGCGGACCGGCCGGGGGTGTGCAGCTGCAAGACCCGCATGGTGCCGACCTGCTGCTGACACCCTGATGTCAGTAGCCTGCAGCCGCGCCGGTGGCAGGCGTACGGGGCTGCTGACGCCCGGCGTCAGCAGCGGGTGGGCGTGTGGCTACCTGGGGTCCACGATGGCCGCCGTGGCCCGGCGCACCAGCGGCAGCACCAGCAGCAGTGTCGGAAAGGCCGCCATCCAGGACAGCGCCCACGAACTCATCCACAGGCGCAGGACGTCCACCGAGAGGCCCGCCACACGCAGGGTGCTGATGAGCGAGACGATGAAGGTCATGAGCAGCGACAGCAGCAGCGGCATGACCCAGGCTGCCGAGCGCGCAGGCAGCTTGCGCAGGCCGAGGAATGTCTTGGAGGAAGGCGTGGCAGCCGAAGGCCCCCCCGGAGAGCAGGGAGATGCGGGAGAAGATGCAGAAGATAGCGGAGGTGCGGACCCCGTGGATGGCGCGTAGGGCGTGGAGGGCCCGGTGCGGGGGGACGAAGGTTGGTTCATTGAAGTTCCATGAAGCAGGCCGGTCAGTCAAGGTGCCGTCCCCGCTGGCCTGCACGGCTGGCGGGAAACCACCACCCCGGCAGGGCCGGCGTTGGTTGGCACGTTGATTGACGTAAACGCTTACGGCAACCCATGAACCGGGCCGCAGCAGGATTCTATGCGGCTGGCGCGTCGCCGCGCAGTGGGGGTGTTGGTGATGGTGGCGCACCGCCCGCCAGCAGATGGCGTGTGATGTGCGCGGCCACTGAAGCTGCGTGCGTCTGGGCCAGGTCGTGGGCGCCGCCCGGCAGCACGTGCAGCTGCGCACGCGGCAGCAGGCTCTGCAGGCGCTCGCCCACCGCCACGGGGCTGATGGGGTCGGCATCGCCCCACAGCAGCAGCGCAGGCGTGCGCAGCGATGCCAGTTGGGGGGTCAGGTCCCAGCGCTCGCGGGCCATCCACGCGGGGAAGGCGGGGTTCGTGCGCATGAAATCCGGGCGCCAGTCGTGGGGGTGCAGGTCGTCGATGGGCACGCCGCCGGACGTGGCCACCAGCACCAGGTGCGTGAGGTGCTCGGAGCGCTGCAGGGCGGCCAGCACCGCCACCACGCCGCCCATGGACTGGGCGATCAGGGTACAGGGCTGGTCCATGTGCGGCGTGACCGCATCGACCAGGTCCTGCATGCAGCCGGCGGTGTGGGCGGGCATGTCCGCCGCCGCTGCCACGCCAAACCAGGGCCAGCCCGGCAGCACCCGCTCGGCCGGGAGCGCGACCGCGTCCGAGGCGGCGCGCCAGAACGCCGGGTTGCCGCCCACGCCGGGCAGAAAGATCAGCCGTGTGGGCGCGGTGGCGGTGGACACGATGACGCTCGTGCCCGCCGTTCAGTGGTCCTGGGCCGGGGCGGCCGCGGCAGCCGCTGCTGCATCCGCGTGCTCGGCCGGTGCTGCGGATTCAGCCGATGCCGCGGGAGCGGCGGGGGCCGCAGAGGCCGACGCCGCGGCGGCGGCCTGCTGCGCACGCGCGGCATTCAGGCGGCGTGCGCGTTCGAGCTGCTGGCCCACCGTGCGCGCCACCATGCCGTACATGTCGGCGAAGGCTTCCAGGGTCTGGCCGCTGGCCTCGAAGGCGCGCAGCAGCGCTTCGTCCTTGGCGTTGCGGGCGGACCATTCGGCAAAGGCTTCTTCGAGGATGGCGTTGGCGGCATCGTCGCGGCCCCGCACGAGTTCGGTGTAGGTCTCGCGCGACATGCCCGATGCCTCGAACGCAGCCATCATGCGGTTGCGCAGCTTGGGCAACAGGTCTTCGGTGGCGCGGGCCTTGTTGTTCTTGCGGCGGCGGTAGACCTCCAGCAGTGCGTGGTGCACATGCTCGGGCGCCATGGCTTCCACCGGCTGGCCGGCCAGGTCGTGGCGCTTGTCGCCGGCTGCCACGCTTTGCAGGTAGCGCGTGGAGCGGGTGTGAAGGCCCAGCGCCACCTTGAGCGCGTCGCGGTCGAAGGCTTCAGGATGCGCCGCCAGCAGGTCCTGGAAGACACCGCGCTTGAGCGGACGGAACACCGCGCCGAACAGATGCGGGTACAGGTCTGCCAGTTGCTCCAGCAGCGGGTGGGTGGTGCGTGGCGGCGTACGGGCAGCGCCGTCGCCGGCCGGCCCTTGCGCGGTTGCAGCATCGCCCTGCGGCGCTGCGCCCTGGCGCGGCGCGCCGCCCCGGCCACCACGGCGGTCACCACCGCCGCGGCGCTGGCCGCCCGAACGGCGGGCCCGCTCTGACGCTGGCACACCCGCCGGCACAGCCGACACGGCGCCAGCGGCTGCAGCGGCGGCCTCGGTGGACACGGGCTCAGCGGCAGCAGCAGGCGCCGTCGTCGCTGCGTTCGGTTGTTGTTCTTGTGCGGACACGGAATCGGTCATGGCGGTGCGAAAAAAGGGTGAGGTGTGGGGCGACAAAACCCTCAATCATGCCAGCGTTGGCAAAAATGCCCGCCAGTGGATGTAACCGGCATCACGCCAAGGCCTCGTCCAGCACCTCGATCCAGTGCCGCACCGGCGTGCCCGTGCCGCTTTGCAGATGGGTGATGCAGCCGATGTTGGCCGACAGGATCATGTCCGGCGGCTGCTCGCCGAAGGCCTCGGCCAGCACGCCCAGCTTGCGGTCGCGCAGCTGGTAGGACAGCCCGGGGTTCAGCACCGAATACGTGCCCGCCGAGCCGCAGCACAGGTGCGCTTCGTTGCGCGCAGCGCGCAGCTTGAAGCCCAGGCGCGCCAGGTGCACCTCCACGCCGCCCCGCAACTTTTGCCCGTGCTGCAGCGTGCAGGGCGGGTGGTAGGCGTACAGCACGTCGGCCGCAGGCTGCGCGCGGCCTGCGAGCTTGTCGGCCAGCTCGGGCAGCAGCTCGGACAGGTCGCGCGTGAGTGCGCTGATGCGCGCAGCCTTGGCCGCGTACTGCGCGTCATCCTTGAGGATGTGGCCGTACTCCTTCACGGTGACGCCGCAGCCCGAGGCGTTCATGACGATGGCCTCCACCCCGCCCTGCTCCACCAGCGGCCACCAGGCGTCGATGTTGGCGCGCATCTCGGCCATGCCGCCTGTCTGGTCGTTGAGGTGGAACTTCACCGCGCCGCAGCAGCCCGCCTTGGCGGCGACCACGGTCTGGATGCCCGCCGCGTCCAGCACGCGCGCGGTGGCGGTGTTGATGTTGGGCATCATGGCCGGCTGCACGCAGCCCGCCAGCATCAGCACCTTGCGCGCATGTTCGCGCGTGGGCCACGCGCCGGCGGGCTGCGGCGCGGGCACCTTGGCCTTGAGCGCCCCAGGCAGCAGGCCGCGCACCATCTGCCCGGCCTTCATCGCGGGGCCGAACAGGGGCGACGGCAAGCCTTCTTTCAACGCCCAGCGCAGCGCCTTCTCGCCCAGGGGGCGCGGCACTTTCTCATCCACGATCTTGCGGCCGATGTCCACCAGGTGGCCGTACTCCACGCCGCTCGGGCAGGTGCTTTCGCAGTTGCGGCAGGTCAGGCACCGGTCCAGGTGCATCTGGGTGCTGCGCGTGGGCTCGGCCCCTTCGAGCACCTGCTTGATGAGGTAGATGCGGCCGCGCGGGCCGTCCAGCTCGTCGCCCAGCAACTGGTAAGTGGGGCAGGTGGCGGTGCAAAAGCCGCAGTGCACGCACTTGCGCAGGATGGCTTCGGCCTCCAGGCCATCGGCGCGGGCGCGGTATTCAGGGGAGAGTTGGGTTTGCATCGAGCATGCCTGGACGAAGGGACAACGAGGGATTGGGGGGCGCTGAACAGTGCGGGCTCACAGCGCCGGGGGCGGAGCCAGCGGCAACGTCTTGCGCTGCGGGCGGCGCAGCCGCGCGCGGTCGGCCCACAGCGGCGGCAGCGAGAGCACCAGCAGCACGAGCGCCAGCGGCACCACGAAGACAAAACCCACATGGCTGAAGCCCGCCGCGCCCGCGATGCCGCCCACCAGGAACATGCCCAGCAGCCCCGCGAAGAGCCGCAGGCGCATCTGGTTGGCCCGCACCTGCGACTCGGGCGCGGTGCCGGTGCGGTTCCAGTAGAGCATCTTGCCCAGCTCGATGCCCAGGTCGGTCACCACGCCGGTCATGTGCGTGGTGCGGATCTGCGACGACGACATCTTGGTCACCGTGGCGTTCTGCAGGCCCATGATGAACGACAGCAGCAGCACCGTGACCGGCACCGCGAACGGCGTGGGCCAGCTCAGCGTGATCGCGCCCACCAGGCCGAACACCAGCATGAGCACGGCCACCAGCAGCAGGGGCAGCGCATAGCTGCTGTGCAGGCGCCGCTGCCGCGCCCAGTTCACCATCACCGACGTGGTCGCCGCGCCGCACAGGAAGGCCAGCAGCGCACCCACGGCGCCCAGCACCAAGGCCATGTTGCCCAGCACCAGGCTGTCGGCCAGCATGGAGACGAAGCCCGTCATGTGCGATGTGTACAGGTGCACCACCAGGAAGCCCCCGGCATTGACCGCGCCCGCGTTGAAGGCCAGCAGCAGGCCCAGCACGCGGTTGCTCGCCACCGTGCGGTGGTGCCCCGTCAGGTGGCGCAGATGTCGTCGCATGGCGTTGGCAGCAAGCACGTCCCGGGCCTACCAGGCCTGCGCCATGCGGCCGGGGTTGAAGATGCCCGCCGGGTCGAAGCTGTGCTTGAGGCGGGCGTGGATCTGCTCCAGCGCGCGGGATGGCGAGCCAGAATGGCCGCTACCGCTTTCTGGATCAGCGCCAGAAGCTATGAAAACAGTAGCACTCCCGCCCACGGCACGCGCAGCGTCGCGCAAGGCGTCGCCCGCCGAATCCGGTGCCTGCACCCAGCGCAGCGCGCCATGCCACTCGATGAGCGGCTGGGCCGCGGCGGGCAGGCTGAGCACCGGCGCGGTCTGCGGCACCGACAGGCGCCACAGCGCGTGGCCGGGGCGCTGCGCGCGGTCGGTGAACCACGGCAGGGTCTGATCGCGGCAGGCGGTCCAGTCGGGCGCCGTGGTGGTGTTGTCAAGGCGCGTGCCGCCCATGCTGCGGCAGGCGGCCTCCACGGCCGCCACGGCGCCCCGCAGGCGCACGTAGAGCGTGCCGGTGCTGCCGTCCTGCACCCAGCAGCTGGCGTTCAAAGGCAGCGGCTGGCCGCCCCAGGCGTGCAGCTTGCGCAGCGCGTCGGCCTGGTTGCATTCAAAGCGCAGCGTAGCCTCGGCCGGGGCCACCGGCAGCACCTTGAGGCTGACCTCGGTGAGCAGCCCGAGCGTGCCCCAGGCGCCCGCCATGAGGCGTGACACGTCGTAGCCCGCCACGTTCTTCATCACCTGGCCGCCAAAGCTGAGCAGCTCCGCGCGGCCGTTGAGCAGCGTGACGCCCAGCATGTAGTCGCGCACCGCGCCCACGCTGGCACGCGCCGGGCCCGACAATCCCGCCGCGACCATGCCGCCCACGGTGGCGGCGTCCGAAGGCGCCTGGGCGAAATGCGGGGGCTCGAACGGCAGGCACTGGCCCTGTGCGGCCAATGCGGCCTCCAACTCGACCAGCGGGGTGCCGGCGCGCACGGTGACGACCAGTTCGCTGGGCTCGTAGCTCACGATGCCGCGCAAGGTGCGGGTGTCGAGCACCTCGCCATGCAGCGCCAGGCCATGGAAGTCCTTGGTGCCTCCACCGCGGATGCGCAAGGGCGTCTGGTCGGCGGCGGCTGCGCGCACACGGTCGGCGATCTGGGCAAGGGCGTGGTCCATGCCTGGGATCGTAGCGGCAGGCACCTGCCGTGCGACGGCCTGGGCGCGTGAATTTTTTGAACAGCGCGCTGCAATTCGGCGGAGGTTGCCTTGGCCGCTGGAGATGCGGCGCTTGCCTTGGCGGCGTTCAAGCGGGCGTTCAGGGCGCGTTCAAGGGGCGTTCAAGGGGCGTTCAGGTGGTCAGCGTGCGGGGCTGCACGGGTCTGCAGGCCCCGCCGCACGCGAAAAAAGCCCGCCAGGGCGGCGGGCTGAAGAACCAAGAGGAGTCACTCGCTTGTTCTTGTTGCAACGCTGCGGTGCCACCAGACACCGCAGCGCATCGGGCTGACGGGATCAGCGGTTGTACGCCGTCTCGCCGTGCGACGTGATGTCCAGACCTTCGCGCTCGGCTTCTTCCGAGACACGCAGGCCCACCAGCAGGTCGGCGATCTTGTAGGCGATGAACGCCACGACGCCGGACCACACGATGGTGAACAGCACGCTCTTGACCTGGATCCACACCTGGGCACCCATCGAGAACGTGTCGGGCGTCAGGCCGCCGGTACCACCCAGGCTTTGCGATGCGAACACACCGGTCAGGATGGCACCCAGGATGCCGCCCACACCGTGCACGCCGAACACGTCGAATGCATCGTCCACGTTGAGCAGGCGCTTGAGGCCACCCACACCCCACAGGCAGACCACACCGGCCAGCAGGCCCAGCACGATGGAGCCCATGGGGCCCACGAAGCCAGCGGCAGGCGTCACGGCCACGAGGCCGGCCACGGCACCGGAGGCGGCGCCCAGCATGGAAGCCTTGCCCTTGTGCAGTGCTTCACCAGCGATCCAGCTCAGCGTGGCAGCGGCAGTGGCCAGCACGGTGTTCACGAAGGCCAGGCCGGCACCAGCGTTGGCGGCACCTGCGGAGCCGGCGTTGAAGCCGAACCAGCCTACCCACAGCAGCGAGGCACCGACCATGGTCAGCGTCAGGCTGTGGGGCGTGAGGGCTTCCTTGCCGAAGCCGATGCGCTTGCCCACCATGTAAGCGCCCACCAGGCCGGCGATACCGGCGTTGATGTGCACCACGGTGCCGCCTGCGAAGTCCAGTGCGCCGTCAGCCGCCAGCAGGCCGCCGCCCCACACGATGTGGGCCATGGGCACGTAGCTGAAGGTGAACCACAGCACCGAGAAGATCAGCACGGCGGAGAACTTGATGCGCTCTGCGAACGAACCGACGACCAGCGCCACGGTGATGGCCGCGAACGTGCCCTGGAACGCGATGAACACGTACTCGGGGATGGTGATCAGCGCGCCGAAGGTCTCCTGGGTCACGCCCTTGAGGAAGATCTTCTGGAAGCCGCCGAAGAACTTGCCCTCGCCGGAGAACGCCAGGCTGTAGCCGTAGATGGCCCACAGCAGGGAGATCAGCGAGAACACCACGAAGACCTGCATCAGCACCGACAGCATGTTCTTGCTGCGGCCCAGGCCGCCGTAGAACAGCGCCAGGCCGGGGATGGTCATCAGGATCACGAGCAGCGTGGAGGTCAGCATCCAGGCGGTGTCGCCGGAGTCGATCTTGGGCACGGGTGCGGCAGGGGCGGCCTCGGAGGCCGCAGCGGCGGGTGCCGGTGCAGCGACAGGTGCGGCGGCGGGGGCTGGCGCAGCGGCAGCAGGCGCGGCTTCTGCGGGGGCCGATGCCGCGGCATCAGCAGCAGGGGCCTGGGCCAGCACGGCAGAGCCGCCGGACAGCAGACTCAACCCCAGTACGAAGGAAGCAAGCAGTTTTTTCATGGCATTTCTCTGGTGTCTGTGGCAACCGGGCCCTTTACAGGGCTTCCTTGCCGGTTTCGCCGGTACGGATGCGCACCACCTGCTCCAGGTGGGTCACGAAAATCTTGCCGTCGCCGATCTTGCCGGTGCGGGCGGCGGTTTCGATGGACTCGATCACGCGGTCCACCAGGTCGTCGGCCACCGCGGCTTCGATCTTGACCTTGGGAAGAAAGTCGACCACGTACTCTGCACCGCGGTACAGCTCGGTGTGGCCCTTCTGGCGGCCAAAGCCCTTGACCTCGGTTACCGTGATGCCTTGCACGCCGATGTCCGAGAGCGCTTCGCGCACCTCGTCGAGCTTGAAGGGCTTGATGATGGCTGTCACCATTTTCATTTTGGGATCCTCCGACAACGGGCGCAGCCTGCGCCCATCGAGACTGCTTACAGGGTTTTGGTGAGCGTGACGATCACGCGCGACTTGTTCACGTGGCCGAAGAAGGCCTTCTTGTTGGCGCCCACCACGGCAGCGCCGAGCGACAGGCCGCTGCCGAAGTCATACGCGCCGCCCACGCTGTAGTCCATGTAGTTGGGCACGCCCGTGTCCTTGATGTCGCTGGCAAAGCGGGTGAAGCCCACCGATGCCTTCAGCGTGATGCTGGGGGCCACTTCCTGGGCGAACGCCAGGTTCAGGTAGCCGGTGTTGGTGCCCTTCAGGCCCGAGCCCGCCTTGGCGCCTGCGAACCCGAAGTAGTCCTTGGAGATGGTGTGCGAGTACTTGGCGGTGAAGGGGCCCATGGTGGCCGCGCCGTACAGCTCGGTGGTGTTGCCGTTGCTGTTGCCGGGGTAGATGTAGGTCAGCGCGCCCACGTCGAAGTCGGCGCCGGCGGCCTTGAACTTGTAGCCGCCGTACAGGTCGGACTCGAGCGAGTTGTTGGCCAGCCAGTCCACGCTGGAGTTCCAGTTGCCCACGTACCAGCCGGTTTCGCCGAAGGTGTAGTCGAAGCCGCCTTGCAGGGCGGGCTTGACGGCCTTGGCCTTGGAGGCGTCCTGGTCCTGGCCACGGAACTTGTAGTTGGTGGTCAGGCTGACGTTGCCGGTGAGCTGGGCGCTGGCCAGCATGGGAAGGGTTGCAACAAGGGCAACGCCCAGGGTCTTGATGATGGCGCGGGTCATGTTTCCTCCGGTTGGACAAAGTAGGGACAGGGGCTCTAAGCACGGACCGTGCCACTGGCACGCCATGCCGCGCCGGGCCGTTGCTTCGCGTTACATGGATCCCCCGGTACAGTGAGGGGTTGTTCGCTCCGCGCCATGCACTTACTTGGTGCAAGGCGCGCACTACGCGCAACTAAAAACCACAAAACGCACCCATCTGGGGAGAATCTGCTTCATGAGTCTTGCTTTGGTGCAAAGCCGCGCCCTTCTGGGGCTGCAAGCGCCTTCGGTGACGGTCGAGGTGCATCTGGCCAACGGCCTGCCCAGCTTCACGCTGGTCGGCCTGGCCGAGGTGGAAGTGAAGGAAGCCCGCGAACGGGTGCGGTCGGCGCTGCAGAACGCGGGGCTCGAATTTCCGCACAACAAACGCATCACGGTGAACTTGGCGCCCGCGGATCTGCCCAAGGATTCCGGGCGGTTCGACCTGCCCATCGCTCTGGGCATCCTCGCGGCCAGCGGGCAGGTCGATGCCAGCAAGCTCAAGGGCTATGAATTCGCCGGCGAACTGTCGCTCTCGGGCGAGCTGCGCGCCGTGCGCGGCGCACTGGCCACCAGCCTGGCGCTGCAGGCCCAGCAGATCGACGTGCAACTGGTGCTGCCGCCCGGCAGTGCCGAAGAAGCCGCCCTGGTGCCCGACGCCCGCGTAGTGCGGGCCCGCCACCTGCTCGACGTGGTGCGTGCCTTCTTGCCGCCCGGCAGCGCGGCAGGGGGCGATGCCGACGTCGACAACGACGGCTGGAGCCGGCTGGAGCCCCAGCCGCTGACCGCCCACACCACGGGCCCCGACATGGCCGACGTGAAGGGCCAGGCCACGGCCAAGCGTGCGATGGAGATCGCCGCGGCCGGCGCGCACAGCCTGCTGATGGCCGGGCCGCCGGGCTCCGGCAAGTCGATGCTCGCACTGCGGTTTGCGGGCCTGCTGCCCGCGATGACGGTGCAGGAGGCGCTGGAGAGCGCGGCCATCGCCAGCCTGGCGGGGCGCTTTCACCCCGAGCGCTGGGGGCAAAGGCCGACCGGCAGCCCGCACCACACGGCCAGTGCGGTGGCGCTGGTGGGAGGGGGGTCACCCCCGAAGCCGGGCGAAATCTCGCTGGCACACCACGGCGTGTTGTTCCTCGATGAACTCCCCGAATTCCCCCGCGCCGCGCTGGAGGCCCTGCGCGAGCCGCTGGAGACCGGCCACATCACGATATCGCGGGCCGCGCAGCGCGCGGACTTTCCGGCGCGGTTCCAGATGATCGCTGCGATGAACCCCTGCCCCTGCGGCTTTTTGGGCTCCACGCAGCGCGCCTGCCGCTGCACGCCGGACCAGATCAGCCGTTACCAGGGCAAGCTCAGCGGGCCGCTGCTGGACCGCATCGACCTGCATGTGGAAGTGCCCGCCCTGCCTGCCGAGCAACTGGTGCAGGCGCCCGCCGGGGAGTCGACCACCGCCATCCGCGAGCGGGTGGAGCGCGCCCGCGCTGTGGCCCTGGCACGCCAGGGCAAGACCAACCAGGCGCTGCAGGGCCAGGAGATCGACACGCACGTGCAGCTGGACGACACGGCCGTGAAATTCCTCAACACCGCCGCCGCCCGCCTGGGCTGGTCGGCGCGCAGCACGCACCGCGCCCTCAAGGTGGCGCGCACCATCGCCGACCTGGCGGGCGCGCCCACCACCGCAGTCAGCCACGTGGCCGAGGCGGTGCAGTACCGGCGCGTGCTGCGCAGCCCGGCGTAGCGCTGTGCGCAGGGGCCCGACACGGCAGCGACGGCATCACCCTGCCAAAACTATAAAATCCATAGCAAACAAGGCTTTCAGAACCTGCGGCTGGGCCTGATCTACATCAACCACTGCGTTTGCTTCGGCCTCTGGCCCGCCTCCCACTCTGCACAATCGCCCCATGCCCAGCGCTCGCCCCTCCAAGAAAACCGCCGCCGCAGCAGCACCCGCCACCCCCTCGGCCGAGCCCTTCACCGAGTCGGTGGACACGGGCTTTCTGCGCACGCTGGTGGGCTACAACGCGCGCCGTGCGTCGCTGGCCGTGATCGAGGTCTTCATGGAGCGCATGGCGGTGTACCGCCTGAAGGTGGTGGATTTCTCGGTGCTGTCGCTGGTGGCGCACAACCCGGGCATCACGTCGCGCCAGCTGTGCGCCACGCTCAACGTGCTGCCGCCTAACCTGGTGGGGCTGATCGCCGCGCTGGAGCGGCGCGGGCTGATCGAGCGCCGCCCGCACCCGAGCGACGGGCGCGCGATGGGGGTGCACCTCACGCCCGCAGGGGCCGAGCTGACCGCCCAGGCCGAGCAGACCGCCGCGCAGCTGGAGGTGGACGCCACCTCCAGACTGACCACCGCCGAGCGCACCACGCTGATCCGGCTGCTGCAAAAGGTCTACACGCAAAGCGCTTCGTAGCGCGCAGGTTGGGAACACGGCCACAGGGGCACAGGGCCCCACCGCCACACCGCAGCGGCAGCCCGGCACGGCAAAAAGCCAGCGCACCTTCGCTGGGCCGCTGGCTTTTTGCTTTGTGGGTGTTGGCGCCGGGTCCGGCCCATGCCGTCGGACGGCGCCTGGGCGTGAACGCCCCTCAGCCCTGCGCAGCCTTCGCCGCCATGGCCTGCGCCAGGCCGCCCCACTGCGCGCGGAACAGGCCCGGGTCCATGGTCTTCACGTTGCGCATGATGGGCTTGAAGCCCATGTGCGCCAGCACGTCGCGTTCGAGGTCGATGCCGGGCGCGATCTCGGTCAGCTCCAACCCCTCTGTGGTCAGGTGGAACACCGCACGCTCGGTGACGAACAGCACGTTCTGCTCGCGCTGCGCGGCGTCCAGCCCGTTGAAGGTGATCTGCTCGACCTTCTCGATGAACTTGCGCGAACGGCCTTCCTTGACGATGGTGAGCGTCCCATCAGCCACCTTCACCTCCAGCCCGCCCGCGGTGAAGGTGCCGCAGAACACCAGGTGCTTGGTAGACCGCGTGATGTTCACAAAACCGCCGCAGCCCACCGGCCGGCCGTTGAACTTGCTCACGTTCACGTTGCCGTGGTTGTCGGCCTGCGCCAGGCCCAGGAAGCTCGCGTCCAGACCGCCGCCGTCATAGAAGTCGAACTGCAGCGACTGCTCGATGATCGCGTCGGCGTTGTACGCCGTGCCGAAGTCCCCCAGCTGCGCCGGGATGCCGCCGGTGATGCCGCTTTCCACACTCAGCGTGAACTGGTCGGACACACCCTCTTCCGCCGCCACCGACGGCACGCCCGCAGGGATGCCGATACCCAGGTTGGTGATGGCGCCGGGCGTGAGCTCCAGCGCCGTGCGGCGCGCGATCACCTTGCGCTCGTCCAGCGGCATGGGCGCCAGCGAGTTGAGCGGCACGCGCACATCGCCACACAGCGCGGGGTTGAACTGCGTGGTGATGGTCTGCATGTGGTTCTCGGGCTGGCTGACCACCACGTAGTCCACCGACACGCCCGGCACCTTGACCGACTTGGGGTGCAGGCTGCCGGCCTTCACGATGCGCTCCACCTGCGCGATCACGATGCCGCCGCTGGCCTTGGCCGCGTGGGCGATGTTGATCTGCTCCAGCAGCACGCCTTCCTTGTCCAGCGTGATGTTGCCGTTCTCATCGGCCAGCGTGCCGCGGATGATGGCCACATCGACCTTGGGCGCGGGATAGAACAGCCACTCCTCGCCGTTGAACTCCACCAGTTTGACCAGGTCTTCGGTGGACTTGCTGTTGAGCTTGCCGCCTTCGATGCGCGGGTCCACAAACGTGCCCAGGCCCACCTTGGTCAGCAGCCCGGGGCTGCGGCTGGCGATGTGGCGCGTGAGGTGCGACAGGCTGCCCTGCGGGAAGTTGTAGGCCTCGACCTCGCCGTCGAACACCATCTTCATCATCTCGGCGCCGGTCTGGCCGAAGTGGCCTGCCACGGTGCGCTTGATCATGCCCGGGTGGGCAAAGTGCACCATGCCTGCGTCCTTGCTGTTGCCGATGGCGCCGCAGGCCCAGGTGGTCACATTGCGCGGGTGGCCGGTGTCGAGGAAATTCTTTTCCACGCCCTTGAGCACTTCCTCGGGCAGGCTGGAGACGGCCAGGCCGCCCAGGAAGATGGTGGCGTTGTCGGGGATCAGGGCCCCAGCTTCAGCGGCGGTGATGATTTTCATGGTCTGTGTGCTCTTGCGAAAAAAGGGGATGACTGGTTCAGGCGTCAGGGTTCTCGATCAGCAGCGCCATGCCCTGCCCGCCGCCCACGCAGGCACTCGAGATGCCGTAGCGCAAGCCGCGCCGGCGCAGCTCGCGCGCCAGCGTCACCGTCAGGCGCACGCCGGTAGCCGCTAGCGGATGGCCCAGCGCAATCGCGCCGCCGTTCACGTTGAGCTTGTTGCGGTCGAGACCCAGCTCGCGCTCCACGGCGATGGTCTGCGCGCCCTGCGCTTCGTTGATTTCAAACAGGCCGATGTCATCCAGCGTAAGCCCGGTGCGCGCCAGCAGCGCGCGGATGGCGGGCGCGGGGCCGATACCCATGAATTCCGGCGCCACACCCACTGCAGCCGCACCGCGCAGGCGCGCCAAGGGTTTGAGGCCGCGCCGCTGCACATAGGCATCGCTGGCCACCACGGCGCCCACGGCCGCATCCACCAGGGCCGAGCTGTTGCCTGCCGTCTGCACGCCGCCGGGGTACACCGTGCGCAGCCCCGCCAGCGCCTCGATGGGCGAGGGGCGCGGGTGCGTGTCGCGGTCGAGCTGCGCCACCTTGCGCGGCAGCGTGATGCCGCGCGTGGCGTAGCCTGCCAGCTCGAACTTCTCGCTCGTCACCGGCACGATCTCGCCGGCCAGGAAGCCTTCGGCCTGGGCTTGCAGCGCCCGCTCGAACGAACGCGCCGCGTAGGCGTCCACGTCTTCGCGGGTGATGCCGTACTTCTTGGCCAGGTTCTCGGCGGTCTCGATCATCGTGACCGGGCCGGCGGTGTCGATCAGCGCCTCCATCAGAAAGTCCTTGAACTCCACCGGCGCACCGAGCTTGAAGCCCGTGCGGTGCGTGTACGCGGCGATCGGGTTGCGCGTCATGGACTCGGTGCCCACCACCAGCGCCACGTCGGCATAGCCGAGCGCGATCTGGTCCGCAGCCTGGCGGAACAGCTCGAAGCCCGTGCCGCAGATGCGCTGCACCAGGATGGCCGGCACCGCTTGCGGCACGCCTGCATACAGGCCGATGTGGCGCGGCAGCACGAAGGCGTCGAAGTCGGCCTGCGCCATCGACCCGGTGATGACCGAGTTCACGTCGGCCGCAGGCACGCCGGCGCGCTCCAGCACGGCGCGGGCCACCTTGATGCCCATGTCGGTGGGCGACACATGCCCGAGCGGCCCGCAGTAGTCGACCATGGGCGTGCGCACGCCGTCCACCAGCCAGGCGTTCAAGAGGGCGGAGAAAGAGCTTGTCGAAGCGGTCGTCATGGTCAGGCCTTGGAAGTGGTTTTGCTGTCCGTCACGCGCAGCACGGTGGCGTAGCCGGTGTCGCCCGCGGCGCAGCCGGTGAACAGACCCACGCCGCCGCCGCGCAGCACCAGCTCTTCGATGAGTTCGATGATGGCGCGCATCCCGGTGGGCGCCTGCGGGTGGCCCCAGATGATGGAGCTGCCGTAGTTGTTCATGCGCTCCCACGCAAAGCCGGTGTCGCGCGCCAGCGCGATGTCGTTTACCGCGAACGGGTTGTGCGTCTTGATGGCGTGCACATCGGCAATCGACAGGCCTGCGTGCTTCAAGGCGTTGAACGCCGCTGGCGACGGTGCCATGGGCATGAAGCCGGCTTCCACCCGCGACATGCCAAAGCCCAGGATCTCGACCTCGATGCCGGGGTCGGTGGCCACGGCACGCGCGCGGTCACGCGTGGTGACGATGGCGCCCGCATTGCCATCGGCTGGGTGCGTCTGGCCGCCGAAGGTCACGGTGCCGCCTTCTTTCACCGGCTTGAGTTTGGCCAGGCCTTCGGCGGTGGTGGGGAAGATGCCTTCGTCGGCGCTGAGCGTGCCGGTCTGCTTGCGGAATTTCGAGTCCGTGACCGGCACATCGGCCATGTAGCGCTTTTGAAAGGCACGGTCATCGGCCAGCGCCGCCTGGTACTGCGTGTAGCGGTGCAGCTTGAGCGCGTGCTGCTCTTCGGTGGTGATGCCGTAGCGCGCGGCCACGTTTTCGCCGGTCTGCAGCATGGGGTTCTTGGCATACGGGTCGTGGCCCATGTTGTCGGGCACCCAGTGCTCGGTGATGCCATAGCCGCCGGTGCCGCTCGAATCGGGGTAGTACACCACCGGGCCGTTGGATTGACGGTCGGCCATCACCAGCAGCGCGCTGGTGGCGGTGCCGCAGGCCACCTCTTGCGCGGCCATCTGCAGCGCGCGCACACTGGTGGCGCAGGCCTGCTGCACCGTGGGGCCGGCCACGCGGTCGATGCCCATCATGCCGGTGACCCAGGGCAGCCCGTAGAAGCTGCCCTTTTGCGGGTTGGTGATGCCAAGAATCGCCAGGTCCACCGCCGCCAGGTCGTACCCGCGCGCGGCCAGCGCCTGCTTGCCCACCGTGGCCGCCAGCGGCAGCGCGTTGAGGTTGGCCAGCGAGCCCTGCCACTTGGCGAACGGGGACGACCAGTAGATGCCGTAGGGGATGAAGGCGTTCATGACGGTTCCTTGCTGTGAATCGGTGCCACTTTAGTTATTTATCATAATCATGTGAGCGCCCGGAAAAGCTAGGGAAAGCACCTAGCAAAGACCGCCTCCACGGCCTTGTTTTAGTTATTTTTGATAACCATAATTTCTCCAACTCACCTCGACGACCATGACCAAGCACTCCGACATCTCCCTCGAAATCCGCGGCGAACGCGAGGACATCGCGGTCATCCGCCTGTCCCGCCCTGCCAAGCGCAATGCCCTGAACGACGGCCTGATCCTGGCGCTGCGGGACGTGATGGACAACCTGCCCGCCACCGTGGGCGCGGCCGTGATCGATGGCGAGGGCGAGCACTTCTGCTCGGGCCTGGACCTGTCCGAACTCAAGGAGCGCGATGCCGGCCAGGGCCTGCACCACTCGCGCATGTGGCATGCGGCGCTGGACCGCGTGCAGTTCGGCCCCGTGCCCGTGGTGGCCGCGCTGCACGGCGCGGTGGTGGGCGGCGGCCTGGAGCTGGCCAGCGCCTGCCACATCCGCGTGGCTGATGAATCGACCTTCTACGCGCTGCCCGAAGGCTCGCGCGGCATCTTCGTGGGCGGCGGCGGTGCGGTGCGCATTCCGCGCCTGATCGGCACGGCGCGCATGACCGACATGATGATGACCGGCCGCGTCTACAACGCGGCGGACGGCGAGCGCGTGGGCTTTGCGCAGTACCTCGTGCCCACCGGCACGGCGTTCGACAAGGCCTTCGAGCTGGCCCAGCGCATTGCGCAGAACGCGCCGCTGACCAACTACGCGCTGATGCACGCGCTGCCGCGCATTGCCGAGCAGCCGTCGGACCAGGGCCTGATGACCGAAGCCATGATGGCCGCCATCGCGCAGAGCGCCCCCGAGGCCAAGGCGCGCGTGCGCGCCTTCCTGGACGGCAAGGCCGCCAAGGTCAAGAAGGACTGACCGACCGACACGCTCCCCACGGCGCCACCCCAGCCCCACCGAGACGCTTTTTCCATGACGGCAACCAACCCCTCTCCCCGCTACCGGCCGCTGCGCTTCGGCGTGACCGAAGTCAGCACCCGCCGGGCCGACGACGGCGTGGTCTATGTGCGGGCCACGCAGGACCTGGAGGCCTACCCGCTGCGCCTGACCGACCGGCTCGCGCACTGGGCCGAGACCGTGCCCGACCGCACCTGGATGGCCCAGCGCGTGAAGAACGCCGACGGCAGCCTGGGCGAGTGGCGCCACATCACCTACGGCCAGGCCTGGCAGGCCGCGCGCAGCATTGCCCAGGCCCTGCTCGACATGCACCTGAGCGCCGAGCGCCCCGTGGCCATCCTGAGCGAGAACGATCTGGACCACGCGCTGCTGTCGCTGGGGTGCCTGGTGGCCGGCGTGCCGCAGTGCACGGTGTCCACCGCGTACTCCACCATCAGCCAGGACTTCGACAAGCTGCGCCACGTGCTGGACACGCTGACCCCCGGCCTGGTGTTCGCCAGCGACGCCGCGCGCTTTGCGCGCGCCATCGAGGCCACCGTGGCCGACGACGTAAAGGTGGTGCTGGGCACCGGCAGCATCCCGGGCCGCAGCACCGTGGCCTTCAGCGACCTGCTGGCCACCCCTGCCACGCCGGCTGTGGATGCGGCGCACGGCGCCATCACGGCCGACAGCATCGCCAAGTTCATGTTCACCTCGGGCTCCACCAAGCTGCCCAAGGCCGTGATCGTGACGCACGGCATGTGGGCCGCCAACCTGCAGCAGATGAACCAGTCGATGCCGGTGCTGGCCGAGGAGCCCCTGGTGCTGGTGGACTGGCTGCCGTGGAACCACACCTTCGGCGGCAACCACAACTTCGGCATCGTCATCTACAACGGCGGCACGCTCTACCTGGACGAGGGCAAGCCCACGCCCAAGGGCATGGCCGAGACCATCCGCAACCTGCGCGAGATCGCGCCCACGGTGTACTTCAACGTGCCCACGGGTTTCGAGGTGATCGCGCAGACCATGAAGACAGACGCGCAACTGCGCAAGAACCTGCTCAGCCGCGTGAAGATGTTCTTCTTTGCCGCTGCTGCGCTCTCGCAGCCGATCTGGGACTCGCTGTTCGAGAGCGCCGAGCGCGAGGTGGGCGAGCGCATCGTGATGAACACGGGCCTGGGCATGACCGAGGGCTGCCCCTTCTGCGTGGCGGTGAACAGCCCCGACGTGCAGGCCGGCGACATCGGCGTGCCCACGCCGGGGCTCGAGCTCAAGCTCGTGCCCGTCGACGGCAAGGTCGAGGTGCGCTACCGCGGCCCCAACATCACGCCCGGATACTGGCGCAATGCCGAAGCCACGCGCGACGCCTTCGACGACGAGGGCTTCTACTGCTCGGGCGACGCGGTGAAGTGGATCGACGAGAACGACCTGAACAAGGGCCTGAAGTTCGACGGCCGCATTGCCGAGGACTTCAAGCTCAGCACCGGCACCTTCGTGAGTGTGGGCCCCATGCGCGCCAAGATCATCGCCGCCTGCGCGCCCTACGTGCAGGACGCGGTCATCACCGGCATCAACCTCAAAGAGATCGGCGCGCTGCTGGTGCCCACCCCCACCATCCGCACGCTCAGCGACCTGCCCGAGAGCGCCAGCCTGCACGAGGTGCTGCAAAGCGCCCCGGTGCAGCAGCACTTCCAGCAGGTGCTGGACAAGCTTTCGGCAGAGTCCACCGGCAGCGCCACCCGCGTGGCCCGTGCGCACCTGATGGCCGAGCCGCCCTCGCTCGACAAGGGCGAGGTCACCGACAAGGGCTCCATCAACCAGCGCGCCGTGCTGCAACACCGCGCGGACGTGGTGGACGCACTGCACGGCGGCACGCTGCCCGGCACGCTGGTGCCGCGCCACTGAACGCCCAAGACACACCCACCATTTTTCTCAAGGACACACAGCATGGACATCCAAGGACAAGCCGCCATCGTGACCGGCGGCGCATCGGGCCTCGGTGAAGCCACCGCCCGCGAACTCGCCCGCCTGGGCGCCAAGGTCGCCGTGCTCGACCGCAATGCCGAGCTGGCCGAGAAGGTCGCGGCCGATATTGGCAAGGAATTTGGAGACGGCTGCGCCGTGGCCTGCGCCTGCGACATCACCGACCCCGCCAGCGTCACCGCTGCGCTGGAGAAGGCCGCTGCGGCCCACGGCCCCGCGCGCATCCTGATGAACGTGGCCGGCATCGGCAGCGCCAAGCGCATCGTGCAGCGCGACGGCAGCGCCGCGCCGCTGGAGGACTTCACGCGCGTCGTCACCATCAACCTGATCGGCAGCTACAACGTGAGCCGCCTGTTCGCCGCCGCCTGCGCCAAGCTCGACGCCCTGCCCAATGGCGAGCGCGGCGTGATGATGTTCACCGCCTCGGCCGCCGCGTTCGACGGCCAGGTGGGGCAGCAGGCCTACAGCGCCTCCAAGGGTGGCCTGGTGGGGATGACGCTGCCCATGGCGCGCGACCTGGCGCAGCACGGCATCCGCGTGTGCACCGTGGCGCCGGGCCTGTTCGCCACGCCGCTGATGAAGGAGCTGCCCGAGGCCGTGCAGCAGTCGCTGGCCGCGAGCATCCCCTTTCCCCCGCGCCTGGGCAAGCCCGAGGAGTTTGCCGAGCTGGCCTGCCACATCGTGACCAACGGGCACCTGAACGGCGAAGTCATCCGCCTGGATGGCGCCCTCCGTATGGCACCACGATGAGAAGCCCCCCTGAGCCGCTTCGCGTCATCCCCCCAGGGGGACGCCACCGGTGGCCTGGCAAAGCCAGTTCCACGGTGGCGCTGGCTTGCGCAGCGCCAGTTTCAAGCGCCGTGGGAGGCGCGCCCAGTCGATAACGAGAGGGTGTGCAAGCACCCCAGTTGATTTTTGAAATTTCCGTCAGATTCACATCAGGAGACAAACCATGACCACCACACGCCGTCAATTCGTTCAGGCCCTTGGCGCCAGCGCCGCATTGGGCGCCCTGCACCCCTTCGCCGCCCATGCGCAGGTGGACCAAGTCAAGGTGTATTTCGGCTTTCCGGCCGGCAGCTCGGGCGACACCGTGGCACGCCGCGTGGCCGAGAAGTGGGGTGGCTCGGCCTTCAGCAAGAACGCCGGTGTGGTGGAGAACAAGCCCGGTGCGGGCGGGCGCATTGCGCTGGAGACCCTGAAGTCGGCCCCGGCCGACGGCTCGGTCCTGGCGGTGGCGCAGGTGTCGGCCCTGGCCAACTACCCGCACATCTACAGCAAGATGAACTACACCGACAAGGACTTCGCGCCCGTGTCGATCGCCGCCGTGATGCACCACGGCCTGGCCGTGGGCCCCATGGTGCCTGCCAGCGTGAAGTCGGTGAAGGACTTCCTGGCCTGGGCCAAGGCCAACCCCAAGGACGCAAGCTACGGCTCGCCCGGTGCGGGCTCGACGCCCCACTTCCTGGGTGCGCTCTTGGGTATCAACAGCGGCGTGGAACTGCGCCACGTGCCCTACCGTGGCTCCATCCCCGGTGTGACGGACGTGGTGGGCGGGCAGATCGCCGCCATGGTCACGCCGCACGGTGACTTCATCGCCAACTACAAGGCCGGCAAGATCCGCATCCTGGCCACCTCGGGCCCCAAGCGTTCGATCTACGTGCCGGACGTGCCCACGTTCGCCGAGCAGGGCTTCCCGGAACTGACGACCGAAGAATGGTTCGGCTTCTACGCCCCGGCCGCCACGCCCAAGCCCGTGATCGCCGCCGCCAATGCCGCGATCAACGCCGCGCTGAAGGAAAAGTCGGTCATCGACAGCCTGGCCATCGTGGGCCTGATGCCGCACGGCTCCACGCCCGAGGAACAGGCGCGCTGGCAGAAGGCCGAGTACGACACCTGGGGGCCGCTGATCAAGAAGATCGGGTTCACGGCGGAGTCCTAGGCTCCCCCCTGAGGCGCTTACGCGCCCTCCCCCTGAGGGGGGACGCCACCCCTGGACTGGCGGAGCCAGATCCACGGTGGCGCTGGCCTGGGGGCGCGCCGGTTGCCAAGGGTGCTGGTGGTGATGGCCGGGTTTTGAGGGGGGCGAGTCGATGGTGGTTGCTTACTGATGTTGCGCGACCGATGCCGAGATGTGGACGCTGATTGTCTCTCCTGGCCGCGCCCCTTCTTCCCCAACCCGTTCGGGCTGAGCCTGTCGAAGCCAGGGCCAGCGCATACAGCCAGCCCGCCAGCATGACGAAGTGCCGACCCCCGAACCGTTCGGGCTGAGCTTGTCGAAGCCAGGGCGCACCGCTTGCGCCGCCCTCTACAGGTTCAGGGTGAACAGTCCGGTACCGAAGCTTCCGAATTCAAGAAAAAACAGCCCCTGTCGCTTATCCAGCAAGCGCTAACAGCTATCAAACTAAGAGCAACCCATGCCAGCACGCCAGTCCCTCGCCGACATCGAGTTCCTGCTGACCGAGGTGCTGCAGGCGCCCGCCCGGTGGCAGGCGCTCGCGCCGTTTGCGGACACCGATGGCGATCTGGCCACGCAGGTGCTCGATGAGGCCGCGAAGTTCGTCGACAGCGCCATCGCACCGCTGCAGCGCAGCGGCGACGAAGAAGGCTGCCGCTTCGACGCGGGCCAGGTGCAGACGCCCGCGGGGTTTCGCGAGGCGTACCAGGCGTTCTGGCAGGCGGGCTGGCCGTCGTTGTCGTGCGACCCGGCTGATGGCGGGCAGGGCCTGCCGGCGGTGCTCGAATGCGTGCTGTTCGAATGGCTGGCCGGTGCCAACCACGGCTGGACCATGGCGCCCGGGCTGCTGCACGGCGCATACGAGTGCATCAAGCACCACGCCAGCGACGACCTGAAGGCGCGGTACCTGCCCAAGATCGCCAGCGGCGAATGGCTGGCCACCATGTGCCTGACCGAAGCCCACGCGGGCAGCGACCTGGGCCTGGTGCGCACGCGCGGCGTGCCGCAGGCGGACGGCAGCGTGCGGGTGAACGGCAGCAAGATCTTCATCTCCGGCGGCGAGCACGATCTGACCGACAACATCGTGCACCTGGTGCTGGCGCGCCTGCCTGATGCACCTGCGGGTCCCAAAGGCCTGTCGCTGTTCCTGGTGCCCAAGATGTTGGAGAGCGGAGACGGCCGCCGCGCCGGGCAGCCCCAAGCAAGGCCAGCCCCCTCGGGGGGCAGCGAACCACACGAAGTGGGGAGCGTGGGGGTACCGAATGCGGTGGTCTGCGAGCGCATCGAAGAGAAGATGGGCCTGCACGGCAGCCCCACCTGCGTGATGCGTTTTGACGATGCCACGGGCTGGCTGGTGGGCGAGCCGAACAAGGGTTTAAACGCCATGTTCGTGATGATGAACGCAGCCCGCCTGCACGTGGGCCTGCAGGGCATCGGCCTGCTGGACGCCGCATGGCAAAAGGCCAGCGCCTACGCCGCCGAGCGGCGCCAGATGCGCGCACCCGGCGCCAAGGACACGAGCCTCATCCAGGACCACCCCGCCATCCGCCGCATCCTCGCCACGCAGCGCGCCTGGATCGACGGCGGGCGGGTGCTGGCGTACCACACGGCGCTGCAACTGGACGCCGCCCAACACAGCACCGATGCAGCCGAGCGCGCCGCTGCGCAGCGCTGGTGCGCGCTGGTCACGCCGGTGCTCAAGGCCGCGCTCACCGACCAGGCGTTCCACGGCGCGAGCGCCTGCCTGCAGGTGTTCGGCGGCCACGGGTATGTGCGCGAGTGGGGCATCGAGCAGATCGTGCGCGACGCGCGGGTGGCCATGATCTACGAGGGCACTAACGAGATCCAGGCGATCGACCTGCTGGTGCGCAAGGTGCTGGCCGACGGCGGCGAGGGCCTGGCCGCGCTGCTGGAGGCACTGCCCGCCACGCCCGCCGCCCGCGCCCGGCACACGGCGCTGATCGACATCACCCACCAGCTCGCCCGCGCCGCGCGGGCCGACCCCGAGCTGCCCTACTGGGTGGCCGACGACTACCTGCGTGCCGTGGCGCTGGTGCTGCTGGAATGGGCCTGGGGGCGCATCGATTCCGCCAGCCGCGCCGAGCGCTGGAGCAGCCCCGCCCAGGCGTTCGCCCGCTGGGTGCTGCCCGAATTCGACATGCGCGCCGGCATTCTGCGCGAGCGCATCGCGCAGGCACGCAATACCAAGGCCGAATCGGCCGCTGCCGTTTGACAGATGCGCGCCAGCAGCTCCTGATTCAGTAGCACCCACCCGGGTTACGCACCGCTCCGCTCACATCCCCCACAGCGTGTCGAGGCTGCGCTGCGGGCTTTCCTGCGCCTCGAAAAAATGGAGACATCACCATGAGCATCGCGAAGAAAAGAAGAATGCCCATCCACCCGCTCGCTTTGGCGGCGCTGCCCGCAGCGCTACTCCTCGGCTGCGGCGGCGGCTCGTCCGACACGGCGCTGCCGCAGCTGGCAGCCGCGTCGCCGGGCAAGCTGGCCACCTGTGCCGAGCTGGCCAGCCGGTTCAGCCACCCGGGCACCCAGATCACCCAGGCCGAGCAGGTCGCGGCGGGCGTGCTCACCCGAGGCAACTCGGCAGTGGCCGCCCACTGCCTGGTGCGCGGCGAGATGAACGCCCGCACCAGCCCGCAGGACGGCCGCCGCTACGCCGTGGGTTTTGAAATGCGCATGCCCCTCGACTGGAACGGGCGGTTCTTCTACCAGGCCAACGGCGGTTCGGACGGCGAGGTGCTCACGGCCCTCGGCGGCGGCGGCCCCGCACCCACCACGGCGCTGCAGCAGGGCTTTGCGGTCATCAGCTCGGACGCCGGGCACAAGGGCGGACAGGACCTGTTCTTCGGCATCGACGCGCAGGCCCGGCTCGACTATGGCTACCAGGCCGTGGCCAAGCTGACCCCCATGGCCAAGGACCTGATCGCAGCCGCCTACGGCCGGCGGCCCGACCGCTCGTACATCGGAGGCTGCTCCAACGGCGGGCGCCACACCTTCGTCGCCATGACGCGCATGCCCGGCGAATACGACGGCTACCTGGCGGGCGCACCTGGCTACCGGCTGCCGCTGGCAGCCATCGCCAACCAGTTCGGTGCCAAGCAGTACGCCAGCATCGCGACCAACCCGGCCGACCTGTCCACCGCGTTCACGGGTGCGGAGCGCGCCATGGTCTCGGCCAAGGTGCTGGACAAGTGCGACGCTCTGGATGGCGTGAAGGACGGCATCATCCAAGACACCGCCGCCTGCCAGGCCAGCTTCGACTTCCAGCGCGATGTGCCCTCATGCTCCGGTGCGAGGGACGGCAGCTGCCTGACATCGGCCCAGAAGACGGCGATTGCGCCCATCTTCTCGGGCGCGGTGGACAGCAAGGGCAACAGGTTCTATGCAAGCTTCCCTTTCGACAGCGGCCACAACGCGGCAGACTCGTCGTTCTGGGAGTTCTTCGTCTCCACCAACATCGACCCGGCCATGACGGCGATGACCTGGGGCTCGCCACCGGTGTCGCCCACAGGCTTCAGCGGCGCGGCCTATGCGCTCAACACCTCCATCGACACCATGCTCGCATCGGTGGCGGCCACGAGTGGCGTGTACACCGAGTCGGGGCTCTCATTCATGCAGCCGGTGAACCCGACCCAGCTGTCGACGCTCAAGCAGCGCGGTGCCAAGGTCATGGTCTACCACGGCGTGAGCGACCCGATCTTCTCGGCCAACGACACGGCCAGCTGGTATGAAGGTGTGCGCACCAACAACAGCGGCGATGCATCGAACTTCGCACGCTACTACCCCGTGCCCGGCATGTCCCACTGCACCGTGGGCCCCGCCACTGACCAGTTCGATATGCTGACGCCGCTCGTGAACTGGGTCGAGAAGGGCCAAGCCCCCGACAGCGTGGTCGCGGGCGTGCGGACCGCCGGCAATGTGGCCGGCCCCAACCCAGACGTGCCCGCCAGCTGGTCCGCCCAGCGCACGCGCCCTGTTTGCGCCTACCCCAAGGTGGCGCGCTACAACGGCACGGGTGACATCGAAAGCGCCAGCAGCTTCAGTTGCAAGTAGCCCTGCCCGCCGTGGGTGGCCGGCCTGCAGGTCGGCCCATTTGCGGCGCTGAGCGGCATTTCAGTTGCACGCGGCACGCGCCGCTGCCAGGATTGCGGCAGGCCAACGCCGCGATTTCACTTTTTGAGGAGACATCGCATGAACACCCGCAACCCTCTGCGCACCCGCCCCGCCGTCCTGGGTGCCGCCGCACTGGCCGCCCTGCTCGCAGGCTGCGGCACCGTTCCGCGCAGCGCCCTGCCCCAGCTGGCGGCCGCCACGCCCGCCACACTGAAAACCTGCGCCGACCTCGCGGGCAGCCTGGCACTGCCGGACACGCGCCTCACATCGTCGGAGCTCGTGGCGGCCGGGCCGATCACGCTGCAGAACGTGACGACCCAGGCACCCGCGCACTGCCTGGTTAAAGGCCGGATGAAAGAGCGCACCAGCTCCGTGGACGGTGCCACCTACGCCATCGGGTTCGAGATCCGCATGCCCGTGGCCTGGAACGGCCGCTTCCTGCACCAGGTCAACGGCGGGCTGGACGGCAGTGTGGTCACGGCGCTGGGTTCGGTCAGCGGCGCAGCGCCGGTGGCGCCGGCCTTGGTGCAGGGCTTCGCGGTGCTCAGTTCCGACGCAGGCCACGGTGCGCCCACGCCGTTCTTCGGGCTGGACCCACAGGCTCGACTGGACTACGGTTACCAGGCAGTCGGCACGCTCACACCCATGGCCAAGGACCTGATCCGCGGCGCCTACGGCAAGGCGCCCGACCGCTCCTACATCGCCGGCTGCTCCAACGGTGGGCGCCACGCCATGGTGGCCGCGTCGCGCTATGCCGACCAGTACGACGGCGTGCTGGCAGGCAACCCGGGCTTCAGCCTGCCCAAGGCCGCCACGGCGCAACTGTGGAAGGCGCAGCAATACGCCAGCGTGGCCACGCCAGGCGCCAACGGCCAGCCCGATCTGGCCAGCGCCATCTCACCCGCGGAGTTCAAGCTCATCGGCCGCAAGATCGTCGAGCGGTGCGATGCGCTCGATGGCGCGACAGACGGACAGGTGAACGATGTGAAAGCCTGCCAGGCCACCTTTCAGCTGCAGACCGATGTACCCAGCTGCACCGGCGCACGCGATGGCAGCTGCCTGTCGCCGGCGCAAAAGACCGTGCTGTCCCGCATTTTCGCGGGGCCGAAGAACAGCCAGGGCGAGGCGCTGTACACCGGCACCTGGTTCGACCCCGGCATCGCGGGCAGCAACTTTGCGTTCTGGCACTTCAACGCCCCGACCACACGCGACGCGGGGGCGGTGGCGTTCCTTTTCACCACGCCACCGGCCACGCTGGAGGCCTTCAAGGCCACCACGGGCCTGCAATACGCCATGGATTTCAGCATGGACAAGGACTACCCCAAAATGTTCGCCACCACGGCGCAGTACGCCGAGTCCCCCTGGTCGTACATGACGCCGCCCAACCCGGCGGACCTGGGCGCGCTCCGCAACCGCGGCGCCAAGATGATGGTCTTTCACGGCGTGGCCGATGGCGTGTTCTCGCCCGTGGACACGGCACACTGGATGGACCGCCTGCAGGCCCGCCATGGCGGCCAGGCCGATGCATTCGCCCGCCTTTTCCTGGTGCCGGGCATGAACCACTGCTCCGGCGGCCCCGCCACCGATCAGTTCGAAATGCTGGCGCCCCTGGTGGCCTGGGTGGAGCAAGGCCAGGCGCCCGACAGCGTGACCGCCCGCGCCCGCGGTGCCGGCAGCAACCTGGTCAACGCCGAGTTGCCCTCCAGCTGGTCGGCCAACCGCACCCGGCCGCTGTGCGTGTACCCCAAGGTGGCGCGCTACAACGGCAGCGGCGACGTGGAGAGCGCGAGCAGCTTCAGCTGCAAGTAGCGGCCCGCCCTCGCCCCACCCACCCCACTTCGGCTGGAGGCCGGGACGGGTGGCTCGGCGTGGGCGTGAGGGCCCCGACCACCAGGTCGAGCACTGCAAGCACGGCACATGCTCGGCGAGCGAGGGCTTCCCCTTCAGCTACCGCGTGTTGTGGCGGGAATCAAGCGGTGTGCAGCGCGAGGCGTCCACACTGCCTTCCAGCCACGCTGGAGAAGCGGTTCCAAATCCGAGATGGCGGCAGGGTCTGACACGCCGCCCTTCGGGAGCGTGCCTACACTGCGCCGATCCCATGCACCGGAGAACCACCATGGAAACGCAGGAACTGCACCGCGGCCGCCTCATCGACCACATCCAGCTGGTTGTGCGCGACCTGCCGGCCAGCCAGGCCTTCTACACCGCCGTGTTCGCAGTGCTCGACGTGCCGATGGGCGGCACGGGCGAAGGCTACTTCTGGGCCGACGAGCTTTTTGTCTCCACCGCCGACAGCGCGGCGGCCCAGGGCCACCTGACGGGCCGGCACCACCTGGCCTTCCAGGCAAAAGACCGGGCGATGGTCGAAGCGTTCTACCGCGCCGCACTCGCGCACGGCGGCAAGGACAATGGCGCGCCGGGCGAGCGCCCCTACCACCCCGGCTACTACGCCGCCTTTGTGCTGGACCCGGACGGCAACAACATCGAGGCGGTGTTCCACGGCGAGGCGCAGCGCAGCGCCGCGTCGGTCAAAGTGACGTTCTAGATCACAGCGGGGCTCAATCTCTGACCCAGCGTTGACAGAACCCCGCTGGGATCACCGCCCTCACGCCACAGGCTGCCCACCAGCCCCCGCCACACGCTGGCCCGGCGCGATGGTGGATGGCGCCGCGTTGAGCGTCTCGATCGCAAAGCCCGCCGCCTGCTTGTAGCGCGCCATGAAGGCCTCGCGCTCTTCGCGCGGCAGCACGTCGTCGATGTTGTCGAACACGCCGCCGCAGCGCTCGTCCACCAGCCCCAGCAGGCCGAAGGGGCCCGACCCCCGATTGCGCAGCACCAGCGCGGAGATGTCCTGGCAGAGCTTGTCGTCGTAGGCGCGCAGCGCCTGGGGCCCCACGCCCTGTGCCAGCAGCTGTGCGCCCAGCACCCGTGCGTCCACGATGGCCTGGCTCGCACCGTTGGAGCCCACGGGGTACATCACGTGCGCCGCATCGCCCAGCAGGGCCACGCGGCCATCCACCCAGGTGGGCACGGGGTCGCGGTCGATCATGGGGTATTCGAAGATGTCCGTCGCGCCGCGCAGCATCGCCGGCACATCCAGCCAGCTGTAGTTCCAGCCCTCGAAGTTGTGGATGAACTCTTCCAGCGCCACGCGCCGGTTCCAGTCGCCCTGCTGCCAGCCGCCCTGGTTGTCCACGGTGATCTCGGCGATCCAGTTGATGGTGGCCAGGCCCGTGACCGGGTCTGGCGGGGAGATCGGGTAGAACACCACGCGGTGGCGCAGCGAGCCCACCCCCACGAAGGACGCACCGGTGCGCACCGGCACCCCGGGCGTGGTGCCGCGCCACATGATGGCGCCGCCCCACTGGATGGGCGGCTGCGCAGGGTGCATCTGCGCGCGCACGGCCGAGTGCAGGCCGTCGGCCGCGATCAGCAGCGAACCCGGTACTTCCAGGCGTTCGCCGCTGCGGGTCTCGACCAACGCCGTGACGCCCTCGGCATCCTGCCGGTAGCCCGTCACCCGCTGGCCCAGCCGCACGGCACCGTCGCCCAGGCGGTCTTTCACCGCGTTGAACAGCAGCATCTGCAGCTGCCCCCGGTGCACCGAGTACTGCGGCCAGCGGTAGCCGGCCTGCAGGCCGCGGGGTTCGGCGTAGATCTCGCTGCCGTTGCGGCCCACCAGCGCCCATTCGCGTGCCTGCAGGCCGATGGTGTCCAGCACGTCGTTGCCGAACCCCAGGTCGTGCAGCTCGCGCACGGCATTGGGCTGCAGGTTGATGCCGACGCCCAGCGGCTGCAGCTCGGGCACCGATTCGAACACGACGCAGGGCACGCCGATCTGGTGCAGCGTGAGGGCGGTGGCCATGCCGCCGATACCGCCACCGGCGATCAGGACGGGGCGGGACAAAGATGGGGGTGAAACATTACCGGACATAACGATATTGTCCCCGCAGTGAGGGCCCGGAAGGATTCCTTCATGGCCAACTGGCTCCGGCGGCACGCTACTGACATGCCGTTGTCAGTACGCCCCAAGCACCATCAGGGCTTCAACAACAACACGTGCCTGTCGGCACATAGATGGAGCCCTGTCATGAAGAACGCTATCGCCTGGTTTGAGATCCCCACCACCCAACTGGACCGCGCCCAAGCCTTTTACGAAGCCGTGCTCGGCCAGGCCATGCGCCGTGAAAACATGGGGCCGAGCGAAGGCGCCGTCTTTCCGTACGACAACGCTGCCGACGGCGTGGGCGGCGCGCTGATGCAAGGCCCCACGGCCCCGCGCGTGTCGGACGGCGGCACGCTGGTGTACCTGGACGCATCGCCATCGCTCGACGCCGCCCTGGAGCGCGCCGTGGCAGAGGGCGGCCGCGTGGCCGTACCGCGCACGGCCCTGCCGCCAGGCATGGGGTTCTTTGCGCAGATCCACGACCTGGACGGCAACCGCGTGGGCCTGCATGCGCTGGAGTAGCCCCCTGTGCCGCCTGGCGGCGTCTTCCCCCAAGGGGGACGCACCCCGTGGACCGGCGAAGCCGGATCCACGGGTGCACTGGTAGGCGCTGCGCCCGTTCCATAGAAAGTGGTGGAGCCCAGCATCACAACCACTGCAACCACAAGGACTACAGCATGCAAACCGCACTGTGGGCGGATACGCCCGTAACCACCGCCGTCGCCCGGCCATCCCGGCGGGCCGCTGTGTCCGACGCCGTGGCGCAGCCGCCCCGCAACTGGATCGCCGTGGCCAGCGCCGAACATGCGCGGCTGGGGCGTGCCGAACCTGCGGCGGGTTACCTGCAGGTGTGCCACGGCAAGGTGGCCCCGCTGCAGCGCATGCGCGCCGGGGACCGGGTGGCCTACTACGCACCCGCCACGACGATGCGCGGCGCGGACCGGCTGCAGTCCTTCGTCTCCATCGGCACCGTGCTGCAGGGCGCGCCGTATGCCGTCGACATGGGCAACGGCTTTGTGCCACACCGCAGGGACGTGGCCTATGTGCCGGACGCCCGCGAGGCGCCGATCCGCCCTCTGCTGGCGCAACTGGAGTTTGTGGAAGACCCCCAGCGCTGGGGCGCGAAGTTTCGCTTCGGGCTGTTTGCCATCAGCGACCACGACATGCGCGTGATTGCACTGGCGATGGGGGCGTCGGAGCAATTGCTACATTTTTGATAGCTGCTAGCGCCCGGCCATGGAGCGGTAGCGGCATTTTTTATCAGGTTCCAACGCCATCTAGCGCGACAGTGGGTTGAGCGCATCCACCGCGGCCTTGGCAGTGGGCAGGTCGCCGCCAAACTCTGCCTGGTAGGCGCGGATGGCCTGCCGACGCGTGGCCGGGTCCGCCGCCAGCGATTGCCATGTTGGCGCAGCGGGGCTTTGCACGGCGGCCGGCGCGTTCACCTCCTGCGCAGGGGCAGATCGAAGTTCCCAGCGAGGCACCACCGAAAACCGCAGCTGCGCCGTCGACAAACGTTCCAGTTCCTGCGCCAGTTGCTTCTGCGAGATCAACGCCCACACGTCGCGCGGCCGCGCACGCGGCCCGTCCTGCACCGATTGCTGCTGCGGCGCTTGCCCGGCCATCGCCTGCAGGCGTTCAGCGCTGTCGGCGGGCATCAGCGCAGATGTGCGCGCGACATCAAGGCGGGTTTGGGTAACGGCTTCTTCCTGCGAGAACTCGTCCATCTGGTGGCTGAGGTCCGCCATGGACTGCAGCAGCATCGCAGTGGCAAAGTCGTCGAAGCTGGCGTGCAGCACCATCGCCTCGTCATCGTCGTGGGGCACCAGGGCGACCGGCGCCACTGTGTGGGGTAGTGCATTAACGCCCAGGGTCAGGCAATACGCGTCGCCCGCGCCGTTCTGGGCGAAGGGGAGAAACCTGCGACCGCCCTGCGCGGCTGCGTACAGCCATTCCTGCGCCGCGTCTGCGCGCTCTTGCGCATCCATCCACTCGAAGTCCTCGCAGCTGATGAAGGCGGGCGGCTGCGTGAGGCACAGCGTGCGCCACTGCCCTGCCCAGTCGGGGCCGTAGAAGGTGGCGCCAGCGGCGACCAAGGCGCGCAACAGGGCGGGTACTTCGATGCCCACCTGGGTGGCCAGGTCATCGAGCGCGTCGGCATTGGCGAGGGCCGCGTCAGCTGCGGCAGGGGGTGGTGGAGTCGTTGGCTCAGTCATGCGGCATCGTAGTCTTGCCCGGTCGGCCAGCGGACGTGTGGACATGCAGACGCACGTGCCCCTAATGCTATGTTTTTGATAGCGCCTGGCGCTGATTCAACAAGCGCCAGGCCATGCAAAGCCCTAGATCACGGATGCGCAGGCCCCGCCCGTACGCGCGCCAGCGCCTCAGGCACATCGCTCCACGCGGGCCGGCCCGGCGCGTAGCGCTGGCGCATGTAGTGCGCCAGCTCGGTGACCTGCGCATCGCTGAGCGCATGGCCGAAGGCGGGCATGAAGCCGATGTCGCGCGCGGCGGGCTCGCGGATGCCATGCACGATGACCTGCAGCAGGTTGTCGGGCCGGTCGCTGTGCAGGTTGCTGTTGAGCGCCAGCGGGATGTTCACGCCCAGCAGCTTCGGGCCGTCGCCGTCGTGGTGGCAGGCGGCGCAGGCGCCGTTGAACAGGCGCTGCGCCTGGCCGGGCTGGGGCGCGAGTGCGGCGGCCTGGGCCACGGCGGCCAGGGCCGTCGCCTCGCGGGCCTGCACGGCATCGGCGGCGGGCTCGGTGTCCGCGGTGAACGAGGCGAGGTAAGTGGCCATGGCGCGGATGTCGCCATCCGGCAGGTGCGCCAGCTCGCGCACCACCGGTGCCATGGGGCCCGAGGCGCTGCCGTGCTGCGCGCTGTGGCCGTGGCGCAGGTAGCTGTAGAGGGACTCGGCGCTCCACGGCACGGGGGCCTTGGACAAGCCGGTGAGCGCGGGCGCTTCCCACCCATCCACCATCGCGCCCGACAGGAAGGCGGCACCGCCCATTTCAGCACCCATCGCATTGCGCGGCGTGTGGCAGGCGCCGCAGTGGCCCACGCCCTGCACCAGGTAGGCGCCGCGGTTCCACTCGGGCGGGCGCGTGGGATCGGGCTTCCAGGGCGTGGCGTCGTGGAACAGCGCGTTCCAGCCGGCCATGAGCGGGCGCACGCTGAACGGGAAGGCGAGATCGGTCTTGGGCACCTCCGCGCGCACCGCGGGCTGCGCCATCAGGTAGGCGTACAGCGCTGTCAGGTCGTCGTCGCTCATCTTCGCGAACGCGGTGTACGGGAACGCGGGGTACAGGTGCTTGCCGTCGCGCGAGATGCCTTCGCGCATGGCGCGCTGGAAGGCGCTGAACGACCACTGGCCGATGCCGGTCTCGGCGTCGGGCGTGAGGTTGGTGGTGTAGACGGTGCCGAACGGCGTCTCCATGCCGCGCCCGCCGGTGTTGGGGGTGCCGCCGGGCGCCGTGTGGCAGACCACGCAGTCGCCTGCAGCGGCCAGCAGGCGGCCACGTTCGATGGTGGCGGCGTTGTAGACCGCCGCGCCGCCCGCCGTCTGCACCACGGGCGCGATGGACGGGCGCCAGCCCAGCAGTGCGGCGCCCAGGGCCAGCCCGCCAGCCAGCAGTGCACCGCCGCGCGCCCACAGGCTGCGCCGGCGCGGCCAGGTGGCGGTGGCAGGCACGGCGGGTGCGGGCAGCTCCAGGGTGGGCAGCACGTCGGCCGGCGGGGTGGGCATGCCGCCCTCGTCGCCGGGCCGCCCGCGACCTGCGGCCTCGGCTGCCGCGGTGAGGGGGTTCAAGCCCGCCCGCACGACCTCGGGCGTGAACGGCGGCGCCCGAAAACGCACGCCCGTGGCGTCGAAGATCGCGTTGGCGATGGCCGCCGTGCCGGGCACCGAGGACGACTCGCCCGAACCCAGCGGCGCCTCGTCCTGCCGGGGCATGTGCATGACCTCGATGACGGGCACTTCGCGAAAGCTCAGGATGGGGTAGCTGCCCCACTCGCGGTTGTCCACGGCCTGCTTCACGGGCTCGAACGTCACCTGCTCCTTGAGCGCGCGGCTGGTGGTCTGCAGCACGTTGCCGTGCACCTGCTGCTCCACGCCCGCCGGGTTGACCATGAGGCCCGCGTCGTGCCCCACGACCACGCGGCGCACATGCACCTCGCCGGTCCGCTTGTTGACCTCGACATCGGCCACCCAGGCGGCCCAGGCCGCGCCGAAGCCGGGCCACTTGCTGTGGATGTAGCGGGCGTAGGCAAAGCCCTGGCCCTGCACCCAGTCGCCGTCTTCACTGCCGCCGTCCAGCGCGCGCTGCTGCGGGCCGGTGCGGCGCACCCAGCCGGCCTTCTCGGCTGTGGCCTGCACCAGCTCGGCCGCGCGCGGGTCGTTCAGCAGCTGCAGGCGAAAGGCCACCGGGTCCACGCCGGCGGCGGTGGCCAGTTCGTCCACATACGATTCGTGCGCAAAGGAGTTGGGCAGCGCGGACACGCCCCGCAGCCACGATGCGCGCACGATGGGCGGCATGTCGTTGACCGCCACGCGCAGGTTGTCGTACTGATAAGGCGGGCGTGCGGTGCGGTCGCCCATCTCGTAGGCCTGGGCCACAGGCTCGATGGTGCGGGTGAGCAGCAGGGCCAGCGTGGGCGCGCCGTTGGACGGGTAAGAGGTCTCGAAGTCGTACGCTGCCACCGAGCCATCGGCGTTGAGCCCGCCACGCACCTGCATGAGCTGCGCCGTGCCCTTGGGCTCCCACAGATGCTCCTGCTCGCGCGTGAGCTGCACCCGCACCGGGGCGCCCACGGCGCGCGACAACAGCGCGGCGTCGGCCGCCACATCGTCGGCACCGTTGCGGCCGTAGCAGCCTGCGGCCTCCATGCGGATGAGGTCGATGTCCACATCGCCCATGCCCATGAGGCGGGCCAGGTCGGCGCGCAGCACGTGCGGGTTCTGCGTGCCGGCCCACACGGTCATGCGCGGGCGACCGGTGCCATCCTGCGCCCGCCACTCGGCCACCGCGCACGACGGGCCGATGGACGCGTGCATCTGGTAGGGCCACACGTAGGTGCGCGGCATGGGCTGGTCGGCCGCGGCCAGGGCTGCGTCCACATCGCCTTCGTCCACCAGGCGCCGCTGCGTGGCCGGGTTGGCGCGGATGGCCTGGGCGATGGCCTCGGGGCTGTCCTGGCGCGGAAAGCCGGGCCAGTCCTTCCACTGCACGCGCAGCTCGCGCAGGGCCTGCTCGGCCTGCTCCTCGCGCTCGGCGACGATGCCCACGAAGTCGCGGACCACCACCACCGCGCGGATGCCGGCGATGTGCGCGATGGACGCCTGGTCCACCGATGCCAGCGTGTTGCCGATGAAGTCGCCATGGTCGGCCCCCGCATACGGCGGGCGCACCACGCGGCCGTGCAGCATGCCGGGCACGCGCATGTCGTGCACAAAGACCAGCTCGCCGCTGACCTTGGCAGGGATGTCCACGCGCGGCACCGACTGGCCGACCACGCGGTAGTCGGCCGTGGGTTTGGTGGGCGTGGCGTCGGACAGCTCCAGCACCGTGTGCTGGCCCGCCAGCAGGTCGCCGTAGCGCAACTGCTGCGCGGGGTCGGCCGCCAACTGCACCACGCCGCCCGACACCTGCAGCGCGTCCGCCGGCACGTTCAGGCGCTCTGCGGCGCGGGCCACCAGCCAGTGGCGCGCCTGCGCTGCGGCAAGGCGCAGCGGCTTGGCGTGGATCTGGATGGAGGCACTTGCGATGGTGGCGCCCTGGTTGGGCGCGCGCGTGGTGTCGCCCAACACCATGTTCACCCGGGCCAGGTCCACGTCCAGCTCTTCGGCCACGATCTGCGCCAGCGCCGTGCGGATGCCGGTGCCCAGGTCCACATGGCCGTTGAGCGCGGTCACGCTGCCGTCGTCCCACACGGCGATCAGTATTTCGACGCCCTCGGCCGGGTTGCCGGCCACCAGCGCGGGCTGGCCCTTGACCGGCGGCGGCGCGGGCGGCGGGTTGCGCACCACCAGCAGCACGCCGTCGGCCGCGTGGAAGTCGGCGCGGGTCAGGGGCGTGTGGGCGCGCAGCGGCGCAGTGCTGGCGGGCGGCGTGCTCATGCCCTGGCCTCCTGCATCAACACCGCCGCGCGCTGCACGGCGCGGATGATCTCCACATGCGTGCCGCAGCGGCACAGGTTGGCCGACAGCTCGCGGCGGATGGCGGCCTCGTCGGGGTGGGGGTTTCGCTCCAGCAGCGCCACGGCCATCATGACCATGCCGTTCAGGCAGTAGCCGCACTGCGCGGCCTGCTCGTCGATGAAGGCCTGCTGCACCGGGTGGCGCCCCGCCGCAGTGCCGCAGCGCCCGGGCAGGCCCTCCAGCGTGGTCACCTCACGCCCTGCCACGCCCTGCGCCGGAATCACGCAGGCCCGCGCGGCCACGCCGTCCACCAGCACCGTGCACGCCCCGCACTGCCCCAGCCCACAGCCGTACTTGGGGCCGTTGAGCGCCAGGTCGTTGCGCAGCACGTGCAGCAGCGTGGCGCTGCCGGACGTGGCCGCAGGCAGGGGGCAGGGCTGGCCGTTGACAACAGCGACTAACTGCATTTGCTGGATGGTTGTTTACTTCGGACGAAAGACACGGTTGCTGCGTCAGCGACGTACGACACTGACGCAGCCCAAGTCAGGGGCCGCCGCGGAAGGGCCGCCCCGCCCCGCTGGCGGCGTCCCCCTTCCCGCATTGCGCAGCAATGCGAGAGAAGGGGGAAGGCGCGAAGCGCCACAGGGGGTTGCACCATATCCTTAGCGCTTGAGCGCTCCGGTGCGCGTGTACATCTCCAGGTCCACGAAGTTCGAGCCGTTGTGGTTGGTGGGGCCGTACTGCAGCGGAAAATCGCCGATCTTGGTCGTGCCCATGTCTTCCAGCGCCTTGATGAAACCGTCGCGCGTGAGGTTGCGGCCCGCGCGCTTGAGGCCTTCCACGAACACGCGCGCGGCGATGTAGCCCTCGAGCATGGTGTAGCTGTCGATCTTCTCGCCCGCGTCGGTGCGGTCCTTGCGGTAGTCCACCACGATGGGCATGCGGCTGGCCTGCGGCGACGGCACGATGCTCGCCGTGACCAGGCCTTCGATGCCGCCGTTCAGGCGCTGCGCCGAGCCCGGCGCATCGGTGATGCCCACCGAGATGGTGTACAGCGGCGACGCGGCACCCGCCGCGCGGTAGTCGCGCAGGAAGACCTCCACCATCTTGCCGGCCATGATCATCACCACCGCGCCGGGCTGGGCCTTGGTGAGCGTGGCGACCTGCGCCTTGGCGTCGGTGGCGGCGATCTCCATGGGCACGGATTCGACCACCTTGACCTTCAGGCCCTGCGCGATCTGCAGGCAGGTGTCGAGGTTGGACTTGCCGAACGCGCTGTTCTGGTAGATGACGGCGATGTTGGTGATGCCCAGCGTGGCCAGGTGGCCCACGATCTTGCGCAGCTCGGTCTCGTAGCTGGCGCGCACGTGGAACAGATAGCGGTTGTGCGTGGTGCGGAACGACGTGGTGCCCACCAGCGGCGCGAACATGGGCACGCCCGCCTTCTCGGCCAGCGGCATCGCGGCGATGAGGTTGCCCGTGGCCACGTAGCCGATCAGCGCGAAGACCTTGTCCTCGTCGATCAGCTTGGCGGTGTTCTCGGCCGTCTTCTTGGGGTCGTAGGCGTCGTCGTGCGACACCAGCTCCAGCGTGCGGCCCTGCACGCCGCCACTCTTGTTGACCTTGTCGAAGACCAGCGCGATGCCGGCCTTGTAGTCCACCCCGAAATCCTTGGCAGGCCCGGTGAACACGGCCGACTGCCCCACCTTGATGCGGGAGTCCGTCACTCCGGTCTCGGCGGCGGCCGGCCCCGCCCCTGCCAGAGCAGCGGCGGCCAGGCTTGTGAGCACCACCCGGCGGTCGATGCGCCCTTCCTCCATCCCACGAAACTTCATGAAACGCTCCTTACATCAAAGGCGCAATCTTCCCTTTAACTGGAGGGGCTTTGCAACACTTTCTGCGGTGTGTTGTGAATCCGTCAAACGCCTGGCGCCGCGGCGCCGGCGCTGCGGGCGGTCACGCGATGTCGATGTCGCTGGACTGAATGCGCTTGACGCCTTTGGCGGCCATGTTCTTCCACGCGGCGGCGAGCGAGCCGTTGAGGTCGATGGCGCGGCAGGCATCCTCGACCACGTACGTCTCAAAGCCCAGGCGCCTGGCATCGAGCGCCGTCCAGGCCACGCAGAAGTCGGTGGCCAGGCCGGTGACGAACACCGCCCGGATGCCGCGCTGCTTCAGGTACCCCGCCAGGCCCGTGGATGTCTTGCGGTCCGCCTCTTCGAACGCCGAATAGCTGTCCACGTGCTGGTGGAAGCCCTTGCGCAAGATCACCTGC
Source organism: Acidovorax sp. LjRoot117 (assembly GCF_964252695.1). Classification (NCBI taxonomy): domain Bacteria; kingdom Pseudomonadati; phylum Pseudomonadota; class Betaproteobacteria; order Burkholderiales; family Comamonadaceae; genus Acidovorax; species Acidovorax sp. LjRoot117. The sequence goes on along the minus strand of NZ_CAXUPO020000004.1, from coordinate 268,199 downwards.
GCCTGCGGCACTTTGAGGTCCTTGTGCAGCGCTGCGTCGTCGGTGCCCTGCACGCAGTGGTCGGGCCACAGCACCTGCGGGCCGTAGCTGAGCTTGGCGGTTTCAAACGGCTTCTTGCCCGCATGGCTGCTGGCAAACGAGGCGTGGCCCTGGGTGTGCCAGTCCTGCGTCACCACCACGTTCTCGAAGGCGGTGGCGATGCGGTTGATGACCGGCACCACCTCGTCGCCCTGGGCCACCGGCAGGGTTCCACCCGGCACGAAGCAGTTCTGCACATCCACCACGATGAGCGCTGCGCGCTCGCCGGGTTTGATCTTGCCCGCCGCCCACGCGGTGGGAAGGCAGACGCCGGCCACGGTGAACGCGGCCGATTGGAGAAGAAGGCGACGACGCGGTGCAGTTGGCATGGTGAACACTCCGGTTGGGAACGCACTGACACATCGGCGGCGGCCCGGTGGGGCCACCGCCGGGGATTCGCTTCACACGCTGAGGTAGGCCCGCCGGACTTCCTCGTTCGCCGCCAGTTCGGCCATCGTGGCCTGGTAGCGGATCTGGCCCTTCTCCAGCACATAGGCGCGGTCGGAGACCAGCTCGGCAAAATGCATGTTCTGCTCGGACAGCAGGATGCTCACGCCCTGCCCCTTGAGCTCCAGGATCATCTGCGCCATCTGCTCCACGATGACGGGCGCCACGCCCTCGGAGGGCTCGTCGAGCAGCACCAGGTACGGGTTGCCCATGAGCGTGCGGGCCACGGTCAGCATCTGCTGCTCGCCGCCGCTCATGCGCCCGCCCGGGCGCTGGGGCATCTCGCCCAGGTTGGGGAAGAGCTTGAACAAGGCCTCGGGCGTCCACAGCGGGGCGGCCGTGCCGTCGGGCCACTGGCGGGCCGGCTGGCGGCCTACCTCCAGGTTCTCCATCACCGTGAGGTCGGTGAACACGCGGCGGTCTTCGGGCACGAAGCCCAGGCCCAGGCGGGCCGCGTCGTGCGGGTCGCTTTTGGACAGGTCCTTGCCCATGAACTGGATGCTGCCCTTGCGCTTGGCGAGCATGCCCATCAGCGTCTTGAGCGTGGTGGACTTGCCCGCGCCGTTGCGGCCCATCAGCGCCACGACCTCGCCGCGGCGCACTTCCAGGTCGACGTCGTAGAGGATCTGCGCGGCGCCGTACCAGGCCTGCAGGCCCTGGGCTTTCAGGAGAACTTCGTTCGTTGCGCTGCTCGTCATGGTCATGCCGTCTCCGCCGCCGGGGCCGCTGCGGCCGATGCTGCTGTTTTCTTCTCGAAGGTCTTGCCGGTGCCGAAGTAGACCTCCTGCACCTTGGGGTGGTCGCGCAGCTCCAGCGGCTTGCCTTCGGCGATGAGGCGCCCGCGCGCCAGCACGATCATGCGGTCGGCGTACGCGAACACCACGTCCATGCTGTGCTCGGTGAACAGCACTGCCATGCCGCGGTCGATCACGAGCTGCTTGGTCAGCGCCATGAGTTCGTTGCGCTCCTTGGGCGCCATGCCGGCGGTGGGCTCGTCCATGAGCAACAGCTTCGGGCTGTTGGCCATGGCGATGGCCAGCTCCACGCGCTTGACGTCGCCATAGGCCAGCACGCTGCAGGGGCGGTCGGCCTGGGACTTCATGCCCACCTGGTCGAGCAGCGCCAGCGCCTCGTCGCGCTTGTGGTCCGCGGCCTTGCGCCACATCGAGAACAGGCGGCTGTCGCTGGAGATCAGCGCCATCTGCACGTTCTCCACCACGGTGAGCGAGGCGAAGGTCTCGGCGATCTGGAAGGTGCGGCCCACGCCCATGCGCCAGATGTCGCGGGGCTTGCGGCCCACCAGCTCCTGCCCGTCGAGCTGTATGGAGCCCACGTCGGCCGGCAGCTGGCCGTTGACCATGTTGAAGGTGGTGGACTTGCCGGCGCCGTTGGGGCCGATGAGCGCCAGCAGCTCGCCCGCGGCCAGCTCGAAGTGGATGCCATCCACCGCCTTGACGCCGCCGAACGACTTGCCCAGGCCCGTGACTTTGAGCAGGCTCATGCCTGGCCCTCCTTCATGTTCTTGGCTTCGCGCCGGTTGTCGAAGACCTGCTTGATGGCGCCTGCGATGCCCTGCGGGAAGAGCAGCACCAGGATGAGGATGATGGCGCCCAGCATGGCGCGCCAGTAGTCGGTGTTGCGCGCCACGGTGTCGTGCAGCCAGGTGAAGGTGACCGCGCCCACCACGGGGCCGGCCAGGGTCTGGATGCCGCCGAGCAGCACCATCACCAGGCCGTCGACCGAGCGGCCCACGTGCAGCGTCTCGGGCGAGATACTGCCCTTGGAGAACGCGAACAGCGCGCCGCCCAGGCCCGCGAACAGCCCGGCGATGACGAAGGCCGTCCACTGCATGCGCTTGACGTCGATGCCGATGGCATCGGCGCGCAGCACCGAGTCGCGCCCCGCCCGCAGCGCGTAGCCGAACGGCGAGTACAGGATGCGCCGCAGCATCAGCACGCCGCCCACGACCAGCGCGAGCGTGAGGTAGTAGTAGTTGCGCTTGTCCGACAGCCAGGCCGCGGGCCACACGCCGGTGAGGCCGTTGCTGCCGCCGGTGAAACCGTCCCACTGGTAGCAGATGGCCCAGGTGATCTGCGCGAAGGCCAGCGTGAGCATGGCCAGGTACACGCCCGACAACCGCACGCAGAACCAGCCGTACAGCAGCGCACCGGCGGCCGCCGCGAGCGGCGCCACCACCAGGGCCAGCTCCATCGGAATGCCGGCCGAGCGCACCAGCAGCGCTGCCGCGTAGGCCCCGAGGCCAAAGTACGCCGCATGGCCGAACGAATGCATGCCCGCCGGCCCCATGATGAAGTGCAGGCTGGCCGCGAACAGCGCGGCGATCAACAGGTCGATGAACAGCACGGTGAGGTAGGGCGAGCCGGCCGTGAGCATCGGCAGCAGCACCAGCACAGCCAGCAGTGCCATGCCGCCGATCTTGAACCAGCGGTCCGGCGCACGCAGCGGCGCCTCGGGCAGGCCGGTGTTGCGGCTGGCGGCCTGCGGGCGGCCCATCAGGCCCCAGGGGCGCACCACCAGCACCACGGCCATCACGAGGAATTCGACCACCAGCGTGAGCTTGGAGAACGAGACGCTGTAGCCGAAGATTTCGACCACACCGAGCCAGATGCACACCGCCTTGATCTCGGCGATGAGCAGCGCGGCCACATACGCACCGGGGATGGAGCCCATGCCGCCCACCACCACCACCACGAAGGCGGCGCCGATGGTGTTGAGGTCCATCTCCAGCGTGGCCGGCTCGCGCGGCAGCTGCAGTGCGCCGCCCAGGCCCGCCAGCAGCGCACCCAGCGCGAACACCGCCGTGAACAGCCAAGCCTGGTTCACGCCCAGGGCGCTGACCATCTCGCGGTCCTGCGTGGCGGCGCGCACCAGCGTGCCCCAGCGGGTGCGGGTGAGCAGCAGCCACAACAGGCCCAGCACCACCGGGCCCACGACGATGAGGAACAGGTCGTACGACGGGAACTGGCGGCCCAGGATGTCCACCGACCCCGACAGGCCCGGCGCGCGCGGGCCGAGCAGTTCTTCGGGGCCCCAGATCCACAGCGCCGCATCCTTGATGACCAGCACCAGCGCGAACGTGGCCAGGAGCTGGAAGAGCTCGGGCGCCTTGTAGATGCGGCGCAGCAGCACCACCTCGACCACCGCGCCGAGCGCCCCCACCACCACGGCAGACAGCAGCAGCGCAGGCCAGAACGCGAGGCCCGTGCCCAGCTTGGCGACCATGGAATAGGCCACGTAGATGCCCACCATGAAGAACGAGCCGTGCGCAAAGTTCACAATGCGCGTGACGCCGAAGATCAGCGAGAGCCCGGCGCCCACCAGAAACAGCGAGGACGCGCCCGCCAGTCCGTTGAGCAGCTGAACGATAAAACTCGAAAAACTCATTCCAGATCCTTCGGGGTCACGGCAAAGTTCATCCCTGCAGGTCGGTGCCTGCGGTGTGGGTGAGGCAAACGCGCAGCGCCATCCCAAGCCGTTCGGGCTGAGTTTGTCGAAGCCCTTCGCAGCGCTTCGACAAGCTCAGCGTGAACGGGTGTGCAGCTTTTTACAGATCACACAGGCAGGGAGATGGCGATCGCAGGCGCCCACGCGGGGCCGCCTGTTGAACGCGCACTCAGTCTGCCGCGCGCAGCTTCTTGACTTCTTCGTTGGTCGGCTGCACCTTGGCGCCGTCCACATAGCGGTAGTCCACCATCACGCCCTTGCCGCCTTCGTTCTTGGTGCGGCCCACGTAGCTGCCCATGGTGGACTGGTTGTCTTCCGCGCGGTAGGTGGCGCGGCCGAACGGTGTGGTGACCTGCAGGCCCTTGAACGCGGCGATGAGCTTTTCGGTGTCGGTGGAGCCGGCTTTCTTGATGCCTTCACCCAGCGACTTGATGGCGCTGTAGCCCACGACCGAACCCAGGCGCGGGTAGTCGTTGAACTTGCCCTGGTAGGCCGTCATGAAAGCCTTGTGCTCAGGCGTCTGGATGCCGTACCAGGGGTAGCCGGTGACGATCCAGCCGTTGGGGGCTTCGTCCTTGAGCGGGTCCATGTACTCGGGCTCGCCGGTCAGCAGGCTGACCACCTCGCGGTCCTTGAACAGGCCGCGGGTGTTGCCTTCGCGCACGAACTTGGACAGGTCGGCACCGAACAGCACGTTGAAGATGGCATCGGGCTTGGCGTCGGCCAGGGCCTGCACCACGCTGCCCGAATCGACCTTGCCCAGCGGCGGCGCCTGTTCCACGACGAACTCGACATCAGGCTGCGCGGCCTTGAGCAGTTGCTTGAACGTGGCCACGGCCGACTGGCCGTATTCGTAGTTGGGGTACACCAGCGCCCAGCGCTTTTTCTTCAGGGCCACCGCGTCCGGCACCATCATGGCCACCTGCATGTAGGTGGATGCGCGCAGGCGGTAGGTGTAGCGGTTGCCGTTTTGCCAGACGATCTTGTCGGTCAGCGGTTCGCTGGCCAGGAAGAAGAATTTCTTTTGCTTGGCGAAGTCGGTCAGCGCCAGGCCGATGTGCGACAGGAAGGAGCCGGTGAGCACGTCCACCTTCTCGCGCGAGACCAGCTCTTCGGCCACGCGCACGGCATCGCCCGGGTTGGCGTTGTCGTCGCGGATCACCAGCTGCACCTTCTTGCCCAGCAGGCCGCCCGATGCGTTGATCTCGTCCACCGCCAGCTCCATGCCCTTCTTGTAGGGCTCCAGGAAAGCGGGCTGCGCCTTGTAGCTGTTGATCTCACCAATCTTGATGACATCCTGTGCGTGCACAGGGGCCAGCGTGATAGCCAGCGCGGCTGCGGCCGTGGCACGCATGAGGTTTTGTCGCATCGTCATGGGAACACTCCTGGAAAAGGTAGGGTGGGTGTGGGAGATGGTCGGGAACGGGGGAGATGGTAGTGCGGTACGGCGCATTCAGCGCAGGCCGTCCACGCCCTGGATGTCGGCGACCTGCAGGCCACCGATGCGGGGCAGCGGGCGGCCACTGTCGGTGACGACGATGGCGACCACGATCTCGTTGGCGCGGGGCGCATCGGCCACGCGGGCCTCCATGGCGTCGAAGTGGCTGCGCACGTAGGCGGCATCCTTGTGGCCCAGGGGCACATCGATGGCGGTGCCCAGGCCGCCGATCTTCTTGCTGGACGGCACGAGGGCGGCGCCCTTTTCGACCGCCACGCGCAGCGGCGCGCCGAGCTTGGGGTGCAGGATGGCTGCGGCGTGTTCCAGCTCGCCGGCCTCGCCCACGATGGCGGCCTTGCCGTAGCTGTGGGCCTGGCCGGGCTCGATGCCCAGCGCTTGCACGCAGCGCTGGCCGAGCAGCGCGCCCAGCTCTTCGCCGATGGCCGTGAGCTCATCGAGGCTCTCGGCGTAGCGGCCGGCGAACGGGTTCTCGATGACGGCCATGGCCAGGGCCTTGCGCACGGGCGGCTGCACGTCGCGGCCCATCTCCACACGCACTTCGTCGGTCTGCACGATGATTTTCCGGATCTTGGCGGGCATGTCTTGTACTCCTGGGTTCTTGTGCTGTTGCGTTCTGGTTGTGGTGCGGGACCCTAGCGCAGGCCGTTCCACTGGCTGATGTCCTGCGCCTTGAGGCCGCCCACGCGGGCATGCACGCGCGGGCCGGTGGTCATGGCCAGGATGAAGACGATCTCGTCGGCCAGCGGCGCGCCGGGCACGCGCACCTCCATGGCATCGAAGTGGCTGCGCACGTAGCTGGCGTTGATGTGCGTGAGCGGCACGTCGAGCGCAGCACCCGGGCCGCCCACCTTCTTGGTGGAAGGCACGATGGACAGCGCGTTGGCGGGCTGCCCCGTCTTCTCTTCGGCCTGGCCCTTGGCGTAGGCGTTGCGGTCGCCCTTCCAGCCCAGCAGTTCGCGCATGGCGTAGCCGCCCGGCACATGCCACAGCGCGCCGTGCTCCAGCTCGCCGGCCGCGCCGACGATGGAGCCCTTGCCGTAGGTCTCGATGCGCTCGGCGGGCACGCCCATGGCCTTGAGCAGGCGCTGCGCCATGTCCAGGCCCACGTCCTGCAGCGCCTCCATCATGGGCAGGATGTCGGCCTCGTAGCGGCCGGCGTAGGGGTTGGTCAGCACCGCGCCGATGGCACCCCGCAGCAGCGGCACATCGGCCACGGGACCGAACTCGTGCCGGATGTCCTCGAGGTGGGTGAAAACGCGTCGTATCTGGATCATGGGATGGCCTGTGGGCTTGTGAATTCGTTAAGCAAATACTGAACCAACTTCTTCGTGCACCGCGCTCACCGCGCCTGCCGCGCCTGCCGGGCCTTCGGTGCGTGCGGGCAGCCCCGCCAGCGCTGCCTCGGGCATGCGGGTGGCCGCGAACTCGCCCTGGCACACGAGCAGCGCGCACCAGATCAGCCCGCGGGACTGCAATTCTTGCGCCTTTTCCAGCCCTTGGTGCAGCGCGCGCAGCACCTGTGCGCGCGGCAGCGGCGGGACATCCACCGTGACGGGAATGGCGCCGAGGTCGCTGTCGTCGCGCACCAGCCAGGCGGGCATGCGGGTGATGCGCTCGTCCAGCACGTTCACGGCGTTGGCCACCACGGTGGCGGCGGCGTCGGCCTCGGCCGCGGTGCGCGCGAGCACCGTGACGCTGTCGGCGATGCCCAGCGACTGGCTGCGCCCGCGCCAACCGCTGGTGGCCACGCCGCGCACCGGCATGGTGCTGTCGATGCGCAACTGGCCGTCCAGCAGCAGCCCGTGGCGCAGCTGGGCGGCATCGAGCCTGGCGATGTCCGCATACACCCCCACCGAGGCCGACTGGCCCGGGGCGAGGTGCAGCGCGATGTCGCCACCGTTGTTGACCCAGGCGCGGGCAATGCCGTCCTGCGCGAAACACGCGAGGATCTCTTGCGCCACCGCCCCGGCCACGGCGGCCATGGGGGTGATGAAGCCCTTGCGGTACGGGTGGCAGGCCTGCCACATGCGCTGCGCGACCACACCCTGCAAGGAGGTGGCTTCACCCACCGGGGCGCGCAGGCCGGGCAGCTCGTTCACCAGCTCTTGCAGCAGCCCCTCGAAGCGCTGCCAGGCGCGCTCGTGCGCGGCAGCCACGGCGCTGCGTTCACCCTCGGCCTGGATGACCAGGTCGATGGGTCCGTGCTGGAAGTGCCAGCGGCCGTCGGGCAGAAAGTTGCGGCAGGCGTGCATAACGAGGCGCCGTTCAGCCCAGCAGGGGCGGGCGGCCCAGCGGCCAGGGGTTGCCAGCGGGCAGCGCCTGCCAGGACAGCGACTGCGGCGCACCGTCGTTGTGCCACGCGCCGTGCTCCAGCACCTCGCGCAGGCTGCGGATCTGCTCGGCATGGCCGCCCAGGGCCTCGTAGTCGGTGCGGCGCATGCTGAACTCGATGGGCGCCACGATGGCGGGGGTGGGCACGGTGCCGAAGCTGTTGTCGGGCATGCGCAGCACATCGGCCATCACGGTGATGCCGCCGCCGGGCCACACATAGGCGGGTGCGCCGCCGCAGGTCACGTTGACCAACGCGTTCTTGATGGAGCGCGTGAGCAGCACGGGGTTTTCCGTCACGCCCGCGCGCAGGCTGCCGCCCGCGCCGCCCAGGAAGAGCACCGAGGTGAGCGAGGGCTCGCAGTTCTCGCCGATACGCTCCACGATGCGGCGCACCGCATCGGGCATCTCGGCCTCCACCGGCACCAGCGATTCGTTCAACACGTACCAGCTGGCGTGCTCGCCCGTGGTGGAGGTCATGAGCAGGCGCAGGCCCGGCCACGCGACCGATGCGTCCCAGCCTTCGATGATGGACAGAGGGTCGGCGATGTCGGTGCCGCCCCAGCCCGTGCCGGGATTGGCCACCTGGAAGTAGCGGCCCGGGGTGGACTTGCGCCCGCGCATCTGGATGCCCGAGGACTTCATGTCCAGGCAGCGGCCGGCCTGGTGCTCGGTGAGCACGCCGGTGATGTGGTCGTCCACCACCACCACCTCGTCGGCCTGGCCGAAGAACTGGCGCGCGAAGATGCCGATGGCCGCGGAGCCGCAGCCCACGCGCATGCGCTGCTCGGCCACGCCGTTGACGATGGGCGCCTGCCCGGCCTGGATCACGAGCTGCGAGCCGCCGTCGATGGTGAGTTCCACCGCCTGCTTGTTGCCCAGAAGCTGCATCATCTCGTTGGCGATGCGCCCTTCCTTCTTGCTGCCGCCCGTGAGGTGGTGCACGCCGCCGAGCGACAGCATCTGCGAGCCGTATTCGGCCGTGGTGACGTGCCCCACCACCTCGCCCTTGCAGCGCACGTTGGCCTGCTCGGGGCCGAGGAAGCGGTCGGTGTCGATCTTCACCTTGAAGCTGCAGTAGCTGAAGATGCCCTCGGTGACCACGGTGACCATGTCCACGCCATCGACCTTGGAGCCCACGATGAACGGCGCAGGCTTGTAGTCGGGGTAGGTGGTGGACGAGCCCACGCCGGTGACGAACACTTCTTCTGTCAGCAGCAGGTCGCCGCTCCAGGCGGGCTGCGCGGCGGCATCGGCGGCGGTGCCGCCTTCGGCGTCCACCGGCGCGTCGGCATCCGCCGCGGACGAGCGGCCTGCGAAGGGCACCAGCGCAACTTCGCCCGCCTCCACCGTCTTGCGCAGCAGCACCACCGGGTCCACGCGCACCAGCACGCCGGCGTGGTTGGCATAGCGGTCGCACGCGCCGGCGCGGCCTTCCGATATCTGGCACAGCACCGGGCACGCGTTGCACTCCACCTTGGCGGCGTTCATGCGCTCGTTGCGCGGCCGGGCGCGCTCCAGCACCTGCGGCAGCTCTGGCGCATCCATGCCTGGAAGCCCGTCGGTCTTGGTGTGTTCAGTCATCGTGGAGCCCATTCATTGCATCTTTTCAAATGCTTGTACGCGCATTGCATTTTGTGTAGCATTCACTTAACTTAAATGTTGTGATTGCTACATTGATCGCGAATGTAGCGCAATCGATGATGGTCCGCAATGGTGTTTTCGCACCCCCTGAAACGGTGCACGAGGAGCCCCAAAATGACGCACGTAGTGACGGATGCATGTATTCGGTGCAAGTACACCGACTGTGTCGATGTCTGCCCGGTCGACTGCTTCAAGGAGGGGCCTGAATACCTCGTCATCGACCCCGACGAGTGCATCGACTGCGCGGTCTGCATCCCCGAGTGCCCCGCCAACGCCATCTATGCCGAAGACGACCTGCCCCCGGGCCTGGAAATCTTCCTCGAATTCAACAAAAAGCTGGCCCCGGGCCTGCCCACAATCACCAAAAGAAAACCGGCTTTGCCAGATGCGGAACAATGGAGGGTTGTGAGCCACAAGCTTTCCGGCCTGGATATCGCGTTCTGAGCCCCGCTCCAGCACGCCGCCAGCGCGGACTTCAGCCAGTTTTCTTCTGTACTTTCAACTTTTCCGACCAAGCACCATGAGCGCCTTTCTCGAAGAACGCGTCCTCTCCGTCCACCACTGGACGGACCGCCTTTTCTCCTTCACCACCACGCGGGACACGGCCCTGCGCTTTTCCAACGGCCATTTCACGATGATCGGCCTGCGTGGCGAGAACGGCAAACCCCTGCTGCGCGCCTACAGCATCGCCAGCGCCAACTACGAAGAGCACCTGGAGTTCCTGTCGATCAAGGTGCCCGACGGCCCGCTGACCTCGCGCCTGCAGCACATCCAGGTGGGCGACACCATCGTGGTGGGCAAGAAGCCCACCGGCACGCTGCTCATCGACTACCTGCTGCCCGCCAAGCGCCTGTACATGCTGTCCACCGGCACCGGCGTGGCGCCGTTCCTGAGCCTGATGCGCGACCCCGAGACGTATGAGAAGTTCGAGGAAGTCATCCTGGTGCACGGCGTGCGCGAGGTCAAGGAGCTGGCCTACCACGACTACATCACCCAAGAGCTGCCCCAGCACGAGTTCCTGGGCGAGATCGTGAGCAAGCAGCTCAAGTACTACCCCACCGTGACGCGCGAGGCGTTCAAGCACCAGGGCCGCGTGACGACCGTGATCGAGAACGGCCAGCTCGCCCGCGACCTGGGCCTGCCGGCGCTCAACCCGCTGGAAGACCGCGTGATGATCTGCGGCAGCCCCGAGATGCTGCGCGACCTCAAGCACATGATGGAAGAGCGCGGCTTCAAGGAAGGCAACACCACGAAGCCGGGCGACTTCGTGATCGAACGCGCGTTCGCAGAGCAGTGATCTCCCGGCCGGCACCGGGCGCCTGTCGAACAGGTGCCGCTGCCGGCCCCACCCACCAGGACCCGCCATGTCTGCCACTCCCCCCAAGACCCGGACAGCGTCCAGCCGATCTCCCACCGTGCGCAAGACGGGGGTGCGCGAGCAGGCCGCACAGACCACGCGCGACAACATCCTGAAAGCGGCGACCAAGGTGTTCGCGCGCTACGGCTACGAAGGCGGCAGCGTGGAGAAGATCTCCAAGGCGGCCAAGTCCTTCGACCGGATGATCTACTACTACTTCGGCAGCAAGGAAGGCCTGTTCATCGAGGTGCTGGAGGAAACCTACCGGCGCATGAACGATGCGGAGTCCAAGCTCGACCTGGACACCGCCAAGCCGGTCGAGGCGCTGCAGGCGGTGATCCGCTTCGTGGTGGGCTACTACCGCAAGAACCCCGAGTTCATCACGCTGCTCAACACGGAAAACCTGCACAAGGGCAAGCACATCTCCAAGTCCATGCGGGCCCGCGAATACTCGTCGCCCGCCATCGAGGTCATCCGCCGCGTGCTGGAGAGCGGCCAAGCGCAAGGGCTGTTCCGCAAGGACGTGTCGGCGCGCGACGTGTACCTGCTGATCGCCGCCACGGGCTACTTCTACATGTCCAACCGCCACACGCTGTCGGCCTTTCTGGGTGAAGACCTGGAGACGCCCGATGCGCTGGCGCACTGGGAGTGCTTCGTCATCGACAGCGTGCTGCGCACCGTGGCGCCGGGCCCCAGCCTGCCCAAGGGCAAGTGACGGCCGAAGGTCCGAAGATCTTCGGCACGCACCTCCGCAAGCAGCACTGCAAACGCAGGACGCACCGGACACAACGATTTTCTGAGCGAGGGCCGCAACGGGCCCGAACCCCCACCCACGAGGAGAATCCATGGCAGAAGCAGCAGCCGGCGGCAAGTCGGGCAAGGTCGTCATCAAAAACATCGGTCTCTTGTTGTCGGGCGACCTCGACCGCCCCATCCTCGATGCCGACACCATCGTCGTCAGCGACGGACTCATCGTGGCCGTGGGCCGCGAAAAGGATTGCGACACCGAACACGCGCAGACCGTGATCGATGCGCGCCAGACCTGCGTGGCCCCCGGCCTGATCGACAGCCACGTGCACCCGGTCTTTGGCGACTGGACGCCGCGGCAAAACCAGATCGGCTGGATCGACTCCACCATGAACGGCGGCGTGACCACCATGGTCTCGGCCGGCGAGGTCCACCTGCCCGGCCGCCCCAAGGACATCGTGGGCCTGAAGGCGCTGGCCATCACCGCGCAGCGCTCGTTCGACAACTTCCGCCCTGGCGGCGTGAAGGTGATCGCGGGTGCCCCGGTCATCGAAAAGGGCATGACCGAGCAGGACTTCAAGGACCTGGCCGACGCGGGCGTGACGCTGCTGGGCGAAGTGGGCCTGGGCTCCGTGAAGGCGGGCTACGAGGCCCAGCAGATGGTGGCGTGGGCGCGCAAGCACGGCATCCAGAGCACCATCCACACGGGCGGCCCGTCCATTCCGGGCTCGGGCCTCATCGACAAGGACGTGGTGCTGGAGGCCGATGCCGATGTGATCGGCCACATCAACGGCGGCCACACCTCGCTGCCCTGGAAGCATGTGTGCGAGCTGTGCGAGAAGTCGTCGCGCGCGATCGAGCTGGTGCACAACGGCAACGAGAAGATCGCCATCCAGGCCGCGCGCGCGGCCATCGAACTGAAGTGCCCGCACCGCGTGATTCTGGGCACCGACGGCCCGGCCGGCTCGGGCGTGCAGCCGCTGGGCATGCTGCGCATGATCGCCTTGATATCGAGCTTTGCCGACATCCCCGCCGAGTTGGTGTTCTGCTTTGCCACAGGCAACACGGCGCGCATCCGCAACCTGAACTGCGGGCTGATCGAGCCGGGCCGCGCGGCGGACTTCGTGTTCATGGACCGCGCGCAGCACACGGCCGGCGCCACGCTGCTGGAGAGCGTGCAGCTGGGCGACATCCCGGGCATCGGCATGGTGATGATCGACGGCCTGGTGCGCTGCGGCCGCAGCCGCAACACGCCGCCTGCGACGGAAATCCCGGTGGTGCTGTAGCCGCAGCCACTCACTGCGCCTCCGCCCAGCAAAAAAGCCCGCAGTTGCGGGCTTTTGCATTGGGGTTCAGGGCTGGCTCAATACGTATCGGCCACGCGCACAGCGCCTGGCTGGGCGCGCGGATAGGACTCTGCGGCGCGCGAGGCCGTGCCGTCATCCACGCGGAAGCCCTTGCCCTGCAGAACGACCGGTGTGCCCACGGCCGGAGGCTGCGCGCGGGTGAAGCGTCGCACCGAACCGTCTTCCATGCGCACGGCGATCTGGTAGACCGTCTGCGTGCGCGTGCGCTCTTCGACCTTGTGTCCCACATAGCCGCCGCCCACGGCACCCAGCACCGTGGCCGCAGTACGGCCCGACCCCTTGCCCACCTGATTGCCCACCACGGCACCCAGCACGCCACCGGCCACGGCGCCCACGCCCGTGGCAGGCGCCGCCTGCTGCACCGCCTGCACCGACTCGACCCGGCCGCAGGATGCGCATACGGGTGCTGGCGCTGCGGTGCGCATGGCAGGCTGGGGCGGCACATAGCCGCCCTGCGAAGATCCACCTTGGTAAGACCCGCCTTGGTAAGACGAACCTTGCGAATAGCCGGGCGCCTGGTTAGCTACATTATTTGTAGCAATACTTCTTTGACCAGCTTGCGGCAGGGGCTTGTTTTGCGCAGGCCCATCGACTGGGGGCGTGCCGGTCGCCGGCTGCGCCAGGGCTGCCATGGCGGCGCGAGGCGCCTCTGCAGCCGATTTGCCGGCGTTCTGCACCACCAAGGTGGTGCCCAAGGCCACCACGCTCACCCCCAGCACCCCGATGGCAGCCCACAGCCATTTGAGCGAGTGGCCCGAGGCCGCACCGGCAACGCCTGCGTGCGATGTGGCGGACAAAGGATGGGACGATGACGAAACGATAAAGCTCATGATTTTTCTCCGAAAGATCCAGCGGTACCAACACAACGCTGGAAGAGTGGCTGCAGAGTACCTGCGGGTGCCTGAAAACCGGACATAGCCCCTGTAAAGGACGTAAGAAGCTGTTTACCGGCAGATGGGTGCAAGGCGGGCTCGCGAGCAGCGAGCTACGTTGCGCCTGGCGCACCTCACCGCGCGGTGACCGCCCCTTCAGGCGCTGCGGCAGGCTCTGCCGGCGTGCCATGCAGCTCCTGGAATGCGCGCGCACAGCTGGCCGAGAACAACAGCACTGCCGACGAAAAGTAGATCCACATGAGCAGCACCACCAGCGACCCCGCCGCCCCATAGGCCGACACCACCGCAGCCGTGGACAGGTACCACGCCAGCAGTTGCTTGCCCACGGTGAACAGCGTCGCGCCCACCACGGCCCCCGCGAGGATGCAGCGCGAAGACGGACGGGCACCGCCGCCAATGCGCATCAGTCCCATGAACAACAGCACCGCAAAGCCGAAGGCCACCACCTCGTTGAGTATCTGCATGGCCGGCGCCACGGGTGCGGACGACAGGTGCGAGCCCGCCCAGCCCGCAAACAGGTTGATCAGCGTGGACAGGACCAGCGACACCAACAGCAAAAAGCCCAGGGCCAGCACATACGCCAGGCCCCGCAGCCGCAGCGACGCCATGCGCCACCAGGCGGCGCGCTGCTGCGTCGGCGCTTCGCTGCGCCACAGGTGCTCCAGTGCCGACTGCAGCTCCACGAACACCCCCGTAGCGCCAGACACCAGCACCACAAAACCCACCAGGGATGCAAGCCGCCCTTCCGACGGCTCCTTGGCACTGGCCAGGGCCTGCCGAATCACCTCGGCCACCTGCTGGCCCATGACGGCCTGCACCTGGGATATGAGGTTGGTCTCCAGGTAGCTGCGGTCCATCCACCAGCCCAGCACGCCCACCAGCAGCAGCAGCAACGGGGCCAGGCTCAGCATGCCGTAGAAGGACATCGCCGCGCTCATGCGCAGCCCGTCGGCGTCCAGCCACAAATTGATGGCGCGCCAGAACGGTTGCACCATTTTCCACAAGGGATCGACAAGGCGCAGGGCGCGGCGCTGGAGGCTGGAGACGGTCATGCCGCAAGCCTAGCGCGGCACGGCACCTGCATCCAGCCGCGATTCGCTGCAATGCAGGTAGGTTCGGTCCGACACCGCGGGCCCTGCAGCTGTTGCGCAGGCGACCGCGCCATCGCCCTGGGTGCGCATACTCGGTGGGCATGGCGTGCCATGCCACGCCATGCCCACCTGGAGATCGCCCATGAACCCCCTTGCCCTGCCCCGCCTGCGTGAGGCGCTGCAGCGCCATGTCGACCAGGGCCTGCTGCCCGGCGCCGTGGCGCTCGTCCACCACCGCGGCCATACCGTGCTGCACGAGGCCGTGGGCGCGCTGCGCCCGGGCAGCGGCGCGCCCCCGATGGCGGCCGATGCCATGTTCCGCATCTATTCGATGACCAAGCCGATCGCCTCCCTGGTGACGCTGATGTTGATGGAAGAAGGCCGGCTGCTGCTGTCGCTGCCCGTGTCGCACTACCTGCCGGCGTTTGCCGGCCAACGCGTGTACGACGAGGCCACCGGCACCAGCAACCCGCCAGCGCGCGAAGCCACCGTGCACGACCTGCTGCGCCACACGGCGGGCCTGAGCTACGCCTGGGAGCCCGGCACCGTGGCCGATGCCTACCGCGCGGCGCGCATCGGGTCGCGCCGCCTGACCAACGCCGCGCAGGTGGCGGCCCTGGGCCCGTTGCCGCTGGTGCACCCGCCGGGCAGCGCCTGGGAGTACAGCCGCGCCACCGACGTGCTGGGCGCCGTGCTGGAGGCGGTCGAAGGCGCGCCGCTCTCCGCCATCCTGCAGGAGCGCGTGCTGGGCCCGCTGGGCATGCGGGACACGGGCTTTGCGGTGCCGGCCCACCGGCTGGCCGATCTGGCCGAGCCGTTCGCGATCGACCCGCAAACCGGCGCCGCAGCGTTGGCGCTCAACGACGTGTCCGCCCCGCCCGCGTTCGAGTCCGCAGGTGGCGGCCTCGTGTCCACCGCGGCCGACTACGCCCGGTTTCTGGCGCTGATGCTGGGCCGTGGAACCTTGCAGGCCGCAGACGGCCCCGTCCGCCTCGCCAGCCGCGCCACGGTGGACTTCATGACCGCCGACCACCTGGGCGGCATCCCGGTGGTGGGCGACCTCCTGCCGCCGGGCCACGGCTTCGGCCTGGGTGTGGCCGTGCGCAGCGCCACCGGCCTGGGCAGCAGCCCCGGGTCGGCCGGCAGCTACAGCTGGAGCGGCCTGGGCGGAACCTGCTTTTTCGTGGACCCGGCCGAGGATTTGTTCGCCATCCTGCTCACGCAGGCACCCGGACAGCTGCGCTATCTGTGCACGCTGTTCCCTGCGCTGGTCTACGCCGCGCTCTGAGCCGGACAGGCCGGGGACTGCGCCCCGGGGTGCGCTGGCGCCGCCCCCTTACACTCTGCGCCCAGTTGGTACAGCATCACAACAGGACATTTATGCAGATTCGCTGTGCACTGGTCGGCATGCCCGGCTCGGGCAAATCCACCGTCGGCCGTCAGCTGGCCCACCGCGCCGGCGTGCCGTTCATCGACCTGGACCACCGGCTGGAGCAGACCATCGGTACCACCATCCGCAGCTTTTTCGAGGCGGAAGGCGAGTCACGCTTTCGTGACCTGGAGTCCGAGGTACTGGCCGAGGTGTGCCGCGGCAGCGGCGGCATGGTGCTGTCCACCGGCGGCGGCGCCGTGCTGCGTGCCGGGAACCGCGGGGTACTGCGCGAGTTCGGCTCGGTGATCTACCTGCGCGCCTCGGCCGAAGAGATCTACAAGCGCGTGAAGCACGACCGCACGCGCCCCCTGCTGCAGGGCGGCAACCCCATGGACAAGCTGCGCGAGCTCTACGCCCAGCGCGACGGCCTGTACCGCGAGACCGCACACTTCATCATCGAGACCGGCCGCCCCACGGTGCACACGCTGGTCAACATGATCATGATGCAGCTGGAGATGGCCGCGAGCGTCGAGGGAACAGCGGCGCCGGCCGCTGGGGCCACACCGGTCGCATAAACCTGCGCTACAGGCCTGATGGCGCTCCGCCCGGGGCGCCCACCTGGCACAGGGCAAACAAGCGCGATGCTGGAACCCTCAGCCCAGCCACATCAGCCACATCAGCCACATCAGCAGATGCTGCCGCCGATGCTTTTGCCGTCTTTCAGATCGAACCCGAAATAGCAGCTGGTGTCCGACTTCGAGTACTGGATGCACTGCAGCCGCTCTTTCACGCGGACGCGGACTTTGGGGTCGGTCGTGCACTCATCTTTCACGTCCGGGCCCAGACGGTCGAAAAGGTCCCGGGCCGCCTTGCCCTGCACGTGGAAGGACACCTTGGCATCCTGCGCAGTGGGCGCAGCAGGGTCGCCCAAACCACCAGAGTAGATCGCCATCTGCGCGGTCACCGGCCTGAAGGCGAATGCCCAGTCGGCGGCCAGCGCTGCGGCACAGGCTGCGCCCAGCAGGGCCGCGGCCAGGCAGGACTTTTTCACGAGCGATTTCTTCATGGGCATCGGCACTGCGCCCGCACTACAAATTGGGCGCCAGCAACCGCGCCAGCACGGCCTCGTCCATGCCCCGGCGCTGGGCCATGTCGTGCAGCTGGTCCTCGCCGATCTTGCCGACGTTGAAGTACACGCTCTCGGGGTGGCCCAGGTAGAACCCGCTCACGCTGGCGGCAGGCATCATGGCCAGACTCTCGGTCAGGGTCATGCCGACCTCGTCGCACTGCAGCACGCGGAACAACTCCGTCTTGGCGCTGTGGTCGGGGCAGGCGGGGTAGCCGGGGGCGGGGCGGATGCCGGTGTACTTCTCGGCGATCATGTCGTCGTTGGACAGGTGCTCGCCAGCCGCATAGCCCCACAGGTCGGTGCGCACGCGGTGGTGAAGGGCTTCGGCAAAGGCCTCGGCCAGGCGGTCGGCCAGGCTCTTGAACATGATGGCCGAGTAGTCGTCCAGCGCGTCGATGAAGGCCTTTTCCTTCTTCTCGATTCCGAGGCCCGCCGTCACCGCGAACAGGCCGGCGTAGTCGGCGATGCCGCTGCTCTTGGGCGCGACGAAGTCGGCCAGGCAGCGGCTGGGGCGCGTCACGCCGTCGATGGTGTGCTTCTCGGCCTGCTGGCGCATGCCGTACCAGGTCATGGCCACCTCGGTGCGCGTCTCGTCGGTGTAGAACTCGATGTCGTCGTCGTTCACGCTGTTGGCGGGGTACAGGCCCATCACGCCGTTGGCGGTGAGCCAGCGGCCTTCGATGATCTTTTTCAGCATGGCCTGCGCGTCGGCGAACACGCGCGTGGCCTCCACGCCCACGACCTCGTCGGTCAGGATGGCGGGGTACGGCCCGGCCAGGTCCCAGGTCTGGAAGAACGGGCCCCAGTCGATGTAGCGCGCCAGCTCGGCCAGGTCGAAGTTCTTGAACACGCGGCGGCCCAGCGCGCGCGGCACGGTGGGTTGGCAGGCTGCCCAGTCCACGGGCGTCTTGTTGGCGCGGATCTTGGCCAGCGACCACAGCGGGGTCTGCTTCTTGTTGGCGTGCTGGGTGCGCACCTTGTCGTAGTCGGCGTTGAGTTCGTCGACATAGGTCTGCACGCCGTCACCCAGCAGGCTCTGGGCCACGCTCACGCTGCGGGACGCGTCGGGCACGTAGACCACGGGGCCTTCGTAGTGCGGGGCGATCTTGACGGCGGTGTGCACGCGGCTGGTGGTGGCGCCGCCGATGAGCAGCGGGATCTTCTTGATGCGGAAGTGGTCGTCCTTCTGCATCTCGCCGGCCACGTACTGCATTTCTTCCAGGCTGGGCGTGATCAAGCCCGACAGGCCCACGATGTCGGCCCCCTCCACCTTGGCACGCGCCAGGATCTCGTGGCAGGGCACCATCACGCCCATGTTCACCACCTCGAAGTTGTTGCACTGCAGAACGACGGTGACGATGTTCTTGCCGATGTCGTGCACGTCGCCCTTGACGGTGGCGATGATGATCTTGCCCTTGCTGCGCACGTCGCGGCCGGCCAGCTCGTCCTGGCGCTTTTCTTCCTCGATGTAGGGGATCAGGTGGGCCACGGCGGACTTCATCACGCGCGCGCTCTTGACCACCTGGGGCAGGAACATCTTGCCCGCGCCGAACAGGTCGCCCACCACGTTCATGCCGTCCATGAGCGGGCCTTCGATCACGTGCAGCGGACGCCCGCCCTTGGCGACGATGGCCTGGTAGGCCTCTTCGGTGTCTTCGACGATGAAGTCGGTGATGCCATGCACCAGCGCGTGCGACAGGCGCTCGCCCACGGTCTTGGGGGCGTCGGGCGTGCCGCGCCATTCGAGCTTCTTGCTCTCGTCCTTGGCGCCGCTCTTGGCGGTCTCGGCCACCTCGACCAGGCGCTCGCCCGCATCGGGGCGGCGGTTGAGCACCACGTCCTCCACGCGCTCGCGCAGCGTGGGTTCCAGGTCGTCGTAGACGCCGACCATGCCGGCGTTGACGATGCCCATGTCCATGCCCGCCTGGATCGCGTGGTAAAGGAACACGGTGTGGATGGCTTCGCGCACCGGGTCGTTGCCGCGGAAGCTGAAGGACACGTTCGACACGCCGCCCGAGACCTTGGCGCCGGGCAGGTGCTGCTTGATCCAGCGCACGGCCTCGATGAAGTCGACCGCGTAGTTGTTGTGCTCCTCGATGCCGGTGGCCACCGCGAAGATGTTGGGGTCGAAGATGATGTCCTCGGGCGGAAAGTCCACCTCGTCGACCAGCACGCGGTAGGCGCGCTCGCAGATCTCGATCTTGCGCTCGAAGGTGTCGGCCTGGCCTTTCTCGTCGAAGGCCATGACCACGGCGGCCGCGCCGTAGCGCTTGACCAGGCGCGCCTCGTGCTTGAACTTGTCGATGCCCTCTTTCATGCTGATGGAGTTGACGATGCCCTTGCCCTGGATGCAGCGCAGGCCGGCCTCGATCACGTCCCACTTGGAGCTGTCGACCATGATGGGCACCCGCGCGATGTCGGGCTCGGAGGCGATGAGCTGCAGGAAGCGCACCATGGCGGCCTTGCTGTCGAGCATGGCCTCGTCCATGTTCACGTCGATCACCTGGGCGCCGTTTTCCACCTGCTGGCGGGCCACGGCCAGGGCCTCTTCGTACTGGCCGTTCAGGATCATGCGGGCGAAGGCCTTGGAGCCGGTGACGTTGGTGCGCTCGCCGATGTTGACGAACAGCGTGCCCTCGCCGATGGTTACCGGCTCCAGGCCGGACAGCTTCATGGGAGGAACGGGGACAGCGGACATCAGGCTCACTCGTGCAATCGGTTCGTGGGGGCCACCGAGCGTCATCGCATCCAGGGATGACCGACCTTGCGGGCGTGGGGGCCCGCTGCGACGCTCTTTGGGGAAGCCCTGATTTTACGGGCGCCAGCCGCCAGGGCTGAATCCGCGGGGCTGGCACAAAAGCCCGTGATGTGCCGCCTGCCCACCGCTAAGATGCGGTGGCTCCCGCTGCTTCCATTTCCTTGCGCTGATGAAACACCCCGTAGACACCGCCTATTACGCCGCGACCCAACTGCCGGGCCAGCGCTTCGATGCATCGCTCCGTGAGGGCTGGGGTGTGTGGATATCGCTGCTCGGGGACGACATCCTCAAGGCCGTCTTCACGCGCCGTGCCGATGCGGACGGCTACGTCGCCCAGCAGACCTCGGGCGGCCAGCGGGGCCAGGTGCGCAGAATGTGGCTGGTGCTCAACGAGACCACGGGCGAAGCCTATGCGCTGGGGGGTGACGGCAACCTGCCGGTGCACGGTGTGGACCTGGACTTCAGCCACCGCGCCCAGCTGGACAAGCTGCGCAGCGATGTGCTGTCGCGCCTGAGCGAGGCCGAGTTGAACGCGCTCGGGCTCAAGCGCATCTGAGCGCCGCGGGGCCCGTGCGATGGGCCCGAAGAGCGCAAAGCGCGCTCAGGCCGCCTGGGCCGACGCCGGCAGGCCGAAGATGCGGTCGAATCCCCAGTTGAAGACGAACGTGTAGCACAGGAAGAACACGATCAGCCCCAGGTCCATGACGAAGGCGGTCCACAGGCTCACGCCGAACCACCAGGCGAACAGCGGCACCAGCGTGAACACCAGCCCGCCCTCGAAGCCGATGGCATGCGCCACCCGGCGGCCCACGCTGCGCCCGCGCACGGCCTGGCGCGATTCCCAGCGCTCGAAGGCCCAGTTGAAGACGATGTTCCACACGATGGCGATCGCCGACGCCGCCACCGCCACCACGCTGGAATGGCCCGCGCCCTGGCCCGTGAGCAGCGCCAGCCCCAGCGTGGCGGCCGCGATGGCGATGAGCTCGTACAGAGTGACGTAGATCACACGGCGCTTGATGCCCTGCAGCCCGGTGCTGGCGGGGGTGGATGGCGTGGCCTGAAGGTGCGGGGTGCTGGAAGTCATGGCGCTACTGTATGTGCGCCGCACTGATACATAAAGTCAGCTTGTTTCAGATTTTCTGATAGATTGAGCCGCATGGCTTTCTCCTCCGACAGCGTGCAGGTGTTCCTGGCCGCCCTGGACCACGGCTCGTTCTCCGCCGCCGCGCGGGCGCTGGCGCGCGTGCCGTCGGCGGTCAGCATGACCATTGCGCACCTGGAGGCCGAACTCGACGTGCAGCTGTTCGACCGCAGCGGCCGGGAGCCCCGCCCCACCGCCGCCGCGCGGGCCCTGGAGCCTCAGGCGCGTCTGCTGGCGGGGCAGTTGCAGCAGCTCAACGCCCAGGCGCTGGCACTCACCCAGGGGCTGGAGGAGCGCCTGACCTTGGCCATCGCCCCCGAACTGCTGGCCGCGCGCTGGACGGGGCCGCTGGCCGCACTGGCGCAGGAATACCCGCTGCTGCAGGTCGAGGTGCTGGCCGCGCCGCAGGTGGACGCGCTGGCGCTGGTGCATGCCGGCCGGGCGCAGTTGGCGCTGGTGTTTGAGCGCCCCAGCATCGATGGGCGCGAGGGCTTCCAGGAGGTTGGCACCGAGACGCTGGTCGCGGTAATGGCCCCCGACCACCCCGTTCTGGCGGCGGCGCGCGCCGCCGCTCAGGCCCGGGGCGAGCCACCCGGCAGCGCCATGCTGCGCGAGGAGCACCTGACCACCACGCGCCAGATCGTGGTGGCCAGCCGCGACCTGGCCCAGACCGATCCGCGCTTCGTCTTCGCGCGCCACCACTGGCGCACCGACAACCACCTGGCGGCCCTCGGGCTCATCGAGGCCGGCCTGGGCTGGGGCTGGCAGCCGCGCGCGCTGGTACAGCCCCGCATCGCGGCGGGCACGCTGGTGGAGATGCCGTTCGAGAACCTGAGCAACGGCACCGCCCTGTGGGTGGACGTGGTGTGGTCCAAGGAGCGGCCCCAGGGCCTGGGCGCCGCGCGCTTCGTGGCCCTGATGAAGACCGCCGCCGCGCCAACGCAGCGCTGAAGGCGTGCGCCCCGGGCGTTGCGGCCTTGGGACAGTGCCGCCAAGCCGGGTGGCGGGCACGTCGCTCAGCGTGCTCTGCGCAGGACACCCGCCGGTCAAACCCAAAGATAAAAGAGAATGCGAATTAGTTGCATTTGAGGCTATGATGGCGCCCCTTTTCCCGCACACCCGCCAAGCCCTCACCCACTGCCCCGCCCACACCGCGCTCGCACGGGAGCTGGCGGGCTGCCCCACCAGCGCAGCCGCGGTCTTCGCCTTTCCATTCTTCGTTGTGACCATGCATTCCTTGACCCACCGGCCCGCACGGACGACTGCCGTCGCGCGCGCCGCCCTGGCGCTGTGCGCCCTGTCTGCGGCCGCCGCCGCGCTGGCCCAGACTGCGCCCGCCCCCGCCCCCGACACCGGTACCGCCACAAGCCCCGCGCTGTCGGAAGTGCAGGTGCGCGACAGCAGTGCCGCCACCGGCTACCAGGGCGCCCAGCGCAACACCGGCGCCACGCGCACCGACACCCCGCTGATCGAAACCCCGCAGTCCGTGCGCGTGGTGCCCCAGCAGCTGATGGAGGACCTGGGCGCGACGCGCCTGGCCGATACGGTGGACTACGTGAGCGGCATCACCCGGCTGAACGACTTCGGCGGCACGTGGGACAACTACGCGATCCGCGGCTTCAGCAACACCGACGGCGGCCAGCTGCTCAACGGCTTTGCGTCCAACCGGGGCTACGGCCCGCAGCGCGACGTGAGCTCGGTCGAACGCATCGAATTCCTGAAGGGCCCGGCAGCCGCGCTGTACGGCAGCAGCGAGCCGGGGGGCACGCTCAACATCGTCACCAAGAAGCCGCAGTTCACCGCCGCCCACAAGGCCGGCCTGCAGGTGGGCGGCCAGGGCTACCGGCGTGCCACGCTCGACACCACCGGCCCGCTGGGCAAGGACGTGGCCTACCGCCTGAACGTGGCGGCCGAAGACGGCGCCAGCCGCACCGCGCTGGTGGACAACCGCAAGCTGGTGGTGGCCCCGTCCATCACCTGGAACCTGGGGCCCAACACGGTGCTGAACTACGAGGCGGAGTTCATCCGCATCCGCACGCCGCTGGACCGCGGCATCGTGCAGGTGCGCGGCAACGTGGGCGCGCTGCCGTCCGACCGCTACCTGGGCGACCCCAGCCGCCCCAACCTGCACGTGAACGGCGACACGCACCAGGTGACGCTGGACCACGACCTGGGCCAGGGCTGGCGCACGCGCGTGGGCGCGTCGTACCGCGAGACGGACCTGTATGGCGCCGCCGTGGACCTGACCGGCGCCCTGGCCGCGGACGGCCGCACCCTGACGCGCCGCGACAGCTGGCGCAGCCTGCCCGCGCGCGACGCGTCGCTGCAGGCCGAGGTCGAGGGCAAGCTGCGCACCGGCGGCCTCGCCCACACCGTGCTGGCCGGCGTGGAGACCTGGCGCCTGACCGCGGCGCAGGACATCCGCTACTCCAGCCTGGCCAGCCAGCCGTTCGCCATCGACATCTACAACCCCGTGTACGACCAGCCCGTGGGCAACCTGACCCCAGGCTTCGACCTGGTGGACCGCACCCGCGCCACGGGCCTGTTCGTGCAGGACCAGATCGACCTGAGCGAGCGCTGGAAGCTGCTGGCCGGCGTGCGCTTCGACCGCTTCCACCAGGACAGCGAAAACCGCCTGGCCGCCACGCGCCAAGTGCAGGACCATTCGTCCGCCACGCCGCGCATCGGCGTCACGTACCTGATCGATCCGAACACGTCCGTCTACGCCTCGGCCGGGCGCTCGTTCCGCCCCAACGCGGGCACCGACGAAGGCGGCCGCGCGTTCGACCCGCAAAAGGGCCAGGCACTGGAGCTGGGCGCCAAGTGGCAGTCGGCCGACCAGCGGATGAACGCGAGCGTGGCGCTGTTCGACATCCGCAAGACCAACGTGCTCACGCGCAGCCCCACCAACGCCAACTTCAGCATCGCCGCGGGGGAGGTGCAAAGCCGCGGCCTGGAGCTGGATGTGGCCGGGCAGATCAACGCCCACTGGCGCATGACCGCCAACCTGGCCTACACCGACACCGAGGTGACCCGCGACAACAACGCCGCCCTGCTGGGCAAGCGCCTGCTGAACGTGCCCCGCGTGAGCGCCGGCCTGTTCGCCATCCGCGAAGACCAGGCCCCCTGGGGCGGCCGCTACGGCGTGGGCGGCGGCCTGGTGCACGTGGGCGAGCGCACCGGCACCGCGACCGACACCTACCGCCTGCCGGCCTACACCACGGCACGCCTCACGGGCTACTGGCAGATCGACAAGCGCACGCGCCTGACGCTGGACGTGCACAACCTGTTCAACAAGACCTACTACACGGCGTCGTGGGGCGCGCTCACCGTCATCCCGGGCGCGCAGCGGCAGGTGGTGGCGGGCGTGCAGGTGTCGTTTTGAACGAAAACTGCCCCTGCCGCTGGATCAGCAAGCGCAAACAGCTATTGTTTTAATAGCACACAGCAGTGTCCGTGGGGAGGAAGCGCCTGCGCTCTCCGTCCTCGGGCACCCACAGGCGGTGGTCCCAGCCACCCTGCTGCGCCAGCGCCCGCA
This sequence comes from Acidovorax sp. LjRoot117, assembly GCF_964252695.1. NCBI lineage: Bacteria > Pseudomonadati > Pseudomonadota > Betaproteobacteria > Burkholderiales > Comamonadaceae > Acidovorax > Acidovorax sp. LjRoot117. Next base: position 243,385 of record NZ_CAXUPO020000004.1, on the reverse strand, counting down.
CTGCATCGCGGGTGGTGGGGCAGTGGTCCAGCGCCTGCAGGTGGTTCACCACCAGCGTGCCCGGGGTCAGCGCGGCGGCCTCGGCCATGTCGGCGGCGTCCATGAGGATCTCCGCGCCCACATCGAAGCGCGCGCCGCCTGCGGGCAGCACGGCCACGTCCGGCCGCAGGCGCGCCAGGCAGTCGCGCACGGCGGGGGTCAGCAGCGTATCGCCCGCCAGGTACACGCTGGGCTGGCCGGGCAGCTCCAGCAGGTAGCCATGGCCGTGCTCCATGAAGCGGGCGATCCAGCCCTGCCCGTGCATGCAGGCCACCGGCGTGACGTGGCCGCCCAGGGCAAACGGCTGGCGCTCCGGACCTGACAGCGGCAACACCACCAGGCCCCGCTGCGCCAGGTAGGCCGCATCGCGCGGCATGCAGATCACCGGAATCTGCCGTTCGCGCAGAAAGCGCTTGCCCGCACTGTCCAGGTGGTCGAAGTGGCCGCGCTGGCAGTGGGTGATGAGGGCGTGCGTCACGCGCTCCAGCGCGGCGTCCGTGCCCGGCGGCAGGTCGACGATGGGGTTGCGCTCACGCCCCTTGCCCAGGTAGCGCAGCGCCGGCAGCGTGCCGCGCGGCGCGAGCATCGGGTCCACCAGCAGGCCGACGGGGCGGCCCTGGCTTGAGAACTCCAGCACGACGGTGGCATTGCGCAGATGGGTGATGTGCATGGCGGGGGTCTCCAACAAGGCCGGTGGGTGGATAGGTCGATGCCCGATTGTTGGATGCCACGGCGTGCGCGAGAATGGCCTGATCTGACAATTTCTTGCCATTTCTAGCCACCCCATTTTTTGCCCATGACCGCGTCCCTTGTGCCATCGGCCCCCCGTCGGCACGCACCGCCGCCGACCACAGCGTTGCGCCTGGGCCTGCTGCTGTACCCCGGCTGCATGCCGGCCGGCTTGTTCGCCGCCGCCGACATGGCCCGCGCAGCCGGCCTGCGGGCGCAGCGGCCCGTGGCGCAGACGCTGTGGGTGGGCGCGGACCTGCAGCCCGTACCCACCTGGCAAGGACCCTCGCTCACGCCCACCGCCGCACTGGCCGCTGCGGACCTGGACGCGGTGCTGGTCCCCGGCCTGTGGCTATCGTCCACCGACGGCCTCGCCGCGCAACTGCAGCCACTGGCCCCGGCGGTGCAGGCCCTGGCCGCGCTGCCCCGCCGCACGCAGGTGTGGAGCTACTGCGCGGGCGTGTTGCTGGCCGCCGCCAGCGGGCGCCTGCGCGGGCGCGGCGCCACGGCCACCTGGTGGCTGCGGACCGCGCTGGAGCAGCAATACAGCGCCGTGCACTGGCGTTTTGACGAGCCCCTGGTGCAGGACGGCACCGCCACCACGGCGGCCGGCGCCAACGGCTACCTGCCGCTGATGCTGCACGCGCTGGGTGCGCGCCTGGCGCCCGAGGCCCTGGCCGACCTGCAGGCATTGCTGATGCTGCCGCGCCCGCGCACCACCCACCCGGCGTTCGCGGGGCACGACCTCATGGCCACGGCCGACGCCGACCTGCGCCGCGCCATGCTCTGGGTGCAGCGCAGCCCCGCCATCGAACTGCGGCTGCCCGCGCTGGCGGAGGCACTGGGCCTCTCGCCCCGCACGCTGGCGCGCCGGGTGCAGGCGCACACGGGGCTGTCGGCCGCGCACTGGATGCGCCGCATCAAGCTGCGCCAGGTGAGCGAGGCGCTGTGCGACACGCCACACCCCTTGAAGCGCATCGCCGAAGACCTGGGCTTTGCGAGCGAAGCCGGCCTGCACCGCGCCTTCCGTCAGGCCACCGGGCAGACGCCGCTGGCCTACCGCATGGCGCAGCGGTGACGCGCCTTCCCCTCTTCCGAACCCGGGCCCGCCCACGCACCGCTGTCGCTGTCGCTGTCGCTGCGGGCCAGGGTGCGCCTGGGCGCCCGGCACAGCCTTGGCAACCAGCAGCGGCCCGCGCAGACCATTTGTGAAATGCGCCCTGTTGCCCTAACCTGTGCCCCATCCACGCACCGCCCCTCACATCCATGCCCTCACCCCTGATCCCCAAATCCCGCAGCAAGACCGCCGACCTGTGGTCGCAATGGCAGCCCGGCAAACCCACCGCCGATGACGGAAAGGACGGCAGCCGCGGCAAGCCGCAGCGTGGCGTGTCGCTGGGCGACTACGACCCGGGCGCCAAGCCGTTTTCCCTGGGCGGGAAGGCGCAGGACAAGGCGGCCGTGGACGCGCTGGCCGCGGAGCTCGACACGCTGCAGGACCTGTTCTACGCCGACAAGCGCTACAAGCTGCTGGTGGTGCTGCAGGGCACCGACACCTCCGGCAAGGACGGCACCATCCGCGGCGTGTTCGGCCGCATGAGTGCGCTGGGGGTGCACGCCGTGGGCTGGAAGGCACCGACCGAGGCCGAGCGCGCCCGCGACTACCTGTGGCGCATCCACCAGCAGGTGCCGCAGGCGGGCGACATCACGGTGTTCAACCGCAGCCAGTACGAGGACGTGCTGGTGCCGGTGGTCAACGGCTGGATCACGCCCGAGCAGCACCAGGAGCGGCTGGCCCACATCAACGACTTCGAGCGCATGCTCAGCGAGACGGGCACGGTGGTGCTCAAGTTCTTGCTGCACATCAGCGCCGACGAGCAGAAGGAGCGGCTGCAGGAGCGTCTGGACGACCCGGCCAAGCACTGGAAGTTCAGCCAGGGCGACATCGAGGTGCGCAAGCAGTGGGCCGACTACCAGCGCGCCTACGACACGCTGCTGTCCGCCACGCACACCCCCTGGGCGCCGTGGACCATCGTGCCGGCCAACTCCAAGACGCACCGCAACCTGATGATCGCCACCGTGCTGCGCGAGGTGCTGCAGAACCTGGACCTGCGCTACCCCGAGGGCGACCCGGCCCTGGCACAGCTCAAGGTCGAATGACCCGCAGTGGAGAGCGCCGGTTTTGCTGCAATGCCGCATGGACAGGCGCTTTCGGCTGGTTATGCATCAAACGCATAACCCGCAAACACTCCGGCCTTAGACAGCGTGAGGGCACAGGCATAAGCTTCGCAGCCTGAACTGATCGATCCCACAAGGAACTCACCATGTCTTCATCCACCGGCGCCCCTGGCACCACCGCTGCGGGCGCCGTCCACAGCCTGCCCTCCTACCTGCAAGCCGATCACCTCGGCCCCTGGGGCAACTACCTGCAGCAGGTCGACCGCGTCACCCCCTACCTGGGCAACCTGGCGCGCTGGGTGGAAACGCTCAAGCGCCCCAAGCGCATCCTGATCGTGGACGTGCCGATCGAGCTCGATAACGGCACCATCGCCCACTACGAAGGCTACCGCGTGCAGCACAACCTGAGCCGCGGCCCCGGCAAGGGCGGCGTGCGTTTTCACCAGGACGTGACGCTGTCCGAGGTGATGGCCCTGTCGGCCTGGATGTCGGTGAAGAACGCCGCGGTGAACGTGCCCTACGGCGGCGCCAAGGGCGGTATCCGCGTGGACCCCAAGAAGCTGTCGCTGGGTGAGCTGGAGCGCCTGACGCGCCGCTACACCAGCGAGATCGGCCTGCTGATCGGCCCCTCCAAGGACATCCCCGCACCCGACGTGAACACCAACGGACAGGTCATGGCCTGGATGATGGACACGTATTCCATGAACACCGGCGCCACCGCCACCGGCGTGGTCACCGGCAAGCCCGTGGACCTGGGCGGCTCGCTGGGCCGCGTCGAGGCCACCGGCCGCGGCGTGTACACCGTGGGTGTCGAAGCCGCCAAGCTGACCGGCCTGGCGCTGAGCGGCGCCCGCGTGGCGGTGCAGGGCTTCGGCAACGTGGGCGGCATTGCAGCCAAGCTGTTTGCCGAAGCCGGCGCCAAGGTGGTGGCCGTGCAGGACCACACCGGCACCATCTTCAACGGCAACGGCCTGGACGTGCCGGCCCTGCTGGCCCACGTCAAGACCCGCGGCGGCGTGGGCGGCTTTGCCGGCGCCGACGTGATGAAGCCCGAGGAGTTCTGGGGCGTGGACTGCGAGATCCTGATCCCTGCGGCGCTGGAAGGCCAGATCACCAAGGACAACGCAGGCCAGATCAAGGCCAAGCTCGTGATCGAAGGCGCCAACGGCCCCACGACCACTGAAGCCGACGACATCCTGAACGACAAGGGCGTGCTGGTGCTGCCCGACGTGATCGCCAACGCCGGTGGCGTGACGGTGAGCTATTTCGAGTGGGTGCAGGACTTCTCCAGCTTCTTCTGGAGCGAGGACGAGATCAACGCCCGCCTGGTGCGCATCATGCAAGAGGCCTTCGCGGGCATCTGGCAGGTGTCGCAAGAGCACAAGGTGAGCCTGCGCACCGCCACCTTCATCGTGGCCTGCCAGCGCATCCTGCATGCGCGCGAAATGCGCGGACTTTACCCTTGACCCCCTGAGCGGCTGCGCCGCTTCCCCCCGAGGGGGACGCACCCGGTGGACTGGCAGAGCCAGATCCACGGGTACGCTGGTAGGAGGAGCGCCCTGTGGTGGGGCGGTATGAGTTGAAAATGGCCCGGTCCCTTATTCGGGGGCTGGTCTTGAGAAAACCGCCAGTGCCGTGATCCGGTGCTGGCGGTTTTTTTGTCTGCGGGCCGGGGGCATGCGGTCTGGACCTGGGTGTTGCTGGAGCGGCAGTTGTAACTTCGAGGGTCGTGCGCAGGCTGCCCAGGACGGCGCAATGACGTTCGGTGGCCGCTCCATTTCCGGTGATTTTCTTCACGGGTCAAGGCTGGGGTTGGCCTGCTGTTGCGCGGTGGTGACGCTGTTGGCGGCGCCGCCGACCGTTTGACAAGGGAAACTTACCGCAGAGGCGAAACGGAAACCAATAGATACGCATACGTACAAATCGTCATCTCTTGCTACGAGCAGTCGTGAAAAACTTCCTTGTTTTCTTCACGGCAATTTCGGGAGATTCCGGTGGCTTTACCTTCTTTGCGCAGTTTTGTGGCGCGCTTTCTCCTCAACCGCCTGCGCACCGCGCGCTCCGTGGCCCGCCTGGCCTACCGGAGGCACCCGCACAAGCCGGCGCTTATCGACCGGCGCGGCACGCTGACGTATGCGCAGCTGCAAGACCGCGTGTACCGGCTGCAGGCCTGGATGCAGGCGCAGGGTGTGAAGAAGGGCGACGTGGTGTTCACGCTGCTGCCCGAGACCGGCGAGCAGTACGAGGCGCGCCTGGCCACATTCGAGAACGGCACCATCTTTGCCAGCTTTCACAAGCACCTGCCGGCCGACGCGGCGCTGACCACCATCGGCCGCGTCAAGCCCACGGTGTTCATCCATGACCCGGAGCTGAGTGCCCCCATCCTGCAGGCCGTGCGCGAGAAGCTGCCCGGCCTGCGCACGCTGGCCATCGGCCCGGAGTACGAGCAGGCGCTGGCCCAGCACCCGCCCTCGCCCAGCACCGTGGATGTGCACGAGGACGATATCTTCGCGCTGCACATGACCTCGGGCACCACCGGGCTGCCCAAGTCCATCGGCTACAGCAACCGCAAATACCTGGACAGCGTGCGCTTCATCGCCCGGTCCATCAACTTCACGCCGCCGGTGGGCGGGCCCGATGTGAACATGCTGGGCCTGCCGCTCACGGGGCCGGGATCGGGCCTGGTGCTGCCCACGCTGCTGTCGGGCGCCGCGCTCGTCATGCCCGAGGACTTCAGCGCCACGACGCTGGCCGCCCTCATCCAGAAGCACCGCGTGTCGCGCGCCTTCCTCTCGCCCTCGGCCATCATCGACCTGCTGGACGAGCCCACGCTCGACCAGTACGACCTGTCGTCGCTGACGCATGTGCCCTACGGCTCGGAGATGACGCCCGCACCCAAGATCGCCGAGGCCATCCGCCGCTTCGGGCCGATCTTCCAGCAGGGCTACGGCTGCCTGGAGGCGCTGCCGCCCATCACCTGGCTGCTGCCGCACCAGCATGTGGATGGAGAGGGCAACCCGCTGGGGCTGGAAGTGCTCTCCACCGTGGGCCGCGTCATGCCCGGCGTGCAGGTGGTCATCCGCAGCGACGACTTCAAGCCGCTGCCCCAGGGCGAGATGGGCCTGATCACCGTGCTGACGCCCGTGCGCTTCGACGGCTACTGGCTCGACCCCGAGAAGACGCAGGAGACCCTGCGCGACGGCTGGGTGGTGATGGGCGACCTGGGCTACTTCGACACGGCGGGCTACCTGCACGTGCTGGGACGCAGCGCGGACCGCGTCTCGCGCAACGGCCAATTGCTCAACCCGCGCGAAGTGGAAGAGGTGGCGCACACCCACCCCTCGGTCAAGGAGGCCTGCCTGGTGCAGCATGGTGCGCAGGCCGTGCTGGTGCTGAGCCTGCGCCAGAGCTGGCGCAAGGAGCACGACTGGCGCACGCTCGAAGGCGAGATCGCGCAGTACCTGGTGCAGCAGCTGCCCGCCCACCTGCAGCCGGACGATGTGCGCATCGTCGAGGAGATTCCGCGCAGCTTCCTGAACAAGATGCTGCGCCGCGAAGTGCGGCTGATGCTCGAAGCCGCGCCGCCGCGCGCAGCCGCCCCTGCGCCCACATCCGCCGCAGTGCCCGCGTCCGTCTCGGCGGTGGCACCGTGATGCACCCCAGCCACGCGCCTGGCAGCACCACGCCATCGCCCCTGACCCTCGGCACCAAGCTCAGCTACGCGGTCGGCAACGTCGGCCTGCAGATGCTGGTCGCGGCGATGAATTTCATGCTCATGATCTTCTACACCGATGTGGCCCTGGTCGCGCCTGCCGTGGCCGGCGCGGCGCTGCTGGTGGGCAAGGTGTGGGACACCGTCAACGACCCGCTGTTCGGCTGGGTGACCGACCGCACGCGCTCGCGCTGGGGCCGCCACCGCGTCTACCTCATCTACGGTGCGATCCCGCTGGGCATTGCAGCCGCTGCGGTGTGGATGGTGCCGCCGGGCCTGTCGCCCGTGGCAGCTTTTTTGTGGATCGCCATCACGTACACGGTGTTCGACACGCTCATGACGCTGGTGCAGCTGCCCTACCAGGCCATGGCCGCGAACATGACCACCGACTACGACGAGCGCACCAGCCTCACGGCCTATGCATCGATGGGCGCGCTGATCGGCTTTTTTGCCGGCAGCGTGTTCATGCCGATCCTGGTGCGGGCCGCACCCGACGCGCGCACGGGCTATGCGCTGGCGGGCTCATGCTTCGGCCTGATCGCCGGTGTGGCCGTGGCCGTGGTGGCCTGGCGCGTGCGCGAGCCCCAGGGCAGCGCCGCACCCACCGCGCAGACCGAAGCCCCCGCCGACGCACGACCCATGTGGGACAGCGTGCGCGAGACCCTGCGCACCACGCTGCGCAACCGCCCCTTTTTGCTGCTGATGAGCGCCGCGACCCTGGTGCGCCTGGGCCTCACGCTGGTGCAGGCCTCGCTCGCGTACTTCGTGATCTACCAGCTGCAGGGCGACAAGGGCGACCTGCCGCGGTACATGGGCACGCTGCTCGGCGTGGTGGGCCTGTCGCTGTTCGTGTGGAAGTACGTGGTGGACCGCTGGGAGAAGAACTGGGCGTACGTGTTGGGCCTGGTGCTGTGCGCGGGCGGCCTAGTGGCGCTGTACTGGGTGGGGCCGGGGGACCAGCGCATGGTCATGGCCATCCTGGTCGTCATCGGCATCGGCATGGGTGCGCACTGGATCGTGCCCTTTGCCATGGTGCCCGACACCATCGACCACGGCCACATGCAGGCCGGCGAGCGCAAGACGGGCATGTACTACGGGCTGTACGGCCTGATGGACAAGCTGGCGCGCACGCTGGCCACGGTGATGGTGGCCGGCATGCTCGACGTGACCGGCTACGTGCCCAACGTGGCGCAGTCGGCCAGCGCGCTGCAGGGCATCACCCTGATGACGGGCGTGCTGCCGGCGGTGTGCCTGGTGCTGGCGGTTCCGCTGCTGGTGGCCTACCCGATCACCCGCGCGCGGCACGCAGGCATCCTCTCGCGCATGGGCTCATCCTGAGTCGCTGATTCGCTGAGCCACCGCACCGCCAGCGCGCCAGCAGGGCTGCGGCTGCGGCAGGGTTACGGACGCAGCGTGTCGAACGCCGCCGCGTCCAGCGCAGCCACCGCGCGAAAGGCCGGCCGGGCAAACAGATAGCCCTGCATCAGGCGGATGCCCGTGTCGGCCAGGAAGTCGCGCTCCGCGCGGGTTTCGATGCCTTCGGCAATCACCTGGATGTCCATGTCCTCGCACAGGCGCACCAGGCTGCGCACGATGGCCTGGCGTGCCCGGTTGGTGTCCACGTGGCGGATCAGGTCCATGTCGATCTTGATGATGTCGGGCTGAAAGTCCGACAGCAGCTTCATGCCCGCATAGCCGGCGCCGAAGTCATCGATGGCGGTGCGAAAGCCGCAGCGCTGGTACTCGCGCAGGATGCTCGCAAACCACGGGCCGTCTTCGACACGCTCGCCCTCGGTGACCTCGAAGATGATCTGCTCGAGCGGAAAGCCGTGCGCCCGGGCCGCCTCCAGCGTGGTGCGGATGCAGACCTCGGGCCGGTAGATCGCGTTGGGCAGAAAGTTGATGGACACCGGCTGCGCCAGCCCCAACCGCGCAGCGCCCTTGATGGCCTTGACCCGGCAGGACTGGTCGAACCGGTAGCGGTTGCGGTCGTTCACCTGCGACAGCACGGTCATCGCGCCTTCGCCGCCCGGGCCGCGCACCAGCGCCTCGTGGGCATAGACCTCGCGGCTGTGGACATCCACTATCGGCTGGTACGCGAAGTCGAACTGAAACCCCAGGCCCTCGCCCCTGCCGCAATCCTCGCAGTCCTGCCGTGTGCCCGCCAGCGGAACGAACCCGACGGGAAACGCGGCGTGGGCGGACAGGGAGGGAAGTGCGTACATGGCTGGGTGGTCCGTTCGGTTCGTAAATTATCAGCGCTGCACCTGAACGGCCGGGCCACCACTGCGCCCGCTGCAAGCACGCGCACAGCCCGGCGATGCGCACAGGGGCTCTAGGCAGTGGGTGACGGCCCCACCGGATCGGCCGGCACCACGCCCCGCATCGCCAGGCAAAACGGCTGCACGCATTCGGCCCGCGCGGCATAGGGGCAGCCCACGGTCTCGCACAGGCCGGACGCGCCGTTGCGCGCCCGGTCTTCCTCTCGCGGCACCTGGCCGCTGGCCTGCAGCACGGCCATCTGCGTCCAGGGGTCCAGGCGGCCGGCCTGTTGCTGCGCCAGCATGTCGCGGCCATACACGGTGGCCGCCAGCTGCGGCTGAAAATCCAGCACCAGCAGCGCGCTGGTACGAGGTGCCGCAGCGTCGGCGCCCTGCAGCACCAGTGCCAGCACGCCCGACTGTAGCGCCTGGCCCCCGCCCGCAAAGGGGACCTGCAGGGCGCCCCCGGGCAGCGCGGCGGCCGCGGTGGCTGCGGAAGGGGCTGCCTGCGCGGCCAGCCAGGGCACCGGCACGCGCAGCGTGAGCGCAAAGCCGCGCGGCCCCTCGGGCGTCTGCGCCGTGCCCTGGCGCACCAGCCAGGTCTGCAGCGGAGGTTGCTCCGGGTCGATGGAGCCGTTCTCCAGCGCCTGCGCCAGGCCCACCGGCCAGGGCTGTGCGGACACCACACGCTGCGGCGCACCGCTGCTGGCCGTGACCTGCTGCACCAGCGCGCTGACCATGCGCATCAGCGGCGCGCCGAGGCCGGTGGCGGGCCAGGCGGTGCCCGACGCGGCAGATGCAGCCCCGGCCGCCATGGCAGACGTTGCAGGCGCCCCGGTGGGCAGCGGCGGCGGCGCGGGCATGCGCAGCGGCGCGGCGCCGGCTCTGGCACCACCCTGCGCGGCATCGGCCCCACCGCGCCTGGGGTCGAAGCCCGCCCCCAGCTGCTCGCGCGCCTGCGCCGAAATGCTGGCCTTGTCGGCCGGCACGGGCAGCGGGCTGGTGGGCGACGGGGGCGAGCCCGCGGTCGGAGGCGGCGCAGCCGGGTCGGCCCCGGCCGGCGCATGCGCCGCAGGTGCTTTGTCCAGGCCCAGCAGCGACGTCTGCCGCTGCAGCGCCGCCTCGGCCAGGAACTGGGCCACGGGCGGGAGCGCGCTGCGGGAGGGGTCGATGGGAAGGGCCATGCCAAGGATGCGGGGGATGGTGGATTCTGTAGCGATTCCTGCGGCATGACCAGGGTGGGCGACGACCCAACGCTCGCCGCGCAACCCGCCGCCACCGCATCCAATGGGCCGACGGCCACGCTGCCATGGCATTCAGCTATTGAATTTATAGCACCTAGCGCTCAACCAGAGCGCGGTACGGCGCATTTTTGCTTCAAAATCCGCTGTGCCTGCTCCGCCCAACACGCTGTCGGTGGCAGCCCTCGCATCCAACCGCCATGTCCCCGCGCCCCATCACACCGCAAACCCCCCAGGCCGTCTGCCCCGCGCCGCACCCGTGGGTTGCGCCTGCGCTGCTGGGCGCGGTGCTGGCATTCCTGCTGCTCAGCGCCTGGGTCTTTGCGCCCGGCTGGGAGCGCGCTTTCCGCTCCGACAACTCGCCCGCATCGTGGCTGTCGAGCGCGCTGCTGCTCACACTGTGCATCACCGCACTGCGCCTGACGGCCGAGCGCTGCCTTTCGTGGCGGCTGGGCGTGTGGCTCACGGTGGCCTTCGGCGCGCTGGCGCTGGACGAGCAGTTCATGCTGCACGAGCTGTGGAAGTTTCGCTGCCACGAGTGGCTGGATGCATGCCGGTGGGGTGTCGTGCGCGAGGCGCCAATGTTGGCGGTGGCCGTGGTGGGCCTGTGCACGCTGGTGTGGCTGCACGGGGCTTTGTCGCACCGCACTACCCGTGGCTGGCTGTGGGCCGGTTTTGCGGTGGGGCTGTTGGCGATTGGGGTGGACCAGTGGCCCGAGGTGCAGCCGCATTGGCCCTGGCTGCCCGAGCTGCCGGAGTTGCTGGCTACTTTGGAAGAGGCGCTGGAGGTGGTGGCGGAGGCGCTGGTGCTGGCGGCGTTGTTGCGGCAGCCGCGATACGGTGAGAACGAAGTACGGTGACAACACGCTTGCCGACGGCTTTGGGCCCGAAGCGGTTAGTCGCGTTTCCCCAAAGCGGTCAATCATCCTCCCCAAAAAATACCAGTGCGCCGGCCCAATGGGGAAGTTGACCTTCGCCGGACCGGCGTCAATGAACGTCTTGGCCGCCGATAATGTGCGGGAAGTTCTGATCAACGAATGACAGAACGAACTCGAAGGGCACGGCCGGCAAGCTCTGCGTTTCGGCCGCCTTGATGTAGCCCTGCCAAAATGCCCGGATCTTGGCGGGGACAGTAGGTTGGAAGTTCATTTGCTCCTCGAGCAACTGTCTCCATGTTCCCTCCGAGTTCCAGGCTCTTCGCAACATCGGCTCAAGACTGGCAAGTGTCTGCAATTGCTCCTGTCCCAACTCGCCTATCGAGTCCAGCAGGTAGCAGTCGAGAAGTCGCAGCAAATAGTTGTTGTTCTCGTACCGATCCATTCAATCATCCAATGTCTGCTTGTGGCCGACAGCTGCCCCGCTCACGTGCACTCCTGATCCACCCAATACCCCGCCCTGAACCACTGCCCGTTGATGTTCAGGTACCAACGCCATTCAAAGACCGGCTCATAGCTCATGCTGCCCGGCGCAGGTATGTCGATGCGCAGGATGTCCGCCACGCCGTCGCGGTCCAGGTCGATCTCGTGCACTGTCACGGCGGTGTTCTTGCGCTGGGGCTTGTCGCGGATGGGCGGGTCGGCGGGCATCGTCCAGCTCGTGGCGTAGCGCGTGGAGCGCACCTTCACGGCATCCGGCGGCAGCTTGCCGGGGACGACCAGGCGGGCCAGCACGTCGGCGGTGTCGGACAGTTTGGCGTAGCCGCGCACGGGCTGGGATTCTTCGCCGGGGTCGTTGAACGCGCGGCCGGGGTAGTGGCCGCCGCAGTAGTGGGCGTCGTTGCTGATGTCCCACATGCGCTGGCGCACGGCGTGCGCACCCACCAAGCCCTGCTGGGCGATGGCGTACACGGTGAGCGGCGGGGCGAATGCCTGGTCTGCGGTGCCCACGTCCCAGAAGCCCGTGACGTACTCGATCTCGGGCCCGCTGTGGCGGGCAAACCGGCCCACGGGTGTGCCTGTGGGAATGACACTGATGCGCGTGCCCGCCACGGCGGCCAGGCCGTCGGCATCGGTCTCGTGCAGCAGGGCCACGCTGTCGTGGCGACGAAAGTAGGACGGGGCGATGGCGCGCAGTACCGGCCGAGTGGCCAGGGGCGCCACGGCCGGCAGGTTGTCCACCGCGCGGGTGGCGAGCTGGACATCGGCGAGCGGGTTGACGGGTGCGCCCCGGTCGATTTCCTGCTCGGGCCGCAGCAGCACGCCGGTGCGCATCAACTTCTTGGCCGCGTCCCATTCGGGGCGCTGGGGGTACACCACCGCTGCGTCCAGCGCATGGGTTTTGGCCAGCGCCGCGATCTGCAGCGATGCGGGGCGTGGCAAGGCGTTGCCGTAGGCCCGCAAGCGGTTGGGCGACGGTGCCACCCAGAAGGCGCGGGCAGCGTCTTTACCCGCCTGGGCCAGGGTCAAGGGCTGGTCAGCGAGCAGGTTGCAGGACACATGGGCTTGCACGGGTGTCGGCAAGGCAGGGCCCAGGCGCGTGTCGCCGCGGTACAGCACGGCGCACCAGCCGTCGCGCTCGGTCAGCTGCTCCAGCGCCGTGTTGGCGGGCACCTGGGCCACCACGCGGGCCTGGGGCTGGGCGGCGTCGCGCAGGTTGACCCAGGAGCCTTGCACGTAGCGTGCTTTGGCAGGCGCAACGCTGGGGGTCTGCGCCCCTGCGCTGCCACCCGCCAACATGATCGCCGCCGCCGCCGCGGCCCAGCGAAGGCGGTGCAGGCCATCAGAAATCGTCTTCATGTGTCCGCGCCCTCGTGACTGACTGATCCAATGGACCGATACAACTGACTGATCCACATTGCCGCACTTGAAACATCCGTTCGGGCTGAGCGTATCGAAACTTCGCGCGGCGCTTCGACAGGCTCAGCGTGAACGGATGGGGTGGCGCGCCCCGCGTCAGACTGCCAACGCGGGTTCGGGCGCTGCCGCTGGCGGCTGCGCTTCGACCACCCGCGCCAGCAGCGCGCCTTCGTAGCGCGCAGGCAGCGGTATCCACACGCGCACCGGGTTGCCCTGCGCCACCGCGATGCTCTGGCCGTCCACGTTGCGCATCTGCTCGAGCCGCAGCGTGAGGTTGCCACTGGGGTGCACCACTTCCAGCAGGTCGCCCACGGCAAAGTGGTTCTTGGTTTCGACCTGCACCCAGTCACCGCTCAGGCCCGCTGCAGCCAGGCCCTCGGCGCCCAGCACTTCGCCCACGAACTGGCTGCGCTGCGTGGCCGAGTGGCCGTTGATGTAGTTCTGGTAGTCGTTGCTGGGGCGGCGCTCCAGCAGGCCGCCGGTGTAGCCGCGGTTGGACAGGCCTTCCAGCTCGATGAGCAGCTCGGGGTTGAACGGCCGGCCGGCCACGGCGTCGTCGATGGCGCGGCGGTAGACCTGGGCGGTGCGGGCCACGTAGTACAGGCTCTTGGTGCGGCCCTCGATCTTGAGCGAATCGACGCCGATCTGCGCCAGGCGCGCCACGTGCTCCACCGCGCGCAGGTCCTTGCTGTTCATGATGTACGTGCCGTGCTCGTCTTCCATGATGGGCATCATCTGCCCGGGGCGGCCGGCTTCCTCGATGAGGTAGACCTTGTCGGCCTTGGGGTGGCGCTCGCCGTTGCCGGTGGTCGATGCAAAGGCCTGTTCGGCTTTCTGCTGCGCGGCCTCGAAGTTGAAGTCGCCGTCCATCTTCTGGGCGATGGCTTCGCCGGTGGTGGGGTCGATGTCGGCGTCGTGGGTGGCGTAGTTCCAGCGGCAGGCGTTGGTGCAGGTGCCCTGGTTGGGGTCGCGGTGGTTGAAATAGCCGCTGAGCAAACACCGGCCCGAGTACGCGATGCACAGCGCGCCGTGCACGAAGACCTCCAGCTCCATGTCGGGGCATTCCTGGCGGATTTTCTCGATCTCGTCGAGGCTGAGTTCGCGCGAGAGGATGACGCGCTCCACGCCCATCTTCTGCCAGAACTTCACCGCCGCCCAGTTGGTGGTGTTGGCCTGCACCGAGAGGTGCACCACCTGCTCGGGCCACTTCTCCTTGACCATCATGATCAGGCCCGCGTCGGCCATGATGAGGGCGTCGGGCTGGCAGTCGATGACGGGCTCGATGTCGCGCAGGTAGGTGCGGATCTTGTCGTTGTGCGCAATGAGGTTGCTGGTGACGAAGAACTTCTTGCCGCGTGCATGGGCCTCGCTGATGCCTTGGCGGATCTGCTCGAGCTTGAACTCGTTGTTGCGCGCGCGCAGGGAGTAGCGCGGCTGGCCGGCGTACACGGCGTCGGCGCCAAAGTCGTAGGCGGCGCGCATCTTGTCGAGCGAGCCGGCGGGCAGCAGGAGTTCGGGGGCTTTGAGGAGGGTGGTCATGGGGTGCCTCTGGATGCGTGGTGAGGGCGGATGAGGACGGACGGGTGCGGATCTGCCAGTTCACACCCCACCCGTTCGGCCTGAGCCTGTCGAAGGCTCGCACCTGGCTTCGACAGGCTCAGCCCGAACGGTCCGGGGGGTGCAAACGCAGTCAATAAAACCATGGCGATGGAGTGCATCGGACAGGGGTCAGCGGGGCATCACCGAGAGGCCCGCCAGCGTGCCCACGGCCTGCGCCGGAAACTCTGGCGCATCGAACGCCTTGTCGCCATCGGCGTCCTGCACGCCATTGGGCACCATGCCCTTGAAGTCGAACTGGCGCGGGTCCATGAAGTGCGAAGGCACCAGGTTGCGCAGCGCCACGGCCATGTTCTCGATGCGGCCGGGGTACAGCTGCTGCCAGTCGCGCAGCATCTGGCCGATCTGCTTGCGCTGCAGGTTCTCCTGGCTGCCGCACAGCGTGCACGGGATGATGGGGAAGGCGCGGATGTCCGCCCAGCGGCTGAGGTCGTCTTCGGCCACGTAGGCCAGCGGGCGGATGATGAGGTGGTCGCCGCGGTCGCTCTGCACCTTGGGCGGCATGCCCTTGAGCTTGCCGCCGAAGAACATGTTGAGGAAGAACGTTTGCAGCATGTCGTCGCGGTGGTGGCCCAGCGCGATCTTCGTACACCCCAGCTCGTCGGCCACGCGATACAGGATGCCCCGGCGCAGGCGGCTGCACAGGCTGCACATGGTCTTGCCTTCGGGGATGTGCTCCTTGACGACGCTGTAGGTGTCCTGCGTTTCGATGTGGAAGGGCACGCCCACCTTCGCCAGGTAGTCGGGCAGCACATGGGCCGGAAAGCCGGGCTGCTTCTGGTCGAGGTTGACGGCGATCAGCTCGAACTTGTGGCCGTTGCGCTGCTGCAGCATGCGCAGCACGTCGAGCATGGCGTAGCTGTCCTTGCCGCCGGAGACGCACACCATGACTTTGTCGCCGTCTTCGATGAGGCCGAAGTCGCCGATGGCCTGGGCGACCTGGCGGACCAGGCGCTTTTCGAGCTTGAGCGCGGCGTGGGCGGCGGCTTTCTCGGCGGCGGCTGCGCTGTCTTCTGCGCTGTCTTGTGCGCTGTCGGCGTCAGCAGGCGTTTCAAGGAGGGTGGCGGGTTCGGACATGGAAAAGCAGGCCGGGGTGTGGGGCAAGGGAAAAGACAAAGTTCAGCCGAAGGCGTCAGAGCCTGTGGAATGTGCCGCAGAGTCGGTCGCCCGGCAATGCGCTACCGCACGGCAGCAGTTTTCAGTTGCTACTGTTTTTATAGCTACTGCCGCTGGACGAACAAGCGGTAGCAGCCTATTTCATCCAAAAATCAGGCTTCGGCGGGGTAGAACATCTTGCGCGTGGGCACGGTCTCCACCGCCTTGGCGATGGCGCCGATGTGGTCCGGCGTGGTGCCGCAGCAGCCGCCCAGGATGTTGACCAGCCCCTCGGCCGCGAACTCGTGCACCAGGCGGCTGGTGATCTCGGGGGTTTCGTCGAAGCCGGTGTCGCTCATGGGGTTGGGCAGGCCGGCGTTGGGGTAGCAGCTGATGAAGGTGTCCTCGGCCACGCGGTTGAGCTCCTGGATGTAGGGGCGCATCAGCGTAGCGCCCAGGGCGCAGTTCAGGCCGATGGCCAGCGGGCGCGAATGGCGCACGCTGTGCCAGAAGGCGGTCACGGTCTGGCCGCTCAGGATGCGGCCCGACGCGTCGGTGACCGTGCCGCTGATGATGAGCGGCAGCCGCTGGCCGCTGTTCTCGAAGTACTCGTCGATGGCGAACAGCGCGGCCTTGGCGTTCAGCGTGTCGAAGATCGTCTCGACCAGCAGCACGTCGGAGCCGCCCTCGACCAGCGCCTCGGTCTGCTCGTAGTACGCGGCGCGCAGCTGCTCGAAGTCGACATTGCGCGCGCCCGGGTCGTTCACGTCAGGGCTGATGCTGGCCGTCTTGGGCGTGGGGCCCAGGGCGCCGGCCACGAAACGGGGCTTGTCGGGCGTGCTGTACTTGTCGCAGGCGGCGCGGGCGAGCTGGGCGGAGCGCAGGTTCATCTCGCGCGCCAGCCCGGCCATGTGGTAGTCGTCCTGCGCGATGGTGGTCGCGCCGAAGGTGTTGGTCTCGATGAGGTCGGCGCCGGCGGCGAGGTACCGCTCGTGGATGTCGCTGATCACGTCGGGCCGGGTGAGCGAGAGCAGCTCGTTGTTGCCCTTGACGTCGTACGCAAAGTCTGTGAACCGGTCGCCCGCCCCGCCGGGGCCGCTGTAGCCCTCGCCCCGGTACTGCGCCTCGCCCAGCTTGAAGCGCTGGATCATGGTGCCCATGGCGCCGTCGAGGATGACGATGCGTTGGGCAAGGATGTCGGGCAGCTGCGCGGCGCGGGTGTAGTGAAGGGCTTGCATAGCCCCGTATTGTAGAAAGCCGGGGCCCACAGGGCGGTGTGCAGGGCTGCTGCAGTGCCCGGAGTGCGGAAACCGGTAGAAAAACCTTCCAGGACGCACCCGGCGCTTTTTAGAACCATCAATAATATTGATCGACTTTTAAATTCCAATGGGATATAATTTGCCTTGCTGCAGTCACGGCTTCCAAGCCGCGCCGCCGCAGCAACGCCTGCTCAAAGACCGCTAGCAACACGTCTTTGCCACTGCAGGTGCGTTGTGCGACATGTGTCGCCCCAGTGGGCCTGCTAGAGCTGCAGCCCGCCGAGCCCCTTGATGCTCACGCAGGCCAATGTTCCGCCTGCGATATTGAATGAACCAGATTTCACAGACCGCCATTTCCATGGGCAAGTACGTCGTTTCGCCCGCGACACACCCGACCGACTGCGGCCGCTTCCGCGCCTCCTTCTCGGTCCATCGTTCAGAGAGCAAGGGCAGCTACTGCCGCGTGTTCCGTTTTGACAAGGTCTTTGCATCGCGCGAAGCCGCCCGGCTGTTCGCAGTCACCCAGGGCTGGCTGCAGGCGTGCATGCCGCACCCTCCGATGTGCTGATGGTCTGCACGCTGCAGATTCCATCCGCCTCCCCCGTGGTTGCGGGCTCCTCCCGGTCCGCACACCCACCCCAACGGTACGCCCTTCGCTGCGCGCCATCCTTTAGAAAGACTCTCCCATGAGCACCAAGATCTATGTGGGCAACCTGCCCTACTCCGTGACCGATTCCAGCCTGGAAAGCAACTTCGCCGAGTTCGGCGGCGTGTCTTCCGCCAAGGTCATGATGGACCGCGAAACCGGCCGCTCCAAGGGCTTCGGCTTTGTCGAAATGGCCAACGCCGAAGTCGCCCAGGCCGCCATCACCGCGCTGCACGGCATGTCGGTCGACGGCCGCTCCATCGTCGTGAACCTGGCCCGCCCACGCGAAGACAACCGCAGCTCGGGTGGCTACAGCGACGCAGGCTACAACGCCGGCAAGCGCTCGGACGTGGGCTACGGCAACGGCGGCTTCGGCGGCGGCCGCTACTGAACCGGGTCTTCCCGTGTCCTGAAAACCGGCTCTGTGGAGCCGGTTTTTTTTCGCCCCGGCCACGGCGCCCCGCCAGCCGCTGTGCCGCGGCCGGGGCCCTTGCGGGGCTTGGCCGCGGCGGTCCTGATGCCGGCTGTGGGGACGTGCGCGGTGCCCGGCGCACAATAGCCCCTTCGCCTGCGGGCGCGCCTGCCGCGAAATATTGATCCAATTGGCCTCTACCGCTTGCCAGGCAAGCGCTGGCAGCTATCAAATTCAGAGTATCCGTTGTCGTCCTCCCGCCTGTCCTCCGCCCCCTCCGCATCCCCCGCCCACACCGTCCTGCAGGACGTCTTCGGCTACGAGCAGTTCCGCGGCCCGCAGCAGGCCATCGTCGAGCATGTGATCGGCGGGAGCGACGCGCTGGTGCTGATGCCCACCGGGGGCGGCAAGAGCCTGTGCTACCAGGTGCCGGCCATCGTGCGCCAGCAGCAGGGGCGCGGGGTGACCATCGTGATCTCGCCACTGATCGCGCTGATGCACGACCAGGTGGGCGCGCTGCACGAGGCGGGCGTGGAGGCGGCGTTCCTCAACTCCACGCTGAGCTACGACGAAGCGCAGGACGTGGAGTTTCGCCTGCAGACGGGCGCCATCACGCTGCTGTATGCCGCGCCCGAACGGCTGAACACGCCGCGCTTCCTCGGTCTGCTGGACGACCTGTACCAGCAGGGCGTGCTGAGCCTGTTTGCCATCGACGAGGCGCACTGCGTGAGCCAGTGGGGCCACGACTTCCGCCCCGAGTACCGGGCGCTCACGGTGCTGCACGAGCGCTATGCGGGCGTGCCGCGCATCGCGCTCACGGCCACGGCCGACGACCTCACGCGCGCCGACATCATCGAGCGGCTGCAGCTGGAAGACGCGCGGCTGTTCATCAGCAGCTTCGACCGGCCCAACATCCGCTACCGCATCGAGGAAAAAAAGGACGTCACCACGCAGCTGCTGCGCTTCATCGAGCGCGAGCATGCGGGCGAAGCCGGCGTGGTGTACTGCCAGTCCAGAAAGCGCGTGGAAGAGCTGGCGGCCACGCTGAGCGACGCGGGCGTCAACGCCCTGCCCTACCACGCGGGCCTCGATACCAAGGTGCGCCAGAAGAACCAGGACCGCTTCCTGCGCGAAGAGGGCATCGTGATGGTGGCCACCATCGCGTTCGGCATGGGCATCGACAAGCCCGACGTGCGCTTCGTGGCGCACGTGGACATGCCCAAGAACATCGAGGGCTACTACCAGGAGACCGGCCGCGCGGGCCGCGACGGCCTGAATGCCGATGCCTGGATGGCCTATGGCCTGAACGACGTGGTCAACCAGCGCCGCATGATCGACGAGAGCCCGGCGGGCGAGGAGTTCAAGCAGGCGCTGCGCGGCAAGCTCGACGCGCTGCTGGCGCTGGCCGAGGCCACCGACTGCCGCCGCGTGCGGCTGCTGGCCTACTTCGGCGAACAGTCCACGCCCTGCGGCAACTGCGACAACTGCATCAGCCCGCCCGCGGTGTGGGATGCCACCGATGCCGCGCGCAAGCTGCTGTCCACCATCTACCGCGTGAACCAGGCCAGCGGCATCAGCTTTGGCACGGGGCACATCATGGACATCCTGCGCGGCAAGAAGACCGAGAAGGTCGCGCAGTTCGGGCACGAGAAGATCTCTACCTTCGGCATCGGCGCGGACCTGACCGAGCCCCAGCTGCGCGGCGTGCTGCGCCAGCTGATCGCCACCGGCGCGCTGGGCCTGCAGAAGTTGATGCTGGACAGCGGCCACAGCTTCGACACCCTGTGCCTCACCGAAGGCTCGCGCGCCGTGCTCAAGGGCGAGGTGCCGGTGCAGCTGCGCGAATCGGTGTCGTCCGCACCGGCCAAGCGCGCCCGCAAGGGCAGCGCCCCTCCGGCCGCCGCCGCCAACCTGGGCCCGGACGCCCAGGTGCGCTTCATCAACCTCAAGTCCTGGCGCGCCGAAGTCGCGCGCGAGCACAACCTGCCGGCGTACGTGATCTTTCACGACGCCACGCTGGCGGCAATTGCCGAGCGCAACCCGACCACGCTGGACGACCTGCAGGGCATCAGCGGCATGGGCGCGAAGAAGCTCGATGCCTACGGGGCGGAGGTGCTCAGGGTGTGCACGAACGCCTGATCGCCCGGGGTTGAAGCCCTGATGCCGCGTTGGGTTTCATCGCCCGGTGCCGGGCATTCGGCAGTGTCTCCTGCCGTTGCAGGCAGAGACCGTCTTGCGGATCGGCTATAACCTTCCTCGCCTCGAAGGGAGGTTCAACCAATGAGAAAGACGCGGATGTTCAAGAAAATTCTGGGGGTCGTCGCACTGTTGGGTGCAGGTCTGGCGCAGGCGTTCTCCCCCCAAGCGGGTACCTGGATCGTGACGTCGGAGATGGACGGCAAGCCCGGCCGGGGCTTCGGCATCGACGTGCAGAACACCACGCTGGTGATGCAGATGTATGCGTACGAGAACAGCGGCCAGTCGACCTTCTACCTCGCCGTGGGCGACATGGTGGACAACAAGGTGACGGCACCGCTGAACAAGTACACCGGCGGCCGGTTCTTCGGCAGTGGTGCCCGCTCGGGCACGGCGGCAGGAAGCCCGGGCAACGTGACCGTGCGATTCACCACGGGCACCACGGGGTTCATCACCTTTCCGAACGAGCCCGAAGTGGCGATTGCACGCTTCAACTTCGGTTACGGCGCCGTGGCGGAGAGCCTGCGCGGCTTCTGGACGCTGAACTCCATCGGCAGCGAAGGCCTGCAGTCGGACCTGGTGGAATTCAACACCAACCTGGGCGCGACCAGCAACGGCAACGGCCTGATGGCCAACACCGCCCAGAGTTTCGGTTGCGAGCATCAGGTGCGTGGCGCACTGAGCGGCAATGTGCTGTGCATCAAGATCAACTCCAGCAACCAGGTCGTGCGCACCTATGTCTTCATCTACAGCGTGAACGAAGGCGAAGGCTACTCGGTGGCGTCTGCCAACAGCGCACAGCAGACGCTGTACATCCGCCGCCTGACCACGCCCAAGGGTGTGGGCACCGGCCTGCTGTACAAGAATGCGGAAGTGGGCTCGGGCAATGCATCCGCCTTGCAGCAGCACATCGAACACATCTCCCAGTTCGGCGTGCCCCAGTAAACACGCAGCGTCTTTGGTGTGGCGGGTGCCTCTCGGGCAACCCGCACCCGGGGCCGAGCCCTGCGCGGTGGGGCACGGCCCCACACCACGCAGGCGCGGCCCGGTGCTGCACCGTTGCCGATGCATCGGCGCCTGGCATGCCCCCGGGCGCCTCTATCGCCACACCCACTGCCAGACACCGTGCTCAATTTCTTCAAGAATCTCTTTCACCGCCCCCTCAGCGCAGACAAGTTCGCCGACATCGCGCTGGAGGCACTGCGGCGCACCTGGCCAGAACACACCTTCACGCTGGACCGGGAAAGATTCCAGATCCGGCAGTCCGACGGGCTGTTGATCAATCTGCACAACATCTTCACGGACTACCGCCGTGCCGACCCGGCGATGCGACAGCAGCAGCTGGACCGCTTCGTCCGGGGCATGGTGTCTGCAGGCAGCTCGGAGGATGTCTACGAAGAGGTCAAGGACCGGCTGCTGCCCGTGCTGAGAAACCTGTCGGGCGTGGATCTGATGCGCATCGATGCAGGCGATGAAAAAGCACTGTCGGACATCATGTGCTTTCGCCCCTTGTCGGACGACCTGGGCATTGCCTTGGCCATCGACAGCGAGCTGAACATCAAGCAGATCGGCGACGATGCATTGAAGCGCTGGAACAAGACATTCGACGAAGTGCTGCTGGTGGCCGTCGACAACCTTCGCCACCAGGCGGCTCCCGCGTTCCATGAGATCAGCCGCGGGCTGTTCGGGTCGCACTACGGCGACTACTACGACGCCGCACGCATCCTGGTGCACGAGCTGGTCTGGCAGTTGCCCGTTGGCGCGCAGCCGGTGGCGATGGTGCCCAACCGCAGTTGCCTGCTGGTCTGCGGCGCAGACAACGAAGCCGCCTTGATCGAGATGGTCGGCCAGGCCCGCCGCATCCTCTTCGAGGAATCGCGGCCCTTGTCCGCCGACATGTTCACCCTGACCGACAAGACCTGGGCCCCGTGGACGCCACCCGGCGAGGCGGGGCAGGCGCTGAAGCGTTTGCAGCGCGAGCTTCTGGCCAGCGGCTACGCCGAGCAGAAGCAGGCGATGGACATCGCGCAAGAGCAGGCGGGCACGGATGTGTTCGTTGCCACGCACACGCTGGTGGAAAGGTCTGCAGACGGGCAGCTCATCAGCTACGCCGTCCTGCCTCGGGACGTCCATACCTGGCTGCCCACGGCGGATCTGGTCCTGCTGAGTGAAGGGGAAGGTGCAGATCCGCTGATCGTCACCATGGCGGACTTTCTGGAGATCGCAGGCTCCGGTGCCCAGCGGTTGCCGTATGTGCTGCCGCGGTATGAGGTGGTGGAGTTCCCGGATGCGGAATGCATGGAGAGGCTGCGGGCCAGGGCCACCAGCATGGACGCGGTCGACGTGTGATGGCGCACCCGCCCTGCGGCCACCGCGCCCCGGGCTGCGCCACAATGGCGCCATGCTGACCCTCCAAGACATCCGCGACGCCGCCACCCGCCTGCAGGGCCATGTGCTCGATACCCCGTGCGTCGAATCGAAAACGCTCTCGCAGATCGTGGGGGCGCAGGTGTTCCTCAAGTTCGAGAACCTGCAGTTCACCGCGTCCTTCAAGGAGCGCGGCGCGTGCAACCGGCTCACGCTGCTGTCCGACGAAGAGCGCGCCCGCGGCGTGGTGGCCATGAGCGCCGGCAACCACGCGCAGGGCGTGGCCTACCATGCGCAGCGCCTGGGGCTGCGCGCGGTGATCGTGATGCCGCGCTTCACGCCCGGCGTGAAGGTGGAGCGCACCCGCGGCTTCGGCGCCGAGGTCGTGCTGCATGGCGATACGCTGGAAGAAGCCCGCGCCCATGCCTATGCGCTGGCCGATGCGCAGGGGCTGACCTTCGTGCACCCCTACGACGATGAAGGCGTGGCGGCCGGCCAGGGCACGCTGGGCCTGGAGATGCTGCAGGCCGTGCCCGACCTGGACACGCTGGTGATCGCGGTGGGCGGCGGCGGGCTGATCTCGGGCGTGGCGACGGCGGCCAAGGCCATCCAGCCCGGCATCGAGATCGTGGGCGTGCAGACCACGCGCTTTCCGGCCATGGTGAATGCGGTCCAGGGCACCCGCCACCCGCAGGGCACATCCACCATCGCCGAAGGCATCGCCGTGGGCACGCCCGGCAAGATCACGCAGGAGATCGTCAAGCGCCTGGTGGACGACCTGGTGCTGGTGGATGAAGGCGACATCGAGCAGGCCGTGCTGATGCTGCTGGAGATCGAGAAGACCCTGGTCGAAGGCGCGGGCGCTGCGGGCTTGGCCGCATTGTTGCGCTACCCCGAGCGCTTCAAGGGCAAGCGCGTGGGCCTGGTGCTGTGCGGCGGCAACATCGACCCGCTGCTGCTGGCCGCGATCATCGAGCGCGGCATGGTGCGGTCCGGCCGCCTGGCGCGCATCAAGGTCAGCGCGCGCGACGTGCCCGGCGTGCTGGCGCGCATCACGGCCACCGTGGCCGACGCGGGCGCCAACATCGAAGAAGTGCACCACCAGCGCGCCTTCACCATGCTGGCGGCGCAGAACGTGGAGATCGAACTCGTGCTGCAGACCCGGGGCAAGACGCACATCGACGATGTGCTGGGTCGCCTGCGCGAGGCGGGCATGGAGGCGGCGCTGATCTGAGAACCGGCCGGCGATGGGCAGGGGTTTGCGCACGCGTGATCCTCTGCGGCACGGCGAACCGGTCCCGCCGTTTGGAGTGCGCGCCGCTCGCGGCTAGAATTGCGCAAGTTTTAAGCATCTGGAGCCGCCCCATGTCCGAACACAACACCGCACACGCACCCGCCGAATCCCACCCCCACGACCCCGTGGAGAACGTGGTCCACGTGGCCCCGGTCGTGCTGCCCGTGGTGGGCGGCGTGCTGATCTTCCTGCTGGCGTTCATCGCCGTGTACATGGCCTGAGCCACCGGAACATCGCCACAAGCCCCGCGCTGCGGGGCTTTTTTTTGCCCACGCCAGGAGCCTTGCCATGCGACCCGGACACGCCCTCGTTCTTTTCTCCGGTGGACAGGACTCCACCACCTGCCTGGCCTGGGCGCTCACCCAGTTCGCCCATGTGGAGACCATCGGCTTCGACTACGGCCAGCGCCACCATGTGGAGCTGCAGGCGCGCCAGACGGTGCTGGCGCAGATGCGCGAGCGTTTTCCGCAGTGGCGCGAGCGCCTCGGCGAGGATCACATGCTCGACCTGGCCGTGCTGGGCCACATCAGCGACACCGCGCTGACCAGCGATGCCGAGATCCAGATGACGGCCGCCGGGCTGCCCAACACCTTCGTGCCCGGCCGCAACCTGCTTTTCTTCAACCTGGCGGCTGCGGTGGGCTACCGGCGCGGCCTGCACACCCTGGTGGGCGGCATGTGCGAGACCGACTTTTCAGGCTACCCCGACTGCCGCGACGACACGCTCAAGGCCCTGCAGGTGGCCGTGTCGCTGGGCATGGGGCAGCGCTTCACGTTCGACACGCCGCTCATGTGGCTGGACAAGGCCGACACCTGGGAGCTGGCCCGCACCCTGGGTGGGGACGCGCTGGTGGACCTGATCATCACCGAGTCGCACACCTGCTACCACGGCGTGCGCGGCACGCTGCATGCCTGGGGGCATGGCTGCGGCACCTGCCCCGCCTGCGAATTGCGCAAGGCCGGGTACGAGCGCTGGAGTGGACAGAAGACCCCCTGAGTCGCCTGCGGCGCCTCGGTGGCGCGCGTCAAAGGGCGGCCTCCTGTGCCTGTCCACGCCTGTGCAGGCAGGCTCGGAGCCGCGGGCCTGCGCCGCCGAAGGGGCGCATCCGCAGTGACCTGGCTGCCAGCTCCACGGGGCACTGGCGTTGCGCGCGCCGGTTTTTGGCCGCATAACCCCATGCATCTTTTGCATAATTTTGGGCCGAGTCTGACAGACAAGTCGGCAGCAGATTCATAAAATTGACATCCCAGCCGACCCGCGGACTCCGTGGAATAGCCGCCACACCGTGGGGCTGACCCCTGCGCCCGCCCGCCGACTGAGCACGAAAGCCGTTTTTTCAAAGGCAGCGCTCAGCATCGCACCTGCGCCAGGCCTTGCCGCGTACCACCGGGTTCGCTTCCTTTGAAAAAACTGTTTTTTAACTTAGGAAGCTCCCGATGAACGCACCCACCATGCAGGGCCTGAATCTCAACGCCCCCACCTACGTGAAGAACGCCCGGCTGCTCGCCTGGGTGGCCGACATGGCCGCCCTGTGCAAGCCCGAAAGCATCTACTGGTGCGATGGCACGAAGGAAGAGTACGACCGCCTGTGCCAGCAGCTGGTCGATGCCGGCACCTTCAAGAAGCTCAACCCCGCCAAGCGCCCTGGCAGCTTCCTGGCCTGGTCCGACCCGTCGGACGTGGCCCGCGTGGAAGACCGCACCTACATCTGCTCGGCCGCCAAGGAAGACGCCGGCCCCACCAACAACTGGATGGCCCCCGCCGAGATGCGCGCCACGCTGCAGCCCCTGTTCGACGGCTGCATGAAGGGCCGCACCATGTACGTGGTGCCTTTCAGCATGGGCCCGCTGGGCAGCCACATCGCCCACATCGGCGTAGAGCTGACCGACAGCGCCTACGTGGCCGTGAACCAGCGCCTGATGACCCGCATGGGCAAGGCCGTGTACGACGTGCTGGGCGTGGAAGGCGAGTTCGTGCCCTGCATGCACACCGTGGGCGCCCCCCTGGCCGACGGCGAGAAGGACACCACGAGCTGGCCCTGCAACCCCAAGGTCAAGTACATCGTGCACTACCCCGAAACGCGCGAGATCTGGTCGTACGGCTCGGGCTACGGCGGCAACGCGCTGCTGGGCAAGAAGTGCCTGGCCCTGCGCATCGCATCGACCATGGGCCGCGACCAGGGCTGGCTGGCCGAGCACATGCTCATCCTGGGCGTGACCAACCCCGCCGGCAAGAAGTACCACGTGGCTGCGGCCTTCCCCAGCGCCTGCGGCAAGACCAACTTCTCGATGCTGGTGCCGCCCGAGGCAGGCTTTGCCGGCTGGAAGGTCACCACCATCGGCGACGACATCGCCTGGATCAAGCCCAACGCCGACGGCAAGATGGTCGCCATCAATCCCGAAGCCGGCTACTTCGGCGTGGCCCCCGGCACCAACATGCACACCAACCCCAACTGCATGAAGAGCCTGGACAAGGATGTGATCTTCACCAACGTGGCCCTCACGGACGACGGCGACGTGTGGTGGGAAGGCATGGAAAAGGACACCGGCAAGCTGCCCGACCACCTGATCGACTGGCAAGGCAAGGACTGGACGCCCCAGATCGCCAAGGAAACCGGCGCCAAGGCCGCCCACCCCAACTCCCGCTTCACGGTGGCTGCCGCCAACAACCCCGCGCTCGATGCGCAGTGGGACGACGCCAACGGCGTCGCGATCGACGCGTTCATCTTCGGCGGCCGCCGCTCCACCACCGTGCCCCTGGTAACGGAAGCCCGCACCTGGACGGAAGGCGTGTACATGGCCGCGACCATGGGCTCGGAGACCACCGCCGCCGCCTTCGGCGCCCAGGGCGTGGTGCGCCGCGACCCGTTCGCCATGCTGCCGTTCTGCGGCTACAACATGAGCGACTACTTCCAGCACTGGCTCGACATGGAAGGCAAGATCGCCGCCACCGGCAAGCCGCTGCCCAAGGTCTTCTGCGTGAACTGGTTCCGCAAGGACGAGGCCGGCAAGTTCGTCTGGCCCGGCTACGGCGACAACATGCGCGTGCTCAAGTGGATGATCGACCGCATCGAAGGCACGGCCCAGGGCACGGAGACGATGTTCGGTGTGGCACCCCAGTACGCCGAGATCAACTGGACAGGCATCGACTTCAATGCCCAGCAGTTCGAAGCCGTGACGCACATCGACAAGGCCGCCTGGGCCGAGGAGTTCAAGCTGCACGACGCGCATTTCGAGCAACTGGCGTACCACCTGCCCAAGGCGCTGCTCGATACCAAGGCCGCCCTGGAAAAGCGCCTCGCGGCTTGATCCGGTAGCCTGCCCGGCCCCGCAGCCGGGTCAGCCCCGCCCCTGAAAACCGCCCCGTCTGGTGACCGGGCGGTTTTTTTTGATGCCTGCCTTTCCCGTATGCGCCTCGGGCGCGTGCCGCGCCAAGCCTCGGGGCACAAAAAAAGCCGTGGCGCGAACGCCACGGCTTTCAAAGTAGTTCGGCGGATCGTGCGGCCTGGCCGCACGGTCCATCTCAGTAGTACTTGCGGATGTCGCTCACCGTGGCGATGCCCATGGCGTGGTTCAGTTCAGCCATGATGCGGGGGTCCTTCATGGCGACTTGCCAGGTGCGCTCGTCTTCGGCAGCGCGGCGGCGGTTTTCGGTAAAGGCCTTGCCAGCCACGCGCAGGACAGCGCTGGCGCGGCGGGCTGGCGACGTCAGCAGGGCCAGGGCGGCGAAGGCGACGAGCCACAGCACCATCCAGGCAGCCAGCAGGTGGCCTTCAGTCCAGGTGTCGACC
Organism: Acidovorax sp. LjRoot117; assembly: GCF_964252695.1. Classification (NCBI taxonomy): domain Bacteria; kingdom Pseudomonadati; phylum Pseudomonadota; class Betaproteobacteria; order Burkholderiales; family Comamonadaceae; genus Acidovorax; species Acidovorax sp. LjRoot117. The sequence goes on along the minus strand of NZ_CAXUPO020000004.1, from coordinate 215,754 downwards.
ACCTGGTGGGCTACCACCAGCAGTGCGGACACCACGGCAGCCAGCAGGAGGGTGGCAGCGCCACGGGCGCCGTCAAATTGGGTGGCAGCGCGCTTCAGGGCAGCGGCGGCGTTTTCGGCGCGTACAACGCCAAGGTGTTCGGTGGGGTAGTCAACGTGTGCGAAGGTGGTCATTTCGGTTTCCCTTTTCTAACGCTTGTGGCGTGATTGCCGGGCGATGGGGTGATATTAGGGTTTACCCTTTCAGCATTCAAGTTTATATTTTGAATCATGGATATTCACATTGGTGATAATTGCTGGCAGGCAAAACCATGACACCTTTGAACTTCCGCTCCCTCGACCTCAACTTGTTGCGTGTTTTCGACGAGGTGATGGCCGAGCGCAGCCTGACGCGCGCCGCCCACAAGCTGTCCATCACCCAGCCCGCCGTGAGCAACGCGATGCGCCGCCTGCGGGACGTGGTGGGCGACGAGCTGGTGGTGCGCAGCGGCCAGGGGGTGGAGCCCACCGCGCGTGCGCTGGCGCTGTGGCCCCCGGTGCGCGAGGCGCTGGCGCAGCTGCAGGAGTCCTTTTCGCCCGGGCGGTTCGACCCTGCCACGGCCGAATCCACCTTCGTGCTGGCCATGGCCGACGCCACCGCGGCCACGCTGGTGCCGGCGCTGGTCGAGATCATCGAGCGCGAGGCGCCCGGCATCGCCATCCGCGTGCTGCCCCTGACCACGCGCGACCCGCGGCGCCTGCTCGATGACGAGGCGGCCGACATGGCCGTGGGCTACTTCCCCGCCGTGCTGGCGGACCTGACGGCACGCGCCCAGTCGGGCGATGCGGTGGCTTTCGAGAGCCGGCGTCTGTACGACGGCGAATACGTGTGCGTGATGCGCCAGGGCCACCCGTTGGCCACCGCGCCCCTGACGCTGGACGCCTACTGCGAGGCCCGCCACATGCTGGTGAGCTTCTCGGGCCGGCCGTTCGGCTTCATCGACGAGGCCCTGGCGTCGCTGGGGCGCGAGCGCAAGGTGGTGATCACCGTCAACCAGTTCTTCACGGCCGGACGGGTGGTGTCGGGCTCGGACCTGCTCACCGTGCTGCCGCGCCACTTCGTTCCGGTGACGGGCATTGCCGATGCGCTGGTGCAGCGCACCCTGCCGCTGGACGTGCCGCCCGTGCACGTGGATGCGCTGTGGCGCCGCCGCAGCGCCCAGCAGACCGCCATGACGTGGCTGCTGCAGGCCCTGGCCCGGTCGGCCCGGCGGACCTTCCCCGAAGCCTGACCCTCAGCGCGAGGACGTAGACTGCCCGGTCCATGAAGATTCAACTGCTGTCCGACCTGCACCTGGAAGTCCACCCCCATTTCAAGCCCGAACCTGCGCCCGGTGCCGACGTGTTGGTGCTGGCCGGGGACGTGGGCTCCTACCAGACCGGCTCCCTGCTGGCCGACGACGACTTCGGCCTGGCGCGCTTTTCACCCTTGCCCCAGTACGCGGGCTGGCCCACGCCGGTGCTCTTCGTACCCGGCAACCACGAGTACGACGCGCAGGATTTCGACGAAGCCCACGCCCGCCTGCGCCGCACCTGCGAGGGGCTGGGCATTGTGTGGCTGGAGCGTGAAACGCTGCAGCTGCAGGGCGTGCGCTTTGTCGGCGCCACGCTCTGGTGCGACTTCGACGCCCTGGCCGACCATGAAGGCACGACCGACATCACCCGCCGCCTGAAGCACCGCGACAAGGCCTTCCGCGCCGCAAACTTCTACCTGCGCAAGACGGGCGGCACGCGCCAGGGCGAGCCCTTTCTGGCAGAGTCCATGCGCGAGGAAGCCCTGGCCAGCCAGGCCTGGCTCACGGCGGCACTGGCCACGCCCTTCGACGGCCCCACGGTCGTGGTCACGCACTTCGCGCCCAGCCTGAAAAGCGCCGACCCGCGCTACGGCCTGGTGCCCGGCACCGCAGGCTTTTGCAATGCGCTCGATGCCCTGCTGCCCCAGGCCCAGCTCTGGCTGCACGGGCACCTGCACGCCCCCAGCGACTACCTGGTGCGGGGCGTGCGCGACAACGGGCTGCCCTGGCAGTGCCGCGTGGTGGCCAACCCGCTGGGCTATGCCCGCAAGGGCGAGCAGGCTGCGTTCGAGCCGCATTTTTGCGTCACCGTATGATGGGCTTGACGGTGCCATGAGGCACCGCCAGCGCAGGAGAAAAAGCATGACCCAGGTCAAGACAACAGAAGTCCCCGCGCAGTAGTCTGACCCCATCCCTTTTTCTGGAGCACCTCATGAACATCCTGCTTGCTGTCGACGGCAGCGCGTACACCAAGAAAATGCTGGCCTACCTCGCCACCCACGAGGAACTGCTCAGCGGCAACCACCAGTACACCGTGCTCACCGTGCAGGCCCCGCTGCCCGCCCGCGCACGCTCCGCGCTGGGCAAGGACGTGGTGGACAACTACCACGCCGAAGAAGCCGAGAAAGTCCTCGCCCCCGTGTGCAAGTTCCTCGGCCGCCACGGTATCGAAGCCAAGCGCAGCGTCAAGGTCGGCGCGGTCGGCGAGTCCATCGCCAAGGTCGCGGACTCGGGCAAGTTCGACCTGCTGGTGATGGGCTCCCATGGCCACGGCGCGCTGGCCACGCTGGTCATGGGCTCGGTGACCACCCAGGTGCTGGCGCACAGCAAGGTGCCGGTGCTCCTGGTGCGCTGAGCTTCCGCGCCCAACGCAGCCCCGCCCTGGCGGGGCTTTTTTGTGTCCAAAATTTACCAATCGGTCATTGAATAACCAATTGGTTTACTTTGAGACCAATTGGTTATACAGTCGCGCCACGCCCATCTTGGCGTGTCATTTCCATCGAAACCGAGAGGAACGACCCATGAAGAAGACCTTGATCGCAATCGCCCTGACTGCTGGCGCCACCTTCAGCGCCATGGCGCAGGACATCGTTGATACCGCCGTGAAGGCCGGCAACTTCAAGACGCTGGTCGCAGCCGTGCAGGCAGCCGGGCTGGTGGACACCCTGAAGGGCCCGGGCCCGTTCACGGTGTTCGCGCCCACCGACGAAGCATTCGCCAAGATTCCCAAGGCCACCCTGGACGGCCTGCTGGCCGACAAGGCCGCATTGACCAAGGTGCTGACCTACCACGTCGTGCCCGGCAAGGTCATGGCCAAGGATGTGAAGGCCGGCAAGGTCAAGACCGTGCAGGGCCAGGAACTCACCGTGTCCACCAGCATGGGCGTGATGGTGGACCAGTCCAAGGTCATCGCGACCGACGTGCCGGCCAGCAACGGCGTGATCCACGCCATCGACACCGTGCTCATGCCCAAGTGACCACCCCGAGGTCTGGCCTGCCATCGGGGCCAGCCACGCAGCAAAAAGCCCGGCAAGCCGGGCTTTTTTTCGTCGATGCGGGGCGTCTCAGCGTGCCGCCAGCCCTTCGAAGCAGGTGCGCACCACCAGGTCGATGATCTCGGCGTCCGAATACTGGCCGCCTTCCTTGAGGAAGCTCACCACCGGGTCGCAGGCGCGGGCGTACAGCGTGTAGAGCACCACCAGCGGCGGCAGCGTGGGGTTGATCAGGCCCTGCGACTGGGCCACGGTGATCCACTCGCCGATCTGGTCGCTCACGGTGACCAGGCCGTCGAGGTAGTCCTTGTTGGCCATCAGCACCGCGCGCAGCGTGGAGTTGCGGCTGGGCAGCAGCGGCATTTCGTTGGTCAGCAGGCGCTCCAGCGACCAGCGCACCAGCGCCTGCAGCTTCTCCACCGGCGGCATCTCCTGCGGGAGGCTGGCCAGGTAGGCCTTCACCCGCCCCAGGATCTGCACCATGGCGGCGCTGCACAGCTCTTCCTTGCTGCAGAAATGCTTGTACAGGCTGGCCTTGGCGATGCCCACGGCGTTGGCCACGTCGTCCATGGTCATGGCGTCGAAAGCTTTTTCGCCGAGCAGCTGGCAGGTGGATCGCAGGATGGCTTCCTCGCGGGCCTGGTGCATCTGCTCCTTGAACGACGGTTTGGTGGGCTGCGTTTGCATGCCGTCCATTTTATACATTCCGGTAGAAAAATAAATGACCAAGTTGCAATGCAACTACGTCGTTCACGACATAACCGGCATCGCAAGGCCGGCAACCGGGCACCGCAGCCTCCCCTCCCCCGTCATGGCACCAGCGAATGCGCTGCGGCGGTGGTGAGCGCGGCGGTCAAGGCATCTAGCAATTCCGATTCCAGGTTCCAGCAGTGCCAGTACAGCTGGATGGGCAACGAGCGGCCCGGCGCCACGTTGACCAGGCTGCCGTCCGCGATGGCGGGGCGGGCGAGCAGTTCGGGGATCACCCCCACCGCCCAGCCCGCGGCGACGGCCCGCAACTGCGCCTCCGAGCCCGGCACGAACAGGTGGTTCAGGGCCACACGCTTCAAGCCAAAGGCCCGGGCGACGAACTCGGCGGCCATGTCGTCCTTGCGGTTGAAGGACAGGAACGAGACCTCGCGGAAGTTGTGGGGTGTGAGCCCCTGGGGCAGGTGCTGCTCGGCATAGCGGGTGGCCGCCACCGCCACATAGGGCATGGCGCCCAGCGGCACCATCTTGCAGCCGCGCAGCGCCTGCTTGAGCGTGGTCACGCAGCCCAGCACCTGGCCCGAGCGCAGCCACTCCTGCGTGAAGTCCTGGTCGTCCACGATGATTTCGAGCGGCAGGCGCTGGCACACCAGGTCGTGCAGCGCCCCCATGGCCCAGGTTGCGATGCTGTCGGCGTTGATGGCGATGGAGATGCGCTCGTCCTCGCGCGTGCCGCCCGGCGCGCTCGGTGCCAGCTCGTGCAGGTCGCGCTCCAGGTCGGCGCGCAACAGGCGCAGCTGCTTGGTGTGCTTGAGCAGCAACTGCCCCGCCGAGGTGGGCCGCAGCGGCCGGCTGCGCACGATGAGCACCGAGCCCACCTGCGCCTCCAGCGCGCGCAGGCGCTGCGAGACGGCGGACTGGGTCACGTTCAGGCGCTGCGCCGCGCGCTCGAAGCCGCCCTCTTCGACGATGGCGGCAAGGCATTCCAGGGCGGCGGGGTCGTAGGTGCTCATGATGTGACAGCGTATGAACCGGGTGCAGCGCGGCCCGCTTCATTAGGCCTGCTGATGTTTTTGGAGTAAGTTTAATTTTGCTTTTAGTGGAACGCAATGTGGATCACACTGCGCCCCATGAAAACCATCATCCTGGGCGCCGGCATCATCGGCATCAGCACCGCCTGGCACCTGCTCGAACGGGGCCATGAGGTCGTCGTGGTCGACCGCCAGCCCGATGCGGCGCTGGAGACCAGTTTTGCCAATGCCGCGCAGATCTCGGTGAGCTACTGCGAGCCCTGGGCCAACCGCGATGCGCCGCTCAAGGCGCTCAAGTGGATGTTCGACAACGAAGCACCACTGCTGTTTCGCCCGCACCTGGACTGGCAGCAGTGGCGCTGGGGCCTGCAGTTCCTCGCGCAGTGCAACGATGCGGCGTTCGAGCGCAATGTGCAGCAGATCGTGGCGCTGGGCGCGTACAGCCATGCGGCGCTCAAGGACCTGGTCAGCACCACGGGCATCGAATACAACCGCCTGGAGCGCGGCATTGCCCACTTCTACACCGACCAGAAATCGTTCGACGCCGCCGGCCACGCGGTGGAGCTCATGCGCCGGCACGGCGTGCAGCGCCGCCTGGTGAGCCGCGACGAGCTGCTGCAGATCGAGCCCGCCTTCAAGGCCTACGGCGACAAGATCACCGGCGGCACCTACACCAGCACCGACGAGAGCGGCGATGCCCGCATGTTCACGCAGGAGCTGGCCCGCCGCTGCTTGGAGCGTGGCGCGCAGTTCCTGTACGGCCACGACGTGCTGCGCCTCAACAAGATCGGAGATGCTATCGATTCAGTAGCTGTCATGGCACGCCAGACAAGCGGTGGCGGCAAAAAAGACTTCATAGTGAAGGGCGATGCCGTGGTGGTGGCCTGCGGCTCCTACAGCGCGCCGCTGCTGCGCACCGTGGGCGTGGACCTGCCCATCTACCCCGGCAAGGGCTACAGCGCCACGTTCCCGCTGCTCAAGCCCGAGGGCGCGCCCATGGTGTCGACCATCGACGACGGCAAGAAGATCGCGATGAGCCGGCTGGGCAACCACCTGCGCGTGGCGGGCACCATCGAGCTCAATGGCTACGACCTGTCGCTGGACAGCACCCTCGCACGCGCCCGCTGCCACATGCTGTCGCGCCGCATCGAGACCATCCTGCCCGGCGTGTGCGACACCCGCACGCCCGAAGAAGGCGGCAACCCGCAGTACTGGACGGGCCTGCGCCCCGCCACGCCCACCAACATCCCCTTCATCGGCCAGACCCGCGTGGGAAAGCTTTGGGTCAATGCCGGCCACGGCACGCTGGGCTGGACGCACGGCGCAGGCTCCGGCAAGGCGCTGGCCGAACTCATCTGCGGCGAACGGCCCGCGATGAACTTCGGCTTTCTGGGGACCGAGGCAGCACGCGCGCCCCGCGCCGTGGTTGCGGCCTGAGCCTGCAGAGACAGACGGGTTTCGCTACGATGCCCGCCATGTCTTCAGCACCGCACTACCTCTTTCTGACCACCTCCACCCGCGAGCCGGGCCACACGGGCAATACCGAGTGGCTGGCCCGCCAGGCCGCCGCCGCGCTGCCCACCGGTACCGCGCAAACCTGGCACCACCTGGCGCGCATGGACCTGCCGCCTTTCGTGGACCAGCGCCACACCTCAGGCACCTATGCGCCGCCCGAAGGCGACATGAAGACCCTGCTGGACGCCACGCTCGCGGCCACTCACATCGTCTTCGTGGCGCCGGTGTACTGGTACAGCATCCCGTCGCCGCTCAAGACCTATCTAGACCACTGGAGCGCCTGGATGCGCGTGCCGGGCCTGGCGTTCAAGGAGCCCATGGGCGCCAAGACGCTGGCCCTCATCACCACCAGCGGCGACCGGGCCAAGGCCCAGCCGATGATCGACTCCGTGGAGCTGTGCGCCAAGTTCCTGTCGATGACCTGGGGCGGCGCGCTCTGGGGCAAGGGCGGGCCGCCCAATGCCGTGCAGGCAGATGCACAGGCCGTGGCCGCTGCGGCGACGTTCCTGGCCGCGGCTTGAGGCGCCGGCTACGCTGGCACAACCCCTGACGCACGCCGACATGGTGACCGGGTGACCACCCTCACGCTGCTGCTGTTACCGCCACCGCCCGGGCTGGCGCTGCAGTCCGCGGCACAGCGGGTGTTCGACACGCTGGGCGCACACGCACCGCGCTTCATCGAGCGCCATGGCGCCAACCAGAGCTACGACTTCTACTGGCAGGCGCATGGCGGTGCGGCCTTGGGGCAGGCCATCTGCAGGGTGCGCGGTGACCTGTGGGAGCCAGAGAAGCCGCAAAACAGCATCCACATCGAACTGGAGCAGCACGCCGGCGCGGCGAACGCACTGGCCGATCTGCAGCAGAAGCTCCTGGCCCGGGGCTGGACTTTGCCGCCCACGCAACCCACGCCACCCACGCCACCCACGCCACTCACCTAGACTGCAGGCTCAGGCGGAGCCCGCCACCCTGCGCACCCACGCGCCCCCGCGCTGCGCCAAAATGCCCAGCCACTCGTGCAGCGCCAGGCTGCTGTCCGCCAGCGCCGATGCGCGCGGCAGCAGCCGCTGCAGACGGTGGGACGATGTGTAGGTGAGCCCCATGGGCGCAGGCAGCACGTCGAGCCCCTGGCGCCGGAACAGATCGGCCGCGCGCACCATGTGCCAGCCGTGGGTCACCAGCGCGATGCGCTCTATGCCCGCGGCCTTGAGCACGGGCGCGGAATTCGCCGCATTGCCCTGCGTGTCGAGCGAATGCACTTCGGTCCAGCGCACGCGGCCGCGCAGCTCATGCTCGGCCACGTCCTTCATGACCAGTGCTTCAGCCCGGGCACCGCCGAACGAGCCGCCGGTGGCCAGCAGCGGCAGCCCGGTCTGCCGCTGCAGCGCCACGGCGTAGCGCAGCCGCTCGCGCGCGCCGCGGCTGAGCACATCGGTGCCGTTGTCGGGCGCCGTGGCATCGGGCCCGCCGCCCAGCACCACGATGGCCTGGGCACGGGCGAGGTCCGCCTGCACGATGGGCTGATAGCGCTCCAGGCTGCGCACCAGCGCGCCCGACACCGGCGGCCAGGACAGCGCCAACACGGACAATAGCGACAGAACCGCGATCAGCAGGCCCGTGCGACGGTGGCGCCGCGCAATCCACAGGCCGACAAAGGCCAGCACGATGCTGAGCACCGGGGGCATCAGCACCGCGGACAGGATTTTCTTGAGCAGGAACCACATAGGTAGAGGGCGGCCATCATGCCAGTGCACACCCGGTGCCCGGACGCGCGCCGCACGGTGGCGCACAAGCGCCTCCGTGGCCACGCAGCCCGGGCGGGCGTTCAACCGGCGTCAGGTCAATGCAGTACCCGCGGGCGCACCAGAAACTCCAGCAGCGCGCCGTCAAAGTTCTCCGGGTCTTCCAGCTGTGGCCAGTGGCCCACGTGCGGCAGGTTCAGGTGCTCGGCATCCGGCATCACCTGGGCCAGCGCCTGCAAGGCTTCGGGCGGGGTGCACCGGTCCTGGCCGCCCCCCACCAGCAAGGTCGGCACGCTCAACGACTGGAGCGCCGCAGCGCCCCGGTCGAAGGTGCCCAGCGCCTGCAGTGCGCGCCGGTAGGCGCCGGGGTACACCTGCGACAGCGCATGGGTGGCCAGCCGCGCGCCCTCGGGCAGCGCACCGGTACCGATGAACCGCGGCACCAACGTGTGCGCCAGCTGCTCCATGCTGCCGCCCTGCTCCAGCGCCTGCAGCGCCGCCAGCCGGGGCTCCACCCAGTCCTGCGTGGCCTGCGCATCCAGGGCCGGGCCACCGGCGCACAGCACCAGACGCCGCACTGCCGCCGGTTTGCGCACCGCCACTTCCAGCGCCACCATGGCGCCCATGCCATGGCCCACCAACGACACCGAGCTGCACTTCAAGGCATCGATCAGCAACAGGCAGCTCTCGGCCAGGCCCTTGAAGCTGTAGGGCTCGATGGGCGCGCTGCGGCCGTAGCCCGGCATGTTCCAGGCCACGGCGCGGTACCCGGCGGTCGCGAGGGCCTCGACCTGCGGGGCGAAGGTGACGTGGTCGCCGTCGGCGTCGTGCAGCATCAGCACGGTGGGCCCGGAGCCCAGGGTGGTGAAGGTGGGAAGAAGGGCCATGCGGTCGGAATCCAGAAAAGAAGAGGACGGCGCCCGGGGCAGCCAAAGGGGCACCGCCGCGGGGATGCCCTGATTATCGGCAGTCAGCCCGACAGGGCCCCGATACGCGGTGCAAGGCCCTTCGAGCCGCCAGCGTGGGCGGGTGCCGCGGCGGCTGCGCAGCCCTCGGCACGGCACGGTTACAGGGCACGTTTCATAATGGCTGCTCTGGCCCTTGCGCCTTCGCCGTGCCGCTGCTGTTGTGAACCTGCCCTTGCCCCGCCCTGCCCTCGCCCGCCCTCCCAGCTTTTCCGTCCGCGAATTCCGCGATGCGCTGGGCATGTTCGCCACCGGCGTCACCATCGTCACCGCGCGCAACGACGACGGTGCGCTGGTAGGGCTCACCGCGAGCTCCTTCAATTCCGTCTCGCTGGACCCGCCCCTGGTGCTCTGGAGCCTCTCGCGAGCCGCCGCGTCGATGCCGGCCTTTGCCAACGGCTCGCACTACGCCATCAACGTGCTGGCGGCCGACCAGAAGGCGCTGGCAGAGCGCTTCGCCTCCAAAGGGGTGGACCGCTGGACAGGCGTGGACCACAGCCCGGGGATCAGCAACGCACCGGTGCTGGCAGGCGCTGCCGCCACCTTCGAGTGCTTCAACCGCAGCCGCTATGAAGAAGGCGACCACGTGATCTTCGTGGGCGAGGTGGAGCGCTGCAGCCACCGCGCGGGCGTGCCGCCGCTGCTGTACCACGGCGGTCGGTTCTACACCGAGCACCCGCTGTAGCGCACGGCCCCCGGGCGCGGCGCTTTCGCGTCGGCCACCCTGGCACGCCACCCGCTACCGTACGTTTTCTTTCATGCACATCCGCAGCATCAACATCGGCACAGCCCGGCGCCTGCGCGTGGGGGAGCGCTCTTTGCTCACCGGCATCGGCAAGTCGCCTGTGCAGCGTGCCGTCCCTGCCGGCCCGCTGGGCCTGCAGGGCGACGAGCAGGTGGAGCTGAGCATCCACGGCGGCCTGCAAAAGGCCGTGTACGCCTACCCGGCCGTGCACTACGCGTTCTGGCAGGCCCAGCGCCTGGAGCGCGGCGTGAGCCTGTTCGACGAAGCGCTGCCGCCGGGCTTCGTGGGGGAGAACCTCACGGTGGACGGACCGCTGGAGCACGAGATCTTCGTGGGCGACGAGCTGCACTTCCCGGACTGCGTGCTGCGCGTGACGGCGCCGCGCGAGCCCTGCTCCAAGTTCAACGCCGTGATGGGTTTTGCACAGGCCGGGCGCGCGATGGCGATCGCGGGCTGCTGCGGCTACTACCTGGCGGTAGACCAGCCGGGCACGCTTGCCGCAGGCCAGACGGCCACGCTGGTGCCCGGGCAGCGCGGCCTGAGCATTGCGCAGGCCTTTGCGGCCAAGTTCGCTAAGCACATCCGCTGACCGGCTGCAGCCCGGAGCCCCCGCGAACCTGGCTCTCATGGGGGGCAGATGGATCAGGCCCGCCCCGCGGCCCCGGCGTCCGGCTCGACCAGCTGCCGGGCATGTGCCTGCAACTGCGGAAACACCTTGCCCACCAGCAGCAGCTGCGCCGCCATCAGGCTGTGCGCGCTCGCTGGGGGCTGCGGCATGGCGGCCTGCGGCGTGCCGAACTCGCGCAGCACCTGCTCGACGGCAGGGGCTGCCACCGCATGGCGCCGCCGCACGCCCGACTGCTGCTGCGCCCGCTCGAGCTCCTGCGACAGTTGCTGCAGCGACACCAGCAGCGTGCGCGCCAGCGCCTGTGTGGCGTCGTCCACCGGCTGCGTGCCTTGCGCGCCGCGCTGCGCACCCAGGGCCGACAGGTAGTTGAGCTGCGTGTGCGACAGGCACAGAAAGCTCGCCATCACCGCGGCATTGCCGCGCACGCGCAACGGCTCCTTGAGCATGGCGCTGTACGAGTTGGACAGCGCTGCGTCCGCGTTGTGGGCGTTGCGCCGGGCCAGGCGGTATTCGAGGTGGTCGCACTTGCCGCTGTGGTACTGCGCCAGGATGGCGCGCAGGTACAGCGCCTGCGTCTGCAGCACCTGGGCGGCCAGCTGCGGCCACTGGCGCGACTGCCAGTGCGGCCACACCAGCCACGACGCCGCAGCCGCGATCAGGCACCCCACGGCGGTGTCGAGCAGGCGCGCCGCGATGACGCCCTGCGATGTACCCATCTGCTGAAAGCTCAGCAGCAACAGCATGGTGACCGCCGCCGTGGCCAGCGTGTAGCGCGTGTGCCGCGCGCCGAAAAACACCGCCCCGGCGAACACCAGCAGCGCCGCCTGCACCAGCGCCCCCGGAAAGAGCTGGATCGCCGCCCAGCCCAGCGCCAGCCCCATGGCCGTGCCCTTGGCGCGCTGCAGCAGCCGCGTCTGGGTGGCCGCGTACTGCGGCTGGCTCACGAACACGATGGTCAGCAGGATCCAGTAGCCGTGCGGGTCGGCCGTGGCCTGCATCACGGCAAAACCCACGGCCAGCGACAGGCTCAGGCGCACGCTGTGCCGCAGCCAGGCAGAGCGGGCACTGAGTTGCGCGCGCAGGCGCGAGCCGGCATCGCGCAGGCTGCGGGGCTCGCGGTCGAACAGCGTCTGGTCCACCGCGCTGTCGGCCTGCGGGTCTGCCGGCAGCGCGAGTGCGCCCGCAAACACGCCGGCCATGGCGGTGAGGTTGTGGCCCAGCGCATGCAGCGAGCGCAGCGGGCGGGCCATGGGGTGCGGCGGGGTATTGGCAGCATCAGATGCATTGAGCGCCGCAGCCGCAGCCGCGTCCTGGTGGGCGATGGCCGCCTGCATGTCCTCGATGGCGCGGCCCGTGGCGCCCCAGTGCTGCGGCCGCGACTGCTCCTGCATCGCCACCGACAGCTTGAGCGCCTGCTCGCCCAGCAGCGTGAGCACGCGCTGGCAGCGGTACAGCACGTCGCTGTGAAAGAACGACTGCGCCAGCAGGTCGTAGTGCTCGTGCGACGAGCTCACGCGCTCGTGCACGTCCTGCGCGGCCAGGTACTGGTGCATGGCCGTCTGCAGCCACGGCGGCGGCGTGCCCCGGCCCATGCGGCTCATGAGGCTTTCCTTGGCGGCGTTGAGCGCATCCACCACGCGGCCGTTGTGCAGGGCCAGCGCCATGCGGCGGCGCTCCAGGTCCACGTCGCGCACGGGCTCGAGCAGCAGGGCCTTCAGCCGCAGGTATTCGCCCAGCACCGCATAGAGCCTGGCCATCCGAAAACGCACCGGGGCCCGGGGCATGGCCAGGCTCCAGACCACCGAGACCACGCCGTACCAGGCCGCCCCGGCCAGCATCAGCGGCGTGGCCTGCTCGGCCGCGGCGCGGCTGGCGTCGGCGGCCAGGGCCGCGTAGATGAACAGGATGAGCGAGCCGAACGCGATGGCGCGGTAGCGTTCGCTGAGTGCGCCCAGCAGGGTGAGCGCCCAGGCCGACACCACCATGGCCCCCATCAGCGCCCAGGGCCAGGACACCGTGGCCCACACCGCCAGCGCCATGAGGCCGAAGCACCCCAGCGCCAGCAGCTGCGCCCGCAGGCGCCCCCGCCAGCTGTCATCGGTCTCGGTGAGCGCGCTGGCGATCACGCCCAGCAGCACGGGCATGAGTTCGGCCTGCCATTCGGCCCACCAGCCGCAGGCCAGCACCGCCGCCAGGGCGAAAAAGGCCCGCGCGCCGCGCGTGAAGCCTTCGTGGTGGCGCGCGCGCTGCCAGCTGAGTTTCCAGGATTCGTCCACGGGACTGCCTCGCATTAGGGATTACCCTGATGTTAAGCAATAAGCCGGCCATGCCGGCGACCTGCCAGCCTCAACCCAGGCGGTACGGACGGAAGATCCTGCGGTCAGCCCGCCCCGTGGCAGCACACGCAGAGCTTGTTGCCGTCCGGGTCTCGGAAATACGCACCGTAATAGTTCGCGTGGTAGTGCGGGCGCAGGCCCGGCGGCCCGTCGCAGCTGCCGCCGTGGCGCAGGGCCAGCGCGTGGACGGCGTCCACCGTGGCCCGGTCGGCAGCCAGCAGCGCGTTCATGGCACCGTTGCCGGGCTGGGCGGCCTGCTCGTCAAAAGGCCGGCCGATGAGGAACAGCGGCCGCGCCACGCCGGGCGTCTGCCAGCCGGCCCACGGCCGTTCAGGCTCTGCAAACCGCAGCGCCAGGCCCAGGCGCTCCATCACCGGGCGGTAGAACGCCATGGCGCGCTCGAAATCGTTCACGCCGATGAATACATGGGACAGCATGGTGGGGGGTCCTGTCGTCAGGGGTGCGGCCCCGGGCCCCGGCAGGGACGCGTCGGCCGCACCGGCGTGCAGCGCTCAGCGCACTGTGTCCGGCAGCTCGATCTTGACTTCCAGCACTTCCAGGTTGTCCTGGCGCTCCAGGTGCACCTTGAGGTCTTCGGGGTTGATCTTCACGTACTTGGAGATCACGGCCACCAGCTCGCGCTGCAGGGCAGGCAGGTAGTCGGGCTCGGAGGCGTTGCGGCCGTTGCGCTCGTGCGCGAGGATGATCTGCAGGCGCTCCTTGGCGACGCTGGCCGTCTTCTTCTTTTCGCCGAGCAGAAAGGACAGGAAAGAAGCCATGGCTTATTTGCTCCCGAACAGGCGTTTGAAGAAGCCGGGCTTTTCCGCCTCGATGAAGCGCAGCGGCTTGTCGGTGGCGCCCAGGAAGCGGTCGATCACGTCCTTGTACGCCTCGGACACATCGGTGCCCTGCGCGTGGATGGCCGGCGTGCCCTGGTTGGACGACTGCAGCACCACTTCGGACTCCGGGATCACGCCGATGAGCTTGATGCGCAGGATGTCCTGGATGTCTTCCAGGCTCAGCATCTGGCCGTCCTCGACGCGGCTCGGGTTGTAGCGCGTGATGAGCAGGTGCTCCTTGATGGGCTCGCCGCCGTCGATGGCGCGTTGGGTCTTGCTGCCCAGCATGCCCAGGATACGGTCGGAGTCGCGCACCGACGACACCTCGGGGTTGGTCACCAGCAGCGCCTCGTCGGCGAAATGCATCGCCATGAGCGCGCCGCTTTCGATGCCGGCAGGAGAGTCGCAGACGATGTACTCGAAGTCCATCGCGGCCAGGTCCTTGAGCACCTTCTCCACGCCTTCCTGCGTGAGCGCATCCTTGTCGCGCGTCTGGCTGGCGGCCAGCACGAACAGGTTGTCGCACTGCTTGTCCTTGATGAGCGCCTGGTTCAGGTTGGCCTCGCCCTGGATCACGTTGATCAGGTCGTACACCACGCGGCGCTCGCAACCCATGATCAGGTCCAGGTTGCGCAGGCCGACGTCGAAGTCGATCACGGCGGTCTTGTGGCCGCGCAGGGCGAGGCCGGTGGCGAAGCTGGCGCTGGTGGTGGTCTTGCCCACACCACCCTTGCCGGAAGTCACGACGACGATTTTGGCCATGGGTTTATTGAGTCTCTCTGGGGTTGATACGTACAGGATTTCGCAGCGGCTCGATGAGGAGCTTTTCGCCTTCCAGGCGCACCTGGGCGGGCCGGCCGGCGACTTCGTCGGGCAGCGCGGTCTCTGTGGTGCGGTAGATGCCTGCGATGGACACCAGCTGCGGCTCCATGCAGGTGGAAAAGATACGGGCTTCGGTGTTGCCCCGCGCGCCGGCGATGGCGCGGCCACGCAGCGGTGCATAGACGTGGATGTTGCCGTCGGCAATGACCTCGGCGCCAAAGCTCACCACGGCCATCACCACCAGGTCGGCGCCGCGGGCATACACCTGCTGGCCCGAGCGCAGGGGCTTGTCGATGACCACGGTACCGGGGCCTGCCACAGGCACTTCGACCTGCACCTCGCGCACCACCTCGACCTCGCGGATCACCTCGCGCACTTCGGGCTCGGCCACGGGCGCGGCTTCGGCGACGCGCACCGGGGCGGCATCGGGCGCGGCGGCCAGGCCGGCGGCGCGGGCGGCCTCCATATGGGCGGCGCTGCCGCCGCGCACGGCCACGGGCAGCGTGCTGTGGCTGCGCAAGGTGGCCACCAGGGCTGCGAAATCGATGGGGTCCTCGGCATCCTTGACGGCAGCCAGATCGATCAGCACGGGGTCGAAGTCGAAAAAGCCCGGTGCATCGGCCACGCGGTCGGCCAGGTCGGCCGCGAATTGCGCGGCGTCGGTGGTCTTGAGCACCACGGCCACCACAGGCAGCGAGGCGCTTTTGAGATCAAAGCTGGTGCGGGACTGGGCCGCCGTCGTAAGGGCCATGAATGGACGTTGTGGAAAGGGGCGCGGGAACCTGTTGAGGAAGGCGCAAAGTGTACCGTGGGGGCACGCCAGCCCTGCCAGACGGGTTTGACGGCACGCCATGGCCCCGTCTGGTTCAGCATTGTGCAGGTACTCGCCGCCGCCACCTGCGCCACCAGGACGACAAAAAGCCGGGCAAGCCCGGCTTTTTGCATTGGCAGAAAGAGCGTACTCAGTTGCGGTCAGCGCGTGCTGGACGGGCAGGCGCTGCGGCCATGCCGGAGCCCGACGAACTGGCGGCATTGCCGGAGCCCATCGTCGCGCCCGAAGAACCGCTGGTGCCCGCGCCCGTGGCGCCAGTTGCGCCGGTGCCACCGGTAGCGCCCTGGGTGCCGGTGCTGCCCATGGGTGTGTTCTGGGTGCTTTGCTGGCCAGCGCCCGTGGCAGGGTTAGGGTTGGATGGAGCGGGCGGGTTGCTTTGAGCGATGGCGGTACCCACCACGGCAACGGTGGCCAAACCTGCGAGCAATGCCTTCAGCGAATTCTTGGATGTGGACATGAGGGGACTCCTTGGATCTGTGAATGATGGAAATTGCCAGCACCGTCGCCAGCTGCATTCAGATTAAAGGGTCCTGGTGCGCGCAGCGTCATCCCGGGTCCGCAGCGTGTGTCGGACAGGGGCCTGCACACACCCCCCTGTCCACCCCAAGCACTCAGCGACGCGCAGGCTCTGCATTGCCCGGCACGTCGTACGTACCAAACAGGCTGGCGGCAGGGCGCGTTTCGGGCAGCACGTACACCACCGCGCCGGTGCTGCGCACCGCGGGGCTCAGCACCTTTTCGTAGAAGGCCACCGGCAGGTTGATGCAGCCGTATGAAATGCGGTTGTCCTTGGGCGTGCTGGACGCCAGCCGCTCCAGCCGGCGCTCGGACTTCACGTTGGCGCGCACGCGGTGCATGGACACCGCCGCGTCGTAGTCCACCCACACCACGTCTTCACCGCTGGCGTTGGTTCCAGGCTCGGCCACGAAGCGGCCTGCCGGTGTGGTGCGCTCGGCCGGCAGCACCTGGGCGATGGGCTTGTCGCCGATGCCGGGCACCGTGTGGTCGCCGATGGCCGAGCCCATCAGCGCGGACGTGGCGCCCTGCAGCTTGCCATCGGGGCTGAAGACATAGACCTTCGCGTCTTTTTTGTCGACCACCACTACGGCGTGACGGCGATGGTCGCCCGAGTGAAACGCCCAGTGGGCAATGCGCCGTGCGTCGGCCGAGGCGCTTTCGCTCCCGAACTGCGCGAGGCGCGACCCGTGCGCCGAGGGCTGCACCGACGACTGCATTGGCGACTGCCCCGTCACTGGGCGCGACGTGGGACCCGAATTCGCCAGCGGGGCAGATGACTGCCCTTGCGCGGGGCTGCCCGCCAAGACCAGCACGGCGCCGCCGAGCAGCAGGCTCTGTTGCAGGGTTCGAAGGGCGGTACGGAAGGGTGGCATAGGCGACGCGGGCGTTCAGCGGTGGCAGAGCACCGCCATGGCTCTTCACCATACGCACATCTCACCGTCACAGGGCGTGCGCCAATGCCGCAGCGCGTGTAGGACGCGCGCTGCCGTCACCGCTTGCAGCGCACCATGGATGCCCGTGGCGCGGGGGCGATGTGCGGTGCAACAGACGCGTCAGCGCCCCCAGGCAGCCCCTTCCATAATCGCCCGATGCCCTCTACCTCCACCCGCAAAACACACATCGACTCCCTGGCCATTGCCATCTTGCTGGCCTGCTGCATGTTCTGGGGCTTCCAGCAGGTGCTGGTCAAAGCCACCGTGGCCGAGGTAGCACCGGTGTTCCAGGCCTTTGTGCGCTTTGCGCTGGCCACCGTGGCGGTGGTGGCCTGGTGCCTGTGGCGCGGCGTGCGGCTGTCCGCGGCGGCCGAGCCCGCCGGGGCGGCGCGCGCGGGGCTGCTGGCGGGTGCGCTGTTCGCGGGGGAGTTTGCGTGCATCTACCTGGGCCTGCAGTACACCAGCGCCTCGCGGCTGACGGTGTTCTTATACGCATCACCGTTCTGGGTGGCGCTGCTGCTTCCGCGCTTCATTCCTGGCGAGCGGCTGCAGGGCTGGCAGTGGGCGGGCCTGGCCGCTGCGTTCGTCGGCGTGGGGCTGGCCCTGGGCGACGGGCTGATGGGCCCCGCCAACGCCGCCCTGCCCCGCGCCTGGCTGGGCGACCTGCTGGGGCTGGCCGCGGGTCTGATGTGGGCGCTGACCACGGTGGTCATCCGCACCACGCCGCTGGCCGGGGTGGCACCCGCCAAGCAGCTGCTCTACCAGGTGGGGGTGAGCACGGCGGTGCTGCCGATGATCTCGCTGGTGCTGGGCGAGCCGTGGGTCTGGCAGTTCAGCGCCTTCGCTTGGGGATCACTGCTGGCGCAGGCGCTGGTGGGGGCGTTTGCCAGCTACCTGGCCTGGATGTGGATGCTGGCGCACTACCCGGCGACCAAGATCTCGGTGTTCGTGTTCCTGACCCCGGTGTTCGCGCTGCTGTTTGGCGCGCTGTGGCTGGGTGAGCCGGTGACGCCTGGGTTGGTGACCGCACTGGTGCTGGTGGCCACGGGCATCGTGCTGGTCAACCGCAAGCCCGCGGCACGCTGAGATTTGAATAAAAAATAGCTGCTACCGCTTGCCTGGAAAGCGCTGGCAGCTATGTTTTTAGTAGCAATCAGAATTTCGGTATCTTGATCCGGCTGATCATCAGCGAGCCCGACACCGCGAAGATCAGCACCAGCGGGTGCAGCGTGAAGCCGCCGATCAGCATCTTGCCGAACCACAGGTTCTCGCGCACCGCGCCCAGCCAGGCGGCCAGGGCCATCAGGGCAACCAGCACGATGGAGGTGGGGATCGGCGTGCCTTCGAAGTACTTCACCTTGCCCGTGCCTTCGGACAGCGTCTCGGCCGTGACGTTGTAGCGCGCCAGGCGCGACACGCCGCAGGCCACGAAGTACGCCAGCACGATGCGGTCGAACAGGCCCTGCATGCCGCAGGCATACGCAATGATGGCGGGCGCCACGCCGAACGAGATCACGTCGGCCAGCGAGTCGAGTTCGCGGCCCATGGCCGAGCTCTTCTGGCGCCAGCGGGCGATGCGCCCATCGAGCACGTCGAAGATCAGCGCGGCCAGCACCAGGGCGGCGGCGAAGTACACGTGCACCACGTCGCCGGTTTCCAGGTAGGTCATGGACGAGAACAGCGCGCCCACGCCACAGACGGCATTGCCCAGCGTGAACCAGTCGGCCAGGTGGAATTCGCGGATCATGGAGAAACGCTTGGGATGTTGAGGTGTGTTCATGTCGAGGGCTCCGTTCACGCCGTGGTGGGCAAGAACGCGGTTACGTTCTCAGGACGCCGCATTATGAGCGGCTGTGTGCGGCGTTTTCTGTAGGCACACCGCCCGCCCGGCAGAGCGCAGACGCCCGCCGCGGGCGCCTGGCGCGGCAGGGTTCCCCTGGGGACGCCCCGACGGTCCCCCCGGGGACGCCCCGAGATTGTCAGGACGGCCCGCCGGCCCAACAATGCCTGATCCGTCCACTGCCGACCCCATGACCACCACCTCCGCAGCCCCGTCCCCCGCATCCGCACCGCCCCTGAACCCGCCCTTCGCCCGGGTGGCGAGCATCCGCAGCCTGGCCGACGTCGAGCGCCTGGAAGCCCGGCCCCTGGCCGAAGCGCTGCCGGTGCAAAGCACCTACGAAATTTTCTGCAATGCCGCCCACGCGTTCGGCGACCGTACCGCGCTGACCTTTCTGCCCACCGCCCACCCCGCCGACATGCCGGTACGCTGGTCGTTCAACGACCTGCTGGCCGGCATCCACCAAACTGCGAACCTGCTGCACACGCTGGGCGTGGGGCCCCAGGATGCGGTGGCCGTGCTGCTGCCCGGCTGCCTGGAATACCACCTGGCCCTGTGGGGTGGCGAGGCGGCGGGCATCGTGCAGCCGCTCAACCCCATGCTCACCGACGAGAAGATCGCGGCCATGATCACCCTGGCGCGCGCCAAGGTGCTGATCGCCTGGGGCGACGAGGCCACCGACGGCGATGCCGGCCTGTGGGCCAAGGCCCTGCGCCTGCGCCGCCAGGTGCCGACGCTGACCACCGTGCTGCGCGTGGCGCCGCATGACGAGGTGCAGGGCGGCGTACAAGGCGCGGCCCCCGCACTGCCCCATGGCGTGATGGACTTCGCGGCACGCACCGCGCAACCCGCAGACCACCTGGTGAGCCGCCGGCGCATCGCGGCCACCGACATCGCCGCGTACTTTCACACCGGCGGCACCACGGGTGCGCCCAAGCTCGCGCGCCACAGCCACGGCGCGCAGGTGTTCACCGCCTGGGGCAGCGTGCAGATGCAGGGCATCACGCCGGGCGACGTGGGCATCAACGGCTACCCGCTGTTCCATGTGGCGGGCGTCCTGCCGGGCTCGCTCGCCGCGCTGTCGGCAGGGGTGGAGACCATCATCCCCACCACCGGCCTGTTCCGCAACCGCGAGGTCATCGCCAACTACTGGCGCCTGGCCGAGCGCTACCGCTGCACCTACCTCTCGGCCGTGCCCACGGTGCTGGCCGCGCTGGCCAACGTGCCGCTGGATGGCGCCGACATCCGCTCGCTGCGCTACTGCCGCACCGGCGCGGCCATCCTGGCGCCCGAACTGGCGGCGCGCTTCGAGCGGCTGTTCGGCCTGCACGTGCACGAGAGCCTGGGCATGACGGAGATGGCGGGCATCTCCACCATCACGCCGCCGGGCGTGGAGGCCCCCGCAGGCTGCGTGGGCTGGCGGCTGCCGTACACGCGGCTGCGCATCGTGGCGCTGGATGCTCACGGCAATGCGTCGGACCAGGACATGCCGCCCGGCGAGGCGGGCATGGTGCTGTTCAAGTCGCCCAACCTGTTCTCGGGCTTTCTGGACGCGGCCGACACGGCCCGCGCCTTCACGCACGACGGCTGGCTGGCCACGGGCGACCTGGGCTTTGTGGATGGCGAGGGGCGGCTGCACCTGAGCGGCCGCTCCAAGGACCTCATCATCCGCAGCGGCCACAACATCGACCCCAAGGTGATCGAGGATGCGCTGGGCGCCCACCCCGCCGTGCAGCTGTGCGCCGCCGTGGGCGCGCCCGATGCCTATGCGGGCGAGCTGCCCGTGGTGTACGCCACGCTGGTGCCGGGCGCCGAGGCCACCGAGGCCGAGCTGCTCGCCTTCACCGCCGAGCGCGTGGACGAGGCCGTGGCCCGCCCGCGCTGGGTGCAGGTGCTGGACACCATGCCGGTGACCAACGTCGGCAAGATCTTCAAGCCCGAGCTGCGCCTGCGCGCGGCCTGCCACACGGTGGCCGCGCTGGTGGATGCAGCCTGCGCGGAGCTGGGTGCCGACGGCGCGCGCGATGTGCTGCCCGACGGGGACAACGCCGTGCGCGTGGTGATCGCCAGCGACGGCAGGCCCGGCGCGGCAGAGGCCCTGAAGGCGCGGCTGGACGCTGTGCTCGCGCCACTGCCCGTGCGCACCACGGTGCAGGTGGTGCAGGCCAAGGCCTGACCCGCCCGGCCGACCCGCCCGGCTGTGCCAACCTTGTCTGTCTTTCTTGATCTTCCTGTTTTCGCTGCGTTCTGCTTTGCTGCTTTTCCGTCCATAACCATTCCAGGAGACACCGCATGACCACACCGGCCCCGAAGACGACGACAACAACGAAGAACATCAACGCGATGAACCGCCGCGCCTGGCTGGGCGCCGCGGCGCT
This sequence comes from Acidovorax sp. LjRoot117, assembly GCF_964252695.1. Taxonomy (NCBI): domain Bacteria; kingdom Pseudomonadati; phylum Pseudomonadota; class Betaproteobacteria; order Burkholderiales; family Comamonadaceae; genus Acidovorax; species Acidovorax sp. LjRoot117. The sequence continues at coordinate 194,601 of NZ_CAXUPO020000004.1, read as the reverse complement.
GGCGCTGTCCGCCGGCGGCGGCACGGCCGCGTTCGCGCAGGCCGCGCCGTACCCGAGCAAGCCCATCAAGGTGGTCGTGCCCTTTGCTGCCGGCGGCGCCACCGACGTGCTGGCGCGCGTGCTGGCCGAGAAGATGGCCGTGGGCCTGGGCCAGCCCATGGTCATCGACAACAAGCCCGGCGCGGCCGGCATCATCGGCACCGACGCGGTGGCCAAGGCCCCGCCCGACGGCTACACGCTGCTGCTGGGCCTGAGCAACTCGATGCTGACCAACCAGTTCCTGTACACCAAGCTGCCCTACAGCCCGGAGCGCGACATCGCGCCCATCTACCAGATCGCGATCGCGCCGCTGGTGCTGGTGGCCCACCCCAGCGTGCCCGTCGCCACGGGCCCCGAGCTGCTGAAATACGTGGTGGCGAACAAGGGCAAGGTCGCCTACGGCTCGTACGGCACGGGCGCCTACCCGCACCTGGCCGGCGCATACATGAGCCAGTCGCAGAACGCCGACATGAGCCACGTGGCCTACCGCGGCGAGGCGCCCATGGTGCAGGACCTGCTGGGCGGGCAGATCCAGATCGCATTCGCCAGCGCGCTGCAGGTCAAGCCCCACCTGGAGGCCGGCAAGCTCAAGGCCATCGGCGTGAGCGGCGAGCGCCGCATGGGTACCCTGCCCAACGTGCCCACGCTGGCCGAGCAGGGCCTGAACGACGAGGCCTACCGCGTGGCGGGCTGGCTGGCCTTTGGCGCCCCTGCAGGCACGCCCCCGGCCATCCTGGAGCGGATTGCAGCCGAAGTGCGCAAGGCCACCGAACTGCCCGATGTGGCCCAGCGCATCGCGGCGATGGGGTTCGACGTGCAGAGCAGCTCGCCCGCTCTGTTTTCCGCCGCGATTGCGAAGGAGCGGCCGGTGTGGGAGCGGTTGATCAAGGCGTCTGGGGCAAAGCTGGATTGAAAGTTCGCGTTGGAACACATCCCCGTTCGGGCTGAGCTTGCCGAAGCCGGGGCACGGATGGGGCGGCCCTTCGACAAGCTCAGGGTGAACGGATGGTGGTGGCACGACGGCCCTGGAACGGCCCGCCCTCCCCCACCCGTTCGGGCTGAGCCTGTCGAAGCCAGGGCAACCCCTGAACAACGTTCGCATTTTTCATCAGAATCCGCCTCCAGCGCTCGTTGAATAAGCGCTGGCAGCTATGGTTTCAGCAGCACCCCTGCCCGCTCCGCCGCAAACGCCACATACCAGTCCAGGCACCCCGGATTGGCCATCGCATCCTTGTTGACCACCTTCTCGATCGGCTGCCCCAGCAGCAGCTTCTTGATCGGCAGTTCCTGCTTCTTGCCGCTCAGGGTGCGCGGCACCTCGGCCACCACAAAGATGTCGTCCGGCACAAAACGGGGAGACAGCGCCGTGCGCACCGCGCCGTTGATGCGGCCACGCAGGGCCTCGTCCAGCACGCTGCCGGGGCGCAGCACCACGAACAGCGGCATGTAGCTTTCGCGGCCCAGGTACTCCAGGTCCACCACCAGGCTGTCGAGCACCTCGGGCAGGGACTCGACCGCGCTGTAGATCTCGCTCGTGCCCATGCGCAGGCCGTGGCGGTTGATGGTGGCATCAGAGCGGCCGTAGATGATGCATCCGCCATTGGCGCCGATCTTGAGCCAGTCGCCATGGCGCCATACCGCCCCCATGCTGGCCGGGCCGTCGCCACCGCCGGGCTGGCGGCCGTGGCCTGCGGGGTACATGTCGAAGTAGCTCGACAGATACCTCGACCCGTCTTTGTCGCCCCACAGGTAGAGCGGCATCGACGGAATGGGCTGCGCGCAGACAAGCTCGCCCACCGCGTCCATCACGGGACGACCTTCGGCATCCCACGACTCCACCGCCGCACCCAGCATGCGGCACTGCATCTCGCCGGGCACCTGGGGCAGCTCGCGGTGGCCCCCGATGAAAGCGCCGCAAAAGTCGGTGCCCCCGGAAATATTGTTCCACCAGATGTCGTGTGTGCCCAAGGCCTCGAACTGCGCCGTGCCCCACTCCTGCACCTCGGGCGACAGCGGCGATCCGGTGGTACCCAGCGCGCGGATGCGGCCCAGGTCGCCATAGTCCGCAAGCGTGATGCCCGCCTTCATGCAGTTGGCAAAGAACGCCGCACCCGCGCCGAAAAACGTCACGCCGGTATCGGCCGCAAAGCGCCACAGCACGCCCCAGTCCGGGTGCTCCTTGCTGCCGCCCGGGTTGCCGTCGTAGATCACGCAGGTGGTGCCCGACAGCAGGCCCGAGAGCTGCGCATTCCACATCACCCAGCCGGTGGAGCTGTACCAGTGGTAGCGCTCGCCGAAGCTGTTGGGCTCGTAGCTGCAGCCGATGTCGTTGTGCAGCACCTTGAGCTGCAGCGCCACCAGCACCGTGCCGCCGTGGCCGTGCACGATGGGCTTGGGCAAGCCGGTGGTGCCGCTGGAATAGACGATCCACAGCGGGTGGTCGAAGGGCAGCCACATGGGCTCGAAGGCCGCGGTGTCGGGGTCGTGGCGGGCGGTAGCGCTCGCCCAGCCCGCCCAGCCGTCCATGGACGCGGATGCATCGAGGTTGCCCAGCAGGACCGCATGCTGCACGCTGGGCAAGGCCTCGCGCAACTCCGCCAGCACCGCCGTGCGGTCGTGGTCGCGCCCGCCGTAGGTGACGCCGTCCACGCCGATGAGCACCTTGGGCTCGATCTGGCGGAAGCGGTCCAGCACCGCATGCGTGCCCATGTCGGGCGCGCAGATGCTCCACACGCCGCCGATGCTCACCGTGGCCAGAAAGGCGACCATGGCCTCGGGCACGTTGGGCAGGTAGGCGGCCACGCGGTCGCCAGGCTCCACGCCCTGGGCCTTCAGGTGCAGCGCCAGCGACGCCACCTGGCGGCTCAGCTCGGGCCAGGAGAGTTCGCGGTGTTGGCCCTTTTCATTGCGGCTGATGATGGCCGGCAGACCGGCCGCGTGTGCGGCATCCACATGCCGCAGCGCCTGCCGTGCGTAGTTGACCTGTGCGCCCGGGAACCACTGCGCACCCGGCATGGTGTTGCGTGCCAGCACGGCGGTGTGCGGCGTGGGCGACTGCAGGTCGAAGTAGTCCCACACGCTTTGCCAGAAGGCGTCGAGCTCCGTGGTGGACCAGCGCCACAGCGCGTCGTAGCTGTCGAACGCGATGCCGCGCTCGTCGCGCAGCCAGTTCTGGTACAGGCGGATCTGGGGAATGTAGGGCGGTCGTGCGCCCTCGGCCGAGGTACTTGGGCCGCTGGGGGGTGTTGTTGTCTCCATCGCCTGCAAGGTAGCAGCGCATCCGTGCAGGCGCCACCGCGGACAGTCACCTGTTGGACATCCACCACGGCGGCGGCGGACCCCCAGCACGCCGCCAATAGAAAAATGGGCCTCGCAATGCGAAGCCCATTTTTTGATGATTTCTGGCCCAGCCGCTAGCCTGCAGAGCGCCAGCAGCTATGTTTTCAATAGCATTACTTCTTGCCGGCCGCCTTGTCACGCATGCGGTCGGCGCGGGCGCCTGGGTCCGGGTGCGACGACAGCATCTGGTCCATGCCGCCTTGCTTGCCGCCCAAGGCAGCGAGCTTGCGGAAGGCCCCTTCCATCGCCTTGACGTTGTACTTGTGCTTTTGCATGAAGGCCAGGCCGTAGTCGTCCGACTCGGTTTCCTGGCTTTGCGAGAACTGGCTGTTGAGCAGCTTCTCACCCAACTCGCCCAGGTCCGAATCCGCGATCCGCGACCCGGCGCCGCCCGAGGCCGCCACGGCCTTGCGGCCGGCCGATGCCATGTAGGCGGTGCGCATGGCGCTCATGGTGTGGGCATGCTTGACGTGGCCGATTTCATGGCCGATGACACCCAGCAGCTCCTGGTCGTTCATCAGGTCCATCAGGCCCGAATAGACGCGGATCGAGCCGTCGGCCGTGGCGTTGGCGTTCACCTCGTTGCTCAGGTACACCTTGAAATTGAGCTTCATGCCGTCTTCGTTGACGTGCTTGGCCGTCAGGCGGGCCAGGCGCTTCGCATGCTTGTTGCCGGCGGGTGCGAGTTTTTCCGTGCGGTCGCCATAGGCGCGGTATTGCAGCGCCACGGACTTGAGTTCGTCGTCCGACACGGTGGCGGCTTTGAACACGTCGAGCACAGCGCCTACCTTGTTCTCTGACTTGCTGGCGCCGGACCCCCCGGAACTGGTGGAGCCCAGGGCGGAAGAAACGGAGGACAGGCCGCTGGCAGAGCCACCCTCGGTGGTTGCACAGCCGGCCAGGCACAGCGCGCACGCCATGGCGATGTAAGTCAGTCGTTTCACAGAATGGTTTCCCTCTTTGGATGAATTTGCGATGGAGCAACGCGCCGCTCCGGCGGCGCAGGCGCAACGGCTTGGTGACGCATTTGCAACCGCTGCAGCGGCTTGTTTCAAATGGCGGGCGATTGTTTCATGCAGCTACCGGCCGCTTCTTGACAGGCTGCACTCGATTGCAACCGTTCGTATCGTCGAGAGCGGGCAGCGAGCCCCGTGCTGGTGGCAGGCCAACGCGCCAACGGCGTCACCCTGATCTGGTGCAAAGCGCTTCAAGTAGCGCATTTCTGCCGCCCTGACGACTCAGCGGCTGTGACCTGAAGTTCTACTGCAAGGCCTCCCGCCAGTGGCGCACGGCTTACATGCACTCACAATTCCAAAGGCTGCCAGCAAGCCATTGCGAAGAGCAAATGCTGGCCTTCAGAGGGCGCGCAGGCTGCCATTTCATTTTTAGCACATGTGTGCTAAATTCAGATCCATGGACGCCAAGACCCAAAAAGCAGAGCTCACCCGCGCCGCCATCGTCGGCGCCGCGCTGGACCTGGCTGCCGCCGAGGGGCTGGAGTCGATCACGCTGCAGGCCGTGGCCGACCGCGTGGGCTTGTCCAAGAGCGGCGTGTTCTCGCGCGCCGGCTCGCGCGAGGCCTTGCAGAAGGCGGTGATCGAAGAGTTCGGCCGCCGCTTTCTGGCCGACGTGTTCGTGCCGTCCATGCAGCACCCCAAAGGCCTGCCGCGCCTGAACGAGATCGTGCGCCGCTGGATCGCCCGCACGCGCGATGTGGAAGCCTTCACCGGCTGCATCTACACCGCCGGCGCCTTCGAGCTGGACGACCGCGACGGCGAGCTGCGCGACCAGCTGCACGGCGAGATCACACGCTGGCGCGCCGCCCTGCGGCGCACGGTGCTGCAGTCCATCGAGGCCGGACACCTGCCGGCCGACACGCCCGCAGACCAGCTGGTGGGCGAGATCTACGCGATGATCATGGGCCTGTTGCACGATGTGCGCTTCCTGCGCGATCCGCAGGCCGTGCAACGCGTGGAGGCGTCGTGGGCGCGCCTCATCCAGAGTTACCAGCCGACGGCGGCCTGAAGACGGTGCGCCATGGAAATCTCTTGCTTTGTTTTGCCCCAATTTCGCACAACCGTGCGAAGAAAGGAGAAGCCATGTTGATCTTTCTGATACTCGCAGCCGCCATCGCCGCTGCGCGCGCCGTGCAGGCACTGCGCGACACACTCGCCCAGCTGCCGCGCAGCAACCGCGACTGGATCTTCTACTGAGCGCGGCTCACACGACGCTGCGGGCGCCGTGGCCGCGCGCGGGTTCGTACGACGACCCGCGCTGCCTGCAACGCAGCGCGTGGCCAGAGCAGCTTTGCCGCGTTGTATGACCCGCCCTCAACGCCCGCGCCCGGCCCCAGGCCGCGCCGCGCCAACCACCCCACCCTCCCCTGTGTGTTTGATTTTCCGGAGCACCGCCATGAGCCATTCCAACGCCCTGCAGACCACCACCCACTTCTACGGCGGACATGCCGGCATGCGGCTGCTGCGCACCGCCCTGGGCGCTGCCGAGCGCCTGTGGCCCGCCCTGGCCGTGCGCGCGGCCTACCGCCTGTTCGGCACGCCCTTGCCTTTGCGCAGACCCGGCGGCAACGCCCTGCCCGCCGGTGCTTGGCGCACCGAGCGGTGGCCGTTCGAAGACGCCGAGATCACGCTCTACACGCCCCAGGCGCAGCCCCATGGCCCCGCAGTGCTGTTGCTGCACGGATGGGGCGGCCACGCGCGCCAGATGCTGCCGCTGGCCGATGCACTGGCCGCGCGGGGCCTGCGACCGGTGCTGGTGGACCTGCCCGCGCACGGCGGCAGCCGGGGCCGCGTGAGCAACCTGGCGCAGTTCGCCCGGGCCATCGAATACGCCACGGCCCGGCTGCACGCGCAGGACTCGGCGCCCACCGCGGTGGTGGCGCATTCGCTCGCGGCCAATGCGGCTGCGCATGCCGCCAGCCGCGGCCTGGCCACCGGGCGGCTGGTGCTGCTGGCGCCGCCCGCATCGCCACACGAATACACACGCCTGTTCGCGCAGGTGTTCGGCCTGTCGGAGCGCACCCGCGCCGCGATGCAGCGACGCATCGAGGCGCGCGAAGGCATTCTGATGCGCCAGTTCGAGCCGCCCGCCGTGGGCCCGCGCATCGCCCTGCCCACGCTGGTGGTGCACGACCGGGGCGACCGCATCAACCGCTTTGCCGACGGCGAGGCCTACCGCGACTGCATTGCGGGCGCCACGCTGATGCCCACCGAAGGGCTGGGGCACCGCAAGATCCTGCAGCACGCCGAGGTGCTGGCCGCCGTGGCGGATTTCGTGGCGCAGCCGGTGTCTGCGCAGCAGCCGGCAGGCACCGGGCACGGCCGGCTGCTGGCCGACGGCTGCCCGAAGTGATGGGCCGCGGCTTGAACCGTGGGGCGGCCTGTCGCCAACAGTTACAGCCGCCATGGCGACGCGGGCAGACAGCGCCTATCATCCGGGACGCCGCTGCGCCGCGAGAACCGTTCCTGCGGGCGCAGCGGCCGATGAATGGCCGGTGACCGCACCGGCCGCCCCACGCTGCTATCCGACTGGCGCCTGCAATGCACCTTCTCACGTCCGCCTGGCCTGCACTGGCCTACCTGCTGCCCGCGCTGGTGCTGGTGTCTGCGATCTACTTTCTGGCCAAGGGCGACCGGCGCGCGCTGGCGCACCTGATGGCGCTGCTGGCGTGCTTCCTGATCGGTGCGCTGCTGATGGAGTTCTTCATCTTCATGGCCGCGCGCATGGCCCGCTCGGGCAGCCGCGATGCCGTGCTGGGCATGGGCACCCGCCAGCTGCTGGAGACCATGGCCAACCCACGCTCCATCGCCGCGCAGCCCCTGACGCTGGCGGCCGTTTCCGCCTACAGCGTGCTGGCCGCGTACCTGTGGCTGCTGGTCACCTGGGTGCTGCACCTGCGCGGCAAGCCCGCGGGTGGCGCCCGCAAGAAGAAGCCCGCCAAGGCATCCGCCCGCAAGCCGGCGCGCGCCTGAGCCGCAGGTTTTTTTTATCACGCACCTTTTTTGAGGGTTTTTGATGGCCTACCGCTGGATGGACGGGCGCCAGAAGCTATTTATTGGATAGCAACTGCCTTGACGGGCCATCTGCGTGGCTTCGTCATGCGCCCCACAGCCCGGTAGACCCCCATCGCCACCGCACGGCGCGTGCGTGGCCGATGTGCGGCCAGCCGCCAGCACCTCCCAAGGCCAGGCTTGATGCAGGGCAAAGCCTGCCGCCCGGGGCGCATCCACAATGCAGGCCGTCGCCTCCGCTTGCAGGGGCGTGCGTACCTGGCGGGTCCACCCGCCCCTCGGCCATGACATCCACCACCACCTCCCCTTCTCACAGCGACGTCCTCATCGCCGGTGCGGGGCCTGCGGGCCTGGCGCTGGCCATCTCCCTCGCACAGGCCGGGTTCACTGCCACCGTGGTCGAGCAGCAGCCGCAAGCCGCGCTGGCCGACCCCGCGCCCGACGGCCGCGAGATCGCGCTGACCCACCCCAGCCGCGCCACGCTGCAGCGGCTGGGCACCTGGACGCAGCTCGCGCCGCACGAGACCGGCGCCATCCACGCGGCGCAGGTGCACGACGGGCCGCTTGGCCAACACAGCGCGCTGCAGCTCGATGCCCGGCGCGCGGGCGCGGGCCATGAAGCGCTGGGCTTCATCGTCCCCAACCACGCGCTGCGGCGCACCGCGTATGCCGTGGCGGCGCAGACGCCCGGGGTGCGCATCGTCACCGGCGCCCAGGTGACGCGCGTGGCGACCCTGGCCACGCATGCCGAGCTGGAGTACCGCCTGCCGTCCGACCTCGCGGCGCGCCCCGGCACCCACGGCGCGACACCGCCGACCGAGCGGCTGCAGGCACCGTTGCTGGTGGCGGCCGACAGCCGCTTGTCGGCCACGCGGCGGCAGCTGGGCATCGGCGCGCGCATGGCGGACTTCGGCCGCACCGTCATCGTCTGCCGCATGCGCCATGCCCTCGCCCACGGCGGCGTGGCGCACGAGTGTTTTGGCTACGAGCGCACGCTGGCCATACTGCCTCTGCCGGATGCGATGGACACGGTGGGCGCGGCCGACGCGGTCGGCACCGCGCACCGGTGCTCGGTCGTCGTCACCGCAGGCGCTGCAGATGCAGCCGCTCTGATGGCCTTGCCGGCCGACGCGTTTGCGGCCCAGGTACAGGCGCAGTTCCGTGGCCGCCTGGGCCCTATGCAGCTCGACGGCGAGCGCCATGCCTACCCGCTGGTGGCTGTGTATGCAGACCGCTTTGCCGCCCAGCGCTGCGCCCTGCTGGGCGACGCCGCCGTGGGCATGCACCCGGTGACGGCGCACGGCTACAACCTGGGCCTGGCCGGTGTGGAGCGGCTGACCACCGCCCTGCAGACCGCGCGCCGCCAGGGCCGCGGCATCGGCGACCACCGCGCACTGGCCGCCTACGCCCGCGCGCACCACCACCACGCCTGGCCGATCTACGAAGGCACCAACGCCATCGTGCGGCTGTACACCGACGCACGCCCCCTGCCCCGCCTGCTGCGCCAACTGGTGCTGCAAGGCGCGCGCCGCCTGCCGCCCCTGCAAGCCGCCATCGTGGGCCAGCTGACCGGCAAACCGCCTGGCTGGATGCAGGCGCTGGCGCCCGGCCGTCCCACAAATCTTCAAAAAACATAGCTGCCAGCGCACGCCTGGATTGGCTTGCAGCCGTATTTGCACCGCAACCCAACCCCAATAAGCGCCACCAGCGATATTTTCAATAGCAAGCTACCTCTGCAACTGGCGCGCCCCAAGGCCAGTGCCACCGTGGAACTGGCTCCGCCAGGCCACGGGTGGCGTCCCCCTGCGGGGGAAGGCGCCATAGGCGACTCAGGGGGGCTTCCATCCTTCCAGGCCACGGGTGGCGTCTCCCTGCGGGAGAAGGCGCCGAAGGCGACTCAGGGGGAGTCGTGCACCCCCAGCGTCACCATGCCGTACAGCGGCGCGCCCAGCCAGGGCCACCACAGCGTCTCCAGCGCCAGGCCCGCCCAGCCATAGCATTCCGCCACGCTGTGCTCGTGCAGCAGCTCCAGGCGCGGGTGCACGGCGGCCAGGTCGGACAGGCGCGCCACACCCCAGCGGAACTCGGCCCCGGTGGGCCCCACGCTCGCATGGCGGGCCGCCGTGCCCACCGCGCGGTGGGTCAGCACATCCAGCACCAGGCGCGAGCCCGCGGGCGCGCACTGCGCGAACTCGGTCAGCACGGCCTCGACCTGCGCGGGCTCCAGGTACATCAGCACGCCTTCGCACAGCACCAGCACGGGCTGCGGCGGCGGCTCGCCGGCGGCGGCATCACGCGTCGGCAGGCCCAGGCGGCCCCACCAGCCGGGCTGGGTGATGTCCACCTCGGCCAGGCGGGCGCGCGGGCACTGCGCAGGCAGCAAGGGGCGGCGCATCGCCATCACCTCGGGCAGGTCGGCGTCCAGCCAGTGGTTGGCACCGGTGTCCAGCCACTGGAAATGGTGCGACAGGCCGCAGCCCAGGTTCACGCCCTGGGCCCCGGGGTGCATCAGGAAGAATCCCTGCGCCGTGTCGCGAATGAACCGCGTGCGCCACAGCACGTTGAGCACCGTGGGCAGGTCGTTGAGGTAGGCCTCCACGTCGGCGCCCAGGCGCTCCAGCAGCTCGGCCGCCACCGCATCGCCGCACGCCAGCCACGGAAAGTAATGGTCGCCCCGCGCCCGTGCGGCCAGGGGGATGAGCAGGGTGCTGGGTACGGGGGGCAAGGCGGGGCCGCGCGCCTGCGCCTTGCCATCGCAGAGCTGCGCGCTGTGAGCAGCGGCCGGAAATGTGCGAATGGAAGCGGGAGTTAGGAACTGCAGCACGCTGATTACCTCCTGAGCTTGCGACGACGCCGACCACCATCGCGCCAACGCTGCGATCTATTGTGACGTGCACTCATGCGCAAAGGAACGATGGCCCGCCGCTTATTGGGGCATCCATAGCCCGATATACCACCGTATTTCAGCCGAAACCCATCCCCGACGGGGCACTGATTTTCAGCTCTTCAGTTATACACAATACATATTTTTTCGTAACGGCAAGTCAGAACCTCCAAACACAAAGAGACAATCCAACCTCATTTTCTATAGGTACCCATGTCTGCAGATATTGCCTCTACATTTTATTTGGTTGGTTATGCAAATGCCGTTTCTCAATCAATGAGCGAAAATCAGGTGGATACACTTGTATTGACGCCTGAAGATTACATCAGCATCCTAGAAGACAGATCAAAAAATAATCCATCCCTGGCTAGCGCACTGCGCAAAATATTGTCCGGCAGCAGCTCAGGAAAGTACTGGAAAACAGTTCTCAGCCCCAACATTGGCGAGCCTTGGGTAGCGCCCGTCGCCATGGGCGTCAATGACGCCGTAATGGTCACAAAAACTTTGAACGCGTTAGGGATATCAGGCATCACCACCTATATCAAAACTACCCCTGCCGGCACTTACATCATTATCAAAGGCTATGCAGCCTATAGAAGTGCCGCGCTCAACGGAACCCGCTACCTGGCCGCAAACCCAAAAATGGTACAGCTCGGCCTTGGAATGAAAGGAATGGCAGGCGTCGTCAAAGGCGGTTTTATTCTGAGCGTAGTTGTAGCAAGTGGAATCGAAATCGCCGAGTTTATTTTTAATGATGAAAAAACAATGTACGACCTGATCGGAGGCATTGGTGTGGAGGCGGCCAAGGCGGGACTTGCTTCCATGGCCGCCTATGCATTCGGAGCGGGAGTAGGATTAGTTACCACAGTAGCCATTGCTCCGCTTGTGGGCGTGGTAGCAGTTACTTTCATTGTCGGTTATGCATTGAACAAAATAGATGGGCACCATAAAATAAAACAAAGGGTTATCGACGCCTTAAAGGCTATTCCAAGCACGGCGACAGAAGGCATTTATGTTATAAATACAACATCGCAAAGCTTTCAAAAGAAAATCAATTCCGACCTCCAAGCAAAATACCAGGAACTGATGGACTGGCTTTGCCCCATTTGCAGAAGGTATTGAATGTCTACCCCAACGATAGATGTTGAAAAGCTCCGGCGTAACCTTTGGTACATCGTTCCCATGTTTTCAGCCATGGCGGCTCTCTGCCTATGGATGACATGGGATTTGGTTACCTTGATGCAACACATCGCGGCCCGCGCACCCATGGTGCGCTTTTGGCCAGGTGCGGTCATCGGCCCGGTTGGATTGGTCTTCTTTGGCGCCGCACTGATATTGGCTTTGGTAAGGGCTACCGCTTACGAGGGCCCCTTCACTCGCATGCTGGACAAGGTCTTGCTCTATTCGGGGCTGGTGCAGGTAGGGCTGATTGGGCTGATTTTCTTCGCGTCATCCATAGCTCAAAACCATGTAATGCCTGCACGGGGCTACACACAATGCTCACTGCTGCAGGGGAATCCCAGTTTATGGTTCACGGACTGGATTCAAAATCCAAATTGGTGTGTAAGCGGGAAGGACATGGCATGGGTGCAGGAGCAAGCGCGCACCACCCCTCGGCCTTGAGAGCCTGTGCGATGTTGGATTGCCAAAGCCCTTCGATTTCACTCGCTGAGCAATTCGCAGCGCCTCCCCGGCGCACAGGCTCGCCGGACTCCCGTCATCGCGCAGAAGTGAGCACACTCCAAACGATGGCCACACCAGCCGCCAGCAGATCGCCGGTGAACGAGTCTTCATCGCGGTCCCGCGTGCCGCTGAACGCGCTCTTTTGCCGCTCCCGCTCGGCCCGGCTGCGGTCGCGCTCCAGCGCCACCAGAGCGTCGCCGATGTCCACCGCCGCGGCCGGCGTGCCGGGTGCGGCGTGGGCGGGGCGGGCGCTGGCCCGGGCGTAGCCTTCCATCGCACGCACCACGGCATCGGGGTCGATGAGCGAGAACGCAGCGCGGCAGTACGGACACGCGTGGTCCTTGCGGATGTCCACCGGCGCGCCGCAGCTGGTGCAGTAGATGGCGCCCACGCGCTTGGCGAGGTCGTCGATCTCGGGGCGCGTCATGTGGCGCACGAATCCTTTCTCGACCATGAAGGAAGAGAAGGTGCTGAAGCGCCCGTGCTGGCGCGCGCAGCGGTAGGTCATGTACCGGCCGCTGCGCACCACGTCGAAGCCCTTGTCCAGCGAAGAGTGGCAGCGCGGGCAGTCCATGCGCGACTCCAGCGGGCGGTGTTCATCGGTGCGGTGCTCGTGCAGCAGCCGGAACAGGTCCACCACGGCCTGGGGCGAGAGCTTGAGGTTTTCGTACCGGTCGAGCCAGATGCCCTGGCAGGCATAGCAGATGTCCAGCTCCAGCGCGTGCCCGGTGTTGCTGGTAAAGGGGTAGGCCTGCATGGGCTGGCGGCACGACGGGCAGGACGGTGCGAAAGGCTGCATGGTTTCGTTGCAAGGGTGAAGGCGGGCCCCTCGCGCCCGCCGGTGGCCGCATCCTAACGCCGGGGCGCCGCACGCTCCCCGGCCCCGGGTCTTCCCGGACGTTCGTGGAGCGCGGGCGGATTCATCCACTAGCATTCGCGCCTCGAACTACAAAGTACAAGGAACATCCATGGGATTCATGAACTGGCAAGAAAAAAGCGCTGCCGTGCTGCAGCAAGGCGGGGTGATAGCGCCCGACGAGCGGCTGCCCTGGCCCCAGACCGCCGCCATGGGCGTGCAGCACGTGATCGCCATGTTCGGCGCGACGGTGCTGGCGCCCATCCTCATGGGGTTCGACCCCAACGTGGCCATCCTGATGAGCGGTGTGGGTACGCTGATCTTCTTTCTGGTGACGGGCGGGCGGGTGCCCAGCTACCTGGGCTCGAGCTTTGCGTTCATCGGCGTGGTGATCGCGGCCACGGGCTACGCGGGCAAAGGCCCCAACGCCAACATCGCCGTGGCGCTGGGCGGCATCATCGCGTGTGGTCTGCTCTACACGCTGATCGGCGCGCTGGTGCAGGCCATCGGCACGCGCTGGATCGAGCGCTTCATGCCGCCCGTGGTCACGGGCTCGGTGGTGGCGGTGATCGGGTTGAACCTGGCGAGCATCCCGATCAAGAACATGGCGGCCAGCAACTTCGACAGCTGGATGCAGGTAGTGACCTTCGTGAGCGTGGGCCTGGTGGCCGTGCTCACGCGCGGCATGGTGCAGCGCCTGCTGATCCTGGTGGGGCTGATCGTGGCGAGCATCATCTACGCGGTGCTGACCAACGGCCTGGGCCTGGGCAAGCCCATCGACCTGTCCATCCTCGCGAACGCCGCATGGGTGGGCATGCCCAACTTCGCCGCGCCGGTGTTCGACGGCAATGCGATGCTGCTGATCGCCCCGGTGGCCATCATCCTCGTGGCCGAGAACCTGGGCCACATCAAGGCCGTCACGGCGATGACCGGGCGCGACCTGGACCGCTACATGGGCCGCGCGTTCATCGGCGACGGCGTGGCCACCATGGTCAGCGGCGGCGTGGGCGGCACGGGCGTGACGACCTATGCCGAGAACATCGGCGTGATGGCCGCGACCAAGATCTACTCGACCGCCGTGTTTTTGCTGGCGGGCGTGTTCGCGCTGGTGCTGGGTTTTTCTCCCAAGTTCGGCGCGCTGATCCAGACCATTCCGCTGCCGGTGATGGGCGGTGTCTCCATCGTGGTGTTCGGACTGATCGCAGTGGCGGGCGCCAAGATCTGGGTGGACAACAAGGTGGACTTTTCGCAGAACAAGAACCTGATCGTGGCGGCCATCACCCTCATCCTGGGCACGGGCGACTTCACGCTCAAGTTCGGCCAGTTCGCGCTGGGCGGCATCGGTACCGCCACGTTCGGCGCCATCCTGCTGTACGCGCTGCTCAACCGCAAGGGCTGAGCGGCTCGGCCAGGGCGGGCGGCCCTTCCATCCAACGCAACTGCCCGCAGGGCGGTGCGGTCCCAGGCCCCCCGCCCCGTGGCGGGGGGCTTTTTTTATCGGCCGGGCGCCACGCTGCCCGGCATCGCGCTGCACGGTGTTCATGGCGGGCCGTGCGGCAGCGAATCCCCGGCCGGGACAAGGCCAAACACGGGGCTGTCACACACCCCTGGTTACAATCAGGGTTAACCCTAGGTCTTTCGACCGGCCCCACCCCTGTGTTCCCTGCTACACCCAGCCCCGCCGGCGCTGGATGTTTTTTGCCCGTGAGTTTTCATTCCATGCAACGTCGCCAGTTCACCCAGTCCCTCGTCGCCGCCAGCACCGGCCTGCTGTTTGCCAACCCCTCGCGCGCCGTGGGCGTGCAGGACCCGATGGACGCCAAGAGCGTGGCCATCGGCTGCTCCATCGGCCTCACCGGCCCGCTGGCCAGCCTGGGCAAGGAGCTCAAGCAGGGGCTGGACGCAGGCATCGCCCAGGCGAACGCCCGCGGCATCCATGGCCGCGAGTTGAAGCTGGTGGTGCTGGACGACGGCTATGACGCAGCGCGCTCCGAAGCCAACGCGCGCAAGCTGATCGCCGACGGCGGCGTGGTGGCGCTGCTGTCGTGCATGGGCACGGCCAACAACCAGCGCATCCTGCCGCTGGTGGACGAAGCGCAGATCCCCTACGTGGCCCCGCAAAGCGGCGCGACGTCGCTGCGCAAGGCGGACTACCGCTCGGTGTTCCACGTGCGTGCCAGCTACTCCGACGAAGCCCAGCGCCTGACGCAAAAGCTGGTGGCCATGGGCATCACCGACCTGGCCATCGTCTACCAGGACACGGCCTTCGGCCGCGAATTCCTGGCCGATGTGAACAACGCCATGAAGGCCGCCAAGCAGCCCGCACCCAAGGCCTTCAAGCTCGACGCACAGGGTGCGCAGGTGGCCGACGTGGTCAAGCAGGCCGTGGCGGCCAAGCCCACCACGGTGCTGCTGGGCACCGCGGGCGATGTGTCGGCCTCGCTGATCAGCGAGTTCAAGAAGGTGTCGCCCAGCACCCCGCTGGCCGCAACCAGTGTGGCCCTGTCCGGCGACAACCTGCGCGAGCTGGGCGGCAAGGCCTCCGGCCTGGCCCTGTCGATGGTGCTGCCCGACGCGAGCCGCACCAGCGTCGCCCTGGTGCGCGACTACCAGCGTGCCATGAAGGCCGCGGGCTTCCAGGACTTCTCGGCCCGCAGCTTCGAAGGCTATGTGAACGCCCGCGTGCTGACCGAAGGCCTGGAGCGCACCGGCCGTGAGCTGACCCGCGGCAAGCTGCGCAACGCCCTGGCGGGCATCCGCAGCAACGACATGGGCGGCCTGATGATCGACTACGCGGGCAGCGCCCCGTATGTGGGATCGCGCTTCCTGGAGCTGGGCGTGATGGGGTCCAACGGCAAGTTCGTGGGGTAAGCAGCAGGTCCGCACGCCGCCCCGGGCGGCGAGATGGGCACAATGGCCGGTCCGAACAGATTCACACCCTCCGCACCTCCCTGCCCGACCGAAGCCACCATGCCCATCTGGAAAAAGCCTGTCGACCTGGCTCGACTCAACGCCGACCACCACAACACCGCTGCCTCGCACCTGGGCATCGAGATCATCGAACTGGGTGACGACTTCCTGCGTGGCCGCGTGCCCGTGGACCAGCGCACCAAGCAGCCGTTTGGACTGCTGCATGGCGGCGTGAGCGTGGTACTGGCCGAATCGCTGGGATCGGTGGGCGCCTACTACGCCAGCCCAGAAGGCCACAACGCCGTGGGCCTGGACATCAACGCCAACCACCTGCGCTCTGCGACCAGCGGCTGGGTGACGGCCACCGCGCGGCCCATCCACATCGGGCGCACCACGCAGGTGTGGCACATCGACATGGTCAACGACGCGGGCGAGCTGACCTGCGTGTCGCGGCTGACGATGGCGATCCTGGGTCCGAGGTAGAGACCATTCCCCTGAGCCGCTTTGCGCCTCGGTGCTGGTCGCCAGAGGCGACAGCTCTTCGGGCCGTCCAAGCCTGCGCAAGCAGGCTCGGAGCCGCGGCCCTCAGCCCTTCTCTCGAATCGCTACGCGATTCGGGAAGGGGGGCGATGCCCTCGCTGCGGGGCGGCCCTTGCTAGGCATCCCTGGTATTGGGGCGTGCCAGTTTCAGAAGTCGCGGAATTGATGGAGAATCGGCCGCCAGCGCTTGGTGAACAAGCGCAATCAGCTATCTATTCAGTAGCATTCTGCGCCGCAAGACGCTCGCTTTTCCAGTACACGTCGTCGCCGCCGTCCATGCGGTTGAGCACGCGGGCCAGGACGAACAGCAGGTCCGACAGGCGGTTCAGGTACTGGCGCGGGGCGTCGTTCAGCTGTTCGGCGCTCCCCAGCGCCACCACCGCTCTTTCGGCCCGGCGCGCCACGGTGCGGCACACGTGGGCCTGCGCGGCGGCGCGGGTGCCGGCGGGCAGGATGAATTCCTGCAGGCGCGGCAGCGCGGCGTTGTAGTGCGCCAGGGCCTCGTCGAGGTCCAGCACCGCCTCGGGCTTGAGCAGCTCAAAGCCGGGGATCGACAGCTCACCGCCCAGGTTGAACAGCTGGTGCTGCACTTCCACCAGCAGGTCGCGCACGTCGCCCGGCAGTGGCTCGCACAGCAGCAGGCCAATGTGGGAGTTGAGTTCGTCCACATCGCCGAGCGCATGGATGCGCAGGCTGTCTTTGGAGACGCGTTCGTTGTTGCCCAGGCCTGTGGTGCCGGCGTCGCCGGTGCGCGTGGCGATTTGTGTGAGTCGGTTGCCCATGGGTGCCTTGAGAGAAAGGGTCGTGTCCGCGCGCTTGCCTGATCGCAAGCGGTGGGCCTGAAAGTCTGCAGACCGGATTTTGCGCCACATGCTGCCTCACACACCTGCATCAGCGCTTGAACATCCACAGCAAAAAGCCCGCACCCACTGATTCACCGCGAGGTGAATCAGTGGGTGCGGGCTTTGCGCAGGGGGAGCTGGCCAGCGCCCCCCGCAGGCAGCCATGCACAAGCCTTAGTGGGTCGTGGTGGGCATGCGGTTCATGCGGTCGATATCGGCGGTCGACACGCCCGAGCCTGTGGGCTTCATGTTGTTCCAGGACGTGGTGTGGTACGCATCCCATTCCGCGCGGGACACCATGCCGTCACCGTTGGTGTCCATCAGGCGTGCGTTCACGCGGGCGTCGGCCTTGGCAGCGGCCTTGCCGCCGGAGGCGCTGGGGTTGATCTCGGCCACAGGGGCGCCGCGGCCGTCACCGGCAGCGGGGTTGGCGGGCATGGCGGTGCTGCGGGCAGCACGGTCATCGGCCTTGTTCTGTGCATTGGCAGCGGCAGGGCCGCCCGATGCTGCGGGGTTCACTTCCGACGGAGGACGGGGTGCGTTCGGTGCCTGGGCCAGAGCGGCAGTGCAAGCGAGGGTTGCGAGGGCGGCGATGACGGTGTGCTTTTGCATGAAGAGCTCCTTGATGAGTGAGTACAACAGAGGGTTGAATAAAGCACCGCACTGTTGCGGGCTTGGAGTCATTGTTGGAAGCGATGGGCGAACGCCATGTAGGACTTGCGCGGGCACAGCGGTCAGCCTGCAGGGCGGCTCGATACCGGCGCACGCCGCACCGGCGCGCAGTACGTTTGGGTACATGCCTGCCGCATTCGGACATAAACCACGCCCTGGCCGTTACACCGCGCTGGCAAATGTTGGGCAAGGCAACAGCAGGCAAGAGTGCTGGTGTTGGCGCCCATGCTGCGGTGCAATGGAGTCCTGTTCAACTTCGAAGGAATCCACTTCCATGAAGGCACTGCAACGACGCAACTACTCGTTCGACACGCGCAGCGTGATGCTTTTCGCGGCCCTCTCCCTGGGCGGCGTAGGCGCATTGCAAGCACAGACGACTTCCTCGCCCCAGTTCGGCCCCAGTGACAAGACTGCGCCCCACGCTGGCTCCAAAAATTCCACAGGCCCCGCCGTGATAGCGGCGCCTCAAGCCACCGCGGCCTCTGCCGCATTCGACCGCGCCGATGCCAACAAGGACGGCCAGCTCAGCGCGCAGGAAGCCGCCAAGCTGCCCGCCATCGGCCAACGTTTCAAGGAGCTGGATGCCGACAAGAACGGCACCCTTTCCCGCTCTGAATTCGAGAAAGGCGCCAGCTCCTGATGCCCCTGCACTGACGCTGCCGCACAGGGCCGCCATGCCCTGGGCCGCGGTGTCCCCACGCCATGTGCGGGCCCTGCGGTGACGCAAGGGCTCGTGAGCCTGCCCGCGCTGGAACTCCAGGGCGCGGGCAGGCTCTTGTGCGTGCAGAAAAAAAGCGTGGGTCAGGCCTGCGGCACCGATGCGCTGCAACGCGGTCGCCGGCCGGTAGATCGGTAGATCGGTCAGTCGTGCAGCGACGACAGGAATTGCTGCAGCTCCGGCGTCTGCGGGTTGCCGAAGATCTCTGCCGGCGCGCCCGTCTCGTGCACGCGGCCCTGGTGCATGAAGATCACCCGGTCGCTCACCTTGCGGGCAAACGCCATCTCGTGCGTGACCATCATCAGCGTCATGCCTTCGAGGGCCAGCGACTCCACCACGCGCAGCACCTCGCCCACCAGCTCCGGGTCCAGCGCCGAGGTGATCTCGTCGCACAGCAGCACCTGCGGCTCCATGGCCAGCGCGCGCGCAATGGCCACGCGCTGCTGCTGGCCGCCCGAGAGCTGCTCGGGCATGGCATCGAACTTCTCGGCCAGGCCCACGCGATCGAGCAGCTTGCGCGCCTGCGCCTCGGCCGCCTTGGCATCGCGCGCCTTCACCAGCGTGGGCGCGAGCATGATGTTGCGGCCCACCGAGAGGTGCGGAAACAGGTTGAAGCTCTGAAAGATCATGCCCACCTGCTGGCGCAGTGCGCGCATGGCGGTGGGGCTCTCGTGCATCAGCTTTTGGCCGTCCACGCTGAGCGCACCTTCCTGGAACACTTCCAGGCCATTCACGCAGCGCAGCAGCGTGCTCTTGCCCGAGCCGCTCTTGCCGATGATGGCGATCACCTCGCCCTTGCGCACCTTGAGGTCGATGCCCTTCAAGACCTCGTTCGTGCCGTACGACTTGCGCAGCGCCGTGATCTCGACGATGGGGCGGCCCACGGGCGATGCGTCTGGTGCAGCCACGGGGGATGCGCTGGTGTCAGTGGCGGTGGCCATGGAGTTTCCTTTCGAGGGACTGTGCGACCAGGCTCACCGGGAAGCACAACACAAAGTACAGCAGGGCCACGCAGGCGTAGACCAGGAAGGGCTGGTAGGTGGCGTTGGAGATCATGCTGCCCGCCTTCGTCAACTCGACGAAGCCGATCACCGACGCCAGCGCCGTGCCCTTGATCACCTGCACCAGAAAACCCACCGTCGGCGGCACCGCAATGCGCAGCGCCTGGGGCAACACCACGTGGCGCAGCTGCTCGCCGAAGTTGAGCGCCAGGCTCTGCGCGGCCTCCCACTGGCCCTTGGGGATGGACGCCACGCAGCCGCGCCAGATCTCGGTGAGGTAGGCGCTGGTATAGAGCGTGAGCGCAAACGCGGCGGCCGTCCACGGCGATGTCTTGATGCCAAAGAGCGCGATGCCGAAGTACGCGAGGAACAGCTGCATGAGCAGCGGCGTGCCCTGGAACACCTGCACGTAGGCACCGATGAGCCGCTCGGTGCCGCGCACCTTGGACAGGCGCAGCACCAGCAGCACCAGGCCCACCAGCCCGCCGCCGATGAAGGCGATGAGCGAGAGCGTGACCGTCCAGCGCGCGGCCATCAGCAGGTTGCGCAGGATGTCCCACAACGAAAAATCAACCATGGCGATCTACCTTCCTACGAGGAAACGCGCCCCCACCCACATCAGCAGGCGGCGGGTGAGCATGGACAGCACCAGGTACACCAGCGTGGCCAGGATGAAGGCCTCGAACGCGCGGAAGGTGTTGCTCGATATCAGGTTGGCGGCGTAGCTCAGCTCGGGCGTGGAGATCTGGCCGCACACGGCCGAGCCCAGCATCACGATGATGATCTGGCTGACCATCGCAGGCCACACCTTGAGCAGCGCGGGCGGCAGCACCACGCGGCGGAAGGTCTGGCCGGGCGTGAGCGCCAGGCTCTGCGCCGCCTCGATCTGGCCGCGCGGCGTGGCCTCGATGCCGGCGCGGATGATCTCGGCCGAGTACGCGCCCAGGTTGATCACCATGGCCAGCACCGACGCGACCTCGGGCGAGAGCTTGAGGCCCAGCGCCGGCAGCCCGAAGAACAGGAAGAACAGCTGCACGATGAAGGGCGTGTTGCGCACCAGCTCCACATACGCCGCCACGGCCCAGCGCAGCGGCGCCGCACGCGGCCCGAGGTTGCGCGCACGTGCCCAGGCGCAGGCCGTGCCCAGCAACAGCCCCAGCACGGTGCCCACGATGGTGAGGCCGATGGTCCACGCCAGGCCACGCACCAGCAGCGGCCAGGACGAGAGCACGGCAGAGAAGTCGAGTTGGATCAACATGGTGCTGAGGGCTTGGGGTTGTGGGTTCTGCGTGCTGCAGTGCGCGTTGTGTCTGGATAGCGGGATGGCACTTTCGCCACCAACTCCCGCCACTCGTTCGGGCCGAGCCTGTCGAAGCCAGGGCGCGCGCACAGCGCGTCGGGATGGGCTTCCACAGGCTCATCAGCCTGAACGATGGGGAGGAGTCACAACGCGCCGTTGATCACAGAGGCAATTCACCTGCAGGCCGGCCCAGCCACTTGCTCGACAGCTTGTCGATGTCGCCCGACTTCTTCGCTTCGGCAATGATCTCGTTCACGCGCAGGCGCAGCTTGTCCTCGCCCTTGGCCACGCCGATGAAGTTGGGGCTGTCTTTCAGCAGCAGCTTGTATTCGGTCTGCAGGTTGGGGTTCTTCATCATGATGGTGCCGGCCGTGGACGCGCTGGTGGCGATGGCCTGCGTCTGGCCCGACACGAAGGCCGAGATGCTGGCGGCGTGGTCTTCGAAGCGCTTGACGTCCACGCCGGCGGGCGCGACCTTGCCCAGTTCCTGGTCTTCCATCGCGCCGCGCGTCACGGCGACCGACTTGCCGGTCAGGTCGGCAAAGCTCTTGATCGACAGGCTCTTGCTCGCGAAGACGGCCTGGAAGAACGGCGCATACGAAGCGGTGAAGTCGATGACCTTCTCGCGCTCGGGGTTCTTGCCCAGCGTGGAGATCACGAGGTCGGCCTTCTGCGTCTGCAGGTAGGGGATGCGGTTGGCGCTGGTCACGGGGATCAGCTCGACCTTCACGCCGAGCTTGGCACCGATGTACTGGGCCATCTCCACATCCAGGCCCTGGGGCTTGAGGTCGGTGCCGACGAAGCCGTAGGGCGGGTAGTCGGTGGGGATGGCGATCTTGATTTCCTTGGCCTTGAGGATGTTGTCCAGCGCGTTCTGCGCGTGGGCGGCGGGTGCCATGAGCGCAGCCGACAGGCCGGCGGCGGCGAGCACGCCCAGGGTCAGGCGGCGGGTCGATGGTGCAGGGGTGCGGCGGATGGTCATAGCAGGGCTCCTAGGTAGGTGGATGCGTCGGCGGGTGCTGCGTCGTTGTCGGACGCGGGGGAAAGGGAACGTGCGGTGGCGGCGCGCGGCTTGCGGGGCCGGGGCTTCTTGCCAGGTGTGACGGGGGTTGCAGGCTGGGCCGGCGTGGCAGCAATGGCGGACCTGGCAGCGCCCGGATCGGCGGCGGGGCTCTTGTGCATGGGCGCCAGCGCGTCGCGCAGCCCCGCCAGCGGGTCGGTGCTGGCCTGCAGGCGCAGTGCCGACTGCACCGAGCCGATGTGTTCGGACATCAGCGCCTCGGCCCGGGCGATGTCGCCGGCCTCCAGCGCCTCGACGATGCGCACGTGGTCCGCGCAGGACTGCGCCGCATCGTGCGACGACTGGTAGAGCATGGCGATCAGCGTGGTGCGCGCCGTGAAGTCGCGCAGCGTGTCGGCCAGCAGGCCGTTGCCCAGGCATTCGGCCAGGCACACATGGAAGTCGCCCAGCAGGAAGCTGCGCACGCCCACGTCGCTGCCCGCGAGCGCCGCCTTCTCGCGCTGCAGGTGGGCCTTGAGCTGGCGCACGGCGGCCTTGTCGACCGACTTGAGCTGGTGCAACAGGCCGAGTTCGATCACGCGGCGCGCCTCGAAGGCCTCGCGGGCCTCGTCTTCCGACGGTTCGATCACATACCAGCCGCGCCGCGCGCTCACGGTGACGATGCCGCGGGTGGACAGGCGCGTGAGCGCCTCGCGCACGATGGTGCGGCTGCAGTCGAACAGCATCGCCAGCTGCTGCTCGCCCAGGCGCGAGCCGGGCGCCAGCTTCTGGGCCATCACGGCTTCGATGATGCGATTGCTGATGTCGTTGGCGGTGGTCATTGCCATCCACCGATTGCAGGTTCCGTGCCAACTGGTATACAAGCTCTGCGCACCAGTCTGGCGCACCCGGGCTGCCCATCAGCGTGCCGGCCGGGCGCCCTCGCCCCGGCATGGGGCATCACCGCCTCAGGTCAGCGCATCCCAGAGGTGCAGCAGGTCGTCGTCCGGCCGGTCGGTGCAGGCAGACGGCGTGCCGAAGCGCATTGTCCAGGCCGGGCTGTCGGTGAACGCGGGCCAGCCCGGGTCGCCCGACACGGCGAACTGTGCCCATGCCGAGTGCATGGCCTGCGACAAGGCCGCCGGCGGCTGCGGACCGGTGAACTCCAGGCCCTGCGGCGTATCGAGGTTGGCAAAGACGAAGGGCAGCTCCACCGCATGCGCGGCCCCCAGGCGGCCCCGCGCCTGGGGCGACGGCCATTCGAAGCTGTAGCGATAGGCCCCGCCCGTGCAGCGCGCCGCCAGGCGCGCGATGCCCAGGGCCGGCGCCCGGTAGTAGTAATCGGCCTGCAAGGCGGCCAGCAGCGCCCCCGGGGTGGCCTGGCCGCCGTCCACGCGGGTGCGGTAGGCGGCCACCAGCGCTGCGGGCAGTTCGGCATCGTGTGCGAACGCATCGACGTGTGCGGGCGTGGCGTGGTCCCACAGGCCCGTGGGCAGGTGGTACAGGCGCATCTCGTCGGCATTGCTGCCCACCAGGACCTGCAGCGCGCGGGCCTGCACGGGGTGGGCGGCCCAGCACTGGTGCATGGCGTGCAGCGGCGGCGCGGACAGCACCTCGCCATCCACCACGGGCCGCAGCGGAAAGAACTGGCGCCCGCCCAGGCCCATGCGGCGGCGCAGCGCCGGGTCGATGGCCAGGCGATGCACGGCCTGCAGCACCGCCGCAAGCGGCGCCTGCGCCAGCGCGTCGCGCTCGGGCGCCACGCCCGCCAGCGCAGCGACGGCTTCGCGGGCTGCGGCGGCCTCCTCCAGCGTCTGGCAGGCCACGCTGGGGCTTTGCAGGATGGCCCGCTGGAACAAGCCCAGCGTTTGCGGCATGCCCAGCAGGCAGGCCAGCGCACCCGCGCCGGCAGACTGGCCCATCACCGTGACACGGCCTGCGTCGCCACCCCAGGCAGCGATGTGCTGCTGCACCCAGCGCAAGGCCGCCACGATGTCGAGCAGGCCGCGATTGGCCGGCGCGCCGGGCAGGTGCACAAAGCCGTCGATGCCCAGGCGGTACTGCACCGACACGAACACCACGCCCTGCCGGGCCCACGATGCCCCGTCGTAGAGCGGGTCGCTGGCCGAGCCCCGGAAGAAGCCGCCGCCGTGGACCCACACCACCACGGGGAGCGGCCCCGCAGCGTCGGTGGCGGGTGGGTCGGGCGCCCAGATGTTGAGCGCCAGGCACTCCGGCCCGCCCACCACGGGCGTGTGGGCCTGCGCCACGCGCGGCAGTTGCGGCGCGGCCGGCGCGAACGCCAGCGCATCGCGCACGCCCTGCCAGGGCGGCACGGGTGCGGGCGCCTGAAAACGCAGCGCTCCAAACGGTGGCTGGGCGTACGGAATGCCGCGGTACACCTGCATGCCCTGTTGCACGCTGCCGCGCAGGCCGCCCCCGTGGGCCAGCGAGACTTCGCAGTGCACAGCGCTGCCGGTCATTCGGTGGCCAGACCCAGCTTGTCGATCAGCGGCCGCCACACCGCCGCATCGCGCTCGGCCCACACGCGCACGTCGCGCGGCGCTGTGGCCGTGAGGCTCACGTTCATGGCGTCGAAGCGGCTCTTGTACTGCGCGTCGCTGCGGCACTTCTCGGTGGCGGCATTCAGGCGGTTGAGCAGCTCAGGCGGCGTGCCGGCGCGCGCCACCACGGCGATCCACGATGGCCGCGCGAGGTCGGCCGCGGCGGGCAGCGCTTCGGCGATGGTGGGCACATCGGGCAGCAGTGGCGAGCGCTGCGCGCCGAACACGGCCAGCGCCGTCAGCTTGCCCGCCTTGACCTGCGCGGCGGCCGTGCCCATCACCAGGGTCATGGCCTGGATCTGCTGGCCCATGAGCGCCGTGAGCCCCGCCCCTTCGCCGACGAACGGAACGTGCGTGCCGGGCGCACCCATCTTGTCCAGCAGCGCGGAGGTGAGCAGGTGCGCCGGGCTGCCCTTGCCCGGCGAGCCGAAGTTGACGCCGCCGGGCGTGGCGCGCGCCAGCCTGTCCAGGTCCTGCAGCCGCGCGATGCCGCTGCCCGCCGGAACGGCCAGCACCAGCGGCGAGGTGCCGAGCACGGCCACGCCATCGAAGTCCGCCAGCGGGTCGTACGGGCGCTGGCGGTACACATAGGGCGTGATCGACATCTGCGACATGCCGATGCTCATGAGCGTGTAGCCATCGGCCGGCTGGCCCTTGAGAAAGTTGACGGCCAGGATGCCGTTGGCACCCGGCTTGTTCTGCACCACCACGCTCTGGCCCAGTTCACGCGCGGCGCAGTCGGCCCAGACACGGGTCATCGCGTCCGACCCGCTGCCCGGCGGCTGCTGCGCCACGAGCTGCAGGGGCTTGGCCGGATACGCCGCCGGCTGGGCCTGGGCGAAGGGCCACCAGGCCGCACAGGCCAGCGTGGCCGCCAGCGCGGCGGGGCGGATGCAATGGGCTTTCGAGGACGTCATGCGGTGTCTCCAGGTGGTGGTGGGCGAAGGGCTGCACGCGCGCGCCAGACCGGGCGCTCGGCCGGGCACTTGGCCGGTTGGGCCCGACCTTGCAGGTGGCGTGCGGTGAAACAGTCGTCAGGTCTTCGGGCCGCGCCGCGCGCCGTGGCGGGCTGCACGTGGCGGTGCGGCGGCCTCGCAGCGGCTGGCGATCAGGCCCGCCAGGCACTGCAGCTGTGCCTGCGGCGCGGCGCTGTCGCCCGCTGCAGGTGCGGTGGCCGTGTCCGGGAACAGCTGCAGCAGCCCCATGCCGCGCAGCGTGGAGAACACCAGCCCCAGGAACGCCGCACGGTCCGGCGCCGTGGCCAGCTCCGGGAACGCGTCGAAGAAGCCATCGCGCATCTGCGCGTTGATCTGCTGGCGCAACTGCGCGATGTGCTCCAGCACCGCGCTCTGGTTGCGGCAACCGAGGTAGATGTTCCAGGCGACGATGAAACGCGGCTGGGCATAGATCAGATCCCACGCGGCCTGCACGAACAGCGTCGCGCGCTGCGCGGCGGGCAGCGTGCGCGCCGGCCAGAGCTGGCCTGCCTCCACGCGCTGCTCCACCAGCTCGCTCAGCACACGCATCATGAGCACGGCCTTGGACTCGAAGTGGTGCTGCACCGCGCCCGAGGTCATGCCGGCCGAGCGCGCCAGTTCGTGGATGGACATCTCCTCCAGGCTGCGGTGCTGGATCACGTCGATGGCCGTGGCGATGAGGTGCTGGCGCGTGGCCGCGCTGCGCTCGGCGTGGCTGCGGCGCTCAGGGATGTTCCGGGTGTTCATGCGGCACAAGCAATATACATTTCAAACGTAATGTAAATGCGGCGCCGTCGCACCCCATCGGGGAATACCCGGTGGGCAACCCTGCCCGCACTGGGGGCCGGCCGCACAGGGCCGGCCCGGCCACCTAGAATGATTTCCAACCGCCGACCTACGGAGACACACCCATGAACGCCCCCACCGCCACCGCCCACCTGATGCCCGAGATCCACCTGCGCGATGTGCCGCAGGCCTTGATCGAGGCACTGCAAAACCGCTTTGGCGCGCAGTGCTCCACGGCCCAGGCCGTGCGCGAGCAGCACGGGCGCGACGAGGGCTCGCTGCAGGCGCCCCCGCCTTCGGCCGTGGTGTTTGCCCAGAACACGCAGGACGTGGCCGACGCCGTGAAGCTGGCCAGCCAGTACGAGGTGCCCGTGATCCCCTACGGCGCGGGTTCATCGCTCGAAGGCCACCTGCTGGCCGTGCAGGGCGGCATCAGCATCGACGTGAGCCGCATGAACCAGGTGCTGAGCGTGAACGCCGAAGACCTCACGGTGACGGTGCAGCCCGGCATCACGCGCAAGCAGCTCAACGATGCGATCAAGGACACGGGCCTGTTCTTCCCCATCGACCCCGGCGCCGACGCGAGCATCGGCGGCATGAGCGCCACGCGCGCCAGCGGCACCAACGCCGTGCGCTACGGCACCATGCGCGAGAACGTGCTGGCGCTGGAGGTGGTCACGGCCAGCGGCGACATCATCCACACCGGCACGCGCGCCAAGAAGAGCAGCGCGGGCTACGACCTCACGCGCCTGCTGGTGGGCAGCGAGGGCACGCTGGGCATCATGACGCAGATCACCGTGCGCCTGTACCCGCTGCCAGAAGCCGTGAGCGCCGCGATCTGCTCGTTCCCGAGCATCGAGGCCGCCGTGCACACCGTGATCCAGACCATCCAGCTGGGCGTGCCGATTGCGCGCGTGGAGCTCATCGACCACCACACGGTGCGCATGGTGAACGCGCACAGCAAACTCTCGCTGCGCGAGGAGCCCATGCTGCTGATGGAGTTCCACGGCTCGCCTGCGGGCGTGAAGGAGCAGGCCGAGACCGTGCAGGACATCGCCAGCGAGTTTGGCGGCCAGGCCTTCGAATGGGCGAGCACCCCCGAGGAACGCACCCGCCTGTGGACCGCACGGCACAATGCCTACTTCGCCGCCGTGCAAAGCCGCCCGGGCTGCCGCGCCATCAGCACCGACACCTGCGTGCCCATCAGCCGCCTGGCCGACTGCCTGCTCGAATCCGTGGACGAGGCCGAAGCCAGCGGCATCCCGTACTTCCTCGTCGGCCACGTGGGCGATGGCAACTTCCACTTCGGCTACCTGATCGACCCCGACAGCGCCGAAGAACGCGCGAAGGCCGAGGCCTTGAACCACACCCTGGTAGCCCGCGCGCTGAGCATGGGCGGCACCTGCACCGGCGAACATGGCGTGGGCATCCACAAGATGGGCTTCCTGCTGGACGAAACGGGGGCGGGCGCGGTGGACATGATGCGGTCTATCAAGCGGGCGCTGGACCCGAAGAACATCTTGAATCCGGGAAAGATTTTCGCGATGTGATCACTGTGGGCGCAGTGTGAGGCGCGCCGTGGTGCCATCCCAGGGCGCTGTGCGGATGCCGCCGTGTGCTGAGCCACTGTCAACGAGCATGCTCACCGTCGTACTCCTGCCTGGCATGGACGGCACGGGCGACTTGTTCGCCCCGTTTGTCGCAGCGCTGGGCCCATCGATCAGAACGGTGGTGGTGCGCTATCCCACGCAGAGTGCGCTCGGCTACCAAGCACTGGAAGTGGTGGCACGGCAGGCACTGCCGCAAGACGGACCCTATGTGCTGCTGGGTGAGTCGTTTTCAGGCCCCATCGCCCTGTCGCTGGCTGCGTCCTGCCCGCCAGGGCTGGCCGGGGTGGTGCTGTGTGCCACCTTTGCGACGAACCCGGTGCCGCTGCTGCACCCCGTGCGCGCGCTTGCGGCCATCACGCCCTTCGAGCTTGCATCCGCATGGCTGGTGCGAAAACTTCTCATGGGCCGGCATACGTCGCCGGATCTGGGGCGCCTGTTGCGCGCTACTCTGGCCAAGGTGTCGGGGGCAGCGCTGCGCGCCAGGGCGGGCGCCCTCTTGAGGGTGAACGTGGTCGCCCAGCTGCGCGCGGTGCAAGTGCCGGTGCTGTACCTGCAAGCCACGGAAGACCGGTTGATCAAGCGCGCATCGGCGGAGGTGATCAAGCGCGCGCTGCCCAACGTGGAGATCGTTCGCATCGAGGCTCCACACTTGCTGCTGCAGGTCGCGCACACCGCTGCCGCAACGGCGGTGGCCGCTTTCTCTGCGCGGGCGGAAGCCGTGTGGAGGTCCGCTGCAGAGCCGGCCGCAAGGCCAGTCGGTACGGCCTGATCCCACAGGTTTTCTCGCCAAGAGTGATGGATTTCACGGCGCGATCCGGTGGCGGCGCCGCATGCGGCGGCCGCCCGGGCGTGCCCATCTATGCTCGACCAATGCCCCAGTTCATTCGCTCGTTCACGCTGCTCATCGCGCTTCTTGGCAGCCTGCTCTTTGGCGCCTTGCTGATCACCTCCCTGCTGCAACCCACCTGGGTCGAGCACACGGCGCGCGACATGATCCGCCAGCACATTGAAAAGAAAACCGGCGAGAAGCTGCAGGCCCTGGATGAGCGCTTTCTGACCGGGCGGGCGCGGCTTCTCTGGCAGGGCAAGGAGCAAGAGATCGAAGCCGCCCGCCAGGCGCTGTCGGCAGGCCTGCCAGCGCGCGTGGCTGCCATAGCCGCCGAGATGGGCATTCCCGCCTGCGAGTGCCGCAAGCGGCGCGAGCAGCGCCTGCAGCTGGAGATCGGCACGGCGCAGCAGATGCAGGCCCGCCTCGACGCGTTGATCCGCACGGCTTACCTCGACACGGCAGACAAGCTGCTGCGCGAGCTGCGCATCTTCAGCGGCGCGAATGCGCTCGCGTTTGCCTTGCTGCGGCTGGCCGCATGGCGGCGCCGCGGTGCACAAGCGGCGGCGCTGGTACCGGCCGCGGCCACGCTGCTGGCGGCTACGCTGATCTGCAGCGGCGTGTACCTGTGGGGCCAGAACTGGCTCTCCACCATCGTCTTCGGCAGCTACGTGGGCTGGGGCCAGTTGGCCTACATTGCGGTGGTGTACGCGTGGCTGTGCGACCTGTTGTTCAACCAGGCCCGCGTGAGCGGACACCTGTGCCACGGCATGGGGAAGCATCTCCGTATCACCTTGCTGAAAATTTTCTCACCATGCGCATCGCTCTCGTCTCCGACATTCACGGCAATCTGGCAGCCCTCGAAGCCGTGGCGGCCGACATCCGCCAGCGCGGCGCCGACCGGGTGGTGAATCTGGGCGACAACCTCTCGGGCCCGCTGCTGCCGCGAGAGACGGCGCAGTGGCTCATGGCGTCGGGCTGGCTGTCGCTGGCGGGCAACCACGAGCGGCAGGTGCTGCACCTGCAGCCCGGGCGCGGAGGCCCATCGGACCAGTATGCGCACGCGCAGCTCACAGAGGCCGAGTTCGCATGGATGCGCACGCTGCAGCACCGCGTGCGCCTGACCGACGACGTGCTGTTGTGCCACGGCTCGCCGCGCAGTGACCACGAATACCTGCTGGAGACGCTGGACGGCCACGCCCTGCGCCTGGCGCGGCCCGCAGAGATCCGCGAGCGACTCGATGTAGAGACTGCGGTGCCTGTGATCGCCTGCGGGCACACCCATGTGCCGCGCGCAGTGCGGCTGGGCGCGCAGTTGCTGGTCAACCCCGGCAGCGTGGGGTTGCAGGCGTACAGCGACGACCACCCCGTCTACCACGCGGTGGAATCTGGCACGCCCGATGCGCGCTACGCGCTGATCACGCTGCACGGCGGCCAGTGGCAGGTGGAGCACATCGCCGTGGCTTACAACCATGACGCGATGGCGCTGCTGGCCGAGCAGCGGCAGAGGCCGGATTGGGCGCATGCGCTTCGCACAGGGTACATGCCCTGACGCAGATCGTGCGCCTCAGGCAGGGCCGCAATGCAGCGCACCGCTCAGCCGTGCACCCGGCGTGAATCCGCTGGCGCCTGTGCGCGGTCGTGCAGGCCGTAGTCGCGCACCACGGCGGCCACGCGCAGGCGGTAGTCGGCAAAGATGCCAGCGCGGCCGGCCTGCTGGGTGCTGCGGTGGGCCTCCACCTGGCGCCAGCGGGCCACGGCCTCTTCATCCCGCCAGAACGAGAGTGACAGCAGCTTGCCGGGCTCGCTCAGGCTCTCGAACCGTTCGATGGAAATGAAGCCGTCCATCTGCTCCAGCGCGGGCCGCAGCGCGGCGGCAGCGGCCAGGTAGGCGTCCTTGCGGCCGTGTGCGGGCAGCACCTCGAAGATCACGGCCATCATGGGGCGGACTCCACAGCGTGCGCGGGCAGGCCCAGCGTGCCTTCGACGCCCTGGGTGAAGGTGCGCTCCTCGCGCAGGATGAAGCGCTTTTCCTGCGCCATCGCAAAGTTGGCGCGGCCTTCGGGGTCGGTGCGCAGGCGGGCGCGGTAGGTCTCGTACGCGGCCAGCGAGTCAAAGCCGATGAGGCCCCACGCCTCGTAGTTGGTGCCCTCGTGCGGCAGGAAGTAGCCCAGCAGGTGGCCACCGCAGCGCGGGATGATCTGCCCCCAGCGGCGCGCGTATTCGGCGAACTGCTCGCGCTGGAAGGGGTCGATGTCGTAGCGGATGAAGCAGGTGATCATGGTGTGATGCCCGGGTCGGGAT
The DNA here is from genome assembly GCF_964252695.1 of Acidovorax sp. LjRoot117. Classification (NCBI taxonomy): domain Bacteria; kingdom Pseudomonadati; phylum Pseudomonadota; class Betaproteobacteria; order Burkholderiales; family Comamonadaceae; genus Acidovorax; species Acidovorax sp. LjRoot117. Next base: position 163,722 of record NZ_CAXUPO020000004.1, on the reverse strand, counting down.
GCGTGTGGTGTGTGAGGGTTTGACGATAGGCGCTTGACGGCCCGGGATGGTTCGCCCAACATCGAACCATGAAAGACGGCCCCCACATCGCGCGCATTGCCGCGCTCATCGGCGACAGCGCGCGCGCCGAAGTCCTGACCGCACTGATGGCCGACCGCGCCCTCACCGCCACCGAGCTGGCGGACGTCGCCGGCGTCACCAAGCAGACCATCAGCGCGCACCTGGCCAAGCTGCTCGACGCCGGCCTGCTGTCGGTGGAGAGCCAGGGCCGGCACCGCTACTTTCGCCTGGCCGACCGCGACGTGGCGCAGTTGCTGGAGTCGCTGATGAACGTGGCGTTCCGTGCAGGCGCCGTGCGCTTGCGCGCAAGCCCGCGCGAACCCGCACTGCGGCGCGCCCGCGTCTGCTACGACCATCTGGCGGGCGAAGTGGGCGTGCAGTTGCACGAGGCGTTGCTGCGCCAGGGCTATCTGCACGCTGCCGATGGCGGCCTCGCGCTGACCACGGCGGGTGCCGAGTGGTTTGCCCAGCAAGGCATCGACACGGCCGTGGTGGAGCGCCAGCGGCGCATGCTGTGCCGCCCCTGCCTGGACTGGAGCGAGCGGCGCCACCACCTGGGCGGCGCGCTCGGTGCCGCGCTGCTGCAGCGCTTGGTGGAACGCGGCTGGGCGCGGCGCGACAAGGACTCGCGCGTGGTGCACTTCTCGGCCGAGGGCGAGCTGGCCCTGCGCGCATGGACGGCGCCTGCCGCTGGCGAGGCAGCGAGCAACGACACGGCCCACCGCCCCCGTCTGGCGAATGCGAAAACGAAAGCGCAGGTGGGCCTGTGAAGACCTTCGCACTCTTCGTGGCCACAGCGCTGGCCGAGATCGTGGGCTGCTACCTGCCGTGGCTGTGGCTGCGTCAGGGCAAGCCGGCATGGCTGCTGGTGCCCGCCGCGCTGAGCCTGGCGCTGTTTGCCTGGTTGCTCACGCTACACGACACCGCCGGCGCGGGCCGCGTGTATGCGGCGTACGGCGGCGTCTACATCGGCGTGGCGCTGGCCTGGCTGTGGGCAGTGGACGGCATACGGCCCACGCCGTGGGATGTGGCGGGGGTGCTGGTGGCGCTGGCGGGCATGGCGATCATCGTGTGGCAGCCCATGAAGTGAGTAACCGATGGGGTGCAGGCGGATGGATCGATCGCGCTGGCTGCCAGCGTGCGCAGAGCGGGGGTTTGTATTGAGGCTCTGCTGCTCACGCCCCCTCTCCCCAGCCCTCTCCCGCGAGGGGAGAGGGAGTTTTGGGGGGCTGTCTGCGGCTCTGTTGCCGTTGTGTGCGGCGAGATGCAGTGGATAAGAATGCTATACAAAGAATAGCTTTTAGCGCTCGTAGAAAGCGCGCCAGAGGCCATTTCCACCAGAGTCGTACCCTACCCCGGCTTTGACCCCCTCGCCCCTCGCGGGAGAGGGTCGGGGAGAGGGGGCCGTCTTCCGCGCACTACGGCTGCTTCACCCCAGCCACCTTCCAACCAGCAACCCGCCAACCCTCAATTCACCTTGATCAACCGCCAGTCGATGCGGTTGTCCGGCCGCTGCACCAGATCCACGTTCTTCTTCATGGCCCAGGCCAGCATCTGGTTGTGCAGTGGAATGTTGGCCACGGTGTCGTTTTGCAGTTGCAGCCCTTCGGTGAGCAGCCGGTTGCGCACCGGCAGGTCGATCTCGGTCTTCACGCGGTCCACGATGTAGTCCATGCGTTCGTTGCTGTAGCGGCCCAGGTTGTAGTTGCCGTCGCCGCCGGTGGTCTTGGTGCGCGTGAGCGACTGCAGGGTGTACAGCGCATCGAACGTGGGCACGCCCCAGCTGAGCAGCGCGATGCTGGCCTCGTGCCGCTGGGCCATAGGGTAGTAGGTGACGGCCGGCAGCGTGCGCAGCTTGGCCTTGACGCCCACGCGCGCCCACATCGAGGTGATGGCCTGGCACAGCCCTTCGTCCTGGATGATGGCGTTGTTGCTGCAGGCCAGGTCGACCTCGAAGCCGTCCTTGTAGCCCGCATCGGCCAGCAGCGCCTTGGCCGCGTTGGGGTCGTAGGGCAGGCGCTTGTCCACCGCCTCCGTCCAGCCGTTGACCAGCGGCGAGACGATGGCGCCCGTGGGCTTGGACATGCCGCGCATGGTCACGCGCTGCAACGTACCGACATCGATGGCCTGGTAGAGCGCCTTGCGCACCCGCATGTCCCTGAGCGGGTTCTTGCCCTTGATGTTGCTGCCCGGCAGCTCGTCGCGGAACTGGTCCATGGCCAGGTAGATGGTGCGGTTCTCGACCATCTCCATGACCTTGAGATTGGGGTTGGCCCGAAGCCGCTCCAGGTCCTGCAGGCTGGTGTCGCGCACCATGTCGACCTCGCCGGACAGCAGTGCCGCGATGCGCGTGGCCTCGGACTTGATGGGCGTGTAGGTGATCTCGGTCACGTTGCCCTCGGTCTTGCCGGCGTTCCACCACAGCGGGTTGGCGGCGAACACGATCTTCTGGTCGGGCACCCATTCCTTGAGCACGAAGGGCCCGGTGCCCATGGCGTTGCGGTGCGAAAACGTTTCGTCCTTGGCCTTGATGTCCTTGGGCTCCACCGCGTTGTTCTTCTCGGCCCAGGCCTTGCTCATCACGCGCAGCTCGGTCAGCTGGTTGAGCAGCACCGGGTTGGGGTTCTTCAGGAAGATGTCGATGGTCTCGCCATCCACCTTCGCGATGCGGTCCATGCCCTGGGTGTAGATGGCGTAGGTGGACGTCTTGCTCATCGCGCGCTGCAGCGAATACACCACGTCGTCGGCCGTCATGGCCGAGCCGTCGCTGAACTTCACGCCCTGGCGCAGCTTCAGGCGCAGCTGCGTGGGGGTGACCTGCTGCCACGAGGTGGCCAACAGCGGCTCGACCTTGAGCGTGCGGCTGTTGAACATCACCAGCGACTCGTACACCGCCGCATGGATGCCGTTGCCCAGGGCGCTGTTCTGCGAGTGGATGTCCATGGTCTGGATGTCGCTGGAACCGGCCCATTTGAAAGGCTTTGCGCCCGCGATGGCGGGCACCATGCACGCCATCACGGCCGCCAGTGCAGGGGCGGATAGCAGCGAAGAACGATCGAAACGCAGGCGCATACAAACCTCCAATGTGTTGTCAGCACGCAATGTGCAATAGCTCCCCGCTTCTGCGGATATGGAAATCCCTGGGGTGCGGCACCATGGGCGAGCCAAGGGCCTCGCGGTGCATGCACATGACATGCCACCGCCCGGCGCTGCATACGGTCCATTACATCTCTTACACGCAGGCCTGGGAGTTTCACGGCCAGAATCGCCGGTCCTCCTTTGCTCGACCCCGATCCCACCATGCCAGGGCTCTCCCTTCGCACTGTCTTTCGATGGGCCGCCGTCGCGGCCTCTGCCATTGTGCTGGCGGCCATGGCCACGCTGGGCTATCTCTTTGCCGTGGAAGACTACGTGACACGGCCCGGCTCGCCCGTGTACTACCTGGGCATCTCGTCGCTGGTCCGCGATGTACAGGTGCCCGACGGGGCGCAGGGCCGCGAGTACTTCGGCTCGGTCGGCGATGGGAACAAGCCGGCCCAATCGCAATTGAGCTTCAAGGTGCCGCCTGCAACCGCCGATGCGGTCTGGGACGCAATGACCCGGCAACTGCAAAACCTGGCCCTGCACTCCGTCAGCACCGGCGGCAACGACCCGACCGTGGCCAGCAACAAGCACACCGTCTCCCCGGGACTGCGGGAGGCGCAATACACCTCTGCCAAGCACGACCTGGTCCTGCTGACCACTTATGAGGACAGCGATGGGGGAACCCCGTTGATCCGCTTCGAAATCACCCACTTCGATTGATTCGACCAAGACGCCGCCCTTCGTGCCGGGCACTTCCTTTCCTCCACTTCCCCGTTGAACACCCATGTCATCTCGCTCGGACATTCCCAATCGCCTGATCTACACGTGCAATTGCGGCTGGATCGATATTGGCCACCTGGTGTCGGTCGAGAAGCCGGCCAACCGCCATGCGAGCGCCGCCTATCTGTGGAAGGACGTCTCGCTGGAACGCGGCCTGCAGGTCACGGGCAAGCCGGACCACCATCTGGTGATGTACCGCCAGGGGATGCGCAAGTTCGGCCTCTCGCGCGACTTCACGAAGTTCTACTTCATCCGCAAGGGCCTGCCGCTGGCCACCCAGCGCTCGGTGGCGCTGGCGATCTTCAAGGAAGTCTCGTTGGGTTTCGAAGACGTGCAGGCCTCGCTGTCGGCCTTCACGGACAGCGGCTTCAGCGAAGAAGATCTGGTGTCGAACCTGCTCGGCTTCTACGTGGCCGTGCTGGGCAATGTGGACTGGCGCAACCACTGCAAACCGGTGTCGGCAGAAGCCTCGCGCGTTGTCTGGGACACGCTGGGCCCGGTGGGTTCGCGCAAGAACCGCCAGTTCGTCCCCAAGCTGCATGCCTGCGAAGAGTGCAAGACCCAGCACCACATCACGCAGCCCGTGTTCCCACCCATTTTTTCGTCCATCCGCCCGGCCCAGCAAGGCGCAGATTTTTTTGAAGCCACGGACGCCACGCCCGGCCTGCCCGTCCCGGCGCACATGCTGTCCACCTTGTTCGTCTGATCGCGCCGGCGCGTGGCGCGCTACCGCTACCGCTGCTGGAGCGGCTCTGGCGGCGTCGGCGTCGGCGTCAGCGGCGCCAAGGGATAGCGCGCGGCACCACGCGCCGTGCCCACCTGCAGCAGGTTGACCACCCCCATCACGTCGTCCACCAGTTCCACGGCCTTTTCCATCGCCAGCGCCTGCTCGGCCGACTGCACGCAGCCCATCAGCGTGACCAGGCGGCGCTCGCCCAGCACCCACACGCTGGTATCGCCAAAGCGCCCGTCCTCGCGCAAGTAGTGCTGCACCCGCGGGATGATCTCGGCGTCGTACAGGTACGAGTTGGGCAGCCGGCAGCGCCCCACGCGGTGGCAGCTGCCGCCGTGCTGCGAACGCACATGCGCGAGCTCACGCACCTCGGCCTCGGTGTAGAGCGGGCCCTCGGGCACGGGGCAGGCGCGCATGGCGGACGTGACCTGCACGAACGGGTCGTTGAAGGCGTTGGTGCGGGCTGGCGCCGGGGCGCCAGCGCCTTGCGCCAGGGCGACAGACGCCGTGTTGGCCAGGATTGCCACGACGCACACGGAGCGCAGCAGGCGCCCAGTCAGGACGAGGTGCATGGAAACCACTTCCTTTCGGCAAAAGAATGCGCCATGGTACGGCTCAGCGCCCCCCTGTTCGCACCTGCGGATTCCACCCCGTGCTCAGCAACATGCGGCGTTGGCCTGCAGACGGCTGGGCCGATGTGGTGATGATGGCGGACAGTCGCCCAACATCAAGCGCTCACTATTTCATAGCAAAGAGGCTAATTCCATCCAGCGGCAGCACTGCTTTTTATCTGCAGCCCGCGTCCCTGACCATCACGCCATGCCCAGCGACCTCATCGTTCACCGCCCCGAAGGCCTGTACTGCCCGCCCGGCGACTTCTACATCGACCCCTGGCGACCGGTCAGCCGGGCGGTGATCACGCATGCGCATTCGGACCACGCGCGCATGGGCTCGGCGCACTATCTGGCGCACACGGACAGCGAAGGCACGCTGCGCAACCGACTGGGTGCGGACATCGACCTGCAGACGCTGGCCTATGGCGACGTGATTGACCAGCAGGGCGTGCGCGTGTCGCTGCACCCTGCGGGGCACGTGCTTGGCTCGTCGCAGGTGCGCATCGAGCATGGCGGCCAGGTGTGGGTGGCGTCGGGCGACTACAAGCTGGAGGACGACGGCACCTGCCCGCCGTTCGAGCCGGTGCGCTGCCACACCTTCATCACCGAGTCGACCTTCGGCCTGCCCATCTACCGCTGGCCATCGCAGCCGGTGCTGTTCGCTGACATCAATGCCTGGTGGGCTGCGAATGCCGCAGCGGGCAAGGCCAGCATCCTGTACGCGTACGCCTTCGGCAAGGCGCAGCGGCTGCTGCACGGGGTGGACCCGGACATCGGCCCCATCGTCGTGCACGGCGCGGTGGACCCGCTCAACGCCGTATACCGCGCAGCCGGCGTGGCACTGCCGCCCACGCTGCGCGTGACGGACCCGGGCGTCACCAAGGCCGAGCTGCGCCGCGCGCTCGTGCTGGCCCCGCCCTCGGCGGCGGGCACGCCCTGGCTCAAGCGCTTTGGCGAGCATTCAGATGCCTTTGCCAGCGGATGGATGCTGGTGCGCGGCGCACGCCGCCGCCGCGGCGTGGACCGGGGCTTCGTGATGAGCGACCATGCCGACTGGCCCAGCCTGCAAAAGGCCATCGGGGCCACCGGGGCCGAGCGCGTCATCGTCACCCACGGCAGTACCGAGGTGATGGTGCGCTGGCTGTGCGAGCAGGGCCTGGACGCGCAGGTGTTCAAGACCGAATACGGCGCCGACGACAACGAGGACGACGCCAACGCAGCGCCCCCTGCGGCCCCTGCCGAGGAGCCGGGCACGCAACCCGAGGCCGCGCCATGAAGGCGTTTGCCGAGCTGTTCCAGGCGCTGGATGCCACCACCGGGCAGTCGGCCAAGCTGGCGGCGCTGGTGGCCTACCTGCGCGCGGCGCCGCCGGCCGATGCAGCCTGGGCCACCTACTTCCTGGCGGGCGGCAAGCCGCGCCAGATGGTGCCCACCAAGCGCCTCAAAGCCCTGGCGCAAGAGGCCGCCGGCCTGCCCGAATGGCTGTTCGAAGAAAGCTACCAGGCCGTGGGCGACCTGGCAGAAACGCTCGCGCTGCTGCTGCCTGCGCCGGTGCAACCCGTAGACCTGCCGCTGGCCGAGTGGATGGCCCAACTGCTGCCCCTGCGCGCGCTGCCGCCCGACGAGGCCGACGCCCGCCTGCGCGCGCAGTGGGACAGGCTGGCACCCGAGCAGCGCTTCGTGTACTTCAAGCTCATCACCGGCAACTTCCGCGTGGGCGTGTCGCGCCTGCAGGTGACGCAGGCGCTGGCCACGGTGAGCGCGCTCGACCCCAAGCGCATCGCCCACCGGCTCATGGGCTACACGCAGATCGGCCGGCAGCCCGCAGCAGGAGACTACAGCGCGCTCGTGGCGCCCGTGGGCGAGGCTGCGGATGGCGACGCGGGCGATACGGTGGATGCCGGCATGGCAGGCCAGCCCTACCCCTTCTTCCTGGCCCACCCGTTCAGCCAGCCCGTGGCCGAGATGCCTGCGCTGCTCGGCACGCCCGGCGACTGGCTGGTGGAGTGGAAGTGGGACGGTATCCGCGCGCAGATCGTGCGGCGCGGCGGCGCGGTGTGGGTGTGGTCGCGTGGCGAAGAACTGGTGACCGACCGCTTTCCTGAACTGGCCGAGGCTGCCATGGCGCAGTTGCCCGATGGCTCGGTGGTCGATGGCGAGATCCTGGTGTGGCTGCCCGGCGAGCCGCAGCCCCGCCCCTTCGCCGACCTGCAAAAACGCCTGGGCCGCAAGACCCTGGGCCCCAAGCTGCTGCGCGAGCTGCCCGTGGTGCTGGTGACCTACGACCTGCTCGAACATGCGGGCCAGGACCTGCGCCAGCAGCCCCAGCAGGCGCGCCGCGCGCTGCTGGAGGCGCTGCTGCAACCACCGGCCGATGCAGCGCAAGGAACACTCGCAACCACCGAACCGTTCACAGCGGGCTTGCCGAAGCGCGGCGCTGGACTTCGACAGGCTCAGTCCGAACGGATGGTGGAGCTTGCCCCCGAACCCACACCCGCGCCCACGCCCTCTGCCACCATCGCACCGCAGCAGACCCTGCGCCTGAGTACGCTGCTGCACGGCGCCGACTGGGACGACCTGGCGCGCCAGCGCGAGGCCGCGCGCGGCATGGGCACCGAGGGCTTCATGCTCAAGAACCGCCAGGCGCACTACGGCGTGGGGCGCACCAAGGACGTGGGCGTGTGGTGGAAGTGGAAGATCGACCCCATGAGCGTGGACGCCGTGCTCATCTACGCCCAGCGCGGCCATGGCCGCCGCGCCAGTTTGTACAGCGACTACACCTTTGCCGTGTGGAACGGCCCGCCGGACGACCCTGAACGGCAACTGGTCCCGTTCGCCAAGGCGTACTCGGGCCTGACGGATGTGGAGATCGGCCAGGTGGATACCATCGTGCGCAAGACCACGCGCGAGAGCTTCGGCCCCGTGCGCAGCGTGGATGCGACCATGGTGTTCGAGCTGGGCTTCGAGGGCATCGGCAAGAGCCCGCGCCACAAGAGCGGCATCGCGGTGCGCTTTCCGCGCATGCTGCGCTGGCGCAAGGACAAGACCGTGGCCGAGGCGGACACGCTGCAAACCTTGATGGCGCTGTTGCCAGGGCAGGACGCACCGCAATGAGCACCGTTGCCAAGGCCCAGCCGCGCCGCCCGCGCAAGCCGTTGCCCACCGTCGCCCTGAGCGCCGCAGCGGGCTGGATGGCGGCGCGTGGCTGGCAACCCTTCGGCTTTCAGCAAGAAGTGTGGCGCGCCCTGGGCGAGGGCCGCTCGGGCCTGCTGCACGCCACCACCGGTGCGGGCAAGACCTATGCGGTGTGGCTGGGTGCGCTGCAGCACCTGGCGCTGGCTGCGCAGGCACCAGCGCTGGCGCCGACAGGGACATTGCCTGGACGGGCGACACCCCCACCCGTTCGGGCTGAGCCTGTCGAAGCCGGGGCAGGCTCCATCGAGGCTGCGACGTCCTCGGCCAGCACCAGCGACCGCACCGCCCTGCGCAAGCGCCGCGCAGCAGCCCCGCCCCTCACGGTGCTGTGGATCACCCCCATGCGCGCCCTGGCGGCCGACACGCTGCGTGCGCTGCAGGCCCCGCTGCCCGACCTGGCGCCCGACTGGACCAGCGGCCTGCGCACCGGCGACACCGCCAGCGGCGAGCGCGCCGCGCAGGACCGCCGCCTGCCCACGCTGCTGGTGACCACACCCGAAAGCGTGTCGCTGCTGCTGGCCCGCGCCGACGCCCACGAGCGCCTGCGCCATGTGCAACTGGTGGTCGTGGACGAATGGCACGAGTTGGTGGGCAACAAGCGCGGCGTGCAGGCGCAACTGGCGCTGGCCCGCCTGTCGGGCTGGAACCCGGCCTTGCAGGTGTGGGGCATGTCGGCCACGCTGGGCAACCTGCAGGAGGCGCTGGACACGCTGCTGCCCCGCCCTGCCCCGGGCGCCCCCGCGGCACCACCGGCCGTGCTGGTGCAGGGCCGCGTGGACAAGGCGCTGCAGGTGCAGGTGATGCTGCCGGCCAAGGTGGACCGCTTTGCCTGGGCCGGGCACATGGGCCTGGCACTGCTGCCGCAGGTGGTGGAGTCCATCGAGGCCTGCGCATCCTCCTTGGTCTTTACCAACACGCGCTCGCAGGCCGAGCGCTGGTACCAGGCCCTGCTGGAGGCGCGGCCCGACTGGGCCGGCACCCTTGCGCTGCACCACGGGTCGCTGAGCCAGGACGTGCGGGCCTGGGTGGAGAACGGCTTGAAAACCGGCCTGCTCAAGGCCGTGGTCTGCACGTCGAGCCTGGACCTGGGCGTGGACTTTTTGCCGGTGGAGCAGGTGCTGCAGATCGGCTCGGCCAAGGGCGTGGGGCGGCTGGTGCAGCGTGCGGGCCGCTCGGGCCATGCGCCGGGGCGCACGTCCAGCATCACGCTCGTGCCCACCCACAGCCTGGAGCTGGTGGAAGCCGCCGCCGCACGCCACGCGCTGGCCCAGGGCCGCATCGAAGACCGGCACACGCCGCGCGCACCGCTCGATGTGCTGGTGCAGCACCTGGTCACCATTGCGTTGGGCGGCGGCTTCGAACCCGATGCGCTGCTGGCCGAAGTGCGCCGCGCCCCGGCCTACGCGCAGCTGGCCGACAACGACTGGCAGTGGGCGCTGCAGTTCGTGCGCCAGGGCGGGGCCTCGCTGGCCATCTACCCCGACTTCCAGCGCGCCGCGCCGGATGAAGAAGGCATCTGGCGCGTGCCCGATGCGCGGCTCGCGCGCCGCCACCGCAGCAACATCGGCACCATCGTGAGCGACGCCAGCATGCAGGTGCAGTTCGTGAGCGGCGGGCGCCTGGGTTCGGTGGAAGAGAGCTTCATCGCCCGGTTGCGCAAGGGCGACGTGTTCATGTTCGCCGGCCGCCTGCTGGAGCTGGTGCGCACCCAGCAGATGACGGCCTACGTGCGCATCGCCCCCAAGGGCAGCGCCGCGCTGCCGCGCTGGAACGGCGGGCGCATGCCGCTGTCGAACACGCTGGCCGACGCCATGCTGGAGATGCTGGAGCAGGCCGAACGCGGCGTCTACGCATCGCCTGAGATGCAGTGCGCCCAGCCGCTGCTGGCGCTGCAGCACGCCTGGTCGGCCCTGCCCACGCCCAGCCGCCTGGTGGCCGAGACCCTGCATACCCGCGAAGGCTGGCACCTGTACCTGTACCCGCTCGCGGGCCGCCTGGTGCACCTGGGCCTGGCGGGGCTGCTGGCCTGGCGCGCATCGGAGCAGGTGCCCAACACCTTCTCCATCGCGGTCAACGACTACGGGCTGGAGCTGCTGTCCGCCAAGCCCGTGGACTGGGCCGCGCTGCTGCCGCGCCTGATCGGCGAGGGCACGCACACCACCATCGGCAGCGGGTTGGAGGACGAAGTGCTCGCCAGCCTGAACGCGACCGAGATGGCGCGCCGGCGCTTTCGCGAGATCGCGCGCATCGCGGGTCTCATCTTTCAAAGCCACCCGGGCGAGCAGCGCAGCAGCCGCCAGCTGCAGGCCTCGTCGTCGCTGTACTACGACGTGTTCGCGCAGTACGACCCCGACAACCTGCTGCTGGCCCAGGCCCGCGCCGAGCTGCTGGCCAACGAGCTCGACATGGAGCGGCTGGCCCGCACGCTGCGCGGCATGCAGGCGCAGACCCTGTCCATCCATGCGCTGGAACGCCCCACCCCGTTCGCCCTGCCGCTGATGGTGGAGCGCTTTCGCGAACGCCTGAGCACCGAAACGCTGGCCGACCGCCTGGCGCGCATGGTGCAGGCGCTGGAGAAGGCCGCCGACGACACCACCGGCACCCACCTCGCCGACAATACCGTGGCCCCGGCCGACATGGCCTGGGACGTCCCCGACGGCGCCACCGCATCCCCCCGGCGCGCACGCCGCGGCGACGCCGGTGCCGCGCCGCGCCGACCCCGGGGACGCCACGGATTCTGAGCACGACGACGAAGACGACGACCGACCGACCTTGCCCGTGACCGCAGACACCGACACCACCACCGCCCCTTCGCTGGCATCCCCACCTGCTGGCGCCCACGCCATCACTCTGCCCTGCAGCACCGCCCTGTGGCTGCTGCCCCAGCGCGCCGTGTGGTGGCCCGCCGCGCGCATGGCCTTCGTGGCAGACGTGCATTTCGGCAAGGCCGCCACCTTCCGCCGCGCAGGCCAGCCCGTGCCACACGGCACCACGGCCGACAACCTGGCCCGGCTCGACACCGTGCTGGCCGTGACGGGCGCGGAGCACCTTGTCTTTCTGGGCGACTTTTTGCATGCCCGCAGCGGAGCCGACGAACGGCTGTGGCAGCAACTGCAGCCCTGGCGCCAGCACCACGCGCACATCGCCATGACCCTGGTGCGCGGCAACCACGACCTGCACGCGGGCGACCCGCCGCGCGCCCTGGGCATCGACCTGGCCGACGAGCCGTGGCAACCCCTGCCAGGCGCCCCGGTGGCCGCCTGCCACCACCCGCAGACCGCGGAAGGCGCCACTGTGCTGGCCGGCCATCTGCACCCCACCACCACGCTGTACGGCCCGGCGCGCGATGCCATGCGGCTGCCCTGCTATGCCCTGACGCCCGGGCTGCTGGTGCTGCCGGCATTCGGTGCCTTCACGGGCACATCGAGCCAATCGGTGCCGCCGATGGCGCGGCGGTTTGCGGTGGTGGGGGACCGCGTAATGGCCATCACGCTCCCAGCTGCGGCCCGTTGAGCCCTGGTGCTTGGCCCTGCCTGCCATGGGGTTTAGCGTTTTTTTTGAGAACCCCTTTTCGCTTGGCGAATGCCCATGCCTGCATGGAAACGAGCGAAAAAAATGTGTTTACCCACCCGTAAATTTTGCATCGTGGAATTCGATTGCAAAAACCGGGGCCCGAGAAAGCGCCAAGGAAGGAGAATGCGAGAGCATCCGCGTTTGGCCTCTGTCCTGCACCGGTAGGGGCCGTCCACATACTCGTTTCGTGAGACAAGCCATGACGACTCAGCAACCGACCATCATCTACACCCTGACCGACGAGGCACCTCGCCTGGCCACGGCTTCCTTTCTTCCCATCATCCGCACCTTTGCCGCACCGGCCGGCATCAACGTGGCGGAATCGGACATCTCCGTGGCCGCCCGCGTGCTGGGCGAGTTCCCCGAGTTCCTGAAGGAAGACCAGCGCGCGCCGAACACGCTGGCAGAGCTGGGCAAGAAGACGCTGCAGGCCGATGCCAACATCATCAAGCTGCCCAACATCAGCGCGTCGGTGTCCCAGCTCAAGGCAGCCATTACCGAGCTGCAGGGCAAGGGCTACGCACTGCCCGACTACCCGGACCAGCCCAAGGACGACAAGGAAAAGGACATCAAGGCCCGCTACGGCAAGTGCATCGGCTCGGCCGTGAACCCCGTGCTGCGCGAAGGCAACTCCGACCGCCGCGCGCCCAAGGCCGTCAAGGAATACGCGCGCAAGAACCCGCACAGCATGGCCGAGTGGAGCCAGGCCTCGCGCTCGCACGTCTCGCACATGCACGCCGGCGACTTCTACCACGGTGAAAAGTCCATGACGCTGGACCGCGCCCGCGAAGTCAAGATGGAGCTGATCACCAAGAGCGGCAAGACCATCGTCTTGAAGCCCAAGGTCGCGCTGCTCGACCGCGAGGTCATCGACAGCATGTTCATGAGCAAGAAGGCGCTGCTGGCCTTTTACGAAAAAGAGATCGAAGACGCCCGTAAGACCGGCGTGATGTTCTCGCTGCACGTGAAGGCCACGATGATGAAGGTCTCGCACCCCATCGTGTTCGGCCACTGCGTACGTATCTTCTACAAGGATGCTTTCGAGAAACACGCCAAGACCTTCGACGAGCTGGGCGTGAACGTGAACAACGGCATGGTCGACCTGTACAGCAAGATCGAGACGCTGCCGCAAAGCCAGCGCGACGAGATCAAGCGCGACCTGCACGCCTGCCACGAGAACCGCCCCGAGCTGGCCATGGTCGATTCGGCCAAGGGCATCACCAACTTCCACTCGCCCAACGACATCATCGTGGACGCCTCCATGCCCGCCATGATCAGGAACGGCGGCAAGATGTGGGACGCCAACGGCCGCCTGAAGGACGTGAAGGCCGTGATGCCCGAGTCGACCTTCGCCCGCATCTACCAGGAGATCATCAACTTCTGCAAGTGGCACGGCGCGTTCGACCCCAAGACCATGGGCACGGTGCCCAACGTGGGCCTGATGGCCCAGCAGGCCGAGGAATACGGCTCGCACGACAAGACGTTCGAGATCGCCGAAGACGGCGTGGCCAACATCACCGACCTGGCCACGGGCGAAGTGCTGCTGTCGCAGAACGTGGAGCAGGGCGACATCTGGCGCATGTGCCAGGTCAAGGACGCCGCGATCCGCGACTGGGTGAAGCTGGCCGTCAACCGCGCCCGCAACTCGGGCATGCCCGTGGTGTTCTGGCTCGACTCGTACCGCCCGCACGAAGCGCAGCTGATCACCAAGGTCAAGATGTACCTGCACGAGCACAACACCACGGGCCTGGACATCCAGATCATGAGCCAGGTGCGTGCGATGCGCTACACGCTGGAGCGCGTGATCCGCGGCCTGGACACCATCAGCGCCACCGGCAACATCCTGCGCGACTACCTGACCGACCTGTTCCCCATCATGGAACTGGGCACCTCGGCCAAGATGCTGTCCATCGTGCCGCTGATGGCCGGTGGCGGCATGTACGAAACGGGTGCCGGCGGCTCGGCGCCCAAGCACGTGCAGCAGCTGGTGGAAGAAAACCACCTGCGCTGGGATTCGCTGGGCGAGTTCCTGGCACTGGCCGTGTCGTTCGAAGACCTGGGCCTGAAGACCGGCAACGACAAGGCCAAGGTCCTGGCCAAGACGCTGGATGCCGCCACGGGCAAGCTGCTGGACAACAACAAGAACCCCTCGCCCAAGACCGGCCAGCTGGACAACCGCGGCAGCCAGTTCTACCTGGCGCTGTACTGGGCGCAGGAACTGGCCGCGCAGACCGGCGACGCCGCCCTGGCCGCCAAGTTCGCGCCCCTGGCCAAGCAACTGGCCGACAACGAGCAGAAGATCGTGGACGAGCTCAATGCCGTGCAGGGCCAGCCCACCGACATCGGCGGCTACTACCTGCCCGACACCGCCAAGCTCGACACCGTGATGCGCCCCAGCAAGACGCTGAACGACGCGCTGAAAAGCGTCGCAGCCTGAGAGCCACGCCCCTGAGCCGCTGTGCGCTGTCCCCGACAGGGAACGCGCCAGTTATCCAGGGGGAGGGCGGATGGTGATTTATTGATGAAATAAGCCTCTACCGCGCTCCCAATAAGCGCTAGCAGCTATATTTTTCATAGCGCATTAAAACAAAGGCCCTGCTGACCAGCAGGGCCTTTGTGCTTTGCGGAGCCTGTTGCCGTCGTGGGCTCAGGGCCGTGTGCGGTCGTACCCCCGGCTGGCCAGGGGCGCCGGCACGTAGTCGGGCAAAAACGCGCAGCCCTTGCCGAAGGCAGCTTCGTTGGCAGGGCACTGCTGGGCGATGCTCTCGGGCGTGGGTTTGACGCCTTCATCCGCCCAGCGCAGCAGCGCGGTCAACAGCGTGGGGTAGGTCGGGTCGCTCAGGTAGCTGTGGGTGTTGTGGCGCGTGAAGGTCTGCACCAGCCGCGCGCCGCTGCCGCCCTGCTCCATCGTGGCCTTGAACTGCGCGTCCAGTTCGACGAACGCGGTGGGGTCGTCCACGCCCTTCACCGTCAGCACCGGCACGGGGATGCGGCCCGTGGGGTCGGTGTCCTGGCCGAAGCGCGCCACGGCCTGTGGGTCGGCCTGGTAGCGCAGCACGCCTGCGTTGAGCGCCGCATCGTCCGGCGAACCCTTGTAGACCACGCCCCGGTTGCCGAACGGGCTGGCGCCGCCGGTGCGGTGCTGCACCACGTCGCGGAAGTGGAAGGTGGCCCAGTTCATGTGGCCCTGGATGGAGCTGGCCGGAATGCGGATCACATCCGCGATGGTCTTGACCTTGGCCTGCTGCTCCGCCGTGCGCTCTGCGGCCGGCTTGTTCAGCCCCAGGCATTCGTTGAGCCGCGCCTGCAGGTCGTTTTGCGACATGGTGGCATCACGCGGCAGGCCGATGTTGAGCGGGTAGGCCGCCTCGGTGGGCCGGGGGTGGTTGTGGCACAGGTACTGGTAGACCACGCGCAGGTCGGTGCGAAAGTCGTACGACCGCGTGCCGCCCGCCAGCACGCCGCTGGTCAGCAGCACCGCGTCGTACGGGCGCTTGCCGTCGGCCGTGCGCTGGAACATCCCGGCCCCCTGGGCCGCCACGCTGGCGCCCCACGACTGGCCGTGCAGGATGGTGCGCTGCGGCTGGGCCACGTGCTGCACGAAGATCTGCCGCAGGCGTTCGGTGTCCTCGGCCGCGGCGCGCACTTCCACGCCGCCCTGGCGGAAGGTGCTGCCCGCCCAGGCATAGCCCGCGCGGACCATGATGGACCAGCGCTCCAGGTCCTCCACCGACCGTTCGGGCTTGGGCGCGCCCAGGGCCGGGCCGCCGTGCGCGTGCAGCACCAGGCGCTGGTTCCAGGTGGTGGGCATGGCGATCAGGTAATAGGCCCCGGCGGAATCCTGGCCTGCGAGGCACTTGGCGATGGCGGCCAGCTCCTTGGGACAGGCCGTCGCCGTGGGCGCCGCCTCGCGGGTGGCCTGGCCCGGCACCGCCTGCGCAGCCGAGGGCGCACGGGGTGGCACCGGGGCGCAGGCGGCCACCAGGCCGGCGAGCGCCACCAGTGTGAGGCGTGCGGGCAGGGGCGTGCGCGGGATGAGGGGATGGTGCTGCGTTGCAGTCATGCGGTTGTCTCCGTTGGAATAGTCATGGAATCGGCTGTCGCAGCGCATCGTAGGAACGCACGTTCCATACGTCAAATATGCTGATTTGCGGCATGCCATACGATTCACCTATGAACTGCTTTAACGCACCCTGCAGCCAATGACATGGACATCCGCCAACTGCGCTACTTCCTGGCCGTCGCCGAAGCGGGCCACATCACGCGCGCCGCCGAGCAGCTGGGCATGGCCCAGCCACCGCTGAGCCAGCAGATCAAGGCACTGGAAGGCGCGGTGGGCCTGGCCCTTTTCAAACGCCATGCCAAGGGCGTGACGCTCACCGAGGCCGGGCGTGCGCTGCAGGCCGACGCCACGCGCCTGGTGCACGACTTCGATGCGCTGCACAGCCGCATGCAGCTGCTGGCCGAAGGCAAGACCGGGCGGCTGTCCATCGCGTTCACCAGCTCGGCGGCGGCGCACGAGTTCACGCCGTTTGCCCTGCGCGAATGCCGCGCGCGGCACCCCGACCTGGTGCTGGAGATCGGCGAGAACAACGCCGCCGAGATCACCGAGGCCGTGGCCGATGGCCGCCTGCACTGCGGCCTACTGCGCGTGCCTGTGGCACGGCCTGTGGGCCTGGCGTTCGATACCCTGCAGCACGAACCCGCCATGGTGGCGCTGCCCATCGACCACCCGCTCGCGCTGCGCCAGCGCCGCGGCAAGCCGCTGCCCATCGAGGTGGCCGACCTGCACGGCGAGCCGATGATCCTGGTGCGCCGCACCGGGGCGCCGGGCCTGTACGCCAACCTGCTGGCGCTGTGCGACGAGCACGGCGTGCAGCCCCGCGTGGTGGCCGAAGTGGCGCGCATGCTGACCAACCTGAACCTGGTGGCCGCAGGCACCGGCATTTCCGTCGTGCCATCGTCGATGCTGGGCGTGCACCGCCATGCGATTGCGTACCGGCCGCTGGTGGACCACGGCCGGCTTGAAGTGCCGCTGACGCTGGTCTATCGCAGCGACGACAACGTGGGCCCCACGGCGACCTTCACCGCGCTGCTCAAGACACTGGCGGGTGCACTGCCGGCGGCAGCGCCACGCCGGACAACGCCGCGCCGGTAGCTCCGGTGGCGTTTGGGCCATTGCCATGGAGGGCACGCGCACGCGCAGGTTCATCGGCATCGGCAACAGCGACGGCAAGCGGACTGATGCCTGCAAACCGCCCCCCCAAACAGAACACCATCGCCACCCACCGGGTCGGTCACAAAAAAGGCCGCCGCGCCCCCTTCGGAGCGCAGCGGCCTTTTGCACATCAACCGATCAGTTGTTGCCCTGCGCCGTGCCCTCGCGCCGTGGGTCTGCACCACCGGCAAAAGTGCCCGCGCCCGGGTTGCGCGCGAACAGGCCGGGGGTGCCGTTGCCACGCACACCGTTGTAGACCGCGCCGTGCAGGCCGCTGGTGAAGGTGTCGGTCTGCGCCACGGTGTGGCCGCGGGCCTTCAGGCCGTCGCGGATGGCCACCGTGTCGATGACCGAGCCTTTTTCGATGGACGTGGTGGCGTTGGTCTGCGCGCCGAAGTTGGGCAGGTTGATCGCCTGTTGCACGTTCAGCCCCCAGTCCGTCATGCCCAGGATGGCCTTGGCGGTGTACTGGATGATGGCGCTGCCGCCGGGCGAGCCGATGGCGCCTTCCAGGTCGCCGGTGGTGGCGTTGAAGACGATGGTGGGCGCCATGGAGCTGCGGGGGCGCTTGCCGGGCTGCACGCTGTTGGCGATCGGCAAGCCTGCAGCGTCGGTGGCGGTGAACGAGAAGTCCGTGAGCTGGTTGTTGAGCAAAAAGCCCCGCACCATCTGCAGGCTGCCGAAGCCGTTCTCGATGGTGGTCGTCATGGACACCGCATTGCCCGCGTTGTCGATGATGGACAGGTGGGTGGTGGACGGCAGGGCGGCCGAGTTGTCGAGGCCCTTGGCGCCGCTCACGCCGGGCGGCGTGCCGGCAGTGGGCGTGCCGATGCTCTTGGTCAGGCTGATGAGCTTGGCGCGGTCCTTGAGGTAGTCGGCGTTGATGAGGCCGGCCTGCGGCACGTTGACGAAGTCAGGGTCGGCCACATACACGGCGCGGTCGGCATACGCCAGGCGGTAGGCCTCGGACACCACGTGCACCGAATCCAGCGTGTTGGGCTTCATGGCCGCCAGATCGAACCCTTGCAGCAGGCCCAGCGTCTGCAGCACGGCGATGCCGCCCGAGCTCGGCGCGGGCATGCCGCAGACGCGGTACTGGGTGCGGTACACGCCACAGACGGGCTCGCGCACCTTGTGGGTGTAGCTGTTCAGGTCGTCCAGCGAGAGCTTGCCGGGGTTGGTGGGGTGGCTCGCAACCTTGGCCACGATGTCCTTGGCGATGTCGCCTTTGTAGAACGCATCGGCACCGCCGGCCGCAATGGCGCGCAGCGTGGCCGCCAGCTCGGGGTTCTTGAGCAGCGTGCCGGCCGCCTTGGCCGTGCCGTCGGCGTTGAGGAAGTAGCTGGCGCCGGGCTCACCCTGTGCCTTGATGCGCGCGGCCGAGCCGGCGATGGACACGCTCATGCGCGGCGAGATGGCAAAACCGTTGTCGCTCAGCGCGATGGCGGGCTCGAACAGGTCCTTCCAGGGCAGCTTGCCGTGCACCTTGTGCGCGGCTTCGAGCATGCGCAGCACGCCGGGCGTGCCCACCGAGAGGCCGCCGTCCACCGCCGCCAAGAAGGCCAGGGGCTTGCCGTCTGCACCGATGAAGAGGTTGGGGGTGGCGTTCTTGGGCGCGGTCTCGCGGCCGTCATAGGCCAGGAGCTTGTTGGCGCCCTTGTCGAAATGCAGCATGAACGCGCCGCCGCCGATGCCCGACGACTGCGGCTCCACCAGGTTCAGCACCATCTGCACGGCAATCGCGGCATCGAGCGCGGAGCCGCCCTTGGCCAGGATGTCGACCCCGGCCTTGGTGGCCAGCGGGTTGGCCGTGGACACCATGTCCTTGTTGGCATAGCTGATGGTCTTTGGCGTGTAGCCCGAGGGCGGCTCTGGCGGCACGTACTGCTCGACGGGCTCGGGCGTGGCGACCGGGGTGGAGGGGCCGTCGCTGCCGCCGCAGGCCGACAGCACCGCCAGCGCGGCAAGGCTCAGCGCCCAGAGGGCGGGTTTGCGTGAAAAGTCTGAAGCCGTCATGAATGAAGTCCTTGGATGAGGGAAGGGGAAACGGGCCGACCGCACCGCAGTGCAGGGCGCTGCGAAACAGCACCCCGCACCACGTTGGCGTCAGCCCGGCAAAGCACGCCACGGCGAGCGCAGGTTCCGTGCCAGAACGCCCGCCCAGTATGTGACGAATTGATGAAAATCATTTTGCTTTTATTCCCGCGCAGGCGCCAAATAGGAGAAACGAGTTTTCATATTTGCCGTGAAACAGAATCTGGATTCCATCGACCGCCAACTGCTGGCCTTGCTGCAGCACGACGCCGAGACGCCGCTGGCCACGCTGGCAGAGGCCGTGAACCTCTCCAACACGCCCTGCTGGCGGCGCATCCAGTGGCTGCGCGAGAAGGGCTACATCACCCGGCACGTCGCGCTGGTGGACCCGCGCAAGGTCAACGTGGGCGTGACGGTGTTCGTGGCCATCAAGACCAACCAGCACCACCAGCAGTGGTTCGAGACCCTGCGCGACGTGGTGATGGGCATCCCGGAGATCGTGGAGTTCTACCGCATGAGCGGCGACGTGGACTACCTGCTGCGCGTGGTGGTGCCCGACATCCGCGCGTACGACGCGGTGTACAAGCGGCTGACCCGTGCCGTGGCGCTGTCGGATGTGAGTTCCAGCTTTGCGATGGAGGAGATCAAGTTCACCACGGCGCTGCCGCTGGACTATGCGCAGTGAGATCGCTGTACAGGCCAGCGCTTGCCGGCGCCGTGCGCACGGCACAATCCGGCCACTGCGCCGCACCGCGCCCGCTGCCATCGCCGCCGCCCGCCCTCCAGCAATCCAGCCAGGACTGGATTTTGTTAACCAAATAGTGAACTATTCGGGCATGACCAAAGACACCGAGACCCCCGCCAAGGAGCGCCAGCGGGACGCAGACCGATCGCAGGGCGCGATCTTCAGCGCCGCACGCGACGAGTTCGCCGAGCACGGCCTGGGCGGCGCCCGCATGGACCGCATCGCCGAGCGCGCGGGGCTGAACAAGCGGCTGATCTACTACTACTTCGAAGACAAGGAAAAGCTGTTCCAGGCCGTGCTGGAGCAGGCGTACCTGCACATCCGCGAGGAAGAGCGCAAGCTCAACCTGCTGGAGCTGGCGCCTGCCACGGCCATACGGCGGCTGGTGGAGTTCACCTGGACCTACTACCTGGAGAACCCACAGTTCCTCACCCTGCTCAACAGCGCCAACCTGCACAAGGCGCGGCACCTGCAGGAGTCCCAGCGCGCCCGGGAGATGAACTCGCCGCTGATCGCCACCCTGGCCGAGGTGCTGGAGCGTGGCCGCAGCGACGGCAGTTTTCGCGGCGGGGTGGACCCGCTGCAGCTGTACGTATCGATCGCCGGGCTGTCGTACTTCTATTTGTCCAACAACCACACCCTGTCGGCCATCTTCGGGCGCGACCTCATGGCGCCCAAGGCGTGCAACGAGCGGCTCTCGCACATGTGCGACGTGATCCTCGGCTACGTGCTGCGGGGCTAGAGGCGCCTGGCGCGCTGATGGCGCAGGCCCTGCACGAACTGCACGCTGCGCGACGGGACCGCAGTTCGCCTCGCCGCTGAGCGGCGCGCGGCAGGCGGCAGGACGGTCAGGCGAGGCACCGCAGTGCCGGGCTTCGGCGCAGCCCCGGGTAAACCCCTAAACCTTGGCAGTCACAGCGCGTTGACGTGCGCAGCGCATTCCTGAAAAATGCACTCTATTCACCAATCAGTGAATTAAAGAGCAAGTCCAAGCCTGCCAACGGAGACAAATCCATGCCCATCACCCGCACCACCCGCCGCGCTGCGGCCACCGCCCTGGCGGCGGTCGCGCTCACCACCCTGTCCTTGGGCGCCCTGGCGCAAGGCAGCTACCCGACCAAGCCGGTGCGCGTGATCGTGCCGTTCGCCGCGGGCAGCACCACCGACATCATTGCGCGCGCCATTGCCGACAAGATGGGGCAGAGCATGGGCCAGACGCTGGTGGTGGACAACCGGGGCGGTGCCAGCGGCACCATCGGCCAGCAAGCGGTAGCCACGGCCGCGCCGGACGGCTACACGGTGATGATCCATTCGTCGTCGCACACGGTGAGCCCTTCGACGTTTGCCAAGCTGCCGTTCGACACGGTGGGCGACTTTGCGGGCGTGACGCCGATCTCCTCGCTGCCCAACGCGCTCGTGATCTCGCCCGCCAAGGGCATCAAGACGCTGCAGGACCTGGTCGCCACGGCCAAGGCCAAGCCCGGCACGGTGAACTTCGCCTCGGCCGGCCAGGGCAGCGCCACGCATTTGAACGCCGAGAAGTTCAAGCTGGCCGCGAAGATCGACGCGCAGAACATCCCCTTCAAGGGCTCGGCCGAGGCCGTGACCGAGGTGCTGTCGGGCCGCGTGGACTACTACTTCTCGCCCATTGCGCCCGTCATCGGCCAGATCAAGGACGGCCAGCTGCTGGCGCTGGCCGTGGGCTCGCCCAAGCGCGCCGCCGCCCTGCCCGATGTGCCCACCACGGCCGAGGCCGGCGTGCCCGGCTCGGAGTTCAACTTCTGGATCGGGATGATGGTGCCGGCCAAGACGCCGCGCGACATCGTCAACCGCCTGCACGACGAGGTGGTCAAGGCGCTGGCCACGCCCGAGGTGAAGGAGCGCTTCCTGAAGCTCGGCGCGGATGCCTGGACGCTCAAGCCCGAGCAGTTCGACGCCTACATCAAGGACGAGATCAAGAGCAACGCCACGCTGGTGAAGGCGGCCGGTCTACAACCCACCCAGTAATCCCCCGCGCGCAGCACTGCAACGCCCGCCCCTGCCACGGGGTGGTCAGGCCGCGCCTTTGCCCCTTCTTTTTTTGCAATCTTTGAACTGTACGAACGGACCCACACCATGGCCACCCAACGACTCGGACTCATCATGCACGGCGTCACCGGCCGCATGGGCATGAACCAGCACTTGATCCGCTCCATCTGCGCCATCCGCGCGCAGGGCGGTGTGGTGCTGTCCAACGGCAACCGCGTGATGCCCGACCCCATCCTCATCGGCCGCAATGCCGAGAAGATGGAGGCCCTGGCCAAAGCCCATGGCATCGCGCGCTGGGGTACCGACCTGGACGCCGCCCTGGCCAACCCCGAGGACACGGTGTTCTTCGACGCCGGCACCACGCAGATGCGCCCCACCCTGCTGGCCAAGGCAATCCGCGCGGGCAAGCATGTGTACTGCGAAAAGCCGATTGCCACCAACCTGAACGAGGCGGTGGAGATCGCACGCCTGGCGTCGGGCTCGGGCCTCAAGCACGGTGCCGTGCAGGACAAGCTCTTTCTGCCCGGCCTGCGCAAGCTCGACATGCTGCGCCGCGCGGGCTTCTTCGGCCGCATGCTGAGCGTGCGCCTGGAGTTCGGCTACTGGGTCTTCGAAGGCGACCTGCAGCCCATCCAGCGCCCGAGCTGGAACTATCGCAGCGAAGACGGCGGCGGCATGATCCTGGACATGATGTGCCACTGGCGCTACGTGCTGGACAACCTGTTCGGCGAGGTCAAGTCGGTGTCCTGCATCGGCGCCACGCACATCCCCACCCGCTGGGACGAGGCCGGCCAGCCGTACCAGGCCACGGCCGACGATGCGGCCTATGCCACCTGCGAACTGACCGGCCACAACGGCGAGCCGGTGATCGCGCAGCTGAACATGAGCTGGGCCACGCGCGTGCGGCGCGACGACCTGGTGACCTTCCATGTGGACGGCACCGATGGCTCGGCCGTCGCGGGCCTGTCGAGCTGCCGCGCGCAGAGCCGCGTGGCCACGCCGCGCCCGGTGTGGAACCCCGACGAGAAACAGACCATGAACTTCTTCGACCAGTGGCAGGAGATTCCGGACTCGCAGGTCTACGACAACGGCTTCAAGATCCAGTGGGAGCACTTCATCCGCCACGTGGTGGAAGACGCACCGTACCGCTGGACCCTGCCCGAAGGCGCCAAGGGCGTGCAGCTGGTCGAAGCGGCCCTGGAGAGCTGGAAGGAACGCCGCTGGGTGGACGTGGCGCCATTGCAGGCGTGACGGCTACCAAAGGCAATCACTATCAATTTAATAGCTGCTAGCGCTTACTCATCAAGCGGCAGGCAGCATTTTGACTTCAATCCGCGAGCACACCATGGCCCTTAGCCTCCCCTTGCCCACGGCCGATGGCCGCATCAGCCCCTACACCCTGCAAGGCCGCCCGCCGGTCGTGCCGCAGCAGGGCGCTGCGTTCAACCGCATCGCCTACTCGGCCGCCCACGTGGTGGCCAACCCGCTGGCCGCGATCGACCCGTGGCTGCAGTGCGCGGTGGACTGGGACGCGACGATTGCCTACCGCCAGCGCCTGTGGTCGCTGGGCCTGGGCGTAGCTGAGGCCATGGACACCGCGCAGCGCGGCATGGGGCTGGACTGGCCGACGTCGCTGGAGCTGATCCGCCGCTCGCTGGACGCGGCGCGCGACTTCGGCCCCGGCGCGCTGGTCGCCTCGGGCTGCGGCACGGACCACCTGGTGCTCGACGAGGTCAAGTCCGTGGACGACGTGATCCGCGGCTACGAGGAGCAGATGGAAGCCATCGAGAAGCTGGGCGGCAAGCTCATCGTGATGGCCAGCCGGGCGCTGGCCCGCGTGGCGCAGAGCCCGGCCGACTACGAGCGTGTGTACGACCGCATCCTCTCGCAGGCACAGCAGCCCGTCGTGCTGCACTGGCTGGGCGACATGTTCGACCCGGCCCTCGCGGGCTACTGGGGCTCGCGCGACGTGGATGCGGCCATGGACACCGCCCTGGCCGTGATCGCCGCACACCCGGACAAGGTCGACGGCATCAAGATCTCGCTGCTCGACAAGGACAAGGAAGTCGCCATGCGCCGCCGCCTGCCCGCCGCCGGCGGCACCGACGGCCAGGGCGTGCGCATGTACACCGGCGACGATTTCAACTACGCGGAACTCATCGCCGGCGACGGCGCGGGCGGCACGCCGCGCCAGGGCCAGAGCGATGCGCTGCTGGGCATCTTCGACGCCATCGCACCGGCCGCCAGCGCGGCGCTGGCCGCCCTGGCCGCGGGCGACACGGCGCGCTTTCACGCCATCCTGGGCCCCACCGTGCCGCTGTCGCGCCACATCTTCGCGGCGCCCACGCGGTTCTACAAGACGGGCGTGGTCTTCATGGCCTGGCTCAACGGGCACCAGAGCCACTTCACCATGGTGGGCGGGCAGCAGAGCACGCGTTCGCTGGTGCACTTTGCCGAGCTGTTCCGGCTGGCCGACCAGGCCGACTTGCTGGAGCAGCCCGAACTGGCGGTGCAGCGCATGGGCCATCTGCTGGCACTGCATGGCGTGAGCGCCTGACCACCATGCGCGATTTCACCCAAGACCACCGCTGGCTCTCCATCAACACCGCCACCGTGCGCAAGCAGCAGGGTGCGGAAGTGCCGCTCGCACGCATCATCGACCAGTGCGCGGAGCGCGGCATCCGCGCCATCAGCCCTTGGCGCGACCAGGTGGCGGCGGCCGGGCTCGATGCCACCGCGCGGCAGCTGCGCGCCCACGGCATGGAGCTGTCGGGCTACTGCCGCGGGGGGTTCTTTCCGGCCGCGGACGCAGCGGGCCTGCGCGCCGCGCTCGACGACAACCGCCGCGCCATCGACGAGGCCAAGACGCTCAACGCCGCCTGCCTGGTGCTGGTGGTGGGTGCGCTGCCCGGTGCGCTCGACGGCACGCCGCACTACACCGACCTCGCCCGTGCGCGCAGCGAGGTGGTCGACGGCATCGCCGCATCCTTGGAGTACGCGCGCCAGGTGGGCATGCCCCTGGCCATCGAGCCGCTGCACCCCATGCAGGCGGCCGACCGCGCCTGCATCAACACGCTGGAGCACGCGCTGGACATCTGCGATGCGCTCGACCCGCTCACCACCGGCGCGAATGGACAAGCGCGGCCAGCCGCGCTGGGCGTGGCGCTGGACGTGTACCACGTGTGGTGGGACCCCAAGCTGCAGCAGCAGATCGCACGCGCCGGCACGGAGCGCCTGCTGGCCTTCCATGTCTGCGACTGGCGCCTGCCCACGCGCGACTTGCTCAGCGACCGGGGGATGATGGGCGACGGCGTGATCGAGCTTAAGAAGATCCGCCAGTGGGTGGAGGCTGCGGGGTTTGCGGGCTATGCCGAGGTGGAGATTTTCTCGGCGCTGGACTGGTGGCAGCGCACGGGCGAGGAGACGCTGGACACCTGCATCGAGCGGCACCGCAGCGTGGTCTGACCCGTCAATGCAGGCGATGCGATCGCCGCGATCGCCGACATCAACCGGGCATGGCATAGCACGGCGATGGCGTGCACCAGCGCGGCACGGGGGCCGCGTCAGTCCCGGGGTGGTACGCGCATGCCTTGCAGCACCTGGCGCGTCGAGGCTTCCACACGCTCTGCGCTGGACTGCAGTTGCGGGCCCTCCTCCACCAGGCGCTTGACGACGTCCAGCAGGCTGTCGAGTTCGATGGGCTTGACCAGGAAGGCGTCGTAGCCCTGGAAGACACGCCGCACCACGTCCTCGCTGGTGCCGCTCATGAACACGAACGGGATCTGGCCCAGGGCAGCATCCTGCTTCAGCACCGCACCGAACTCGCCGCCGTTCATGATGGGCATCATGAAATCGGACAGGATCAGCGCGGGGTGCTCACCGGTTTGCAGTATGTCCAGCGCGTGCTTGCCGTTGGACGCCACGGCGACGCGGTAGCCCTCCGCCTCCAGCAGGAGCTGCAGCACTTCGGCGTTTCCATATTCGTCCTCGACTATCAGAACAAGTTTCATCGAGACGATCTTTCATTTAAACAGCGGAGGCCTCACCGGCCTTGGAGAATGAAACGAACAAGTCGACCGTCGACTGTGTGGCCCCGCCACCGCCACCGCGCACCTTGCCGATCGTGAGCACACGCTGGTCCACCTTTCTGTCGCGCGTGGGCCCCGTCTCGAACGTGAACACGTTGTCGAACCAGCCCGTCACACCATCGGCCAGCGGCGTTCCTGCAGCGACGGCCAGCGCATCGGGGTCGACCGTGAACAGCGATGTCACACCGCGCTGCCTCAACTCGATCAGCAGGCGGCCGAGGAACCGGTAGCCACGCTCCGGAAACGCCAGGGTGTCCGCCAGTCCGGCAACCCCATCCACGACCAGCCGCCGGATCTTCAGCTCATCGACCAACCGCAGCAGTTTGTGGCCCATCTCGTCCATCGACTCGTCCTCGTGCCCCAGGTTCCTGATCGACAGGGCCCCGGAGCTGACCGCAGCCTCGATGCCGAGCCCCAGTTCCGAGCCGAGCTGGCGCAGGTCGCTGCCCAGTTCCGTGCACGAAAGCACCAAGCCTGGCGCGTCGGGTGTGGAGCAGGCGGCAAAGGCCAGAGCCAATGTGGTTTTTCCTGTGCCAGTTTGCCCTATCACCGCTGACGCACTGCCGGTCAGGATGCCGCGGCCGTGTAGGACGCCGTCGAGCGCGGGCATGCCGGTGGAGATGGCGGTCTTGCCCAGCCTGGCGTGGGTGCCGGTCAGCGGCAGGCTCTCCAATCGCGGAAAGAACTGCAGGCCCTGCGTGGAGATGCAGAACGTGTGCTGCCCGCGGATGATCTGGCTGCCGCGGAACTTGCGCACCTGCATGCGTCGCTCGGCGCGCCAGTGAAAGCCGTGGTCCTCGAACGAGAAGATCCCGTCCACCATGGTCTGCTCCGCGCTCAGCGCGTTGCCGTTGCCGCTGGTGAGAACCAGGCTGGTGCAGGACATGGCGCTGACCAGGCTTTGCAGCTCGTGCACGAACTGGCGCACCGAGTCGTTGGTCATGGTCTCCAGGCTGTTGACCACCAGGCCGTCGATGACGAGCAGCGATGCCCGGTGGCGCATCAGCTCGGCGCGCAGCAGCTCGACGACGGACTTGAGGCCGCCCTGCTCCAGCTCGCGGTAGCCGCTCACGTAGAACACGGTGGCGCTGACTTCCTGCTGGTCGAAGAAGATCTGCTGCTCCATGTGCTGCAGCATGCGCGCATGGGATTCGGCCAGCATGGTGACGTACAGCGTGCGGATCTCGCGCCGGGCCAGCGTGTAGGCGATCTGGTTGGCCAGCGTGGTCTTGCCGACCCCGGGCGGGCCCTCGAAGATGTACACGCCGCCCTCGAACAGACCGCCGTTGAGGATCTCGTCCAAACCTTCCACAAGGGTGGGCAATCGTTTCATTCTTATTGGCGTGACAGGAGGTGGTGGAGAACAGACCCGCGCCACCGCACGCCGGCGGCGCGCGAGACCGGGGTACCGGAAATGCCGATTCTAGGACGGCACGCGGCCTGCGAAACGCGCGCAGAGCGCCCGCCACCGGCGCGCCGCACAGCCGCCGCAAGACGCCCAATCACCATGGCATCCATGGGGTAATCGGTCGAGGGACGGCATAATTACGAATCAGTCTCATCACCAATCCCACTCGCATCTTCGCACCCATGGCCACCAGCGCAGTCTCCCGCCTGAACATCGTTTCGCGCATCGCAGCGGGGGTGCTGGGCGGGTATGCCTTCACCTGGGGCTTCATCGCGCTGGCCATCGGCCTGCTGTTCGCGGCCCGCATGGAGTTCCACGACGCCGAGGCGCTGGGCTACATCGTGGGTTTCATCGTCTTTCTGGTGGCCTTTGTGTGGGCCTTTGCGGCGGCGAGCGTGAAGCGCGTGTGGCTGGTGCTGGCCGGCGGCGGCGCGGTGATGACGGGTGCTGCCTGGCTGGTGCAGCGCGCCATCCTGTGATCTGCACGCCCTAAGGAGATAGGTCCCATGTTTCAAAATTTCCGGCTCACCATGGCCTGGCTGCACACCTGGTTCGGCCTGGTGCTGGGCTTCGTGCTGATGGTCGTTTTCTTCTTCGGCTCGCTGTCGGTGTTCGACCGCGAGATCGACCGCTGGGCGATTCCTGCGACGCGGTTCGAACCGCAGCCGATGCCCTCGTTCGACAAGGTCCTGAAGCCGGTGTTCCAGGACATGAAGCCCGATGCGGCCAACGTGGAGGCGGCCAAGAGCCGCGTGAACGGGCCCATCGCGCAGAGCTTTCCGGTCATCAACACCTGGAGCGCCTACACCACCCACCGCGACCCGGTGCTGGGCCTGTTTGCAGGCTATGAGCTGCCCAACGCCAAGGACCCCGAAGACACCGTCTGGGGCAGCCGCACCATCGACCCGCGCTCGGGCGCGGCGCTGCCCGATGACCACCTCAAGATCGGCAGCCAGTTCTTCTACCCGCTGCACTACAGCCTGAACCTGAACTGGAAGAACCTGGGCACCTGGGTCGTGGGGTTCGCAGCGCTGATGATGCTGGTGGCCCTGGTCAGCGGCGTGGTGATGCACCGCAAGATCTTCCGCGAGCTGTTCACCTTCCGCCCCAAGAAGCACACGCAGCGCAGCGCGCTCGACCTGCACAACCTCACGGGCGTGGTGGCGCTGCCGTTTCACTTCACCTTCGCGTTCTCGGGGCTGGTGATCTTTGGCGGGACCTACTTTCCCATCACGCACACGCAGCTGCACCCGCTGCACGAGCTGCATGAAAAACACGAGGCCGCCGAGACCGGCCTGCCCCACGACCGCGCGGGCGTGCCCGGCACGCTGGCCTCCGTGGACACCATGGTCACCGAAGCCCAGCGCCGGTGGGCCGCGCAGGGCATGGCGGGCGACGTGGGCTTTCTGGTGGTGCGGCACGTGGGCGATGCCAATGCGTACGTGAGCATCTACCGCGCGGGCACCGACCGCATCGCGCTGGTGGGCAACGGCATCCACTTCAAGGGCAGCACCGGCGACGTGCTGCGCGAAGACCCGCCCCAGACCGCGGTGGCCAGCGTCAACACCTTCCTCACCGGCCTGCACCTGCAGCACTTTCGCCACTGGCTGCTGCGCTGGCTGTATGTGCTGGGCGGCCTGTCGGGCTGCGTGTGCATTGCCACCGGCTTCATCTTCTTCGTGGAAAAGCGCAAGCGCCAGCACGCCAAGCAGGGTGTGACCGGTGCGCGCTGGGTGGATGCGTTCGCGGTGTCCACCGTGACGGGCATCGTCATCGCAGCGCTGACCATGCTCATCGGCAACCGCCTGCTGCCCACAGACCTCGCAGGGCGCGGAGACTGGGAACAAGCCATCTTCTGGGGCGCCTGGGCCCTGGCGTTCGCGCACGGCATCTGGCGCACCGCCCCCGTCGCCAGCGCCCGCATGGCACCGGCCTGGGCCGAGCAGTGCTGGGCCATCGCCGTGCTGGGCGTGGCCGCGGTGCTGCTCAACTGGGTGACCACCGGCGACCACCTGCTGCGCACCATCGGCAACGGCTACTGGCCGGTGGCCGGTGTGGACCTGGCCATCCTGGCCAGCAGCGCCATCGCCGTGCTCGCCGCGCGCAAGCTCCATCGCCGCGCTCAGTGTCAGTTGACCCCCTCTGGCACAGATGCAGGCGCCGCCGCTGCGCTGGAGACCGCCCGTGCCTGACGCCCTGCTGCTGACCGCCGCCGTGGCGGTCAATGTGATCAGCCTCGGATGGCTGGCCTTGTCGATGGACGCGCACTGGGAGCAGGTGCGCGGCACCGAGCCCCTGCAGCGCCACACCGTGCGCACCCTGCGCTGGATGGGCGCCACCGGCCTGCTCGTGGCCCTGGCCCTGTGCCTGGCCGTGGACCACGCATCGATGGCGTCGCTGGTATGGTTCATGGCGCTCGCGGGCGCGGCGCTCACCATCGCGTTCACGCTGTCGTGGCGCCCGCGTGTACTGAGCGTGCTGATCGCCTGGGTGCGCCGCAGTCCCGCTGGCGTGGCCAGGTAACCGCCGTCACCCACAGATTGCTCGCTGAACTCAGGGCTTGATGGTGCAACGTTTGCGCACCGGCTTCGACAAGCTCAGCCCGAACGGGTTGTGAAATATCGGGAGGCGCGGCTGCCCAAGCCCGATTCCGCCACGCCCTCAACCACTGGCGCGCCCCCAACGCCAGTGCACCCGTGGAACCGGCTTCGCCGGGCCACTGGGTGCGTCCCCCTGAGGGGGAAGCCGCGCAGCGGCTCAGGGGGCTTCAGGCCTTGCCCATGTAATCGCGCTTGCCCAGCTCCACGCCGTTGTGGCGGGCCAGCGCATAGGCGGTGGTCACGTGGAAGAAGAACTGCGGCAGGCCGTAGTGCAGCAGGTACTGCTCGCCCACAAACTGCTTTTCCTTCGGCGTGCCGGCCTGCAGGATGATGGTGCGCGTGGCGGCATCGGCAAAGGCCTCCACGGGCAGGCTCGCGATGAAGGCGAGCACGGTGTCGATGCGCTGGTTCAGATCAGCAAAACCGGGGCGGTCCGCGTCCGGGTACGAGGGCACGTCCACACCCGCCAGCCGCGCCGCCACGCCCTTGGCGAAGTCGCAGGCGATCAGCACCTGGCGCGCCAGGGGAAACATGTCCGGGAACAGCCGCGCCTGCAGCAGGGCGTCGGGCTCGATCTTGCGGGCCGTGGCGTGGGCCTCGGTCTTGGCCAGGATGTCTTTGAGCGAGTTCAGCATCTGGCGAAGAACCGGGACGCTGGCGTTGTACAGGGGAGAGGTCATGGCAGGGTTTCTGGTCTGGGGATGGGGTCAAGCACAGGGAAAGAATGGTCAGTGCCCGGCGGCTGGGTTGTTCGTTGCCTGCCGGGACCGGAGCGCATTGCAGCACATCGGCGCACTCCATGCTGGCACCCTGCCTTTTTCTGCGCGCCGGCCCGGCCGCGTCAGGCCAGGCGCTGGCGCAGCTGGATCACGTTGCCTTCGGGGTCATGGCCATCGCAGGCCCGAAAGCCCCGGGCCTCCCATTCCTTGCCTGCAGGCGCTATCTGCCCGCCCAGCTCCGCAGCCCGCAGCCGGGCCTGGGCGAGGTCCGGCACGGCGAAGAACAGCTTGATGGGGGTCTCCTCACGCACCACGGGCGGCTGCGTGATGGTGATGGTCCGGGCGATCCGCTTCGGAATGGCGTGGACCACGATCTGCACCGCGCCCGACTCCAGCACGATGTGGTCGCTCTCGGCATGCACCACGGTCAGGCCGCACAGCTGCTCGTAGAACGCAGCGAGCCGCTGAATATCCTTGGCAAAAACGACGGCGCCGGACGGGGGCATGGTGGACACAATTTTCCTGAAGCTATGGTGGATGAAAGTCTAGGTGAACTCTGCCTCTGGCGCGTCGCTCAGTGCCCAAGCCAGCAAGGCCTCCTGCATCGCACGCAAGGCTTCGGCTGGGCTTGTCCAGTGCCCTGCGGCTTCTGCGGCATGGTTGAGATGACTCGTGCTGCGGGCACCCCAGGTACCGCTGGCGACTCGGGGTGGAGGGCCGTCATATTCCGTCAGGTCCATGGCGTCCCCCGCCAACGTGGCGGCAAACCAGGGGGCGCCCAGATGTTCCCAGGTGGCACGGGCAGCAGCACTGTCTGGGTTGCGGTGCTTTTCCCAGTGTTGCCAGCAAGCCTCGGATGCCTGTACCGCAGCCAACCGGGTGGCGTCACCGGGACAAGCGATGTAGTTGCGGGCCGCGGCCATCGCAGCGTTTCGCAACACCAACAACGCAGCAGGAGCGCGGTTGCGCGCAGCGAACTGCAGCTCTGCGCACGCGAGAGCCGCGCGCTGTATCGACTGCGCGCCCCAGAAGGCCACGCAGCGCACAAAAAGATCCGTAGCTTTTTGCTCCACAGAAAGCCCCAGGCCATGGGGGTCGGGTTTCAATTGTGGATCGCGTGCAAAGATTTTGGAGTGGGGAATCGCCAGACCTTGCCGCTCCAAGGCCGCAATGGAATCGCGGTGTCCTAGCCAGGCAGCCAAGCTGGTCTTCGGCGCTGCAGTTATCGAGGTCCCGAGCGTCTTCCAGGCAGCGAGCCCTTTGCGCCTCGAAGACGAAAACAGGATTTTTCCGGTGTCCAATATTGCCGTCTGCGCATGTTCGTCGTTGGAGTCGTTCTCCAGCAATGCCAGCAGTTCACTGAGCGGCATGCCGTCAGGATTACCAGGCAATGCCACCCCTTTGGTGGTCAATTTCTTTTTAGCCATCTTTCAGTCCACTATTGCCACAACGAAATAGGCTCTCGCTGAACCTGCGGCTGCGGTGGACATCGCGTACCAAGTCACGGCTTGCACCGTCCAACGCACGGCTACATTGTCGCCCAGCCTCGTCGCACGATCTCACCGCACAGGGGTCGCAACAGCTGGTGGCTCAGTCAGTTCTCTCCATCAAGCCAGGGCTGTCCTGCGCACCCGGCGCACATTGAACGCGCTGGCGATCAGCACGCCCTGCACCACGGCCAGCCCCAGCAGCACTGCCGTGAAGCGGCCCTGGTCGAGCAGCACGCCGAACAGCAGCGGCGACAGCGCCTGGCCGATATCCAGGCCCGAGTACACGATGCCGTAGACGCGGCCGGTGGAGCCCTCGGGCGTGGAGCGCTTGACCAGCAGGTCGCGCGACGGGCCGGCGATGCCCGCGCAAAAGCCCATCACGCCGAACAGCACGGGCACCAGCACGCCGGGCGGGTGCGCCAGGGCCAGTGCCACGGCCACGCAGGCCGCCAGGCCGAAACCGATGCCCACGATGCGCTCGCAGCGGGTGGGGTCGGCCGCCAGAAAGCCGCCCAGCACCATGCCGCCCGCGCTGGCCACCATGTAGACCGTGAGGCACATCGCAGCCAGCGCCACGGGCACGGCGTGCAGCTGGCGCGCGGCCTCGGGGGCGAAGGCCTGCACCACGTTCAGCGCCACGGCGTAGAAGAAGAAGAACGCAAAGCACATCCACACGGCCGGGATGCGCAGGAACGCGAAATTGCCGCCCTGCCCCGCCGCACCCGTGGCGGCGGACTTGGCCGCAGGGCTCGGCGCAGGCAGGGGTGGCAGCGCCAGGTGGCGGCGGCTGACCAGCAGCACCAGCAGCACCGAGAACGCCAGCACGCCCGCGCACACCAGCGCCACGCGCCACGAGGTGGCGATGGCGATCGGCACCAGCATGGCGGGGGCGAGCGCCCAGCCCAGGCTGCCGGTGATGCCGTGCACGCTGTAGGCATGGCCCAGGCGCGGCGCGCTCACCCGGCGGTTGAGCAGCGTGTAGTCCACCGGGTGGAATACGCCGTTGCCGATGCCTGCCAGCACCGAAAAGCCCGCCAGCATGGCGTAGCTGGTGCTGGCCGCAAAACCGAAGGCCGCCAGGCCCAGCAACGCCAGACCGCCGAACAGGATGGGCCGGGGCCCGAAGCGGTCCACCACGAAGCCCGAGCCCGCCTGCACCGCGCACGAGACCACGAAGAAGATGGTCATGAGAAAACCCAGCTCGGTGTAGCCGACCTGGAACGCGTCTTTCAGCCACGGGAACAGCGGTGCGAGCAGCAGCTGGCTGTAATGGCTGATGAGGTGGGCGATGCCGACCAGCCCGATGACGCTGGCGTCAGCGCGCAACGGGATGGGGGCAGGCGGAAGGCTGGTGGCGTTTGCGGTGGTCATGGGGGCATCGTAGTATTGGGCCCCGGTTTCTGGAATGCGACGGAACGACAGCTTTCGGCGAATTTGCGCCAAACCGTTGGTCTGCGGCAGACCGCCAGCGCAACACACCGCTTTTTTTGCCAACCCCGCCATGGCCCGCACCAGCCAAGCCGCTCCGCTTGGAGACATCGACCCGTTCACCCCCACGCCCGAGAGCCCCGTGCGGGTGCGGGCGCGCGACATGCCGGCCGACATGCACTTCGAGCCCCACCGCCACGCCTGGGGGCAGCTGGCCTACTGCGCCAGCGGGGTGATCCAGGTGAGCGTGCACGCCGCGGCCGCCGCCACGGCGTACATCGTGCCGCCCTCGCGCGCGGTGTGGATCGCCCCCGGCGCGCTGCATGCGGTGGCGGTGCTGGAGGCCGCGGCCTTTCGCACGCTGTACATCGACCCCAGCGTGGTGCCGGCCGTGGGGGCCCACTGCCGCGTGATGGCGGTGACGCCGCTGCTGCGCGAACTGGTGTCCGCGCTGGACCCGGTGGGCGGCCCGCCGCCCGGCCCCGCGCGCATGGCGGCCCTGACCGGTCTGGTGCTCGATGAGATCGGCCACGCCGAAAGCCTGGCCCTGGGCGTGCCCCTGCCCGGGCCGGGCAGCGACAAGCGCCTGCGTGCGCTGTGCCAGGCCGTGCTGGACGCGCCGGGCCGCTACGCCACGCTGCACGACTGGGCGGCCGACAGCGGCGCCAGCGAGCGCACGCTGGCGCGCCTGTTCCGCGCGCAGTTCAGCATGGGTTTTGCGCAGTGGCGCCGCCAGGCGGTGCTGGCCCACGCCCTGCCCCGCCTGGCGCGCGGCGAGCCCGTGGCCCAGGTGGCGGCGGCCAGTGGCTACGCGAGCGACAGCGCGTTTTCGGCGATGTTCAAGACGGCCATGGGGCAGCCGCCAAGCTCTTTCATCGGCAAAAGCACTGCCTAGCGCGCTCTCGGCAAGCGCTAGAAGCTATTTATTTAATAGCAAATAATGGAGCGTACGTTGTGCCTGCCCGCGGTGCCGGCGGCGCGCCAGCCGCAGACTCCGCTCAGCGGGGCGCGCCCGTTTGCTGCGCCAGCTCCATGGCGAACCGGCCGTGGCCCACGGACCAGTCGGAATAGTCGTTCTCGTGCATGAAGATGAACACATCGGCCGGGGCCACGCCCGCCATCGACTGCAGGTTGCGCGCAACGGCGGCATACAGGGCGCGCTTCATCGCATCGCTGCGCCCGCGCCGCAGGGTGATCTCCACCACCACCACGCGGTCGGAGCGGGCCACGCCGTTGAAGGTGCGGCTGCAGGCGAAGTCGCCTGGCGCATAGCCGGCCACCAGGTTGAACAGTTCGTCCGGCGGCATGCCGATGCTGTCCACCAGTGCCTGGTGGATACCTTGCACGATGGCTTCGCGCGTGGCGGCGGGGGTGTCTTGCGGAACGTTGGTACGGATGAAGGGCATGAAGTGCTTCCTGTATGTTCTTCAATATCAAATAATCGGAGTTCGGTGGGTCGGGGCAGTCACACGCCTTTCAGGCCGCCACCGCACCAGCCGGCGGCCATTCTTGCCATCCGCCTCTTCCATGAAAAGCGATGATTTCTCCACCCATGCGTGCCATAAACTCACATAGATGAGCCACCACCGCCTGCCCCCGCTGAGCGCTCTGCGCGCCTTCGAAGCCGCTGCCCGCCTTGGCCGCATGACCGCTGCGGCCGATGAGCTGTCGGTCACGCCCGGCGCGGTGAGCCGCCAGGTGCGCCAGCTCGAGCAGCACCTGGGCGTGCCGCTGTTCGACGGCAGCAAGGCCCGGCCCACGCTCACCCCGGCGGCGCGCGTGCTGCAGCCCGTGCTGACCACGGCGTTCGCGCACATCGCCGACGCCGTGCGCGAGGTCAGCGACGGCAGCCGCGGCCCGGTGGACGTCGCCTGCTTCAGCACCCTCACCGTCAAGTGGCTGATCCCGCGGCTGTTCGACTTCCAGGCGCGGCACCCCGGCATCGAGGTGCGCCTGCGCACCGGCCCCGGAGCCGACCCCACGCACTGCGACGTGGCCATCACCGCCGAAGCCTGCGACCACTCGGGGAACGCCCCGGAGTACGGGGGTGAGCCAGGCACCGGCACCGCCCCGCCGCGCCTGTTTGCCGAACACCTCGGCCCGGTGCTGAGCCCCGCGCTGGCACAGCGCCTGACCCTGCGCCAACCCGCCGACATGGCCACCCCGGCCCTGCCGCCGCTCATGCTGCACACCCGCACGCGGCGCAATGCCTGGGCCATGTGGGCCGCAGCCTCCGGCGCGCCGCTGCCCACGGCGGGCCCCACGGCGCCCGAGTTCGAGCACTACTACTTCACCCTGGAAGCCGCCGTGCGCGGCCTGGGCGTGGCCGTGGCGCCCTGGCACCTGGTGATGGACGACGTGCAGGCCGGCCGGCTGGTGGCACCGCTGGGCTTCGTGGCCTCGGGCTACGACTACGTGCTGCGGCGCCGCGCGGGCACCCACCCGCGGCTCGACGCGTTCTGCGCCTGGCTCCTGGCGCAGGCCGCGGCCCAGGCGATACCCCCAGGCCCGCACGCAGGCTGAGTTGGTTCTACGATGGGCCTTCCTGCGTCCCTTGCATCCAACCCGCACCCGCCCAGCGCGCCCGCCATGACCGATTCCGCCATCCACAGCTACGAACCCCGCCAGGGCCACGGCCTGCCGCACGACCCGTTCAACGCCATCGTGGGGCCGCGCCCCATCGGCTGGATCTCCACGCAGAGCGCGGCGGGCGCCACCAACCTGGCGCCCTACAGTTTTTTCAACGCGTTCAACTACGTGCCGCCCATCGTGGGCTTTGCGAGCATCGGCTTCAAGGACACGGTGCGCAATGTGCAGGAGACCGGCGAGTTCGTGTGGAACCTGGCCACGCGCGACCTGGCCGAGGCCATGAACCAGAGCTGCGCCAACGCGCCGCCCGAGGTCAGCGAGTTCACCCTTGCGGGCCTCACGCCGCGGCCGTCCGCGCAGGTGCGCCCGCCGCGCGTGGCCGAGAGCCCCGTGGCCTTCGAATGCCGCAGCACGCAGATCCTGCAGCTGCAGGGCGCCGATGGCGTGCAGGTGCCCACCTGGCTGGTGCTGGGCGAGGTGGTGGTGGTGCACATCGACAAGCGGCTGCTCAAGGACGGTGTGTACGACACCGCCAACGCCGGCCACATCCTGCGCGCCGGGGGCCCGGCCGACTACTTCACGGTGGGGCCGGAGCAGCTGTTCAAGATGTACCGGCCGCGCTGAGCAGGAGCGCCGGGGCTACGGCGACTCCAGCGGCAGCGTGACGCGCACCTCGAACCACGGGATCTGCGCCCAGTCGCTGCGGCGCGTGACCAGGGTGTCGCCGGCAGCCATCTCCACGATGTACGCCTCGGCCGGACCCGGCAGGCTGCCGGCGCCCTCGCGGCCGCGGCGGTTGCGGGGCTCCCAGCCGCAGCACACGAAGTGCAGGCGCGCCATGCCGGTGCGGCGCACGAGGTAGCGCTCCACGGCGGCGGCCTGGGCGCCCGGCACGCGGTAGGTGGCGACCAGGGCGCGCAGTTGGCGAAAGTGGTCTTCGGTGCATCCCGTCCATTGCAGGCCCGGCGGCGTGTGCCGCTGCGCGGCCAGGAAATCACCGCACGCGGGAGCAGGCACCGTCTGGCCGACAGCGGCGGGTGCCAGCAGGGCCAGCGCAAGGCTCAGACACAGTGCAGCGGTGCGCGCCATGGCTGGTCAGCGCCCCAGGGGCGCGCACAGCCCGGCGGCCGGGGTGCGTGCCCATTGCTCGGTCCAGGCCCAGACCTGCTGCACCCCGTCGGCGGCCCCATCGGCAGTGCGGCGCTGCAGGCCGTGGTCGGCGCCGGCAAGGCTGCGCGCGCAGTACGGCACGGTGCGCACCGCGGCCAGCCCGGTAAATCGCTCGTAGGCCGCAGCGGGCACCAGCGCATCGTCGGCGCCCCACACCTGCAGCAGCGGCCAGGGGCTGCGCACCAGCGGCAGCGTGAGCGGCCAGCTCCACAGGTCGCGCCAGTAGCCCAGGCTGCGGCCCTGCGCCACGGCGGTGTCGGGCTGGCGGCTGGCCACCCTGCGGGCCAGTGCGTCCCAGTCCGCCTGCGCGCCCAGGCGCTGCGCATGCAGCGTGCCCGCCTCCTGCGGATCGAGCCCACTGGCCGACAGCAGCACCAGGCCCGCCAATTGCGGCACGTCGGGCGCCAGGGCGGGCAAGAGCTCGGCCCCTTCGGAGATGCCGACCAGCAGCTGGGGCAGCGCGGGCCCGCCTTCCCGCGCGCGCTGCTGCGCATCGGCCTGCAGGGCAGCGCGTGCATGCGCGAGCCAGGCGGACAGGCGGTCGTGCAGCACAAAGTCCCGCGCGCAATCGCCCGGGGCCGTGCGTGCCTGCGGGTCCACACCGGGCTTGTGCAGCACCAGCACCTGCGCGTGCAGCAGACCGGCGAAGTAGCGCTCGGCGATCGGCCCCATGCCCGCGCAGCCGGAGCCCGGGATGACGATCACGCGGTAACGTAACGGCGCGGTGCGCGCGTCGCGCGTGAGGACCTGCAGCGTCGTGGCCCCGTCCGCACCTGGCAGCGACCGGCGCACGAAGTGCTCGCCCTGCGCTGCAGCCACTGCAGCAGCGTCGGCGTCATCGGCAGAAGCGGGTTCATACCCGCCCGCCATGGTCTCGGACACTGCCGGTGCATCAACCTGCGCCGGCCCCGCGCACCCGGTCAGCAGCCCCGCCACACCACCCAGCGCCATGCAAAAGGCCAGCGCAAGGCTGGCCCGGGGCCGCAGCGATGCGGCGAACGAACGGAAGGAAAGGTTTCGGAGCGGTGGTTGCCGGGCGTGGTGCACACCGAAGTCTGGCATGGCCGCAATGTCCTCAGAAATGCCGTCAAACACTATGGCACAGCGCCCCGCACTGGCACGCCCCAGGCCAGTGCCACCGTGGAACTGGCTTCGCCAGGCCACGGGTGGCGCCCCCCTTTGGGGGAAGCGGCAAAGTCGCTCAGGGGGTTACTTCAAGATGATGACTTGCTCAGGCTGCTGTGGCTGCGGCACAGGCATGGGCTGGCCGCCCTGCTGGTACACCGGTGCCGGGCGCACGCCGCGCGCCAGGTGGGCGTCGGTGTAGCCCAGTTGCATGGCCATCTGCTGGTACACGTCCTGCGCCAGCGACAGCGAGGTCTCGCGGATCACCTTGGCGCGGTTGGGCGGGGCGATGTCGCCACGGATCGACAGGATCTTGGTGTCGTTGCCCTCGCCCTGGGCGGAGAACGCAGCCTTGATCTCGTACGTCTTGGTGTTGATCAGCGAGAAGTCCGCCAGGAGCTGCAGGCCGTACTGGCGCGTGGCACTGGTGGTGCCCTGCAGGGGCGAGAGCGCGTCGGTGAAGTCGATGCTCGACACCACGCCGAACAGCACGTAGTCGGCGCCGTTGAACTCGCCCTTCTTGATGCGGCTGATCACGTCGTTGACCTGGGGCTGCACCTGCGGCGTGGCCATCTTGCCGCCCTGCACCTGGTTGAGCACCTGCTCGGCCTTGGAGGGCTGGGGCTTGCCTGCGTCGAAGCCCTTGCCCTGGATCAGGCGGAAGTAGGTGCCCTGCAGGATGGCGCCCTTGATGTCGTTGGTGTAGCCGCCCAGTTCGCGCTGCTCGATGTAGCTGTAGCGGCCGGCCACGTAGGTGCCGCTGGCCTGCTCGGACGCCTGCATGGACTGCTGGCCCGAGTACGAGCCCGAGCCGCCGTACATGCCGTGGCTGTGGCCGCCGCCGTGGCTGGCCTGCGCGCTCATCTGGCTGCTGCGCTGGTAGGTGCCGGCCAGGAAGTACTCGGACACGCGCTGGGCGTAGGCCAGGTCGGTCACGGCGATCTTGGGCGCCGCGCCGGGCTGCTGCGCCAGGGCGGTGCCGCCCCAGGCCATGGTGGTGGCGGCGATCACGGCCAGGGCCGTGTGCAAAGTGGTTCTGCGTTGCATGGTGTGCTCCTTGTGAGCGTCTTCAATGATTCATTCGGACGGCGCCGGAGGGACCCCACGCCGCATGAAGTGAGCGCGCCGCCCGCCAGCGCCACCGTGGAACTGGCTCCGCCAGGCCACGGGTGGCGTCCCCCTCGGGGGAAGGCGCGCAGCGACTCAGGGGGGCTTCTTACCTTTTGCTTGTTTTGCGAATCTCTTTTTCGTCCTGCCATTCGATCGTGCCTTCCTGCACGTCAAACAGCTTCAGCGTGAACTTGTAGTACACGTCCTTGGTGGCGTTGTTCTGCTTGACGATGCTGGTCAGCTCGCCTTCCATGGTGTATTTGGCCGCCGTCATCTGGCCGACCTTGGCGGTGGTGCCCTGCTTGTACAGGCCGCTCTGGTTCTGGCGCTGCAACTCGTCCACGCCCTGCTGCATCTCGTTGATGGAGCGCACGAAGCGCACCTTGCCCGACTTGACCAGCGCGGTCTGGATCGAGCTCATCACGTTGGTGGTGTCGATGTATTCGCTGGTCTTGTTCTTCACGGTGGAGATCGTCACCGTGGGGCGGCCCTGGAAGATGCCGGTTTCCAGCAGGCCGCCGGTCATCTTCTCGGCAATCATCTGCAGGTCGGTGGAGCCGAACTCGTTGGTCACCAGCTCCACAGCCTTGGCGTCGCCGTAGTTGACCTGGCGGTCAAAACGCACGGTGGGCGAAGACAGGTTCTGGCAGGCCGACAGGGCCAGGGTGCTGGCCGCGAAGGCCAGGACGAGCGCGCTGCGCCGGATGGTGTTCTTTGTCATGGTTTTCTACTCCTCACTCAACAATATTTCGATGGGCAACGCTGGTTCAGCGCGGCTCGACGTTCATCTCTAGGCGCAGGTCGACCGCTGCGGCGGTAGGGGCCACGCTTTTCACGGTCTGCTGGCCCAGGCCGAGCACGCTCATCTGCTTCCAGGATTCGCCGTCGCCCACCTGGTTGCCGACGTTGTCCAGCCACTTGAATCGGTAGAACACGGTGCGGTCGGTGCGGCCCATGTTGGCCATGTCGGCCTGCACCACCAGGATGTCGTTCTTGCGCACGATGCGCATTTCGCGCACGGCGATGCTGTTGGCTTCGCCGCGCAGGGCGACCTTGGAGGCCACGGCCAGCGGGGTGGCCGGGTCGTGCAGCTGGGCGCTGGCCGCGGTGGCCAGGGTCAGGGTGAGCGCCGCGCACGCAATGGCAGGTGCTGCGGCAGCAAGGGCGATACGGGTTCTCATGCCAGAGGCTCCTTGGATATGGGACATGGTGGTTTTCAGTTCTTCGCGGCAGGCGCGGGCTTGGTCGAGGTGGACTTGACCGCCGACTTGGGCACCTGGCGGGCGCGGTTGTTGGTGGTGGTCGTCGTGGTGGTGCGGGTCGTGACGGCAGGCTCTGCAGCGGGCTGCGATGCAGCGGCCACAGTGGGCAACTGGCCCAGCATGGCCACGTCGCCGGTCAGCACGCTGTTGTCGTACATGCGCAGGGGCACCAGGGCGTACTGGCCGTCGATCTTGATGGGCTGGGGCAGTGCGCGGCCGTTCACCGTCACCACGTGCTCGCCCGGAGGCAGGTAGCCGCGGGCCACGTACACGCGGCCGGGCAGCATGCGCCACATGCGGTCGTCCGCCTGCTCGGTGGCCACCGAGGCGGCTGCGCCGATCAGGCCGCCGACCAGGCCGCCGCGCTTTTGCAACTCGTTTTGCAGCACGCCCTTGGCCACCGCGCGGGTAAAGCCACGCAGCACCATGCCGGGCATTTCGTCCTTGAGCGCACGGCGGGCCATCACGTTCACGTCCACCACTTTTTCCAGCTTGAGGTTGGTGCCGGCGGCCGAGATCGTGGTGAGCAGCGCGTCCTTGGAGGGCTCGATCACCGGGTAGGAGATGCTGGCCGTGACCAGGCCCCGGCCCGTGGGAACGGGCAGCGTGAACGCCTTGGGCTTGCGGGCGGGCGCGTCACCGGCTTCGACGATGAAGAGCACGTCCGTCATGCGCTGGCGGCGCTTCCAGGTGAAGCCGGTGCGCGTGTCCAGGCCACGCAGGCCTTCTTCGAGCACGCCGGTTTCGGGCTTGAGTTCGATGGCCTTGCGGTAGCCGGGCGCTGCCAGGCCGGGCTCGTTGAGCATTTCGTACAGGAAACCCGCGAGGTAGTGGCTCAGGGCGTTGGAGTAGCCGTTCTTGAGCGCCAGCACTTCGGGATCGTTGAGCGTCTCGACGGGGTAGCCGTTGAGCTCCTTGCCGCCCGAGGTCGCGCCCTTGGACTTGGCTTCTTCTTCGGCCGCCAGGGTTTCCTTGGCGCGGAACTCGGCAATGATGGCTTCGCGCTCGTGCGTGCGCTTGATGTCCACGCGGGCGTTCTCGAAGTCGCCCACGGCCATGCGGTTCAGGGCCAGGCGCGTGGTGACCCACACCTTTTCATAGTCCTGACCTTCGTAGACCTTCAGGCGTTCGCTGATCAGCGCGGCGCCCACGGTGCCCATGAGTTTGCTGGGGTTGGTCTTGGCGGTCTCCTCCCATTCCTTGACCTTGGTGTCGGCCAGCAGGAAGGCGTTGGTGCTGTCGGGGTAGCGGCGGTCCATGCGCAACAGCTCGCCACGTTCCATGTTGTAGAGCAGCGCTGTCTTTTCATCCTCGGTCTTGGCCGTGCTTTCCAGCTGCGCGATGGCCGCGGGAATGCCGCCCGTGCGGCCGGCGGCCTGCATGTCGGTGGCGAGCTTGTCGTGGCTCTGCATGGTGGCGCAGCCGGTCAGGGCGGCGCTCAGCGTCAGCACCCACAGCAGGCGTGGGCGAAAACGGGACAGTTGGGTGGTCATGGATGTTCCTAGCAGGACGGTCGGTTGCGCACCAGAAAACCCCGGCACGGCCCGCACGCAGGACGACCCCGCGCCACGATGGCGCCGCCGCAAGCGTGCGCACCATGACGGCGTTGAAAACAACGGGTGTCTGCAGGGTGGGACGGCCGGATGAGGACGGTGCTGGCGGCACGTGCGCCCCCTCTCGGCGCATTAACGTGCTGCTGGCGACCCCCTCTGGCTGTGAGTTTCTTGGTTGTTTTGTATGGGGTTGTAGCCAGACACGCAATGTAGCAAAAGCTTGTATCTTTTCTGTAACCGACAGTGATCGTGTTGCAACCGCACATATCAAGCCTCCGCACGGTGTAGCGGCATGCGGTAGAGCCACACCACGCGCCCGCCCGGCACGCGCAACTGCACGCTGGGCAGCACGCCGGGCACCGCGAACTCCAGGCTGACCAGCCACGCGCCGGGGGCCAGCTCGGCCTGGGCCTTGGCGGCGGCGCGTGCCATGCTTTCAGGCCGCTGGAACACATACACCATCCGGTAGGGGCTCCAGTCCTCGGCCCACATGTCGGCGCGGCGCACGTAGGCCCAGGGGCAGCGCAGCGCGCACAGCAGGCGCAGGGGCCAGCTCCACTCGATGCCCTCGAGCTGCGCGGCCGGGTAGGCCTGGCGCAGGGCCTTGAGGCCATCGCCCAGCCCGCTGCCGGCATCCAGGATGCGGGCATCGAGCGGCAACGGCGCCTGCGAGGCCAGCGACTTGAGCGCATGCGGGGGCGTGGGGAACACCGGGGCATCGCGCCAGGCATTGAGCGGGTAGACCAGCAGCAGCAAGATCAGCGGCACCAGCCAGGCCCAGGTGGGCAGGCTGGCCGCGCCCAGCAGCGCCAGCGACAGCGGAAACCCCGCGGCAATCAGGCCGCGGCGCCACCAGCTGCCGCCCAGCAGGCTGGCCGCCGTGCCCAGCACGCAGGCCACGCCCAGCGCAGCCACGGGCGGCACGGCCGCGCGCTGCAGCGCGACGAAAACCAGCCACGCGCAGGCCCACGCGACCAACGCGGGCAGGGGCCAGGGCATGCGCAGGGACGGCATCGCTGATGTGTCAAAGGTTGAACAACTGCCGGCGCGCAGCACGCCCCTCAACGCGCCCGGCAGGGCCGTGCAGGGCGGAACGGGGAGCGCCTGTCTCGTTCGCGGGCGCACAGGCGGCAAGGCCGGGCCCCGGCAGGCCGCAGGGCTTGCCCAAGGACGAACGAAGCGCGAAAGAGAGCATGGTCTGTGGATTCCAGAAGGTGGATCGATCACCCGGCAAACCATCGTGGACTGCAGCACGCACGCCATGTGCGTGGCGGTTCTGAAGCGGCCTGGCCATCGTCAACCCGGGGTGTTGAACGCAGCGCAGTGTAGGCCTCGCACACACGCATTTTGCCTGTGCAAGTTACGTGTGGAAACTGCTTGTGTGCGCTATTTCACGCATCGCACCGGCAAGACGGGGCGCGCCACCCTGCCGCGCCCCTGCCGCGAACCTGCCGGGCCACCGGGCGGTGGCGCATCCGCTCGCCGCAGGGCGCCACCCGCCGCCCGGGCGGGCATCTACTTTACTTACTTTCGCAGCCGATCAATCAGGCCGTTGAGCGCCTCGAGCGAGCCGAACTGGATCGCCAGCTCGCCCATGTCTTCCACGCGGCCGTGGCGCTTGACGCGTTTCTTCACGCGCACCTCCACCTCGGCCATGAGCAGGTCGGACAGCTCTTCTTCCACCCGCTTCAGGTCGCGCGACTTTTCCTTCTGGGGCTTTTGCGGCACCAGGCTGAACTCGGCGCCGATTTTCTTGACCAGGGCCTCGGCCTCGCGCACCGACAGCTTCTTGGCCGCGATCTGGTTGCCGGCGGTGATCTGCGCGGCGCGGTCGAGCGACAGTAGCGCGCGCGCGTGGCCCATGTCGATGTCACCCGCCATCAGCATGGTCTGCACCGGCTCGGCCAAGTTCAAGAGGCGCAGCAGGTTGCTGGCCGCGCTGCGCGAGCGGCCCACCGCCTGTGCGGCCAGCTCGTGCGTGAGGCCGAACTCGCGGACCAGGCGCTGCAGGCCGTGGGCTTCTTCCAGCGGGTTCAGGTCCTCGCGCTGGATGTTCTCGATGAGCGCCATGGCCGCGGCGGACTCGTTGGGCACGTCGCGCACCAGCACCGGCACGGTGTCCAGGCCCGCCAGGCGCGCGGCGCGAAAGCGCCGCTCGCCCGCGATGATTTCGTACTTGCCGGCGTTGTCCCCATCGGCCAGGC
The DNA here is from genome assembly GCF_964252695.1 of Acidovorax sp. LjRoot117. NCBI lineage: Bacteria > Pseudomonadati > Pseudomonadota > Betaproteobacteria > Burkholderiales > Comamonadaceae > Acidovorax > Acidovorax sp. LjRoot117. Next base: position 118,912 of record NZ_CAXUPO020000004.1, on the reverse strand, counting down.
GCCGCACCAGGATGGGCTGCATGATGCCCTGGGCCTTGATGGACTCGGCCAGCTCGTACAGCGCGCCTTCGTCCATGCGGGTGCGGGGCTGGTACATGCCCGCCACCATCTCGGTCAGGGGCAGGGTGCTGGGCAGGCCGGCTTCGACGGCCTGCGCCTGCTCTGCTTTTTCAGCGACTTTGGGGCCCAGCAGGGCTTCGAGGCCGCGGCCGAGGCCCTTGGGTTTCTTGGTGACCATGGGTGAGTGTCCGGAAGATGGATGGAAAGAATGGGTGCCGATCAATGCCGCTCAGCGGTCGATGATCACCAGCGTGCCGTGGCTGCCCTCGGCCACCGCGTGCGGGACGCCGGCCGGGACGATGTAGACCTCGCCCGCGCCCACCTGCACGCGCCGGCCCTGCAGGTCCAGGTTCATCTGGCCGTCCAGGACGAGCAGCGCTTCGTCGAAGTCGTGGGTTTCGTCGGGGTAGGCCTGCGCGTCCATGCGCAGCACCTTGACGTTGGCGCCCGCCGCCCGGCCCACGACGGTGGAGCGCCAGGCATGGGGCAAGGTATGGGCGACGGAAGGCAGATGGATCTGGGACATGCGGCAAGGTGGGTCAGCGGGAGGATGTTCGCGAAGGGAATGCGGGGGCCAGGCGGCGCTGTGCGTGCGGCATCAGCCCTTGGGGCGCCCTGCCCCGCGCCCCCGCACCCGCCCGCGCCACAGGCGCAGCCAGATGCCACAGGCCACCACGCACAGCACGGCGGCCAGCACGAACTGGCCCAGCGCCGCCACCACCACGGCGCTGCTGGGCAGCAGCCAGGCCAGCACCGCCTGCAGGGCATCGCCCAGCCAGAAAGGTGCCGCACGCCGCCGGGGCGTTGCAGGGGCGGTGGCTGCGGGCTGCGCAGCGCCCCGGCGCCCGAAGAAGAAGGGCCATCGCATGAACTTCATGCCACCGGCTGCGCCTGCAGCAGTGGTTGCAGCCAGCCATGGCCTTCGTCCCAGTCGGCAAGGCCCGACTCGGCATTGATGTGGCCGCGCTCGCCGTAGTCGACGAACCGGGCGCCCCAGGCCTGCGCCATGCCCTGCGCGCGCTCCAGGCTGCAGTAGGGGTCGTTGCGGCTGCCCACCAGCAAGGCCGGAAACGGCAGCGGCTGGCGCGCGATCGGTGCCCAGCCGTGGATCTGCGCGGCCAGGTCGGGCCGCTCCACATCGCCCGGCGCCACCAGCAGCGCGCCGCGCACGCGGTGGGCCAGGGGCGAATGCGCGGCCCACCACGCCGTGAGGATGCAGCCCAGGCTGTGGGCGACGAGCACCACCGGGCCGTCGGCATCCACCACCGTCTCCTGCAGCCGGGCCGACCAGTCGCCCCGCAGCGGGCGCATCCAGTCGTGCTGCTCCACGCGGTGGTAGCCGTGCACAGCCTCCCAGCGGCTTTGCCAATGGCCGGGGCCGGAGTTCTGCCAGCCAGGCAAGAGCAAGATGTTGGATGCCTTCATTGCTATTAATTTAGTAGCTGCTAGCGCTCGCCTATCAAGCGGTAGGGGCCATTTTGACCACTGAATCGGCCGTTGCCGCCCCCGGTGCGGGCATGGTCTGCACGCGCTCGACCATCTCTTGCGCGAACTCGACGAACGCCTGGCTGCCCTTGGCCGCCGGGTCGAACACCACGCCGGGCAGGCCGTAGCTGGGCGCCTCCGCCAGGCGCACGTTGCGCGGGATCACGCTGTTGAACACCTTGTCGCCAAAGTGGCCCTTGAGCTGGTCGCTCACCTGCTGCTGCAAGGTGATGCGCGGGTCGAACATCACGCGCAGCAGGCCGATGATCTGCAGGTCGGCATTGAGATTGGCATGCACCTGCTTGATGGTGTTGACCAGGTCGGTCAGCCCTTCGAGCGCGAAGTACTCGCACTGCATCGGCACGATGACCCCGTGCGCGCTGCACAGGCCGTTGAGCGTGAGCATGGACAGCGACGGCGGGCAGTCGATGAGCACGAAGTCGTAGTCGCCGTCCACCTCGGCCAGCGCGGCCTTCAGGCGCTTTTCGCGGTGCTCCAGGGTCACCAGCTCCACCTCGGCGCCCGCGAGCTCCCGGTTGGCGCCCAGCACCCAGTAGCCGCATTTGTCCGAGTGCACCGCGGCTTCCTTGACCGAAGCGGATTCGAGCAGCACGTCGTACACCGTGAGCTCCAGGCTGCGCTTGTCCACGCCCGAGCCCATGGTGGCATTGCCCTGGGGGTCCAGGTCGACCATCAGCACCCGCTGCCCGATCTTGGCCAGCCCGGCGGCCAGGTTGACGGTGGTGGTGGTCTTGCCGACCCCACCTTTCTGGTTGGCAACGCAAAAGATCTTGGCCATGTGGATGCAGCAGTCCGTGTAGTTTTATTTGGAGATGGCCAGCTTGATGCCAAAGCCGATGAGGAACACGCCGGCCAGCTTTTCCAGCCCGCGGCCGATGCGCGGATTGGCGCGCATGCGCTCGGCCAGAAAGTGGGTGAGCAGCACGGCGATCAGGCCGTATGCGAACGTGAGCGCGGCCACGGTGGCGGCCATCACGCCGAAGGTCAGCATGCCCTGGTGGCGCGCCGGGTCCACGAACAGGGGGAAGAACGCCATGTAGAACACGATGGCCTTGGGGTTGAGCAAGGTGATCAGCGCGGCCTGCTTGAAGTAGTGGCGCGGCTCGATGTTCAGGACCGGCTTGGCGCCGGGTTTGGCGGTCAGCATCTTGAACCCCAGCCAGGCCAGGTAGGCCGCGCCCAGCCACTGCACCGCATGGAAGGCCGTGGGGTAGGTAGCCAGCAGGGTGGCCACACCGGCCACCGCGGCCCACATCAGCACCTGGTCGCCCGCGATCACACCCATCGTGGCGCCGAGGCCGCCCCGCACGCCGCCCTTGCTCGTCGAGGTGATCAGCGCCAGATTGCCAGGACCCGGGATGGCCAGGAACAACACGATGGCGGCGACAAAGGCGCCATAGTCTGCGATGCCGAACATGATCTCTCCCGGTGTGCTGGGTGGGTGCCGCGGTATGCGCACCCACCGAATGAGCAGCCGAGTTTAAGCGACCACCCTGCCCTGCTCCGTCGTTCGCGTGCCACCCGCCGGTCCACACGCCCCAAAAACTTCAGGCGGGCTTCAACCAGATGATGCAGCGCTCGGCCTCCAGGCCCGGCACGGACAGTGGTTCCACGTGAAACACCGATGCACCCGCGGGCAAGGCGGCGATCTCATCCTCGGGGTGCTTGCCCTTCATGGCCAGCCACACGCCGTGGGGCGTGGCCAGCGCGCCCTGCGACCAGGTCACGAAGTCGGGCAGCGAGGCAAACGCGCGGCAGCTGATGATGTCGAACGGTGTCGTCAAGGTCTCCACGCGTGCATGCACCCCGTGCAGGTTGCGCAGCTTCAAGGACACCGCCGCCTGCTGGATGAAAGCCGCCTTCTTGCCCACGGTGTCCACGCAGCTCACATCCACCCCCGGGCAGCAGATCGCAAACACCACCCCGGGCAGACCGCCGCCCGAGCCCACATCCAGCAGGCGCACCGTGCCCGCCGCCAGGCCCTGCGACTCCAGGGTGGCGAGGTGCCGGCGCAGCGGCGCCACTGCCGCCAGGCTGTCCAGCAGGTGGTGCGTCATCATCTCCTGCGGGTCGCGCACCGAGGTCAGGTTGTAGACCTTGTTCCACTTCTGCAGCAGTGCCAGAAAGTCCATCAGCTGGCCGACCTGCCCATCCTCCAGGCCCAGGCCCAAGGCCTCGGCGCCCGCCTGCAACTGGCTGCGCAACACGTCGTTGTGGGATACCGTCATCGTCATGCCGCCACTTCGCCTTCGGCCTTGGACGGGGCCACGGCAAACTCCTTGAAGCCGCCCTTCTTCAGGTGGACCATCAACAGAGAAATCGCCGCCGGGGTGATGCCGGTGATGCGCGACGCATGACCCAAGGTCTCCGGCCGGTGGCGGCTCAGTACCTGGCGGGCCTCGAAACTCAGGGCAGTGACCTGCAGGTAGTCCAGGTCGGGCGGCAGGCGCAGCTTCTCGAAGTGGGCGGCGCGCTCCACCTCGTCCTTTTGCCGGTCGATGTAGCCCGCGTACTTGGCGGCGATCTCGACCTGCTCCAGCACCGAGTCAGTGAGCGCACCCAGCGTTTCACGTGAAACATCGGCCGAGGCATGCTTGCCGCCGTCCAGCGACATCAGGTTGGCGTAGCTCACGTCGGGGCGGCGCAGCAGTTCAAACAGGTTGTACTCGTGCTCGATGCTCTTGCCCAGCACGCGCTCCGATTCGGCCGCAGGCAGGCTGCGCGGGTTCACCCAGGTGGCCTTCAGGCGTTCTGTTTCACGTGAAACAGCGTCCCGCTTGCGGCTGAAGGCATCCCAGCGCGCGTCGTCCACCAGGCCCATGCGGCGCCCTGCTTCGGTCAGGCGCATGTCCGCGTTGTCTTCGCGCAGCTGGAGGCGGAACTCGGCCCGGCTGGTGAACATTCGGTAGGGCTCGGTCACCCCCTTGGTGATCAGGTCGTCCACCAGCACGCCCAGGTAGGCCTCGTCGCGGCCGGGCAGCCAGGGGGCATCGCCCCGGCACTGCAGCGCGGCGTTGATGCCGGCAAACAAACCCTGCGCCGCCGCTTCTTCGTAGCCGGTGGTGCCGTTGATCTGCCCGGCAAAGAACAAACCCTGGATCTGCCGCGTCTCGAAGCTGCTCTTGAGCGAACGGGGGTCGAAATAGTCGTACTCGATGGCGTAGCCGGGGCGCAGGATGTGCGCGTTCTCCAGCCCCGGCATGCTGCGCACCAGATCGTACTGGATGTCGAACGGCAGGCTGGTGGAGATGCCGTTGGGGTAGAACTCGTGGGTCGTCAGGCCTTCGGGCTCCAGGAAGATCTGGTGGCTGTCCTTGTCGGCAAAGCGGTTGATCTTGTCTTCCACACTCGGGCAGTAGCGCGGGCCCACGCCCTCGATCTTGCCGGTAAACATGGGGCTGCGGTCGAAGCCGCTGCGGATGATCTCGTGCGTGCGCTCGTTGGTGTGGGTGATCCAGCAGGGCATCTGGCGCGGGTGCATCGCGGCACCGCCGTGCGCATGGGCCATGTAGCTGAACACCGGCACCGTGCCCTCGTTCACGCCGCCCGGCATGCCGTCGCCGGGCTGCTCCAGGCACTTCGAAAAGTCGATGCTGCGCCCGTCCAGGCGGGGGGGCGTGCCGGTCTTGAGCCGGCCCTGCGGCAGCTGCAGCTCCTTGAGCCGCGCCGACAGCGACACGGCGGGCGGGTCCCCTGCCCGGCCGGCCGCGTAGTTGTTCAGGCCCACATGGATCTTGCCGTCCAGGAAGGTCCCGGCGGTGAGCACCACCGTGCGCGACCGGAAGCGGATGCCCACCTGCGTCACGGCGCCCACCACCCGGTCGCCCTCCACCATCAGGTCGTCCACCGCCTGCTGGAACAGCCACAGGTTGGGCTGGTTCTCCAGCATGCGGCGGATGGCGGCCTTGTACAGAATGCGATCGGCCTGGGCCCGGGTGGCACGCACGGCCGGGCCCTTGGAGCTGTTGAGAATGCGGAACTGGATGCCGCCCTCGTCCGTGGCCAGCGCCATCGCGCCGCCCAGAGCGTCCACTTCTTTCACCAGGTGGCCCTTGCCGATGCCGCCGATGCTCGGGTTGCAGCTCATCTGCCCCAGCGTCTCGATGTTGTGCGTGAGCAGCAGGGTTCTTTGCCCCATGCGCGCGGCAGCCAGCGCGGCTTCGGTGCCTGCATGGCCACCGCCGACAACGATCACATCAAATTCCTGGGGGTACAACATGGAGAACTCCGAGAGCCTGGTGGGCCCGATAATGAAAACCCGGGGGTGTGCAGCGGCTGACTGGCAGGTGCGCAAGCCCCTCGGCCCGCCTCGGCAGCCTGGGCACAACGGCCCGGAGCCCGGCGGGTAACCCGCGATTTTCCCACTTTGCGCTGGCCGTGTCTGTTTCTACGCCCCTTACCCTGTTCCTGACCCAGTTGCTGGGCTCCGCGCCGCCCCCCGTTCAGGATTGGTGGGCCAGTGCCCAGCGCCTGCAGTTGCAGCGTGGGCAACCGCTGCTGCAAGCGGGCGATCGCTGGCAGCACCTGTGGTGGGTGGAGCGCGGGGCCCTGCGCCTGTACTACCTGGACAGCGAAGGGGCAGAGTCCAACAAGAACTTCTTCCTGGACGGCAGCATGCTCTGGCCTGTCACCCCTTGGCTGCGCGAAACACCGGCAATGTTTCACGTGGAACCGATGGAAGACGCCACCGTGCTGTGGGCCCTGCGCTGGCCGGCCACGGTCGGGCCAGCCGCCACCTGGCCCGCATGGGCAAGCCTGGAACACCGCACGCTCTGCGCACTGCTGGACGGCAAGATGCAGCGCGAGCAGGAGTTCCTGCAGCTCGGCGCCCGCCAGCGCTACGAAAAGCTGGTGCGCGAACGCCCCCAGTGGGCCGACCGCATTCCGCTGCGGCACCTGGCCTCGTACCTGGGCATGACGGACGTCACCCTGTCACGGGTGCGCAGCGAACTGGGGCTTATCAAAGGTTAAGGCGCTGGATGCCGAAGGTTGCGACAGTGGGCAGGTCGCCACTCCCCGCACCGCCAGACCATGCCCAACAGCCCCTCTACCTTCACCACCTCCGGCCCCTCCCCGCTCGCACTCGCACCCCATGCCTTGGCCGTGCTGTGGCTGGGCCTCATGGCCGGTTTCTTCGGCACCTACAGCGCCAACGTCAACCTGGCGCTGCTGCAGATGGACGGTGCGACCTACGCCACCGTGCAGTCGGCCCTCAACCGCAACGTGCGGCATGCGCTGTTCTTCACCTTCTTCTTCGGCCCGCCCCTGTGGTGTGCACTGGCCCTGGCCACGGCCTGGCGGGAGCACCGGGCAGGCTGGTGGCGCGGGCTGGGGCTGGTGGGGGCGGCCTACGCTTTGGGCATCGTGTTCTTCACCCAGGAGGTGAACCTGCCGCTGAACCACACCACCGAATCCTGGAACCCCCAGGCCCTGCCGGCCGACTGGGCGGATGTGCGCGACCGGTGGAATGCCGCCAACCTCTGGCGCGCCGGGCTCAGCCTGGCGGCGTTTGCCACCGCGCTGGGCACGCTGGTGTGGCGCAGCGTGCCACAGGCCCGGCCCGGGCTGCCGGCCGCACCCATGCACGACCGCTGAGGCGTCCCCACCCTCGGGCACGTCTTGCAGGATTCCTGCCGCGCGCCTGTGCTCCAATCGCAGGCACCATGCCCACAACCACTCCCTCCCTCCTCGTCTTCGCCGGCAGCACGCGCCAGCAGTCCTTCAACCGCAAGCTGGCCCACGCCACCGCCGCCATCGCACGCGATGCCGGTGCCACGGTCACGCTGCTGGAGCTGTCGGACTTCGACATCCCGCTGTACAACGCCGACCTCGAAGCCCAGGGCACGCCGGCCGACGTGATCCGGCTCAAGGAAATCCTGTGGCGGCACCCCGCCTGGGTGATCTGCTCGCCCGAGTACAACGGCAGCTACACCGCCCTGCTCAAGAACACCATCGACTGGGCGTCCAGCCCCGTCAAGGGCAACCCCGACTGGGAAGACGGCGGCAAGTCCTTCCGCGGCAAGGTGGTGGGCATGCTCAGCGCATCGCCCGGTGCCCTGGGCGGCCTGCGCTCGCAAAGCCACCTGGCCCCGCTGCTCATCAACGCCGAATGCTGGCTGGCGCCCAAGGCGTTTGCGCTGGGCTCGGCCGGCAGTGCCTTCGACGAGGCGGGTGCCCTGGTGCAGCCCGCCCACCGCGACCGCGTGCGCGGCGTGGTGGACCAGGTGCTGTGGGCCTCTGCCCGCCTGCACCCCGAAGGCGCACCCGCCTGACGCCCTGCCCCGCCCAGCCCCCCGCCAGCCAGCCACCACAACCCCCATGGACTGCCGCCCCGGCTGCGGTGCCTGCTGCACCGCACCTTCCATCAGCTCCCCCATCCCGGGCATGCCGCAGGGCAAGCCCGCCGGGGTGCGGTGCGTGCAACTGGGCGCGGGTGAGCGCTGCCTCATTTTTGGGCAGCCCGAGCGCCCCGCGGTGTGCGGCGGCCTCATGCCGTCGGCCGAGATGTGCGGCGCCAGCACCGCGTCGGCCTTCGTGTACCTGGAGCGGCTGGAGCGGCTGACCCAGCCGGGCGCGGCGCCGTCCCGGCCTTGAGCTGCAGCGTGCCACCGCGCGGGCGCCAGGCACTGCGGTTGACCATCAAAACCGGCCCTACCGCTCATCTGGCAAGCGCCAACAGCTATCAAAACAGGAGCAAACCGCTCCACACTGTCACACACCGGCAGTCTCCCCCGTCTGGTCAACATGGCCAGACAACGCGCAGCGGCGGTTGATCTGCTTCACCACCCCCAGCCCAGGCACCAGCCCATGACCTCCGCAGCCCCTCCAGCGACCTCCGGCGCTTGCGCCACCGACCCCTTCACCACCCTGCGCCCCCGCCTCTTCGGCATCGCCTACCGCATGCTCGGCGTGCGCGCCGATGCCGAAGACGTGCTGCAGGACGCCTGGCTGCGCTGGAGCCGTACCGACCCCGCCGCCCTGCAGTCCGCCGAGGCCTGGCTGGTCACGGTGGTCACGCGCCTGTCCATCGACCGGCTGCGCGCGCTCAAGGCCGAGCGCGAGGCCTATGTGGGCTGGTGGCTGCCCGAGCCGCTGGTCGAGCTGGACGGTGCGCACACGCCCGAGTCGGCCGCCGAGCTGGCGGGCGAGCTGTCGGTGGCGTTCCTGTACGTGCTGGAGCGCCTGGGGCCCGAGGAGCGCGCCGCCTTTTTGCTGCGCCAGGTGTTCGACTACGACTACCCCGAGATCGCGGCCCAGCTGGGCAAGACCGAGGCCAGCTGCCGCCAGATGGTGCACCGTGCAAGCGAACGCGTGCAGCAGGCGCGCACCCGCTTCGAGGTGCCGCGCAACGTGCACCACCAGTTGCTGCAGCGCTTCATGCTGGCCGCGCGCAGCGGCGACCGCAACGCCATCGAAACACTGCTCAGCGAAGACGCCCAGCTCATCGGCGACGGTGGCGGCAAGGTGCCATCCTTCGCCCAGCCGCTGGTCGGCCCCTTTCGCATCGCCAACCTGTACTGGGCCCTGTTTCGCCGCCTGGGCGCGCAGGTGGTCTACCGCATGGCGCTCATCAACGGCGAGCCGGGGCTGCTGCGCTACCTGGACGGCCAGCTCGAATCGGCGCAGGCCTTCGTGACCGACGGCGAGCGCATCGTGGCGATCTACGCGATCCGCAACCCGGACAAGCTCGCGGGGATCCCGCTCTCGCTGGACTGACACAGGCGCGGCGCTGGGCGCTGTGGTGGCGAAGGGTTCGTGGATGGATGGGTGGTTGTGTTGTGGAGTGGAGTGGAGGCTGCAAAAAAACGCCGCCCGCTGTCACACCGGACAACACGCGCACGTCTTGAAAGGTATGGAATGCGATGGCCTGTGCCACGCACCCATCGCCCCCTTTCATCCACCACCGCCCCACCAGGGCACACCCAGGAGTTTTTTGATGTCCCAGCACACCGCCCGCCTGCCCTACCACCAGCTCTCGTCCAAGGCCTTCATGGGCCTGGTCAACGTGTCCGAAACCATCAAGAAGGGCGCCCTGGGCGCGCGCCTGGCAGAGCTCGTGTTCCTGCGCGTCTCTCAGATCAACGGCTGCGCCTACTGCATGGACATGCACTGGAACTACCTCGTCAAGGACGGCGTGGAAGCGCGCCACTTGAACGCCGTGGCCGGCTGGCGCGAGGCACCGTTCTTCAACGAACGCGAGCGCGCCGCCTTCCGCTGGGCCGAGATCCTCACGGCCACGCCGCACAGCGACGCGAGCGACGAAGAGTTCGCCAAGCTCAAGGCCCTGTTCACCGACGCCGAGATCTCCGACCTGGGCTTTGCGATCGCCACCATCAACGCCTGGAATTTGCTCAACGCAGGCATGCGGGCGCCGATTCCGCAAGCAGGCTGAACGCTCCGTCCCCAGGTGCCGGCACGCGACGTGCCGGCAACCCCCCCCGCCACAGGGCAGAGAGGGGAACGCGGTAAGGGCTGCAAGGCCGGAATGGCCGGAGAGGCCAGAGAAGGGGCGAAGGGCTGCGTCGAGCGCACGACACCCTGGCATTTCACGATTGACGCGTTAGCGGGGCTCATTCAGACTCGAATGTTTCCGCGGGTAACGGCGGCGGCGCAGCCACGCGCCTTGCCGCTGCCCCCGACGCCAGACATCCGAAAAGTTCGAAGAGCCCCCGGCCCGCTTCAGAGACCACCTCCATGCACCCTTTCCACAAAGCCTCCCTGGCGCTGGTCGCCAGCCTGGTCGCTGCGGCCTGCGCCGCCCAGGCCCCCGCGGCAACCATCACCGCGGCACGCCAGAGCGACCGCATCACCTGGACCGCCCAGGCCCCGCACGGCGCAGCCAAGCTGCGCCTGGTACGGCCCGACGGCACCGTCACGGACCAGGTCTTCCCGCGTGCCCCCATCGTGCTGGAGCCCCGGCAGGCGCGCCTGCCCGATGGGCGCTATTTCTACGAGCTGAGCCTGGACCCCCCCGCCACCATGGACCCGGCCCAGGCCCAGGCCACCCTGCACCAGCGCATCGTGTCCGGCTCCTTTGCCGTGGCGCAGGGCCAGGTGGTGGGCGCTGGGGCCGATGCCACCACCGCCGCGCAGCGCAGCACCGCACCAGCCGCCACCACGTTCACCACCAAGGACCAGGTCGTGGCCGACGACCTGGTCGTGCAGGGCAGCCTCTGCGCGGGCCTCGATTGCGTGAACAACGAAACCTTCGGGTTCGAAACGGTGCGGCTCAAGGGAGGCAACCTCGCCATCCATTTCGACGACACCAGCAGTGGCGCGGGCTTTCCCGCCAACGACTGGCGCATCAAGGCCAACGACACCTTCTCGGGCGGCGCCTCCTACCTCGCCATCGAGGACGCGACGTCCGGCAACCCGGTGTTCACCGTGAGCGCCGGGGCGCCCACCAACAGCCTCTACGTGAGCGCGAGCGGCCAGCTGGGCCTGCGCACGGCCACGCCTGCGCTGGACGTGCACGCATCCACCGGCAACACGCCCGCCTTCCGCCTGGAGCAGTCCTCCGCGGGCGGCTTCACCGCGCAGACGTGGGACATCGGGTCCAACGAGGCCAACTTCTTCGTGCGCGACGTTACGAACAGCTCGCGCCTTCCCCTGCGCATCCGCCCTGGCGCGCCCACCAGCAGCGTGGACATCGCTGCATCGGGCAATGTCGGCTTCGGCACCGCATCGCCTGCCGCCGCACTGCATGTGATGCGCACCGACGGCAGCGCCCAGGTGCTGGTGCAGGAGGCCAGCGGCACCGCGGCCCAGCGCACCTTGCTGAATCTGGCGAACAACGGGCCTGCCACGCTGCGCTTCACCACCGCGGCAGCCACCGGCTGGGACATGACGGCCGGCACCGCCCTCACCCTGGCGACACAGGGCGCGGGCACGCCGCAGTTCACGCTCGCGGCCAACGGCAACCTGGCCATCACCGGCACGCTGAGCACGGGCTCCAGCCGCACGCTCAAGACGGGGATCGAACCCATCAACGGCACCAGCCTGCTGGAGAAAGTGCTGAGCCTGCCGCTCTACCACTGGCGCTACACCGCCAGCCCCGCGCAGGAACGCCACGTCGGCCCCATGGCAGAGGACTTCCGCAAGATCTTCCAGCTCGGGCAAGACGACAAGAGCCTGGCCCCCGGCGACCTCGCCGGCGTGACCCTGGGGGCCGTGCAGGAACTGGCGCGCAAGGTGACCGAGCGCGAAGCCGACATCGCTGCGATCAAGGCCCGCATCTCCCTGCTGGAAGCGCAAATGGCGGCCCCCGCCAAGCCCGCGCGCTGAGGGAGCTGCCGTCCATGTCCCACGACCGAACCGCCTTTTACGGCCGTCCGCAGCCTCGCGCCGTGCGCCTGGCCGTGGCCGCGGCCATCGCCGCCTGCCTGCTGGGCCAGAGCGCCCAGGCCCAGACCACCCCAGCCGCAGGCACCCCACCGGCTGCCACCCCCATCACCGCCCGCCTGCAGGCCCAGCGCCTGGAATGGACCGTGGCCGTGCCCCACGGCCGGGCCACGCTGCGAATTGCCCGCGAAGGCGGCGCGCCGCAGGACATCGTGCTGCGCGAGCCCCTGGCCCTGGCACTGCAGGACACGCCCCTGCCCGACGGGCGCTACACCTACGAGCTGACGCTCGCCCCCGCCACCGCCGCCCTCCGGCGCGAGGAGGCCCCGGTGGCCCCCACCCGGCCAGAAGGGCCTGTCGGCGCCGTGCTCAGCGCCAGCGTGACCATTGCCGGGGGCGCTTTCGTGCTGCCTCCGGACGTGCCTCCCCGCGGTGAGGCCGGTGCGGCCGGCGACAACGCCAGCAGCGCCAGCACCGCCCGCACCCAGGCCATCACTGCGGCCAGCGCAAGCCAGCGCATGGTGCTCAAGGACCAGGTGGTCAGCGACGACCACATCATCCAGGGCAACGTCTGCACAGGCCTGGATTGCACCAACGGCGAAACCTTCGGCAACGACACCCTGCGGCTGAAGGAAAACAACCTGCGCATCGGGTTCCACGACACCCGCGCCGCACCTTTCCCCAACTCTCCCTGGACCTTGCTCACCAACGACAGCGCCAGCGGCGGTGCCAGCTACCTGGGGATCGCCGATGCTGCAGCCAGCACCGGCACCAACATCACGTCCAGCCAGGTCAAGGCGCTGTGGATGGCCGGTGCACCCGCCAACAGCCTGTACGTGAGCCCGCTCGGCCGCGTGGGCATACGCACTGCCGCGCCCGTGCTGGACCTGCACGTGCTGTCGTACAACACACCGGCGCTGCGGCAAGAGCAGAACGGCCTGAACGGCTTCACGCCCCAGACCTGGGACATTGCCGCCAACGAAGCCAACTTCTTCGTGCGCGACGTCACCGGCGGCTCGCGCCTGCCCCTGCGCATCCGGCCCGGGGCGCCGCACGCCAGCCTGGACATCGCCGGCGACGGCAACGTCGGCCTGGGCACTCCGCGCCCGGCGGCGCCGCTGACCCTGCGCCGCTCCGACGGCACGGGCAGCTTGCGGGTCGACAACACGACAGCCGCGGCCTCGACCGCGCGCGTGCAGATGGAGCTGCGCAACAACGGCGACATCGCCACGCGCCTTGCGCATGGCACGGGCACGGCGTACTGGACGCAGCTGACCACCGCATCGGGCGTGAGCCTTGCACCGAGCGGCAGCGGCAGCCCTGCGCTGTCGGTGCAATCCAATGGCAACCTTGCCGTGGCCGGCACGCTCAGCCAGGGCTCCAGCCGCACGCTCAAGCACGACATCACCGCCGCGCCGGTCCACGCCATCCTTGGCGAAGTGGCGCAACTGCCGGTGTATGCCTGGCGCTACCTGAGCGATCTGAGCGCCAGCCTGCACCTGGGGCCCATGGCGGAAGACGTGCACCAGCGCTTTCAGCTGGGCGCCAGCCCGAAGACGCTCGCACCCAGCGATGTGGCGGGCCTGGCCGCCGCGACGGTGCAAGCCTTGCACCAGAGGCTGGCCGCCAGGGACGAAGAGCTCCTGGGCCTGGCGCAGCGGCTGTCGGCCCTGGAAAAGCAAGCCGAACGCCAGCAGCGGGGAGGCCACCAATGACCGCCCGCGCAAGACCGGCTGCATTCCCCTGGAGCCATCGCATCGTCGCCGCCGTGGGCGCCGCCTGCGTCCTGCTGTGGGGCGCTGCCGCCTCCGCGCAGAGCATCAGCGTGACGCCGGCAGCCGTTCCCGTGCCGGTGCAAGGCACGCCCTACAGCGTGACCTTCACCGCCAGCGGCGGCGTGGCGCCGTACCAGTTCCTGGTCAGCACCGGAGTCCTGCCCACGGGCCTGAACCTGTCGGCGGGCGGCGCGCTCACCGGCACACCCACCACCGCCGCCGCCTACAGCTTCACCATCACGGCCTCCGACTTCCTGGGCCGTGAGCGGGACCTGGTCGCCGCCGGCACCGTCGCCGGCGTGCTGGCCGTCACCCCGCCCTCCTCGCCGGTCACCAACACGCCCTACAACAGCCAGATCCTGGTGACGGGCGGAACAGGGCCGTACAGCTTTGCCATCAGCTCGGGCGCCCTGCCGCCCGGCATGTCGCTCGGCGCGGGCGGCCTGCTCACCGGCACACCCACCACGGCGGGCAGCTTCAGCGTGGTCATCCAGGTCACGGACGCCAATGGCCTGATTTCGCCCTTCACGCTGAACATCAACGTCCTGGCAGGACCCGGCGGCACTGCCAAGGCCATCCCGGTGGACAGCCCCTGGATGCTGACGCTGGCAGGGCTCGGGGTGGCCTGGCTGGGGCGGCGGCGGCTTCGCGCGCAGCGCGGGAGGTGACGGCCAGGCGCTGTCACCCCTGCATCTGCCCCGCCAGCGCCACCGCGCTGCCCGCCGCCAGCGTCAGGCCCAGCGCGCCGTGCCCCACGTTGAGGTACACATTGCTGTCGCGCCAGCGGCCCACGATGGGCACCGACGTGGGCGTGGCGGGCCGCAGCCCGGCCCACACGGCCGGGGCGTCCAGGTCGCACAGGCCCGGGTAGGTCTGCGCCACGGCGTCCACCATGGTCCGCACCCGGTCCGCGGGCACGTCGAGGCCCGTGGCGCCCACCTCGGCCATGGCCGCCACGCGCAGGTGCGTGCCCAGCGGTGCGAACACCGTCTTGCGGCCCAGGTCGGTCACGCTCGCGCGGGGCCGCGCCACGCCGCCCCGAAACGGCACCGTGATGCTGTAGCCCTTGATGGGCTGGATGGGCAGGTGGATGCCCAGCCGCGCCGCCAGCGGCCCTGCAGCGGGCCCGGTGGCCAGCACGAAGGCATCGGCGGTGATCCCGCCCTGGTCCGTGGCCACCGCGCTCACCCGGCCTGCATGCCGCACGAACGAACGCGCCACCACGCCGAACGATGCCGTGCCGCCGCGCTGGCGCAGGCTGCCCACCAGGCTGCGGCACAGATGGTGCGGGTCGGCGATGCACTCGTCGCGGGTCCACACGCCACCGGCCCAGGGCAGGCCCGGCGCCGCCTGCAACGCGGGCTCCCTGTCCAGGCATTCGCGCACGCTCAGCACCTCCTGCCGGCAGCCCATGGCGGCCTGAACGGCCACCTGGCGCTGCTGCTGGCGCAGCGCCTGTGGCGTGGGGCACAGCACCAGCTTGCCGTTTTCTTCAAAGCCGAAGGACCAGTCCTCCTCGGCCATCCACTGCGCCAGCGCCGCGCGGCTGGCCTGCGCCAACTGCAGCAACTGCGCCGTGCCGCGCACCGACTGCCGTGCCGAGCACGCGCGCAGAAACTGCAGGCCCCACGCCCACTGCCGCCAGTCCCAGCGCGGGTGCAAGCGCACGGCCGAGCCGCGCGACAACAGCAGCTGGGGCAAGGCGCGCAGCGTGGCGGGCGACGCGAACGGCTCCACATAGCTGTAGCTCAGCTGCGCGCCGTTGGCGTAGCTGGTGACGAGGCCCGGCGCCTGCGCCGCGTCCAGCAGGTGCACATCGTGGCCCTGGCGCGCCAGTTCGTAGGCCGTGGCGCAGCCGATCACGCCCGCGCCGATCACGCAGACCTTCATGGCAGCGCACCTGCCAGTGCGGGCGCGCGCTGCAGGATGCGCGACACCGCCAGCTGCGCCACCGCCACATCGGCCAGGCCGATGCCCACCGACTTGAACACGGTGATGCCCGGCGCCTCGGGCCGCCACGGCGCACCGCCCGCGTAGAGCTGGGGCAGGTCCACCAGCGGCGCGCTGGCCGTGCGGCCCTGCCACAGCACCACCTCGCCGGCTTCGGCCAGGCTTTGCGGCAGCCATTCCAGCACGATGCGGCCCGCGCGGTCCATGGTGGTGTCGTCCAGCTCGCGGCCCTTGGGCGCGCTGATGCCCATGGCGGCCACGAAGGCGCCGGGCGCGAGCCACGCGCCGTCGAACACCGGTTTGGCCGAGCGCGTGGCCGTGACCACGATGTCCGCGCCGCGCACCGCCGCTTCGGGCGTGGTGAAGGCCGCCGGGCAGCCCGCCTGCACCGCCAGCGTCTGCGCCCACGCCGGGTCGCCCGCGGGGTCCACCAGCGCGATCTCCCCGAAGTCGAACCAGCCGCTCAAAGCCTCGGCCTGCGCGCGGCCCTGCAGCCCTGCGCCGAAGACCGCCAGCTTGCGCGGCCGCAGCGGGCCCGCCTTGGACGCCACCAGCGCCGTGATGGCCGCGGTGCGCAGCCGCGTGATCTCGTTGCCGTCCAGCACTGCGAGCGGCTGGTTGGTCACCACGTCGAACAGCACGATGGAAAAGCTGAACTGCCCCCGCACCGTGGGGTACACCTTGACCCCGGCCACGCCGCGCTCGGCCCACACCGCGCCCATGGTGCTCAGCCGCAGGTCGCGGCAATCGGTGCGCTGGCGCTGGTGCACGGCGGCACCGCCCGCGGCCAGGCTGGCAAATGCGTCGCCGAGCACGGTGGCCACCGACGCGAAATCCAGCGCCTCGGCCACTTGCCGGTCGCTGATGAAGGGAATGCTGGTGTTCATGAAAAGCTCTGGGATGAAGGGACTGAAAGGACTGAAAGGGCCGGCTGGAAAAAAAAGACCACTGCGGCAATACCGCCGCGCGTTCAGGGAATGCCGTACTTGTTGGGGTAGCGGATGTTTTCGCGCATGTGGGCGCTCATCGGGATGCGCAGCGCTTCGGTGTCGAACCACTTGCGGTACAGGGCGGCCAGCTCGCCCGAATGCATGAGCGCGAGCACCGTGCGGTCCACCACCTCGCGCAGCGGCGCATCGTCCTTGGGCAGCATGAAGGCATACGGCTCCACCGTAAGGTGGCGGCCGGTGACATGCAGGTCGCCCTTCTTCGGCGATGTGGCCAGCAGTGCGTAGAGCAGGATGTCGTCCTGCGCGAAGGCATCGACCGTGCCCTCTTCCACCAGGCGCACGCCCTCGGCATCGGTGGCCACCACCACGACCTGCAGCTCCTGCTCGCGCTGCACGCGCGCCATGGTCTCCTGCGCCGTGGTGCCGTTGCTCACCGCAATGCGCCGCCGCCACAGGCTGGGCACGCCGTCGATCAGCGCGGCCTGGCGCGCCAGGAAGCGCACGCCCGTGGTGAACAGCGTGTGCGAGAAGTCCACGTCCTTTTGCCGGCCCACGGTGTTGGTGTTGCCACCGCACTCGATGTCGATGCTGCCGGCCTTGAGCAGCGGTATGCGCTGCGCCGCCTCCAGCGGGCGGAACTCCACGCGCAGCGCCGGCTGCGCCAGCACCTTGCGCAGGTTCTGCACCACGCGCTGGCACACGTCGATGGAGTAGCCCACTGTGTCGCCCGCCGCGTCGCGGAACGCAAAGGTGCCCGGCGTGGGGATGTAGCCCACATGCACCACCCCGCCGCGAGCGATGCGCTCCAGCGCCGAAGCGCCGCCTCGGGCCGGTGTCTGTGCAGAGGCCGCGGCCGCGGCGCACAGCAGGGTGAGCGCCAGCAGGCACGCCCGGGGCGCGCGTGGGGACAACGCAGGCATGGTGAAAAGCTCCTGGGGTGAATACAAAGGGGGTGGGGTGCGCCGCTCAGTCCCAGCCCGGCGGCACCGCGCGGTGCCAGCCGGTGGCCTGCTCGAACGCATGGCCCACGCGCAGGATCGTCGGCTCGTCCATCGGCCGGCCGATGACCTGCAGCGATACCGGCATGCCGCCCTGCGTGAAGCCCGCCGGCACGGCCAGCGAGCACAGATCCAGCAGGTTCACGAAGCGGCCAAAGCGCGACAGCGGCGTGGCCAGCTCGTCCACCGCACTGACCGGGATGGCGGCGATCGCATTGGTCGGAAAGGCGCACACATCCACACCCTCCATGGCGCGCAGCATGTCGGCCTTGGCCTGCTCGCGCAGCTTGAGCAGCGCGATGTACTGCGCTGCACCGATGTCGCGGCCCAGCAGGATGCGGCGGCGCACATGCGGGTCGAACTCCAGCCCGTCCTGCTCGAACAGCGGTCCCAGGTTGGCATAGCCCTCGGCGCTCATCAGGCTGCCCGCCACGCGCATGGATTCGGCGCAGCTTTGCGGCAGCGCGCGCTCCACGCGCTGCATGCCCAGCGACACCAGCACCTGCACCGCCGCGTCGCAGGCCGCAAGCACGTCGGCATCCACATCGTGGCGCTCGGCCTCGGGCAGCGTCCACACGCGCAGGCCCTGCACGCCGCGCGCAAGGTGCGGCAGCACCGAGCGCACGGGCGCCTGCAGCGACACCGCGTCGTGCGGGTCGGCACCGGCCAGCACTTCCAGCAGCAGCGCACTGTCGCGCACCGTGCGCGTGAGCGGCCCCACCGTGTCGTGCGTGGGGCACAGCTCGATGAGCCCGTGGCGGCTGATGAGGCCGCGCGTGGTCTTGAGCCCCACCACGCCGCACAGCCCGGCCGGTATGCGCACCGACCCGCCCGTGTCCGTGCCGATGGACGCACTGCACAGCCCCGCCGCCAGCGCCACGGCCGAGCCGCTGCTGCTGCCGCCGGGCGTGCGGTGCGTGTGCACATCCCAGGGGTTCCAGGGTGTGCCCATCACCGCGTTGGTGCCCCAGCCGCCGAATGCGAACTCCACCGTGTGCGTCTTGCCGACCACGATGGCGCCGGCCGCACGCAGGCGGTCCACCACCGTGGCGTTCATGCCGGAGATGCGCGCCGGCCGCGCGCGCGAGCCTGCGGCAATCGCCTTGCCCTGCACCTCGAACAGGTCCTTCACCGCCACCGTCACGCCGTGCAGCGGCCCGACGAAGACGCCCGCACGGGCCATGCGGTCCAGGCCCTGCGCGGCGGCGCGGGCCTCGTCGGCGTAGACCTCGGTATAGGCGTGCAGCTGCGCGCCATGCCGGTCGATGCGCGCGAGCTGCGCCTCCACCAGCGCCTCGCTCGACAAGCGGCCCGCACGGATGGCCGCGGCCTGGTCTGCCAGCGGCGCGTAGACCATGGATGGCATCGAGAGATCGGTGGTCGTCATGCAGCCCCCAGCGTGCGGCGGCCCTGCGCCAGGCGGCGCTCCATGAAGCGCGAGAGCATGGACAGCGGGAACGCGATCGCGAAATAGAACAGCCCCACCAGGATGAAGACGTGCAGCGGCAGGAAGTACTCGCTGGAGATCGCCTTGGCGGCCAGCATGAGTTCGTTGGTGGCGATCAGCGCGCACAGCGAGCTGTCTTTCAGCAGTGCCACGTAGCTGCTCAGCAGTGGTGGCAGCATCACGCGTGCCGCCTGCGGCAGCGTGACGTGCAGGAACACGCGGCGCGGCGTGAGGCCCACCGCCAGGCCCGCCTCGCGCTGCCCGCCGTGCACCGACTGCAGCCCGCCCCGCAGGATCTCCGCCACATAGGCCGCGCCATGCACTCCGAGGCCGATGGCACCGGCCCAGTAGCCCGACAGCGTCACGCCGATGGAAGGCAGCGCAAAGTAGATCGCCAGGAGCAGCGCTAGCAGCGGTATGGCCCGCAGCAGCTCGATGAAGCCCTGCGCACTGCGGCGCAGCACGGCCACGCCGCTGCGCAGCATCCACACCAGCAGCGCCCCCAGCACGATGGCGATGGCAAAGCCGATGGCCGACAGCTCGGCCGTGACACGCGCGGCGTCCAGCAGGCGCGGCCACCACTCGCCCAGGTACTCGGCATAGGTTGCAAAGAATGCGGTCATCGTGCCCCCCTGGCAGTGTGGCGCTCCAGGCGCGTGAAGGCCCAGCTGATGGGCAGCACCATGGCCGCATAGAGCAGCATGGCGGTCAGGTAGATCAGCGGCGTCTCGAAGGTGGACGTCACCAGGTTGCGCGCATAGAACATCACTTCAGGCGCCGCGATGGCCGACGCGATGGAGGTGTCCTTGACCAGCTGGCTCGCGTAGTTGCCCAGCGACGGCAGCGTCACGCGCAGCATCTGCGGCAGCAGCACGCAGCGCAGCGTCTGCGCGGGTGTCAGGCCCACGGCCAATGCCGCCTCGCGCTGGCCCACCGGCAGGCAGCGCAGGCCCGCGGCAAACACGTCGCACAGGATGGCCGCGCCCACCAGGCCCAGGCCGACGACCGCGGCCGTGAGCGGCGACAGCCGCACTCCCACCGACGCCAGGCCGAAATACAGCACGAACAGATGCGCCAGCGCGGGCACGTTGCGCATCCATTCGATGTACGCCGCAATGGCCCATTGCAGCGCGCGGTGGCGCACGAAGACCACCAGCAAGGCCAGCAGCAGCCCCAGGCCCGCGGCGATCAGCGCGGCGCCTGCCGCCACCTGCGCGGCCGTCCACGCACCGCGCAACAGCGTGAGCGCGATCAGGGTGAAGGTATCGAGTCCGGGCATGGTCATGCACCCAGCCCTGCGCCACCGCCCACCTGGCCCAGGAAGCTGCGCGTGCGCTCCATGCGCGGCGCGTTGATCACCTGCGCGGCGGGGCCCTCTTCGACGATGTGGCCACCGTCCATGAAGATCACGCGGTCGGCCACATCGCGCGCAAAGCGGATCTCGTGCGTCACCAGGATCATCGAGCGGCCCTCGTCGGCCAGCTCGCGGATCACGCCCAGCACCTCGCCCACGAGTTCTGGGTCCAGGGCGGACGTGGGCTCGTCAAACAGGATGAGCTTGGGCTTTTGCGCCAGCGTGCGCGCAATGGCCACGCGCTGCTGCTGCCCGCCGGACAACTGCTCGGGGTAGGCGTCGGCCTTGTGCCGCAGGTGCACCTTCTCCAGCATGTCTTCGGCCAGCGCGTGGGCCTCGTCGCGCCGCATGCCGCCGGCCTTGATGGACGCAAGCGCCACGTTGTCGCGCACCGTGAGGTGCGGCCACAGATAGAACAGCTGGAACACCATGCCGATCTCGCGGCGCTGCGGTGCCATCTCGGTGTCGCTCATCAGCCGCCAGCCGCCGCCCTTGCGCGCAGGCACCTGGCCGATGCGCTCGTCCTGCAGCAGCACCTCGCCGCCGTTGGGCTTTTCCAGGAAGTTCAGGCAGCGCAGGCACGTGGACTTGCCCGAGCCGCTGGGCCCGATCAGCGACAGCGTCTCGCCTTTTTTCAGGTCGAAGGAAATGCCCTTGAGCACCTCCGTCTGGCCGTAGCTCTTGGTGAGGCCGCTCACGCGCAGCAGGGGTGGATGGTCGTCGTTCACAGCATGGTTCTCCAGACAGTGGTGTGCGGGCGCTGCGGCACGCAAATTGCACCCGCATGTCCTTGCTACCCAGTGCCTCCATGCTAGGAATGGCGCCCCTCTGTTCATTGGAGGGGGACGCAGCTATATTGAACGTATGCGACATGCAGGGAAAACGCGATGCCCCCCACCACACCCCAGCGCAAAGCCCCTGGCGTCAAAAATGGCGCCAACGCGCACCAGACCAGTGCACAGAACACAGGCGACATTGGTGCATTGATCGGCAAGCTCGACGCGGCGTCGCGGCCCAGCGCGCCGCGGCGCAAGGCGTCATCGGCCTCCGAACTGCGCGTGGGCATCCTGCTGTGGCCGCAGTTCCCGCTGCTGTCGCTGGCGGGCCTGTGCGACGGCCTGCGCCACGCGGCCGATGTGGGCGACCAGAGCCGGCAGATCCGCTGCTCGTGGACCATCCTGGGCATACCCGGCCAGTCGGTGGCCGCCAGTTGCGGTGTCGAAGTACCCGTGCAGGAATCGCTCTCGTCCGACTGCGACTACGACTACATCGCCGTCATCGGCGGGCTGCTGCCGGCCATCCCCTCAGCCCACCCGCGCTACCGCGAGTTCCTGCAGTACGCCGCATCGCTGGGCAAGCCGCTCATCGGCATCTGCACCGGCTCGTTCGCGCTGGCGCATGCGGGGCTCATGGCGCAGCGGCGCGCCTGCGTGCACCCCTACCACGTGGAGGACTGGCAGCAGGCGTTCCCCACGCTGCCCTTCGTGACGGACTCGCATTACCTCTTCGACGGCGACCGCATCACCTGTGCGGGCGGCATCTCCATCGTGGAGCTCACGGCCGAGCTGGTGCGCCTGCACTGCGGCCCCGACCGCGCGGCCAAGGTCGTGCACCAGATGACGGTGAACCCCTCCGCCGGCCACACCCACGTGGCACGCCGCCATGCGCTGGGCTACGGCACCACCGACCACGACAAGCTGCGCCAGGCCATCGTGCTCATGGAAAAGAACATCGGCACGCCCCTCGAGATCGCGGTCATCGCGCGGCTGGTGGATTCGAGCAGCCGCCAGCTCGAGCGCGTGTTCCTGGCCGAGACGCGCACCACGCCGTCGGAGTACTACCGCAACGCGCGCCTCAAATACGCCAAATGGATGCTCACCAGCACCGCCCTGCCGGTCATCACCATCGCGTATGAATGCGGCTTTGCCGACGCATCGCATTTCATCCGGCACTTCCAGCAGCTGT
Source organism: Acidovorax sp. LjRoot117 (assembly GCF_964252695.1). Taxonomy (NCBI): domain Bacteria; kingdom Pseudomonadati; phylum Pseudomonadota; class Betaproteobacteria; order Burkholderiales; family Comamonadaceae; genus Acidovorax; species Acidovorax sp. LjRoot117. Next base: position 96,566 of record NZ_CAXUPO020000004.1, on the reverse strand, counting down.
ACGGCATGCCGCCGGGGCGCATGCGCAAGGCGCTGCAGGCTGGTACGGTGGAGGCCTGACGGCGCACAGCGCTGCCCCACAGCGATGGCTGGCGGCCCCGCAATGCCGGGCCAAAGACAAAAGCCGCATGCCTGGACAGCATGCGGCTTGGCAATTCGCCGAGACCCCATCGGGCAACCGGCGATGCGACGAGGCGCTAGTTCATCCCTTGCACGACGGCAGCTTCCAGTCCGCTGCGCGGTCCACGCCGGCCCGGGCGTTCTGGCCCACGGGGATGTACCACACGTCCTGCACCAGGCCGTAGGTCTTGCCGATCTTGCGCAGCTCGCAGCTGCCCCAGAGCTTGGCGATCTCGGCGTTCACGGCCTTCACCAGTTCGGGGTTGTCCTTGTTCAGGCCGAACACCACCTGGCCCAGGCCCGTGAGCAGCGGGTAGTCGGGCGATGCGTCGCTGAACGCGTTGAACTTGATCTTCCACTGCGGGTTCTGCGAGATCGCGTACTGCATCACCGGCGGGTCGCCGATCACCGCGTCGATGCGCCCGGCCAGCAGGTCGCGCACCGCGGCGTCCGAGGTGTCGTACAGCGCCAGTTGCAGGCCGTTGATCTTGCGCAGCTCCGGGATGAACGAGAAGCCGGTGATGGTGCCGACCTTCTTGCCTTCCAGGTCCTTGAGGCGGCTCCAGTCAGTCTTGTCCGACTGCGTGATGCCGTTCTTGAAATAGTGGATGGGGTCGCTCAGCGCCATGATTTTCGAGCGCTGCTCGGTCCAGCCCATGGTGCCGGCCATCACGTCCACGCGTTTGGATTGCACCGAGGCGATGGTGCCCGACCACTCCATCAGCGCGGGCTTGACCTTGAGCTGCAGCGCCTGCGCAATGCGCTGCAGGATCTCGCCGTCGTAGCCCACCATCTTGCCGTCCTGGTAGCCGGTGCCGGGCATGTCGCCCGAGAACGCGATGGTGAAGGCGCCCTTGTCCACGGTCTCCAGGGCGTGGGCCGACAGCCCCAGCGCCGACAGGCAGGTGGCGGCGGCGAACGAGGCCAGCAGCCTCGCGATCTTCGATGTGGGATTGCGCATGGTGGTGATCTCCAGAAGTCCGGTGGTTCCCTCCCACCGGCTGGTGGGATGGATGAATGAACTTTAGGGACGCACCCCGCGCCGCGATTGGAGGTTCTCACAGCGCAATGGAACGGCTGCGACATTGCGGGAAAGCCCGTACCGGGCACCCCCAAACGCCGCTTGTGTAGCCTGCCTGACACCCGTTTGCGCTGCAGCGGCCTACAGTGGACCTTCGTACCCACAACCCACGGAGACAAGCCCATGCTCAGCATTCCCTCGCTCAAGGACAGCGTGTCCGCCCCAGAATGGCAGTTGCGCTGCGACCTGGCCGCGTGCTACCGGCTCGTGAGCCTTTACGGCTGGAGCGACCTGGTCTTCACCCACATCAGCGCCAAGCTGCCCGAGTCGGTCTCGGGCCCCGAGCACCAGTTCCTCATCAATCCCTACGGCCTGATGTTCGAGGAGATCACCGCGTCGAGCCTGATCAAGGTGGACATGCAGTGCAACAAGCTGCACGACTCGCCCTTCCCCGTGAACCCAGCGGGCTTCGTGATCCACAGCGCCGTGCACGAGGCCCGGCCCGACGCCGGCTGCGTGCTGCACACCCACACCCGCGCGGGCGTGGCGGTCAGTGCACAGAAGGGCGGCGTGCTGCCTATCAGCCAGCAGAGCACGTTCGTGCTGGGCTCGCTGGCGTACCACGGGTACGAGGGCGTGGCCTTTCGCGACGAGGAAAAGCCGCGCCTGCAGGCCGACCTGGGCGAGGCCAACTTCCTCATGCTGCGCAACCATGGCCTGCTCACCGTGGGCAAGACGATTGCCGATGCGTTCCTGTCGATGTACACCTTCGAGAACACCTGCCGCATCCAGATCGATGCGCAGGCCGGCGGCGAGCTCACGGCCGTGAACCCGCAGATCGTGAGCGGCGTGGCGCAGGCCATGCGCGTGCAGACAGGCGGCCTGGGCGGTGCGTTTGCCTGGCCCGCACTGCTGCGCAAGGTGCAGCGCGAGGCACCGGGTTACGACAGCTGATGCCGCAGGGGCCGTCCCACACAACCGCGCGCACCCGAACGACAGCAGGCGTCACGCACAAGGCATAGGATGGCGGGTTTCTCCGTCACTTTTTTGGAAGGACCTTTTCATCATGAAGCTGTACTACTCCCCCGGCGCCTGCTCTTTGTCTCCGCACATCGCCCTGCACGAGGCGGGCCTGGCCTTCACGCCCGTGCTCGCCAGCACCAAGAGCCACAAGCTGCAGGACGGCACCGACTACTACAGCATCAACCCGCTGGGCTATGTGCCCATGCTGGAGCTGGACGACGGCACGCGCCTGCGCGAAGGCCCGGCCATCGTGCAGTACATCGCCGACCAGGTGCCCCTGAAGATGCTGGCGCCCACCAACGGCTCGCTGCAGCGCTACCGCCTGCAGGAATGGCTGACCTTCATCGGCACCGAAATCCACAAGGGCTTCAGCCCCCTGTTCAACCCCGCCACGCCTGAGGAATACAAGACCATGGCGCGCGAGAAGCTGCTGCAGCGCCTGCAGTGGGTGGACAGCCAGCTGGCCGACAAGCAGTACCTGATGGGCGACCAGTTCACCGTGGCCGACGGCTACCTGTTCACCGTGACCAACTGGGCCAAGCCGACCAACGTGGATATTTCCGCCCTGACGAACCTGGCCGCCTACCGTGACCGCGTGGCCGCCCGCCCTGCGGTGCAGGAGGCGATGAAGGCCGAAGGCTTGCTGAAATAGTAGGCACCCCCTGAGGCGCTGCGCGCCTTCCCCCTCTCTCGACTCGCTGCGCGATTCGGGAGGGGGACGCACCCAGCGCGGCGGGGCGGCCCTTGCGCGGGTGCGCTGGCCTTGGGCCGCGCCAGTTTCATGCGCTGTGGCGCGCGACAGCTGCGAGCCGGCTCGGCGGCTAACGCCCCTTCCAGGGCACGAAGCGCTGCTCCAGCCAGCGCATGAACCAGTCGAAGGTCCACGCCACCAGGCCGATGACCAGGATGCCCATCACCACCACATCGGTGCGCAAGAAGTTGGAGGCATTGAGCACCATCTGCCCCAGCCCCACGGTGGCTGCCACCATCTCGGCGGCCACGAGCGTGGTCCACCCGAAGCCGATGGCGATGCGCAGGCCCACCATGATCTCGGGCAGCGCAGCGGGCACGATGACGTGCCGCACCAGCTGCCATCGGCCCGCGCCCAGCGACAGGGCGGCGTTGATCTGCTCCACGCTCGCGCTGCGCACGCCGGCCTTGGCGGCCAGCGCGATGGGGGCAAAACAGGCCAGGTAGATCAAGAGGATCTTGGCGGTCTCGTCGATGCCGAACCAGATCACGATCAGCGGCAGGTAGGCCAGCGGCGGCAGCGGGCGGTAGAACTCGATGGGCGGGTCGAACACGCCGCGCGCCACGCGGCTCACGCCCATGGCGATGCCCACCGGCACGGCCGTGACGGCCGCCAAGGCGAAGGCGCCGAACACGCGGATCGCGCTCCACTGCAGGTGCTTCCACAGCGGCTCGCCGCCCTGGATGTTGCCGCGCCAGGCATCGCCGAACGCACGCAGCACGGCATCGGGTGCGGGCAGGAACAAGGGCGGCACCCAGGCCAGGTGCGTGGCCAGCCACCACAGCGTTACCAGTGCGGCCACGCAGACGGCGCTGATGGCACGGCTCGGCCCGCTGCCGGGCAGGCGAAACGGCGCGACCGCACGCAGCGAGGACGCTGCGGGTGCAACGTGCGGCGCAGCAGGTGCACCGGACACGGCTGCACCGGGCGTATCGCGTCCGATGCCCGGCACCACCAGGATCTGGCCCATCGCGTCAGGCATGCGTGGGCTCCGCATTTGCCAACACGGCGGGCGCGATCCAGTCCAGCACGCGTTCGCGCCAGGCGATGAACTGCGCATCCGATTTCACGGCGCGCGCAGCCCGGCCACCCAGGTAGTCGGTGTTGAAGGCCAGCGCGTGCTGCTGCGCGATGCGGCCCGGACGCGGTGTCATCACGATGAGGCGCGAGGCCAGGAACAGCGCCTCCTCGACATCGTGGGTGATGAAAAAAATCGTCTTGCCTGTGCGCTGCCACAGCTGCAGCACCAGCTCTTGCAACGACTCTCGGGTGAACGCGTCGAGCGCGCCCAGCGGCTCGTCCATGAGCAGCACGTCGGGGTCGCTGGCCAGGGCGCGGGCCATGCCCACGCGCTGCTGCATGCCGCCCGACAGCTGCCACACGGGCGCGTCGGCAAAGGCCTCCAGGCCCACCAGGGCCAGCTTCTCGATAGCCAATCGACGACGCTCGGTGCGCGGCACGCCGCGCAGGCGCAGGCCCAGCGCCACGTTGTCGACCACGTTGAGCCAGGGCATGAGGGCATGCTTTTGGAACACCACGCCGCGCTCCGCACCCGGCCCGGTCACCGCGCGGCCGTTCAGCGTGATGCTGCCGGACGACGCCTCGGTGAAGCCCGCGATGCAGTTGAGCAGCGTGGTCTTGCCGCAGCCGGAGGCGCCCAGCGCCACCACCAGCTCGCCGCGGGCGATGTCGAGGTCCACGTCCTGCAGCGCCAGCACCGTCGACGCCTGGCGGGCACCGGCATAGCGCACGTTCAGGCCCCGTATCTGCAGGCCTGGTTCTGCGCCGTCGCCGTGCCTACTTGGCACGCCGCACCCAGGCGGGGTTCACACCGACGGAATAGTCGGGCAGCACGTTCTGGATGGTGCCCTGCTCTTTCAAAAAGGCCGCAGTGGCCGCCAGCGACTTGGCCACGCCCGAGTCCTTGCCGCCACCCAGCCACTGGTTGGATGCCTGCTCGGCAGGCGGCACGAAGGCGTACAACGCCAGGCTCGCAGGCACGGTGGGCGCCTCGGCCCCGCTCCACTTGGCCAGCGACTTGACCTCGGCCGACTCGGCGGTCCAGGCAGCCTTGTGACCGGTGTAGGCCTTGTCGGCATCGGCCAGCACCTGCACGAACTGCGCGAGGAAGCCGTCATGCTCCTTGGCAAAGGCCTTGGTTACGGCCAGTCCGTCGAAGGTGGCCTTGCCGGTCTTGGCCGCGATCTGGCCCGAGGTCACGATGACCTTGCCGTTGGCCTTGGCCTTGGCCAGCACCGGGTCCCACACGAAGGTCGCGTCGATGTCGCCGCGCTCCCAGGCCGCCAGGATCTCGGGCGGGCGCAGGTTCACGATCTGCACGCTCTTGGGGTCCACGCCCGCGTCCTGCAGCGCCACCAGCGCGTGGAAGTGCGTGGTCGACACGAAGGGCAGGCCGATCTTCTTGCCCTTGAGGTCCGCCAGCGTGTTCACGCCCGAGCCATTGCGCGCCACCAGGGCCTCGGCATCGTTGATGTTGTCCAGCACCCAGAACACCTCGATGGGCACGCCCTGCGAGATGGCCGATGCGAACGGCGACGAACCCGCCTCGCCGATGTGGATGGCGCCGGAGGCCAGCGCGCGCACCACCTCGGCGCCGCTGCCCAGCTTGCGGTAGGTGACCTTGTAGCCCGTGCGCTTTTCGACCTCGCGCGTTTCCTGTGCATGGCGCCACGGCACGACCATGTCCTGGTAGCCGATGACCACCTCGCGTGTCTGCGCCAGGGCACTGAAGCCCAATACCGTGCCTACCAGCAAGGCCGCGGCCTGGATGCTTTTTCTGCGTGTTGTCGTTGCCATGGGGGGAATGTCCTCTCGGGATGCGTCGGATGCGGCCACGGTGCGGCGCGGGTCCGCCCATGGCATGAGAGAAAAATTCTAGGCAGCGGGCCGTTGGCGGCTTGCACTGGTTTCGCACTTGGATATGCGAAAACCAACTAACCGCCAGCGCGGCATCTGTGCAGGGTCCTGCTCGCCCCACACCCCCGGTCAGCCGCCCGCGCCAGAGCCCGCCAGCGGCCTTTGCCGCGACGCCACCAGCGCCCCCGCCCAGAGCGCACAGGCCGAGAACACCAGCCCGCGCGCCAGGCCGCCCGGGCCGTCGGCGATCCAGCCGACCACCGTGGGCCCGACAATCTGTCCAGCCGCGAACACGATGGTGAACGCGCTGATGCCGCTGGCCCACAGCACCTGGGGCAGGTTGTGGCGCACCAGCGCCGTGGTCGATGCGACCACCGACAGGAACACCCCGCCAAACAGCAAGCCCGATCCCAGCACCACCGGCCACGCGGACGTGAGCGCCGGCAGCACCGTGGCCACGCCCAGCAGGCCGTTGAGCAGCGCCAGCGCCTGCCCGCCCCGGCTGCGGTCCAGCAGGCCCGCCCAGATGCGCGAGGACAGCAGCACGGCCAGCCCCAGCAGCGCATAGAACCAGGTCACCGCGGTGCCGCTGGCGCCCTGCTCGCGCAGCAGCGCCACCACAAAGGTCATGTAGCCGATGTAGCCCACGCCGAACAGGCCATAGCCCAGCAGCGCAGGCCCCAGGGCCCGCCAGCTCACCCGGGCGGGTGGATGCTGCAGATTGAACGGCGTGGGAGGCGCTGCCGGTGCCGCCAGCGCCTGCAGGCGGCGCGCGGGCCACAGCAGCACCGCGGTGGCACCGGCGCAGGCAACGGCCAGCGCCCACCAGGCCCACGCCCAGGCATGCGGCCCGGGTGCGCCCGCCAGCACCGCAGGCACCAGCAGCGCCGACAGGCTGATGCCCCAGCCCGTGCCGCCGTAGTACAGCCCCAGCAGCAGCCCTGCGCGCCCCACCGCATGCGCCCCCAGGCGCGCCGCCAGCAGCCCGCCCGCAATGAACACCAGCGCGCTGGCAGCACCGGCCAGCAGGCGCTGCAGCAGCAGCGGCACCGCATCCACGAAGAAGCCGCTGAGCCCCATGAACACCGACGCCAACACGGCGCCCGCCACCAGCACCTTGCCCGGGGCCACGCGCTGCAGCAGCCACGGTGTGGCCAGCGCGCCCAGCAGGTAGCCCAGCGCATTCACCGTGTTCATGGCCCCGGCCAGCGTGTAGGTCCAGCCCAGGTCCTCGCGCATGGGGGGCAGCAACAGCGCATACGCAAAGCGTGTGATGCCCAGCGACACCGCAGCGCCCATGGAGAGCGCCACCGCCAGCCACAGCGCGGGCAACGTGGCAGGCAACGTGGCCAAGGGCCGGACCGCGCCGGGCGGTGCAGGATGGGAGGGCATGGCGTGCAATTTTGCCGCAGCCGCCTTTAGCGCGCTGGCCGGGCAGCGCCACGGCCCGCAGCGGGGCCGCTGGGGCCAATAGCACAAAACCAGAGCCCTTGTTGACGCCAGTGCGCTGCACGTTTTGCGCTGCAGCATTAACCTTCGGCTTTCGACCGATGGCCCCTGCCGACGTTTTCATCCCACGCTCTATCCGGAAGTTTCATCCCATGCCATTCCTGTCCGACCCCGTCCAAGCCGGTGACCTGCAACTGGCCAACCGCATCGCCATGGCGCCGCTCACGCGCAACCGCTCGCCCAATGCCGTGCCCACCGACCTCGTGGCCACCTACTACACGCAGCGCGCCAGCGCCGGTCTCATCATTTCCGAGGCCACCGCCATCTCGCACCAGGGCCAGGGCTATGCCGACGTGCCGGGCCTGTATGCGCCCGAGCAGATCGCCGGCTGGAAGAAGGTCACGTCGTCCGTGCACGCCGCGGGCGGCAAGATCGTGGTGCAGTTGTGGCACGTGGGCCGCGTCTCGCACACCGACCTGCAGCCCGGCAACGCCGCACCCGTCGCACCGTCGGCCATCCAGGCCAAGACCAAGACCGTGCTCATCAAGGACGGCGTGCCCACCTTCACCGAAACGTCGGTGCCCCGCGCGCTGGAGCAGTCCGAGCTGCCCGGCATCGTCGATGACTACCGCCGCGCCGCTCGCGCGGCCATCGATGCAGGCTTTGACGGTGTGGAAGTGCATGCCGCCAACGGCTACCTGATCGACCAGTTCCTCAAGACCGGCGCCAACCAGCGCACCGACGCCTACGGCGGCAGCATCGAGAACCGCGCCCGCCTGCTGCTCGAAGTGGTCAACGCCATCACCGCAGAGATCGGCGCCGGCCGCACCGGCATCCGCCTGTCGCCCGTCACGCCCGCCAACGACGTGGTGGACGCCGACCCGCAGCCGTTGTTCGACTACGTGGTGCGCCAGCTGGGCCCGCTGGGCCTGTCGTACATCCACGTGATCGAAGGCGCCACGGGCGGCCCGCGCGACATTCCGGACCGCCCCTTCGACTACAACGCGCTCAAGGCCGCATACCGCACAGCCGGCGGCCAGGGCGCGTGGATGGTGAACAACGCCTACGACAAGGCCCTGGCCGAAACGGCGCTGGCGAACGGCGCGGACATCGTGGCCTTCGGCCGCCCGTTCATCGCCAACCCGGACCTGGTGCAGCGCCTGCAAAAGGACGCGCCGTTGAACGAGGTGAACCGCGCCACGCTGTACGGCGGCGGTGCCGAGGGGTACACGGACTACCCTGCGCTGGCGGCGTGACGGGAACAGCCCGGCGGGCTGCTTGACGCTCCGCACCGTTCGCTCAGTCCACGCCATCCACACTGTTGCATCGTTCTGCAGGGTGGCATCTCACCGACCGTTCGGGCTGAGCCTGTCGAAGCCCTGCGCGGCGCTTCGACAGGCTCAGCGTGAACGGTGTGGGGTGATTTGGCAGCGCGGTGCGGGAGACTGCGAGTCTGTACAACCTCCGGCACTCTGACGCTGTCCTGCGCTCAACCCAGCCCGATCGGGCTCGGCGCCCGCATCACGATGCGGGTGAACAGGCGGTCATAGGCCGGGTCGCGCGCAGGTCCGTGCGCCAGCGGGTTGGCGTTGCCTGCAAACGCGGCGTCGATGGCGGTCCAGTCGGCCTCCGCCAGACACTTCTGCGCGGCCGGCAGCACCACGGCCTCCTCCAGCCGCATGTGCTCCAGGTAGAAGCCGACATACCTGCGCAGCGCATCCGCAAACACCTCGCGGCGCGACTCGCCCATCAGTTCCCAACCCAGCAGCAGGTGCTGCAGCTCGCGCACCGCCGCCTCGCCGCCTGCGTGTTCACGCTCCAGCTGCGCAATGGCGGCAGCGGCATCGGGCGAGCGTTCGGCCACCTTGGGGAACAGCCATTGCGATTCCTTGGGGTGGTGCTGGCGCTCGGGAAACTCGTCGATGTAGAACAGCATCGCGCGCATCACGTCGAAGAACGCGGCGGGTGCGTCGCCCGGCCCCTGGTCGAGCAACAGGCGCAGTGAATGCAGCACCGCCGCCAGCGACGCATGCTCTTCGCGAATGGTGCGCAGGCTGATGGACGGCATGGCAACTCTCCCGGGTGGACAACACAACAACAGCCCGAGAATGGCATGCAGCCGCGCCGCGGCGCATGACGCAGGTCAAACACTCCGCAACCAGCCACGCCACCGGCTCGGCAGCCGAGGCCGAAGCCAGAACGAAAGCGCTGGTGCGGCCCGCCCATGAAAAAAGCCCTGCAAGCCAAGAATGCCTGCAGGGCCTGGGTGCCCGGTCGTGCGGGCCGCGTCAGTGCGCCGTATCAGCGGGAGAGCAGTGCCCGGCCCGACGCACCGCCCGCCAGCGCCTGCCGCTGCTGTGCCGGAGCTGCCACTGGCGCAGAGTGTGAGCCGTGGTGCGCCCCACTGTGCCCCATCGAATCGGCCAGGCGGAACTGCTGCACCACCTGCGACAGGCGCGCGGCCTGCTCGCGCAGCGACTCGGCAGCGGCGGCGGACTGTTCCACCAGCGCCGCGTTCTGCTGCGTCATGCGGTCGATCTCGCCCACCGACTGGTTGACCTGGCCGATGCCGGCCGACTGCTCGGACGCCGCCGCGGTGATCTCGCCGATGATGTCGCCCACGCGCTGCACGCTGGCCACGATCTCCTTCATGGCCGTGCCCGCGCCTTCCACATGGCGCACGCCGCCGTCCACGGCCGCCACGCTGTTGTTGATCAGGCCCTTGATGTCGCTGGCCGCGGCCGCGCTGCGCTGGGCCAGGCTGCGCACCTCGCTGGCCACCACCGCAAAGCCCCGGCCCTGTTCGCCCGCACGGGCGGCCTCCACCGCGGCGTTCAGCGCCAGGATGTTGGTCTGGAAGGCAATGGAGTCGATCAGGCCGATGATGTCGCCGATCTTGCGGCTGGACGCCGAGATTTCCTGCATGCTGGAGACCGCCTGCTGCACCACCGAGCCGCCGTGCGTGGCGGTGTTCGATGCCGATGCGGCGAGCTGGTTGGCCATCTGCGAGGACGACGCCGTCTGCTGCACGGTGGACGTGAGCTGCGACAGCGAGGACACGGCCTCCTGTGCATTGCTGGCGGTCTGCTCGGTGCGCTGCGACAGGTCCTGGTTGCCCGTGGCGATCTCCTGGCTGGCCGTGGCGATGTTGCCGCTGGCATCACGCACCTGCGCCACCAGCGACCCCAGGCCCTGCTGCATCTCGCGCAGTGCGCGCTGCAGGTCGGCCACTTCGTCCTTGCCTTCGGCCTCGATCTTCTGCGACAGGTCGCCGCCCGCAATCGCCTGCGCCATGCGGCGGGCTTCTTCGAGCGGGTTGCAGATGGAGTTCATGTTCATGAGCGTGGTCGGCACCACCACCACCACGGTGATGAGCACCGCCAGCACGAAGAGCCACTTGGTCTCGCTCGATACGCGCGCCTGCTGCGCAATGGCCGTGTCCACATCGGCGCGCAGCACGGTGTCGAGCTCGCTCACGAGCTTGTCGGCCTGGTCGAACTCGGCCACGGCCTTGCCGCTCATGCGGTTGGCGATGGTGGCGGTGTCGTAGCCGCTGGCTTCGAGCTGGCGGGCCACGTGCCCGAAGAGATCGCGGTAGCTATCCAGCTTGGCGATGACCTTGCGCACCACCACGTTGTCCGCGTCTTCCTCGCCTTCCAGGAACTTCGCGGCGATCTTCTTGGCCTTCTCCTGGCTGGCCAGCCACTTGGCGTGCGCGGCCTTCACGGCCTCGGTCTTTTCATAGCCGATGATCATGTCCTTTTCGTGCTGGCGGATGGCCCCCATCTCGCCGCGCAACTCGGCCATGTAGCCCACCTTGGCGAACGAGTTGTCCACGAAGTCCTGGCTCATGTCGTGGATGCGGAACATGCCCAGCATGCCTGCGCCACCGAGCAGGCCCAGCAGCCCCAGGACCACCGCAATGGCCCCCAGCATGCGCATTCGGATGGTGAACTGCCGCATGAACGAAAAGAGATTCATGATGTGTCGTCCTTGTATCGGTATGGAGAAGCCGCGAGCCGCGCCCCCGCGCTGCTCTGCAACAAAAAGTTGCAGTTTGCCAGACATCGATGACCGTGCTGTACGTATTTATCACATGCGCCACCGCTTCAGTAAGAGGGCATTCGCCATCACACTGACCGAGCTCAAGGCCATGGCCGCGCCGGCGACCACCGGGCTCAGATAACCCAGCGCCGCCAGGGGAATCCCGGCCACGTTGTAAGCAAAGGCCCAGAACAGGTTCTGTCGAATTTTCATCACCGTACGGTGCGAGATGTCCAGCGCCGCCGCCACCAGCCGGGGATCTCCGCGCATCAGGGTGATGCCGGCTGCATGCATGGCCACATCGGTGCCGTTGCCCATGGCCATGCCCACATCGGCTGCGGCCAACGCCGGTGCGTCGTTCACGCCATCTCCCACCATAGCCACTGTCTTGCCGCCCGCCTGCAAAGCCACGACCTGCGCCGCCTTGTCCCCCGGCAACACCTCGGCCATCACCTCGCCCGCCGCGGGGTCCAGGCCCAGCCGCCGGGCCATGGCCTCGGCCGCGCCCCGGTTGTCGCCCGAGATCATCACGGTGCGGATGCCCCGCGCCTTCAGTTGCGCCAGCGCTTCCCGCGCGCCGGGCTTGGGTTCGTCGCCAAAGGCCATCACGGCGCGCAGCACCAGGCCCCCTGCTCCGTGTGTGCCTTCTGCGCCCTGTGTACTGCGCTGGGCCACGGCCGACACGCTGGCGCCTTCGGCCTGCAATGCCTGGGCGCGCGCGGCCAGCGGACCCAGGTCAACGCCCAGCTCCTGCATCCAGCGCAGGCTGCCCACCAGGTAGCTCGCCCCCTGCACCTCACCCTCCGTGCCGCGGCCGGGCACGGCGTGCACGGCGTGCACGGCATCAGGCTGCGCCATGGGCAGGTCGCGCGCCCGGGCAGCGGACACCACGGCGCGGGCCAGCGGGTGCTCGCTGCCGCTTTGCACCGCGGCCACGGCCGCCAGGACAACGCTTTCGTCCTGCCCCGCCACCACCTCGAACGCGGTGAGGCGCGGCTGCCCCACGGTGAGCGTGCCGGTCTTGTCGAAGGCCACCGTGTCCACCTTGTGCGCCAGCTCAAGCGCCTGCGCATCCTTGATGAGGATGCCGTGCTTCGCCGCCACGCCGGTGCCCGCCATGATGGCCGCGGGCGTGGCCAGGCCCAGCGCGCAGGGGCAGGCGATCACCAGCACCGCCACGGCGTGGATCAGCGCCACCTCCCCGCCCGCGCCGGCCCACAGCCAGCCCAGCAGGGTGAGCAGCGCCACGCCCAGCACCACCGGCACGAAGATGGCCGAGACCTCGTCCACCAAGCGCTGGATGGGCGCCTTGGCGGCCTGCGCGTCTTCCACCAGGCGGATGATGTGGGCCAGCACCGTCTCGGCGCCCACGGCGGTCACCGCCATCACGATGCGGCCGTCGCCGTTGATGGAGCCGCCTGTCAGGCCCGCGCCCACATCGCGCGCCACGGGCAGCGGTTCGCCGGTGAGCATGGATTCATCGACCTGCGTGTGGCCCTCGTGCACCGTGCCGTCCACCGGGATGCGCTCGCCCGGGCGCACCACCAGGCGGTCGCCCACCATCACCTCGGCCACGGGCACATCCGCCTCGCCGGCCTGGGTCAACAGGTGCACCACCTCGGGCCTGAGCGCGTGCAGCGCGCGGATGGCCGCCGTGGTCTGGCGCTTGGCACGGGCCTCCAGCCACTTGCCCAGCAACACCAGCGTGATCACCACGGCCGAAGCCTCGAAGTACAGGTGCGGCACATGCCCGGGTTGCCCCGGGTGGCCCGCGGGCGCCGTGAGCCACAGCCACACCGACAGTCCCCAGCCCGCGCTCGTGCCCAGCGCCACCAGCAGGTCCATGTTGCCCGCCAGCGCCTTCAGCGCATGCCAGCCGGCCTTGTAGAAGCGCGCGCCCAGAATGAACTGCACCGGCGTGGCCAGCGCGAACTGCACCCACGCGGGCAGCATCCACTGCTGGCCGAAAAAGTCTCCCAACATGGGTACCACCAGCGGCGCCGACAGCAGCAGGCCGATGCCCACGGGCAGGAAGCCCGCCCAGGGCGACAGGTCTTCGGCAGTATCGGCCTGCCCAGCGGCACGCGGCTCGTAGCCGGCGTTGCGCACCGCGCGGCGCACCAGCGCCTCCATGGCCGCCGCGTCTACAGCACCGGCCGCCCCGCCCGGCGCCCAGGCCACGCGCGCGGACTCGGTGGCCAGGTTCACGGTGGCGTCCTGCACACCGGGCACCTTGCGCAGCGCGCGCTCCACGCGCAACACGCAGCTGGCACAGGTCATGCCGCCGATGCCCAGGTCGAGCGAGTCCGTGACCGCGGCGAGGGATGTGGGAGAGGTACCGATAGTGTTTGTCGTCATGCATTTATGAGTTCTGGGTTGCGTATGTCGCCCCCCGCCAACGCACCAGCGCGGCCGATGCCAGTGCACCCGTGGAACCGGCTTTACCGGGCCACCGGGTGCGTCCCCTTCCCGAAGGAGAGGGGGAAGATGCTCAGCATCTCAGGGGGTGCATTGCTCTACCGTACACCTTGACATGATGGCAAGGTCAAGCGGCTCCGAGCCCTTCACGGCATGTTGTCCGATAGCACCGCCTTGCCCTGCAGCGCTCAATGGCCGCATGACGACCGGCCCCACACCCACCCAAAACACCACGCCCCCGCAACCCCGCACCGGCCAGGCCCCGCCCCCGCTGGAGCGCGCCGAATTCCGCGAGCGGTTTCTGCAGGACTTTCGCGACCCGCGCTTTGCCGACGAAGCCCCCGACGCGCTCGACCGCATCGAGGCCATCGCCTGGCGCAACTACGACGAAGGCCGCAAGGCCCCGCGCACCCGCAAGGCCGGGCCGGGCTATGCCGACCCGGACTACGACCTGTCGGTGGATTGGATCGAGGCCAAGGAGCGCATCGACGCCGCACGCACCCGCTGGGCCGACAAGGCCGCGCCAGCCCGCGCACTGCTGGTGTGCGGATCGGCCCGCAACGACGGCACCTGCCCCGGCGAGATCTCCAAGAGCTGGCGCATGCTGAACATGGCGCGCGACGTATTGGCGGGCGCGCAGATCGAAGTCGACCTGCTCGACCTGAGCCGCGTCACCTCCGACTACGGGCGCCACATCCATCCGTGCAAGGGCTGCGTGTCCACCGCCATGCCGCTGTGCCACTTTCCGTGCAGCTGCTACCCCAACCATGCCGAGCGCCAGACCGGCGACTGGATGAACGAGATCTACGAACGCTTCACCGCCGCACATGGCGTGATGATCATCACCCCCGTGTACTGGTACCAGGCCCCAAGCCCGCTCAAGCTCATGATCGACCGCCTGGTCTGCGCCGATGGCGGCAACCCCGACCCCACCACCACCCACGGCAAGAAGGCCACCGAGGCCAAGGCGCTGGAACTGGCGGGCTGGGACTACCCCAAGCACCTGGCCGGCCGCGCCTACGCGCTGGCCGTGCACGGCGACGTGGCCGGCATCGAGATGACGCGCCGGGGCCTGTCTGACTGGCTCGACTGGATGGGCTTCATCGACGCCGGCCCCAAGGCACGGCTGGACCGCTACATCGGCTACTACGAAAGCTACGCCCAAAGCCACGAGGTGCTGGACCGCGATACCGCCATGCAGGCCGAAGTGCGCGGCGCCGCCGAGGCGCTGTCCGTGGCCATCACCGAACTGCGCGCAGGCCGCCTGGTGCAGCCCGACGCCGGCGTGCGCCGCCCCCGGCCCAAGTAGTTCGTTCAAACAAAAAGGCCCCTACCGCTGGATGGAAGTGCGCTGGCAGCTATATTTTCAATAGCAGACAGTCCGCACAGCCGCGCCCGGCCTGCCCACAGGCCGTGGGGTCGTTGCATGGGCCTTGACCTTGCCATCGTGTGAAGGTTTACGCTGGCGCCCTGACACCTTACCGATACCCGTCGGACCACCCCCACAGGACTTCCAGGAGCCACCATGACCACGAACGACACCCCCCATGCCGCTTCCTCCACCCAGCTCTTTGACGTGCAGGGCATGACCTGCGGCCACTGCGAGCGCGCCGTGACGCAGGCCGTGCAATCCGCCGACCCCGGCGCCACCGTGCGCATCGACCGCAGCACCGGCCGCGTGGAAGTCGGCAACGCCACCACGCCCCGCGCCGCCCTGGCCGCGGCCATCGCCGAAGAAGGCTATACCGTCGCGCCATGAGCGCCGCCACCGCCCCCCGCGCCCCGGGCCTTGCGGACAGCAGCAGCAAAGGCACTGGCAAAGCAGCCATCCCCCACGGCCGGCCCCTGACCATCGGCGAGGCCGCCCGCAGCGCGGGCATCTCGGCCCGCATGGTGCGCCACTATGAGTCCCTGGGCCTCTTGGCCGCCGTGGCCCGCACCGACAGCGGCTACCGCCAGTACACCCAGGCGGACGTGCACACCCTGCACTTCATCCGCAGAAGCCGCGACCTGGGCTTCTCGATGGAAGAGATCGCCGAGCTGCTCGCCCTGTGGCACGACCGCAGCCGCGCCAGCAGCCAGGTCAAGCGCATCGCCCAGGCCCACATCGACGACCTGAGCGAGCGCATTGCCTCGATGCAGGCCATGCAACGCAGCCTGCAGACGCTGGTGTCGTGCTGCAAGGGCAACGAGCGGCCAGATTGCCCGATCCTGGATGACCTGGCGGGGGCGGCGGGCGGTTGACTCCGTTTTTGATAGCTGCTGGCGCCTATCAGGCAAGCGCTACAGGCCAAAAACAGCACAAAACAGCCCAGACAGGCAGCGCCTGACCATGGCAGACTCGCCGCTTTACGTTCTTTGGCTGCGCGCTACCCCATGCTTACCGGTGAATTGAGAAACAAGGTCGATCAGGTCTGGAACGCGTTCTGGTCCGGCGGCATCGCCAACCCCATCGAAGTCATCGAGCAGATCACCTACCTGCTTTTTCTGCGCGCGCTCGACAGCGACCAGACCCGCGAAGACAACAAGGCCCTGCGCCTCAAGACAGCGCCGGTGCGCATCATCCCCGAGGGATTCGACCCCAACGGCAGGCCATTGGAAAACATGCGCTGGTCACGCTTCAAGAACATGGCGCCCGCCGACATGTTCGACGTGCTCAGCAACCAGGTCTTCCCCTTCCTGCGCGGCCTGCAAGTGTCGGGCGGCCCTGCGGCTGAAACCGCGTTTGCGCACCACATGCGCGACGCCCGCTTCACCATCCCCACACCCGGCCTGCTGGCCAAGGTGGTGGACCTGCTCGACACCATCCCCCTGGACGACCGCGACACCAAGGGCGACCTGTACGAGTACATGCTCGGCAAGATCGCATCCGCCGGGCAGAACGGCCAGTTCCGCACCCCGCGCCACATCATCGATTTGATGGTGGCGCTCACCGCCCCCACGCCCCAGGACACCATCTGCGACCCCGCATCGGGCACCTGCGGATTCTTGGTGGCCGCAGGCGAATACCTGCGCCGCACCTACCCCGACATGCTGCGCGTACCCGCCCAGAACAAGCACTTCCACAACGGCATGTTCCACGGCTACGACTTCGACAACACCATGCTGCGCATCGGCAGCATGAACATGGTGCTGCACGGCGTGGAGCACCCCGCCATCGAATACCGCGACTCGCTGGCCGAAGGCGCGGCGGGTGACGCCGAGGCCTACAGCCTCATCCTGGCCAACCCGCCCTTTGCGGGCAGCCTCGACTACGAAAACACCGCCAAGGATTTGCAGCAAACCGTCAAAACCAAAAAGACCGAGCTGCTCTTTCTGGCCCTGTTCCTGCGCCTGCTCAAGACTGGCGGGCGCGCCGCCGTCATCGTGCCCGACGGCGTACTGTTCGGCAGCAGCAAGGCCCACAAAGAACTGCGCCGCAAGCTGGTAGAAGAGCAAAAATTGGATGCCGTCATCAGCCTGCCCGGCGGCGTGTTCAAGCCCTACGCGGGCGTCAGCACCGCCATCCTGCTCTTCACCAAAACCATGAGCGGCGGCACCGACCAGGTGTGGTTCTACGACATGCAAGCCGACGGCTGGAGCCTGGACGACAAGCGCCAGCCCCTGCTGGATACCAGCCTTTTGGGCCTGCAGCGCTTTAAGGACGGGCGCAGTCAGCTATCAGAAGCAGAGCACGCCAAAAACAACCTGCCCGACGTGCTGCAGCGCTGGCGCTCTCTCCAAACCGTTCGGGCTGAGCCAGTCCAAGCCGGGGCGCAATCCCACCCCTCCCCTGAACTCACCCGCCCCCGCACCGCCCAGAGCTTTTGCGTGCCCAAGGCCGATATCGAGGCCAATGGGTATGACCTGAGCATCAACCGCTACAAGGAAGTGGTGCATGAACAGGTGCAGCACCTGGCGCCAGGGGAGATATTGGCGGAGCTGCGGGCGCTTGAAGAGGAGATTGCGCGGGGGATGGGGGTGTTGGAGGGGATGTTGAAGTGAGCGCGAAATTCCCAACCGCCAAGCTGACAGACATTGCCGAGCTAAACCCCACGCTGGGCAAAAAGCTGCCAGCGGAAGAACTAGTTTCTTTTGTGCCAATGGCGTCACTGAGCGCCGAATCTGCCAAGGTAGAAACGACACAAGATCGGCCCTACGCAGAAGTAGCCAAAGGCTTCACGCCGTTTCTCGATGGCGATGTATTGGTGGCAAAGATCACCCCTTGCTTTGAAAACGGAAAAATTGCCCAAGCCCGCTTACCGCGTCCACATGGCTTCGGCTCCACAGAGTTCCACGTCGTTCGGGCACGCCATGGGATCGCAGAGTCGCGGTATCTGCACCATTACCTGCGGCTCGAAGAAGTGCGTGCAAATGGTCAGCGCCGCATGACAGGCAGCGGCGGGCAAAGACGGGTTCCTGCAAGTTTTCTCGCTGATCAGGCGATCCCCCTCCCCCCGCTGGAAGAACAACGCCGCATTGCCACCATCCTCGATCAAACCGAAACCCTCCGAACCCAACGCCGCACCGCCCTGGCCCTGCTCGACAGACTCACCCAGTCCCTCTTTCTCGATATGTTTGGGGACCCACTGGACAACACCAAGCGCTGGGAGTGGCGCTGCATGTCAGAGCTTTTCGAGACCTCTCCAATTTTTGGAACGATGATCCCTGCTGAAGCAGAGAAAGGCTCATGGCTATGTCTTCGAGTCGCCAACATTCAAGACTGGCAGTTGACGCTTGAAGATAAGAAGTACGTTGATTTGCCCACATCAGCCATTGAGCGGCACAGCGTCCAAGCGGGAGACCTGCTCATGGCGCGGGCAATCGCTAGTCAGGAGCATCTTGGTAAATGCGTGGTAGCTCAACCGGGAGACGAGTTGTGGGCTTTTGACTCTCACCTCATGCGCTTGAGGTTCCGGGCTGACAAAGCGTTACCTGAGTTCATTCGGCAAATGCTCAGAACACCGGGAGGCCGCAATATCTTTCTGAACGCTTCTCGGAAATCATCCGTGCAATACAACATCAACACGAAGGAAATTTCTGCCTTGGAGGTGCCACTTCCCCCCCTCCCCCTCCAACAAACCTTCGCCACCCGCATAGCCTCCATCGAAGCCCTCAAAACCACCCACCGCCGCGCCCTGGCCGCGCTGGATGCGCTGTTTGCCTCGCTGCAGCAGAGGGCCTTCAGTGGTGAGTTAACTCTGGCTGCCCCACGCTCTCCGGCCCAAAGCCTTGCGCAATTGCAGCAACTGGAAGCGTCCATCGGCCTAGAAGCATTGATCTTCATTGCCAAGCGCATGCCCGATGGCGATCTCTACAACTCCCTCAAGGCGATCTACTTTGCGGACAGGCACCATCTGGAGCACTACGGACACCAGATCTACAACGAGACCTATTGCGCACTACCCCATGGCCCGGTCCCTCAGTCGGCTTACGACGCCACGCGGGTGCTTATTGGCGAACGGATGTTCAGCGACTTTGACGACGACGCCATGCGTGCCGCCCTGCGCCGCAATGACAAGAAACTCACGGCCCTGCGTGATGCCGATTTCAGCAAGCTCAGCCGGTCGGTGGTGGAAAGCCTGGAATGGGCCGTCCGTTACTGCAGCGACATGAAGTTTGGGCAGACCAAGACGGCATCGCACGACAGCGCCTACGAGCGCACACCCAAGAACGAGGTGATCCCGCTGAAATACATCATCGATACGTTGCCGCCTGAGGCCCGTCAGCGCCACTGGAATCTCTAAGCTCCACAGTCCAGCCCACGCCATGCCCACCTCCGTCACCCAGCTTCAACAATGGCTGCTTGAACCCGAAGGCCAGCGCCTGGAGTTCAAGGAGGCCAAGCAGCGCTACGACTTTGAAAAGCTGCTCAAGTACTGCGTGGCCCTGGCCAACGAGGGCGGCGGCACCATGGTGTTTGGTGTGACGGACATGCGGCCCCGGCGCATTGTGGGCACCCAGGCTTTCGAGGAGCCGGGCCGCACCGAGGCAGGCTTGCACACGCGGCTGGGACACCGCATTCCGGTGGAAGAGCTGTTGCTGCCCGAAGGGCGCGTGGTGATCGTTCACGTTCCGCCACGCCTGCCGGGCACAGCATGGGAGATCGATGGCCGTTACTTCAAGCGCGCAGGTGACGACCTGGCAGCCCTCAGCGGCCAGGAGTTGAGGGAGATGTTTGCCGAAACAGGCCCCGACTTTTCAGCCCAGCCTTGCCCCGGTGCCACGCTGGTCGACCTGGAGCCCGAATCCATCGCCCTGTTCCGCGAGCGCTGGGCCCAAAAGACCGGCGACCCACGCAGGCGCGAGCTGAGCGACCTGCAAACGCTGCGCGATACCGAGCTGCTGGTAGACGGCGACCAGGTGAGCTATGCAGCGCTCATCCTGTTTGGCACGCGCGCGGGCCTCACGCGGTGGCTGGCGCAGGCCGAGCTGGTGTTCGAGTACCGCTCGTCCGAAGCCGCAGGCCCGGCGGCCGACCGCGAGGAATACCGCGCGGGCTTCTTTGCCTGGCAAGACGCGCTGTGGAAAAAGATCAACCTGCGCAACGACCGGCAGAGCTACCAGGACGATTTCTTCCGCATGGACCTGCCCACGTTTGACGAGGTGCCCGTGCGCGAGGCCTTACTGAACGCGGTGGCCCACCGCGACTACCGCCTGGGCGGCTCCATCTTTGTGCGCCAATTTGCCAAGCGGCTGGAGGTGGTGAGCCCCGGCGGCCTGCCACCCGGCATCACACCCGAGAACATCATTGACCAGCAATACCCACGCAATCGCCGCCTGGCCGAGGCATTGGGGCGCTGCGGGCTGATCGAGCGATCCGGCCAAGGCCTGAACCTGATGATGGAAAGCGCCGTGCGCCAGGGCAAGCCCCTGCCCAGCTTTGCAGGCACCGCCGCGCACGAGGTGCGGCTGACGCTGGAGGGCGGCGTGCGCAACCCGGCGTTTGTCCGGTTCATGGAGAGGCTGGGGGACGAGACGCTGCGCAGTTTTTCGACGCTGGACTATCTGGCGCTGGAATGCCTGGAGCAGGGCAAACCGCTCAGCCCCACACTGAAAGAGCGCTTGCCCAGCCTGATGGCGGTGGGTGCCGTTGAGTCCATGGGCAGAGGCCGAGGCACCCGCTACATGCTCTCAGAAGCCCTGTATGCATCCTTGGGTGCTAAAGGCACCTACACGCGTCAACGCGGCCTGGATCGCGACACGAACAAGGCGCTGCTGCTGAAGCATGTGATGAAACAGGGGGAACAGGGTGCCCCTGTGTCGGAACTGCAGCAGGTGCTCCCCACACACTCAGCGAGCGCATTGCGGAGCCTTCTGCTGGAACTGCGGGCGGAAAACAAACTGGCCCTGAAAGGCGAGCGCCGTTGGGCCCGCTGGTATGCAATAACGCATAAAAGTGTTTAGCAGTGCTTTATAGAACAAAAAATATTGTTTAAAAACAATGACTTATATAAGCTGTTTAAAGCAAATTTCCCTGTGCAGGGCTTTAGATAGCGGGTTAAACCACTGCCCAATGGGTTGTGTACCAGTGGACTGGATGACAAAGAGGGAGTCCCCGTGAGCAGCGCTACATCGAACTTCAGCTTTCTGCAACCCGACTGGCCCGACCTGCTGGCCGAAGCCCGACGCGCCGAAGCCGCCGCCCATACAGACCCCCGCACCGCGTGCTTCTACGCCCGCCGCGCGCTGGAGCTGGCCGTGGCTTGGTTGTATCAGGCTGAATGCGGCCGGGGAGGCAGCCTGCGCATGCCGTACAAGGCGGATTTGTCGGCTTTCCTGTTCGAGCCCAGTTTTCAGCAACTGGTGGGGCCGACGGTGCACACCAAAATGGATGTGATCCGCCGACTGGGCAACCAGGCTGTGCACCATGCCCGCCCGGTGCCACCGCAAGATGCGCTCAATGCATTGCGCGAGCTGTTCCATGTGGCGTTCTGGCTGGCGCAGCACTATGCGCGCCGCGTGGGTGACCGGCCTGCGGCAGGCCTGCAGTTTCGCGCTGACCTGCTGCCCCGCCCTACCACCGTCAACACCACCACAGCCGCTGAACAGGCTGCCAGCCGCGCCGCCCAGGCTGCAGCACAAGAGGCACTGGCCAAGCAGGCCCAGGCCTTGGCCGAACGCGATGCCGCCCTGCGCGAGGCCGCCGCCCGCAATGCCGAGCTGGACGCGGAACTGGCCCGCTACCGCGCGGAGATCGCCGCCGCCAAGGCCGCCAATGCTGCGCAGCCCGCCACAGCGCACGACTACAACGAGGCCGCCACGCGCGACCTGTTCATCGACCTGCTGCTCAAGGAAGCGGGTTGGGCACTGGACCAGCCACGCGACCGCGAGTTTGAAGTGCAGGGCATGCCCAACAACGCTGGAGGTGAAGGCAAGGGCTTTGTGGACTATGTGCTGTGGAGCGGCGAAGTGCCGCTGGCCATTGTTGAAGCCAAGCGCACCCGCCGCAGTGCCAACGAAGGTCAACAACAGGCCCGCCTGTATGCCGATTGCCTGTCAAAGCAGTACGGCCACCGCCCCGTGATCTATGGCACCAATGGCTACGAGCACTGGATGTGGGACGACCTGGCCAGCCCATCACGCCCAGTGCAAGGCTTCCACACCCGGGACGAGCTGGAGCTGATGGCCCAGCGCCGCACCACGCGCAAGCCATTGGCCGGCTTGCCCATTGCGGCAGGTATTGTGGAGCGCCATTACCAGCAGCGCGCCATCCGCCGCATTGCCGAAACGTTTGAGCGCGACCAGCACCGCAAGGCATTGGTGGTGATGGCCACCGGCGCGGGCAAGACCCGCACGGTGATCGCACTGGTGGACCTGCTGATGCGCGCCAACTGGGCCAAACGCGTACTGTTCCTGGCCGACCGTGTGGCGCTGGTGAACCAGGCCGTGAACGCCTTCAAGGCCCACCTGCCCGACGCGGCCCCCGTGAACCTGGTGACCGACCGTACCACCGAGGGGCGGGTCTACATGTCGACCTACCCCACGATGATGGGCCTCATTAACGAAAGTGCGGGTGGAGGAAAACGCCGCTTTGGCGTGGGGCACTTCGACCTGATCGTAGTGGACGAAGCACACCGTTCCATCTACCAGAAGTACCGCGTCATCTTCAGCTACTTCGATGCGCTGCTGGTGGGCCTGACGGCCACGCCCAAGGATGAGATCGACCGCAACACATACAGCCTGTTCGGCCTGGAAAGCGGCGTACCCACCGATGCCTACGGGCTGGACGATGCCATTGCCGAGGGCTATCTGGCCCCGCCTCGGGCGGTGTCGGTGCCGCTGAAATTCCAGCGCCAGGGCATTCGCTACGACGAGTTGAGCGACGACGAAAAAGAACAGTGGGATGCACTGGAATGGGATGAGGAAGGCGGTGACGCCCCCGATGAAGTGAGCGCGGAAGCCGTCAACAAATGGCTGTTCAACACCGACACGGTGGACAAGATGCTCGGCCTGCTGATGGACGAGGGCCACAAGGTGGCGGGCGGCGACCGCCTGGGCAAGACCATCATCTTTGCCAAGAACCAGAAGCACTCCGAGTTCATCCAGCAGCGCTTTGATCTGAGCTACCCGGAATACCGGGGCCAGTTCGCTCGCACCATCACGTTCAAGACCGAATACGCCCAGTCGCTCATCGACGACTTCTCGCAAAAAGACCGCATGCCACACATCGCCATCTCGGTGGACATGCTGGACACAGGGATCGATGTGCCTGAGGTGGTGAACCTCGTGTTCTTCAAGATCGTGCGCTCCAAAGCCAAGTTCTGGCAGATGGTGGGGCGCGGCACGCGGCTGTGCAAGGAGCTGTATGGCCCGGGGCAGGACAAGAAGGACTTCTTGATTTTTGACTTCTGCCAGAACCTGGAGTTTTTCAGCCAGGAACTGGAAGGCAGCGAAGGTGCCTTGGCACAGCCGCTATCGCAGCGGCTGTTCAATGCACGCCTGGAGCTTATCGGCCTGCTGGATCTGCGCCAGCAGATGCATGGCGTGGCCGAGGAAGCGCAGCAGTCCTTCGTGCTGACCGAGCCTGTCATCCGCCGCGATACCGCGGCGCTGCTGCACAGCATGGTGGCAGGTATGTCGCTGGACAACTTCGTGGTGCGCCCCCAGCGCCGCTGGGTGGAGACCTGGGCCGTGCTGGATGCGTGGAAACGGCCCACGACCGAACAGTTGGCCGAGGTGGCTACCCACCTGTCCGGCCTGCCCACGGCTGTGCGCGATGACGATGAGGATGCCAAGCGCTTTGATGCACTGCTGCTGAACACGCAACTGGCGCTGCTGCGCAGCGAGCCTTCGTTGCCCCGCCTGCAAGTCAAGGTGCAGCAACTGGCTGACAGCCTGCTGGAGCTTTCCAATGTGCCCAGTGTGCGTGAGCATCTGCTGTTGATCGAGGCCATCGCGGGCGATGAGTGGTGGCAGGACGTGAACTTGCCCATGCTCGAACAGGCGCGGCGCAAGCTGCGAAGCCTCATCAAGCTGATTGAAAAAAGTGGCCGCAATGTGGTCTATACCGACTTCGAAGACGACATTGGCGAGACGACCGAAGTGGCCTTGCCATTGGTCGCGAGTGCAGTGGACTACGAACGTTTTCGCTCCAAGGCCAAGGTCTTCCTGCGCGCGCATGAAGACCGACTGGCATTGCACAAGCTGCGCCGCAATCAGCCCCTGACCGCTGCCGACCTGAAGGAGCTGGAAGCCCTGCTGCACGAAGCGGGCGGTACCGACGGTGACATCCAGCGCGCCGTTGCGCTGCACACCAGCCTGCAGGTGTTTGTGCGTTCTTTGGTGGGCCTGGACAGGGAGGCAGCCATGGCCGCATTTGCCAATCTGATTGCGGAAGGTACTGCCAGTGCCAGTCAACTGCAGTTCGTGGAAGAGATCGTGCAGCACCTGACGGAGCATGGCGCCATGCCCGCTGCGCGGCTATACGAGTCACCTTTTACCGACATCCACTCGCAGGGGCCTGACGGCGTGTTTGAAAGCCACAAGGTGGAGCAATTGTTCCAAGCGCTTCATGGATTTGAACTGCAGCAGGCAGTTGCCTGAAGCCACGCAACCAATCCTGGGCCAGCCCATTTCACGCGCGAAAGCATCAACGGGTCTTACCCGCGGCTTTTGAAGCTGCGACTTCTTGCTCTGTTGCTTTCGCAGCGCTGCGTCTGCGCACGGGCTTGTTGGCGACGGGAGATCCTGGAGCTGGCTTTGAAGCAGACACAGACGGCGGCACGGCTTGTGCCATCCCCGTGCCATCCACCCGCCGCACCACCCCACCCATCAACGTACCAATGCACTGCTCCGCCACCTGCTCGGGCGTGTACTGCCCGCCGGGCTGGTACCAGCGGCCGATCCAGCTCAGAGCGCCCGCAATCACAAAGGCCGTCATCTTCGGGTCGCAGGGTGCGAGCGAACCTTCTGCCACGCCCTCGGTCACCAGGCGGCGGAACTCCTGGTCGACGGCGGACTTGAGGCGGCGCAGCTCCTTGCGGGCCGCGGGGGGCAGTTGCTCGTCGCCGATGCGGATCAGGCACATGCCGAAGTCCTGCGTGACGATGCGCGCATAGACCTGCATGCAGGTGATGAGCTGGTCGATGGCCTGGCCGCCGGCTGCGCGCGAGGCGTCGATGCCCTCCAGCATCATGGTCAGGCCCTGGCTCACGCACTGCAGCAGGATCTCGTCCTTGTTCTTCACGTAGTAGTACAGCGTGGGCTTGGTCACGTTCAGGCGCGCGGCGATGTCGTCGAGCGAGGTGGCGTGAAAGCCGCGCTCGTTGAACAGTTGCGCGGCCGCCTGCAGCACGGCGTTGCGCTTGGCCTCGCGCTGGCGCTCGCGGGGCGACACCGGGGCCGCCATGGCGGGGGCGGCGGCGGTCGCGGCAGCACCACTTTTGCGCCGGGGCGTGGGGGCCGTCGCAGCCGTCGCGGCAATGGTCGTCGTCTTGGTCATGTGCGTATTAGAGCCTTTTCGACGACCGGTCCGCCCGGGGCCCAGGCGCCGCAGCGCCCTGGCGGCGGCGCCCGACCGGGGGAAAACCCCGATGCCGCGGGGCCGGCCGCGCCGCCACTATCAAAACAGGAGCTATCAGCGCTCTGCCACCAAGCACCACAAGCCCTTCGGACATGACCAACACCGCTACCGACCCCACCGCGCCCGTGCTGCTGGAACGCGACGGCCCCATCGCCACGCTGCGCTTCAACCGGCCCGACGCGCTCAACGCCATCGACGTGGCCATGGCCAACGCTTTTCTGGCCGCGGTGCAGGCCCTGGCCGCCGACCCTACGGTGCGCGCCGTGGTGCTGCGCGGCAACGGCCGGGGCTTCATGGCCGGTGGCGACCTGGCCACGCTGCGGGCCCACCCGGTGCAAGGCGCCATCGACATCCTCACCCCGCTGAACCAGGCGCTGCCGCTGCTGGCGCAGATGAACGCCCCCGTCATCGCCCAGGTGCACGGCGTGGCCGCAGGCGCGGGCCTGAGTCTGCTGCTGATGGCCGACTACGTGCTGGTGGCCGAAGGCACGCGCTTCAACCTGGCCTACATCAACCTGGGCACCAGCTGCGACGTGGGCGCATCGTGGGCGCTGCCCCGGCTGGTGGGGGTGCGCAAGGCGCTGGAGATCGCCCTGCTGGGCGACGCCTTCACCGCCGACGAGGCCCTGCGCCTGGGCCTCGTCAACCGCGTGGTGCCGGCGGCGGAGCTGGACGCGGCCACCGCCGCGCTGGCAGCGCGCTTGGCGAGCGGCCCGACCCAGGCCTACGGCGCGATGAAGCGCCTGATGCGCGATTCAATGGACCGCACGCTGCCCGAGCAGCTGGCGGCCGAGGCCGCTGCGTTCGTGCAGTGCGCGGGCACGCAGGATTTCCAGAGCGGGGTCGACGCGTTCCATGCGCGCCAGAGCCCGCGGTTCACCGGGCGCTGAGAGCGATTGCCGGGCGTTGAACTCGCCCCTGGCGAGGGTCGTCAGAACGGCGCCGATTCGGGGTCTGTGTCCACTGGTGCCGTGGCCGGCCCGGTGATCGCGCGGCCCGTCACATCCTTGCCTCGGGGCGGCGCCGGCACGGCGGCCGCCAGGCCGGAGCCGGAACCCGGGGCCGATGACGGAGCGCTGTCGCCACCCGCCGCCACCGCCTGCGCAGCGCTGGCCACGCCGCTTTCCGCCTCGCCGCCCAGGGCCTCGATCAGGTCGGGGATCAGCTTGACCAGTTCGCCCGTGGCAATGGCCACGTCGGTGTCGAAGCCGCTGTCGTCGGACTTGGTGCCCTCGAACACCGTGTCGAGGAACGACACCTTCTTGATCTGGAAGCCCTCGGTGAGCATGAACGACACGCGGTCGTCCCAGGTCATCGCCAGCTTGGTGGGCAGCTTGCCGGCGTCGATGTGGGCCTGCACCTCTTCGATGTCGAGCGCGTGGCGGGCGTAGCGCACCACGGACTTTTCTTCGCTGGCGCTTTTGAGCTCGCACTCGCGGTCCACGGTGAAGCCCACGGGCGGCTCCTGCTCCTTGAGCCAGTGCGACATCGCGGCCTGCGGGCTCGTCTGGGTGTTGATCAGCGACACCGACAGGCCGGGCAGCGACTCGACCAGCAGTGTGACGACCTCATCGGCGCGGCCCTGGCTGGAGGTGTCGAGCACCAGCAGGCGGGACGCCGTGTCGATCCAGATCCACATCGAGCCCTGCTTGGTGAAGGCCATGGGCAGCAGGTCGAGCTTGGCCTCGTCCTTGAGCTCCTTGCTTTCCTTCTTGCCGGGCTTGCGGCCGGTTTCCTGCTCGATGCGCTCGGCCTTTTCCTTCACCCTGCGCGCCAGCACGCTACCGGGCAACACCTTGGACTCGACCATGAAGCGCAGGATCCACTGGCCCCCGACCGACTCGGCCAGCGGGCCGTGGGCGTCGCCGCGTGGCGGCACCCAGCCCAGGGACTTCTCCTGCGTGGCGCCGCACTCCATGAAAGGCGCCTTGGCCAGCGCTTCCTCGACCTGGGTCAACTCCACCTGCCATTGGGGGGCAATGCGGTACACGATCATGTTCTTGAACACGGGACAACCTTCTTCTCTTCTAGGCGTTGAGCGAACAACGGGCAAACGGCGAATCCGCCATTGTCGGGGCTGCGGGCACCGGTCTCGCGCCGCACCGCAGGCTTCGGCGCATCCTTAGGGAGCATTGCTACATATTTCATAGCTGTCAACGCCGGATGGACGAGCGGTAGAGGCCGATACCGCCCCAAGGTCCGCGCCGCGTACGGATCTTCTTGTCACAACTTTACACAGCCTCACCCAGTGGGCACGGCGGCGATACATGGCAGGCGGACACTGACCCTCAACCGCTGAGCCAACCTGGCACAGCGGGCTGCCACCTCCACCGTGAAAGGACTCACACCATGGCTTTCCAACTTCCACGCCGCTTTGTCGCCACCGCTGTTCTGGCTGCCCTGGCCCTGCCCGCTCTGGCACAACCGGCACCTGCCAGCCCCGCAGCCGCCCCGGCGGCCGCCAGCGCCACCGCCCCCGAGGGCCGCCACGCCCGCCAGGCCGGCGAGCCGCGCCGGGACCACCACGAACGCCACCAGGCCCGTCAGGCCCACCAGGCAAAACGCATGGCGGCCTTGAAGGACCAGCTCAAGCTGACGCCCGCACAGGAATCCGGCTGGACCACCTTCACCACGGCCCTGCAACCGGGCGAGCGCACCGCGCGCCTGGACCGCAAGGACATGGACAAGCTGACCACGCCCGAGCGCATCGACCGCATGCGAGCCCTGCGCGCCCAGCACGCCGCCGAGGCCGACCGCCGTGGCGAGGCCACCAAGGCCTTCTACGCCACGCTGACGCCCGAGCAGCAAAAGACGTTTGACGCCCAGGCGCACCGCCACCACCGCGGCGGCCCCCACGGCGAAGGCCGCCCCGGCAAGGGCGGCGAGCGCCACCACCACGGCGACGCAGGCAGGCCCGCACCCGCACCGGCCGGTGCGGCCATGCCTGCCAAGTAAACCAGCGGCAGCCGCAAGGCACGCCACCACCCACGGCCCGGGGTCCTGCAAAGGACCCCGGGCTTTTTCCTTGGGAGCACGGCCCGCTGTTTTGGGTCGGCGCAAAGCAGCGCGGTGCGGTGCGGCACACAGGCTGGCCGCACCAGTGCGCCTGTGGATAAGTCTGGGGAGACTTTTCGAACAACCGGGCAGTTATCCACACAAAGATGCCGGCGGCCGAAGTTGTTGTCTGCCGGCCCCGAAGTTCAACCCCTGCGTCCCACAGTGTTTGAAGCGACGCAAGTGCGCGCCAGCATTGGCAAATCCGGCCTTGTCCACAGAAACAGGGCGGCTCTACTACTACTGCTATTTATATATAGATCTATCAATGAATAACAGAACACCCCGAATCCGGGACACCGGGACCGCCTGCTGACGCCTTAACGAGCGTCTTTGCGCACCCGGTAAAGCGGCCGATGCCACGGCCCGAGCGGCAAATCTGGCGCACATCGCTCCCCTGAGGGTGGGGGCGGTCCAGAGAGCGTCCATCAGCGGGTGCCTGCCCATGCACAGCCGGCACTCGCCAGACGGCCCGTCACGCGCCCGCCCAGCCACACCGCAGCGGTGGCGAGGGCCTCACCGACAACGACTTCGAGCGCCTGCCGCAGGACTTCCTGGCGGCACAGATCCCGGTCAGCGGCACCGGTGCGTCGAATTTGCTATGTTTTCAGTAGCTGCTGGCGCTTGTCCATAAAGCGTCAGGACCACTTTTCCAGCAGATTCCCGGGCACAGCGACCCCGGTGGGTAAAACTGGGGACAGTTTTGGCACAAGTACCCGGTTGTCCACAGGCCGCAGCGATTCCTGGCTTTTGTCCCCGCCGGCGCGACAGCGGAAACAGGGGCTGGCCCACAGGGTTGGGCTGCGCGCAAGTGCTTGCCGCGGCTGGGAAAAACGCGGTTGTCCACACCGCAAGCCGTCCTCTACTACTACGACTATGTATTTATAAAGAAGATAAAGAAGAAGACAGGGACAACTTCCCGGCGCCCGGCACCGCACGGGTGAGATCGCCTTGCGCCAGGCATGCCGCAGTGGTGGAGGGCGCGGATAGTGGGAAGAGGCGTCGCGAATGGCCTGAGAGGGGCCTGGAGGCCTGCCGGACGGCGGGCACACCCCTCCTCCTGCCGGCGCGTTGCCAGCCCGCCCTGGAGGCTCTGGCCGCGCCGTGGTGCGCCGGGCTGGCCGCCCGGAGACGGCAACGCGCACGGGACAGACTGCCCGTGGCCTGTGGATCAAGCCTCGGCGGGCTTGTGGAGGAAGGTCGCCAGCACGTCGGCCGAGAGCGGCCGGCTGAACAAATAGCCCTGGTAGTGCATGCACCCGGCATGGGCGAGCAGCTCGCGCTGCTCGGGCGTTTCCACGCCTTCGGCGATCACCTGCAGGCCCAGGCTGCGCGACAGGCCGATGATGGTGTCCACGATGGCCGCATCGTTGGGGTCGGTGAGCAGGTCGCGCACGAAGCTCTGGTCGATCTTGAGCTGGTCGAGCGGCATGCGCTTCAAGTAGCTCAGGCTCGAATAGCCGGTGCCGAAGTCGTCCAGCGAGAAACCCACGCCGTAGCTGCGCAGCGCGGCCATGGTGGCGATGGTGGTTTCCATGTCTTCCACTAGCAGGCTTTCGGTGAGCTCGAGCTTGAGCAGGTGGGCCGGTGCACCGGTGATGGCCAGCACCCGCGCCACGTCGTCCACGAAGCTCGCATGGCGGAACTGGCGCGAGCTCACGTTCACCGCCATGGTCAGGTGCGCCAGGGCCGGGTCGTCCTGCCAGCTCGACAGCAGCTTGCACGCGGTGTGCAGCACCCAGCGGCCCAGCGGCAGGATGAGCCCGGTTTCCTCGGCCAGCGGGATGAACTGCGCGGGCGAGACCATGCCGCGCTGCGGGTGGGCCCAGCGCACCAGCGCCTCCACCCCCACGCACAGGCCGGTCTGGTGCATCTGCGGCTGAAAGTGCAGCAGGAATTCCTCTTGCGCCAGGGCCGCGCGCAGGTCGGTCTCCAGGCCCGCGCGGGCCGTCACCACCGCCTGCATGTCGGGGTCGAAGAAGCGCAGCGTGTTGCGCCCTGCGGTCTTGGCCTGGTACATGGCCAGGTCCGCCTGCTTGAGCAGCTCGCCCACGCTCGTTTGCTCGCCGGTGAAGGGCGCCACCCCGATGCTGGGCGTGCTGCGGTACTGGTAGCCGGCCAGCGCGTAGGGCACCGCCAGCATGGTCAAAATCTTCTCGCCCACGCCGCGCGCGTGCAGCGCCAGTTCGTGCGGCTTGGCGCTCAGCTCTTCCAGCATCACCACGAACTCGTCGCCACCCAGCCGCGCCACGGTGTCCACGCTGCGCACGCAGGTGTTCAGGCGCTGCGCCACCTGCTGCAGCAGGAGGTCGCCCTGGTCATGGCCCAGCGTGTCGTTCAGCGTCTTGAAGTTGTCGAGGTCGATGAACAGCAACGCCCCGCCGTGGTGGCGGCGCTGCGCGTTGGCCAGCGCGTGGCCGATGCGGTCCATCAGCAGCATGCGGTTGGGCAGGCCGGTGAGCGCGTCGTAGAACGCCAGGCGCTGGATCTCGCGCTCGCTGGCCTTGCGCTGGCGGATGTCGGTGTTGATGGCCAGGATGGAATGCGGCTGTCCGTCGTCGCCGCGCACCAGCGTCCAGCGCCCCTCCACCTCGATGGTGCTGCCGTCGCGGTGGTACTGCACGATCTCGCCCGTCCACTCGCCCTGCTCCAGCACCGCCTGCGTGGCGTGCCGAAAGTGCGTGGGGTCGTCGTAGAGCAGCGTCTCGATGGACTGGCCCAGCGCCTGCAGCTGCGACCAGCCGTACAGCCGCTCGGCGCTCTTGTTCCAGAAGATGATGCGGTGCGTGAGGTCGCGCACCAGGATGGCGTCCTGCGCCTTGTCCAGCAGCGACGCCTGGTGGCGGATGCGGATGTCGGCCAGCTGGCGGTCGATCTCGGCCGAGGCGCGCGCGGCAAAGATCTGCAGCGTGGAGGTGATGAAGTCCGTTTCCGCGATGGGCTGGCGGAACAGCACGAAGACGAAGCCCACCACCTCGCCGTCGCCGTTGCACAGCTGCTGGCCCGCATAGCCCTGCGCGCCCACCAGGCGCAGCATGGGTGCGGACGGAAACGCCTGCTGGACCTTCTCGGCCACCACGAACTCGCGCTGGTTCAGCAGCATCTGGCTGGGCGTGCCCTCCAGCATGTATTCGTCGTTGGACAGCATGTGGCCGTCCAGCACGGCCGCGAGCGTGGTCACCCGGTCGGGCTGGCCCTCGCTGCCGGGCAGCAGCCGCACCACGCAGCCGCCCTGCGCACCGAGCGCATCGGCCATGTTGCGCACCAGCTGCACGAAGAACTCGGTGCCCGTGCTGGCCGACACGGCCGCCGCCACCTTGAGCACCGAGGCCTGCAGGCGCTGCTGCGCCTTGTGCGCGCGCAGGCTGGTGATGCCGAAGGCCACGTCGTTGGACAGCTCCTGCAGCAGCGCGGCCTCCTGCGCGCTGATCTGCAGGATGTCGGGCGCGTACAGGTACAGCAGGCCGAAGGTGCGGTCCTGGTCGTGGTCGCGCTGCTGCAGCGGCAGGCAGATCACGCCGTGGAACCCGTGCTCCAGCATGCGCTCGGTCCAGTCGGCGAAGTCGCCTTCGGCACGGATGTCCTGCACGATCACCGGCTTGCCCGAGCGCACGGCCGTGCCCGCCGGGCCGCGGCCGTACGGGTCGTCGGCCGACCACGACAGGTGCAGGTTCTCCAGGTAGTTCTGGTTGTAGCCGGCATGGGCCACGGGCTCGATGGACTTGCGGTCATCGTCCCGCGCAAAGCCCACCCAGCCCATGCGGTAGCCGCCGATGTCCACCGCGATCTGGCAGATGGCCTGCAGCAGCGCGGTCTCGGACGTGGCGCGCACCAGGGTCTCGTTGCAAGCGCTGAGCAGGCGCTGCGCACGGCCCATGCGCGCGAGCTCGCGCTCGGTGCGCAGGCGCTCGGTCACGTCGGTGGCCAGCACCTGGCGCGCGGGGCGGCCATTGAAGCTGATGCTGCCGGCCGTGATCTCCACGTCCATCATCGAGCCGTCCTTCTTGAGGTGGCGGCTCACCACGGGCCGGTTGCGCTGGTCCATTGGGATCGCGTCGATGCTGGCCTTGATGGCCGCGCGGCGCTCGGCGGGCCACAGGTCGGTCATCTGCATGGCCAGCAGCTCGGCCTCGGTGTAGCCGTAGTGCGTCACCATCGACTGGTTCACCGCCTGCAGGCGCAGCGTCTCCTTGTCGTACACCCACATCGGGTGCGGGTGCTCGTCGAACAGCATGCGGTACTGCTGCTCGGACGCGCGCAGCTGCGCGGCCACGTGCCGCAGCTGCACCATGGAGCCGAGCGACTCGGTCAGGATCTCCAGGTGGGCCACGTCGCGCCGCGAGAACGCCTGGGGCTGGTCGGACGTGACCTTGAGCGAGCCGACCACGCCGCTGGCCGTGCGCAGCGGCACCGCCATCACCGAGCGCACGCCGTGGCGGTGCGGCATCGAGCTCATGTCCCAGCCCGCGGCCTCGGTGTCGTTGCACACCACCGTGCGGCCTTCGCGCAGCGAAGGCCACAGCAGGCTCTGGTCCACGGGCAGCAGGTGGCCCACCGGGCGCACGTGGTCGCCCGCCGCGGCCTGCGCCACCAGCTCCTGCTCGCGCAGCAGCTCCACCAGCGCGCCGCGCGCCCGCGTCTGGCGCAGCACCGTGTCGGCCACGAGCTGCAGCGCCTCGTGCAGGGGCAATGCCATCGACGAGATGCGCTGTTGCACCTGCAGCAGTTCGGCATGGTTTTGCGCATCGCGCTGCGCATCGATCTCGGCGAGCTTTTGCCGGCTGATGTCGGCCATGCCGCCCACCATGCGCACCGCCTTGCCGCTGGCGTCGCGGATCACGAAGCCGCGGTCCAGCACCCAGGCGTAGCTGCCGTCGTGGCGGCGAAAGCGGTATTCGCTCGACCAGTGCGTGCCCTTGCCGTCGATCACCGCGTGGATGCCGGTGACCACCGCATCGCTGTCCTCGGGGTGCAGGCGCGACGTCCAGGAGCTGCTGTCGGCCTGCAGCTGGTCGGGCGGCACGCCGAACAGCGTCTGCATGCCCTCGTTCCACCAGATGTGGTCGGTGAACAGGTTCCAGTCCCACACCGCATCGGCCGTGGCGCGCGAGACCAGGTGAAAGCGCTCCTCGCTCTCGCGCTGTGCCTGGTGGGCGCGGCGCTGGGTGGTGATGTCCTGGAAGGCGCCCTGGATGCGCAGGATCTGCCCGTCGGCACCGCGCACCGCCTGCCCCGCGGTGCGCACCCAGAAGTGCCGCTCGCCCGGCATCAGCGCCTCGGCCTCGATGTCGAACGGCGTGCCGTGCTGCAGGCAGTCGTCCAGCACCCGCT
This sequence comes from Acidovorax sp. LjRoot117, assembly GCF_964252695.1. Classification (NCBI taxonomy): domain Bacteria; kingdom Pseudomonadati; phylum Pseudomonadota; class Betaproteobacteria; order Burkholderiales; family Comamonadaceae; genus Acidovorax; species Acidovorax sp. LjRoot117. Next base: position 62,475 of record NZ_CAXUPO020000004.1, on the reverse strand, counting down.
GCATCACGCCGCGGTAGGGCGGCGTGTACAGCTGCAGCACCTGCGCCAGGCCGCTTTGCCGCTGCGCAAGCCCGTAGGTGGCCGCGATCTCCTGCGACCAGGTCCACTGCTGGCCGGGCAGCTCCACCGTCCAGCCGCCGATGCGCGCGATGCGCCCGGCCGCGCGCAGCGCCTCGCCCTGGGCCACCATCTCGGCGTGCATCTGGTCGCGCTCGCGCACCAGGTGGGCCAGCAGCCGCTTCTGGCGGCGCAGCTCCAACTGCACCATGGCCTGGCCCGCCAGCATCTTGAGGGCGTCGATCTGTGCGTCCTGCAGCGTGCGCGGCACGGTGTCGACCACGGCCAGGGTGCCCAGGGCAAAGCCCTCGGGCGTGACCAGCGGCACGCAGGCATAAAAGCGCACATGCGGATCGCCCACCACCAGCGGGTTGCTGGCCAGCACGGGGTGCAGGGCGGCGTCGGGCACCACCATCGGGTCGCGGCGGCCGTCCAGCGCATGCGCGCAGAACGCGATGGCGCGCTCGGTCTGCTGAAACGCCAGGCCCACCGACGCCTTGAACCACTGGCGCTCGCCGTCGAGAAAGTTGACCACCGCGATGGGGCAGCCGCACACCTGCGCGGCCAGGGCCGCCAACTGGTCGAAGCCTTCCTCGGCAGGGGTGTCGAGGATCGCGTAGGACTGCAGTGCCAAAAGCCGCGCTGCCTCTTCGGGTGCGTGGGCTGATGACATGGTCAGGCAGCTATCGTGCAGCGACCCAGCGGCGCGCACCCCGTCCCGGCGCCTGGAGCGGCCTGGGTGGCATTGCCGTGGAGCTCAAGCATCGTCAAGGGTCTTCGCAGTGGGGATGAAAACCGTCGCCGCAGGCCGCAGTGCCCAGGCCAGGACGGTAAAAGGTGAATGCTACACCGCGACGCGCTCTGCCCGCGGCGCTGGGCATGGGGGTTTGCCCCAAAAGCAGTCGCACAGGCAACCTTCGTGCAGCGCCAGGCTTGCTAGGCTTTGCGCCATGCAGATCTCTGAACTGGCCCAGCGCACCTCGATCTCGGTCCATGCCCTGCGCCACTACGAGCGGCTGGGGCTGCTCACCCCGCGCCGGCGCGCCAATGGCTACCGCGACTATCCCGTGGCCCTGCAGCGCGAGGTCGTGTTCATCGCCATGTCGCGCCAGCTGGGCTTCACCCTGCCGCAGATCGCGCCGCGCCTGGCCGCCTACCGCGCCGGCACGCTGTGCATCGACGCCATGGTGCAAGACCTGCGCGAGCGTGCCCTGGCGCTGGACCAGCAGATCGCCGGGCTGCAGGCCCAAAAGCAGCGCGTGCTGGAGCACGCGGCGTGGTTTCGGGCAAAGCAGGCCACGGCGCGGCGTGCCCAGGCCGCGGCACCCAAAGCCAAGGCCCAGTGGCCCCGCGTGCGGCCCGCCCCTGCGCCGGCCGCACCCGCACCGCCGCCACCACCGGCTTCACGATCCCCCCGCCCCACCAGGAAAACACCATGACCCCCTCTGCACCTGCCACTGGTCCCGCCACGGCGTCCATTTCATCAGTCCCATCCTCCACTTCATTGACCCAGCTGCAATCGCTGGTGCTGGCCATGCCCATGGCGCGCACGCTGGGCCTGCGCTTCGTGCGCGTCGAGCCGGGCGCGGTGGAGGTGGAAATCCCGGTGAGCGACGCGTTCTGCTTTCGCCCCGGCCAGCTGCAGGCCACCGCCGTGTTTGCGGTGGCCGACTTCGCTGCGGTGGGGGCGGCCGGCAGCGTGCTGCCGCCGGGCTGGGTCAATGCCACGGTGGATGCCACCGTGAAGCTCGTGGCCCCGGCGCGGGGCGTGTGCCTCAGGGCGCGCGGGCGCGTGATCGACGCGGCGCGGCTGCTCACGGTGTGCGCGTCGGACGTGTTCGCGGTGGATGCGGATGGCCAGGAAACCCTGTGCGCCACGCTGCTGGCCACGGCGCGCAACATCGACACCACGGCAGCGCGGTAGTTGCAGCCGGTGGTGCACCGCAACCCAGAACGCAGGGCCGGAAGGTCAGCCGCGTGCGCGCCGCGCCCGCACCGCCGCCGCCAGGCCTTCGAGCACCGGAATGGTCTGCGCCATGCTGATGCAGGCATCCGTCACCGACACGCCGGGCGCGAGCGGCTGGCCGGGCACGATGTCCTGGCGGCCTTCCTGCAGGTGGCTTTCGATCATGAGGCCGGTGATGCGCTGGTCGCCCGCGGCGATCTGCTGGGCCACTTCGCCCGCCACGGTGATCTGGCGCTGGTGCTGCTTGCTGCTGTTGGCGTGGCTCACGTCGATCATCACCTGCTCGCGCAGGCCCGCCGCCTGAAGCATGGTGCAGGCGGCATCCACATCGGCCTTCTGGTAGTTGGGCTGCTTGCCGCCGCGCAGGATCACGTGGCAGTCCTGGTTGCCGCGCGTCTCGAAGATCGCGGCCTGCCCCATCTTGGTCATGCCCATGAAGGCGTGCGACGCCTGAGCGGCCTGGATGGCGTCGCTCGCCACCTTCACGCCGCCGTCGGTTCCGTTCTTGAAGCCCACGGGGCACGACAGGCCGCTGGCCAGCTGGCGGTGGCTCTGGCTCTCGGTCGTGCGCGCGCCGATGGCGCCCCAGCTCACCAGGTCGCTGATGAACTGCGGCGACAGCAGGTCCAGGAACTCCGTGCCCACTGGCAGGCCCAGCGCCAGCACATCCAGCAGCAGCTGGCGCGCCAGCTCCAGCCCTTCGTTGATGGCAAAGCTGCCATCCAGGTGCGGGTCGTTGATGTAGCCCTTCCAGCCCACGGTGGTGCGCGGCTTCTCGAAGTACACGCGCATCACGATGAGCAGGTCCTGCTGCAGCGCATCGGCCTGCACCTTCAGCTGGCGCCCGTACTCCATCGCCTGGCCATGGTCGTGGATGGAGCAGGGCCCCACCACCACCACCAGCCGGTCGTCCTGCCCATGCAGCACGCGCGAGATGGCGGTGCGGCTGGTCTCCACCAGCGTCTGGGCGGCATCGGGCGCGGGCAGCCATTCCTGCAGCAAAGCCGGCGTGATGAGCGGCCGCACGGCCTTGATGCGCGTGTCATCGACGCGCGTCGTATCGTGGGTGGAAATCGGGGTGGCGGAGCGGTGTGCGTGGGTCATGGTGGCCCTGATTGTCGCGCGGCGCTGGACAGCCGCTGCTGGCAGATTCGGGCGAACACCTTTCTACCCATGGGCGACATTGGTAAAGACTGGCGCGCCCCAGGCGAGAGACGCCGAGCAAGGGCCGCCCCGCAGCAAGGGCGTCGTCCCCCTCAGGGGGAAGGCGCCGAAGGCGACTCAGGGGGAGCCGCTACGGCCTGCGGAACGCCGCATTCTGCCGCGACCAATGCCGCGACTGCAGCTGGTCCAGCCGCACCGTGCCGCCGGTGGACGGCGCGTGCACGAAGCGCCCTTCGCCCACATAGATGCCCGCATGGTTGGGCTGGCGGCCGGTGCCGAACACCACCAGGTCCCCGGCGCGCAGCTCGCTGCCGTCGATGGGATACCCCCAGCTGTTGAGCTGCGCCACCGTGCGGGGCGGCGGGGTGCCCACCTGGTTGCGGTACACATAGCCGATCAACCCGCTGCAGTCGAAGCCAGAGTCCGGCGTGTTGCCGCCGTAGCGGTACGGCGTGCCCACCAGGCCCAGCGCGTGGATGGCGATGTCGTGCGCCTGCTCTGCCGTCAGCGGTGGCGTGGTGCGCACCGGCGCCGACGACGATGATGACGAAGGGAACGAAGAAGACGATGGGGGCCGCGAGGTACCGCAGCCCGCGAGGGCCAGCAGGGCGGCGGTGCAGGCGGCCAGGGCCAGTCTGTGAGAAACAACGCGCATGGCCCGAAGGGTAACGGATGGACCCCGGTGCCTGCCCGGACTCCGCCCGCGGCCTGGGGCTATTGGTCCGGATGGCCACCAGCGATGGAAGGACCAGCGCTGGCAGCTATCCTTTTTGCAACGGCCGCAACCACAAGGTTACGCCGCTGTCACCGTCCCCGTGGCGGCCACGCCCTGGCGCCGCTCGGCCAGCCGGTTGGCCACGCTCACGATGGCCAGCACCGACGCCGTCACGATGTTGTGGCTCATGCCCGCGCCAAAGGTGGAGCCTGCCACGCCTTCCATCGCAGCCTCCACGATGGCCAGCGCCTGGGCGTTGGCGCCCGTGCCGGTGGCGCGCTCTTCGTAGTGGTCCACGCGCAGCGGCAGGCCGAGCGCATCCACCGTGGCCGCAATCGGCCCGTTGCCCTGGCCGCGCAAGTGCTGGCGCGTGCCGTCGATGGTCACGTCGAGCTCGATGCCCTGCCCGTCTTCATCGAGCCGGTGGCTGTGGCAGATGATGGCCGCCCGGGCCGGGGCGCGCAGGTAGGTGGCCTGGAACAGGTCCCACAGTGCCTCGCCGCTCATCTCGCCCTCGCTCGCATCCGTCTGGCGCTGCACCACGGCGCTGAACTCCACCTGCATGCGGCGCGGCATCACCACGCCGTGCTCACGTTCGAGCAAGAAGGCGATGCCGCCCTTGCCCGACTGGCTGTTCACGCGGATCACGCTGTCGTACGTGCGGCCCAGGTCCGCAGGGTCGATGGGCAGGTACGGCACTTCCCACAGCGCGCTCGGGTCCTGCGCGGCAAAGCCTTTTTTGATCGCGTCCTGGTGCGAGCCCGAGAACGCGGTGAACACCAAGTCGCCCGCGTAGGGGTGGCGTGGGTGCACGGGCAGCGAGGTGCATTCCTCGGCAATGCGCGCCACCGAGGTGATGTCCGAAAAATCGAGGTTCGGGTGCACGCCCTGCGTGTACATGTTGAGCGCCAGCGTCACGATGTCCACGTTGCCGCAGCGCTCGCCGTTGCCAAAGAGGCAGCCTTCCACGCGGTCGGCACCGGCCATCATCGCGAGCTCCGCTGCGGCCACGCCGGTGCCGCGGTCGTTGTGCGGGTGCACCGAGAGCGTGATGTGCTCGCGGGGCGCGAGGCGCCGGTCCATCCATTCGATCTGGTCGGCGAACACGTTGGGCGTGGCGTTCTCCACCGTGGTGGGCAGGTTGATGATGATGGGGCGGCCGGGGCCCGCGTTCCAGGCCGCGATGGCCGTCTGGCAGGCCTTGAGCGACACGTCGAGCTCGGTGGCGCTGAAGGTCTCGGGCGAGTACTGCAGCGTCCACTGCGTGGCGGGCTGCGCGTCGGTGAGCTGCTTCAAATAGCCCACATGGTGCGCGATCAGCTGCATCACCTGCGTCACGTTCATGCCGAACACGATGCGCCGCCAGGCAGGCGCGGTGGCGTTGTACAGGTGCACGATGGCGCGGGGAGCGCCGTTGACGGCCTCCACCGTGCGCGCGATCAGGTCCTCGCGCGACTGGGTCATGACCATGATGGTCACGTCGTCGGGGATCAGGTCCTCGTCGATGAGGCGGCGCACGAAGTCGAAGTCGGTCTGCGACGCTGCCGGAAAGCCGACTTCGATCTCCTTGAAGCCGATGCGCACCAGCTCATGGAAGAGCTTCATCTTGCGCTCGCCGTTCATCGGCTCGAACAGCGCCTGGTTGCCGTCGCGCAGGTCGGTGGAGAGCCACACGGGCGCGCGGGTGATGCTGCGGGTGGGCCACTGGCGGTCGGTCAATGCGACCGGGGCAATGGGCTGGTACTTGGTGGCGGGCTTGGCAATCATGAGAGGCTCCACGAACGGTGTGTGCGGTGCGCTGAACGAAAAACAGGCGCGGTGCACGGGTCAGACGAAATGAATGGAAAAAACAAAACGTGTGACATCCCCTGCAGCCCTTTGCAAAGTGCAAAGGCTGGTTCGCGGGCCGGGGTCAGGGGGAGATCAGGTGTTGCGCTGAGCGGGTCAGGCAACGGTGGCGAACGCAGGCAGACCCCGGCCAAGCACTAGTAGGCTTAGCGATAGGGTGGATAGGATCATGCTGCGTTGCATAGGGTGCCTAAGATAGCACAGGCTTGCTGCAGTGCGCAAGAATGCAAACGAAAAAGGCCGCTACCGCTCGCTGGGCAAGCGCAAGCAGCTACTGAAACAATAGCAAATTACCGCTGTTAGCATGGCGCACTCCCGCCAGCACAGTCTGCTGCACGCCCCCGTCGTCATCTTTGGAGACCTTTCATGCCCTACATGCTGCTCATCATGGAACCCCACGGCCAACGCGCCGAGCGGGGGCTGGCCGGCGGGCAGCAGGCCTATGCGCGCATGGTGGAGTTTGGCGACAGCCTCAAGGCCCGCGGCCTGCTGCGCGCCACCGAATCACTGGCCTCCACCGACCAGGCCGTGCGCCTGCAGGTGCGCGACGGCCAGTCGCGCCTGGTGGACGGGCCGTTTGCCGAAACGAAGGAAATGGTGGGCGGCTTCTTCCTGATCGACTGCGCCACCCGCGACGAGGCTGTGGCCATCGCGCAGGCGTGCCCCGCGGCGGAGTGGGCGACCATCGAGGTGCGGGAAGTGGCGCCTTGTTATCACGGGGCTGAGAGCTGAAATCCGGCCCACCGCGGCTGCCAAGCCTTGGTGGCCGAATGCCCTGAGCAGCTGCGTGCAAGCCCCGCAGCATCGAGACGTCAGCGCCTGCCCTTTCGCGGAGCCGTGATGGTCACGGTCCGGCCGGTCTTGTGGCATGCGCTCACGATGCGCTCGACCCAGGCGCGGTCCACCAAAAAAGTGCTGCCGGCGATTTGCTCTTCGGACTCGACGACGTCGGTGGCCAGATTGACTGACTTGGCAAGCGCCTCCGCTTGTCCCAGTGACGCTGCCTCGTCTCCGGTAGCAACACGGCCTCTACTGTTGAGTATTTCCCCCCCGTTGTGCCAGATCATCAACATGTTGCCCCTAGAACCTTGCAAGCCAGTACGGGGCGCAAGCTTTAGAAAGCAAAAGCGGTTGGTTTGCTGTGCATACCGGCTGTTTCGGACTTCATCTTTGGTACGCAGATAGGCCCGAAGTACGGCAGGAGAACTGATTTCCGCAAGCGATGGGCGGGAGATGGCTGCCTCAGGAATAGCAGCGGCAGGCTGTTCGGCAGAGACCGCTGATGCTGCGCTCGCGACACTGCATAGAGCAGCACAGGTTGCGGCCAGCCAGGTTCTGGCGTGAATGGTGTTCATGGGATTCACTTGGCGCCGTGGACTTATCGCATTGAGCGAGCAGCTTTGAGCACATGGAAAAAGCAGACACCGACTGCCTCTACGCCCGGGCCGAAAGCGCGGGCTCAGTCCTTCTTCTTCAGCCGGGTGTGGGTGTAGAAATCGTTTCCTGCAGCCATCGCAAAGAGCTTGAACTCCGCGCTGGGTGAGGTGGCGCGTCTGGTCCGCCACGCGAACAGGCCGTTGGGTGAAGGGTCTATGGGCAGGGCTTCGTTGGCCACATCGATTGCGCTTTGTACGAACTGCGCATATGCCGCGCGCTTCGGATGCGTTCCGTCATTGGCGATCGATAGCGAGTCGTCTAGGTTCTTTGCGATCCCTTCTTCCAGACGAGGATATTGATTGAAGCCGTGAAACTGCACTGAGCCTTGGTCGTCGGCCTTGACGATGTCGACAATGCCGCTGGCACCTCGGGCCATGAACTCCTCCGGCTTGTCGCTGCGCAGCCGGTTGACGATCACCCTGCGCATCCACTGCATGCCCTTTTTGACTTCCTCGGCGGTGGCACTGCCCATTTTTTCGGGAGAGCGACTTTCCGCAAGCAGGAGCCGCACTAGCATGCCCTCTTCAGTGTCGAGCGGCGGGAGTTTCATGGCCGCTTCCACCCGGATCGTGATGGCAGAGGGAGAGATCGACAGTGCGGAAGAGCCCTGGCTGGAGATGATGCTGATGCGCGCCAGGCCTGCCTGCTTCGCGATGAACTCGAATTGCCAACTATCGGCACGTGCGTTGTGTTTGGTATCGCCCGTTGTCACGATGGGCGTCTGGTCCACCAGAGTCTTCAGCACATAGGCTTTGGGAATCCCCTCCAGTTTCAGTTTGAGCGTGTTGCCTTCCACCAGCGTGAGTACGCTCGGCGCAGTCATGTTGTTCGTGAATTTGAGAAGCGCGCTTGGCACGTGGGTTCCTTGATGTGATGCGAGCCTGATGTAGCGCACCGTGCAGGCGAGAGTCAGTGCCTGGTTTTTCGAAGTGGTGCAATGCTGACAGTGCGGCCCGTGGTTTTGCACGCATTGATAATGTTGTCCACCCAGGCACGGTCTATCAGAAAGGTGCTGCCAGCGATTTGTTCTTTGGACTCGACCACGTCCGTGGCCAGATGGATCGATTTGGCCAGCGCTTCAGACCGCCCCCGCAATGCCGCATCGTCTCCGGGCCCAATGCTTCCAGCGCTATCTAAAATTTCCCCGCCTTCGTGCCAAATCATCCACAGGCTGGCAGTGTCCCCCTCCACGTCGCTGCGGGGAGGTTGCTTGACGAAGCAAAAGCGGTTGGTTCGCTGCGCATACCGGCTGTGGTGTACCTCGTCCTTGGTCCGCAGGTAGGCTCGTAGTGTTGCGGGAGTGCTGATTTCCGCCGTCGAAGGCCGTAAAAAAACCTCCGTTGAGCGGTGCGTGTCACCCGCTGACCTGGCCACGGCAGCTTGATCGCCTTGGGCTGACACTTCTGCCAGGCTGCTGGCTGCAAAGCAAACTGCAGTCAGCCATATTCTCGTGCGCGCGTTGTTCAATGAGACCATAGGAGCATCGGTTGGGGCTTGGGGCGCAAAGGATTATCCGGGCGGTGGTGTAACCCAACGCGCGGGTTGCAATGTCTTACTTGACCGTTGTCATACCAGGGCGCCACGTCCAGATATGCGGACACAGAGCGTGCCAGGGTCAGTCTTTCTCCCCCCGCGCCGCCAACGCCAGACCCACACGCCGGTACAAACGCCTCCACCCGAACACATACACCACGACCACGATGGCCGTCACGGCCAGCGGCGCGCTGGCGGGCGTGGCAAAGAGGAAGCGCCAGGCCCAGTACGCGTCGGCAAAGCCCATGAGTGCAAAGGTGAGCAGCCCCATCCACGGCCCTTCGGCGCGCCAGGCGGCCACCGACACGAAGGTGTGGCCGACCAGTGCGGCCAGGCCCAGCAGCAGGTTGGTCACCAGCGCCAGCACCGCGCGCTGCTCGAACCAGCCGGCCAGGCCGCGCAGCGTGGGCGGTTCGCTGGATCGGGCGGTCACGGCGGCCTGCACCATGAATGCGGCCACCATGCCCTTGTGCTGCAGGCGGCGTGCCGCGGTGTCCTGGCCCTTGAGGGCGGACTCGACGAGGCGGCGGCTCAGCCAGTGGCCGGCTCCGCTGGATCGGGGGCTCTCGTCGTCATCCTCCTCCCTGTCGCGCGGCAGGCGTGCGGCGGCTTCCTGGGCGTCGCTGCGCAGGGGTTCGGGCACATGCTCCAGGGCGCTGTGGCTGTCGCGCAGCGCATGGGCGCAGACCGCCACGGTGCGCAGCGCGGGCGGCACCTCGGCCAGGCGCCAGCCGCTGTCCTGCACATGCGCAATGCAGGCGTCCTCGCCCAGCATGTCGGCAGGAATCTGGTCGAACGCTTTCACGCCCTGCCGCAGGGCTGCCGCGTACCGCGCGGGCGTCATCAGGCGCTTGGGCACGAAGCGCACCGTGTCTTCGTCGGCCGCCAGGGCGGCATCGACCATGGCGTGGGTGATGCGTTCGCGCGGCACGTCGGCCAGCGTGCGCGGGTGGGAGACCAGCTGTGCGATCAGCGTGGCGTCATCGGCCGCGTGGGCCTGGGCTTGGGCTTGGGCCAGGGACTGCAGCCAGCGCGTGTCCTCATCGCTGTCCCATTGCGCGGTGTAGGGCGACTGCAGCGACAGCACGGTCGAGGCTTCCAGCGCCGCCTCCTGCGTGCGGCCCAGGGAGCGCAAGGCGCTCGCCAGGATGTAGTGCGCATGCTCTGCGTGGCGCACGCGGCCTTGGCCCAGTCGGGCGTCGCCTATCGCGCCTTCGTGGTCGCCGGCCCACAGCCGCGCCCAGGCGCGCTGCACGTGCCAGTGGCTGCCTTCGCGCGGCTCGCCATCCTGGCGCGCCTGCGCGAGGTCGTCGTCGATCAGCCGCGTGGTCACCGCCTCGCGCAGCGCATCGGGCACTGCGGGGAACATGTCCCAGCGGTCCTGCAGCGCGGCCACGCACACCTCGGTGGTGCGCAGCGGCGCAGGGATCTTGTCCAGCGACAGGCCGTTGGCGCGCGCCGACGCCAGGCACAGCGCGGGCGTGAGCATGTCGGCGGGAATGTGCTCGATCAGGCAGCCGTAGTCGTGCCGCACGGCGCGCTCGGCCAGTGCGGGCGTTATCTTGCGCGGGTCGATGTAGCTGATGTTGTAGATGTCGGCCTGCAGCGCGGCCTGCTCCACCGCATCGGTGCGCAGCCAGTGCGCCAGGTCCTTGAGCGGCGCCTGGGCGCGCACGGCCTTGAGCGCCAGCTCGGGCGTGAGCAGGCTGCCCCACACGTCGCACAGGCTGTTGTGGTCCCAGGCGGTGGGGATGCGGCTGTTGCGCTCGTCGCGCCAGTCCCACTCGGGCTGGCCGGCATACAGGCTGCGGGCCAGGGCCAGCGCTTCGGCGGTCATGCATTCGGGCGGGATGTCCGCCGCCTCGCGCAGGCCGCGGCGCACCAGGGCTGCGAGCCGCGCGGGCGTCTGCCAGGCGGGGGGCACGGACTCCAGCGCCGCGACGTTCGCGGCCAGCGCGGCGTCCACCAGGGCATCGTCCAGCCATTCAGCCGGCACGTGGGCGATGGCGTAGCGGTCGTCCTGCACAGCGCGCAGCCAGTCTTCGTGGGTCTGGGGCCGCGGCGTGTCGGGCTCGTCATCGTGCGGCTGGCTGTGCGGTAGCGCCGGGCCATCGCTGGCCGGGCCTTTACGCATGTCGCTCTGGGCGGGCAGCGCGACCGGCGTGGCGGGGGCTGCCGTGCGGGTGCGCTGCGCCAGCTGCAGCGCATCGATGCTGGGCGCGGCCATGAGCCACAGCTCCCACCACACGTCGCCGTCGCCGGAGTCCGAGTGCTTGTACAGCGTGAGCCATTGTTCGCGCGCTTCGTGCAGCGCGCCGCTGTCGCCCGGCAGCGGCTTGGCCAGCGCCACGGGCCAGGCCTGGGTGTACTCGCCCCGGCGGTGCCACGGGGCGGCGTGCTCCGGGTTGGGGTCGGCGGCGCCCAGGCGCTCGGTCAGCTGCTGCACCATGGCCACGCGGGCTTCGTCGACCGCGCGGTTGAGGTCGGTGCACAGGAATTCGTACGGCCCGTTGTGCGACTCGCTCAGGTAGGCGCGCATCACGCGGCGCACGACCACCGTGCGGTCGGCCTGTACCTGGCCGGGCTCCTGGTCTTCGTCGGAATCACCGTCGTCGCCATCGCCGTCCTCACCGTCCACGGGCCCGTCGGGCGCGAGTGCATCGCCCGCGGCCAGTCGGTGCAGCCGCGCCTCCGCGTCGGCCAGCAGGTCCAGTGCCAGGGGCACGATGCCGTCCAGCGTTTCCAGGTTTTCGAGGTGGTCGGTCAGCGGCGCGTTGAAGAACGGGCCCGGGGGCCAGCAGTTCTCGCGCACGCCGCTGCGCCACAGCGGTGTGCCGGCTGCATCGAGCAGCGCCACCTGCTGCCCGTCGTAGTGGGCGCGCCAGGTGATGGCCCCTTCGCCGTCGATGAAGGCCAGCTGCCCGTCGCGCGTGAGAAAAGGCACCAGCGGCGTGTCCGGCGGGTGCGCCACCATCCAGCCGTCGCCATCGGTCAGCGGCTCCAGCAGGTGCTCGGGCGCGGGCACGAAGCGGCCCTCGGGGTGCAGCAGGCCCCAGTGCGCCGGGGCGGTGGCACCGCTGCGGGCGGCGGCGGTGCGTGCCACGGCATAGCAGCTCTCGGTCGAAAAATCCGTGCCGTAGCTCAGCGGCGGGGTGGGAAGCGGCGTGCCGTCCGCCATGAGGAAGCTCGTGCCATCGTAGCTGTTGGCGGCCACGCCGCACGCCATGCGCGGCGAGAGGTGGCGCCCGCCCTTGACCACCACCTTGCCGCGTTCATTGAGGTAGCCGTGGCCGTTGTCCCAGGCGTTGGGTTCGTCGAAGAAGGCCAGGCCCTCGGCGTTGAAGGCGTCGATGCGCGGGTAGCGCGGCTGCAGCACACAGTGGCCCTTGGCGTCGATGAGGCCGTAGAGGTCTCCGTCCAGCGTGGCCGCGGTCGTGGCCGACTCGCCAAAGGGCCGCGCGTCGCGAAAGCGCGGCTCGATCACCCAGCGGCCCGTGCCGTCCACGAAGCCGTGGGTGCGCTCGTTGCGGGACTTCTTCCACAGCGTGGCGCGCGCCAGGCCGTTGGCACCGAAAGCGCCCAGCTCATGAAAGACCTCGTCGCAGGTGGTGCGGCCGGTGCGGTTGATGATGCGCCAGGCATCCGGCCCCACCTGCACCGCGCTCAAGCCGTGGCGAAACGGCTGGGCATTGTCGAAGGCAGGCGGGATGACCACCGCGCCGGTCAGGTCGATGAAGCCCCAGCGCCCGCCATCGCAAAAGCGCGCCAGGCCGTCTTCGGAAAAGCTGCGGGCGTTGTGCAGCGTGGGCGGCACGCGCCAGCGGCCCTCACCGTCGATATAGCCCCACAGCCCGTGGGCGGCCCGGGCCGCGCCGATCCATCCTCCGCGGCCGTCGGCCCAGAAACGCAGCACCTCGGCCAAGCCCTCGGGCGGCACCACCGCCCGGCCCGGGTGGACGATGAGCACTGCCAGGGTCTGGTGGCTGGGTTCCAGCGGAATGCTGGCCAGCCACGGGGGTGTCGGTTCGGTGTCGTTGTTGTTGCTGTCGCTGGTCATTGTTGGTGGGGGTCCCTCGCGGGGCATCCTAACGATGCATCCAGGTGCGGCCGGTAACCATTTGCACGGCTTGGCAGATACGCCACAGCAGCCCCTTGCGCAGGGGCGCGCAGAGTTTTTTTCTACGTAGAAACCCGCAATCTGCCGACAGCGTGTCGATCTGGCGCAGGTTCGTTCGTCGTGCAGATGAAGGCCGGCCATTCGCTGCGGCCCGCACCCCGAACCCTTGCCAGGAGAACCCCATGCGATTCATGATCATCGTGAAAGCCACCGCCGAGTCCGAGCGCGGCGACATGCCCACTGAACCCCTGATGGCCGCCATGGCCCGCTACCACGAGGAGCTGGCGCAGGCCGGCGTGCTGCTGGACGGCAGCGGCCTCCAACCCAGCGCGCAGGGCTGGCGCGTGCACTACGGTGCCGCCGGTGCACGGACCGTCACCGACGGCCCGTTCACCGAGACCAAGGAGCTCATCACCGGGTACACGCTGATCCAGGTGCGCAACCGCGACGAGGCGCTGGAATGGACGCGCCGCTTTCCCAACCCCCGCGGCGAGGGCCTGGCGGCCGAGATCGAGGTGCGCCCCCTGTACGAGATGGAGGACTTCGCCGCCGTGCAGGGCGTGGAGCACTTTCGCGAACTAGAAGCCCGCGGCTGACACGCCCCGCCTGCCCCGGAGCCATCACCATGATCAAGACCATCGCCCTCGTGCTGCTCGCCGCCCTGGCGCTGCTGCTGGCCTACGCTGCCACCCGCCCCGACACCTTCCGCGTGGAACGCAGCCGTGTGATCACCGCCCCGCCCGAGCGCGTCTACGCACTCATCCAGGACCTGCGCCAGTTCAACACCTGGAATCCATACGAACGCAAGGACCCCGCCATCCAGGGTGAGTACAGCGCCACCACCGCCGGCCCCGGCGCGCGCTACGCCTGGCAGGGCGACAAGGTGGGCACCGGCAGCATGGAGATCGTGGAGGCATCGGCGCCCCGCCGCGTGGGCATGAAGCTCGACTTCGTCAAGCCCTTCGAAGCCCACAACCAGGTCGAGTTCACGCTGCAGCCCGAAGGCGCGGGCGCCACCCGCGTCACCTGGGCCATGCAGGGCCCCGTGCCCTACCTCGCCAAGATCGCGCACCTGGTCTTCAACATGGACCGCATGGTGGGGCAGGACTTCGAGGACGGCCTGGCCAACCTGCAGGCCGTGGCGCTGGGCCAACCCGCAGCGTGAAACCCGCCACCCCTTTGCCAAAGCTTTCGTTTCCCTTTACCTTCACACCCCTTCAGGAACCTCTCATGCACCAACAAATCTTCGTGAACCTGCCCATCGAGAACATGGCCCGCTCGCAGGCGTTTTTTCGCGCCCTGGGCTATGAGTTCAACCCCGACTTCACCAACGAACAGGGTGCCTGCCTGGTGGTGGGCGAGAATCTTTTTGTGATGCTGCTGGTCAAGGACTTCTACCAGACCTTCACCAGCAAGGCGATCGCCGATGCGCGCACCACGTCGGAAGTGCTGCTGTGCTTCTCGTGCGATAGCCGCGAAGAGGTCGACGCCCTGGTGGCCAAGGCTGTGGCGGCCGGCGGCACCTCGCCCCGCCCGGGGCAGGACCTGGGCTTCATGTACTCGCGCAGTTTTGACGACCTCGATGGCCACAGCTGGGAATTCGTGCACATGGTGGATGCCAGCAAGGCGCTGGGCTGAGCGTTCACCGAGGCCACCGATGCACGACCCCCGCAGTCCCGATGCCGATGCCCTGCACCGCACCATCGATGCCGTCTGGCGCATCGAGGCCGCCCGCGTCATCGCCAGCGTGGCGCGCATGACGCGCGACGTGGGGCGGGCCGAAGAGCTGGCGCAGGACGCGCTGGTGGCCGCGCTGGAGCACTGGCCCGCCACCGGCCTGCCCGCCAACCCGGCGGCATGGCTCATGACCACGGCCAAGCGCCGCGCCATCGACCACCTGCGCCAGCAGGCCCTGCACGCGCGCGAGCACGAGGCGCTGGGCAAGGACCTGGAGGCGCTCGAAGCCCAGTACGCACCCGACGTGGTGGACATGCTGGTCGCCGCGCAGCAGGACGATATCGGCGACGACCTGCTGCGCCTCATCTTCACCGCCTGCCACCCGGTGCTGCCCACCGAGGCGCGCGTGGCGCTCACGCTGCGGCTGCTGGGGGGCCTGACCACGGCCGAGATCGCACGGGCGTTTCTGGTGCCCGAGCCCACGGTCGCGCAGCGCATCGTGCGGGCCAAGCGCAGCCTGTCGGCCGCCCACGTGCCCTTCGAGGTACCCGGCGAGGCCGAGCGCGCGCCGCGCCTGGCCTCGGTGCTGGAAGTCATCTACCTGGTCTTCAACGAAGGCTATGCCGCCACGGCGGGCGACGACTGGATGCGCCCCGCGCTGTGCGGTGAGGCCCAGCGCCTGGTGCGCGTGCTGGCCAGCCTGGTGCCCGACGAGCCCGAGGTGCAGGGCCTGGTGGCGCTGCTGGAGATCCAGGCCTCGCGCCTGCCCGCACGCACCGATGGCGAAGGCAAACCCGTGCTGCTGATGGACCAGGACCGCGCGCGGTGGGACCAGCTGCTGGTGCGCCGGGGCCTGGCCGCCCTGGACAAGGCCGAACAGCTGGCGCGCGCAGGCCTTGCCTGGGGGCCCTACGCCCTGCAGGGCGCCATCGCTGCGTGCCATGCGCGCGCCCGGCGCGCCGAGGACACCGACTGGGCCCACATCGTGGCGCTGTACGACGCGCTGGTGCAGGTGGCGCCCTCGCCCGTCGTGGCGCTGAACCGCGCCGTGGCCGTGGGCATGGCCGAAGGCCCGGCGGCGGCGCTGCGCCTGGTGGACGACATCGCGGCTAACCCTGTGCTGGCCCAGTACCACTGGCTGCCCAGCGTGCGCGGCGACCTGCTGGCCAAGCTGGGCCGCGTGGCCGAGGCGCGTGTGGAATTCGAGCGTGCAGCGGGCCTCACGCGCAACGCGCAGGAGAAGGCCCTGCTGCTGGCGCGCGCGGGTGGCTGACAGGCGTCGCGCCGCATGCGCCCATCCACCCGCGCTCTAACGCGCCTCGCAGGCGCTCAGCGGCCGTCGTGGCAGCGGGTGCGGGTAGCGCGTGATTTTGTGGCGCGTTTTCGCCAGAATGGGGCCATCCCGGGCCACCCCATCATCGCTGCGCCATGACACACTCCGACACCGCGTCGTTCCCCCTGGAAGGCGGCTGCGCCTGCCGACACGTCCGCTACCGCATGCTCACCGCACCGCTGTTCGTGCACTGCTGCCACTGCCGCTGGTGCCAGCGCGAGAGTGGTGCGTCGTTTGCGCTGAACGCCATGATCGAGTCCGACCGCATGGCGCTGCAGGTGGGCGCGGTCGATCTGGTGGACACACCGTCGGACAGCGGCTTCGGCCAGAAGATCGCGCGCTGCCCGCACTGCCGCGTGGCGGTGTGGAGTCATTACTCCGGCGCGGGCCCGCTGGTGGCCTTTGTGCGCGTGGGCACGCTGGACGCGCCCGACCTGTTGCCGCCCGACATCCACATCTACACCCAGTCCAAACAGCCCTGGGTGGTGCTGCCGCCCGGCACTCCCGCCGTGCCTGAGTACTACGAGCGCGACACCCACTGGCCGCCCGACAGCCTGGCACGCCGCCAGGTGCTGCTGCCGAGGATCACGGCGTACCGGGAGGCGCTGGGGCTGGATTGAGGGGGCCTGGGGTTTCGCACACAGAACGTGTCACGCGGGACTTGTCTTCACGCTCTCTTCCCTTGCGGGAGAGGGAACAAGGCAGGGGCGCGTGCAGATGGCATGCGCCAGCCCCCGGCTCCTCACCGCCGCTTCTGTCGTTTCTTCTTCGTCCGGGTGTGATGCCCCGTGGACGGCTTCGGCGCCAACCCCAGCGCGCCACGTGCCAGCGCATCGGCCTGACCGTTGCGATGGCGTGGAATCCACTGCACGCTCACATCGCCGCAGGCCTGCATCATCGCGCGCACTTCATCGAACAAGCCTGCCAGCCTGGCGATAGGCGGCACGGGCAAGCTGTTGGAGGACCGATCGGCGCCCAGCTGCTCCACCAGCACGCTGCTGTCGCTGTAGACCACCACGGCGCTGCCGGCGGCACCATCCTGGTCCTGCAGCCAGCGCAGCGCCAGGGCCAGCGCCCGCAGCTCGGCTTCGTTGTTGCAGCCGGTGAAGGTGGTGGCCTCGGACAGCTGCTGCGCCACTGTGCCATCGGGCGCGCGCACCACGGCACCTAGGCCCATGCGCCCCGGGTTAGGCACGGCGCTGCCGTCGCAATGGATCACCCAGGGGGCGGCGTTGTCGTCAGGCATGGCCAATGCGCGGCAGAGGGCAGCGCGGCGCAGTTGCCCGGGAGCATGTCACTTGTAGAAAGCCTCGACCTTGCCCTTGAGCTTGATCATCAACGGTTGGCCCTTGCGGTCCACCGTCTTGCCCGCAGGCACCTTCACCCAGCCCTCGCTGACGCAGTATTCCTCCACATCGGTGCGGTCCTTGCCGTTGAAGCGGATGCCGATGTCATGCTGGAACACCGCAGCCACGTGGTGCGGGCTGCGCGGGTCCACGCTCAGGTGGTCGGGGAGTGCGGGGCGGTCGGTGGCGGTCGTGGCGGCGGGAGTGTTGTCGGTCATGCGGTGGTCTGGTTGCAAAGCAAAAGCGCGGATTTTCCGGGATTTGGCCTGCCGCCCGGCCCGGGTGCCCCTGGAGCACGGCAGGAATATGACTAAAAATGCCGCCTGCCGCGCTCTGGTCAAGCACTGCCAGCTATCAAATATGTAGCAAATGTGTTCAGGGCGCCGCGTGCCGCGCCAGCAGCGCGCCCACCGCCGGTTTGGCGCAGCGCTGCACCAACTGCAGCAGCGCGTAGTCCGGCTCGGCCACGCGCCACTGCGTGCGCAGGTCGTACTGGATGCGCGCCAGCAGCGCGGCGGCCATCTCGGCATCGGCGAGCGCCCGGTGGGCCTGGCCGGTGCGCGGCAGGCCGTGGTAGTCCACCAGCGTCCCGAGCTTGTGGCTGGGCGCCTGGGGATACAGGCGCCGCGACAGCAGCACCGTGCACGCGAACGGGTGCGGTGCGGCCACGCCAGCGAGTGCCAATTCTGCCTGCCAGAACTTGCTGTCGAACGACGCGTTGTGCGCCACCATGGGCGCGTCGCCCACAAACCGCGCCGCGTCGGCCATGACGCCTGCGGCATCGGGCGCCGCGTTCACCATGGCGTTGGTGATGCCGGTCAGTTGCGTGATGAATGCCGGAATCCACGCGCCCGTTTTCATCAGGCTCTGAAAGCGGTCCACCACCTGGCCTTTTTCCAGCAGCACGATGGCCACTTCGGTCGCGCGTGCGCCCTGGCCGGGCGAGACGCCGGTGGTTTCAAAGTCGATGACGGCGATGGGGGGCATGGGGGTGGAGGCGAAAAGGAAGGATTGTGCCCCCGTGCTGGCTACACGTTCCGCCAGCCCATGCGTGCTTTGTGCCTAACCCCCGGATGTCTGGAGTGCGGCTTTGTGCTGGGCCCGGCGTGGCGCCGTGTAATCGCTTGTCATCGCCATTCCGATCTCGCCTGCCTACATTGGCTCTCCGGGCCTGGCACGTCGCCGGGCTTTCCTCAACTTCCAGGAGATCCTCTATGCCTATTACCGTCAACATCGCCCAAGACTCCACTCGGGAGATCGATCTTGGCAATTCCACCGGCATGCGCATTGCCGCCCCTGTCGCCCAGGCCAGCGTGCATGTGGACTACCAGCATCCAGCCGGCTCCGGCAACTACAGCAGCGCCATCAAGGGATCAGCCGGTTATGGCAATCCATTCACCGTCCTTGCTGGCGGAACCAAGAACGTTCTCAAGAGTGATCTGGAATCCGAGCATGTCAGGGTCGGCGCCCGGAATGCCAACATCACCGTGACCTATTGAGGCAGCTGCAGCCCGTCGCCAAGACGCGGCGCGCGCTCTCGCACCCGGGGCATGTGCCCCGGTGTCAACCCTGGGGCGCGAGCCGCTGCTCCAGAAAGAACCGCAGCATCTCGCCCGTGGCATCCACCCCGCGCGGATCGGTGTGGCTGCCCTGCGCGTTGCCGCCGGCCCAGGCGTGGCCCGCGCCGTGCAGCACCCAGTGCTCTGCGATCACTGCGCCGGTACCCCCTGCGCCATCCCTGGTCGTCGCACGGCGGCGGTGCACGGTGCGCGTGTAGCCCTGCCCGCTGGCAGACCGGCCTGGCTGCACGCTGGTGTCCAACGCCGCGGCACCGCCAGCCACGGCGCCCAGTGCGGCTTGCACCACCTGCTCGCCATTGCGCGCACTGACCGTGGGGTCGGCATCGCCATGGAAGACGATCACCGGTGTGACCGGCTGGCCCGGTGCTGCCGCCGCGGTGCCGCGGGGGTTGGGCTTGGCGCCCGTCTTCATGGCCGACAGTGCGCCCATCACGTTGTGTGCGGCGCCGGCCGAGAGGCCCGAGTGCACGCCCATGGCGGCGAACACGTCGGGGTACTCGCGGCCCAGCAAGGCGGCCATGGCGCCGCCGGCCGACAGGCCAGCGACGTAAACACGCGCCGCGTCCACCGGGTGGCGTGCCATCACGTCGCGCACCATGGCCACCAGCAGTGCGGGCTCGCCGCTGCCGCGGCGCTGGTCTTCGGGGCGGAACCAGTTCCAGCAGCCGTTGGGGTTGGCGCTGTTCGGCTGCGCGGGGTACAGCACCAGTGCGTTGGCGGGTGCGGCAGCGTGGTTCATGCCGGTGCCGGTGGCAAAGTCCGTGGGGTTTTGTGTACAGCCATGCAGCATCAGCACCAGGGGCATGGGCGTGCCGGTGGCCGCGCCGGGCGGCACGTACAGGTGGTAGTGGTGCAGGTTGTGCGGCGCGCCGGGGTGGCTGAAGGCCACGCGGGTGACGCTGCCCGGTGCCTCGGCGCTGGCGGAGTTGCGCGCCGGTCCAGCCTTTGAGGGGCCCGAGGGCGTTGCAAAGTGCGCAGTGGATGGAGCGCTGGCTGGGCTGGCTTGCCCGGTGCTCGCGCTCTGGTGGCCTGTGTGGTCGGTGGCGGCGCGGCCCTCGCCGGGGCGGGTCTCTCGCTCGATGACCACGGCGTCTTCCACATCCTGCGCCACGCCGGTGCGCCACGGCGTGGCGGTGCGAAAGCTGGCACCGGGCGCTGGCGGCTGCCCCGCGGTGGTGCTGGGGGCGGGGGCATTCGGTGTGCCAGGGGTGCCTTGCGCCGCGGCAGGCGCCGTCGCTGGTTGGCCCAGCGCCTGTTGAATGGCCCGGGTGGCATCCGCCAGATGGCCGGTGCGCACCAGCTGGGTGGCTTCACCCATCAGTTGCTTGAGTTTGTGGTTCCAGTCCATCGGGGTTCCTTGGGGTTGTGGGGTGGGCGGCGCTGCCGTCAGTGGATGCGCCCGGCCAGCGCCGCCTTGACGGCGGTGCTGGCATGAAAGGCACCCAGCACCGTGACGGAGGCGATGGTGGCCTCCGCCAGCGGGGCGGGTACGTCGTTATCGATGCTGACAAGGCCCAGCACGCGGATCTCCAGCACCTGCCCTGCCGCCTGCACGGCTTCCAGCTCGGCGCGGCCGAATCGCTGCAGACCGAGCACAAGCATCTTGCGGGCCACCACCTGCCGCACGGCGTCGCCCTGGGCGGTCAGCTGGTTGCGGATGGCCGTGCGGATGAAGTCCGTGCGGTTGGCATAAAAGCCTTCGGACACCAGCAGGTCGATGTGGCCCAGGTCCACGAACCCCAGGTTGATGGTGATTTTTTCCGAATCGGGGACTTTGCCGCGCACGGCCACGGGTGCAGGTGGGGTGGATGCCATGGTACTCTCGGTCGTTGAGTTACCATCCAAATGGATGTTTATTGGATGGTTTATGGATGTCATTTGGATGGCTTCGACATCTTTTCAAGAGCTCGTCCCCAAATAAAAAAGAGCCCGGAGGCTCTTTTCGTAGCGGGCCATGGAAACCCGGATGTGGAGCGCTGCGCTGCGCCGCCTCAGCCCGCGCCGCGGCTGCCGCCGCCACCGGTGCTGCCTGCGGCACCCCGGCGCGACTGCACCTGGTTGCCGCTGCCGATGTGGGCGTCGCGGTCGTGGCGGCTCTCGGGGGAGCGGCGGCCCTGGTTCAGCTGCGTAGCGGGTTTGTCGCCGGTGCTGTTGTGGGCCTGGGCGACCTTGCCGGAGCCTTCGTTGTCCTGGGTGGTGCGATCGGCGTCGGTACTCATGTCGCCATCGTCACGGCGGTTTTCCTTGCTGCTCATAAAGCCTCCTGGGTGTCGGTGCTGGATGTGGGTGTGCAGGGGTGGCGCGCCGGCGGTGCGGCAGCGCCTGCGGATCAGGACAGGGTCAGTTCCTTGTGCTCGCCCAGCTCGCGCGGGGGCTCGCCGGTGACGGCCGCCTTGGCCATCTTGAACAGCTGGACCATCTTGCTTTCCTTGACGTCCCAGTACTCGGCGTGGCGGATGCGCACGGCCAGCAGGGCCAGGTCGGCATCGTTGTAGCCGCCCGGAAACCAGGCCTTGGCCATGGGCGACCACAGCGCTTCCTTTTGCGCCAGGTCGTCGATGAAGCGGGCCTGGCCCGACAGGGAGACATAGCTGTCGTCGCCGGGGTCGGCATAGGACACGTTGACTTCGCCATCGGTCAGCAGGCGCTCGTACAGCTCGCCGGACTTGGAGATGAAGAAGTACAGCTCGTTGTGCTCATCGATGCTGCGGTTTTGCGTGGTGAGCGGGTGTGCGTGCAGCATGCCCGACGCGGTGCGGTGGGTGAGCATCCCGAAGCGGATGTCCTTGATGAGTTTCCACAGGGTGTCGTGGGCGGGTGTGCTGTTGCTAGGCATGAAAGGGCTCCAGTGCGATGAGGTATGAAGCGACTGTCGGCCCGTTGGCGTGTGCCCGGCGTCGTCTGCCTGCCCGCCTGTGCGTGGGCGCTTGTCTGACATGCGCCGCAGCCCCGCGTCAGCGCCGCGCGGTGTACTTCACGATGGTCACTGCAGCCGCGTAATCCACGCTCTCAAGACTCTGCAGCATCCACTGCAGCGCCTGGTCTGCGCGGGTGCCGCCGGTCCCGCCGCCGATGATCGGAAACGCCACCGACCCGAAGCCATGCTGCTGAACCAACGCCATGGCCGACAGCACCGACTGCTGGATGGAGCGCTGCGACGACACCCACCACAGGCTGATACCCGCCACGTGGATGATGCCCTGGTGGGGCAGCCGGCCTGCCCCCGTCAGCACGGCACCGCCCAGCGGTATGGGGCCATGGCGGGCCAGCTCGCGAAACGGCTGGTACCCGGCCCGCCGCTTGATCGCGCCCGAGACGCCCTGCGGCAGCAGCAACCACCACGGGATGATGTTGCGGTTCCAGGCATTGACGATCACGTCGGCGTGCTGGTCCAGCAGGTCGCCCTCCACCACCTTCACTGCCGCGGTGCTGCGTTGCACTGGGGCTCACGCCTTCTTCAGAAACTCGGACTTCAGCAGCATGCTGCCCAGGTCCGTCTTGCAGTCCACGTTGTGGCCGTCGGCACCGTCCACCAGGCGGATGCTCTTGATCTTGGTGCCCTTCTTGAGCGTCGATGACGAGCCCTTCACCTTGAGGTCCTTCACCAGGATCACCGCATCACCGTCGGCCAGGGGGTTGCCGTTGGCATCGCGCACGGTGGCGTCGCCTGCGTCCGCAGCCTCTTCGTCGGTGGCTGCAGCGGCCTGGGGCCACTCCAGCCCGCAGTCGGGGCACACGTACAGGCTGGCGTCGGGGTAGGTGTTCTCCTGGCCACATTGGGGGCAGGCGGGGGTGGTGTGGGGCATCGGGGTATCAGGTCAGGGAATCGGTGGATGGTCGTCGGGGCCGTTGGCGCTACAGCGGTGCACGCTGCTGCAGTGCAAAGGGCGGCAGGCCCTTGAGCAGGCGCTGGCCGTAGCTCGTACGCATCAGGCGCTTGTCGTAGCAGTACACGTGGGCCTGGTCGTCTTCGGTGCGGATGGCGCGTCCCACCCATTGCGCCAGGCGGATGGCGGTGGCGGGCACCACCAGTTCGCTGAACGGGTCGCGCCCCACGGCGCGCAGCCATTCGGCGCGGGCTTCGCCCACGGGGTCGTCGGGCGGGGCGAACGGCAGCTTGGTGATGAACACCGACTCGCACAGCCGCCCGGGCAAATCCAGCCCTTCACCGAAGGACTGCATGCCGAAGATGACCGAGGGCTCGCCGTTCTCCACCCGCTCGCGGTGGCGCTTGAGCAGCTGCGTGCGCGGCAGCGCGTTCTGCACCAGCACCACGCTGCGCATGGCGGTGGGCAGCGCATCCACGGCCTGGCGCATCTGTTCGCGCGAGGTGAACAGCACCAGCGCGCCGTATTCCACGCGGGCGATGTCGTGCAGCAGCGCATCGACCATCTCGGCCGTGAACTGCGCGGCGTTCTTGGGGTCGGCGCGCGTCTCGGCCGCGATCAGCGTGCCCTGCGCGGCGTAGTTGAAGGGGCTCGGCACCTCCAGCGTGGTCGTGGTCTCGTCGCCGTGCAGGCCCGCTTCGCGCAGGAAGAAGTCGAAATTGCCGCAGCTGTTGAGCGTGGCCGACGTGAGCACCGCGCCGCGCACCGCGTTCCACAGGTGGTTGCGCAGCGTGGTGCCCGGCAGGATGGGGCTGGCGTGCCCCTTGACCACGATGAAGTCGCCGTCGACCTCCAGCGTGAACCACTTGGCGGCCGGCACGAAGCTGCGGTCGGCGCCCGGCGGAGCATCCTGCAGCAGCAGCTGCGCGGTGGCGTGCAGCTCTTCCAGCCGCGGCGCGAGCATGCCGATCTGCGCGTACAGCGTGGACAGGCGCTTGGCCTCTTCCGGCTTGTCGCGCATTTCGGCCCGCAGGGCCTTGCTGATGGCGCGCAGGGCCTCGAGAAACCCGTCGGCGCTGGCGGCCAGCAGGCCCAGCGGTGCGATGAGCGGCTCGGGCAGCTCGCCGCGCGGCACCCGCACGCGCGCCGGGCCCCAGGTGTCCTTCTGGCTCTTGAGCGCCGCGCCGTACACGTCCATCACGATGCGCGCCAGGTCCTGCAGCGTCTGGCGCAGCTGCGCCGCGTGGCGCGGGATGTCGGCAATCTCTTCGACCTCCAGCAGCGCACCGATGCGCAGGCCCCGGCTGGAGAGGCGGTCGATCCAGGTCAGGCGCGACATGTCCATGCTGCACGCGAACTGCTGCAGCGCTGTGGCGGGCAGGTGGTGGGCTTCGTCCAGCACCAGCAGGCAGTTGTCCAGCTCGGGCAGCACGCGCGCGCCCAGCGACGACAGCAGCAGGTCGTGGTTGGCCACGATGACTTGCGCGCCCACCAGCTCCTTGCGCTTGTCGTAGTAGGTGCACTGGCTGAAGGCGGGGCAGTGCTTGCCGGTGCACGATGCGCCCTCGGCCGCCACGGGGCTCCACACCTCGGGCTCGGGCGGGGTCTCCAGGCTGTCGCGGTCGCCGTCCCACGCGCCCTTGGCCAGGGTCTGCGCCATGGCACCGTAGAACTGGATGCGCGCCTCGGTCTCCTGCCGCGGGCGCTTGGCGCGGGCGGCGGCTTCTTCTTCGGCAAACAGATCGTCGTCGTCGGATTCGTCCTCGGCCTCGCCTGTGCCCGCCAGGCGGTCGAGCTTGAGCTTGCACACATAGCGCCCGCGCCCCTTGGCCAGCGCGAACTTGAAGGGCTGGGGCATGAGCGCGGCCAGCGCGGGCAGGTCCTTGTTGACCAACTGCTCCTGCAGCGCCACGGTGGCGGTGGAGATCAGCACCCGCGTGCCGCGCGACAGCGCCAGTGCAATGGCGGGGGCGCAGTAGGCCAGCGACTTGCCCACGCCCGTGCCGGCCTGGATCACCGCGATGGCGCGCGTGGGCGCGGCGGCGTCGCCGTCTTCGCTGTCCACCTTGCCCAGCGTGGCGGAGCTGAATGTGTGCGCCACCTGCTCGGCCATGCGCCGCTGGCCGTGGCGGCTGCGAAAACCCGGGGTGGCCTGCACCACCGCATCGAACGTTTCAAGGGCCTGCGCGGCCCACACCTGTTGAGACATACAGTAGTGTCGCATGCCGCGCGGGCCGCAGATCGGTCACCGCCCCGCGCCGGGTGGGCGCACCCGCCTACATGGGCGCGCGATTGCGCTGCATAGCATGGTGCATCGGCCTCTCAGGCCGCCCCGTCGCAGCGCGACGCCCACCAGTATCCGGAGGCTCCATGGCCCAATCCCCTAGCCAAGAAAAAGACGTCACCCCATCCGCCCCCGTGCCGGCCCGCACCGAGCGCCGCACGAACACCACCAACCCGACAGAGCAGCCCGGCAGCGGCCCCGAAGACCTGGGCGGCCCCGAAGCCCGCCTGCCCCACGAACGCGACCAGTCCACCGACATGACCGACGGCGAACGCCATCCGGAGATCGAGCAGGCGTACAAGGATGTCAAACGCGGGCTGCAGGACACGGACCGCGGGGTGCCTGCGCACAACGCATACCAGAAGCAGAAGTGAGAGCCTGACGCTGAGGTGCTGCAAATTCAATAGCTGCTAGCGCAGTACAGACGAGCGGTAGGGCCGGTTTTTTATCGTTAATTGACCAATGCACTGCCTTGGGTGCAGGGGTGCAACCTGCCGAGTGGTGGCTTGGATGGTGGCTGTAGCGCTGGGGGTAGCGCTTGGGTTATTCCTGCTGCTTGTCGCTGTTGCACTGCGTGCACACCAGGAACTTGAAATCCGTACCGCACGTCAGTGTGCCGATTCCCCCCGGTCTGATCGTCCAGCGGCACTGCTGCAGCGACTGAACCAGCGTGCCTTGAACGTAGCAAGGTGCGAGGTCATGCTCGTCGTGGATGGCGCGGCTGCTGACGACTGCCGCACGGCGGAAGAAATTCTCGATGCGCGCAGGGTCAAGATTAATGTCCGACGGCTGGCACGTGGCCGGACTTTCCGTTTGGAAAGAGCCGATGTCTATCGAGTTGATACCGCTGAAAATGCTGTTGTAGAAAACGGCAACCAGCAGTGTCAAAACGGCCAGTGGCAAAGCGTATCGTGTGATCATTTTTCTAGTCGGTGTGCACCTGACGGCTTTGAACGCCTTGCCCTGCCATCCGGATTCCACGGGCAAAGAAACCAA
Organism: Acidovorax sp. LjRoot117; assembly: GCF_964252695.1. Taxonomy (NCBI): domain Bacteria; kingdom Pseudomonadati; phylum Pseudomonadota; class Betaproteobacteria; order Burkholderiales; family Comamonadaceae; genus Acidovorax; species Acidovorax sp. LjRoot117. Next base: position 36,595 of record NZ_CAXUPO020000004.1, on the reverse strand, counting down.
GCTGCTTGGTAGATTTTTGAAGCAGTGGACGCGACGACCTTTGATTCTCGAACCCGAATGGAATGGGCGTGGGGCTATGGGCTGGGTTGACCGGATAAACCGTTATTTTCTCGACGCCATGGCGCGGCGCCGCACGCGCGCAGGTGTTGTTGCCAGCCCAACAATGCTACCTCTGTCGTCTGAGCTCATGCCCCAACTGCTTCGGCTCGATCTGCTCTCGCACGACGCCTTGATCGGTGAAACCTGGGTTCTGCTGGGCACGCTGGCGGACGGCAGGCAAGCCGCCATCGCAGAGACCGATGCTGGCTGGCAGGCCGTGCGGGACGCGCTCAACAGTAGCGGCCGGCTGAACGAAGCCCTGCATCTGTCAGAGCTGCGGTTGTTGGCGGACCCACACCGCAAGCCCCTGAACCTGATTTAGCCCCGCTCCCGCAGCGCCCGCTCGATCCGATCCCGCTTTACCGTCGTCTTGGGCACCTTGAACGGGAACCACATGCGCACGTCCTCTTCCACCCCGATGCCGTGCATGTAGTTGTAGATCGCCTTCTTGAGGCCCGCGCCCAGCGCATCGTGGTCCACGCCCGTGGGGTCGATGAAGGCCACGTCGTTCTTCGCAAAGTCGCCCGGCGGCAAAGGTGCCAGCGTCACGCCGTACTCTTCGGGGTTCTTGCCGACGGGTGAGTGCACCGTGCACGCAAAGCGGTGGAAGAACCCGCTCTGGATGCAGCCGTTGGCGAACAGCTGGCGCACGTATTCGAGCGCGTCCACCGTGTCCTGCACGGTCTGCGTCGGAAAGCCGTACATCAGGTACGCATGCACCAGGATGCCTGCGTCGGTGAAGGCCTTGGTCACGCGCGCCACCTGGTCCACCGACACGCCTTTTTTCATCAGCTGCAGCAGCCGGTCGGATGCGACTTCCAGGCCGCCCGATATGGCGATGCAGCCGCTGTCGGCCATGAGCTCGGCCAGGTCGGGCGTGAAGGTTTTTTCGAACCGCACATTGCCCCACCAGCTGATGCCGGCGTTGCGCGCGATCAGCTCGGTCGACAGGGCCTTCAGGGCCTTGGGCGGCGCGGCCTCGTCCACGAAGTGAAAGCCCGTCTGCCCCGTCTCGCGGACGATGGCCTCGATGCGGTCGGCCAGCACCTCGGCGCTCGCGCCCTCGTAGCGGCTGATGTAGTCCAGGCTCACGTCGCAGAAGCTGCACTTCTTCCAGTAGCAGCCGTGCGCCACGGTGAGCTTGTTCCAGCGCCCGTCGCTCCACAGCCGGTGCATGGGGTTGAGCATGTCCAGCAGCGACAGATAACGGTCCAGCGGCAGGCCGTCCCAGGTGGGCGTGCCCACTTCGGCGAAGGCCACGTCGGCTTCCATCATGTTGATGTACTGCACCGCGCCATCGCCGCCCTCGCCGTCGTTGCGCACGAAGGTGCGCACCAGGCGCTGGCGGCCGCGCTGGCCCTGCAGGTGCTCCAGCAGCGCCAGCAGCGGGCGCTCGCCCGCGTCCAGCGTCACGAAGTCGATATGGTCGAACACGCGCGGGTCGGCCAGCTCGCGCAGCTCGGTGTTCACGAAGCCGCCGCCCAGCACCGTGGCGATGTGCGGCCAGCGGGCCTTGACGGCCTGCGCGATGCGAAACGCCGCGTACACGGACCCTGGAAACGGTACCGACAGCAGCACCACCGTGGGCTGGTGGCGCTCGATGGCCTCGTGCGTAAGCTGCACCAGCAGGTCATCCACCAGCGTGGGCGGTGCGGCCAGCGCCGTGGCCAGCGGGTCGAACGTGGGCTGGCTGCCCGCGAGCGACTCGGCGTAGCGCACGAACTCGAAGCGCTCGTCCACCGCGTCGCGCAGCACATCGGCCAGGTCGTTCAGGTACAGCGTGGCCAGGTGCTTGGCCTTGTCGTGCAGTCCCAGCGCACCGAACGCCCAGCCCAGCGGGTCGCCGCCTTCGTCGTCCACGTACACGTCCAGCGTCGCAAAGCGCGGCCCCTCGGGCAGGTAGTGCCGCCCGGCGATGCGGTGCGCCAGCGTGCTGTCGCGGCCTTGCAAAAAGGCAATGGCCGGGCCGATGGTGGCCAGGTAGCGGTCCTGCTGCGCGGCAAACGACTGCACGGCCGGGCTGCGCTGCTTGGCAGGTAGGGCCGCCACGCGCGCCGCCACGTCCTTCAGGCCGTCGGGCGACAGAAGCCGCAGCACCAGGGCCAGCGCCAGGTCTTCCTGGAACGCGGTGATGCCGCGCGAGCGCAGAAAGCCCGTGAGGTACGCGGTGGACGGATAGGGCGTGTTCAGCTGCGTCATCGGCGGGATGACGGCGAGCACGCGCGTGCTGGTGGGGGAGAGGGCGGCGGCAGGCATGGTGGGGGCCGCCATGGGGCGGATGCCGATTATCGGCGCAGGCGAAAGACATTGGCTGGGTGCACACATCGCGATGCGATCGCGGAACGGGCTGGCCAGCGGCAACGCTGGCTGGTGCGGGCATCGTGATGCGTGTGGACCCGCGGGGGCGCCTGGGCGGCGGGACCCTGTCCGTCCGGTGGCTAGGTCCCCATCGCGGTGCCGCCCGCAAGGTAGTTGTTCTTCACCCGCACATAGTGCTCGGCCGAGTATTTGAGGTACGCGATCTCAACCTCGGTCAGCGCACGCTGGCGCACCGCGGGCCGGCCGATGTAGAGATAGCCGCTTTCCAGCACCTTGCCGGGCGAGACCAGGCTGCCAGCACCCAACATCACGCGGTCTTCGATCACCGCGTCGTCCATGACGATCGAGCCCATGCCGATCAGGCACTCGTCGCCGATGCGGCAGCCGTGCAGGATGACCGAATGGCCGATGGTCACGTAGTTGCCGATGACGAGCGGTGAGCCCTCGGGCTTGGCTGGATTGCGGTGCGACACATGGCCCATGGTCAGGTCCTGCACATTGCTGCATTCGCCCACCACGATGCGGTTCACGTCGCCGCGCAGCACCGCGTTGCACCACACCGAGCTGTCGCGGCCCAGGGTGACATCGCCGATGACCTGGGCGGAGTCGTGCACGAAGACGCCGGTATCGACGGTGGGGAAGGTATCGAGGTAGGGGGCGAGGGGCATGGCGGCGCTGTGGGTGAATGGAGTGAAGAGACCGGTGGAGCGGCGAGCGTACCGTCTGGCGGTATCTGCCAGGCGTGGTCACAGCGGGACCAAGGCGCGATCACGTGCGCTCTGTCACGCGGCGGCCGTGCCCTGGCGCGGCACTGCATAAAAGCCCAGGAACATGTCCACCGCATCGCCCAGTACCTGCTGCTGCTCGGGCGCGGTGAGCGGCGCGCCGCCCATGGCCAGCTGGGGCCAGAAGGCGAAGGACTTGACCATGCCGTGCAGCTGGTGGGCGGCGTACTGCGGGTCCACGCCCGCGCGCAGTGCGCCGTCCTGCTGGGCTGCGCGGATCCAGCGGGGCAGGCCCTCCTCCTTTTCGGACAGGCGCGCCACCATGGCCCGGGCGCGCTCGGGGGTGTGCATCATCTCGGCCATTGCCACGCGCGACAGGTCGATGAAGCTCGCGTCGTTCAGCAGCTCCATCTTCTGGTCCAGCACCGCCAGCAACTGCGCGCGCAGCGGCTGGTGTGCGTCGTAGGCCACGTCGGGCAGCGAATGGCTGCGGTCCCACAGGTGGTCCAGGATGGCGCCGAACAGCTCGTCCTTGCTGGGAAAGTGGTTGTACACCGTGCGCTTGGACACCTCGGCCGCCGCGGCCACGCGGTCCATGCTGGTGCCGTTGAAGCCATGTTCGCGGAACTCGCCGATGGCGGCCTGCACGATGGCCTCGCGCTTGCGGTCGGTCAGGCGGGTGGGGGCAATCACGGTGGCAGGCTCGGTCATGGCCCCATTTTACACCGGGGAGTTTACTTTTTAGAAAAGTGAACTACACTGTGCAGTGCACTTTTCGGAAAAAGCACTTATGCTTCGCCGCATCCCACGAATTCCCCGCATCTTTCTCATCCTTACCGTCGTCACCGCCATGGCCTACAGCATCCTTTCCTGCACCTCCCTGCCGGCAACATCGTATGAACAGTCGCCCCAGCAAGTCGACGGCAAGTTCCGCAACGCGGCGCCGCGCCAGGCGCCGGGGTTTGCCAAGACGATGGGCATCATGTGGCGCTTCATGACCGACAAGCCCGCCGATGCCGTGCCCGCAAAGCCGCCCCAGGTGCTGCCGCTCACGCAGGCCGACCTGCTGGCCGCGCCGGACCTGAGCCTGTGGCGCCTGGGCCACTCGACCATGCTGCTCAAGCTGCAAGGCCAGTTCTGGCTGACCGACCCGGTGTTCTCGGAGCGCGCCTCGCCGTTTTCCTTCATGGGCCCCAAGCGCTTTCATGCCCCGCCCATCGCCATCGACGAGCTGCCCCCCATCACCGGTGTGGTGCTCTCGCACGACCACTACGACCACCTGGACCACGCGGCCATCCAGCAGCTTGCGCCCAAGGTCGCGCATTTCGTCACGCCACTGGGCGTGGGCGACCGCCTCATCGCCTGGGGCGTGCCGGCGGCCAAGGTGCAGCAGTTCGACTGGTGGCAAGGCACCACCATCGCCGGCGTGAAGCTGGTGGCCACGCCCGCGCAGCACTTCTCAGGCCGCACGCTGTCGGACGGCAACCGCACGCTGTGGGCGTCGTGGGTGATGGAGGCTGGCGAAGGCACCGGTGCGACGCGTATCTTCTTCAGCGGCGACACGGGCTACTTCGACGGCTTCAAGGCCATCGGCGAGCGCTTCGGCCCGTTCGACCTGACCATGATCGAAACCGGCGCCTACGACGCGCAGTGGCCCGACGTGCACATGCAGCCCGAGGAAAGCCTGCAGGCCCACCTGGACGTGAAGGGCCGCCACCTGATGCCCATCCACAACGGCACGTTCGACCTGGCGCTGCACGCGTGGACCGACCCGTTCGACCGCATCACCGCGCTGGCCGGCAAGGCAGGCGTGCCGCTGGTGGCGCCCGTGATGGGGGAGCGGCTGGATATTCGGCAGCCTGCGCTGTCGAAGCAGTGGTGGCGCGGGGCGGCGGTGGACGCAGGCGCGGGCACTGCAGCGCGGTAGCGGGTTAACTGCGGTACTGCGATGGCTGGGCCTGGCAACCGCCCGTGGGTGTCAGGCGCCCGGTACCGGGTCGCTGATGTCGCCCTGTCGCCGTCCGTCCTTGAAGAACTGCACGTTGGGAGGCAGACCATCCTCAAGGGTGATCAGCCCGAACTGGCGCTGGGCTGTCACAGGAATGTTGGCGGGGAAAAACCCGGCGAGCAACGGTGGAGCGAAATCCACTGCCGCCCCGGAGGCGATGTACTCGTGCAGCTGGCGCCCACCCTTTTCCGTCCATGTGGTCTTGCGATCAATCTCGTGGATGTCGCCGCTGAGCACGCGCACGTCATACGTTTCGGCCAACGCCAACAGCCACCTCAGGTCTTCGGGATAGTGCTTCCAGCCGTTGATCTCCCAGCCGTTGATGGTCGAACCGCTGGCCACCAGATGCAGCGCGTTCGGATAGTCGGCCATGCGCGCCTGCATCATGGCTTTTTGCTGGGTGCCCAACAGCGTCGGCCCGTCGCGCCACGAGCGCCCGTCCGTCAGGTGCAGCACCACCGACCCGGCAAACAGCACCTGGCAGCGGTAGCCAGGCATGGCGTCGTTGAAGCGCACTTCCCCTCGCGGCACGCCGATGTTCTTGAGCACCCGCGGGTCCATCGCGGTGACTGGGAACGGCGCAACACCCGCCAATGCGTCGCGCCAGCACTGAAAAAGATTGCTGGAGTAGACCGCGTGTTCCAGGTGGCTCAAGGCCTGCTGTTGACGCGCGTCGTTCCACAGGAAGTCGTGGTCATCCCAGATCGCGTAAGTGGCCAGTCCGTCTTGCTGCAGCAGTGTCCGAAACTCGGGCACTGCCAGTTGCTTGCGGTACAGGCGGTGCACATGCGCCGCAAAATCGCCCGGGTTCAGCAATGCGGGTTCGGTGACCATGCCGTCGGGTCCTTTGGGCCAGGGGCAATCGATGTAGATCGAGTCGCCCAGCAACACCAGCACGTCGGGCTTGTGCCAGCCTATGTCTTCCCAGACGGGCTGGCGTGCGGAAAAAACCTCGGTCGACATGCACGAGGTGAACGCGATTTTCTTCAAAGTGGTCATGCCGTCTTTCTGCGGTGGCGTGGCGGGGTGGACGCCACGTTTGTATGCGGCGCGCGCACGTGTGGCAAGGACAAAGCTGCCACCACCCGCGCCGCGGCCACGATCTCGGCCTCGCTGTAGCCCGCATAGCCGAACAGCCAGCCGCGCCGGGTCGACTCCATCGCGTAGCGCGACAGGGGCGCCAGCATCACCCCGGCGGTGAGGGCGCTGCGGCTCAAGGCTTCGTCGTTGCTGCCGGGCGCGCTTTCCAGCAGCAGGTGCATGCCCCGGTCGCTGGGCGCCAGTTGCAGTGCGCCGCCGCTGGCATCGGCCAGCGCGTCGATCAGCACCTGCTGGCGATGCTGGTACAGCTCGCGCATCTGGCGCAGGTGGCGCAGCAGGTGGCCTTCGGCGATGAAGCGCGCCAGCACCGCCTGGGCGTCGCCCGGCGCGTGCCGGTCGGTGATGGCGCGGGCCATGGCAAAGGCTTCCACCAGCGCGGGCGGCACGACCACGAAGCCCAGGCGCAGCCCGGGGTGCAGGGTCTTGGAGAACGTGCCCACGTACAACACCCGCTCCGAGCCCGGCAGGCTGCACAGGGCGGGCACGCGCTGGGCCTTGCCATCGTGCTTGCCGTACTGGAATTCGCCGTCGTAGTCGTCCTCCACCACCCAGGCGTCGTGCGTGCGGGCCCACTGCAGCAGGGCCTGGCGCCGCGCCAGGTGCATGCACACGCCGGTGGGGAACTGGTGCGTGGGCGTGACCACGGCCATGCGCGCACCGGGCCACTGCGCGGCGCCCTCGGCGATGCGCAGGCCCTGCGCATCCAGCGCCACGGGCCGCGCCAGCACGCCGTGGCCCAGCAGGCTGGCGCGGATGCCGGGGTAGCCGGGGTCTTCCACCAGCACCTCGTCGCCCGCGTCCAGCAGCAGCCGGGCGATCAGATCGATGCCCTGCTGCGAGCCCGAGCACACCACCACCTGCGCCGCATCGCAGCGGATGCCGCGCGACGCCCACAGCCACAGCGCAATGGCCTGGCGCAGTTGGGGGTCGCCCGCAGGGTCCAGGTACTGCGCGCGGGCGCTGCGCTGGCCGGGGCTGGCCTGGCGGGCCAGGCGGTCCCACAGCGCGAACGGAAAGGTGTCCACCTCGGGTGCGCCGATGCGGAACGCCCGCGCCGCCACATGCGGCGGCCGCCAGCGCGCCGCCGTCTCTGCGATGAGCTGCCCGCGCTTCGACAGCCCGCGCGGCGGCGCCACCAGGCCTTGCGTGGGCGCCGTACCCGCGGCCTGCGACACATAGGTGCCGTCGCCCACACGGGCCTCCACATACCCTTCGGCCTGCAGGCGCTGCACGGCCCACAGCACGGTGTTGCGCGACACGCCCAGGCCGGCCGCATGCTCGCGCGACGGTGGCAGGCGCGTGCCTGCGGGCAGCCGCCCTTGCTCGATGGCGCTGCGCAACTGCTCATACACCTGCTGGCGCAGCAGGCCCGGGCGTGGGCTGGATGCGGCTTCTGCAGCGGCGATGGAAGTCTTGGGATTGGCTCTGGCAACCGGCATGAATTGGCCCCTTGGTTGTGGCAATGCAGCCATAAACTGAAGAACCATTTTAGAAACCATCCGGGCTGCCTGCGAGGCCCCGGACCCACAAGAAAGATCCTATGGCCGAGCACACCGCCACCATCGCCTGGTCCCGTGGCAGCGACGACTTTCTGGACAAGCGCTACCACCGCGCGCACAGCTGGCAGTTCGACGGCGGGGCGGTAGTGGCCGGGTCGTCGTCGCCGCATGTGGTGCCACTGCCCTACTCCGACGCCGCGGCCGTGGACCCGGAAGAAGCCTACGTGGCCGCACTGTCGAGCTGCCACATGCTGTGGTTCCTGGACTTCGCCTGCCGCGCCGGCTGGCGCGTGGACAGCTACACCGATGCCGCCGTGGGCACCATGGCCAAGGACGCGCAGGGCCGCCTGGTCGTCGCGCACGTGCAGCTGCGGCCCGTCACGCGCTTTGATGCCGCGCACGCACCGACCGCCGAGGTCCTGGCCGACCTGCACCACCAGGCGCATGCGGCATGCTTTTTGGCCAACTCGGTCAAGACGCAGATCGACTGCGCGCCCGTGCTGGAAGTTGAAGGGTAAGGAGCCTGACATGACCATTGCCAACCGCCAGTTCCAGGTGACCGACCCGGCCGTTCTGCACGCGCTAGTGCGCGCGCAACCTCTGGCCACCCTGGTCGTGTCGCACGAGGGCTCCCTGCACGTCAACCACGTGCCGCTGTACCTCGACCCCACGCGTAGCCCGCACGGCACGCTGGTGGGCCACGTGGGCCGTGGCAACGGCGTGTGGCCGCTGCTGCCGCAGCAGGCGGTGGCCGTGTTCCACGGCCCGCAGGCGTATGTGTCGCCGTCGTGGTATCCGTCCAAGGCCATCGACGGCAAGCAGGTTCCCACCTGGAACTACGCCACGGTGCATGCTCACGGCACGCTCAGGGCGGTGGACGGCGGCCCCGAGCGCCTGCGCGCCATCCTGCACACCCTGACCGAGGCGCATGAATCGCACCGCCCGCACCCCTGGCACGTGGACGATGCGCCTGCCGACTACCTGCACAAGCTGCTGGGCGCCATCGTGGGCGTGGAGCTGGCGGTGGAGCGGTGGGAAGGCGTCTGGAAGGTGAGCCAGAACCGCACGGACACGGACCGCGCGGGCGTCGTTCAGGGGCTGACGGCGGAAGGCACGCCGCAAGCGCTGGCCATGGCGGCGCTGGTGGAGCGAGGGACGGGCATCTAGCCACTGTTTGCTATGACATTCATAGCATTTGGCGCTTGATAGGCAAGCGATGGGGCCTGCTGGGGTCTTCAAGCACCGTCGAACCCACCCATACCGTTCGGGCTGAGCTTGTCGAAGCCTTGCGCGGCGCCACGACAGGCTCAGCGTGAACGGTGGGGGGTGGGGGTGGGTGCGGGGTGGTGATGGCAGGGCGCGACGTGCAGCTCGGCACCACCCGCGGCAACCCCTCGGCATCACCCCTCGGCATCACCCCTCCAGCATCTCCACCCGCAGCGACACCACCGGCCCGGCCACTGCCGGGTGCGCGCCCAGTGCGTGCACGGCCAGGTCCACCGTGGCCTGCGCCACCGCGTCGGTCAGCACCAGCACCTGGGGCGTACCGCCGGCGGGCAGGTGCTGCGCGCATGCCAACTGCACCTGCGCCACGGGCACGTGCTGGGCCGCCAGCCACGCGCCCACGGCCTCGATCTGCTGGGCCTGGTGCACGGGCACGCGCAAGTAGTGGCGGGTGTGCACGGCGGCGCGGGGCAGCACGGCCAGGTGGTCGTGGATGGCCGGGGCATGAAAGCCCAGGTGCGGCACGCGCTGCGCCGCGTGGGTGCCGTGAAGCCGCGCCACGTCCACCAGGTCGGCGATCACGGCCGAGGCGGTCTGCTCGGACCCTGCGCCCGCGCCGTAGTACATCGTCACGCCCGAGGCGTCGCCCTTGACCATGATGCCGTTCATCGAGCCGTTCACATGCGCCAGCAGGTGCGTGGCGGGTACCAGCGCGGGCTGCACGCGCAGTTCCACGCCGTCGGCACCATCGCCGTGCTCGCGGCGGCGGGCGACGCCCAGCAGCTTGATGCGAAAACCCAGCTGCTCAGCGCAGGCCACGTCCAGGCCCTGCAGTGCGGTGATGCCCTCCACCTGCGCGTCGGCAAAGCGCAGCGGCATGCCGAACGCGTTGGCCGCCAGCAGCGTGATCTTGTGCGCGGCGTCGATGCCTTCGATGTCGAAGGTCGGGTCGGCCTCGGCATAGCCCAGCGCCTGCGCCTGGGCCAGCGCCTGGGCAAAGCCCACGCCTTCGTCGCGCATCTTGCTCAGGATGAAGTTGGTGGTGCCGTTGATGATGCCGGCCACCCATTCGATGCGGTTGGCCGTGAGGCCCTCGCGCAGCGCCTTTACGATGGGGATGCTCACGGCCACCGCACCTTCGTACGCCACGGCCACGCCGTGCTGGCGCGCGGCGGCAAAGATCTCGTTGCCATGCTCGGCCAGCAGCGCCTTGTTGGCCGTGACCACGTGCTTGCCTGCGTGGATGGCGGCCAGCACCCATTCACGCGCGGGGCCGGTGCCGCCGGCGGCCTCCACCAGCACATCCACGTCGGGGTGCGTGGCGACCTGCAGGGGGTCGTTGGTCAGGGCTACGTCCTTGCCCACCACGCTCTCGGCGCGGGCCAGGTTGCGCGCTGCGACCACCACCACCTCGATGCCCCGGCCCGCGCGGCCCGCGATCAGCGCCTGGTTGCGCGCCAGCACGCGGAAGGTGCCCGCGCCCACGGTGCCAATGCCGATCATGCCCACGCGCAGGGGGCGCAGGGCCGCCGCTGTGGGCTGGAACGACGGGGCTTCTAGGGACTGGACGGGATCGCGGAACATGAGCTTCTCCAAACGACTGCAAAACAATCAAACGAACGAACAAACAAAAAAACCCAGCTGCCAGAGCTGGGTTTCATTCACATTCGTCTTGGGGGAGAAGAGAGCGATCACCAGGTGGCTGCCGAAACGGCCACCTGCGCGTGCTCAGGTGGCCGCGGGGGTAATGGTGGTAATCATGCGTGCACCCAGTGCCCGCTGTTCACCATTGGCCCGCATGGATGCGGGCGGCATCATGCCCATGCCCTGGAAGGCAGTGGCGCGTGCGTTGGTGAAGGGGATGGCGGTGTACGACATGAAGTGCGCAGTGTAACGCAGCCGATCCGGGGGACGTCAAGTGTGCAGTGCGGTTCGCAAGTTACGCGGCTCCCCATCCGCAGGCAACATGTTCCTGATGGCTGTGCACGTGGCTTTCCATCCAAGGGTCGCTGGCGCTCACAAGGCCTGCAAGCGTTACTGGACGGTGAATTGGGGCCCCGCCAGCACGTAGCTGATCGGCATGAAGACGCCTGCACCGACGTACTGCAGTTGCAAGGCATCCTCTTGTCCACCCGAGAGGGAGCCTGCCACGCCGGTCGTCGTCGAGGACCTGCGTGAGCCTGCGTAGAGATTGCTGCCCGAATTGCCCGCGAGCAGCGTCAAACCGTCGCTGCTGCTGGCAACCGGGTTCCAGCTTCCTGCGCTCGCAGTTGATCTCCACGTCGCGCCATAGTCCGAGGACTCGTACAGTGTTCCCCCGGAGCTGGCCGCCACCACAAAACGGCCGTCCGAAGAGGTGGCGATCCCGCGCCAGTCGCGGGTGGCTCCCGTCGGCTGCCAGGAGGTCCCGTAGTCGCTGGAAGTCCAGATGGATCCGGTGTCGACGCTGGCATACAGCCGTTGACCGTCGGCAGACGAGGCCACGCCCCACCAGAATTGGCTCGAGGCCCTGGCCACCCATGTGACGCCATAGTCGGTCGACACATACAGCAGCGCGCCGTTGGTGGCGGCTACCAAGACGCGCCCGTCGGAAGACGAGCTCACCGCGCGCCACGCGCGATTGCTGTCACGCGATGTCCAGGTGGTGCCGCCATCCGAGGAGGTCCAGAGGGTGCCCAGGTACGCCGCTGCCACAAGGCGCGAACCATCGGCGGAACTGGCTATCGCACTCCATGCCCGTGCACTGCCGTCATTCGACCAATTGGCGCCCCCATCGGTGGAGTGGTAGATGGATCCTCCATTGGTGACCGCCGCGATTTTGGTCCCGTCGGACGACATCGCCGCGCCGCTCCATGTCTGGCCCGTAAGGCGCAGTGCCCAGTTGGCACCCGAGTTGGTGGTTGTGTAGAGCTCCCCGGACGAGGAGGTCGCCACTTGCCGAGTGCCGTCGGCAGATACGGCCACAGCACTCCAGGTACCCGATGGAGCCTGCGCGGTCCACGCGATGTTCATGCCGCCTGCCACGCTGCGGGTGGCAATGCGTTGGCCCGCATTCTGCGCAATGGTCCAGCCACCGGAGCCCACGCCGGTGACCTTGATCCAGTCGCCGATGGCGGGGGCGGTGGGCAGAGTGATGACGACACGGGCGCTGGGGTTGTTGGCAAGGTAGCCGGTGTTGGACACCGCCTGTACCGCACTGGCCGTCACATTGACCCACTGTGTGTCTGCGGGCGCAGCACTGCACAGGTAGGACGTCGAGGTGACCTCTGCGACGCTGAGCACCCCGTTGTTGTCCCTGTCCAGGCCCGATTGCACCCGTTGGCCGCCATATGCGCAGTTGGCGCCGGGCAACTCGGAGGTCAGCGAGAGCAGGCTGTCGTGACCCGCGTTGCCGGCAGGCCCCGAGCCTGCGGGGGCGCCCGGCGCTCCGTTGCAGACGTAGCTGGTGCTGGTGACTTCGGCGTCTTCCAGTACCCCGTTGCGGCTGGTGTCCAGTCCCGCGAGGACGGCCGACCCGCCCTGCGCGCATTGCGCACCTGCAGGTTCCGGACGCAGGCGCACCAGCGTGGACAGCCCATTCGTACCGCCAGTGCCGGGCCCGGCGTTGGAGCCACCGGTGCCATTGCAAACGTACTGCGTGGACGACACCTCCGAGTCGGCCAGAACACCGTTGGCATCGATATCCATGCCCGACTGAATGCGCACGCCTCCCGCCGCACAGTTGCCACCCGGCGCTTCAGCCGCAATGCGCAGCAGCGTTGCGGAGCCCGTGGCTGGCGAGGACGGATTGGTACCCGTGTCCGAAGAACCCCCGCCGCAGCCGCTCAGCAAGACGGCAGAAAGCAGCGCCGTAGCGCCCAGCAGACGCTTCGGCTGGTGGGCCTTGGGGAAGACAGTGCGCGAGAGATCATCGAAAAGGCTGCAGAAATGCATGGCAGAGCGGTATGGAAGGGTAGAACAACACCTATGCCGTGCACCGTGCAGCTATGACCGACGCCCCACCCACGCTGTGGGACACGAGGCACGGCATCCTGAAGCCAATGCTGCCAAGTCCCAGCGGTGCAACAGGCGTGCCAATTTGAAGGTGAAGGGCTGTGGCAAGACACCTTCCGGGTCTCCCGGTAGCTTGCATGCGGCAGGCTGCGGTTACAACGGCGCAATAACTATATCGACTGGACATCCTTTGTCCATTCAAAAATTTTGCCGTACCAGGGCCGGGTGGCCCTGCAGCCGGGCGCAGGGATGCGCAGCGATCACCATCGCGTCGAACAGGCAACACGCAGACGGCGCACCACGCACATCCGGTGCGGGGTTGCGTACCGATGGACGAGATGGGCCTTGCGGGGCGCTGCGGGGTGGCCTGGCCTTGCGCGTATCCTTCATTCCCCTGCCGCACCCACAGCCTTCCCCCATGCCCACCACGAACGCCGATCCTCGTCCTGATGACGATGGCATCACCCGCCACCTGTTCATCCACGGCCATGTGCAAGGCGTGGGCTACCGCTGGTCCATGGTGCAGGCTGCCGAACGCCTGGGCGTGACGGGCTGGGTGCGCAACCGCCAGGATGGCCGCGTGGAGGCCTGCGCCTGGGGCCCGGCATCCGCCGTGCTGGCGCTCATCGACTGGGCCCACCAGGGCCCTGAGCATGCGCGGGTGGACCGCGTGGTGGTGGGCCATGTGCCCGATGGCGGCGAGGCGCCGCAGGGCTTTGTGCAGCGCGAGACGTCGTAGCGCCCTGCTGCCGTTGTGGCGGCTGTGGCTACCCGCGCAGGCCCAGCTGCCGCAGCAACTCCATCGCCCCTGCAGGCGCGCGCTCCTTGGCGCCATTGATGAAGTACACAAACACATCGCGGGGCCGCTCGCCGCCGGTCCAGGTGCGCACACCTTGCGCCCACTGCGCAATCGCCTCGGTGGTATAGCCCGTGCGCACACCGCTCTCGCTGCGCATTAGACGCAGGTAGGCGAAGTCGGCCTCGGCATCCGCGATGGCGGGAAACTTGCCGGAGTCGGTGTACACAGGCACGCAGCGATACCGGCGCGCCAGCGCCACAAACTCTGGCGTCGCAAAACTCGGGTGGCGCACATCCAGCGTGTGGCGCAGCGGCAGGCCATCCACCTGCTGCGGCAGCAGTGCCAGAAAGGCCTCGAAATCCCCCGGATCCAACGCCTTGCTCGGCATGAACTGCCAGACGATGGGCCCCAGCTTGTCCTTCAGTTCGGAGATGCCGCTGTCGACAAAGCGCGCGATCGAATCGCCCGCCTCCGCCAGCACGCGGCGGTTCGTCGCGAAGCGGTTGGCCTTGAGCGAGAACATGAAGCCCTCGGGCGTCTCGCCGTGCCATTTGGCGAACGTCGGCGGCTTGAAGGTGCTGTAGTACGTGCCGTTGACCTCAATCGCCGTGAGCTGGCGGCTGGCGTACTGCAGCTCTTTGCTGTGCGACAGGCCCGCGGGGTAGAAGTTGTCGCGCCAGGGCTCGAAGGTCCAGCCGCCGATACCGACGCGGATGCGCGGGTTGCCGGCGCTGATATCGCTCTGGCGGGTGCTGGCAGAGGTGTCCACGGCCTTGTCCTTTTGAGAATCCACGGAGCGGCCACTGTAGCAGCGGCATGGGCGCACATGCCTATGCCGGGCTCGCCTCCGGCAGCTCCAGCCGCGCCTGCAGTCCCTGCGCGCCATCTGTGCGTGGCCCGAGCACCAGGCGGCCGCCCAGGGCCTTGGCCAGCTCGCTCGCAATCGCCAGGCCCAGGCCGGTGCCGCCAGTGCCGCGGTTGCGCGAGTCTTCCAGCCGCACATAGGGCTGCAGCACGGCGGCCAGGTCGGCCTGCGCAATGCCGGGGCCGCGGTCCAGCACGCGCAGCAGCCACGGGCCTTGCGCCGGTGTCTGGTCCTGTTCCTGTTCGCATGCCTCCAGGCTCAGCTCGGCCGCGCCCGCGAACTTGATCGCGTTGTCCACCAGGTTGCACACCAGCCGGCGCAGCGCTTGCGGGCGCGTGTCGCAGGTGCCCGGGTCGGCGTGCAGCAGCGTCACCGGCAGGCCCGCATCGGCGTAGTCGAACGCAATGCTCTGCAGCAGCGCGCGCAGGTCCACGCGCTGCAGCGGCTCCTGCACGGCCTGGGACGAGCGTGCGTAGGCAATGCCCTCTTCCACCAGCGACTGCATCTCGGCCAGGTCCGCGTGCAGCTTGCCCTGCAGCGCGGTGTCGTCCAGAAGGTCGGCGCGCAGGCGCAGGCGGGTGATGGGCGTCTGCAGGTCGTGCGAGACAGCGGCGAGGATGCGCATGCGCTCCTCCAGGTGCGCCTGGATGCGCTGCTGCATGCGGTTGAAGGCCTGGGCAGCACGCTGCACCTCGCGCGGGCCGTCCTCGGCCAGGGGCACGGCAGGGCGGTCGGCACCCAGCGCATCGGCCGCGTCGGCCAGAGTGCGCAGGGGCCGCGTGGCCGCGCGCACCGCCCAGGCGCACAGGCCCACCAGCAGCGCCAGCTGCAGCGCCAGCGCGCCCAGCACCCAGGGCGAGACCTGCAGCCGGGGCTCGTCCATGTCCACGGCCAGTGGGGTGCCGTCGGCCAGCTGCAGCTGCAGGCGCAGCTCGGTGCCGGGCATGCGTGGGTCGATCACGCGCACCGAGCGGCCCGGTGGCAGCGTGGCGCCCACGGCGCCGGCAATCAGGCGGGCCATGGCGGACGGGTCCTCGGGTGCGTCGAGCGGCGCGGTCAGCGTGAAGCGGTAGTTGCGGCGTGCCAGCCGGTCCACCCATTGCGCGCGCTCTGCGGCGGGCAGGCGGTCCAGCATGGCCAGGGAGCTGGCCACGTCGCTCGCCAGGTACGACACCATGGCGCGGCGCATGGTCATGCTGCGCTCGGTGATGGCCAGCACGAAGGTCAGCGCATGCGCCAGCGCCAGGCCCAGCGCCAGCACCAGCAGGATGCGCCCGAACAGCGAGCGGGGCCACCAGCGCAGCGTCATGCGGCGGCCTCTTTGGGTGTTGCCGTGGGCAACACGTCGGCGCAGAACACGTAGCCCTCGTTGCGCACGGTCTTGATGTAGCGAGAGCCGCGAGCACCGTCCCCCAGCCGCTGGCGCACGCGGCTGACCAACAGGTCGATGGAGCGGTCGAACACATCGGCATCGCGCCCCTGCGTGAGCTGCAGCAACTGGTCGCGCGTGAGGATGCGCTGCGGGTGGTCCAGCAGCACGCGCAGCAGCCGGTACTCGGCGCCCGACAGCGCCACCACCGCGCCCGTGGCATCGAGCAGGTGGCGCGCCGTGGTATCGAGCCGCCAGTCGCCAAACGCGAGGTGGCGCGCGGGCTCGGCCACCGCCAGGTTGGGCGGCAGCATGCGCGTGCGCCGCAGCACCGCGTGGATGCGCGCCAGCAGCTCGCGCGCGGCAAAGGGCTTGGTCAGGTAGTCGTCTGCGCCCAGCTCCAGGCCCAGGATGCGGTCGGCTTCGTCGCTGCGTGCGGTGAGCATGATGATGGGCAGCGGCGGCGCGCCGGGGCTGCGCAGCTCGCGGCACAGGGCGATGCCGTCGGTGCCGGGCAGCATCAGGTCCAGCACCAGCAGGTCGATGCGCTGCGTGGCCAGCACCTCGCGCATCTGCCGGCCGTCGGCCGCCACGCTGACCTGCAGGCCCTGGCGCTGCAGGTACTCGGCCGCCAGCTCGCGGATGCCCGCGTCGTCATCGACGATCAGGATGTGGTCGGGCGGGGGCGTGGTCGTCATGGGCGTTGATTGTCCAGACTTTGGCGCCGCGCGGCGATGCCGCCGCAGGCCCGCCATGTATCTGAACTTGTCTGGCGCCGCTGCCGACAAGCGCGCATACCAAAAGGCCCGCGCACGACAAACCGCCGATACGTGCGCTGGCTTCAATGCAGTCTTCCTGAACTTCACGAGGACTTGCCATGAAACCCACCATCGCCATCGTTGCCGCTGCTGCGCTGGCCCTGGGCCTGGCGCAGGCTGCCAGCGCGCAAGAGGCCGCCGCGCAGCCCGCCACTCCCGGGCAGTCAGCATCGGCACTAGCCCCCCACCCCCAGGCCCCGCTGGGCCGCTGGATCACCGAAAGCGGCAACCTGGAAGTGGACGTCGCCCCGTGCGCCACCGACGCCAAAACCACCGCCACCTCCACCAGCGCCAACGCCGGTGGCAGCCCCACCCTGTGCGGCAAGGTGGTGCGTGTGCTGGCCAACCGGTCCATGAGCGCCCCCGGCACCGACATGGCCGCCGCCGACGCCCGCCCCGCGCTGGGCATGACCCTGCTGTCGGCCCTGCGCGATACCGGCGGCGGGGACTATCAGGGCGAGATCTACAACCGAGAAAACGCCAAGACCTACCGCGCCACCCTCACCCCCGCCGAGCCCGACCAGCTGCTGGTGCGCGCCTATGTCGGCATCCCGCTGTTCGGCAAGACGCAGGTGTGGCGCCGCCCGGCTGCAGAGCACGGGGGTGCGCCATGACCATGGCCGCAACCGCCGTTGCCACTTCGCCCTGGCTGGCCGTGGCCGCCGGCATGCTGACCGTGGGCGCGCCCTGCGTGCTGCCCATGCTGCCGGTGGTGCTGGGCGCGTCGGTGGCGGGCGGCCCCGCGCAGCGCACGCGCCCGCTGTTCATCGCGCTGGGCTTTGCGTTGTCGTTCGCGGCCGTGGCACTGCTGTTCAGCAGCTTTACGCAGGTGCTGGGCGTATCGCCCGAGGGTTTGCGCCGCTTCGCCGCCGTGATGCTGCTGGTGTTCGGCGTGCTCACGGTGTGGCCCCGGCCGTTCCACTGGCTCAGCCAATACGCGGGGGGCGTGCTTCACCGCGTGGGCAGTGTGGGGCTGGGTTCATCGGGCGGCAACTGGGGCGGCCTGCTGTTGGGGCTGAGCCTGGGCGCGGTGTGGACGCCCTGCGCCGGGCCGGTGCTCGCGTCCATCCTCACCCTCATCGCCACCGAGCCGCCCGGTGTGGGCACCGCCGTGCTGCTGCTGGCGTATTCCTCGGGCGCCGCGCTGCCCATGCTGGCCATCGCCTACGGCGGCCAGGCAGCGGCCAGCCACGTACGCCGCTTGTCGCGCCACGCGCACCGTGTGCAGCAGGTCTTTGGCGTGGTGGTCATCGCCGTCTCACTGGCCATGTTGCTGGAGGTCGATGGCCAGGTCACCGCCTGGCTGTCGCAGTTTTATCCATCGTTTTCTGGCGGGCTGTGAGCGGCGCGCAGCAAGGAGTTTTCACCATGACATCGCACCCCTTTTCACCCTTTGCGCTGCAGCGCCGCGCCTTCCTCGCGTCTGCCGCTGGCGTGGCCGCAGCCGTGGCGGCACCCGCCATCACCCACGCGGCAGGCCCCGCCATCCAGGCCGCCACGCTGCCCGACCTGGGCCCCGCGCCCGAGTTCACCGGCATCGAGCGCTGGCTCAACTCCGAGCCCCTCACCCTGGCCCAGCTGCGCGGCCGCGTGGTGCTGGTGGACTTCTGGACGTACGCCTGCATCAACTGCATACGCACCCTCCCCCACGTCAACCGCTGGGCCGAGCTGTACACGCCCCAGGGCCTCACCGTGGTGGGCGTGCACACGCCGGAGTTTCCGTTCGAGCGCACCACCAGCAACGTCGAGGTCGCCCTGCGCCGCCACGGCGTGAAGCACCCCGTGGCGCAAGACAACCGCTACGGCACCTGGAAGGCCTACAGCAACCAGTACTGGCCCGCCGCCTACCTCATCGATGCGCAGGGCCGCATTCGCTACAAGCACTTCGGCGAAGGCGAATACGACCGCACCGAGGCCGTGATCCGCGCGCTGCTGGGGGCGCGGGGCTAGTCCCTGCGAACCAGCAGCTCACCCTTTCTTGCCACGTCGTTGCTCTGCCCGATCCCATCCACCTTTGCAGGACTTTTGCACCATGCCCTGCCCCCGCCTTCACTTCGCCCTGGTCACGCTGGCTGCCACCGCAGCCGCTGTCTGCATGGCCTCTGCCAGCCACGCCCAGGCGCCCCAGCTGCCCCCGCCCGATGCCACCCAGCCTGCCGCGCTGCGCTTGATGCAGGGCTTTCCGCCGCCGCCCGACAAGGTCGTGCGCCTGGGCAACATCCTGCAGTACCCCAACGTGCGCTGGGCCGCGCACCACCTGCGCGAGCTGGGGCCCACGGCGGCTGTGTGGCGCGGTGCAGGCACGCCCAGCGCACTGCCCACGACAGCCCGCCCGCTGAACGACGCGCTGCCCCTGCCCGACGGCCAGGGCGGCACCACCACGCTGGCCGACTGGCAAAAGGCCACCTACACCGACGGCCTGCTGGTGCTGCACCGCGGCCAGGTGGTGTACGAGCGCCACCACACCGGCATGCAGCCCCACCAGCCGCACGTGCTGTGGTCCATGAGCAAATCGCTCACCGGACTGCTGGTGACCGAGCTCATCCACGAAGGTGTGATCGACCCGACCGCGCTGATCCCCCGCTACCTGCCCGAGCTGGCTACCAGCGCCTGGGCCGATGCCACCGTGCAGCAGACGCTGGACATGACCACCGCCGTGCAGTACGCCGAGAACTTTGCCGACCCCACGTCCGGCGTCTTCCAGTACCTGGCCGCTGCAGGCCTGCAGCCCGCGCCGCCCGGCAGCAGCGCGCCCAAAAGCATGGCCGAGTTCTTGCCCACGCTGAAGAAGGACGGCGAGCACGGGGCCGCGTTCGCTTACAAGTCGGTGGACACGGAAGTGCTGGGCTGGCTGCTGCAGCGGGTGACGGGCAAGAGCTACGCCACGCTGTTGTCCGAGCGCATCTGGTCGCGCCTGGGCGCGCAGGAAGATGGGTATGTGTTTGCCGACGCCAACGGCGGCCAGTCCACCAGCGTGGGTATGAACGCCACGCTGCGCGACCTGGGCCGCCTGGCAGACATGCTGCGCGCCAATGGCCGCTACAACGGCCAGCAGATCATCGCGCCGGCCACCATCGCAGAGCTGCGCAAGGGTGCGGACCCGGTCCGCTTCAGCAAGGCGCCCGGCACCGCCATGCGCGCGGGGTATTCGTACCACAACCAGTGGTGGGTGCCGCACGATGCGGACGGCACGCTGGAAGCCAAGGGCCTGATGGGCCAGCACATCCACATCAACCCGGCGGCGCAGCTGGTGGTGGTGAAGCTGTCCACCCACCCCGTGCCCAACACCGCCTTCACGCACGCGGTGGACCGGCAGGCGTTTGCCGCGCTGGCCGCAGCGGTGCGGGCGCGGTGACGAAGACGATCGGGAATGCAACGCAGACGGCAAAACGCAGCGACAGGCGTGTGCACCTGCGCTGCGCTAGTGGCCGATCATCACGTGGGCGTCGGATGGATATCGCGGGCCGGGGCTGGTGTGCAGACCGCGCTGCAAGCACCCCCCGCCCGGCGCCTTTACTCCACCAGCTTGGCGGTCAGCGTGATCTCTGGCACCGAAGCCAGGGCCTTGGACAGCGGGCAGTTGGCCTTGGCATCGGCTGCCAGCTTTTGAAACGCCGCATCGTCCAGCCCCGGCACCTTGGCCGTCAGCGTGAGCGCAATGCGGTCGATGACAAAGCCGTCGCCCTCCTTGGACAGGCGCACGCTGGCCGTGGTGTCCACGGTTTCGGTGGCAATGCCCGCCTTGTCCGCAGCAAACGAAAACGCCATGGTGAAGCAGGCCGCATGCGCCGCACCCACGATCTCTTCGGGGTTGGTGCCCTTGCGGTCGTCGCCAAAGCGGCTGGCAAAGCCGTAGGGATACTTGTTCAGCGCGCCGGTCTCGGTGCTGATCTGGCCTTGGCCGGCCTTGCCGGCGCCCTCCCAGTGAACGCTGGCTTTCTTTTCAGACATGGCGTGACTCCTTGTGCATGGTGCATGCAGTGGTGGTGGGTGAACGGCCGGGCCAAAACCCGGGGCCCTGAATCACACCACAGGCACCGTGCGCCGGCTGTGGGACAAAACCGCTTCGTCCATCCCCCCCCCGCTGCCTGTCAACCGTTGTGCACGCCAGGCGCAGCACCCGTGCGCACCATGCGGATCGCATCGAACGGGCAGCGCACGGCGCACAGCGCGCACCCGGTGCAGCCCGCCGCATCGTGCAGCGCAGACCGCTTGGGCCCCCAGCTGGTATCGCCCTGCACCTGCAGAGACAGCACATGCGGCGCACACACCGCCACGCACCAGCCGCAGCCCGTGCAGCGGTCGGTGTCGATGGCGGGCAGGGCTTTGCAGGGTGGGGTCATGCGGTGGGGCATTCAGGGCGTGGTTCGGTGCCTGGGCCTGTGTACAAGGCGAGTACGGTGTGCGGGTTGTGAAGGTCGTGCAGCGGGGGGCAGAGTCCACGGCTGCGCCACAGCTTACCGCGCTGCACTGCCGGGGTCGAGCTTCTGCCTTGTCGCAACGCCGGCCCACCCGCTGCCTGGGCCGGGCCAGCAAGCCCGTACATGCCGGGCCGAGTGCTGGTCAGCCCTTGCGCTTCAAGTCCCGCGCCCCGTAGGCACAGTAGCCTGGCTTGGGGCTCTTCTTCTGCGGGTGCAGGCGGCACGTCTCGGGCCGCTTGTCGTACACGGTGCACCGCCGCGTTGCGGGGTCCAGAAAGTTGCAGTCCCCGCTGGCCCGCCGCGCCATCGTGAACACCGCATTCTTGTGGTTGAAGTGGTCGATCAGCCGCGCTTTTTGCAGCCGCTTGGCAATGTGCCGCAGCTCTTCATGCTCGGCCTCGAAAGGGTCCACCAGCTCCAGCCGCACCAGGTCGGGCAGCTGCACCTCCAGCGGCATCGTGCAGCAGTTGGCCGCACAGGTATCGCACAGGCCCGCGCGGTAGCGGGCCCAGGTGTCCAGACGGTCGACGTCGACGATGGCAATGGGGGAACGCATGGGGCTGCAATTGTGCCTGGGCGGCTGTCCGCCCGGTGGGCACAGTCCACGCTGCCGTCGCGGTCAGCCGCCAGTGCCGGGTGCAGGGGCCGCCCGCGCCCCGGTCTCCAAACCTGTCGCCGCCTGTGGCGCTTGGCCTACGCCAGCGTGGCCCATTGCTGGGGAACATGAAGTTCTGGACGTATTCACGCACATCTACCCACAGGAGACCACCATGACCCATCCCCAAGACCCCAACCGCGACATGAACCTGGACCCCATCACCAAAGAACCCGGCGCCCACCCCATCGGCACGGGCATCGGTGCCGCAGGCGGCGCCGTCACGGGCGCAGCCGCTGGCTCCATCGGCGGCCCCATCGGCGCGGCTGTGGGTGCCGTGGTCGGTGCGGTGGTGGGCGGCCTGGCCGGCAAGGGCGCGGCCGAAGCCGTCAACCCCACGGATGAAGACGCCTACTGGCGCGACGCGTATGGCCGGGAGCCGTACTACTCGGATGCCTACACCTACGACGACTACGCGCCTGCATACCGCCATGGATATCAGAGCGTGATCGACGGACGCCACCGCGACTGGAACGACGCGCGGGACCATCTGCAGACGCGCTGGGACACCGACCGGGAGAGCAGCCGTTTGAACTGGAAGGATGCGGAGCCTGCAGCCAAGGCGGCTTGGGAACGGGCGGATCGGATTTGGAAGCAGACGAAGCAGGAGTAATGGCTCGGCAGGCGCATGTCGTATGCCGGTGTTCCGCGGGGCACGGATTTGTCGTAAGAAGCACGTCCCCGCCGAGCCTGGACGGATCGTCAACTATGCACTCGCATAGCGGATTCGAAGTCCTTTTGGCGCGTGGTACCTGCTGCTTTGTTGAAGCACCATGAAAATCGAAAGCGGTATTTGTGATTTTCATGGTGCCGTAGGCTGTTAGTGAAGCAATCCAGGAAGTTTCGAGCCTACTGTTGCCGTTGCGACCAGACACCTTCCTCAATACGCGCGGTGTGGACCAGCGAGGTTGAATAGTTTTAAGTCTCTTCGAGTGCGCTCCCACGCAGCCTTTCCAATCGCCATACAAGAGCTTCACGCTTAGGGACAAAGCGAGATTGGCTGGGTAGCAATAGCTTCTTACCTTTTAGAGAGGTAAGGCGCGCATGGTCAGCTATGCGTTCATCCAACATCGGACTGACGTGCCAGCACAGGTCCGGGCCAGGTGCAATGAGGTGTCGGTCCATTGCCCAATGGAAATCTGGGGTGAGCGCCAAGCCGTTGCGTGGATCGTCGTCACCTGCCTCGCTGAACGGATGTATGTGGGCTGCTTCAACCATGGTTTCGCCGGACGAAAGAATTATGCGAACGCCGCTCGCAGCGCAGCGGTAGTCATAGACCTCGGTAACCACGCGTCTGAATGCGGGATTGCGCACATACATAGGTGGCGCTGCCTCTGCTGCAGTCAGGGGATCTGACTGACGCAGCCTCTGTTCATATCGACTTACTTCGCCTGCGTGCGCCACTACTTGCCGTAGATCTTGCAAACCTCGGTCGAACCAATGGCTTGCAAGCGTAGTGGAGAGTTGCATCAACGAGTCTGGATTCTGAAGTAGCCTAAACAATTCGTCGTCCAATTCCGCCCAGGCGAAATTGCGCGTAATGTCCGCCATGCTTCGTGCCGTGGTCATGGCCCTTGCAATAGTCTCGCGGCCCGGCAGCGGTCTCAGGTGCCAGAAACTTGGCTGCCCGCTTCGCAATCGTCCACCCAAGTGAAAGTACGGAAAATATGGGTTTGCATGGTCCGTGGGCGCACGCACCGCGTCGAAGAACTGGTAATAGCGCTCCAATAGCGCGGGGCCGAAAAAAATGCGGTTCTCAGCCAGCGCTCCGGCTTTAGCTAAGTCGAAAACGGCCAGCAGCAAGCACAGCTTATGAGGGCTTGCACGCCCGTCTCGCACGTTGACGTTGAGCCGCCGCAGCGCCTCTCGATATGCCTCCAGGCTCATGGCCAGCAATTCGCTCGTTCCGGCGATATCCACAGTACCCAGACCATCGATTCTGGCAAATTTTCGTCGCACCGCCGCATCAGGCGAATGGGAAGATCAGGCACGGTCTAGCCGGTCATTGGTAAAAGATGCGGCTCTCGGGTCGAGTGCCAAACAAGCAGGGTATCGGCGCTTGCATGATTGCCGTTATCCGAAACTGGCGCGATAAGTCACCGGGTCCAGATAGCAGTGCTGCGAAATTTCTCCGGGAAGGTCAAACAGGCGTGGCTGTTTTCGAAATTCGAATAGGCGGTACAGGTGAAACTGCTCGGAGGCAGCCTTTGAAAACGTAAGCTCGTTCCGCGAGACAAAAAAAGGTGTGTCTTTCCCGAATGACGTCGTCTTCACCTCTATGTAGCGCTCTTTCCCATCGGACTCGAACGACAACACGTCGTAGCCCATTCCGTCGCCTTTCGACACAGATACGTGTTCCACTTTGTCTGCCAAGCGGCTCTGACCCAACGCATTGAGTCGCCAATGCTCGAATTGCAGGACAAACTCCTCACCAGCAAGGCCAAGAGACTGGTTTTGCGCTTCACGCTGGAGATAGTCACGTTTGATTGGACTACCGCTCCAAACGAGTAGGTCTTCCTCCGCCTTCACCTGTCTAGCAGGGGGATAAACGGAAGTCTTCGAGAAATCGTCTACAGAAGGCACTGCAGCGGGGCACTGCACTGCGGCAAGCACTGCCTGGTCTAGCAATGGAAGCGATTTCAACTGCGCAGCCACCACTTGGGCCAGCATCGCCTGGAAGTTCCACCGCGGCTGGTAACCGCGAACATTTGGACGGCCGAGCTGAATAAGGACTGCGCTGATGTTGCAGTGCTTGAATTCAATCGACCCGTCGCTGCGACCGTTCAGCTTGTGTTGAAGTTTGCGCCGATGCGCGGCCTTGCTATAGCTTTGCCCCGCGAGTTCCAGCGTGAGCATCTGCAGATGATCCGCAACGATAAGTTCAACCTCTTCGCGGGACCAATTCGAGGACATGTGTGGTGCTTTAGCTGAATAAATTCAGACCGATATCGCTGTTACTAAGTCATCCGATAAAAATTCGGGCCATACCTTTGCGATTGCACGCTACAACACGATATGTGAATGCACGGACCAGGGGGTGTGTCAAACGTCAATATTCCCCGCCCGCAGCGCATTCGTCTCAATGAAATCCCGCCGCGGCTCCACCTCATCCCCCATCAGCATCGTGAACACCCGATCCGCCTCGATCGCATCATCGATCTGCACCCGCAGCAACCGGCGCACATTCGGGTCCATCGTCGTTTCCCACAGCTGCTCAGGATTCATCTCCCCCAGCCCCTTGTAGCGCTGGCGGCTGGTGGTGCGTTCGGCTTCGGTGATGAGCCATTTCATGGCCTGGCGGAAGTCGCCGACCTTTTCTTCCTTTTGCTTCTCGCCTTCGCCGCGCAGGGCCTTGGCGCCCTCGCCCAGCAGGCCGCGGAAGGTTTCGGCGGCTTCGGCCAGGGCGGCGTAGTCGGCGCCGTGCACGAAGTCTTGCGTGATGACGCTGCTCTTGACGTTGCCGTGGTGGCGGCGGCTGATGCGCAGGATGGGTTTGTCGGTGCGCACGTCGAATTCGCCGGCCACTTCAGCGGGGGTGCCGGTGGCGTTCAGCTCGCGCAGCTTGATCTGCAGGGCCACGGCGCTGGCTTCGGCTTCGGCCACGGAGTCGAGCTTGAGGCTCACGCCGTCGGCCACGGCGCGCAGGGCTTCGGCGTCCATGAAGTTGGACAGGCGGTGGATCACGCTTTCAGCGACCTGGTGCTTGCGCGCCAGTTCGGCCAGGGTGTCGCCGGCCAGCACTTGCGGGTTGGCGCCGCCGGTGCTCACGCTGGCGTGGTTCAGCGCAATGCGCAGCAGGAAGCCGTCGAGCGCAGGGCCGTCTTTCAGGTACAGCTCTTCCTTGCCGGCCTTGACCTTGTACAGCGGTGGCTGCGCAATGTAGATGTGGCCGCGCTCGACCAGCTCGGGCATCTGGCGGTAGAAGAAGGTCAGCAGCAGGGTGCGGATATGGGCGCCGTCGACGTCGGCGTCGGTCATGATGATGATGCGGTGGTAGCGCAGCTTGGCCACATCGAAGTCATCGCCCCCGGTGGTGCCGCCGGCCTTGCCGATGCCGGTGCCCAGGGCGGTGATCAGCGTCAGGATTTCGTTGCTGGTGAGCAGTTTTTCGTAGCGGGCCTTTTCCACGTTCAGGATCTTGCCGCGCAGGGGCAGGATGGCCTGGAACTTGCGGTCGCGGCCCTGCTTGGCGGAGCCGCCGGCGGAGTCACCCTCGACGATGTAGATCTCGCACATCGCCGGGTCTTTTTCCTGGCAGTCGGCCAGTTTGCCGGGCAGACCCATGCCGTCGAGCACGCCCTTGCGGCGGGTCATTTCGCGGGCCTTGCGGGCGGCTTCGCGGGCGCGGGCGGCTTCGACGATCTTGCCGCAGATGATCTTGGCGTCGTTGGGCTTTTCCTGCAGGTAGTCGGTCAGCAGCTTGCCCACGATGTCTTCCACGGGGGCGCGCACTTCGCTGGACACCAGCTTGTCCTTGGTCTGGCTGCTGAACTTGGGCTCGGGCACCTTCACGCTCAGCACGCAGCACAGGCCTTCGCGCATGTCGTCGCCGGTCACTTCGACCTTGGCCTTCTTGGCGAACTCGTTTTCTTCGATGTACTTGTTGATGACGCGGGTCATCGCGGCGCGCAGGCCGGTCAGGTGGGTGCCGCCGTCACGCTGGGGAATGTTGTTGGTAAAGCAGAGCACCTGCTCGCTGTACGCGCTGTTCCACTGCATGGCCACTTCGACGCCGATGTGCGTGCCGGGGATGCCGCCGTAGGTCTCGGCCGGGCGCTCGCCCGCGGCGTAGAACGAGTTGGGGTGCAACACCGTCTTGCCCTTGTTGATGAACTCCACGAAGCCGCGCACGCCGCCGGCGCCCGAGAAGTCGTCTTCCTTGCCGCTGCGCTCGTCCTTCAAGCGAATGCGCACGCCGTTGTTCAGGAAGGACAGCTCGCGCAGGCGCTTGGCCAGGATCTCATAGTGGTAGTCGTTGTTCTCTTTGAAGATCTCGGTGTCGGGCAGGAAGTGCACTTCGGTGCCGCGCTTTTCGGTGTCACCGGTGACCTTCATGGGGCTGACTTCAAAGCCGTCCACGGTGTCGAGCAGGCGGTCTTGCACAAAGCCGCGCGCAAACTCGATCTGGTGCACCTTGCCTTCGCGGCGCACGGTCAGGCGCAGCCATTTGCTCAATGCGTTCACGCAGCTCACGCCCACGCCGTGCAGGCCGCCCGAGACCTTGTAGCTGTTCTGGTTGAACTTGCCGCCGGCGTGCAGCTCGGTCAGCGCGATCTCGGCGGCACTGCGCTTGGGCTCGTGCTTGTCGTCCATCTTCACGCCGGTGGGGATGCCGCGGCCGTTGTCGGTGACGCTGATGGAGTTGTCGGAGTGGATGGTGACGACGATGTCGTCGCAGTGGCCGGCCAGGGCTTCGTCGATGGAGTTGTCGACCACTTCGAACACCAGGTGGTGCAGGCCGGTGCCGTCGGACGTGTCGCCGATGTACATGCCGGGGCGCTTGCGCACGGCCTCCAGGCCTTCCAGGATGGTGATCGAGCCTTCGCCGTAGCTTTCGCTGGCGCCGGCCTGGTTGGTGTCGATCTTGTGCGGAACAGGCTCACCCGTGCCGGTAGGTTCTTGCTCGGGCAGGTTGTTGTCAGCGGTCATGGTGGGCCTTGGGATCCGTGGAGGCCGGGGTCGGCGTCCAATGTTTTCAATAGGGGTCAAATAGCGCCCTACCGCTTGTCCATCCTGCGGTAGCAGCTATCATTACAGTAGCAAAAGCGAAGCAGCCCCGTTCAGGCCATGCACCTGCACAGGGGCAAGGCACGCCGGGCCGGGGCCGATGGCTAGATGCGCATCGGCATCACCACGTACTTGAAGCTTTCGTTGTCGGGGATGGTCATCAGCGCAGAGCTGTTGCCGTCCGAGAGCTCCACCTTCACCATGTCCTGGCCCATGTTGGCCAGGGCGTCGATGAGGTAGGTCACGTTGAAGCCGATCTCGATGGTGTCACCACCGTAGTCGATGTCGAGCTCGTCCACGGCCTCTTCCTGCTCGGCGTTGTTGGACGCCACGCGCAGGGTGCCGGGCTCCAGGTTCAGGCGCACGCCCTTGAACTTGTCGCTGGTCATGATGGCGGTGCGCTGCAGGCTGGCCAGCAGCGGCGCGCGGCCCAGGGTGATGCTGTTCTTGTGGTTCTTGGGGATCACGCGGTTGTAGTCGGGGAACTTGCCCTCGACCAGCTTGGTGACGAACTCCATGCCGCCGAAGGTGAACTTCGCCTGGTTGTTGGCGAACTGCATCTCGATGTGGGGCTGGTTCTCGCCGCCGGCGTCCGACAGCAGGCGCTGCAGCTCGATCACGGTCTTGCGCGGCAGGATGACTTCCTGCTTGGGCACTTCGACGTCCAGCGTGGCGCTGGCAAAGGCCAGGCGGTGGCCGTCGGTGGCCACCAGGGACAGCTGCTTGCCCTCGGCCACGAAGAGGATGCCGTTCAGGTAGTAGCGGATGTCCTGCACGGCCATCGCGAACGACACCTGGGACAGCAGGTCCTTCAGCACCTTCTGCGGCACGCTGAACGCGGGGCCGAAGGCGGCGGATTCCTGCACCAGCGGGAAGTCCTCGGCCGGCAGGCTTTGCAGCGTGAAGCGGCTCTTGCCGCCCTTGAGGATGAGTTTGGACTGCTGCGACTCCAGGCTCACCGTCTGGTCGCTGGGCATGGTGCGCAGGATGTCGATCAGCTTGCGCGCGCCCACGGTGGTGGTGAAGTCGCCGGTGTCGCCGCCCAGCTCGGCCGTGGTGCGGATCTGGATTTCGAGGTCGCTGGTCGTCAGCTGCAGGGCATTGCCCGTCTTGCGGATCAGCACATTGGCCAGGATGGGCAGGGTGTGCCGGCGCTCGACGATGCCAGCCACGGACTGGAGTACCGCGAGAACCTTGTCTTGTGTTGCCTTCAGGACGATCATGTCATCAACCTCTTGTGGATTTTCTAAAACGGTGCGTCGGCAGCGGCACGGGTGGTGCCCCCCCTGCTGCCCAATCCGTCATTTTGCCTTGTAAGAACGTGTTTGCTGCCTCGGCATGGCAACGAACAAGTTCTTACAGAAGCGGGCCTGGCTGGACACACGGGAGTTCAGCCTTTCAGCGTCTGCTCCAGCACGTGCAGCTGCTGGTTCAACTCGGTCAACTGCTGGCGCTCGCCGGAGATCTTGCGCACGGCATGCAGCACGGTGGTGTGGTCCCGCCCGCCGAACAATTCTCCGATCTCCGGAAGGCTCTTTTGCGTCAGCTCCTTGGCCAGGTACATCGCGATCTGGCGCGGGCGGGCAATGCTGGCCGGGCGCTTCTTGCTGTACATGTCGGCGACCTTGATCTTGTAGTAGTCGGCCACCGTCTTCTGGATGTTTTCCACACTGATCTGCCGGTTCTGGATGGACAGCAGGTCGCGCAGCGCCTCACGGGCCAGCTGGATGGAGATTTCCTTCTGGTTGAAGCGCGAGTACGCGAGGATCTTGCGCAGCGCGCCTTCGAGTTCGCGAACGTTGGAGCGCACGTTCTTGGCGACGAAGAAGGCGACTTCCTCGGGCATTTCGGTGCCTTCGACGCGGGCCTTGTTGATCAGGATGGCCACGCGCATTTCGAGTTCGGGCGGCTCGATGGCCACCGTCAGGCCCGAATCGAAGCGCGAGACCAGCCGCTCGTGGATGTTGGCCAGGCCCTTCGGATACGTGTCCGACGTCATCACGATGTGCGACTTCTTGGCCAGCAGGGCCTCGAACGCGTTGAAGAATTCTTCCTGCGTGCGGTCCTTGTTGGCGAAGAACTGCACGTCGTCGATGAGCAGCAGGTCGAGCGAGTGGTAGCGCTCCTTGAACTCGTCGAAGGTGCGGCGCTGGTAGGCCTTAACCACATCCGACACGAACTGCTCGGCATGGATGTAGAGAACTTTGGCGTCGGGCTTGTCCTGCAGCAGGCGGTTACCCACAGCGTGCACCAGGTGGGTCTTGCCCAGGCCGACACCGCCGTAGATGAACAGCGGGTTGTACAGATGGCCCGGCATGCCGGCCACGTGCATCGCCGCGGAGCGCGCCATGCGGTTGGCCGTGCCCTCCACCAGGGTCTCGAAGGTGAGGGCCGCGTTCAGGCGGTTGCGGAAGGCACCGGCCGAGGCGTCGTCGCTGCTGGCGGCGGGCGATTCGGCGGGCTGCGGGGTGTTGGTCGACTCGGCTGCGGCGGGGCGAACGTAAGTGCGGGCCACGGATTCCCGCTGAGCGAGCGCTAACTCCAGCGTGACGGGCTGGCCGTACAGGCCTTCGAGCAGCGACGCGATGCGGCCCGCGTACTGCGCGCGGATCCAGTCGAGCTTGAAGCGGTTGGCCACCAGCAGGGTGACCTTGGAGAAGTCTTCGGCCACCTGGGCGGTCAGCGGCTTGATCCAGGTGTTGAACTGCTGCTCGGGCAGGTCTTGCGCCAGTTGCTCTACGCAGGCTTGCCACAGGCCCTGGCCGGCGTCGGAGCCGGACGATGGAAGGGTGCTGCGGGAGGGTTCCTCGGTCATTTCGGGGGAATTCTTGTTGTGGATAGGAGGAACGGGGCTGGGCGGGGGATTGTACCTTGTCAAGGAGTTATCCACAATTTGCGGCCTGCCCGCAGCCGGGTGATTCCCGGGGTTGAGTTTTGGCCGGGGCTGTGCTCGCTGGAGGGCTTTCGGGACCCGCTCGTCGGTGAACATATCTGTGCTTTGGCCGCGCGTTTTAGTGGGGCTCAAGGGGTACGACAACCCGCCGGCCAGCCCGGCCAGGCCTGTCTTTCAACGGCCCCGGCCAGTGCGAACAAGGCCCGTCCAGTCGAAAGGCATTGCCAGCGGCCACCAAGCCTGCGATAATTTTGGGTTTCCCTGAATGTGTTCAGGGTGATTTGACCCGGCGCGCCGTTATTTCTGCCCCGTGGGTCTGCCGCCAAGGCGCTGTTTTATATGGTGTGGCTGTGCAGATTGCAGGGGGTTCAAGAGCAGCAGTCCGGAACTGAACCTCAAGGAATAGCACCATGAAACGTACTTACCAGCCCTCCAAGACGCGCCGCGCGCGCACCCACGGTTTCCTCGT
Organism: Acidovorax sp. LjRoot117; assembly: GCF_964252695.1. Lineage (NCBI taxonomy): Bacteria > Pseudomonadati > Pseudomonadota > Betaproteobacteria > Burkholderiales > Comamonadaceae > Acidovorax > Acidovorax sp. LjRoot117. The sequence goes on along the minus strand of NZ_CAXUPO020000004.1, from coordinate 5,611 downwards.
CCGCATGAAGACCCGCGGCGGCCGTGCCGTCATCAACGCACGCCGCGCCAAGGGCCGCAAGCGTCTGGCCGTCTAAGGCAGACCCGGTCTACGGCCTGCACGCCGCCTGCTCCCGGTTTGTACCGTCAGGTTCCAAACGGGGCGCTTGCATGCAACGGCTGAAAACCCGTCCGCAGTTCCAGGCCGCCATGGCGGGGGGCACCGTCTCCCGCACTGCGCATTTTGCGCTGCACCGCCTGGTACTGGGGGCCGAAGGCAGCCTCGCCGCTGCCGACTCCGCCAGTGCGGCACCCACAGGGCCCGGTTCCTTGCCTTCAACGCAAGGGCCGCAGGCCCTGTTTGCCGTGCAGGGCGTCTGGCTGGGCGCCATGGTGCCCAAGCGCTGGGCGCGCCGCGCCGTGACGCGCAACACCATCAAGCGGCAGATCTACACCGTGGGCGACACCTTCGAGGCGCGGCTGGAACAGGTCGCGCCGCAGTCCGCCCATGTGGTGCGCCTGCGCTCGGGGTTCGACCGCAAGCAGTTCGTGAGCGCCACGTCCGACCAGCTCAAGGCCGCGGTGCGCGCCGAGCTCCTGCAGCTGTTTGGCTATGCCACGCGGCGTGCGGGCGGCAGTGCGCCGGTGGCCACTGCTGCCGTCACGGCTGCGGGCGCGACGACTGTGACTGTGACTGCTGCCGCCATGGCCCCGCCCCAGCCCCCGGCCGAGGTGCCTGCGCCATGCTGATGCAGCGCCTGCTCATCGGCGTGGTCAAGGGCTACCGGCTGTTCCTCAGCCCCTGGCTGGGTTCGGCCTGCCGCTTCGAGCCGACCTGCTCGGTGTATTCGCTCAAGGCGCTGGAGTTGCACGGCGCCGGCGTGGGCAGCTATCTCACGGTGCGCAGGCTGGTACGCTGCCACCCCTGGTGTGACGGAGGCCACGATCCGGTGCCTCCGGGCCCTCACGATCTGCCGCGCAGTTTGCGGCTGTTTTCGCGGCTCTCCGATTCCAACACCCAACCATCCTCACCAAAGAAGTCTTCATGAACGACATTCGCCGCACCATCCTGTGGGTGATTTTTGGCTTTTCCATGGTTCTGCTGTGGGACAAGTGGCAACTGCACAACGGCAACAAGGCCACCTTCTTCCCCAGCACCACCGAGGCGGCGGCGCCAGCCCCGGCGGCCAACGCGTCCGGCGCAGCGGGTGCGGCCAGCGTGCCGTCTTCGTCCAGCACCCCGGTCGCGGCCACTGCGGGCGCGGCGGCAGTGCCCGGCCAGCAGGCACCCGCTGCGGTGCCCGCAGCCCCGGCCGCGCGTGAGCGCGTGCAGGTGACCACCGACGTGTACCGCCTGACGTTCGACAGCGAAGGCGGCTCGCTCACCCATGCCGAGCTGCTCAAGCACGCCGACATGGCGGACAAGGCCCGCAACTTCCTGCTGCTGGACGAGAGCGCACAGCGCGTCTACGTGGCGCAGACGGGCCTGATCGGCGGCAACTTCCCCACGCACAAGACCCCGATGACGGTGGTGCCCGGCCCGCGCGAGCTCAAGGACGGCCAGGACGAACTCAGCATCCGCTTCGAATCGCCCGACCTGGGCGGCCTGAAGCTGGCCAAGACCTGGACGATCAAGCGCGGTGTCTACGACATCGCCGTCAAGCACGAGGTGGTCAACACCGGCACCGCAGCCGTGTCGCCGCAGCTGTACTTCCAGCTGGTGCGCGACGGCAACAAGCCGCCGGGCGAGTCGTCGTTCTACTCCACCTTCACCGGCCCAGCGGTCTACACCGAAGCCAAGAAGTACCAGAAGATCGAGTTCAAGGACATCGAAAACGGCAAGGTCGACATCCCCAAGGATTCGCCCAACGGCTACGTGGCCATGGTGCAGCATTACTTCGCCACGGCCTGGCTGCTGGCCGACGGCACGCAGCGTGAGCTGTTCACCCGCAAGGTCGACACCAACCTGTACTCCGTGGGCATGCTCACGTCGCTGGGCGCCATCGAGCCCGGCGCGAGCAAGACCGTGGACGCGCGCCTGTTCGCCGGCCCGCAGGTCGAGACCATGATGGAAAAGCTGTACCCCGGCCTGGAGCTGGTCAAGGACTACGGCTGGCTGACCATCTTGTCCAAGCCGCTGTACTGGCTGCTGGACCAGCTGCACAAGCTGTTGAACAACTGGGGCTGGTCCATCGTGGCGCTGGTGCTGCTGCTCAAGATCGCGTTCTACTGGCTCAACGCCAAGGCCTACGCCAGCATGGCCAAGATGAAGGCCATCAACCCCAAGATCATGGAGATGCGCGAGCGCCTGAAGGACAAGCCGCAGCAGATGCAGCAGGAGATGATGCGCATCTACCGCGAGGAAAAGGTCAACCCGATGGGCGGCTGCTTCCCCATCATGATCCAGATCCCCGTGTTCATCGCCCTGTACTGGGTGCTGCTGTCCAGCGTGGAAATGCGCAACGCGCCCTGGATCGGCTGGATCCACGACCTGTCGGCCCCGGACCCGTTCTTCATCCTGCCGCTGCTGATGACGCTGTCGTCGCTGCTGCAAACGGCGCTGAACCCCGCGCCACCCGACCCGATGCAGGCCAAGATGATGTGGTTCATGCCGCTGATCTTCAGCGTGATGTTCTTCTTCTTCCCGGCCGGCCTGGTGCTGTACTGGCTGACCAACAACATCTTGTCGATCGCGCAGCAGTGGCTCATCAACACCCGCATGGGCGTGCCGCCGCAATTTAACTTGCCTAGCTTCAAGTGACCTTGAGTCGCTGAGACAGCACGAACCCCGAAGGCCGCGCAAGCGGCCTTTTTCATTCCACCCGCACCCCACCCTTGTAAAGTCGCCCCCATGCTTGCCCGCCACCAGGACCCCATCGTCGCCATTGCCACCGCTCCGGGCCGGGGTGCCGTCGGCATCGTGCGGGTGTCCGGCCGGGCCATCGGTGGGCTGGTGCAGGCGCTGTGCGGCCGGGCGCTCAAGCCCCGTGAGGCCACCTACCTGCCGTTTCGGGATGCGCAGGGCCAGGCCATCGACCAGGGGCTGGCGCTGTACTTCCCCGGCCCGCACAGCTACACCGGCGAGGACGTGCTGGAGCTGCAGGCCCACGGCGGCCCCGTGGTGCTGCAGCTGCTGCTGGCGCGCTGCCTGCAGGCAGGCAGCGCGCCCGACGCCGCTACCGGCCAGGCCTGCCTGCCCGGCCTGCGCGTGGCGCAACCGGGCGAGTTCACCGAACGCGCCTTCCTGAACGACAAGATCGACCTGGCCCAGGCCGAGGCCATCGCCGACCTGATCGACGCGAGCACCGAGGCGGCGGCCCGCAGCGCCAGCCGGTCGCTGACGGGCGCGTTCTCGGCCGAGATCCACGGCCTGCGCGACGCGCTCATCCACCTGCGCATGCTGGTGGAGGCCACGCTCGACTTTCCCGAAGAAGAAATCGACTTCCTGCGCAAGGCTGATGCGCACGGGCAGCTATCGAATCTGCAGCAGACGCTGGCGTCGGTGATGCAGCGCGCACGCCAGGGCGCGCTGCTGCGCGAGGGCATCAAGGTGGTCATCGCCGGCCAGCCCAATGCAGGCAAGAGCTCGCTGCTCAACGCGCTGGCGGGGGCCGAGCTGGCCATCGTCACGCCCATTGCAGGCACCACGCGCGACAAGGTGCAGCAGACCATCCAGATCGAGGGCGTGCCCCTGCACATCATCGACACCGCCGGCCTGCGCGACAGCGAGGACGAGGTGGAGCGCATCGGCATTGCCCGCGCATGGGACGAGATCGCCGGGGCCGATGCCGTGCTGTTCCTGCACGACCTGGAGCGTGCCGATGCTATTGAATACATAGCTGCTGACGCTGACATAGCAAGCGCTATCGCCCAAAGGCTGCCCGCTTCCATCCCGGTCATCGACGTCTGGAACAAGCTGGACCGTGCACCGGCCGCACCTGCCGCGACGCTGCCCGCGGACACCACGGCAGCTGCGTCCACTGCCGCTGCGGTGCCAGCTTCCGCCAATGTCGGCGCGCGGCCCAGCGTTCGCCTGTCCGCCCGCACCGGCGAGGGGCTGGACAGCCTGCGGCGCGTTCTGCTGGACGTGGCCGGGTGGCAGTCAGCGCCCGAGGGCATCTACATCGCCCGCGCCCGGCATGTCGAGGCGCTGCAGGCGGTCGGCGCCCACCTGCAGGAGGCCGCCGACCAGCTCGGCGCCCAGGGCCCGGCGCTCGACCTGCTGGCCGAAGAGCTGCGGCTGGCGCAGAACGCACTGAGCGCGATCACCGGGGAATTCACCTCCGACGACCTGCTGGGCGTGATCTTCTCAAGCTTCTGCATCGGCAAGTGAACGGCCGACCGGCCGCCTTTGGGTCTAGCCGGCCAGTGCCTACGCAGGGTCGAAAATCAGGCCGCCCCCCTTGGCCCCGCCCCGGTTTGCCCCGTAGAACAGCCCCAGCCCGCCGCCTGTCGCTAATGTTGTAAACGGACGTAAACAGCGCTTGTGTCCAACCTGTAACAAGGGTAGCTTCGCGCCCCATGAACGTTTCCTCTCCATTGGCGCCCAAGGTTGACCTGCAGGGCCTGATCGACGCCATCGCGCAGGCCAGCGCCGATGACAGCATGACCAACCCCTTGACCCCCGCGCAGTGGGAAATCCTGTCGTCGTACCTGCTGCCCGTGGTCATGCCCGCCGGGCAGGTGCTGTTCTCGCAAGGCGCGACGGACCGCACGCTGTACCTGGTGGAAAGCGGCAGCCTCAGCGTGCACTACCAGGACGAAAAAGAGCGGTTGCGCCTGGCCATCGTCGGCGCGGGCTCCGTGGTGGGCGAAGGCGCCTTCTTCTCGCACCGCTCGCGCAGCGCCACCGTGCAGGCCAGCGCGCCGTGCAAGCTGTGGAGCCTGCCGGCCCTGCGCTTCACCGAATTGACCAACCGCCAGCCCGCCATTGCGCTCGGCCTGGTGATGGCGGCCGGGGCCGTGCTGGCCAAGCGGCTGGGTAACCGCCGCCGCCGCGTTGCGGCCACCTGACAGGCGGGCGGTTCAGGCGGGCCTGCGGGCTTTTGCGGGGCGATATCGGGTGTACACCGCGTTACACTCAATTTTCGATTTCCCCGGGCGCCATCTGTAGAAAGCAAGTTATGTCCCTGTTCAGCTGGTTCAGCCGCAAACCTGCCCCTCCCAAGCCCCGCCCGGCCGCCGAGCCCTCGGGCTTGCTGAATGCCGACGCCACCGTGCCCCTGTCCCCGGGCCGCCTGGGCAAACCGCTGCTCGAACCCGTGCCCCCGGAGCATGCCGCCAACCGCAAGAACGAGCGCATGGAGCGCCGCGAGCTGCTGTACACCGTGGTGCGCGATGCGATGGTGCGTGCCGGCGTGCTGTCGGCCAGCTACAAGTTCAAGGTGCTGTCGCTGGACCAGCGCGGCCGCCAGTTCCTGGTGATGATGGACCTGGCCCGCGAATACGGCGGCGAGACCGTGCGCCTGTCCGAGATCGAAGCCCTGATCGCCCAGACCGCCAAGACCCGCTACGACATCCTGGTGACCGCCGTGTACTGGCGCATCAACGACCACGTGGCGGTGGGCATTCCGCAAAAGGGCGTGGCGCCGCTGGGCGCCTCGCTGCAGGCGGCTCCGGCGCCCGCCGTGCGC
>NZ_CAXUPO020000003.1:0-784095 GCF_964252695.1 Acidovorax sp. LjRoot117 | reverse complement strand
TCCGCTTTGCTTTGAACCATAGAAGCACGGAAAGCGATATCAGTCGATAAGTGAAGAGGTGAATAGGTGGATCGACGAACGACCCGCCGAGCTCCTCCTGACGATCAGGTCAGCAAGGTCTATGGCTTCCGCGCCACCGCAAGCCTGGAGCAACCCAAGCACTAAGTCCACATCATCCTCTGATCAATCGCTAGGCCGGTCAATACACAGCCGATTCAACCGACGGACCGCATCCTGAAGCGGTGCACGCCGTCCGAGTCCAGCAGACGCTCCATCTGCCCGCCGAACCACAGACAGTGCAAATGCGCCAACGCCTCGCCCATGGCAAAGGTCATCTGGTGGGCGTCCAGCGAACGCTTGAACAGGATCGGAAGGGCATCGGCGGCCGACAAGCCGGCTCCTCCGCCGGCATCCATGATGTCCTGGAGACGATCCCGATGATGGTCTTCCAGTTGCTGGATGCGTTGGTGCAGCCCGGTAAAAGGCTTGCCGTGTGACGGCAGCACCAGGGTATCCGCGGGCAGGTCCACATACCTGCGCAGCGACGTCAGAAACAAACGCAGGGAGTCCGCCTCCGGCTCCGTGGCATGCACGCTCACGTTCGTTGAAATGCGTGGCAAAACCATGTCGCCACTCAAGAGAACACCCAAATCCTCGCAGCACAGAGCCATGTGTTCGGGCGCGTGGCCATAGCCACTGATGCATCGCCAGACCCTCCCGCCTATGTCCACCGTTCCACCGTCCAGCAACCTGCGAAACGTCGACGGAAGCGCCGGGACCAGGGTCGGGAAATAAGACACGCGGGCACGAACGTGCTGCAAGAATTCCTCGTCCCGCATGCCGTGCAATGCATAGAAATCCGCATTGGCTTCACCCCCGAAGCCGTCCCGGTCGTACACCGCGATCCTGGCGGTGTTGTAGTCTGTCGCGCTGATCCACAGGCGCACCTGCCAGCGGTCGCAGATCCAGTGCGCCAGGCCGATGTGGTCGGGGTGCATGTGCGTCACGATCACACGCAAAACGGGAAGCCCTTCCAGGCAGTTCGCAAAGACCTGCTCCCACTGCGCGCGCGTCGTGGCGCTGTCGATGCAGCAATCCACCACCGTCCAGCCGTCGACCCAGTTTCCGTGGATGTCGGGTTGGCGGTCCCACAGAAGCCACAGGTTGATGTGGTCCAGGGCGAACGGCAGTCCCATCCGTATCCAGCGAATGCCCGGCGCGACTTCCAACACGGAGCCCTCGCCAGGGAGGGCGTCGCCCAAGGGGTAGTGGATTTGGTGTTCAAGGGGATTCATGGCGGCTACCGGATGGGTTAGCATTGACGTTAACGTAAACGTCATGCATCCAGGCATTGTAGGGATTGGCAGCCCCAGGGCTGTCTCCTGGGCGAAACCACCTGCGCTGCACCCCACAAGCACCATGGCCAACACCTACAGCATCAGCGACCTCGCCAAAGAGTTCGATCTCACCACGCGGGCCATCCGGTTCTACGAAGACATGGGCCTGCTGCAGCCCGAGCGCACTGGCGCCGCAGGCCGCAACCGGGTGTACAGCGCGCGGGACCGCACCCGGCTGCGGCTGACCTTGCGCGCCAAGCGCCTGGGCCTGTCGCTCACCGAGGCCAAGGAAATCATCGACCTCTACGACAGCCCCCGCGATACCGGCGTACAGCTGCGCAAATTCCTGGACGTGCTGGTGGTGCACCGCAAGCAGCTGGAAGAGCAGATGGCGGATCTGAAGGCCAACCTCGAAGAGGTGCAAGAGCACGAGAGCGACGCCCGTGCCCTTCTGCTGCAGCTCGAAAAACAAAAATGAGCCATAATTGACGTTTACGTAAACGTAAATCTGGAGACCGTCGTGCCAACGAGCCCCTTCGAGCCCCGCTGCGCAGAGTACGCAGCCCGTGTGACCGACAGCTTTGCGCGCCAAGGCGCGATGCAGACCCTCGGCGCGCGCCTGGCGCTGGTGGCCCCTGGGGCGGTCGACATCGAGCTCGGCTGGGCCGCGGCGCTCACCCAGCAGCACGGATTCCTGCATGCCGGCATGGTCGCCACGGCGCTGGATTCCGCCTGCGGCTATGCCGGCTTCACCTTGATGGCGGCCGATGCGGCCGTGCTCACCATCGAATTCAAGATCAACCTGCTCGCGCCCGCCCAGGGCGAGCGCTTTCGCATGGAAGGCCGCGTGCTCAAGCCCGGCCGCACCATCACGGTGTGCGAGGGCCGGGCCTTCGCCATCGAGGGCGGGCAGGAAAAACTCATCGCCACCATGGGCTGCACGCTCATGGCCGTCACGGGCCGCGACCACATCCAGGGCTGAACACAAGCCTTTTCCCCTTCACCTTCGAGGAGACATCCATGAGCATTCCCGCCAACCTTCCCGGCCTGAATTTCCAGCTGGGCGAAGACATCGACGCACTGCGCGACGCCGTGCGCGACTTCGCCCAGGCCGAGATCGCCCCGCGTGCCGCAGAGATCGACCGCAGCGACCAGTTCCCCATGGATCTGTGGCGCAAGATGGGTGACCTGGGCGTGCTGGGCATCACCGTGTCCGAGCAGTACGGCGGTGCGTCCATGGGGTACCTCGCGCACATGGTGGCGATGGAGGAAATCTCCCGCGCCAGCGCCTCGGTCGGGCTGTCCTACGGTGCGCACAGCAACCTGTGCGTGAACCAGATCAACCGCAACGGCAACGAAGCGCAAAAGGCCCAATACCTGCCCAAGCTCATCAGCGGCGAACACGTGGGCGCCCTGGCCATGAGCGAGCCGGGCGCGGGCTCCGACGTGATCAGCATGAAGCTCAAGGCCGAGGACAAGGGCGGCTACTACCTGCTCAACGGCAGCAAGATGTGGATCACCAACGGCCCCGACGCCGACACGCTGGTGGTCTACGCCAAGACCGAGCCCGAGCTGGGTGCACGCGGCGTCACGGCCTTCCTGATCGAAAAAGGCATGCCGGGCTTCAGCATTGCGCAAAAGCTCGACAAGCTGGGCATGCGCGGCAGCCACACGGGCGAGCTCGTGTTCAACAATGTCGAAGTGCCAGCGGCCAACGTGCTCGGCGGCCTCAACCAGGGCGCCAAAGTCCTGATGAGCGGCCTGGACTATGAACGCGCGGTGCTCACCGGCGGCCCGCTGGGCATCATGCAGTCCGTCATGGACAACGTGATCCCGTACATCCACGACCGCAAGCAGTTCGGCCAGAGCATCGGCGAGTTCCAGCTCATCCAGGGCAAGGTGGCCGACATGTACACCGTGCTGCAGGCCGGCCGCTCGTTCGCCTATACCGTGGCCAAGAACCTCGACATGCTGGGCACCGACCACGTGCGCCAGGTGCGCAAGGACTGCGCCAGCGTCATCCTGTGGTGCGCCGAGAAAGCCACCTGGATGGCCGGCGAAGGCGTGCAGATCTACGGCGGCAACGGATATATCAACGAGTACCCCCTGGGCCGCCTGTGGCGGGATGCGAAACTCTACGAGATCGGCGCCGGCACCAGCGAGATCCGCCGCATGCTGATCGGCCGCGAACTGTTCGCCGAGACCTGCTGAGCCCGCCGCCCCAGCCAACCCCTGGCGGCACGTTGACTTCAAGGACCCCATGACGACCTCCATCGACGACCTCTTCGTACACAACCGCGCCTGGGCCGCCCAGATGGAGCGCGAGCGCCCCGGCTTCTTCACCGGCCTGCTGGCCCAGCAAAAGCCCAAGTACATGTGGGTGGGCTGCTCGGACAGCCGCGTGCCGGCCAACCAGATCACGGGCCTGGAGCCCGGCGAGGTGTTTGTGCACCGCAACGTGGCCAACGTGGTGGTGCCCACCGACCTCAACTGCCTGTCCACCATCCAGTACGCAGTCGACCAACTGCGCATCGAGCACCTGATGGTCGTGGGCCACTACGGCTGCGGCGGCGTGCTGGCCGCGCTCGAAGGCATCCGCGTGGGCCTGGCCGACAACTGGATCCGCCACGTGCAGGACGTGCGCGACCGGCACCGCGACCTCATCGCCGCTACCGCCCCCCAGTGGCGCCACGACGTGCTGTGCGAGCTCAACGCCATCGAACAGGTGGTCAACATCGCGCAGACCACCGTCATGCTCGACGCCTGGGGCAGCGGCCAGAAAGTCACGCTGCACGGCTGGTGCTACGGCCTCAAGGACGGCCTCATCAACAACCTGCACATGACGGTGGACAGCACCGAAGGCCTGGATGCGATCTACAAGGCCGCCATCGCCGGTGTCGCTTCCAAGCACCGCGAATAGCCCGGCCCCGCACCAGGCCCCCAGCCAGCCCCGGCGCGCCATGTTTCCCCAGCGGCTCGATGCCCCCGAGGCCTACGGCATCGCCAAGGCGATGATGGACGGCTTCAACCGCCACTACCGGCTGTTTCGCACCGAGTCCGCGCGCGCCAAGCACCGCTTCGAGACGGCCGACTGGCCGGGCCAGCAGCGGGCCCAGCGCGAGCGCATCGAGTTCTACGACCTTCGGGTCAAGGAGTGCGTGCGCAGGCTCGAAAAAGAGTTCGGCGCCGGCTCGCAGCCCATGGACGTGTGGCACCAGATCAAGCTCCACTACATCGGGCTGCTGGTCAACCACCACCAGCCCGAGCTGGCCGAGACCTTCTTCAACTCGGTCACCACCAAGATCCTGCACCGCACGCACTTCCACAACGACTTCATCTTCGTGCGACCGGCCGTCAGCACCGAGTACATCGAGAACGACGAGCCCGCGGCGCTGCCCACCTACCGCGCGTACTACCCCTCGCGCAGCAACCTGCACAGCACGCTGCAGGCCGTCATCGACAACTTCCGGCTGCAGCGCGAGTTCGAAGACCTCGCGCGCGACACCGCCCATGTGCTGGCCGCCATCGAGCCGCGCATCGCGCACATGACGCTGCGCGCCAACTTCCAGATCCAGGTGCTGGCCAGCCTGTTCTACCGCAACAAGGGCGCGTACGTGGTGGGCAAGATCATCAACGGCTTCAGCGAAGTGCCGTTCGCGCTGCCCATCCTGCACACCGACGCGGGCAAGCTCGCCATCGATGCCGCCCTGTTCGGCGAGGACGACCTGCTCGCGCTCTTCAGCTTTGCGCGGGCGTACTTCATGGTCGACATGGAGATCCCCAGCGCCTACGTGCAGTTCCTGCGCAGCCTCATGCCGCGCAAGCCCCGCGCCGAAATCTACAACGCCCTGGGCCTGGCCAAGCAGGGCAAGACGCTGTTCTACCGCGACTTCCTCTCGCACCTCAAGCACTCCAGCGACAAGTTCCGCATCGCACCGGGCATCAAGGGCATGGTGATGCTGGTGTTCGACCTGCCGAGCTTTCCGTTCGTGTTCAAGCTCATCAAGGACTTCTTCCCGCACCAGAAGGAAACCACGCGCGAGCAGATCAAGGGCAAGTACCTGCTCGTCAAGCAGCACGACCGCGTGGGCCGCATGGCCGACACGCTCGAATACAGCGAGGTCGCCTTCCCGCGCGACCGCTTCGACGATGCGCTGATCGCCGAGATCGAAAAGTTCGCCCCCAGCCAGCTCGAGATCAGCGACCGCGACGGTGACGGCCAGACCGAGGTCATCATCAAGCACCTGTACATCGAGCGCCGCATGGTGCCGCTCAACATCTACCTGCAGGAAGCTTTCGATGCAGGCCTGTCCGACCCGCGCGCCCACCAGCGGATGGAGCGCAGCGTGATCGAATACGGCAACGCCATCAAGGACCTGGTCGCCGCCAACATCTTCCCGGGCGACATGCTCTGGAAGAACTTCGGCGTCACCCGCAACGGCAAGGTCGTGTTCTACGACTACGACGAGATCGAATACCTCACCGACTGCCACTTCCGCCGCGTGCCCGCGCCGCGCAACGAGGAAGAAGAGATGAGCGGCGAGGTCTGGTACAGCGTCGGCCCGCGCGATGTGTTCCCCGAAACCTTCGGCCCATTCCTGCTGGGCAACGACGCCGTGCGCGAGGTCTTCATGAAGCACCACGCGGACCTGCTCGATGCCGCGTTCTGGCAGTCGCACAAGGAGCGCATCCAGGCCGGCCACATGCTCGATGTCTTTCCGTACGACAGCGACCGGCGCTTTGCGCGCGGCGCAGCTCCCTAGCGCGCGGCGCTGCTGCAAACGCTGCCTCCACGCTCCCGCATCTTTCGTTCACACAACACCGACAGCAACCCAGGAGATCCACACCATGACCACAGCCACCCAAGACCCCATCGTCATCGTCGGCGCAGCGCGCACCCCCATGGGGTCGCTGCAGGGCGACTTTGCCAGCCTGTCTGCCCATGACCTGGGCGGTGCCGCGATCAAGGCGGCCATGGAGCGCGCAGGCGTATCGCCCGACGCCGTGGATGAAGTGCTGTTCGGCAACTGCCTGATGGCAGGGCAGGGCCAGGCGCCCGCGCGGCAGGCGGCCTTCAAGGGCGGCCTGCCCAAGGGAGCGGGCGCGGTCACGCTGTCCAAGATGTGCGGCTCCGGCATGAAGGCCGCGATGATGGCGCACGACATGCTGCTGGCCGGCACGCACGACGTCATGGTGGCCGGCGGCATGGAGAGCATGACCAACGCGCCCTACCTGCTGCAAAAGGGCCGTGGCGGCTACCGCCTGGGCCACGACCGCATCTTCGACCACATGATGCTCGACGGCCTGGAAGACGCGTACGAGGCCGGCCGCTCCATGGGCACGTTTGGCGAAGACTGCGCTGCCAAGTACCAGTTCACCCGCGAGCAGCAGGACGCCTTCGCCACCGCCAGCGTGCAGCGCGCCAAGGCGGCCACCGAGTCCGGCGCATTCGCGGCCGAGATCGTGCCGGTGACCGTCAAGACCCGTGCGGGCGAGACCGTGGTGTCGACCGACGAAGGCCCGGGCAAGGTCAAGCTCGAGAAGATCGCCACCCTCAAGCCCGCCTTCAAGAAGGACGGCACCATCACCGCCGCGTCCAGCTCCAGCATCAACGACGGCGCGGCCGCCCTGGTGATGATGCGCGAGTCCACGGCCCAAAAACTCGGCGCCACGCCCCTGGCCCGCATCGTGAGCCACGCCACCCACGCGCAAGAGCCCGAATGGTTTGCCACCGCCCCGCTGGGCGCCACGCAGAAGGCGCTGGCCAAGGCCGGCTGGCAGGTCGGCGACGTGCAGCTGTGGGAGATCAACGAAGCCTTCGCCGTGGTGCCCATGGCGCTGATGAAGGAGCTGGACCTGCCGCACGACAAGGTCAACGTCAACGGCGGTGCCTGCGCCCTGGGCCACCCCATCGGCGCGAGCGGCGCCCGCATCATGGTCACGCTGATGTATGCGCTGAAGGCCCGTGGTCTGACCAAGGGCCTGGCCACGCTGTGCATCGGCGGCGGCGAGGCCACGGCCGTGGCGCTGGAACTCGTCTGATGGCGGCGCCCGCATCGCCCGAGATCACCGCGTTCTGGGCAGAGTTCAGCGCCGCGCAGCCCACGCTGCAGGCGCTGCCCCTGCGCGACCGCGTGGAAGCGGCCAACACCATCCTCGAGCGCCACCTGGAAGGCCTGGCGCTCGAGATGTCCGGCGGCGACGATGACGCCGTGGTGGACCTGATCGCCACCGCGCATGGCAGCGTCGCCAACTTTCCGCTGCTCATGCAACTGGTGGCCGCTGCGCCCGCGCTCGCGCACTACCGGCTGCGAGCTTTCCGCGAACGCACCACCCAGCCCGACTTCCCCATCGGCATGGACGGCTTCGAACTCGAGACCTCCGACGTGCTGGTGGCCTGCAGCCGCGATGACGGACAGGCCGCGCTGGAGATCCGCTTCGGCCGCGAGATCCCGAGCGACTACCAGGACCACGCGCGCAACATGGCGTTCATCATGCTCGACCATGTGCTGGGCGAGTACGACTTTGCGGTGAAGGTGGGCGCGGTGGACTTCGTCGAGATGCCGCAGGACCCCGACGCGCAGTGGACCCCGCTCAGCCAACTGCCTCCGGTGTTCGACCGCCATTGGATCAATTTTCTGGGCCGCACGGGAGAGTTTCCCCAGGGCGAGCACGACTGGGCAGGGATGACGCTCGCCTTCGGCCCAGGCGCCGACGGCAGCGGCGACGAGGATGAAGAGATCGACGGCGAAAGCGAGAGTGAAAGCGACGGCGACTCCGACGACACCGCCATCGTCATGGTCAACCGCAGCGCGCAGCCCGTCGCGATGCGGGCCGACCTCGCCTACGCGCTCGAGCTGGACCTGGCCGTCGAAAACCGCGAAGAGCTGGCCGCCGTGCAGGCCTTGCAGGACCAGGCCGCCACCTTGCTCGAACTGCCGCAGCTGGGCATCCTGGCCTACACCATGACCCGCGCCGGCCGCCGCAAGGCCGTGTACTACGTGGGCGACACCCAGATGGCACGCCAGGCGCTGGCGCCGCTGCTGCTGCGCGACGAAGCCGCCTCGCTGGAGCTGACCACGCGCTTCGACCCCACGTGGTCGGGCTACTTCGAATTCGCCGTGCACCTGTAAAAAGTGGCTTTGTACAACGCGCCATCTGCATTGCTATCAATTCAATAGCTGCTTGCGCTTGTCCATCAAGCGGTAGAGCCCTGAAAGGTCTTGAAAATGAAGTCCATCCTCATCATCGGCGCATCGCGCGGCATCGGGCTGGAGCTGGTGCGCCAGTACACCGACGCGGGCCGCCGCGTGATCGCCACCGTGCGCGACGACGCCGGGCGCGAGCGGGTGCAGGCCCTGGGCGCCGAGGTGCTGACCATCGACGTCGCCCACCCCGCCAGCGTGAGCGGCCTGGCCTGGCAGCTCGACGGCGAAAAGATCGAGACCGCCTGGTACGTGGCCGGCGTCATCCGCCGGCCCAACGCGCTCACGCCGCCCACGCAGCAAGACTTCGACGCCGTCATGCACACCAACGTGCTGGGCGCCATGCAGACCCTGCCGCAGGTCGCGCCCCTGGTGGCCGACGCACAGGGCGTGTTCGCGTTCCTGTCCTCGTCCATGTCGCAGATCGGCAGCGTGCCCGACAGCGGCTCGTGGCTGTACCGCACCAGCAAGGCCGCGTTGAACATGGCCGTGGCCTCGGCGCAGCACGACTACCCCGGCGCCACCCTCATCACCATCGACCCCGGCTGGGTGCAGACCGACATGGGCGGCGAAGGCGCTGCGCTCACGGTGCAGGACAGCGTGCGCGGCCTGCGCGCCACCGTGGCGGGCGTCACGGCCGCCGACAAGGGCCGCCTGCTGCACCACGACGGCCGACGCGCCGCCCACTGGTAATTCTTTCGACCGAACACAACGACCTCCGGAGACAACCCCGATGCTGCTGACCCAAGACCAGGAAATGATCCGCGACGCGGTGCGCGATTTTGCCCAGGAACAGATCTGGCCCCACGCCGCCCGCTGGGACAAGGAGCACCACTTCCCCCACGACGTGCACCAGGGCCTGGCCGCCCTGGGCGCCTACGGCATCTGCGTGCCCGAAGAGTTCGGCGGCGCCAACCTCGACTACCTCACGCTCGCCCTGGTGCTGGAAGAGATCGCCGCAGGCGACGGCGGCACCAGCACCGCCATCAGCGTGACCAACTGCCCCGTCAACGCCATCCTCATGCGCTACGGCAACGCCCAGCAAAAGCGCGACTGGCTCACGCCGCTGGCCCGCGGCGAGATGCTGGGCGCCTTCTGCCTGACCGAGCCGCATGTGGGCTCCGACGCATCGGCACTGCGCACCACGGCGGTGAAGCAGGGCGATGAATACGTGATCAACGGCGTCAAGCAATTCATCACCAGCGGCAAGAACGGCCAGGTGGCCATCGTCATCGCCGTCACCGACAAGGGCGCGGGCAAGAAGGGCATGAGCGCCTTCCTCGTGCCCACCAGCAGCCCCGGCTATGTCATCGCACGGCTCGAAGACAAGCTGGGACAGCATTCCAGCGACACCGCGCAGATCAACTTCGACAACTGCCGCATCCCGGCCGAGAACCTCATCGGCGCCGAAGGCGAGGGCTACAAGATCGCCCTGGGCGCGCTCGAAGGCGGCCGCATCGGCATCGCCGCCCAAAGCGTGGGCATGGCGCGCAGCGCCTTCGACGTGGCGCTGGCGTATTCCAAGGAGCGCGAGAGCTTCGGCACCGCCATCTTCAACCACCAGGCCGTGGGTTTCAGGCTGGCCGACTGCGCCACCCAGATCGAGGCCGCCCGCCAGCTCATCTGGCACGCCGCAGCGCTGCGGGATGCCGGCAAGCCCTGCCTGAAGGAGGCCGCCATGGCCAAGCTCTTCGCCAGCGAGATGGCCGAGCGCGTGTGCAGCGCCGCCATCCAGACGCTGGGCGGCTACGGCGTGGTCAACGACTTCCCGGTGGAACGCATCTACCGCGACGTGCGCGTGTGCCAGATCTACGAAGGCACGAGCGACGTGCAGAAGATCATCATCCAGCGCGCGCTGGCGTAGCGCGCTTCGGGGTATACCGCGCCGTGGCCGCAGCCCACGGCGACCTGCCGCGCCACGCCACGGCCTTCTGCACATTCACTGCGCACTGTCCCGCCGCCGCAGCACCACCGTGATCTGCCCGTTGGTCTCGATGGTGGCGCGCTCCACCTCGTGGACGTGCAGGCAGCCACCGGCGCGCAGGGCCGCCTCCAGGTCCTCGGCCGAGAGCAGCTCCTTGTGCATCAGCGTCTCGTTCACCTGGCCGTTGCGCACCAGCACCTGGGGCGTGCCGTCGATCAGGCGCTCCAGCCACCGCACGCGAAAAGTCATGTGCGCCAGCACCACATGGCAGGCAATGAGCGTGGTGGCGGACACCAGCCCGCCCACCAGCGAGTTGTCGCCCGCGTTCATCGAGTTCTGCACCGCGTTCGACAGGATGAGCAGCAGCACGAGGTCGAACGGCGCGAACTGTCCCGTCTGCCGCTTGCCGGTCAGCCGCAGGAAGATCAGCAAAAACACATACACCACCACCCCGCGCAGCACGAACTCCCACCAAGGCACGCTTGTTGTCCACATGGCCCCACTCCTTATTGCAGTTGCCGCCAGATCGTAAACAGGTTCGCCCCAGCGCGCGTAGGTGAAAATCGGCTTTGGCGACACGTGTCCGCCAGAGCGAGCGCGCCACGCCACCGTGGGGGCCGCCGCCCGGCGCACCGCCACCCATTCCATCCTGAAAGAAGCTTCACATGCTGCGTCGCCAGTTTCACCATGCCACCGCGGCCACCCTGGGCGGGCTCCTGCTGCTGGCCGCCCACCAGCGCGCGCTGGCGCTGTCGCTGGGCGACCTGACGAATGCCGATGCGTCCGGCGGCCTCAAGGCTGCGCTCGGGCAGGGCGCCCAGGCTGCCGTGGCACTGCTGGGCCGGCCCGACGGCTTTCTGGGCAACCCGCAGGTGCGCATCGGCCTGCCGGGCTACCTGGCCGATGCCGCCAAGGTCATGAAGTCCCTGGGCCAGGGCAAACGCATCGACGAGCTCGTCACCTCCATCAACCGCGCCGCCGAGGCCGCCGTGCCCATGGGCAAGGACCTGCTGGTCGGTGCGGTGCAAAGCATGACGGTGACCGACGCCAAGAACATCCTCACCGGCGGCAGCACCTCGGTCACGATGTTCTTCGCCGACAAGACGCGCGCCCCGCTGGGCGAGCGCTTCTTGCCCGTGGTGAACCAGGCCACCGAAAAGGTCGGCCTCACGCAGAAGTACAACGCGTTCGCCGGCAAGGCCGCAGGCTTCGGCCTGCTCAAGCCCGAGGAGTCCAACCTCGCGCAGTACGTGACCGGCAAGACGCTCGACGGCCTGTACTTCATGATCGGCGAGGAAGAGCGCCGCATCCGCCAGGACCCGGCGAGCGCCGGCAGCGCGATCGCCAAGAAAGTCTTCGGAGCCTTGCGGTGACGCGCAGCCACCGCCCCGCGGCCATCCCATGCCTTTGAAGAACACCGACCCCTGCCCCTGCGGACGCACCCAGGCCCCACCCGGCAAGGGCGCCAGGGCGGCAGCCTTGGCGTATGCCCACTGCTGCGGACGCTACCTCGACCACTGGGACGACGCTCCCGCGCCCGACGCCGAGAGCCTCATGCGGTCGCGCTACACCGCTTTTGTCCTGGAACGTGGCGACTATCTGCAGGCCACATGGCATGACGGCACCCGCCCGGCCGCGCTGGACTTCGAGCCCGGCACCAAATGGCTGGGCCTTGAGGTGCGCGGCCACCGTGCGACCAGCGACGACCGCGCCGTCGTGGAATTCGTCGCCCGCTACCGCGTGGGCGGCCGCGCGGTGCGCCTGCACGAGACCAGCCGCTTCGTGCGGGAGCAGGGGCGGTGGTTCTATGTGGATGGGGATTCGTCCTGACACGCAGCAAGCGCCGACGGAATGCCCTGCATGCACAAGCAGACGCACTGGCACTGAGCAACATGGCGCAGCCCGGGGACACGGGCGCGGTCGACATCAAGGAGAGGGTGATTCATGGAGCGATGGACAACATTGGCGACCGCCGCCGCACTGCTGCTGGCAGCGGTGCCGCTCTGGATGTGGGTGGCTGTGGCGCGCGGCTTGGCCGCCCTGCGGATGCAGCAGACACAGTCGACGACTGTGGAGCGCGCGGAGGTTCCCGCCCCCTACCGCGCCATTCTGGACGGCGCTGAAGCGGAAGCTGCAGCACTGGGCTTTGCCTACGTTTACAGCCTGAAATCCTCCCCGATCGCGCACATTTCTGGAATGCCGTGGATCTACAGCGACGTGTATGTGTCTGCCGATGAGCGCTCGCAGCTGCAGGTGTCTCCCTCCAACTTGCCCGATGCAGCCCGGCCCTGCGTCTTCCAGTGGGTCACGGTGTGGGAGGACGGCCGCCCCCATGACGTGACGCTGCACTGCTACCGGCATTTCTTGCTCTGGTGGCCGCCTACGTGGCAGGTCCACGACGACTACGTTGCCTCCGTGCGCGAAGCCTGGCAAGGTCACCAGCGCCGCGTGGACGCGGGATGTGCCGCTGGCCGGCAGCCCGTGACGGATATCGGCACGGTTCGTGACGCGGCGATCGCCTGGTCGCAAGAGATGCTGCCGCATGGCGTAGCCCAGGGCTACCTCACACCCCTGCCAGGGGCGCTCGCCGCCGAGCCCGGATCCGTTGGCGTGCCGCTGTGGCGTATCCGCTGGCCGGCGGCGCTGCGGCTCGCACCGGCGTTGCTGCGCGGTGTGCGCCGGTCCGGCCGGGTGCTTTCGGGCCATCCGGCGGCTGCCGCCTCCACGCCGTCGAACGCGGAAGTGGCGTTGCAGAACGACCTGCAAGCCTTTGAGCAGCACCAGTCGCACATGGCCGAGGTCGCAGCCCGCCCTCGGCGAAAATGGCTGGCGTTGGGTGTCACGGCTGCCTTGTTCATGGTGGTGGGGGGACTCCTGATGAGCTGGCGCAGCGCACTGCTGGTGCTGGTGGCCATTGCCCTGCATGAAGGCGGCCACTGGTGGGCCATGCGGTGTTTCGGCTATCGCAATCTCTCGGTGCTCTTCATCCCCGGTCTTGGCGGCGTCGCCATGGGGCACAAGCCCGAGGCCTCGACCTGGAACAAGCTGGGCGTGTACCTGGCAGGCCCGATGCCCGGGCTGTTCCTGGGGGTGGCGCTGTTGCTGGCGGTCGCCCGGGGCTGGCTCCCCGGTTCCGGATGGGTATCCGACTTCGCGATCATGTGCCTCGCGATCAACTACCTCAACCTGCTGCCCGTGCACCCTCTGGATGGAGGCAGGGTGGTCGAATCCCTGCTCTTCGTGCGCTGGCCGGTGCTGCGCTTTGCGTTCGTACTGATCGGGGTATTTGCGTTGGCGGCGTTGGGTTGGTTCTTGGGCGATGCGGTGACGTTGGCGCTGGCAGGCCTGCTGGCGTTGGGGCTGACACACCACTGGCGCCTGATGCGGGTGGATCAGTTGGTGGCCCGACCCGCCGACGGGCAGGCACTGTCGGAGCGCGACGCTGCCGCCCGCATCTTCAAGGCCACGCAGCATCCCCGGTTTTCTCGCTGGTCGTTCACGCAGCGCCTGGCCGCCGTCCGGGCCCTGCTGCCAGAGTTTCAGGGCGCGCGCCTGGGTGTGGTGGGCACGTTGGCAGGGCTGGTCATTTATGCCGCTTGTCTGGCTCTTCCCGTGGTGGCCTTGGTGGCATCGGGTGCTGCGAGCGGACGGTGGCCAGTGAGGTCTGCACCGAAGTACCCGCCCGACGACATGCAGAAACCTTCGGCATCCCGTCCCGCGCCAGACAAAGCTCTATCGATAACGTCCGAAGAGTGGAGCCGCAGGCTCGCCCGTGCGTCGGAGCAACCCGCCAGCCAACGCCTGCAAACCTACCTGGGCGCCGCGGGCGACGCGCTCGATATGGAAGACACGCAGACAGCTCTGGAGCGGTATCAGCAGGCCTGGGCGCTGGCGGAGGACCTGCCGCCCGCCACCGAACCGGACCGGGCCCGCGCGCAACTGGGCCTGCTGCGCGCTACCAGCGATCCGGAAGCCGCGAGGGCCTGGGGCCTGCGTCTGCTGGCGGACGTGCCCACCGGTGCGGGCCCTGTGCTCGACACCCTGCGGGCAGAGGCCGAGCGGGACTTGGCGTACAACGCGCCCACGGTGACGGCGCAAATCGAGCACATGCAGCGTGCGCTGATGCACTGGGAAGCGCTGGCGCAGGGGGCTTCGGATCACGCTGCGGACCATGAAGGGGCCGCCCAGCAGGCGTCGTATGCACGGTCCAGCCTGTCGCGCTGGCACGATCAGCGTGGACAACCCGCAGACGTGGACGAGGCGCGCCTGCTGCTGCAACGCAATGTGGACGCTTGGGAATGGCCTGCGCCCTCCGACCGCAGCCCGGACGCCCTGCGCAACCGCATCCGCCGGACTTCAGCGATGCTGGACCTGGCATGGTTCGCGCTGGAGCATGGGCAGGCCGAGACGTCGCGGCAAATCGCACAGCAGGTCATGACGATGATTCCTGCACGCGTCACCATCAGTTGGGTGCATGTGCAGGACCGAGCCCTCGAAACCAGGGTGTGGGCCGATCTGTCAGGGCCGAGTACTGGCGAGCTTCTTGAAAGCTGGAAGGCGTGGCAATCGTCCGTGCGCAATACCGTACAGCCGCGGCGTGATCTGGTGGCGCAGCTGGACAGGTGGGTGGTCACCCACCGCCTGGGGCTGGGCGGACAGGCCGACGAGGCCCGCGCACATGTCCTGCGGGACGCCGAGCGCGGCGGGTACTGGGTGGAACGCTGGTGTGGTCCCCTCGGTACAGGTACCGCTGAGGCTGCGCAGGATGTGCGTGAGCGAGCCCGCCGTGAGGCCGCGCAGGCCACCGGGCTGTGCGCTAGCGCCAGCTCCGCTGCGGTCAAGAGCCCGGTAGAGAATCGATGACCCAGCCCACGCAACCACGCCCAACGAACATCTGAACGAAAAGTGAGTGACCATTCAATGAACCGATTCGAAGCCATCCTGTTCGACTGCGACGGCGTGCTGGTTGACAGCGAGCCCATCACCAACGGCGTGCTGCGCGACATGCTGGCCGAGGCCGGGTGGGCGCTGACACCCGAGGAATGCATGCGCATCTTCATCGGCAAGACGGTGCGCAGCGAAGCCGCGCGCATCGAAGCGCACACCGGGCGGCCGCTCACCGATGCGTGGATGGCCGACTTCTATGCCCGGCGCAACACCGAGCTGGACCTGCGCCTCACCGCCATCGAGCACATCCACGGCACCATCGAGCGGGTGCATGCGCACCACGGCGGGCGCATTGCCTGCGCCTCGGGGGCGGACCGGCACAAGGTGGAGATGCAGCTGGCCAAGGTGGGGCTCACGCCGTACTTCGAAGGCCGCATCTTCAGCGGCCACGAGATGCCGCGCACCAAGCCTGCGCCGGACGTGTACCTGGCCGCCGCAGCCGCCCTGCAGGCGCAGCCGCTGCGCTGCGCGGTGGTGGAGGACACGGTGACCGGCGTCACGGCCGGCGTGGCCGCGGGTGCCACGGTGTTCGCGTATGCCCCGCTGGGCGATGGCGAGGCCCTGCTCGCCGCGGGCGCGACGCGGGTGTTTGGCAGCATGGCCGAGTTGCCGGCGCTGCTGGGCTGCTGACGTTTTCGCTGCAGGAAGCGCGTGCCCATGACGATGCCCATCTCCCCGAAGCGCCGCCGCTTGCCGCGGTGGCTGCGGCACTGCGCCGCCCTCGCCGCCGTCGGCATTCTCATGGGCTGCTCGTCGGTGCGCCCCTGGATCAACGAGCCGCTGCCGCTCGAAGACCAGAACATCCCGGTGCGCAAGTCCGAGCGCGACCCGACCATCCTCGTGGCCGTCACGCTCTCGGGAGGCGGTGCGCGTGCAGCAGCCTTCGGCTTTGGTGTGCTGACGGAGATGCAGCAGACCCGCTTCCAGTGGAACGGCCGCGACACCACCCTGCTCGATGCCACCGACGTGGTGAGCGGCGTCTCGGGCGGCAGCATCGTGGCGGCGTACTTCGCGGCGCATGGCATCGACGGCCTGCCGCGCTTCGAGCACGACTTCCTGCGCCAGAACTTCCAGAACAGCCTCATCAGCCAGGCCCTGCGCCCGGGCAACCTGGTTGACCTGACCTCGCCCTGGCTGGGCCGCACGCACCTGCTGGCGCGGCGGCTCGACGATCTGTATGGTGGGCTGACCTTCGGCGACGTGGAGCGGCGCCCGCGCCACCCGCAGTTGTTCATCACCGCCACCGACATGTCGCTGGGCACGGGCTTCGAGTTCACCTGGGAGCAGTTCTCGCTGATCTGCTCGGACCTGCGCAAGGTGCCGCTGTCGTTCGCGGTGGCGTCCTCGTCGGCCGTGCCATTGCTGCTCAGCCCCATGACGCTCAAGAACTACGCCGACCAGTGCCCGGCCCACCGCGCGGCGTCCACCGTGGGCGCGCGCGCCGCCGGGGGCGACTACCGCGCCCGGCTGTACCGCGCCCACGAGCTGAGCTACACCGACGCGCAGCGCAAGCCCTACATCCACCTGGTCGATGGCGGCCTGGCCGACAACCTGGGTGTGCAGCGCCTGCTGGACCGGGCCCTGGCCGGCGGCGGGCTGCGCCAGACCTTCAGCGAGGTGGGCATACCGCCCGCCACCATCCGCAAGCTGGTGCTCATCACCGTGAACGCCGAGCGCGACCCGTCGGTCAACATCGACATGAGTGACAAGGTGCCCAACATGGCGCAGGTGGTGGACTCGCTGCTCTTTGGCACCGGCGCCCGCGCCACGCGCGAGACGCAGGAGTTTCTGCGCGACATCACCCGCCAGTGGCGCCAGTCGCTGGCCGAAGGCTCCAAGGGCGAGAGCGATGCGTTCGCTCCCGATGCGGAGATCCACGTCATCCCGGTGAACCTGCGCGACGCGCCGGACGACGTGGCGCGCCGCCGCCTGCTGCAGGTGCCCACGGCGTTCTCCATCGCGCACGAAGAAGTCACGGACCTGATCGAGGCGGGCGGCAGCGTGCTGCGGCACTCGCCCGAGTTCCGCGCGCTGGTGCAGTCGCTGCTGCGCAGTGCGCCGCCGCCCCCGTCGCCGCAGTAACGGGCGCTGGCCCGTATCCGTGGACGCGGCGCCGCCCGCGTCACAGTGCGGGCGGGTCGTCGTATCAGCGGCGCATCAAGGCCGCGTGTCGGGCGCCGGGGTGGTGGGCACGTCCTGGTCCTCGGCCGCCTCGATCTGCGCGGCGTGGGCCCGCTGGTAGCCCGGGCGGTCCTGCAGCCGCTGCCAATAGGCCTGGGTGGCCTCGCCGAACTGCGGCTCCAGACCCAGATGGTCGGCCAGCAGCAGTGCATAGCCCACCGACACATCGGCCGCGGTGAAGCGGCCCGCGCACAAGTAGTCCTGGCGGGCGACCGCGGACTCCACCGCGCGCAGGCGCGCCAGGAACCAGCGGCTGTAGTCCTCCACCACCTGCGGCTGCTTGCGCTCGGCAGGCTCGAAGCGTCCATAGCGCAGCACCAGCGTCTGCGGAAAGGTGAGCGTGGCCTCGCCCAGGTGCAGCCAGTTCAGGTAGGCGCCGAAGGCCGGGTCGGGCGGGCGCACCTCCAGCCCTGCATCGGGGTGCGCGGCGGCCAGGTACTGGCAGATGGCGGCGGACTCGGTCATGCGCACCTGGCGCGTGCCCTCGCCCTGCACCAGCAGTGGCACGGTGCCCAGTGGGTTCTCTTCCAGAAACCAGCGCGCCTTGGCGCGCGGCGGGAACGGCATCATGTGCAGCGTGTACGGCAGGCGCAACTCTTCGAGCATCCACAAGGGGCGGAAAGACCGGGCGCTGACGCAGTGGTAGAGATGGATCATGGGCAGAGCGGGCCCGCCAGGGCGGCAGGCAGTGGTCAGGCAAACAAGTGGAATGCAGTGTAGTGGCGCACCGCGGGCGGGGCTGTCGGACAGGTGCCATGCAGGGTGCAGATCGTGCCGACCGCCGCATGCGCCCAACGGCTGTCAGGCATCGCGGGACTGGCGGCGAAACTCCGCGGGCGAGTGCCCCGTCCAGCTGCGGAACGCGCGGATGAAGCTCTTTTCGTTGACGAAGCCCGCCGCCTCGGCCACCTGCTTGATGGGGCGGTCGGTGCGGTGCAGCAGGTCCACCGCGCGGCTTTGGCGCACCTCGTCCTTCAGGCCCTGCAGCGTGGCGCCTTCTTCCTTGAGCTGGCGGTGCAGGGTGCGCGGCGACACGTGCAGCAGCGCGGCCAGCGACTCGGCACTGTGCTGTGCCAGCGCGGGCGCGGCGTGCCCAGCCACCGTGGCGCCCAGCAGTTGCCGCACGCGCTGCACCAGCAGGCGGTCGCGCCGGTACTGCAGCACCGTGAGCGGCAGCGCGTGCTGCAGCATCTGCCGCAACGCGGCCTCGTCGCGCCGCAGCGGCAGGCTCAAGTAGCGCGCATCGAAGTGGATCGCCGTCTGCGCCGCGCCAAAGGCCACCGGGCCGCGGAACAGCACCGCATAGGCATCGGCATGCGGCGGCGCGGCAAAGGCAAACTCCGCCGCGGTCAGCGGTATGCGCGAGTCCACCAGCCAGCAGGCCAGGCCGTGCGCATTGCGCAGCACCGACACCAGGCAGAACTCGCGCAGCGCCCCCAGGTCGCGCGCCACGGTGATGCGCAGCGTGGCGGTGTCGCCTTCGGTGGTCAGGTGCAGCGCGATATCGTCCGCCAGCAGGCCGTGGTGCCGGCACCAGCGCGCCAACGCCACGCCCAGGTGCGGCGAGCTGATCGATGCGCGTGCCAGCATGCCGTAGCTGCCCCAGGGCAGGCGGCGGCTGAACCAGCCCAGGGCCTCGTCGTCCAGCTCCTGCATGGCGGCGTCCGAGATGCGCTCCATCTGCCAGGCCGTGATGCGCGCCTGGTCGTCGTGCAGCAGCTGCGGCGCAATCTGTGCCTGCGCCAGGGCCTGGTCGGGGCGCAGGCCGCGCTGCTCGTACGCCAGTACGATGGCCCGCACGAACGCGATCGGCGTGACGGCTGGGGCGGCGGTGGGGGGCAAGGCCTGCCAGGCGGGCTCAGGGGTCGGTGCAAGGGATTTCACGCGGGCCAGTGTGCCTCAGGCGTGGCACGATTTGCAACCATTGTGGCAACCGGGGGCGGGTTGGCGCTTCTATGCTTACGGATCGCAGCCCGGTCCACGGGCGCCACCGCCTGCCGCCGCTTGTCGCCACATGGACCGCGCAGGCCCCGCAAGGAGACACAAGGATGACGAGCCCCGCCACCGCTGCAGCGCCAGCACCCCTCACCGGCAGCCACGCCCGTGGCGCCACCAGCGTCCCGCTGATCGAGCAGACCATCGGCAGCTTCTTTGCCGACATGGCGGCCCGCCAGCCCGGCCGCGAGGCGCTGGTCAGCGTGCACCAGGGCCGCCGGTACACCTATGCCCAGCTGCAGGCCGAGGCCGAGCGCCTGGCCAGCGCGCTGCTGGGCCAGGGCCTGGTGCCCGGCGACCGGGTGGGCATCTGGTCGCACAACAACGCCGAATGGGTGCTGATGCAGCTGGCCACCGCGCAGGTGGGCCTGGTGCTGGTCAACATCAACCCGGCTTACCGCACGTCCGAGGTCGAATACGCGCTCAACAAGGTGGGCTGCCGGCTGCTGGTGAGCATGGCGCGCTTCAAGACCAGCGACTACCTGGGCATGCTGCGCGAGCTGGCGCCCGAGTGGCAGCACCAGCAGCCCGGCCAGCTGGGCGCCGTGAAGCTGCCGCACCTGAACACCGTGGTGTGGATCGACGACGGGGCAGGGCAGGGCGCCGACGAGCCCGGCCTGCTGCGGTTTTCGGACCTGCTGGCGCGCGGCGATGCGCAGGATGCGCGCCTGGCGCAGATCGCCGCCACGCTCAAGGCCACCGACCCCATCAACATCCAGTTCACGAGCGGCACCACGGGCTTCCCCAAGGGTGCCACGCTCACGCACCGCAACATCCTGAACAACGGCTTCTTCATCGGCGAATGCATGCAGCTCACGCCCGAAGACCGCCTGTGCATCCCCGTGCCGCTGTACCACTGCTTCGGCATGGTGCTGGGCAACCTGGCGTGCTTCACGCACGGCTCCACCATCGTCTACCCGAGCGACGGGTTCGACCCGCTCACCGTGCTGCAGACGGTGCAGGATGAGCGCTGCACCGGCCTGCACGGCGTGCCCACCATGTTCATCGCCGAGCTGGACCACCCGCGCTTTGCCGAGTTCGACCTGTCCACCCTGCGCACCGGCATCATGGCCGGATCGCCATGCCCCACCGAGGTCATGAAGCGCGTGGTGGAGCAGATGCACCTGTCGGAGATCACCATCGCCTACGGCATGACCGAGACCAGCCCGGTCAGTTGCCAGAGCAGCACCGATACGCCGCTGGCCAAACGCGTCTCCACCGTGGGCCAGGTGCAGCCGCACCTGGAAGTCAAGATCGTGGACCCCGACAGCGGCGCCGTGGTGCCCATCGGCCAGCGCGGCGAGTTCTGCACGCGGGGCTACTCGGTGATGCACGGCTACTGGGGGGATGAGGCCAAGACCCGCGAGGCCATCGACGCCGAAGGCTGGATGCACACCGGCGACCTGGCCACCATGGACGACGAAGGCTACGTGAACATCGTCGGCCGCATCAAGGACATGGTGATCCGCGGCGGCGAAAACATCTACCCGCGCGAGATCGAGGAGTTCCTGTACCGCCACCCGCAGGTGCAGGACGTGCAGGTGGTGGGCGTGCCCGATGCCAAGTACGGCGAGGAGCTGTGCGCCTGGATCATCGCCAAGCCGGGCACCACACCGACGGAAGACGACATTCGTGCCTTCTGCAAAGGCCAGATCGCGCACTACAAGGTGCCGCGCTACATCCGCTTCGTCACCAGCTTCCCGATGACGGTGACGGGCAAGATCCAGAAGTTCAAGATCCGCGATGAGATGAAGGATCAGCTCGGTCTGGTCGAAGCCAAGACCGCGTGAACCTATGACCCCCCTGAGCCGCTTCGCGCCTTCCCCCGAGGGGGACGCCGCCCCTGGCCCGGCAAAGCCGGTTCCACGGCGGCACGCGCATGGCCTGCTCCGCGGCCTTCAGTGCCACCGGCCAGCCGGTGGCACCACACCACCCATACGACATTCGACGGAGCCTGCATGATTCTCGACACCCAACTCAACGCCCGCTCGGCGGATTTTCTGGCCAACGCCGCGGCCATGCGCACGCTGGTCGACGACCTGCGCGCCCAGCTGGACAAGGTCGCCCAGGGCGGCGGCGAGGCCGCCCGCGCCAAGCACACCGCGCGCGGCAAGCTGCTGCCCCGCGAACGCGTGCAGATGCTGCTCGACCCGGGCACACCGTTCCTGGAGTTGGCGCCGCTGGCCGCGCTCAACATGTACAACAACGATGCGCCCAGCTCGGGGCTGATTGCCGGCATCGGCCGCGTGAGCGGTGTGGACTGCATGATCGTGTGCAACGACGCCACGGTGAAGGGCGGCACCTACTACCCGCTCACCGTCAAGAAGCACCTGCGCGCGCAGGAAGTGGCGCAGCAGAACCACCTCACCTGCATCTACCTGGTGGACTCCGGCGGCGCCAACCTGCCCAACCAGGACGAGGTCTTTCCGGACCGCGACCACTTCGGCCGCATCTTCTTCAACCAGGCCAACATGAGCGCCATGGGCATCTCGCAGATCGCCGTGGTCATGGGCAGCTGCACGGCGGGCGGCGCCTACGTGCCGGCGATGAGCGACGAGTCCATCATCGTCAAGAACCAGGGCACCATCTTTCTGGGCGGCCCGCCGCTGGTCAAAGCCGCCACGGGCGAGGTCGTCACGGCCGAGGACCTGGGCGGTGGCGATGTGCACACGCGCCTGTCGGGCGTGGCCGACCACCTGGCGCAAAACGACCTGCATGCGCTGCAACTGGCACGCAATGCGGTGCGCAATTTGAATAAAAACAAGGCTCCGGCGCCGGCTGATCAAGCGCCAATAGCTCCTAAATTTGTAGCGGAAGAGTTGTACGGCGTGATCCCGGTGGACACGCGCAAGCCCTTCGACGTGCGCGAGATCATTGCCCGCATCGTCGATGGCAGCGAGTTCGACGAGTTCAAGGCCCGCTACGGCACCACGCTGGTCACGGGCTTCGCGCGCATCGAGGGAATGATGGTCGGCATCATCGCCAACAACGGCATTTTGTTCAGCGAGTCGGCCCTGAAGGGCGCGCACTTCATCGAGCTGTGCTGCCAGCGCAAGATCCCGCTGGTGTTCCTGCAGAACATCACCGGCTTCATGGTCGGGCGCAAGTACGAGAACGAGGGCATTGCGCGCAACGGCGCCAAGATGGTCACGGCCGTGGCCACCGCGAGTGTTCCCAAGTTCACCATCATCATCGGCGGCAGCTTTGGTGCCGGCAACTACGGCATGTGCGGCCGCGCGTACAGCCCGCGCTTTTTGTGGATGTGGCCCAACGCGCGCATCAGCGTGATGGGCGGCGAGCAGGCGGCGGGCGTGCTGGCCACCGTCAAGCGCGACGGCATCGAGGGCAAGGGTGGGCAGTGGAGCATGGAGGAAGAAGAAGCCTTCAAGGCCCCCATCCGCCGCCAGTACGAAGACCAGGGCCACCCCTACTACGCCACCGCGCGCCTGTGGGACGACGGCGTGATCGACCCGGCCGACACCCGCCGTGTGCTGGCGCTGGGCCTGGCCGCCACGCGCAATGCACCCATCGAAGACACCAGGTTCGGCCTGTTCCGCATGTGACCGTGCCGGGAGCCGCCATGGACGCCGTCGCCCACTTCACACAGCTTGCACGCTACAACGCGTGGGCCACGGCGCGCCTGCTCGACGCCGTGCGGGCACTGCCTGAAGAGGCCTACCGGCACGATGCGGGCCTGTTCTTTAAAAGCATCCACGGCACGCTCAACCACCTGCTGGTGGGCGAGCACCATCTGTGGTTCGTGCGGTTTGCAGAAGGCACCTCGCCCAAGGTGGCGCTGGACGCCGAGCTGGAGAGCGACCGCGCGCGGCTCGATGCTCGCTTGCGCGCGGGCGCTGCCCGCTGGGCACCGTTGATCGCCTCGTTGCCGGCAGACCGCTGGGACGGCACGCTCGACTACACCACCATGCGGGGCACGCAGGCATCGTTGCCGTTTGCCGCCACGCTGGCGCATGTGTTCAATCACGGCACGCACCACCGGGGCCAGATCACCGCCGCATTGACCGCCCTGGGCCAGCCCAGCCCCGAGCTGGACCTTGTCTACTTCCTGCAAAACCCGCCCACGCCATGAGCCAGAACCTGTCCATCACCTACATCGGCGCCGTGGCGCGCATCACGCTCACGCAGCCCGAGATCCGCAACGCCTTCAGCGACGAGGTCATCGCCGAGCTGACGGCGGCCTTCACCGAAGTGGGCGCGCGCGCCGACGTGCGCGCCGTGGTGCTGGCCGCAGAGGGCCCCGCGTTCTGCGCGGGCGCCAACCTCAATTGGATGCGCCGCATGGCCGACTACACCCGCGACGAGAACGTGGCCGACGCGGGCAAGCTGGCCGAGATGCTGCGCGTGATCTACGAATGTCCCAAACCCACCATCGCGCGTGTGCAGGGCGATGTGTACGCCGGTGGCATGGGCCTGGTGGCCGCGTGCGACATGGCGGTGGCGGTGGACACGGCGGGCTTTTGCCTGAGCGAGGTGAAGCTCGGCCTCATCCCCGCCACCATCAGCCCCTACGTGATCCGCGCCATGGGGCCCCGCGCAGCGCACCGCTACTTCCTCACGGCCGAGCGCTTCGGCGCGGCCGAGGCGTTGCGCACCGGCTTCGTGCACGAGGTGGTGTCTGCAGACCAACTTGACGCCAAGGTCGACGAATTGCTCAAGGCCCTGACCAGCGCCAGCCCCCACGCCGTGCGCGCCTGCAAGAAGCTGGTGCTGGACGTGGCCGAGCGCGAGATCAATGCGGGGCTGATCGCCGCCACCGTGCAGGGCATCGCCGACATCCGCGCCAGCGACGAAGGCAAGGAAGGCGTGCAGTCGTTCCTGAACAAACGCAAACCGGCATGGCTTCTGGCCTGACGTCTGAGGACACACGACCATGGACCAGCTCTGGCTCAACATCGTGCAGTGGCTCCACACGCTGGGGCTCCACGTGGATGGCGGCACGGCGCGCGCGGTGGGCGATGCGGCGGCCACGGCCACCGCGCGGCTCGACATGCCCAGCCTGCTGGCGCTGGCCGCCGCGCTGGGCTGGGCCAGCGGATTCCGTCTGTACGCGGTGGTCTTCATCGTCGGCGGGATGGGGGCCCTGGGCTGGATGCCCTTGCCCCCCGGTCTGCACGTGCTGCAGAACCCGCTGGTGCTGCTGGTGGCGGGCGGCCTGATGCTGGTCGAGTTCTTTGCGGACAAGGTCCCGTGGATCGACAGCGCCTGGGACGCCGTGCACACCGTCATCCGCGTGCCCGGCGGGGCCCTGCTGGCCGCGGGCGTGTTCGGTGCCGACAACGCCACCATGGGCGTGGTGGCGGGCTTGCTGGGCGGGTCGCTGGCCGCCACGTCGATGGCCACCAAGATGACCACGCGCGCGGCGGCCAACACCTCGCCCGAGCCGTTCTCCAACTGGCTGCTGTCCTTCTTCGAAGACGGCCTGGTGGTGGCCGTGGTGTGGCTGGCCACGCAACACCCGGTGGCCTTCGGCATCGCACTGGTGGTGATGGTGGCCGTGTCGGTGCTGCTGCTGGTGGTGCTGTTCAAGTTTTTGCGCGCCGTGGTGCGGCGCTTGTCTTCTTTCTTTTCTGGTTCTGCCAAGGTGGCCTAAATGTTCAAAAAAATCTTGATCGCCAATCGCGGAGAGATCGCCTGCCGTGTAGCGGCGACCGCTAAACGTCTGGGCGTGAAGACCGTCGCCGTGTACTCCGATGCCGACGCCAATGCCAAGCACGTGGCCGTGTGCGACGAGGCCGTGCACATCGGTGGCAGCGCGCCCAAGGACAGCTACCTGCGTTGGGAGCGCATCATCGAAGCCGCGCAGGCCACGGGTGCACAGGCCATCCACCCCGGCTACGGCTTCCTGTCCGAGAACGAAGACTTCGCCCACGCCTGCGCGGCAGCAGGCCTGGTCTTCATCGGCCCACCACCCTCGGCCATCAAGGACATGGGCCTCAAGGCCGAGTCCAAGCAGCTCATGGAAAAAGCCGGCGTGCCGTTGGTGCCCGGCTACCACGGCAGCGACCAGGACCCGGCGCTGCTGCAGCGCGAGGCCGACCGCATCGGCTACCCCGTGCTCATCAAGGCCAGCGCCGGCGGTGGCGGCAAAGGCATGCGCGCGGTGGACAAGAGCGAGGACTTCGCCGCCGCGCTCGCATCCTGCCAGCGCGAGGCGATCAACAGCTTTGGCGACGACGCGGTGCTGGTCGAAAAGTACGTGCAGCGCCCCCGGCACATCGAGATCCAGGTGTTCGGCGACACGCACGGCGACGTGGTGTATCTGTTCGAGCGCGACTGCTCCGTGCAGCGCCGCCACCAGAAGGTGCTGGAAGAAGCCCCCGCCCCCGGCATGACGCCCGCGCTACGCCAGCAGATGGGCGAAGCCGCCGTGGCCGCCGCCAAGGCGGTGAACTACGTGGGCGCCGGCACGGTGGAGTTCATCGTCGAGCAGCCGGGTGGCTACGAGCGGCCCGACCAGATGAAGTTCTACTTCATGGAAATGAACACCCGCCTGCAGGTGGAACACCCGGTGACCGAGGCCATCACCGGCCTGGACCTGGTGGAGTGGCAACTGCGCGTGGCCTCGGGCGAGCCGCTGCCGGTGAAGCAGCAAGACCTGCGCATCACCGGCCATGCCATCGAGGCCCGCATCTGCGCCGAGAACCCCGACAACAACTTCCTGCCCGCCACCGGCGCGCTCAACGTGTATGCGCTGCCCGAGTGCGTGACGTTCGAGAGGGGCGCGGTGCGCGTGGACTCCGGCGTGCGCCAGGGCGATGCGATCAGCCCGTTCTACGACTCCATGGTGGCCAAGCTCATCGTGCACGGCGACACGCGCGAGCAGGCGCTGGCGCGGCTGGACGAGGCCCTGGCGCAGACGCACATCGTGGGCCTGGCAACCAACGTGCAGTTCTTGCGCCGCGTGGCGCGCACCGGTGCGTTTGCCAACGCCCAGCTCGACACCGCGCTGATCCCGCGCGAGCAAGCGGTGCTGTTCCACCAGGAGCCGGTGGGCCTGCCGCTGGCTGCCGCCGCCGCCGTGGCGCAGACGCTGCTGAACGAGCGCGCCAGCGAAGGCGCAGACCCCTTCAGCCGCCGCGACGGATTCCATTCGCACGCGCTCACGCGCCGCCGCTTCGAGTTCGAGTTCGGCGGCGAGCACGCCAAGGCCTGGCTCACCTACGAGCGTGATGGCGCGCTGCACCTGGTGGTAGGCGAGGGCGACGCGGCCGTGGCCGGGCCGCTGGTGTTTGCGGAACAATCCGGCGGCATCGAACTGCAGTTCGCCGGCCAGCGCACCCGCGCTGCGGTGTACGCCCAGGGCGAGGTGGACCATGTGTTCACGCCCCGCGGCGCCACGCAGATCACCGCCATCGACCTGCTCGCGCATGCGGGCGAGTCGGCGGCCGAGGGCGGGCGGCTCACGGCCCCCATGCCCGGCAAGGTGGTGTCGTTTGCCGTGAAGGCGGGCGATGCCGTCACCAAGGGCCAGCCGCTGGCGGTGATGGAAGCCATGAAGATGGAGCACACGATTGCGGCGCCGGCCGATGGCGTGGTGCAGGAGCTGCTGTATGCGCCCGGGGACCAGGTGACCGAGGGGGCGGAGCTCCTAAAACTCGTTGTGTAGTGCCTGTACGGAGGGTTGATTCAGAATAGAGGCATGCTGAATCGCTCCCTAGTCCCCATCAAGCGCCTCGTGCCCCCTCAAAAAAATCTGCTTCGCAGTCGGGGCTTCTACACGAGGTTCGAATGAATCTTCCTGTTTTTCTTCATCGGATAGTTTTACGAAACTACAAGAGCATTGGTAGCTGTGATGTTCGCTTAGGTGCGCTGACCTACTTGGTCGGTGCGAATGGCTCTGGAAAAAGTAATTTTCTGGATGCGCTGCACCTGGTGC
The DNA here is from genome assembly GCF_964252695.1 of Acidovorax sp. LjRoot117. Classification (NCBI taxonomy): domain Bacteria; kingdom Pseudomonadati; phylum Pseudomonadota; class Betaproteobacteria; order Burkholderiales; family Comamonadaceae; genus Acidovorax; species Acidovorax sp. LjRoot117. The sequence continues at coordinate 756,609 of NZ_CAXUPO020000003.1, read as the reverse complement.
GTGATGCACTGTCAGGATCGTTGGATAACGCACTGAATGAACGCGGAGGGTTGACGGAAGTCCGTAGGCGGTCGAGTGGGCACCCAACTAATTTTGGAATTCGACTTGAATTTACCCTTGCCGGAGGCATGCCAGGTTATTACGTCTTTAACGTAGGCGCCCTTCCAGGGCGTGGGTATGAGGTGCAGGCAGAAGAGTGCGTCGTCAACGCGAAAGGCAAAGGCCCCTATTTTCGTGTTGAACGCGGCGTTTTGCACTCCAGCAGCGAAGCGACCTTTCCAGCGATAACATCCGACAGGCTGGCACTGGTCAGTGTTTCGGGTATGTCTGTGTTTCGGCCGGTTTTTGATGCCCTCACTTCCATGGGTTTCTATAACTTGAACCCTAAGTTAATGCGTGAACCTCAGAAGCCACAAGATGGCAGGCTGCTGAAGCCGGTGGGTGAAAACATTGTGAGTGTTCTAGGCCACTTGGAACGTGTTGCTCCGGACCGTATGGAAGAAATTCAGAGCTATCTGCAGACAGTCGTACCTATGGTGCATGGCGTAAAGCGTAAGCAAATTGGGCCATTGGAAACGCTAGAGTTTCGCCAGGATATGGCAGGGTCAAAGCACCCTTGGAGCTTTCCTGCTCAGAATATGTCTGATGGCACGTTGCGCGCGTTAGGCGTACTGACAGCACTTTTTCAAGGCAATAGGGACTATGCGCCAGTACTTATTGGTATCGAGGAGCCTGAAACCGCCTTGCACCCGGCTGCTAGTGCGGCACTGCGCGAGGCACTATCAAAAGCAGCCGAGCAAACGCAAATTATCGTTACCAGCCATAGCCCTGATCTTCTTGATTCACCCAACATTTCGCCAGAGCAATTGCTGGCTGTGGTCTCAGAAGGGGGGGAAACGCGGATAGCGCCATTGGATGAGGCGTCTAAATCAGTGATGCGGAACCATCTCTTTTCTGCTGGGGAGCTACTGCGTCTGAATCAATTAGCTCCTGATCGTGCGTTTCTTGAAGCCCAGCGTCAAACAGATCTGTTTGGAAGCATCTCCTCATGATCTCCCTTTCCGCGATTGTTGAGGGGGATGGCGAAGTTGCTGCGTTGCCCGTGCTCCTGCGGCGGATAGCCGAGTGGCGCACACCTGAGGTCTATGTCGATGTTCTGGCTCCCATTCGTGTCTACAAAGATCGTTTTCTCAACAGAGAAGATGAATTCAATCGGCATCTAAAACTTGCCGCTGCGAAAGCAGGGGACATGGGCTGGATACTGATTCTGTTGGACGCTGACGATGATTGCCCAATGTCGAAAGGCCGTGACATTGCGCGACGTGCTTCCACAGTGGTTCCTCACAGGGCTGTTGGAGTGGTGTTGGCCAATCGCGAGTACGAAGCATGGTTCATTGCAGCAGCGCAGTCCTTGGACGGAGTTCGATCGTTTGTGTGTCGGCAGGATGATGGAAAAGTAGAGCCCGAAGTGCCACGTAATGCAAAAGGTTGGTTGCGCGACCGTATGGCAAGTGGGGCATATCGCGAAACGACGGATCAGCCTGGCTTCTCTGCGCGCATGGATTTGCAGCAGGCTTTTGATCGAAGCCGATCATTTCGAAAACTCTGCACAGAGTGGTCTCGCAATTCCGAAATTCTTCTGAAGGCTGTGACATAGTGAACATCACCCTTTGCTGTACCGACACCAAGATCGAGCCCTGGCTGCAGGGGCTTGCCGCTGCCTTGCCCCATGCCCACATCAGCTTGTGGCAGCCGGGGGCACCGCAGGCCGACTACGCCGTGGTGTGGGCGCCGCCCCAGCAGTTCCTGGATGAGCAGCCCGCCTTGCGCGCGCTGTTCAACATCGGCGCCGGGGTGGACGCGCTGCTCAAGCTGCGCATGCCGCCGGGCTGCCAGATCGTGCGCATCGACGACGGGGGCATGGCCGTGCAGATGGCCGAATACGTGTGCCACGCGGTGGTGCGCCATTTCCGCGAGCTGGACGCGTACGAGGGCGACATGCGCGCCGGCCGCTGGGGCTTTCGCCGGCCGCGGGTGCGCTCGGAGTTCCCGGTGGGCGTGATGGGCCTCGGTGTGCTGGGCGAGCGGGTGGCGCGGGCGCTGGCGCATTTCGACTTTCCGGTGAACGGCTGGAGCCGGTCTCCCAAGGTGGTGGACGGCGTGCGCGGCTTCAGCGGCGCCGAGGGCTTTCACGACTTCCTGGCCGCCAGCCGCGTGCTGGTCAACCTGCTGCCGCTCACGCCCGACACGCAGGACATCATCAACCGCGACACGCTGTCGCGCCTGCAGCCCGGCGGCTATGTGGTCAACGTGGCGCGGGGCGCGCACCTGGTCGAAGAAGACCTGCTGGCACTGATCGACAGCGGGCACATCGCAGGCGCCACGCTGGACGTGTTCCGTACCGAGCCTTTGCCGGTGGGCCACCCGTTCTGGCTGCACCCGAAGATCACCGCCACGCCGCACACCTCGGCCCGCACCCTGCGGGAAGAGAGCATTGCGCAGATCACGCGCAAGATGGCGGCCATGGAGCGCGGCGAGGCGGTGGCAGGCACCGTGGACCCCGGGCGGGGGTACTGATCCGGCGCGCCGCTGGCGGCACCAACCTCTGCCATCGCGGGCATGAGCTCCACATCCTTTCGCCGCATTTTCGGTCTTGTCGGCGGGCTGTTGCTGCTGCGCCTGCGGCCGCGCGCTGCCGCTGAGGGATCGCCCGGCGTCAGCCAGTCAGCCAGTCATTCAGTCAATCCATCGTCACGCCCGCATCGCGCACCAGCTTGCCCAGGCGCTGCGCGTCGGACTTGATCAGCGCGCCGAAGTCCGCGGCCGTGCCCGCCACCACCGGCGTGCCGATGGCCTCCCACTTGGCGCGGAAGGCGGGCTCCTTGAAGATCGCATTCACCGTAGCGTTGAGCTTGTCCACGGTGGCCTGCGGCGTGCCCGCGCGCACGGCGATGCCGTGCCAGCCGGTGATCTGGTAGCCGGGCAGGCCCGCCTCAGCCATGGTGGGCACGTTGGGCAGCACCTTGGCGCGCTCGGCCGAGGTGACCGCCAGCGGGACGAGCTTGCCCGACTGGATGTGCGGCAGCGAGCTGCCCACGATGTCGAACATCACGTTCACCTGCCCGCCCAGCAGGTCGTTGAGCGCGGGGCCCGCGCCGCGGTACGGGATGTGGCCCATCTTCACGTGGGCGGTGGTGTTGAACAGCTCGCCCGCCAGGTGCTGCGGCGTGCCGTTGCCGGCCGATGCAAAGCTCAGCACCGGCTTGCCCGCCTTGGCCATGGCGATGAGCTCCGGCAGGGTCTTCACGCCCAGCGAGGGGTGCACCTCCAGCACCAGCGGAAAGGCCGACAGCTGCACCACGGGCACCAGGTCGGTCAGCGGGTTGAACGGCATGCTGGCGTACAGCGACGGGTTCACCGCCATCGGGCCGCTGGCGGCCAGCAGCAGGGTGTGGCCGTCGGCGGGCGCCTGCTTGGCCACCTCGGCACTGCCGGAGTTGCCGCCCGCGCCGCCCTTGTTGTCCACCACCACGGTCACGCCCAGCCGGCTTTGCAGCTCGGGCTGCAGCATGCGCGCCATCAGGTCGGTGGGGCCGCCGGGCGGGTAGGGCACCACGAAGCGGATGGTCTTGGTGGGGAAGGCTGCGGCTGCGGTCTGGGCCACGGCGTGGCCGGCCGTGCCCAGGGCCAGGGCCCAGGTGGCGGGGACGGCAAGCGCCAGGCGGATGGCCGTGCGTCGCGTGGTTTGGCGGGCCTGGGATACGGGGGCGTGGGCGGTGGGGTGTTGTTGCATGGTGTCTCCTGCGGATGGATGAAGGCCCGTCTGGCGCGGGCTGATGGGTTTGATGGCGTGATGAGAATGGGCAGAGCCGGGCCGAGGCTCAGCCCGCGCCGAAGCGCTGGCGGATGTCCTGCGCCGTGGCCAGCGGCCGCCCCAGCGCGGCAGCGGCCTCGACGGCCTGGCGCACCAGGGCCGCGTTGTCCGGTGCGGTGCTGCCGTCCTTGCGCAGAAGGTTGTTCTCGAACCCCACGCGGGCATGCCCGCCGAAGACCGCGGCGGCGGTGATGCAGGTGTTCTCGGCCGCGCCGAACGCGCACACGGCCCAGGGTTCGGGCCCGTTGTGGGCGGCCAGGAAGGGCAGCAGGTCGCGCGGGCTCGAGGTCTGGCCCGCGCTGTAGCGGCCCAGCACGAACAGCAGGAACCACGGTGCATCCGGCACCACGCCGCTGGCGCGCAGCGCCTGCCAGCGGCGCAGGTCGGCCACGTCGTAGAGGATGACCTGCACCATGCAGCGGCGCCGCACCAGGCCCGTGAAGAAGCGCTGCAGGCCGGCCTCGCCGATCTCGGGCTGGTCGATCTCGCGCAGGCCGATGGACACGGCCTCGGGCTGCAGCGCCTCGACCATCGCAATCTGCGCCGGGGCACGGTACACGCCTGCCGCTTCGCTGGTGATCTGCACCACCATCGCATCGCCCACGGCGTGCTGCACCACGCGCCGGGCTTCGCGGTAGCCCTCCACGTCCAGGCTGTGGCGGCCCTGGGCGTCGCGGATGTGCATGTGGATCATGGCCGCGCCCGCCTCCAGGCAGGCCTTGGCGGTGGCGGCCAGCGTGGCCGGCGTGGTCGGCACGGCGGGGTGGTCGCTGGGCAGCTTGTACGCGCCGTTGGGCGCCACGGTGACGATCAGCGGGTCGGTCCATTGGCTGGTGGCGCTCATGGCGTGGCTCCCGGCGTGGTGGGTGTGCTGGCGGGCTCGATGGCAGGCAGCTCGCTGGCCAGCAGGGCCAGGCCCTGGCGCAGCAGCGTGTCGTAGCGGGTGCGCTCTGCACGCTTGCGGTCCTCGGGCCAGTCGAAGAAGCCTTTGCCGGTCTTCATGCCCAGATCGCCGTGGGCCACGCGGTCGCGCAGCGCCTGGGCGGGCACGTCGGTGTTGGACAGCGTGGGGTACATGGTGGCCGCGGCCGCGCAGTGCACCTCGATGCCCGCGTGGTCGCGCTGCAGCACCGGGCCTGCGGCCAGAAAGCGAAAGCCGAAGCCAAAGCGCACGGCGGCGTCCACGTCTTCGGGCGACGCGATGCCTTCGTCGATGAGCGCAAAGGCCTCGCGCGACAGCGCATGTTGCATGCGGTTGGCCAGAAAGCCCGGCTTGTCCTTCTTCACCAGCACCGGCACGCTGCCGCAGCGGCGCATGAAGCCGTGCAGCCACTGGCCCAGCGTGGGGTCGCTGCGCTCGCCCAGCACCACTTCCACCAGCGGCACCAGGTGCGCCGGCATGAAGAAGTGCAGGCCCAGCATGCGCTGCGCAGAGGGCAGGCCTTGCGCAATGGCGCTGATCGGAAAGCCCGAGCTGTTGCTGGCCAGCACCGCACTGGCCGGCGCCAGGGCCACCAGCTCGGCAAACAGCTGCTGCTTGGCGGCCAGTTGCTCGGTGATGCATTCGACCACCAGCACCACGCCGTCCCAGGCCACGTCCTGCAGGCTGGCGCACACCTCCACAGGGCCTGCGGCCGCGGCCAGGCCGGCGGCGTCGAGCTCGGCGGCAATGTGCGGCAAGAGCAGGTCGCGCCGCGCGGTGTGCGGGTCCACCACCGTGACCCGGGCGCCGCCACGGGCCAGGACCACGGCCACGTCGGCGCCCATGGTGCCCCCGCCCACGACCACCGTGCGTGCATTGCGCGGCGAACAGATGTCCATGCTGTCGTCTCCTTGTGTTGTCTTGCGGTGCAGTCTAGGCAGGCCGCATTGCGCGGTCCAGACGTATTTTTCGATAGACTGATCGGCCATGAAGATCAATTGGTCGGCCCGCGAGGTCGATGTGTTCCTGGCGCTGGCCGACACGCTGAGCTTTCGGCGCACCGCGCTGCAGATGCACCTGTCGCAGTCGGCGGTGTCGGGCACGCTCGCGCGGCTCGAAGAGATGCTGGGTGCGCGCCTGTTCGATCGCACCACGCGCACGGTGCAGCTCACGCAGGCGGGCGAGGTGTTTGCCGAGCAGGCCCGCTTTCTGCGCCACCAGATGGATGAGACGGTGCGCCGCGTGCAGGCCGTGGCGCAGGTGCAGGTGGGGCGGCTCGCGCTGGCGGCGCTGCCGTCGCTGGCGGCGGGGGTGGTGCCCCGCGCGTTCGCGCGCTTTGCGGCGGGGCACCCGGGCGTGCACCTGGAGCTGTTCGACAGCCTGGCGGGCCCGGCGTTCGACATGGTGCGCGCAGGGCGCGTGGACTTTGCGCTCACCGCCGCCAACCCCGCGTATGCCGACCTCGACTACACCCCGCTGTCGTCCGACCGCTTCGTGCTGCTGCTGGCCCGCGCCCACCCGCTGGCGCGCGGCCGCGGTGCGCTGGCCTGGGCCGATGTGGCCGACCTGCCGCACATCTCCATGCCGGCGGGCACCAGCGTGCGGCAGTATGCCGACGAGGCGCTGCTCACGCACCGCATCCGCTTTGCGCCGCGCTACGAGGTGGAGCACCTGGCCACCATCGCGGCCATGGTGGCCGCGCAGCTGGGCGTGAGCGCGCTGCCCGAGCTGGCCGCGCAGGTGGTGCGCCGGCCCGAGGTGGTGACCCGGCCGCTCAAGCAGCCGTCGCTGCGCCGGCCTATCGGCCTCGTGACGCTGCGGGGGCGGCGCCTGTCGCTGGCGGCGGTGCAGATGGTGGCGCTGCTGCGCCAGGAGATGGACGAGGGAGCTGGTGCGTAGTAGCTGCGCCGGGGTGCCGCAATGGCACGAGCGGGGAGTGGTCTGGCAGGATATGAGGTGGTGCCCGGCGTCCGAAGCCCGGACAATGGGAGGCGTCCGCCCGGCCCCCACCCCGACCCTGCTGTCGGGCCTCGCGCACAGCGCGCTGCGGGTGCCGGCCCAGGCCCGCACCGCTCCACGTCCTTTTTTTCAGGTAGCCCCACCATGAGCATTCCTTCCCGCGTCAAACTCATCGATGTCGGCCCGCGCGACGGGCTGCAGAACGAGAAATCGCCCGTGCCCGCCGAGGTCAAGATCGCGCTGGTGCACCGCCTGCAGGACGCGGGCCTGAAAGAGATCGAGGTCACGAGCTACGTGAGCCCCAAGTGGGTGCCGCAGATGGCCGACAACCACGAAGTGATGCAGGGCGTGAACCGTGTGGCCGGCGTGCGCTACTCGGTGCTCACGCCCAACCTCAAGGGCTATGAAGCCGCAGTGGCGGATCGGCCCGACGAGATCGTGGTCTTCGGCTCGGCCAGCGAGGCGTTCAGCCAGAAGAACATCAACTGCTCCATCGCCGAGAGCATCGAGCGCTTCGCGCCCGTGGTCGAGGCGGCGCTGGCGGCGGGCATCGGCGTGCGCGGCGCGATGAGCTGCACCGTGGGCTGCCCGTACGAGGGCGAGATCGCGCCCGAGCGGGTGGAGTACCTCGCCGGCCTGCTCCAGGGCATCGGCGTGCAGCGCGTGGACGTGGCCGACACCATCGGCGTGGGCACGCCGCGCAAGGTGCAGCGTGCGCTGGAAGCGACGCTGAAGCATTTCGGCATCGACGACGTGTCGGGCCACTTCCACGATACCTACGGCCAGGCGCTGTCCAACACGCTGGCCGCGCTGGAGCTGGGGGTGTGGAACTACCAGTCGTCCGTGGCGGGCCTGGGCGGCTGCCCGTATGCCAAGGGCGCCACCGGCAATGTGGCGACGGAGGACGTGGTCTACATGCTGCACGGCATGGGTATCGAGACGGGCATCGATCTTGATAAGCTCATCGATGCCGGGGCCTACATCAGTGGGTTCCTGAACCGTAAACCCCATTCCCGCGCAGCGAATGCATTGCTCACCAAGCGCGCGGGATAGCGCCATCGGCGCAGGAGATGACGACCGTGTGTGGAGCTGAACTGAAGAACCTTCCCGAGGGCGTGCAGCGCGTGGCTGCAGCGCTGCAGACCTTGAACCACCCCCACATGCCGCAGATGCTGGACGACGCCGCGCGCACCGCGCAGCAGGCGGCCGATGCGCTGGGCATCCTGGTGGGGCAGGTGGCCAAGAGCATCATCTTTCGGCGCAAGAGCGACGACGTGGCCGTGCTGGTGGTCACCTCGGGAGACCGGCGCGTGGACGAGAAAAAGGTCGAGGCCCACGTGGGCGGCAAGATCGGCCGGGCCGATGCCGACTTCGTGAAGTCGCGCACCGGCTTTTCCATCGGCGGCGTCTCGCCCGTGGCGCATGCCACGCCGCCCGTCACGCTGATCGACCAGGACCTGCTGCGCTTCGACGTGGTGTGGGCCGCGGCCGGGCATCCGCACAGCGTGTTCCCCTTGCACCCGAGCGACCTGCAGCGCCTGACGGGCGCACCCGTGGTGGACGTGGTGCTGGCGCCCGTGGAGGCCGGCACGCAGCCCGCGGCATGAATGCTATTGATTTGCTAGCTGCTCGCGCTCGCCAGTTGAGCGGTAGCGGCCATTTTGATGCTGACAATGCCGAGCCGGTGGCATCACCGTGCATCTCGGTGTGCCGCATGTCACCCGACCGCAGCCATTGCGAAGGCTGCTTTCGCACGCTGGATGAGATACGGCTATGGTCGGGCGCGGACTCCAGCCTGCGGCGCTGCATCTGGGCCAAGCTGCTCGGCCGCGCCGGCATCGATCTGAACGCGACAAGCACATAAGAACGCACAACGCGTTCCCGGAGACCCCGCCATGAAGCGCATCACGTTCTACCTCGACTTCGTCTCCCCCTATGCCTGGCTCGCGTTCGAGCGCCTGCCCGAGGTGCTGGAGGGCCTGGGCTATAGCGTGGCCTACAAGCCGGTGCTGCTGGGCGCGCTGCTGCAGCAGCATGCCAACCCTGGCCCCGCAGGCATCGCCCCCAAGCGCGACTGGACCTACCGCCACGTGACCTGGCTGGGCCATGCGCAGGGCACGGTGCTGCAGATGCCCGCGCGGCACCCGTTCAACCCGCTGCCCCTGCTGCGCACGGCGCTGGCGTGCAGCGACGACGGGCACATCAACCGCTTCGTGGCGGGCACGGTGCTGCGCCATGTGTGGCAGGGCGGGCACGACGCGCTCGATGCCGCGCGCCTGGCCGACCTGGCCGCGCAGCTCGCGGACCAGCTGCGTCCCGGCGAGGATGCGGCCAGCGACGGCCCCAAGGCCCTGCTGCGCGCCAACACCGAAGCCGCGCAGGCGGCGGGCGTTTTCGGCGTGCCGGCGTTCGAGGTGGACGGCAAGATTTTCTGGGGCCTCGACGGCCTGCCGATGCTGCGGGCGTACCTCGATGGCGACGCGTGGTTCGACGGCCCGGGCTGGGAGGCTGTCAGCCAGCTCCCATCGGGTTTACCCGGCAAGGCGTGAGCGATTTCCGGATGCTGAAAGGGGTCCTGCGGGTTTCACCCTAAGTTGTCAGAGAGCGGTCAGTTTGGTGAAAGCTCTTGTTGGTTTGGCGTCAGAGCGTGGTCAGTGCCATCTCGAACAATGGGCGCAGCCGCGGAAGCGCGGTCTGCAAAACCAACAGGAGACACACACATGGCAACCGTTCATCCCGCACCGCGGCCGATGTCGCCCGAAGAGAGGAAGGTCATCTTCGCGTCGTCGCTCGGCACCGTTTTCGAGTGGTACGACTTTTATCTGTACGGCTCGCTCGCGGCCATCATCGCCAAGCAGTTCTTCAGCGGCCTGGATGCCGGCTCGGCGTTCATCTTCGCGCTGCTGGCGTTTGCCGCGGGCTTCATCGTCCGTCCCTTCGGTGCCATCTTCTTCGGCCGCCTGGGCGACATGATCGGGCGCAAGTACACCTTCCTGGTCACCATCCTGATCATGGGCCTGTCGACCTTCATCGTCGGCATCCTGCCCACGTACGCCTCCATCGGCGTGGCCGCTCCGGTCATCCTGATCGTGCTGCGCCTGCTGCAGGGCCTGGCCCTGGGCGGTGAGTACGGCGGTGCCGCCACCTATGTGGCCGAGCACGCCCCGCACGGCAAGCGCGGCGCCTACACCGCCTGGATCCAGACCACCGCCACGCTGGGCCTGTTCCTGTCGCTGATGGTGATCCTGGGCACCCGCACCGTGATGGGCGAAGAAGCCTTTGCCGACTGGGGCTGGCGCATTCCGTTCATCGTGTCGATCCTGCTGCTGGCCATCTCGGTCTGGATCCGCCTGTCGATGAACGAGTCGCCCGCCTTCCAGAAGATGAAGGCCGAGGGCAAGACCTCCAAGGCGCCGCTCAAGGAATCCTTCGGCGAGTGGAAGAACCTCAAGATCGTGATCCTGGCCCTGGTGGGCCTGACCGCCGGCCAGGCCGTGGTCTGGTACTCGGGCCAGTTCTACGCGCTGTTCTTCCTGACGCAGGCCCTCAAGGTCGATGGCGCCACCGCCAACATCTTCGTCGCGATCTCGCTGCTCATCGGCACGCCGTTCTTCATCGTGTTCGGTGCGCTGTCCGACAAGATCGGCCGCAAGCCCATCATCCTGGCAGGCTGCCTGCTGGCCGCGTTGACCTACTTCCCCGTGTTCGGCGCGCTGACCAAGGCGGCCAACCCCGCCCTGGCCGAAGCCCAGGCCAAGAACCAGGTGGTCGTGACGGCCAACCCCGACGAGTGCTCGTTCCAGTTCAACCCCACCGGCACCACCAAGTTCACCAGCTCGTGCGACATCGCCAAGCAGGTGCTGGCCGGTGCATCGGTGAGCTACGAGAACGCCACGGCCGCTGCCGGCACGCCCGCCACGATCAAGATCGGCGAGACGGTCATCACGTCGTACACCAGCAAGGGCCTGCCCGCTGACGAAGCCAAGAAGAAGGACGGCGAGTTCAAGAAGGCCGTGGCCGACGCCCTGAAGGCTGCCGGCTACCCCACCAAGGCCGACCCCGCCCGCATCGACAAGGTCATGGTCGTCGTGATCCTGACCTACCTGGTGCTGCTGGTGACCATGGTGTACGGCCCCATTGCCGCCATGCTGGTGGAAATGTTCCCGACCCGCATCCGCTACACGTCCATGTCCCTGCCGTACCACATCGGTAACGGCTGGTTCGGCGGCCTGCTGCCCACCACGGCGTTCGCCATCGTGGCCCAGACCGGCAACATGTACAACGGCCTGTGGTACCCCATCATCATCGCGGGCGCCACCGTGGTGATCGGCGGCCTGTTCATCAAGGAAACCAAGGACGTGGACATCTACGCCAACGATTGATGGCCCACAACGGCCATTGACCGGCCATTGACGAGTGCACAGGGCCCGCCCCGCAAGGGACGGGCCCTGTGTTCCATCAAGGGGCTTGTGCCACACAGCACAACCTACAACGCAGCGCCCAGGCTCCTTGATTGAACAAACCCAAACTCAAACCCCAACCCGCCTCGCGGGAACCAAGGAGATATTTATGTGGAAGATTGCTGTTGGCTTCGTTTTGTTCGCTGCCCTGTCGATGTACGTGATCATCAAGGCGGGCGACAAGGCCGACATGGGCGGTGAAAAGCACGGCGCCGACGCCGTGCACGCGCCCGAACCCGTGGCCAGTACGCCGGCTGCCGCATCGGCTGCGTCAGCGCCTGCGTCGGCCGCCAGCGCGCAGTGAGCGTCGATGCGTTGATGCTGCGCATCGTGGGGTGGGGTTTGGCTGACAGCGCGGCGCGCTAGATCCCCATGATTTCTATCCAGAAAGCAAAGCCCGGTGCCATGCAGGCACCGGGCTTTTTTCTTGTGGCCGGGCGAGGCCAGCTCAGCGCTTGAACCGCCCGTCGCTGCCGATGATGGACAGGTCCGAAAAATCCAGCCCGCTGTGGTCCGTGGGGCTGTAGCTCAGCTCCAGGCCGCCCAGGTCCCACTTCTTGATGCTCTCCAGGCCCGCCTGCAGCTTGGCGCGGTCGGGCTTGGGCCCGGCGCGCTTGAGGCCTTCGACCAGCACCTTGGCGGTCACGAAGCCCTCCACCATGGCGGGTGTGAGGTCGGCGATGTTCTTGGCGCGGGCGAGGTCCATGGCCTCCTTGATGACCGCGTAGTTCAGCGACCGCTCGGACGGGAACACCTGCGTGACGACCACGCCGCGCGCCTGTTCGCCCAGCGCCTTCACGAAGCCGCCCGAGGCGTTGTTGGACAGCGTGACGATCTGGCCCGTGACGCCCGCGCCGCGCAGCGCCTTGATGCCGTCGACCACCGCAGCGCCGGTGCCGATGAAAATGACGGCCTGCGGCTGCTTGCCCGCCACGCGCGGTGCGATGGCGCTGTAGTCGGGCTTGGCGCGGTCGAACTTCTCGACGAACGCGGCTTCGAGGTTGTTGGCCTTGAAGCCGATCTGCGCCCCGGCCAGGCCGTCGGCGCCGAAGGTGTCGTCCACATGCACCACGCCGATGCGCTTGATGCCCAGCGTGTTCAGGTGCGTGATGGCTTTTTCGACCTCGCGCTGGTAGGGCGCGCGCACGTTGAAGATGTACTTGCTGACCGGCTGGTGCAGCGCGATGGCGCCGGTGGACGGGCCGACGAGGGGCACGCCGTGCTGCTCCAGCAGCGGGATGATGCCCTGCGTGTGCGGCGTGCCGCGGGTCATGAACAGGCCGACCACGTTCTTCTGCTCGATCAGCGTCTTGGTGTTCTCCAGCGTGAGCTTGGGGTCGAACTTGTCGTCGAGCAGCACCACCTCCACCTTCTGCCCGCCCACGCCGCCGCGCGCGTTCACGTGGTCGATGTACAGGGCGGCCCCTTGCGTGGACTCGGCCACGGTGGCGGCGGCCGAGCCGGTCACGCCCACGGTCTGGCCGATGAGGATCTGGGCGTGGGCGGCATGGGCGATGCCCAGTGCCAGGGCCAGCAGCAGGGCCGCGCGTTTCGCCAGGGGGCCGGGAACGGTCATGGTGTCTCTCTTTCTTGTAAGGGTGGGGAGTTTAGGGACGGACCATGACAAGGCATCTGTAGAAACGCGTAGTGGCGGCATGCCATGCTGCGCGCCCGCCCGCGCCCGCGCCCGCCCGCGCCCGCACGCGCCCACTGCCGCTTCAGCTCTGCCAGCCGTCACCGCCGGAACTTGCCGTCCGTGCCGATGATGGACAAATCGGCAAAGTCCAGGCCCGTGTGGTCCTCGGGGCTATAGCTCACCTCCAGCCCGCCCAGGTCCAGCTTCTTGATGCTCTCCAGGCCCGCATGGAGCTTCTCGCGCGTGGGCTTGGGGCCGGCGCGCCTGATGCCTTCCACCAGCACCTTGGCGGCCGCATAGCCTTCCAGCATGGCCGGGGTGATGTCGCCCGCGCCCTTGGCCTTGGCCAGCTCCTGCGCCTCCTTGACCATGGGATAGGTCACGGCGCGCTCGTTGGGGTAGACCTGCGTCACGATCACGCCGCGCGCGTTGGCGCCCAGGCTCTTGATGAAGCCGCCCGAGGCATTGTTGGACAGCGTCACGATCTGTGCGGCCGAGCCCGCGGTGCGAAAGGCGGTGTTCGCCTCCACCACGGTCGAGCCCGAGGCGATGATCAGCACCGCCTGGGTATCGGCCTTGGCCACCTTGGCGGCGATGGCCGTGAAGTCCGGCTTGGCGCGGTCGAACTTCTCCAGCACCACGGGCGTGAGCTTGGCGCCCGCCAGGCCTTTCTGGGCCCCCGCCACGCCGTCGGCGCCGAAGCTGTCGTCCGCATACACCACGCCAATGCGCGAGATGCCCATGGAGGCCAGGTGGGTCATGGCCTTTTCTGCCTCGCGCTGGTAGGTGGCACGCACGTTGAAGATGTACTTGCGCACCGGCTGGTGCAGCACCATGGCGCCGGTGGAGGGCGCCACCAGGGCCACGCCGTGCTTTTCCAGCAGCGGGATCATGGCCTCGGTGTGCGGCGTGCCCCGCGTAAGGAACAGCGCCAGCACGTTGTTGTCCTCGATCAGCTTGCGGGCGTTCTCGGCCGCGATCTTGGGGTCGAACTTGTCGTCCAGCGAGGTCAGCTCGATCTTCTGGCCGTTGACGCCGCCCTTGGCGTTGACCATGTCGATATAGAGCTTGGCGCCGTCGGTGGTCTCCTTCACGCCCGCGGCCACCTGGCCTGAAAAGCCCGCCGTCTGCCCGATCAGGATCTGCGCATGGCCGGCCGTGGCCAGGCCCAGCGCCAGGGCGGCGGCCCCGCCCCACCGTATCTGCCATCGGTTCATGGTTGTCTCCTCTTTGTGTCTTTGCGTAAGAGTTCAGTCTAAGCGCATGTATTTGAAGCTTTTAAAGGGTTTGTCCGAGAAAAACACCCCTTTGCCAAGGGCTTTTGCGCCTTGTCAAACCCGCGTGCACCGCGGTGCGGGGGTAATGCGCGCGGCCCGGCAGACCCGGCCCGGCGTCCCTAGAATGTTCCGCCTTACCCCAGAAAGACGCTTCCATGACCCAGGGACTGATCCGTATCCGCGGCGCACGCCAGCACAACCTCAAGAACCTGGATCTGGACATCCGCACCGGCGAGCTCACGGTGGTCACCGGCCCGAGCGGCTCGGGCAAGTCCAGCCTGGTGTTCGACACCCTGTACGCCGAGGGCCAGCGCCGCTACGTGGAGACCTTCAGCGCCTACGCGCGCCAGTTCCTCGACCGCATGGACAAGCCGGCGGTGGACAAGGTCGAGGGCGTGCCGCCCGCCATCGCCATCGATCAGACCAACCCCGTGCGCTCCAGCCGCTCCACCGTGGGCACGATGACGGAGCTCAACGACCACCTGAAGCTCTTGTTCGCGCGCGCCGGCCAGCTGTTCGACAAGGAGACCGCGCAGCCCGTGCGCCACGACTCGCCCGAGACCATCTACGCCGAGCTGCAGCGCCGCAGCGCCGAGGCGGGCGACCCGCGCATCGTGCTGACCTTCCCGGTCGAGCTGCCGGGCGGCACGTCGCCCGAGCAGGTGGAGCAGTGGCTGTCGGCCAGCGGCTTCACCAAGGTGCAGGCCGAGCGCGAAGTGGCCACGCCCACCGGCCCGCGCAAGGTGCTGGACGTGGTGGCGGACCGCTTCCGCCTGGGCAATGCCGAGAAGGCGCGCGTGGTCGAGGCCATCGAGGTCGCGCTCAAGCGTGGCACGGGTCGGCTGAACGTCTATGTGCTCCCCCCCGCCCAGACCGTTCAGCCTGAGCCTGTCGAAGGCCAGGGCAGCGCTTCCACAGGCTCAGCGCACACGGAGCCTGCACCCGAACTCTGGCGCTTCTCCACCGGCCTGCACTGCCCCGACAGCGACCTGCGCTACAGCGACCCGATCCCGTCGATGTTCTCGTTCAACTCCGCCGTGGGCGCCTGCGAGAGCTGCCGGGGCTTCGGCCGCGTGATCGGTGTGGACTACGGCCTGGTCATCCCCAACGACAAGCTCACGCTGCGCGCGGGGGCCATCAAGACCATCCAGACCCCCGCGTGGAAAGAGGCGCAGGACGACCTCATGCGCCATGCCGAAACAGCCGGCATCCCGCGCGACACGCCCTGGAACAAGCTCACCGACGACCAGAAGAAATGGGTCATCGGCGGCGCGCCCGGCTACAAGGACGGGCAGTGGAGCAAGCAGTGGTACGGCATCAAGCGCTTCTTCGAGTACCTGGAGAGCAAGGCCTACAAGATGCACATCCGCGTGCTGCTGTCCAAGTACCGCAGCTACACGCCGTGCCCCACCTGCGCGGGTGCGCGCCTCAAGACCGAAAGCCTGCTGTGGCGCGTGGGCAGCAAGGACGACGCGGACGCCGCGGTCGACCCGGCACGCCGCTTCATGCCCGAGGGCGTGCAGTGGTCGCGCGCGCAGCTCGAAGCACTGCCCGGACTGTGCCTGCACGACCTGATGCTGCTGCCCATCGACCGGCTGCGCCGCTTCTTCGACCGCATGGAGCTGCCCGTGGGCGACGCTGCGGCCGGTGGCGATGCGCAGGCGCTGAAGCTGCTGCACGAAGAGATCACCACGCGCCTTCGCTACCTGTGCGACGTGGGCATCGGCTACCTCACGCTCGACCGCCAAAGCCGCACGCTCAGCGGCGGCGAGGTGCAGCGCATCAACCTCACCACCGCGCTGGGCACCAGCCTGGTCAACACGCTCTTCGTGCTGGACGAGCCCAGCATCGGCCTGCACCCGCGCGACATGCACCGCATCACCGAGGCCATGCTGCGCCTGCGCGACGCGGGCAACACCCTGGTGGTGGTGGAGCACGACCCGGCGGTGATGCTCGCGGCCGACCGCATGATCGACATGGGCCCCGGCCCGGGCCGGCTGGGCGGGCAGATCGTGTTCGACGGCACCACCGCCGACCTGCGCCATGCCGACACGCTCACCGGCGCCTACCTGGGCGGCCGCAAGCATGTGGGCTTCGGCTTCAAGCGCATGGTGACCGAATCCACCCCGCGCCTCATCCTGGAAGGCGCGCGCGAGCACAACCTGCAGAACGTGTCGGTCGAGTTCCCGCTGCAGCGCCTGGTCACCGTGACGGGCGTGAGCGGCTCGGGCAAGTCGAGCCTGATCCAGGACGTGCTGGCGCCCGCGCTGCTGCGCCACTTCGGCAAGGCCACCGACTCGCCGGGCGCGCACGACCGCATGCTGGGCGCCGACCACCTGTCGGACGTGGTGTTCGTGGACCAGTCGCCCATCGGCAAGACCGCGCGCTCCAACCCGGTGAGCTATGTGGGCGCATGGGACAGCATCCGCGAGCTGTTCGCCGTCGCGCCGCTGTCCAAACAGCGCAGCTACACCGCCGCCAAGTTCAGCTTCAACAGCGGTGACGGGCGTTGCCCGACCTGCGGCGGATCGGGCTTCGAGCATGTGGAGATGCAGTTCTTGTCGGACGTGTACCTGCGCTGCCCGGACTGCGACGGCAAGCGCTACCGCCCCGAGATCCTGGAGATCACCATCGAGCGCGGTGGCCGCACGCTCAACGTGGCCGACGTGCTGGCCCTGACCGTGGCCGAAGCCGCCGCGCTGTTCGCCGCCGACCGCGACGTGATCCGTGCGCTGCAGCCCATCGTGGACGTGGGGCTGGAATACGTGGCACTGGGCCAGCCCGTGCCCACGCTCAGCGGCGGCGAGGCGCAGCGCCTCAAGCTCGCGGGCTTCCTGGCCGAGGCGGCGCGGGTGCAAAGCAAGTCGCGACAGGCCGTGGCGCGCAAGGGCACGCTGTTCCTGTTCGACGAGCCCACCACGGGCCTGCATTTCGACGACATCGCCAAGCTCATGCGCGCGCTGCGCAAGCTCATCGATGCGGGGCACTCGCTCATCGTCATCGAGCACAACCTGGACGTGATCCGCGCGAGCGACTGGCTCATCGACCTGGGGCCCGAAGGCGGCTATGCCGGCGGCCTGGTCGTGGCCGAGGGCACGCCCGAGGACGTGCGCCAGCACCCCACGTCGCACACCGGCCAGGCGCTGCGCGACTACGAACTCACGCTGGGCGTGGGCGGCCACTCGGTGCACGAGAAAGCCGCAGCGCTACGAAAAAGAGAGCTGGTGGCGCTGGATGGTAAAGCGGTGGAGGCCAAAAATGCCATACAAATCGTCAACGCCAAGGAGCACAACCTCAAGAACCTCAGCGTGGACATTCCGCGCGGCAAGTTCAACGTGGTCACCGGCGTGAGCGGCTCGGGCAAGTCCACCCTGGCGTTCGACATCCTGTTCAACGAAGGCCAGCGGCGCTACCTCGAATCTCTCAACGCCTATGCGCGTTCCATCGTGCAGCCCGCGGGCCGGCCCGAGGTGGATGCGGTGTACGGCATCCCGCCCACCGTGGCCATCGAGCAGCGCCTGTCGCGCGGCGGGCGCAAGTCCACCGTGGGCACGACCACCGAGGTGTGGCACTTCCTGCGCCTGCTGTACGTCAAGCTGGGCACCCAGCACTGCGTGAACGACGGCGCTGCGGTGCAGCCTCAAACCCCCGAGAGCATCGCCGCCCAGCTGCTCACGCAGTTCCGCGGCCAGCACATCGGGCTGCTCGCGCCGCTGGTGATGAACCGCAAGGGCGTGTACACCGAGCTGGCCGACTGGGCGCGGCCCCGCGGCTTCACGCACCTGCGCGTGGACGGCAACTTTTTGCCCACCACCAACTTCCCGCGCATCGACCGGTTCAAGGAGCACACCATCGAGCTGCCAGTGGCCAGCATCGACGTCTCTCCCGACAACGAAGCCCTGCTGCGCGAGTCGCTCGCGCAGGCGCTCACGCACGGCAAGGGCGTGGTGCACGTGCTCAGCAGCATCGCGGACCTGGCCGCAGCCATGGAAGGCGGGCAACCCACGGCAGGCATCGGCCACCTGCAGGCGTATTCGACCAAGCGGGCCTGCCCGGTGTGCGCCACCAGCTATGCCGAGCTGGACCCGCGCCTGTTCAGCTACAACAGTAAGCACGGCTGGTGCCCCGACTGCGTGGGCACGGGCGTCAAGCTCACCAAGGAGCAGCGCAAGGTGTTCGATGACTCGGTGCAGGACGACAAGGAAAAGGGCCGCGAGCAGACCTTTGCCGAGCCCGAGGTGGAAGACCTGCAGGACACCGCTTGCGCCACCTGCCACGGCACCCGCCTGAACGCGACAGCCCGCGCCGTGAAGTTCGCGGGGGTGGGCATCACCGACATCGCAGCGATGTCCGTGACGGACGTGCGCCGCTGGGTGGAGCGCCTGCGCGCCGACGGCGGCATGTCGGTGCGCGAGGCCGACATCGCGCGCGACCTGGTGCCCGAGATCCAGAGCCGGCTGGAGTTCCTGGAAGAGGTAGGCCTGTCGTACCTCACGCTCGACCGGGGCGCGCCGACCTTGAGCGGTGGCGAGGCGCAGCGCATCCGCCTGGCGGCGCAGCTGGGCAGCAACCTGCAGGGCGTGTGCTATGTGCTGGACGAGCCCACCATCGGTCTGCATGCACGCGACAACCAGATCCTGCTCAACGCCCTGCACAAGCTGGGCGACAAGGGCAACACGCTGGTGGTGGTGGAGCACGACGAGGACACCATCCGCCGCGCGGACCACATCATCGACATCGGCCCGAGCGCGGGCAAACGCGGCGGGCGCCTGGTGGCGCAGGGCAGCGTGGCCGACATCACCGGGGCCGAAGACTCGCAGACGGGCCGCTACCTGCTGCACGCCATGCGCCACCCGCTGCAGCTGCGCCGCAGCATGCTGCCCAGCGCGCTGAGCGCGGCCGACGCCGCGCTGGGCGATCCCGTGGACGCCCCCAAAGGGCGGCAGAGCGCGGCGGTCAAGAAGCGTGCCGCGCAGGCGGCCGCACTCACCGCGCAGGCGCTGGACGATGCCAAGGCGCGTGCCGCCATCCGCTGGCTCACCGTGCAGGGCGCGCAGCTGCACAACCTGCAGAACGTGACCGCCACCGTGCCGCTGCACCGCCTGGTGGCCGTCACCGGCGTGAGCGGCTCGGGCAAGTCCACACTGGCGCGCGACGTGCTGCTGGCCAACGTGCAGGCCTGGGTGCAGCAGCGCTCCACCAAGGCCGGGCGTGACGCCATGGACGCGGGCAAGGCGCCGCCCCTGGTGGGCTGCACGGGCCTGGCGGGCTTCGAGAGCATCGACCGCGTGCTCGAAGTGGACCAGACGCCCATCGGCAAGACGCCGCGCAGCTGCCCGGCCACCTACATCGGCTTCTGGGACACCATCCGCAAGCTGTTTGCCGAAACCCTGGAGGCCAAGGCGCGTGGCTATGCGGCCGGGCGCTTCAGCTTCAACACCGGCGAAGGCCGCTGCGCAAGCTGCGAAGGCGCGGGCGTGCGCACCATCGAGATGAGTTTCCTGCCCGATGTGAAGGTGCCTTGCGAGACCTGCCACGGCGCGCGCTTCAGCCCCGAGACGCTGGCCGTCACCTGGCGCGGCAAGAGCATCGGCGACGTGCTGCAGATGGAGGTGGACGAGGCGGTGGACTTCTTCGCCAGCATGCCCAGCATCGCGCACCCGCTGCAGCTGTTGAAGGATGTGGGCCTGGGCTACCTCACGCTGGGCCAGCCGTCGCCCACGCTGTCCGGCGGCGAGGCGCAGCGCATCAAGCTCGTGACCGAGCTCACCAAGGTGCGCGACGAAGTGGGCCGCCGCGGCCAGAAGGCGCCGCACACGCTGTACGTGCTAGACGAACCCACGGTGGGCCTGCACATGGCCGACGTGGACAAGCTCATCCGCGTGCTGCACCGGCTGGTGGACGGCGGCCACAGCGTGGTGGTGATCGAGCACGACCTCGACGTCATCGCCGAAGCCGACTGGATCATCGACCTGGGCCCCGAAGGCGGCAAGGAGGGCGGCCGCATCGTGGCGGCAGCCACGCCGGAACAGGTGGTGCAGCAGGGCACGCACACCGGGCGTGCTCTGGCTGCGGTGCTGGCGCGGTAGGCAGGGGCGGCTCACGGTGCCGCCCCAGGCAGAGCCGTAAAGCGTTTGTGCGGATGTTCTGCGTGCACAACCCGACGTGGCGTACGCCACTGTCGGGCCGTGTCCTACGCACGGCGCAGAATATTGCGCACGTTGGGTGGGGAACCGATTTTTTAGGATGCGATGCAGGGCTTGCCGCCAGTGCGCGAAGGCCCCCAGCACTTCCACCAAATCCTACGGACATCCATCACCATGAAATCATTGCTCAAGACCTGTGTTGCCCTCGCGGCCACTTCTGTACTGCTGGTCGCTTGCGGCGGCGGCAACGACGACGATCCGACGCCCAGCAATGAGCCCGGTGTGCTGACCGTGACGGGTGCGAGCGTGGATGCGCTCAACGGCGTTTACGGCAATGGCACGATCAACCTGACCGATGTGGACAAGCGCAACCCGGTCGGCTCCGTGCCCGAACTGTGCTCGTTCAAGTTCGATGGCCTTGGCAAGGTGGGCTCGGCAGCACTGGCCTTCGGCGACATCCGCTATCGCCCGGACGCCACCGGCCTGCACCAGGTCTTCGTCACGTTCGACGGCAAGGAATACGGCAGCGGCGAGCCTACCGACACCGCTGTGGTGCGCGACAGCAACCAAGTCCGTTTCAGCAACAAGGTCCTGACCGCCTCCGATGGCTCCAATGCCACGCTGCGCGTGAACGGCGTCATCCCCATGCGCCCCAACCGCCCCTTCGGCTGTTAAGCGCGTGACCCACCCTCGCGACCTGCCCCACAAGCAGGGCTGGTCGCGGGGCGTGGGCCTCCGAGTTTTTGTGTAGCTCGTCTCCCTCCCCCCGGCCCTTGGGCCGGATTTGGCCCTGCGGCTTTATCTGCATGGGCCTTTTTTGCGTCTGCAGCGTAGGTGTGTGCAGACCAGTGCGCAGCAAGCACCCCAAGCATCACTGAACCGGTGTGCGAGCGCGCGAGCTACAGCCGGGCACAAAGTGTTTGCCGCATATTCACATGCGAAATCCTGCGTTCGCAGCCGGAGCGCCGCGTCTTAGTCTGGCGGCATGTCCAGTCGTTTGCCCGCCTCTTCAGGCCTCCTGTCCACCCATCGCGTACTGACCCTGCCCGAGTCGCCAGCGGGCGGGGCGCCGACCATTCGCGCGAAGGCGTTGCTGTTCCATGACCCCCGGTCCGCGCAGCTGCTGGACCATGTGGACCGCATTGCGCGCAGCGACGCGTCGGTGCTGGTGGTGGGTGAGACCGGCACAGGCAAGGAGCTGATAGCGCGGCACATCCACGCCGAAAGCGGCCGGCGCGGGCCGTTCGTGGCGGTCAACTGCGGTGCGTTCAGCGAATCGCTGATCGACGCCGAACTCTTCGGTCACGAGGCAGGCGCCTTCACCGGGGCCACGCAGGCACGCGCGGGGTGGTTCGAGGCGGCGCAGGGCGGCACGCTGTTCCTCGATGAGATCGGCGACCTGCCGCAGTCGCTGCAGGTCAAGCTGCTGCGCGTGCTGCAGGAGCGCCAGGTGGTGCGCCTGGGCTCGCGCAAACCCATTGCGCTGGATGTGCGGTTGGTAGCCGCGACCAACATCGACCTGGCGCGGGCCGTGCGCGCGCAGCACTTCCGGGCGGACCTCTACTACCGGCTCAACGTGGCGGCCGTGGACCTGCCGCCGCTGCGCGAGCGCCCGGGCGACATCCTGCCGCTGGCAGAGCATTTCATGGACCTGTACGCCCAGCGCCTGGGCCAGCCGCCCGCGCGCTTGTCCACCGCGGCCCGGCACGCCCTGCTGTCGTACGCCTGGCCCGGCAACATCCGCGAGCTGGAGAACGTGGTGCACTTCGCACTCATCGTGGCGCGGCTGGGTGTGGTCGAGCCGTGCGACCTCAAGCTCGTGCCGGCCCTGCTGCCGCAGCCGCCCGTGGCTTCGACAGTCGCGGTGGCGGCCGGCACGCCGCAGCCACCGTCGGCAAGCTCCTCATTGCAAGCGGTGCTGCACGGCCTGCTGGCGCAGGGCGCTCCCGGGCTGTATCAGACGGTCGAGGCAGCGCTGGTGCGCTCCGCTTTCGAGCAGGCGCACGAGAACCAGGTGCAGGCCGCGCGGCTGCTGGGGGTGACCCGCAACACGCTGCGCACCCTGCTCAAGCGCCACGGCCTGCTGGCCGACCCGGCCCACCACCCCACCCACAGCCTGCCGCCGCACGCGGAGAGCCCTTGGCGCTACGCGCAATGAGTCCGTTGCCACCGGGGCGATCGCGCCATGCGCCGCCGCCCCGCTGAAGCCCACCCCACAACGACACACCACAACACACCAGGGAGTTTGCCAATGAGCACATCGGATTCACACCACACCGCCCAGCCACCCGGCGCCCCGCGCAGTACGCCGCGCCGCCACTTCCTGGGCCAGGCAGGTGCCGGGCTGGCGGGTATGGCCGGTGGCGCCACGGTGGCGCCGGCGCTGCTCGGCGCCAGCGCAGCGGCGCAGGCGCAGCAGGGTGGTGCCTCGGCGGCTGCAGGCTACGACGCACAGTTTGTGCGCCGCGCCGAGCAGCTGCGCATTGACCTGGCGCGCGCCAGCGCTGCAGTGCCCATCCCGCCGCATCCCGTCAATGGCGACGATGCGCTGTACGCAAACAAGATCGGGTCGGACACGCGCGGCCTGCCGCACAACGCGCGGGGCGAGGTGGACCTGGGTGCATGGAACCTCGCCACCGCCGCCTTCGCCTCGCGCGAGCCGGCGGACTTCGAGAAGATCGTGCTGGGCGGAGCGCGCAAGCTGGTCAACCCCATCGGCACGCTGGCGGTCAGCCTGGACGGGCTCAACGCCGCGCAGTTCGCGCTGCCGCCCGCGCCCACGCTGGCCGGCACGCAGCGCGCGGGTGAGGCCACCGAAATCTACTGGGTGGCATTGCTGCGCGACGTGCCCTTCAGCGAATTCCAGGACGGCACCCGCCACCCCGATGTGATCGCCGCGGCCGACGAGCTGAGCCGCGCGCCGGACTTCCACGGCCCCAAGGTCAACGGCCGCGTGACGCCGCAGACGCTGTTCCGCGGCGCGGCCTGGTACGTGGATGGCAACGACCGCAGCGGCCGCACCGGCCGCTGGGCCACCCCACCGGGCGTGACGGATGGGCCGTACATCTCGCAGTTCCTGTACCGCGACGTGCCGCTCGGCCCGCAGTCGCTGTCGGCGCGCATCCGCACCTACACGCCGGCCAACGAGTTCCTCACGCAGTACGACGAGTGGCTGAACGTGCAAAACGGCAAGGCGCCGGCCGGGCGCATCGCGTTCGACCCCACGCTGCGCTACATCGCCACCACGCGCGACCTGGCCGCATATGCGCATGCGGCGGTGGCCTTCAGCTTTGCGGCCAACCAGTTGCTGGGCACGCCGCTGTCGGCCGCGCAGCCGGGCTATGGCGGGATCTACGCGGGCGACAAAAGCCTGGCGCCCGGCAACCCGTACCTGAAGCTCAAGACCAGCGGCGGGGCGTCGGGCACCTTCGGGCCGGCGTATTTCCAGTCGCTGCTGTCGCTGGCCAGCTCGCTCGCCATCCGCATCAACTACTACCAGAAGTGGTACGAGCAGCGCATCCTGCGGCCCGAGGCTTTTGGCGGCCTGGTGCACCACCGCCTGGCGAACCGTGTCGCCGAATACCCCATCCACGAGTCCTTCCTGGGCTCGCAGGCGCTGGAGCGCAGCCGCGCCAAGAACGGCAGCTACCTGCTGCCGCATGTGTACCCGGAGGGCGCGCCCATCCATTCGTCGTACCCCGGTGGCGCCGCCATCATCGCGGCGGTGACGGCCACGCTGCTCAAGGCCTTCTACGACGAGTCGCTGGTCATCCCGAACCCCGTGCAGCCCGACCCCAGCGACCCGACCCGGCTGGTCCCGTACCAGGGCCCGCCGCTCACGGTGGGCGGCGAGCTCAACAAGTTCGCGCTCAACTACGGCTCGGGCCGCACCGCCGCGGGCATCCACTGGCGCTCCGACGCCGCAGCGGCCTATGCGCAGGGCGAGGCGCTGGTCATCAGCCTGCTGCGCGAGCAAAAGCAGACCTTCCGCGAGCCGTTCGAGGGCTTCGCCTTCACCGGCTTCGACGGCCGCCGCATCGTCATCTGATGCGCCTCCATCTTCACCATCAGAGAGCCTGACATGACCCAACGACAACTGCGCCTGGGCGCCTTCATCATGGCCACGGGCCACCACATCGCCGCCTGGCGCCACCCGGGCGCGCAGGCGGATGCGGGGGTGAACCTGCAGCACTACATCGCGCTGGCCCAGACGGCCGAGCGCGGCCTGTTCGACCAGGTGTTCGTGGCCGACAGCCCCGGCGTGCAGAACCACGGCAACGACGAATCGCTGAGCCGCCAGGGCCGCCTGTCGTACTTCGAGCCGGTCACGCTGTGGTCGGCGCTGGCCGCGGTGACGAAGCACATCGGCTTTGTCGCCACCGCATCCACCACCTACGAAGACCCGTATCTGCTGGCGCGCAAGTTCGCCTCGCTCGACCACATCAGCGGCGGGCGCGCAGCCTGGAACGTGGTGACCACCAGTGCCGACAATGTATTCGGCAACTTTGGCCAGGAGGCGCACCCCGACCCCGCCGTGCGCTACGAGCGCGCCACCGAGTTCGTGGATGTGGTCAAAGGCCTGTGGGACAGCTTCGACGACGATGCGCTCATCCGCGACAAGGCCAGCGGCGTGTACCTGGACCCGGCCAAGCTGCACACCCTGAACCACGTGGGCAAGCACTTTCGCGTGAAGGGCCCGCTGAACCTGGAGCGCCCGCCGCAGGGCTACCCGGTCATCGTGCAGGCCGGCTCGTCCGAGGACGGCAAGGAGCTGGCCGCCGCCACGGCCGAGGCCATTTTCACCGCCTGGACCAGCCTGGCCGAGGCGCAGGCGTTCTACGGCGACGTGAAGGGACGCCTGGCCAAGTACGGCCGCCGGCCTGAAGAACTGCTGGTGCTGCCCGGCATCTCGCCGGTGATCGGCCGCACCGAAGAAGAGGCGCAGGCCAAATGGGCCGAGCTGCAGGCGCTGATCCACCCCGCCGTGGGGCTGGCCACGCTGGCACCTTTCTGGCCGGCCGAAGACCTGGCGCGCTGGGACCTGGATGCCCCGCCACCCTACATTCCCACCCCGCCCAAGGGCATCAACAGCCGCGCCCACGTGGTGCTGGAGCTGGCCCGGCGCGAGAAATTCACCGTGCGCCAGCTCTACGAATATCTGGCCGGCGCGCGCGGCCACTGGGTGGTGGTGGGCACGCCGCAGACCATTGCCGACCGCATGCAGGAGTGGTTCGAGAACGGCGCGGCCGACGGCTTCAACGTGATGCCACCAGTGCTGCCGCAGTCGCTCGACGAATTCGTGGACCTGGTGGTGCCCGAGCTGCAGCGCCGCGGCCTGTTCCGCACGGCCTATGAAGGCACCACGCTGCGCGAGAACCTGGGCCTGCAGCGCCCGCCCAGCCGCTATGCACAGGCCGCCCGCAAGGCCGCCTGATCCGCAGGCCGCACTGCTACCGCAGCAAGCCACCCACCCCGGCACATGCCCGTTTTCTCTACGAAAGGAGTTCCCATGAGCACCGTCCTCGCCGAAAAGCCCCGCCATCTCTCCCTGGCCGCCACGCCCGCCACCGTAACACTCGCCAGCGCAGCACCTGGCGGAGACTGGTCGGTCCGCCCGCTCGATGCGCCCCTGGGCGCCGAGGTGCACGGCATCGACGCGTCGCAGCCGCTTGCGGCCAGCCAGGTCTGGGCGATCAAACAGGCGCTCAAGCAGCACCACATCCTGCTGCTGCGCGGCCAGCAGCTGGAGGACCTGCAGTTCCAGCGCTTCACCAGCTACTTCGGCAGCGTGTTTCGTGCGCCGACCAACGTGCCGGTGCTGGGCTCGTCGGACCCGTACGGCGGCGACACACCCGACATCGTCAAGGTGGCGAACGTCGATGATGGCGTGCTCGGCCACCAGGAGCTGTCGGCCCATGCGGACCACCACTGGACGCCCGTGCCCTCGTCGGGCTCCCTGCTGTACGCGCTGGAAGTACCCCGCGCCGGTGGCGACACCACCTGGGTCAACCTGGCCGCCGCCTACGATGCGCTGGACGCCGCCACGCGCGCCGAGATCGACGCCCTGCAGCTCATTACCTACAACCCCTTCCTGCGCCGCCTGAAGCCGCTGGCGGGCGGCCACGCAACCTACCGCACGCCCGACATCGAGCCGGTGACACCCTTCGAGGTGCACCCGCTGGTGCGCACCCACCCCGAGTCCGGCCGCAAGATCCTGTACCTGGGCGAGGCCACCGAGGTGGAGGTGGTGGGCGTCGACCCGGCCTACGGCACCGCGCTGGTGGCCCGGCTGCGCACACACCTGCTGCAGCCCCGCTTTGCCTATACGCACCGCTGGCAGGTGGGCGACATCGTGTACTGGGACAACCAGGCCACGCTGCACGCGCGCACCGCGTTCGATGCGACCGAGCGCCGCCTGCTCAAGCGCATCAGCCTGTCGGGCAGCCGGCCGTTTTGAAATGAACCCCCCTGAGTCGCTTCGCGCCTCGGTGCGTTCGCCAGAGGCGACCGCTCTTCGTTGCCGTCCAAGCCTGCGCAGGCAGGCTTGGAGCCGCGGCACTCAGCCCCTCTCCCTACGCACTGCGCGCTACGGGAAGGGGACGCACCCGGTGGCCTGGCAAAGCCAGTTCCACGGGTGCACTGGCCTGGGCCGCGCCCGTTTCATGCGTTGTGGGTGGCGCGCAGCGAATGGATTGCGGATACCCATTGCTTTCAAAAATACAAAGCCGTTCACGCTGAGCTTGTCGAAGCGCCGCGCGGGGCTTCGACGAGCTCAGCCCGAACGATGTTGAATGACGGAACCCAAATCCGTATGAGTTCCCACCGGTCCAGCACCCCTTCTTTCGAGGAGATCTGCAATGTATGAGTCCGCCGACATCCGCCGCGCCGAGCGCCTGGCCGCACCCACCCACGACACCGACGTGCTGGTGATCGGCGGCGGCCCCGCCGGCACCTGGGCCGCCATTGCCGCTGCGGGCCGCGGTGCGCGCGTCCTGCTGGTGGACAAGGGCTTTTGCGGCACCTCGGGCGCCACCGCACCGTCGGGCACCGGCACCTGGTGGGTGCCGCCCGACCTGCAGGCCCGCACCGCCGCCAAGGCGCAGCGCGAGGCTGTGGGCGGTTTTCTGGCCAGCCACGAATGGATGGACCGCGTGCTGGACCAGACCTGGCACAACCTGCAGCAACTGGCCGACTGGGGCTATCCCTTTCCGGTGGACGATGCGGGCAACGAGCGGCGCAATTCGCTGCAGGGCCCCGAGTACATGCGCCTGATGCGCAAGCGGGTGAAGGCGGCGGGCGTGCGCATTCTGGACCATCACCCCGCGCTCGAACTGCTGGTGGATGACCACGGCCAGGTGCGTGGTGCAACGGGCGTCGCAGAGCCTGGCGATGTGCCCTGGGCCATACACGCCGGCGCCGTGGTGCTGGCCAGCGGTGGCTGTGCTTTTTTGAGCAAGGCGCTGGGCACCGATGTGCTGACCGGCGACGGCCACCTGATGGCGGCCGAGGCGGGCGCGGTGTTCTCGGGCATGGAGTTTTCAAGCGCCTATGCCCTGGGGCCCACGTTCTCGAGCGTGACGAAATCGCTGTTCTACAACTGGGCGAGTTTTCGCGACCCGGGCGGCGCCGTGATCGACGGCGCGGGCTCGTCGCAGGGCCGCAGCATCATCGCGCGGCGCCTGATCAGCGAGCCGGTGTTTGCCGTGCTCGACAAGGCCGACGGCGCCGTGCGCTCCTGGATGCGGCAGGCGCAGCCCAACTTCTTCCTGCCCTTCGACCGGCTGGGGCTGGACCCGTTCACCCAGCCGTTCCCCATCACCCTGCGGCTCGAAGGCACAGTGCGCGGCACCGGCGGCCTGCAGCTGCAGGGGCTTGATGGCGCCACGCGCGTGCCGGGGCTGTACGCCGCCGGCGACGTGGCCTCGCGCGAGCCGATCTGCGGCGGCTTTACCGGCGGCGGCAGCCACAACGCAGCCTGGGCGCTGTCTACGGGGTTCTGGTCCGGTGCGGGCGCGGCCGACCACGCGCTGGCGCACCGCAGCACGCCTGCCGCTGCGCCGGTGTGGCGGGCGGGGCAGGTGGGGCTGGCGGCGTGTTCGCACATCCGTACCACGGCCACCGAGCGCATCGATCCGCAGGCTCTGGTGGCGGCGGTGCAGGCCGAAGTCTTCCCGCTGGAGCGCAACTGGTTTCGCAGCCGCGACGGGCTGGAGCCCTCGCTGCAGCGCCTGGACGCCCTGTGGGCGCAGGCCGAGCGCAGTGCCTCGGCCTTGCCGGAGGCACTGCGGCGCACCCGCCAGGCTGTGGCTCTGCTGGCCCACGCCCGGTGGATGTACCGCAGCGCCCTCGCGCGCACCGAGACGCGGGGCATGCACCGGCGCACCGACTTTGCGCAGATGGACCCGGCCCAGCAGCACCATGTGGTGGTGGGCGGGCTGCAGCAGGTATGGACAGGGCGGCACCCGGCGGGCGATGGCGCTGCCGTGCAGCGCGAGGCGGTGGCCGCATGATCGAGTTGATCGACGCGGCCCGCTGCACGGGCTGCAACATCTGCGTGGCGGTGTGCCCGACCCGCGTGTTCGATGCCGCGCCGCCACTGGAGGCTGGTGTGGGCTCGGCTGGCCTTCTGCCCGTCATTGCCCGGCAGTCCGACTGCCAGACCTGCTTCATGTGCGAGCTGTACTGCCCGGTGGATGCGCTGTACGTGGCGCCGCAGACCGTTCCGGTGGCCGCAATTACCGAGGCCGATCACGCGCAGCCCGCGGCCCCGCTGTGGGGCAGCTACCGACGCGCTGTGGGCTGGGATGTGCGGGATGGCAGCACGGCGCGGCTGGACCAGAGTTACCACCTGCTGGGGGCTGCACAACGTTGATCAGGGGCAGGCCCATGGTCGTTACCGGCTGCGTTTTCTTCATCCCCCGTTCGGGCTGAGCCTGCCGAAACCTCGCGCGGCGCTTCGACAAGCTCAGCGTGAACGGGTGGGGGCATGTGGATGGTGAAGAAAAAAGGCCACTGCATTTGCGCGCAGTGGCCTGGGTGTTGGGTGATGGACAGTACGGGCAGCGTTCGAGCCATTCCCACCGTTCGGGCTGAGCTTGTCGAAGCCTTGCGCGGCGCATAGACAGGCTCAGCGTGAACGGCAAAGGGATCTCAACGCGCCACCCCCTGCCACGCCGTGAAGTGCCGCTCCAGCCGCTGCAGCGCATAGTTCAGCGTCACGCCGATGGCCGTGATCGCGATGATGCCGAAGTACATGTCGCCGATCAAGAAGCTGTACTGCGCATAGATGATGAGGTAGCCCAGCCCGGCCTTCGCGCCCACCATTTCCGCGGCGATCAGCACTAGCATGGCCGATGCGGCAGCCAGGCGGATGCCGACGAAGATCGTGGGCACCGACGCGGGCAGGATGACCTTGACGAACAGCTGGCGCGGTGTGGAGCCCATGGTGCGTGCCGACTTGACGAGCAGCGGGTCTACCTGCCGCACGGCGGCGATGGTGTTGAGCAGCAGCGGCCAGGCACAGGCATACACCACGATGGACAGCTTGGACACCTCGCCGATGCCCAGCAGCAGCAGGAACACCGGCAGCAGCGCCAGCGGCGCGGTGTTGCGCAGCAGCTCGATCAGCGGGTTGAGCGCCTGGCCCAGCCGCTGGTACCAGCCGATGGCCAGGCCCAGCGGAATCGCGGCCACGATGGCGATCGACAGGCCGCCGAGCGAGCGTGCCAGGCTGATGGAGGTGTGCTCCCACAGCTGGCCGTTTTGCGCCAGCACCCAGCCCGCGGCCAGCACCTCGGTCAGGGGCGGCAGGAAGGTCGGGTCGGTCAGGCCCAGGCGGGGCGCCAGCTCCCACAGCACGGCCAGCGCCAGCACCAGGCCGGAGCGCCAGGCGCCGTTGGCCACGCGGCGGGCCAGGCGCAGCCACAGGGTGGGCAGCGCCTGTGCGGCATGGGGCAGGGCGGTTGCGGGGTGTTGCTGCGCAGCGTGCGCGGGCAGTGCGATGTCAGACATGGTGGGACTCCTTGATCACGGGTTGGGCGGCGATGCGGCTGCGGCGTTCGTGGCGGGCGGACGCGACCTCGTCGTGCAGCAGGCCCCAGATGCGGTGGCGCAGCTCGCCGAACAGCGGCAGCGAGCGGATGTCGTCGGTCTCTGCGCGCAGCGATTCGGGGATGTCCACGATCTCCTTGATGCGGCCGGGGCGGGTGGTCATCACCGCCACGCGCTGGCCCAGCACCACGGCCTCGTCGATGCCGTGGGTGATGAACACGATGGTCTTGCCGGTGCGCTGCCAGATGTCCACCAGCTCTTCCTGCAGCGTCTCGCGGGTCTGCGCGTCCAGCGCGGCAAAGGGCTCGTCCATCAGCAGCACCTGGGGCTCATACGCCAGGCTGCGGGCAATCGCCACGCGTTGCTTCATGCCGCCCGACAGTTCGTGCGGGTAGCGCTGCGCGAAGTCGGACAGCCCCACCAGCTGCAGGTAGTGCGCGGCTTTTTCGCGGCGCTCGCGCTTGCCCAGGCCCGCGACTTCCAGGCCGAAGGCCACGTTGTCCAGCGCCGTAAGCCATGGGAACAGCGCGTACTGCTGGAACACCACGCCCCGGTCCCGCGCGGGGCCGGTGATGGCCTTGCCGTCGATGAGCACCTGGCCGCTGGTGGGCGGCGTGAGACCCGCGAGCAGGTCGAGCAGGGTGGACTTGCCGCAGCCGCTCGGGCCCACCAGCACCAGGAACTCGCCGGGGCGGATGTCGAGCGTCACGTCCTGCACGGCCACGAATCGCTTGGACGGGCCGCCATCGTCCGCCCGCACGGTGAACTCCTTGGTCACGTGCTCGAAGCGGATCTTGGCCGGCGCGTTGGTCGCGGCAGCGGCCGCGGTGTGGGGATGAATGGCGCTGGTCATTTGCTGACTGCCAGTTTGTCCACGCCGCCGTTGGCGTAGGGGTTGAAGGCGTTGGTGTACAGGTCGGCGGCCTTGAGCTGGCCGGGCTTGACCACCTCGTCCTTCACCAGCCAGTCCACCCAGATCTGCAGTTCCTTGTCGGTGATGAGGCCGCCCTTGCCGGCCACGCCGGTGCTCTTCCAGTACTGGATGGCGTCGGCGGTCTCGGCGCGTTTGCGGCCTTCGATGATCTTGGTGTAGCGCGCCCGCACTTCGGCCGGCGGTGTGTTGCGCGCCCATTCGATGGAGCGGGCCAGGGCCGACACCAGGTGGCGGCTGGTGTTGGGGTTCTGCTCGATGAACTTGTTGTGCAGCACCAGCGCGCCGCCGGTGAAGTTGCCGAACAGG
Organism: Acidovorax sp. LjRoot117; assembly: GCF_964252695.1. Taxonomy (NCBI): domain Bacteria; kingdom Pseudomonadati; phylum Pseudomonadota; class Betaproteobacteria; order Burkholderiales; family Comamonadaceae; genus Acidovorax; species Acidovorax sp. LjRoot117. The sequence continues at coordinate 725,045 of NZ_CAXUPO020000003.1, read as the reverse complement.
TCGCGGTCCTTGAACAGCGGACGGATGCCGCCGCGCTCCAGCGCCTTGTCGCGCAGCACGCCGCCGAGCGTGGAGACTTCGACATGCCCCTGGCGCAGCGCCTGCTCGCCGGTGACGGGCGGCGTGGCCACCAGCGTGACCTGCTTGGCCTCGGCGTTGGTGAGCTTGCCGCGCTCCAGGTACTCGCGCAGCATGAACTCGTGGTGCGCGCCCAGCGTGTTCACCGCGACCTTCTTGCCGATGAGGTCGCGCGGGCCCTTGATGGGGCTGTCGTCCTTGACGTAGTAGCCGTTGTAGGTGTTGTCGTCCGAGCCGTAGTAGCCCAGCACGGCCTTGACCGGCGCCTTCTTGGCCGCGAGCTTGATGATGGCGCCGTAGAAGGCGCCGCCGATGTCCACGTCGCCGGTCACCACGGTCTGGATGTCTTGCGGGCCGCTGATGGTGTTGCCCACCCATTTGGATTTGAGCGGGGCGAGGTAGCCGAGGTCTTCGGCCAGTTCGATCCAGACGACCTGGCCGGCCCAGCCCTGGTAGCGGATTTCGGATTTCTCCAGGTTCTGCGCGGCGGCAGGGGCCGCCAGGCCCAGCGCCAGCGCGGAGACCAGCAGGAAGCGTTTCGACAGATCGAGCATGGGGAGTCCCTTCATTGCAGTGGTTCAGTGAGGTGTGCAGCGCAGTGCGTGTGCATTCACTCAGGCCGGGCGCCGTTACCGCGGTCTGAGACCCCCTGCCTTCCGCAACCCGCGTGCCACGGCGTCGATGCTGCTTATGCGGAAATCGCGCATGGCTCCGGGGCGCTGCGTCGGCACCGCCTGTGCGCTGCGTCGCCGGGATAAACGCACCTTGCGGCGTTGACGTGTGTGACAGCTGACAGCAATCGAGGGCGCCACGGCTGGGGTGCGAGGGGTTGTGCACGGCTGCTGGGTTTGCAGCAGGGCGTGCGTGCTTTGGCGCCCGTTGCTGCAAAGCCAGCAGTGGCCGCGGGGCGCTGCAAAGCGGCGCATCGGTGTGGTGGATGCGCAAGGAGGCGGGCGGTCGGCACAATGGCGCGATGACGACCCCACCCCCGCGCCACGCCGTGGTCTGGCTGCACGCCGACGCGCCGCCCAAGCCGGCCGTGGGCGCACCCTGCAACGGCTGCGGCCTGTGCTGCCTGGCCGAGCCCTGCCCGCTGGGCGTGGTGGTGTCGCGCCGTCGCCATGGCGCCTGCGTGGCGCTGCGGTGGGACGGTGCGCACGCACGGTACCTGTGCGGCATGGTGGCCGACCCGGGCGAAGTGACGGGTCTGCACCACCGCTGGCTGACGGCACCGCTGGCCTGGCTGGCTCGGCGCTGGATTGCGGCGGGCGTGGGGTGCGATGCGGATGTGGAGACCACCAACGTGCCGCGCCCGTGAGCTGGGTGGTGACTTGCCAGGGAACTGTTGGCGGGATGGGGCGGCAGGCGGTGCGCTATGCAGCGCATGGAAGGTATTTGCTATTAAAAATATAGCTGCTAGCGCTTGCCTATCAAGCGGTAGAGGCCGTTTTAATCAAAAATCCCGTGTCAGAGCGGCACAGCAGCAACGCCGTGTGCTCGCACACTGCTCTACGGGGGGCAGTTGGCCAGGGCATCTACCATGCTGCGCCGCGCCAGGTGCACGCCCGCCAGCATGCAGCGCACCGACCCGCCCGCCAGTTCGATGGTCGGCACGGCCAGCGGCAGCAGCGTGGCGCTGCGCTCGATGACGGCCTTCTGCGCCGCGGTCAGGCTGGCGGCGGCGCGCGCCGACAGTGCCAGCACACGACCCCGGGCGCTGGTCAGCTCCAGCGCATTGCCCGCGAATTCGCCGATCTGGTGGGCGCTCAGTTCGATGACGTCGCGGCCGGTTTCGCGCAGGCGGCTTCGCACAGCCTCACGTCGCAAGGGGTCGGTGATCAGGTGGAACCCGCCCAGCGCGAAGTCGGTGCCCACGCACAGCATCACGTTGGTGTGATAGCACGGCCGGCCCTCTCCATCGGCCGTGGCAAAGGCCATGGGCTCGTAGTTGAAGTGGGTGCAGAACCGCTCCAGCGCCACCGGGTCGGCGCGGTTCGACTGTGCGGTGTAGGCGATGCGGCCGATGTGGTCGAGCACCATCGCGCCGGTGCCTTCGAGGAACATGTTGTCGGCCTCCAGCCCCGAGTAGTCGATCACGTCCTGCACCCGGTACTCGGCCTTGAGCAGGTCCAGCACGTCGCTGCGGCGCTCGCGCCGCCGGCTCTGTGCGTACATCGGGTACACGGCCACGTGGCCGCCGGCGTGGGTGGAGAACCAGTTGTTGGGGAAGACCGCATCGGGCGCGTGGCGCTCGCCCAGGTCGTCGAACAGGTGCACGTGCACGCCGGCGGCTTCGAGTTGCGCGGCGGCCTGGGTCACCTCGGCGTATGCCTGGCGCGCGATGTCGTCCGGGGCGTTGGTGGGTGCGGACTGAAAGGCGTTGTCGTGGGCGGTGTCCGGGTTGGGGTGAAACCGGTGGGGGCGGACCATCACGACGGCGGACGGGGCTTGGGCAGAGGCGGGTGAGGGCATGGCGGTCAGTGGTTGCAAGATGGCGGTAAGGTGGCGGTGCATGAATTTTCCTGACAGTGCCAGCCAACCAACAGACTTCAAACTGATCGAAATGCAGCAAAATCTGGCGTTCTGATCACCCAGAGGCCCACTATGAACAGGCTGGACGACACCGACCGCGAAATCCTCAGCATCCTGCGGGCCGACGCGCGCACGCCTGTGGCCACACTGGCGCTCAAACTGCGCGTCTCGCGCGGCACCGTGCAGAACCGGCTGCACAAGATGGAGGAAAGCGGCGTCATCGTGGGCTACACCGTGCGCCTGCGGCCCGACTCCGAGCCCCAGCGCATCCGCGCCTGGATGAGCATCGCGGTGGAGGGCAACGCCGCGCCCGAGGTGATCCGCGCCCTGCGCGGCGAGCCCATGGTGGGCACGCTGCACACCACCAACGGCCGCTGGGACATCGTGGCCGAAGTGCGCGCCGAGAGCCTGGAGGCGTTCGATGCGGCGCTGGGACGCATCCGCCTGACGCCCGGCATTGCGAACACGGAAACAAGCATCCTGCTGTCGACCTACAAGGCTTGAGCCCCAAGGTCGGCAGAAAGTTGGCAGCAGATTGGCGGTCGGCGATGTTCGGCGCGCGACCGCCCAGCCAGCGCAGCGCCTGAAGCGCTTGGTGCCACATTGGCGACACCGGCTAGGGGGTTTCCGCATCACCGCCGTCGTGCCGGCTGCAGTTCAATGGCGAAGTCTTTGTTTTGCTTTTTCAGGAGCCCCGCCATGCAACGTCGCCAGATCATCCAATGGGGAGCCGCCAGCCTCGCCGCCCCCGCATTCATGGCGCAGGCCCAGAGCTTTCCGAGCAAGCCCATCAAGCTCGTGATCGCCTTCCCGGCGGGCGGCCCCACCGACATCACCATGCGCTCGCTGGCCGACAGCGCCGGCAAGATCCTGGGCCAGCCGGTCATCGTGGAGAACAAGCCCGGCGCCGGCGGCACGCTGCCCGCGCAGGCGCTGCAGGGCGCTGCGGCCGACGGCTACACCGTGGCGCAGATTCCGCTGGGCGTCTTTCGCCTGCCCTACACCACCAAGATCAACTGGGACCCGGTCAAGGACATCAGCTACGTGCTCAACGTCACCGGCTATGCGTTCGGCCTGGTGGTGCCCGCCGACTCGCCGCTCAAGACCTGGACGCACTTCGTGGCCTGGGCCAAGGCCAACCCCGGCAAGCTGAGCTACGGCTCCACCGGCACCATGACCAGCCCGCACCTGACGATGGAGCTGATCGCGCAGCAACTGGGCATCGAGCTGCTGCACGTGCCCTACAAGGGCAGTGCGGACCTGATGCAGTCCATCCTGGGCGGGCAGATCATGGCGGCTGCCGACTCCACCGGCTTTGCACCGCAGGTCGAGGCCGGCAAGCTGCGCGTGCTCAACACCTGGGGCGCCGAGCGCCTGGCCAAGTTCCCCGATGCGCCCACGCTCAAGGAGCTGGGGCTGAACCTGGTGCAGAACTCGCCGTTCGGCATCGGCGCGCCCAAGGGCACGCCCGATGCGGTGGTCAAGCGCCTGCACGATGCCTTCAAGCAGGCGATGGAGCAGGACAGCTACAAGACCGCGCTGGCCCGCTACGACATGGTGCCGATGTACATGAGCACGTCGGCGTACAAGAAGTTTGCGCAGGACACCTTCACGCGCGAGAAGGCGCTGGTGGAAAAACTGGGCCTGGCCAAGCCGAGTTGAAGTGAGCACCCCCTGAGCGGCTGCGCCGCTTCCCCCTCTCTCGCTGCGCTGCGCTGGCGGGAGGGGGACGCCCCCAGCGCACGGAAGTGAAGCGCCGCAAGCGGCTTGGCGGCCCTTGCGCGGGGGCACTGGCCCGGGACGCGCCAGTCACGACGGTTCGCAGCCAAACTTTTGTCACTGAAGGTCCGCCCTCACGCTATTCATCGGTACCGCGACATGGCCTCCGGAGGGGCGTATGACGTTCCGTGTGATGATCCGTCCCAACATTGAACGGAATACCGCGAGCATTTATGGCATCCCCCTCCGACAACAGCATCAGCATGGCCCTGTTCTGCGACTTCGAAAACGTCGCCCTGGGCGTGCGCGATGCGCAGTATGAAAAGTTCGACATCAAGCCCATCCTGGAGCGCCTGCTGCTCAAGGGCTCCATCGTGGTCAAGAAGGCCTATTGCGACTGGGAGCGCTACAAGGGCTTCAAGGCCACCATGCACGAGGCGAATTTCGAGCTGATCGAAATCCCCCATGTGCGCCAGTCGGGCAAGAACTCGGCGGACATCCGCCTGGTGGTGGACGCGCTGGACCTGTGCTACACCAAGTCGCACGTGAACACCTTCGTGATCATCAGTGGCGACTCGGACTTCTCGCCGCTCGTGTCCAAGCTGCGCGAGAACAACAAACAGGTGATCGGCGTGGGCGTGAAGCAGTCCACGTCGGACCTGCTCATCGCCAACTGCGATGAATTCATCTTCTACGACGACCTGGTGCGCGAGAACCAGCGCGCGATGGCCCGGCGCCAGAACCCCGGCTCGGCCCCCGCGCCGCGCCGCACGCCCGAGGAAGAGCGCCACCGCAAGGAAACCCAGGACGTGCGCCGCACCCAGGGCGTGGAGCTGGCGGTGGAGACCTTCGAGGCGCTGACCTCCGAGCGCGGCGACAGCGGCAAGATCTGGGCGTCGGTGCTCAAGGAAGCCATCAAGCGCCGCAAGCCCGATTTCAGCGAGAGCTATTACGGCTTTCGCACCTTTGGCAACCTGCTGGAGGAAGCGCAGGCGCGCGGCCTGCTGGAGTTCGGCCGTGACGAGAAGTCCGGCGCGTATGTGTTCCGCTCGCTGGGCGGCGGAGTGGGCGCAGGCAGTGCCGATCCCTCGGGCCGCGCCGACGCACCGTCCGAGCGGCAGGGGGGCGCAGCGGGTCACGTCCGCCACGATTTCCATGCCGTGGCTTCGGTGCCGGACACCTCGGCAGGCCAGGGTGAAGGCGGCGGCGGCAATGGCCGCGGTGGCCGCTCGCGCGGGCGCCGCGGCGAAGGCGCTGGGCGCTCGTCGGCACCGCAGCACGCAGAGATGCGCCGCGATGGGCAGGCAGAGGGCCATGGCGACCAGCAGCCCGACATCGGCTTGGATGCTCACGATGGCCGTGATTCGCGTGATTCGCGTGACTCCCGCAATTCACGTGAGGCTAGAGATGCTCGTGACACGCGGGACACGCGGGACACGCGGGATACGCGCAATGCGCAGGATGACGATCAGCCGGAGCGCCCGACCCGCAGCTACTTCAGTCAGCCGGCGGCCGCACCAGCGCCTGCGCCCGCTGCGGTCGACGCCCCGTCGCGTCGCGATGCCGTGTTGAATGATGACGAGGACCAGTCCGGCGCTCCAGGTCAGCAGTGGGGTGCCGACGATGACCACCAGGCCTCAGCGCCCGCGATGGTCGAGGCACCCGATGACGCAGCCGAAGAGTCCAGCGCCCCTGCACCCCGCAGCCGCCGCGCCGGATCGGCAGCGCGCAAGACCAGCGGGCGCAAGGCAGCGACGGGCGACTCGGAGGCACCGGCGGCGGCATCGCAACCCGAGCCAGCGCCCAAGCCACGAACAGCATCGGCCAAACCCAAGGCCGCCGCGGCTGCTGCAACAGCGGCAACTCCAGAGGCCGCTGCAAAGACCCCAGCGCCCCGCGCCCGCAAGCCGCGCAGCGCGGCCAAGACCACCAAGCCCGCTGAGTGAGCGGTGCCAGCCGCCGGCCGGGCTGAACGCCTGCCGCACGGCTGACACGCGCCGCCAGCCAATGCAACGCTGGCCTTATGCGGCGGCTGCCTGTACGGCGGACGCGCCCGCCTGCGCGGCAAGCCGCTGGCGCACCGTGTCGTAGCGGGGCGGCACGCAGCCCACCTGCTCCACGCAATGGCTGGCACTGGCGAGCGCGTGCCACAGCACGGCGTGCAGCCGCTCGGTAGCCAGCGGGGCCACCAGGCCCCCGGGGCGCTCGCTCAGGGCCTCCTGCCCCCGCTCCGGCCCCGCCAGCAGCGCGGTGATGAGCCCGGCCAGAAAACAATCTCCCGCCCCCACGGTGTCGGCCACGGCCAAGGGCGCGTGCTCTTGCGCATGCACGGCCTGGCCGTCGCGCTGCAGCAGCCACGCGCCGCCGGGCCCCAGCGTCAGGGCCAGCCACTGGGCGCGGGTGTGGTCCAGCAGGTGGTGGGCGCGCTGCAGTGCGGTGCCGCCCGGCACGGCCAGTGCGTCCAGGTCGTCGTCACTCACCTTGATGAGGTGGGCGTGCTGCAGCGCGGCCATCACGTTGGCCCGGTAGGCGGGCACGTCGTCCACCGCTGACAGGCGCAGGTTCGCGTCGACCACCACCATGCGCCCGGCGGCACGCTGGGCTGCAAGCCACGGCAGGTAGATGCCTGCGTCCTGCGCCACCAGCGCGAGGCAGCCGGTGGCCACCACCTGCAGGCCGGGCAGGGCGGTGCAGGCGGCGATCAGCGCGTCGCCCGTGGCCTGGCGGTCGGCCACGCCATCGCGGTAGAAGCTGTAGCTGGCCTTGCCCTCGGCATCCAGCGCGGCCACCGCCAGCGCGCTGGGCGCGCGCACGGGCACGGGCGATGCCAGGGCCACGCCGGCGTCGTGCAGGCCCTGCAAAAGCTGTCGGCCCAGCAGGTCGGCCGACAGCGGGTTCAGGTACATCGTGCCCACGCCCTGCAGGCCCAGCGCACGGGTGAGGTTGTAGACGGCCCCGCCCGCGCAGGGCCGCAGGCGTCCGTCAGCCTCCTGGATCAGGTCGAACAGGGCCTCTCCCGCGGTGGCCACCCGCAGGGCTGGTGCTGCGTCGGTGGGCGTGGAAGCCGTTGGTTCTAGGGCAGCGCGCGACCTTGGGGGCGGTGTGAGGGTGGCGGTGTCAGGTGCTGATCGGCTAGGGAAAACCATAACTAAATCCACTTGATTTATTAAATTGCAACGCACTATAGTTCGATCCCATCCACCCGACAAGAGTGGTGTTCCCGAGGTGCCGCACCGTGTGGCGCCCGGGGTTTCAGCCATCCGTTCCAAGGAGACAACCGTGATCCAACGCGCCCCTGCTTTCGTGCTGTCCGCCATTGCCTTGTCTGGCGCCCTGGCCTGTGGCCTGGCCCAGGCTGCCGAGCCCGTGATCGGCCTGATCACCAAGACCGAGACCAACCCCTTCTTCGTGAAGATGAAGGAAGGCGCCACGGCCGAAGCCAAGAAGCTCGGCGCCAAGGTGGTGTCGGCCGCGGGCAAGACCGACGGCGACAACGCCGGCCAGGTCACGGCCATGGAGAACCTGATCGCCGCGGGCGCCACCACCATCCTGATCACCCCGAGCGACGCCAAGGCCATCGTGCCGGCCATCAAGAAGGCCCAGGCCAAGGGCGTGATGGTGATCGCGCTCGACAGCCCCACCGACCCCGTGGACGCCACCGATGCGCTGTTCGCGACCGACAACTACAAGGCCGGCGAGCTGATCGGCCAGTACGCCAAGGCGGCGCTGGCCGGCAAGAAGCCCGTGATCGCCATGCTGGACCTGCACCCCGGCCACCCTGTGGGTGCCCAGCGCCACAACGGCTTCCTCAAGGGATTCGGCCTGCAGGCCAACGATGCCAAGAGCAATGAGCTGTCGCGCCCCGCCGAGGTGGTGTGCATGGCCGACAGCTTCGGCGACCGCGCCAAGGGCCAGACCGGCATGGAAAACTGCCTGCAGAAGAACCCCGACATCAACCTCGTCTACACCATCAACGAGCCCGCCGCCGCCGGTGCCTACAACGCCCTGAAGGCCGCGGGCAAGGACAAGGGCACGATCATCGTGTCGGTGGACGGCGGCTGCGCCGGCGTGGCCGACGTGGGCAAGGGCGCCATCGCCGCCACCAGCCAGCAGTACCCGCTGCGCATGGCCGCGCTGGGCGTGGCGGCTGGCGTGGAGCACGCCAAGACCGGCAAGAAGGTCAGTGGCTACACCGACACCGGCGTGACGCTGATCGCCGCCAAGGCCGTGCCGGGCGTGGACAGCAAGGACGTGAAGACCGGCACGGACCTGTGCTGGGGCGCGAAGTAAACGTGCCGTGGACCGGCCGGCAGACAGCTGGCCGCTTTGCGCCGGGCCCGGGCCCGGCGCGCTGACTGACCGAATCCTCCGAATGCCATGAACACCACCGCCTCCAAGCTCCCCCCGCTGGCCACGCTCGGGCCCTTCATCGCGCTGCTGCTGGCCTGCGGCTTCTTCGCGCTGCAAAGCGACCGCTTTTTGTCAGCGCAGAACTTCGCGCTCATCCTGCAGCAGGTGATGGTCGTGGGCGTGATCGCCATCGGGCAGACGCTGGTCATCCTGACCGCGGGCATCGACCTGTCGTGCGGCATGGTCATGGCGCTCGGCGGCATCGTGATGACCAAGGTGGCGTCGGACTATGGCCTGTCGGCCCCTGTGGCGATCGCCTGCGGCATGGCGGTGACCACGCTGTTCGGCATGGTCAACGGCCTGTTGGTCACCAAGGTCAAGCTGCCGCCGTTCATCGTGACGCTGGGCACGCTCAACATCGCTTTCGCTGCCACGCAGCTGTACTCGGGCGCGCAGACCATCACCGACATCCCGGGCGGCATGACGGTGCTGGGCAACACCTTCCAGGTCGGCGGCACGGCCGTGGTGTGGGGCGCGCTGCTGATGCTGGCGCTGTACGTGGCGATGTGGTTCTTCCTGCGCGAAACCGCGCCCGGCCGCCACATCTACGCCGTGGGCAACAACCCCGAGGCCACGCGCCTGACCGGCATCCCGACGGACCGCGTGCTGCTCTTCGTGTACATGCTGGCCGGCGTGTTCTACGGCATCGCCGCGCTGCTGTCGGTGGCACGCACCGGCGCGGGCGACCCCAATGCGGGGCAGACCGAGAACCTGGATGCCATCAGCGCCGTGGTGCTGGGCGGCACCAGCCTGTTCGGCGGGCGCGGGGTGATCCTGGGCACGCTGGTGGGAGCGCTCATCGTGGGCGTGTTCCGCAACGGGCTCACGCTGATGGGCGTGTCGTCCGTCTACCAGATCCTGGTCACCGGCATCCTCGTGATCCTGGCCGTGGCCACCGACCAACTCTCGCGCAAAGGAGTGCGTTGATGATGAACGCCGCTCAACAATCTTCTCCACCCACCGCACCGCTGGTGATGCAGGCCAAGGGCCTGGTCAAGCGCTACGGCCAGGTCGTGGCGCTCGATGGTGCCGACTTCGAGCTGCGCGCCGGCGAGATCATGGCCGTGATCGGCGACAACGGCGCGGGCAAATCCAGCCTGATCAAGGCGCTGTCGGGTGCCACCGTGCCGGACGAGGGCACGGTGCTGCTCGACGGTGCCCCCGTGCAATTCAGGAGCCCCATCGACGCGCGCCGCGCGGGCATCGAGACCGTCTACCAGGACCTCGCCGTGGCCCCCGCCATGACCATCGCCGAGAACCTGTTCCTGGGCCGCGAGCTGCTGCGCCCCGGCATGGCCGGCCGCGTGCTGCGCATGCTGGACAAGAAGCGCATGCTCGAAGAAAGCGTGGCGCGCATGAACGAGCTGAAGGTGGGCATCCGGTCCATGACGCAGGCGGTGGAGACGCTGTCGGGCGGGCAGCGCCAGTGCGTGGCCGTGGCGCGCGCCGCGGCCTTTGCGCGGCACGTGGTCATCATGGACGAGCCCACCGCCGCGCTGGGCGTGAAGGAAGGCAACATGGTGCTGGAGCTGATCCGCCGCGTGCGCGACAAGGGCCTGCCCGTGATCCTCATCAGCCACAACATGCCCCACGTGTTCGAGATCGCCGACCGCATCCACATCGCCCGCCTGGGCAAGCGCGCGGCCGTCGTCAACCCTAAAAAGATCAGCATGAGCGACACCGTGGCCGTGATGACCGGCGCCATGGCGGCGTCGGAGCTGCCCGCTGAATGCCTGGCCTGAACGTTTCCGCTCCGTTGCCTACCCATGCTCAAGAACATCGACCCCCTGCTGACCCCCGACCTGCTCAAGGTGCTGGCCGAGATGGGCCATGACGACGCCATCGTGCTGGCCGACGCCAACTTCACCGCCATGAGCCTTGGGGCTGGCAAGCCCGTGCTGCGCCTGCCCGGCATCGGCATGGCCCGCGCCGTGCAGGCCGTGGCCAGCGTGCTGCCGCTGGCGCAGGACGTGCCGCACCCTGTGGCCTACATGCAGGTGGGCGGCACCGAGGCGCCGTACCGCTCGGCCCTGCAGCGCGACACCCTGCAGGTGCTGGCCCGCGAAGGTGTGGCGAGCGAGCAGGCCGAAGGCGTGGAGCGCTTCGCGTTCTACGACCGCGCCCGGCGCGCCTACGCCATCGTGGTGACCGGCGAGCTGCAGCCCTGGGGAAACTTTCTGCTGCGCAAGGGCGTCATCGGCGACACTTTGCAACCCTGATCCCGCACATTTTCCTGCCACCACCACCGTGATCCGCCTCGACTCCGCAGACCTGCCTGACGCCATTGCAGACGCACCCGAGCCCGCAGCCGCCGGGCCGGTGCGGCTGCGCCAGCGGGGCTCCAACCACGTGGGGCTGCGCCAGTTCAACGAGCGGGTGGTGCTGCAGGCCCTGCGCACGCACGGCAGCCTGGCCAAGGCCGAGATGGCGCGTGTCACCGGGCTCACCGCGCAGACCATCGGCCTCATCACCGCGCGGCTGGATGAAGACCAGCTGCTGCGCCGCGAAGCCCCGGTGCGCGGCCGCGTGGGCCAGCCCTCGGTCCCCATCGGCCTGAACCCGGACGGCGCGTTTGCCATCGGCATCAAGATCGGCCGGCGCAGCGCCGACTGGCTGCTGGTCGACTTCACCGGCCACGTGCGCGAGCGCGTGGTGCTGGACTATGCGTTCCCCGACATCGATGTGCTGCTGCCTGCCATCCGCCGTCACTTGAACCAGCTGCTCGACGGCCTGGGCCCGCTGCGCTCGCGCGTGGTGGGGGTGGGCGTGGCAGCCCCGTTCCAGCTGGGCGGCTGGCACCGCATGCTGGGGCTGACCGAGGCGCAATCGGAAGCGTGGAACAACATCGACCTGGCCGAGCAGGTGCAGCAGATGACCGAGCTGCCAGTGAGCTTTGCCAAGGACACCTCGGCCGCCTGCGTGGCCGAGCTGCTGCAGGGCCGCGGGCGCGACATCCCGAGCTTTCTGTACCTGTTCATGGACACGTTCATCGGTGGTGGCTTGGTCATCAACTCGCACCTGCACCGCGGCCTGCACGGCAACGCAGGCGCCGTGGCCTCGCTGCCCCTGGCGCCCGCCCCGGCGGGCCAGGCCCCCGCGCAGCTCATCAGCCAGGCATCGCTGTGGGAGCTGGAGCAGCGCTTTCGCGCCCACGGCCTGGACCCCATGGCCGCCTACGACAAGCGCGTGCTGCAGGCCCCCTGGCTGGCCCACAGCCGCGCGTGGATCGACAGCGCCGCGGCGGCGCTGGCGCACTGCATCGTGTCGGCCACCGCCTTCCTCGACCTGGACGCCGTGGTGCTGGACGGCGCCTGCGCACCGGAGCTGTTGCAGGCGCTGTGCGAAGGCGCACGCCGTTCGCTGGCCGACTACAACTGGGAAGGCCTGCACCAGCCGCCCCGGCTGGAGCTGGGCAGCATCGGCTCGGATGCCCGCGCGCTGGGCGGTGCGCTGCTGCCGCTGCATGCGTGCTTTGCGCCGGACCACGAGATTTTCTTGAAGGCTTGACGCGCTGCGCTCGACGTTATGTGCAGAGTGGTTTGCTATGAATTAAATAGCTGCTTGCGCTTGTCTATCAAGCGGTAGGTGCCATTTTTGATGGGATGGCACCTTCAATGGGGAGCCTGGGGGATATTGAGGGTGTGGAGGGTGCACCCGCCGACATCCAACGAATGCCCCGCCGCAGGCGTCGCCATCAAGCCCGCTGCTTCACCGGCCGGCCAGAATGGCCCGCGCCACTTCCGCGAACCCCGCGCCCCGTTCACCCTCGGTCACGTACCGCGGCAGGTGCTGCAGCTGCGGCACGAACCGCGCAATGTTGGCCACCCCCACGCTGTGCGGGAAGTGCTGGAACATGAGCTGGTCGTTGGTGGAGTCACCCACGTACACCCACTGGTCGATCTCGGCATCCAGGTCACGCCCGAACAGCTCGCGCACGATCCACCGGGCGCCTTCGAGCTTGTTGTGCGTGCCGTACCAACCGTTGATGTGGATGCTGCTCACGGTGGCGTTCATGCCCGCCGCCTGCATCAGCGCAACGCATTGATCAATGTGCGCCTGCGGCATTTGCGTGAACTCGCTGTGGTCGATGGCGATGTCGCACTCGCGGCCCGCGGAGTCGGTGGCGCGGCGCGCGCCGGGGACTTCGTGCTCGATCTGGGCCAATACCTGCTGCATGCGGGCGAAGTTGGCAGTGCGGGTGGTGGCGTCCTGCTGGTAGAGCTTGTTCAGCGAACCATCGGCTTGCCGGATCAGCGCGACGGCGCCGTTCTCGGCCACGATGGCGTCCACGGGCCAAGACAGCGCGAAAGGTTCGCTCCAGCCGACGGGGCGGCCGGTGATGGGGATGATGGGTATTCCAGCAGACCTCAGGCCTGCAATGGCATTCAGGGCCTCAGTCGTGATGGCACCGTCGGTGGTAAGGGTGTCGTCGATGTCTGTCAACATACCCGTGACGTGCCGTCTTGCATGATGAGGCCACTGGTCTAGAGGATTCACGAGATGGCTTTCATGGGGGACGTTCTTACTTTCCCCCGCAGAGGAGGATCTGGTGCAAGGGTGCAGTGCGGAAAACATTGGGTACTTTGCGGACGCTTTGGCACTGCCGGGTTTGAGGCAACGCCAAGTTGGAGCGCGGCTGTGTCGAAATACCCAATATCGCGCGACCAGAAAGTTGGCAAACAGGCCTGCTATGGAGCCTGCCGCGACGCCCAATATCGGTGCATAAGGAATGGCCCTGCCATTGGCGTAGTGCAATACGGCTACATAGGTGCCGTAGTTGAGCGCTGCGCCCCCCAACATGGATGACAGGTATTGCACATACTCCTGCAGCAATGGCGTGTCAGGCGCACGGGAGTTTGTTGAATCTGAGGTTGGGGCGGGCGGGCGAAACGTCCATCGGCGGTTGATCAGCCAAGTTGCCGTGGCCGCTCCAACGAACGATAGAGCGCGTGCTCCATACCACCCGAGGAAGCCAGCGGTGGCGTACAGCAAACTGGCATCTACGATGAAACCCAACGTGCCAGCGGCTGCAAACCATCCAAACTGGCGCAGGGAGGGCGAAGGGGCATTGGTCATGTCCGACGGTCGGGCTCAAGCTGCTGGTGCTGAATGCGCTCGGCGACCGTCGCTGTCGTGGCCGGCCGGTACTGCTGCACCAGATACAGTGGCCGATTCTTGGTTTCGTTGTAAATGCGGCCTAGATACTCTCCCAGAATGCCGATGAACAGCAACTGGACACCACCGAGGAACAGCATCGTGACGATCAGGGTGGGGTACCCCGCTACAGGATCCCCGCGCAGCAGGGTTTTGAGCGTGATCCATGTGCCCGCGAAGAATGCGAACATCGAGATCAGAATTCCCAAATAGGTTGCCACTTTGAGAGGCGCTATCGTGAAGGAGGTAATTCCCTCCAGCGCGAAGTTCCACAGTTTCCAATAGTTGAACTTGGTGATCCCGGCCGCGCGCGGGTCCCGCCGATATTCGATGGCTTTGGAGGGAAATCCCACCCAGGCGAACAGCCCTTTCATAAAGCGATGGTGTTCACGTAACTTCAGCAGGGCATCGACTGTGCGGCGGCTCATCAGGCGGTAGTCTCCAGTGTCTGCTGGTATTTGAACGTTCGACACCTTGCCCATCACCCGGTAAAAGCGCGCGGCGGTTGCTTTTTTCAGCCAGGTTTCTCCATCGCGATGGGTGCGAACTGCATAGGCGATGTCAAAACCATCCTCCCATGCTTGTAAAAACTGCTCTATCAGTTCGGGTGGATCCTGGAGGTCTGCATCAATCACGACCACGGCGTCGCCGCGCGCATGCTCCAAACCCGCGGTCATGGCGGGTTCCTTACCGAAGTTGCGCGACAGGTTGACGCTGGAGATGCGCGGATCGCGCGTTTGCAATTCCTCGATCAGGCGCTGCGTGCCGTCCTTGCTGCCGTCGTTGACGAACACGATCTCCCAGTCATAGCGATCCAGGGAGGTGATGACTTGGTCAATGCGTACATGAAACAGCGGAAGCACCTGCTCCTCGTTGTAGGCAGGCACCACAATAGAGATGAGCTTTTTCATGGCATTGAATGTTATGCAGTGGTCGCAATGAGCCGCGTAAAAAGTGCTTTCACCGCGTTGTGGCTGTGCTTTCACCGCAAGCAACTTCAATCACGTGAATGGCCTGGGCCGATTGAAGAGGCCCGGGCTTGCAATGCAGCTCCGTTTGCAACTGCTGCAGTACCGCGCTCGTTGTGTTTCTGAATGCGTAATGGCTGAAGATGATGACGCGGTTAGGAAGGCGTTCACGTTGGCGCACCTGCTCCACCAGCGTCGCAATCGGGCGTCCGCCCACCATGTTGCGCTCAAGCTCTTCCATAGGAATGTGGTCTTTCAGGTAATGCTGGAAGTAGGTCATTAGCACGGGCTGATCCATGGGCACCAGGATCACGTCGCCAGGCCGGTAAAGGTTGGAAACCAGTGCCGCTCCACCGCGCCAATCCCCGAAGCCAATAGGCTTGGGTGATTGCTGCCACACGCCCAATCCTGCGGGTAGCAATGCGATCACCAGCAGCCCCGCAGCCACCTTGGGCCAGCCAGGCAGTTGCGTGAAAAGTGAGACCAGCAGCAGGCATCCGGGCACCATGAAAATCATGTAGCGCTCATGGATGAACTCAGCGCGTCGCGTGCCGATGACTTGCACCACAAAAAACAGCAACAGCACACCCGCAATCATAAGAATGGCTGCGCGTAGGCTTGGGGAGGGGCGTTTATGCAGATAAGCGCAAATCCCGACCAGTCCCAGCAGCATGAATACCCAGAACGCAGTAGTACCGACTGCTGCAGGGTAAAAATCGCGCAGCAGTCCAAGGACGTTGCGCTTGAATGACATGGCAAACGACAGCGGCTCGGGTGGTGCTGCATTCAGCTTGGTGAGAATGCCCACCCAGCCCAGACCAATGTATATGAACGTGGTTGCCAACGCCGCCAACCAGCGCCAAGACAGGCGCACGAAAGCTGCCACGCTGCGCACCTGCGTCAGCAGGTAGAACGCGATGCTGCACGCGAACACCAAGCCGTAATAGTGCGTGAAAGCCAGCATACCGCCAAGGATCAGCAGTCCGATGGAGACACGGCCTTCCTTCAATCGCTCGGGGGCATACTCCATATCCCGCAGTAGGCACACCAGCATCCAGGCACACAGGCAGGCGCTGAGCGCGTAGTTACGCGCTTCCTGACTGTAGATCAGTAAGCAGCCCGACATTGCCAGCAGCATCAAATACACCAGGCGCGTTGGTGGTGTGATGCTGCGTGGCAATGCAAGCGCTGACAGCATCGTCAGGATGCCGAAGGCTGCGCTGAGACTGCGTACGGCGAATTCGGACATTCCCCACAGTGCAATCCAGGGAACCAAGAGCATTTCGTAAAGCGGTGGATGTGGATCCGCCAGCTTCCATGTCCAGAAACTGTCGGAAATCTCCAAGTGCGCCATGCTTCGTTCAGCCAACAGCGGGCCGTTCCACGGCCCCGCACGTACGACGTTGCTGACGGAAAACAGCTCATCGTCCCAAAAACTGAAATCCCCTAGATGATGGAATCGCAGTAGCGCACCGCATGCCAGTAGCAGCATGGTGGCGATTGCCGTGGCGCCAGGGCGGGTAAGAATTCGCTGGAATGCCATAGGGGAGGTCATGCAGAGGTTTCGGTACGTACCAATGGATTGGCAGATTTGCGTGGCTTGAAGGCCAGCGCAGGCTTTTCGATCCAATACCAACTGGCATAGGCGGCAAGCACTGTCAGCAGCAAAGCCAGGCATAACGTGCCTGTGAACCCAGCTTGTGGCCAAGCGTACTGAATAACAGTCTGCTGAATAGGAAAGGCATAGAGATAAATCCCATAGGATGGATCCCCCCAGCGCCCTGCGCGCCGGATGACGGGCGTGGCACTCGTGCCAACAAACACGATCAGGAATGGCAAGCCGATCAGCAAAGCGGTATGCCGCCAGTTAGCCGCCCAGGCAATGGCGACTGCCACGGCGATGATGGCGGCCCAGGTTGCAGGCCGGCGGCGCCAGTACGGCTCCAGTGTATACAGCGCAGCGCCTGCCAAAAAGAAGGCGCCCAGTTCTCGCGTGTAGTTGACAGCGCCTGTTACGTCGGCATTGCTGCGCGTCAGAAACCACGCCATGTAGAAAATCACGCTCAGTAGGAGAACAGGGCGGTACCTGAGCAGTCCCAGCACTCCCATCAGACCCAGAACGATGTAGCAACGTACCTCGATAGGAATTGTCCATAGCGAACCATTGACGCCACTACGGTAAGGGTTGTCCTCAAACACCCCTGGGAGGACAAAATGAATTTTCATCCATAACCCTTGCAGGTAGTCGGCGGTGGCTCGGTGTGTCACGTACTCCACGGCGGGTAACTTCGTGATCAGCGTGCCGAGACCATAGGCCGTCAGCACCAGCACTACCGTTAGCGCTGGCCAAATGCGCAGAACCCGTCGTAGCGCGAAGCGCCACAGATGAGGATCTCTCTGCCAACTGGCGTTGACCAGATAGCCGCTGATGACAAAGAAGATCGTGACGGCCAACCCGCCAATGCTGTGGATGCCGAAGAACGATGGCTCCATCTGGCCGGTGAGAGCGTGATGGTGGCTGAACAGCACCATGGTGGCTGCGACGATACGGATGGCGTCGAGGTTGTTACCCGGATGGGTAGCCTGCGCGAGAGACTGTTTCATCATGCGTTTGCGTCTTCGCTCAGTTTGCTGCCTGCAAAGCCAACCCCGCATGCTCCCGCAGCGGATGAAAATGAATCTTCGGAAACCGCTCCTGCGCCAGCCGCACGTCATACGGCGACGTGCACAGGTACGCCAGCGTGTCCGCCGCATCGTGCGCCAGGCGCAGCGGGTAGGCGTCGGTGAAGGCGCGCAGGTCGGCTGCGTTGTCGGCCGTGATCCAGCGCGCGCCGGTGTACTGGCAGCCTTCCAGCCGCACGTCGGCGTCGTATTCGGCCTTCAGGCGGTGCTGCACCACTTCGAACTGCAGCTGGCCCACGGCGCCCAGCAGCATGTTGCCGCCGGCGTCGGGCTTGAAGACCTGGATGGCGCCTTCTTCGCCCAGCTGGGCCAGGCCCTGCTGGAGCTGCTTGGTGCGCAGTGGGTTCTTGAGCACCACGGTCATGAACATTTCCGGTGCGAAGAACGGCAGGCCGGTGAACTGCAGGTTGGCGCCATCGGTGATGGTGTCGCCCAGCTGTACTCCGCCGTGGGTGGTAAAGCCGATGATGTCGCCCGCGTAGGCCTCTTCGACGGCCTCGCGGCGCTGCGACATGAAGGTCACGACCGATGTCGGGCGCAGTTCCTTGGCGCTGCGCTGCACCTTGAGCTTCATGCCGGGCGTGTACTTGCCGGAGGCCACGCGCACGAAGGCGATGCGGTCGCGGTGGTTGGCGTCCATGTTGGCCTGCACCTTGAAGACCACGCCGGCGAAGCCCTCGTCCTCGGGCTGGATGGTCTTGACCACGGGCTGCTTGTTCACCTGCAGCGTGCTCACGCGCGGGCCGGGAGGAGGGGCCATGTCGACCAGGGCGTCCAGCACCTCCATCACCCCGAAGTTGTTCACCCCGGAGCCGAAGAACACGGGGGTCAGCTTGCCGGCCAGGAAGGCCTCGTGGTCCCACGCGGGCGATGCGCCCACGGCCAGTTCCATGCTTTCGAGCGCGGCGTCGAACTCGGCGCCGAAGCGTGCGCGCAGCGTGGTCTCATCGGACAGGGGGATGGCCTCGAAGTCCTGCGGGCGGCGCTCGCTGCCGGACTCGAACACCGTCATGGTCTTGGTGCGCAGGTTGATGATGCCGCCGAAGGCCTTGCCCTGGCCCACGGGCCAGGTCATGGGGCAGCAGGGCATGCCCAGTTCGCGCTCCACTTCGTCCATGATGTCCAGCGGGTCGCGCACTTCGCGGTCCATCTTGTTCACGAACGTGATGATGGGCGTGTCGCGCTGGCGGCAGACCTCGATCAGGCGGCGCGTCTGCGCTTCCACGCCGTTGGCCGCGTCGATCACCATCAGGGCCGAGTCCACGGCCGTGAGCACGCGGTAGGTGTCTTCCGAGAAGTCCTTGTGGCCGGGTGTGTCGAGCAGGTTGATCACGTGCTCTCGGTACAGCATCTGCATGACCGACGAGGCCACCGAGATGCCGCGCTGCTTTTCGATCTCCATCCAGTCCGACGTGGCGTGCCGGCTGGCCTTGCGGCCCTTGACGGCGCCGGCGATCTGGATCGCGCCCGAGAACAGCAGCAGCTTTTCGGTCAGCGTGGTCTTGCCCGCATCGGGGTGGGAAATGATGGCAAAGGTACGGCGGCGCCGGGTTTCGGGGGCGTAGGACACAGGGGGTTCCAGAAGGGGGAGTCGAGGCTCGCTGCGGCAGGGCTCTGCGGCTGGCGGCGCGGCAGGCGCATGCGCCCGAATCGCGGGATTTTAACGGTGTCCGCTGCGGCGCTTGCGGCGGTGCGGCCGCAGGGTCTGCAACGCTGGCGCCCGCCAGGCGCAGGGCTGCCTGATTCTGCGGTCTGCAGGGCGTGTGCGGGGCATGTGCGGGGCATGTGCGGGGCATGTGCGGGGCGCAATGCTGCCAGGTTTGCGCCGGGGTGGGCCGCGCTGCTCTGGCCGCGCTACCGCACTTGCTTTTATAATCCGCCCATCCGAGGAGCGTTGCAGCGTCCCCAGCACAGGCGGGGCGTGAGGCTCGGAGTCATCCAGCAACGACGCTCAACCACTTCTCGCGTGGTGAGCCTTCGGCAATCCCCCGACCAGTGGTTTTTTCAAACATGCTTTGGAGCAAACCATCATGAACGCACGCGTCAACGCACCCGTCAACACCGACTGTGTCATCACCGACATCGGCCTGGCCCCCTGGGGCCGCAAGGAAATCGCCATTGCCGAGACCGAGATGCCCGGCCTCATGGCGATCCGCGAGGAATTCGCGGCCGCCCAGCCCCTGAAGGGCGCCCGCATCACCGGCTCGCTGCACATGACCATCCAGACGGCCGTGCTGATCGAGACCCTGAAGTCGCTGGGCGCCGATGTGCGCTGGGCTTCCTGCAACATCTTCTCCACGCAGGACCACGCTGCCGCCGCCATCGCTGCGGGCGGCACGCCGGTGTTCGCCGTCAAGGGCGAGTCGCTGGAAGACTACTGGGACTACACCCACCGCATCTTCGACTTCGGTGCGAAGGGCACGCCGGGCGAAGGCCCCAACATGATCCTGGACGACGGCGGCGACGCCACGCTGCTGATGCACCTGGGCCAGCGCGCCGAGAAGGATGCATCTTTGGTGGCCGGCAACGGCGCCAGCGAAGAAGAGCGCATCCTGTTCGCCTCCATCCGCAAGAAGCTGTCCGAAGACGCGACCTGGTACAGCCGCAAGTCGGCCGAGATCATCGGCGTGACCGAAGAGACCACCACCGGCGTGCACCGCCTCAACGAGATGTCCGCCAAGGGCACGCTGCTGTTCCGCGCGATCAACGTGAACGACTCGGTCACCAAGAGCAAGTTCGACAACCTGTACGGCTGCCGCGAATCCCTGGTGGACGGCATCAAGCGCGCCACCGACGTGATGATCGCCGGCAAGGTCGCCGTGGTGGCCGGCTATGGCGACGTGGGCAAGGGCTGCGCCCAGGCGCTCGCCGCCCTGCGCGCCCAGGTGTGGGTGACCGAGATCGACCCCATAAACGCCCTGCAGGCCGCGATGGAAGGCTTCAAGGTCGTGACCATGGAATACGCTGCCGACAAGGCCGACATCTTCGTGACAACGACCGGCAACAAGGACGTGATCCGCCACGAGCACATGGTCGCGATGAAGAACGAGGCCATCGTCTGCAACATCGGCCACTTCGACAACGAGATCGACGTCGCGTCGATCGAGAAGTACCAGTGGGAAGAGATCAAGCCCCAGGTCGACCACGTGATCTTCCCGGACGGCAAGCGCATCACGCTGCTGGCCAAGGGCCGCCTGGTGAACCTGGGCTGCGCCACGGGCCACCCGAGCTTCGTGATGAGCAGCTCGTTCGCCAACCAGACGATCGCCCAGATCGAGCTGTTCACCAAGCAAGGCGACTACGAAGCCGGCAAGGTGTACGTGCTGCCCAAGATCCTGGACGAAAAGGTCGCCCGCCTGCACCTGAAGAAGGTGGGCGCGCAGCTGACCGAGCTGACCGATACGCAGGCTGCCTACATCGGCGTGGCCAAGCAAGGCCCTTACAAGCCTGATACGTACCGGTATTGATCACAGTAGGGCGCTGCGCGCTGCGCGCTGGGGGCGCCAGCGCGTGGGCCCGGTCTGCGCTGAGCTCCGCCAGGCGCTGGGCGCTGGGGCGGGCCAGCCAGGCTGTCGAGCGACGGGTTGATGCTTTGCAGCTTTGTTGCATTGCCTGCAGCAAGGAGCCGTCTGGCATCACACGGGTCGCCCCCTGGCACACAGCGTAGCTGCTTGCTGTATCAGTGGCCAGTGCTGGATTCACGTGAGTTTGCTATACAAAATATAGCTGGTAGCGCTTGCTGAGCAAGCGGTAGCGGCTATTTTTATTCATAAGAAGGACGGGCGCGATGCGCGCAGATGTGTATTTGGTAGAGCGCGGGCACGCCGCGACCCGGTCCCAGGCCCAGCGGCTCATTGCCGCGGGCGTACAGTGGCGCCTGTCGCCGGGCATGCCCTGGCAGAAGGTGGCCAAGAACGGCGACGACATTCCCGAGATCGCCCTGGTCGAGCTGCTGGACGGCGCCGAGGCCAAGTACCTCTCGCGCGGCGGCCTGAAGCTGGAAGGCGCGCTCAAGGCCACGGGCCTGGTGGTGACCGGGCTGCGCTGCCTGGACGTGGGCCAGAGCACCGGGGGCTTTACCGACTGCCTGCTGCAGCACGGCGCCGCCCAGGTCATCGGCGTGGATGTGGGCCATGGCCAGTTGCACGAGCGGCTGCGCAACGACCCGCGTGTGGTGGGCGTGGAGGGGCTGAACGCCCGCTCCATGACGGCCCAATCGCTGCAGGACGCGAGCGAGGAAGCGCTCTCCGAGCACGTGGAAACCGATGTCGACGACAACGACACCCAGCCCGTGGCGCCCTATGCCTGGATGCGCAACGGCGGCCAGGTGGACGAGGCATACGACGACAGCGATGACGCCCGCGAGCAGGATGTCGAGGCCTTCAAGGCCGAGCGCGCTGCCAAGGCCCGCGCGCGCGCCGAAGGCATCGTGCCCACCAAGCGCCAGCGCAGGGCGGGGCTCGAGCAGGTGGACATCACGCCCGCGTTCGACGTCATCACGGGCGATCTGTCGTTCATCTCGCTCACGCTGGTGCTGCCGGCCCTGGTGCCGCTGCTCAAGCCGGGCGGTGCGCTGCTGATGCTGGTCAAGCCCCAGTTCGAGCTGCAGCCGGGCCAGGTGGGCAAGGGCGGCATCGTGCGGGACGAGTCCCTGTACGCGGTGGTCGAACAGCGCATCCGCGACTGCTGCGCCGACGTCGGGCTGACGGTGGGCGACTGGCTCCCCAGCGCGATCGACGGTGGCGACGGCAATCGGGAATTTTTTGTTTCTGCGAGGAGGGCTGCTGCATGAATGCTGCCAGCGCACAAGGCACCGGCTTTCCGGTGAGCTTCGAGTTCTTTCCCCCCAAGACGCCCGAGGGCGCCGAGAAGCTGCGGGCCGCGCGCCAGCAGCTGTACGCGCTGCACCCGGACTTTTGCTCGGTGACCTATGGCGCGGGCGGCTCCACGCAAGAGGGCACGTTCGGCACGGTGCGCGAGATCCTGGCCGAAGGCGTGAGCGCCGCATCGCACTTCTCGTGCATCGGCGCCACGCGCCAGTCGGTGCGCGAGGAGCTTGCCCAGCTCAAGGCCATGGGCGTGAAGCGCCTGGTGGCCCTGCGGGGCGATCTGCCCAGCGGCTACGGTGCCGGTGGCGAGTTCCAGTACGCCAGCGACCTGGTGGCCTTCATCCGTGCGGAGACGGGGCGCGATTTTCAGATCGAGGTGGCGGCCTACCCCGAGGTGCACCCCCAGGCCCGGTCGCCCGAGTCAGACCTGAAGGCGTATGTGGCCAAGGTCCGCGCGGGGGCGGATTCCGCCATCACCCAGTATTTCTACAACAGCGACGCGTACTTCCGGTTCGTGGAAGAGACCAAGCGCCTGGGCGCCGAGGTGCCTGTGGTGCCGGGCATCATGCCGATCGGCAGCTCGACGCAGCTGATGCGCTTCTCGGATGCCTGCGGCGCCGAGATTCCGCGCTGGATCCGTCTGCGCCTGCAGTCGTTTGGTGACGACACGGCGAGCATCAAGGCCTTTGGCCTGGATGTGGTGACCGACCTGTGCGACCGGTTGCGCAGTGCCGGCGTGCCGGCGCTGCATTTCTACACCATGAACCAGAGCGCTGCGACCCTGGAGATTTGCCGCAGGCTGGGGATCTGATGCGGCAGGGGCACCGCGCCGCGCTGCTGCACAAGAGCCCGTGGTCCGCGGTTGCAGGGCTGTGGCGCCGACGATGGCCGCACGCGTTGCTGGCCGTGCCGGTGCTCGGTGGCGCGGTCGCTCTGGCGGCGCTGTGCGGCCCGGCGCCGGTGTGGGCGCAGGGGTTTTCAGCGGAGGCCGATGCCCTGGCGCCCAACCTGCTGAGCGTGCCGGGTGAGGCCATGCTGATCGACCCGGTTCGTCCCGAGCGCCCCCCGGTCGATGCGCCGCTGATCGTGCCGCTGATCGTCCCGGGCGCGCAGCTGGAGTTGTCGGCCGATGAGGTGGGGCTCGCGTCGTGGTACGGCGCCAAGTTCCACAAGCGGCGCACGGCCAGCGGCGAGCTGTTCGACATGAAGGCCCTGACCGCCGCCCACCCCACGCTGCCGTTTGGCTCGCTGGTATGCGTGCGCAGTCAGGCCACGGGGCGCTCGGTGGTGGTACGCATCAATGACCGCGGCCCCCACACCCGCAAGCGCGTGATCGACCTGAGCCGCGGCGCGGCTGAGGTGCTGGGCATGGTGGGGCTGGGCCTCAAGCCCGTGGAGCTGTTTGCACTGGACGACGGGGAGCGCGACTGCCCGGCGCCATAGCCCACCGAAAGGGGTGCACGCACGGTCCGCCGTCTCGGGGGGCGGCTGCCCTTCGGCACAGTGTCAGCGCCGACCTGGCCGGGCCGGGCCACCCGGGTTGCTCCACGGAGTCTCTGAGAGACAGTGCCGCAGGCGCTGGCCCAATGGGCGGTCCTACCCTCCGGATTCGAGCGTGTGGGTTGCGTGCTTGTCCTGCGCCAGCAGTTCCACCATCTGGGGCAGCGCGGTTTTCAGCGCGGCCTTCAGCGTGAAAGGCGGGTTGATCAGGAACATGCCGCTGGCCGGCAGGCCGGGGCGTTTGGTGTCGCCCGCGGCATCGCTGGTGATCTTGCTGGACTTGACCGTGAGCGTGGCGTGCAGCCAGCTCTTGCCGGCCTTGGTGGCCATGGTTTTCAGGCGGCGCGGCAGGTCGTGCGCCTCGGGGCGCGGGATGATGGGGTACCAGACGGCATAGGTGCCGGTGGCAAAGCGCTTGAGCGAGTCTGCCGCCATGTCGAGCACCTTGGCGTAGTCGCTCTTGATTTCATAGCTGGGATCGCACAGCACCAAAGCGCGGCGGGCCGGTGGGGGCAGGAATTTCTTGATGCCTTCGAACCCGTCTTCATGCAGCACGGCCACCTGGCGGCCCGCTTCGAGCTGGGCCACGTTGCCCGCCAGCGAGCGCAGGTCGGTCGGGTGCAGCTCGAACAGCTTGAGCTTGTCGTGGTCGCGCAACAGGCGCTGGGTGATGAACGGAGAGCCCGGGTAGACCCTGAGCGCGTTGCCCTGGTTGAACCCGCGGATCAGGTCCACATAGGCCTGCAGGGCGGGGGTGAGGGCCGGGGCCTCGGGCGCGAACAGGCGCATCACGCCGTCTGCCGCTTCGCCGCTGGTGTTGGCGTAGTCGCCATCGAGCCGGTACAGCCCGGCGCCGGCATGGGTGTCCAGCACGGTCAGGGCCGCGTCTTTTTCGATAAGGTACTGCAGGGAGGCGATCAGGACCGTGTGCTTGAGCACGTCGGCATGATTGCCTGCATGGAAGGCGTGGCGATAACTGAACATGTCCAATGGTAACGGGTGCGGGTACCGGCGGCATGATTGTGCAGGCGGCGGCCCGCAAGGGGGGAACTGTCCGCGGGCTACCACCCAGCGAAGTCATGGCCCGATGACGTATCGTCATGGCGTGCCGGTGGTGCGGGGTGGCCGGGCGCGGCACAATCGGGTGGTTTGCCCAAGCGTGATGTTTTTTGCAGACAGAAAGCCTTTTGTTTCAGCAACCGTAACCGCATGCTTCATCATTCCAACTGCAACCGCCTTGACCTCACGGCGTTGCCGATGCAAGCACGCATGCACGCCACGCACTCTTCAACATGAACGCAGTCTCCAGCCCCGCCTCTGCCCCTGCCAGCGGTATCAGCCACACGGATGCGCTGCCGCCCGGTACCCGGCTGGCCGAGTTCGAGATCCTGGGGCTGCTGGGGGTGGGCGGGTTCGGCATGGTCTACAAGGCCTTCGACCACTCGCTGCACCGGGCCGTGGCCATCAAGGAATACATGCCGTCCGCGCTGGCAGGGCGCTCCGAGGGGCAGTCGCTGTGGGTGCGGTCGTCGTCCGACCAGCAGACCTTCCGGGCCGGGCTGGCGTCGTTCGTGGGGGAGGCGCGGCTGCTCGCGCAGTTCGACCACCCCTCGCTGGTCAAGGTCTTCCGCTTCTGGGAGGCCAACAACACCGCCTACATGGTGATGCCGCTCTATACCGGCATGACCTTCAAGCAGGCCCGCGCCCAGATGCGCACGCCCCCGTCCGAAGCCTGGCTGCGCAAGCTCCTGTGGTCCATATTGGGCGCCCTGCGCGTGCTGCACGAGGGCAAGACGCTGCACCGCGACATCTCGCCGGACAACATCTTCCTGCAGGACAACGGCCCGCCGGTGCTGCTGGACCTGGGCGCCGCCCGGCACGCCATCAACGACCAGGACCGCAAGCACACCGCCGTGCTCAAGGTGAACTACGCCCCCATCGAGCAATATTCCGATGGCGACGAGGAACTGCGCCAAGGCCCGTGGAGCGATTTGTATTCGCTGGCCGCCGTGATGCACGGCTGCCTGTGCAACGACACGCCCCTGCCGGCCACGCTGCGCTCCATCCGCGACCGCATGGTGTCGTTCTCCCGCGTGGCCAGGACCGTCAAGCGCCAATTCGGGGTGGAGTATTCCGCGCCCTTCGTCGCGGCCATCGCCAAGTCGCTGGCGCTGCGCCCTGCAGACCGGCCGCAGAACATCGACGAGTTCCTGCAGATCATGGAGATGACCACCGCCCCGGAGGGCAGTGAGCATTTCGATTTCAGGGCCGACCTGGGCGACATCTGGGTGGAGCCGGCCGACCGGCCCGGCCCGGGGCTGCTCACCCCCACGGTGGATGTGACGTCGGCGGCACAGGCCGTGAGCGAGCTGCAGGCGCAGACCCCGCGTGCGGCGCAGGCCCCCGCCGCGCCGCCAGCCCCGCTGGCCGCTGAGGTCGCGGGCACCCAAGCGCATGCCCATGCCAACGCCAACGCCCATGCCGATCTGGGTGGCGATACCGTGATGCTGGGGCCCGACACCGTGGCCGCCGATGCGGCCGACACGGTGTTCATCGACGCGGGCGACAGCGTGGCGACCGATGACTCGCGCTACGACGACCCTGCCACCTACCGCAGCATGGGCGAGCAGGGTCATGGCAAGCCTGCGGCCGAGCGGGACGCCGGTGCGCGCGCCGCGGCCAAGCCCGCCAGGAAGGGCCGGCGCGTGCCCATCGTGGCGTGGCTGGCGGTGGCCGTCTTCGCCGTGGTGGCCGCTGCGGGCGGCCTGCGCTGGGCCCGGAGCGACAAGCCCCCCAAGGACGACATCATCACCGAGATGGCCGAGCCCGCCGCCCCGGCGGTGGTCGACGCTGCCCTGACCGACCCTGCGCCAGCCCCGGCCGCCGAGCCGGCCGCATCGGACGCCGCGGCCAGTGCTGCGGCAGTGGCCGCGGCCGCTTCTGCACCGGCGGCTGCACCCACGCCTGCGGCTGCGGCGGCATCGACACCTGCGACCAAGCCGGCACGCACGCCCAAGCGCCCCGTGGCAGAGCCTGCGCCGGCCCCCATCGTCGTGCAGGAGGAGCCCGCACCCCCGCCGCCACCGGTGGTGGCCGAGCCCAGGCCCCGCCCGCAGCCGCCCCGGGCGCAGTCGCCCCAGGAGAGCTGCGCGGACGCCAACTTCCTCGCGCGGCCGATGTGCATTCACCAGGAATGCCAGAAGCCGACGCACGCCGCCCACCCCATCTGCGTGGAGAGCCGGCGCCGCTACGAGGCCGAAGAACAGCGCCGCCGCCAGACGCCCAACTGAGGCGGGGCAGGGGCGGTGGTGGCCCTGGTGCCATGAAGCCGCAACGGCCGCTTGCGCCCATCAGGCGTAAATTCGTATAATCGAGGGCTTCGCAGCGCTTTTGTGGTCCCGCGGCGAAGATTCATTGCCACCTAAGAGGCTTCCTTCAGAGAAGCACCGACCGTGGAAAAGGACCCGCCAAACCCTCTTCATAGAGAGAAACTCATGACTACTACTTTCAGCGCCAAGCCCGCTGAGGTCGTGCACGAGTGGTTTGTGATTGACGCGACCGACAAGGTCCTCGGACGAGTAGCCAGCGAAGTTGCTCTCCGTTTGCGCGGCAAACACAAGGCCATTTACACGCCTCACGTCGATACCGGTGACTTCATCGTCATCATCAACGCCGCCCAGCTCAAGGTCACCGGCACCAAGTCCCTGGACAAGGTGTACTACCGCCACTCGGGTTACCCCGGCGGTATCACGGCCACGAACTTCCGCGACATGCAAGCCAAGCACCCTGGCCGTGCGCTGGAAAAGGCTGTCAAGGGCATGCTGCCCAAGGGTCCCCTTGGCTACGCAATGATCAAGAAACTCAAGGTGTATGGCGGTGCAGAGCATCCCCACACCGCCCAGCAGCCCAAGGCTCTGGAAATCTAAGGAGCCTTGAGATGATTGGTGAATGGAACAATGGCACCGGCCGTCGCAAGTCCAGCGTCGCCCGCGTGTTTCTGAAAAAAGGCACTGGCAAGATCACGGTGAACGGCAAGGACATCCAGTCCTATTTCGGCCGCGAAACCTCGATCATGATCGCCAAGCAACCGCTCGCACTGACCAACCATGTTGAAACCTTCGACATCCAGATCAATGTGCACGGTGGTGGTGAATCCGGCCAGGCCGGCGCTGCCCGCCACGGCATCACCCGCGCCCTGATCGACTACGACGCGACGCTCAAGCCCGCACTGAGCCAAGCCGGCTTCGTGACGCGCGATGCCCGCGAAGTGGAACGTAAGAAGGTCGGTCTGCACTCCGCACGCCGCGCCAAGCAGTTCTCCAAGCGTTAAGCTTCGGCTCTGCCCGAAGGCTGCCCTGTGTGGCCTTCGCGTCTGCAAAGAGGTCTTTCGGGGCCTCTTTACAGATCAAAAAACCGCCCCAGGGCGGTTTTTTCGTTTAAGGTGCGCCTTTTTCCTTGCGAACCATTCTCATGTTGCAACCCCTGAATGACCACGCGGTAGCGCGCAGCCTGCTCACCTGCCCGGTGGCCGCCGAGGAAGCCGCGGTGGGTGCAGCCCGGACGGCGGCTGTGCAGAGCGCCGCGCGGGGCCAGCGGCTGTGGTGCCAGGGGCTCTGAGCCATGCGACTTCGTTTGCTGCGCCGCCGGTTGACCATCAGTGCCCCCCGGGTGGCCATTCGCAGCGCGCTGCCCTGGCCGTTTCGCTGGCTGGCCCTGGCCGTGGTTCTGGGCCTGTGCGCTGCGGTGGCCCTGTGGGCCTTCGAGTTCGGCAAGTCCATCGCGGGCCTGGACAGCATCTCCCGCGACGAGCTGAACAAGATGCGCGCCGAACTCAGCCGCCTGCGCGATGCCGGCCAGGAACAGCAGACCGTGGCCCACACCGCGGACAGCCTGCTGATTGCCGAACGTGCGGCCAAGGAGAACCTGATGGCCCAGGTGCGGCAGCTCGAAGCCGACAACCGCACGCTGCGCGAAGACCTGGGCTTCTTTGAAAAACTGATCCCTGCGGCCAAGACCGAAGGCCTGGCCATCCGCAGCCTGCAGGCCGAAGTGCTGGGGGGCATGCAGCTGCGCTGGCAGGTGCTGGTCATCCAGGCGGCGCGCAACGCCCCGGACTTCAACGGCCGGCTGGAACTGGTGCTGGCAGGCACGCAGGACGGCAAGCCCTGGACGCAGACCCAGCCAGCGCAGGGCCAGCCGGTGCAGGTCAAGCAGTACCGGCGCATCGAGGGCGTGCTCGATCTGCCGCCCAACGCCGTGGTAAAAACCGTGACCGCGCGCGTGCTGGAAGGCAGCACGGTCCGGGCGGTGCAGGCCATGACCATCGAGTGATGCAGGGCAGGGCTGCTGCCTTGGCGGCAAGCCTTGTCAGCGGGCGCACGGCGCCTGTGGCCCCGGCGCTTCGGCCTGAAGGGTCTCGGGGCTCCGTTCGGCATTTTGTGCCATGGTTTTCGTGCCGCGAGGACGCCTGAGCAAGGTATCGTCGGCCCCTATCTTTGCTGCATGCCGTGCCGGTGGGCCGGCGTGCTTCTCCAGGAGTTTTGCCCATGTTTTCCCGTAAAAAGCAGCCCCCCATCAAGAGCCTGATCGCGCAGGGCACCAAGATCGAGGGGAACGTGCACTTCGTGGAAGGCATGCGCATCGACGGCGAGGTGGTGGGCGATATCCGTGCAGCGCCCGAGCAGCCCAGCATCCTGGTGATTTCCGAGACCGCCCGCGTCGAGGGCGCGGTGCATGCCACCCATGTGATCGTCAATGGCCAGGTGGAGGGGCCGGTGCATGCCACCGAGTTGCTGGAACTCCAGCCCAAGGCGAAGATCACAGGAAACGTGCACTACAAGGCGCTGGAGATGCACCAGGGCGCCGTGATTGCCGGGCAGATGTGCCCGGTGGCGGTGCTGGTGGAGGAAAAGCCCCCACTGAAGTTAGCGTCAAACGGGCAGTGACCTGAATTCCCGAGCGGTCTGCAGTACTATTACCCGCAAAATTGAAAACCGGAAGGACACCCCATGAGCGCAGTTGCCGACAACATCCAGACCGAAATGCCAGCCCCCATCCTGTTCACGGACAGCGCGGCGGCCAAGGTGGCGGACCTGATCGCCGAAGAAGGCAACCCTGACCTGAAGCTGCGCGTGTTCGTGCAGGGTGGCGGTTGCTCCGGCTTCCAGTACGGCTTCACCTTCGACGAGATCACCAACGAAGACGACACCACCATGACCAAGAATGGCGTGTCGCTGCTGATCGACGCCATGAGCTACCAGTACCTGGTGGGCGCCGAGATCGACTACAAGGAAGACCTGCAGGGTGCGCAGTTCGTGATCAAGAACCCGAACGCCACCACCACCTGTGGCTGCGGCTCCAGCTTCTCTGCCTGATCGATGCACGGGCATGCGAGCAGGGCACTGCGATAGCTGCCCTGCCGACGACACAAGCCGCCTTCGGGCGGCTTTTTCGTTGGCGCCCACCTGAATTTGCAGCCACTGTCAGCGCCACGCCTGCCAACGATCTTGTGAGCCGTCCATGCAGCAGCCATCCTCGCCCCCGCCACCGTCCACCACGCCGATGCCGGCACCCATGCCGACGCCTTCACCGCAGTCGCTGAAGCTGCTGCTGTGGCTGGTCGCCGTCGGCTTCTTCATGCAGACGCTGGACGCCACCATCGTCAACACCGCCTTGCCCGCCATGGCGCGCAGCCTGGGCGAGAGTCCCCTGCGCATGCAGTCGGTGGTGGTGGCTTACTCGCTGGCGATGGCCATGCTGATCCCGGCGTCGGGCTGGGTGGCCGACCGCTTCGGCTCCCGCCGCGTGTACCTGGCGGCCCTCGTGCTGTTCGTGCTGGGCTCGGTGTTCTGCGCGCTGGCGCAGAACCTGAGCCAACTGGTGGCCGCGCGCGTGGTGCAGGGGCTGGGCGGGGCGTTGCTGCTGCCGGTGGGGCGGCTGGTGGTGCTGCGCACCTTCCCGCGCGAGCAGTTCCTGCAGGCGATGAGCTTCGTGGCCATCCCGGGGCTGATCGGGCCGCTCATCGGGCCCACGCTGGGCGGCTGGCTGGTGGAGGTCGCGTCCTGGCACTGGATCTTTCTCATCAACGTGCCGGTGGGCATCGTGGGCTGCCTGGCTACGCTGCGCTTCATGCCCGGCGGGCCGGTCACCTTCGTCGCGCGCTTCGACCTGTCGGGCTACCTGATGCTCGCGTTCGGCATGGTGTCGCTCTCGCTTGCCTTGGACGGCTTGGCGAGCATGGGCCTGCGCCAGGCCAGCGTGCTGGTGCTGATGATCTTCGGGCTGGCCAGCCTGGTGGCGTACTGGCTGCACGCCGCGCGCAAGCCGGACCCGCTGTTCTCGCCCAGTCTGTTCACGGTGGACACGCTGCGCATCGGCCTGCTGGGCAATCTGTTTTCGCGGCTGGGCAGCTCGTGCATGCCGTTCTTGATCCCGCTGCTGCTGCAGGTGAGCATGGGCTACTCGCCCATGCAGGCCGGCATGATGATGCTGCCCGTGGCCATGGCCGGCATGTCGATGAAGCGCTTCACCACGCCGCTCATCACCCGCTTCGGCTACCGGCGCGTGCTGGTGGTCAACACGCTGCTGGTGGGGCTCACCATGGCGAGCTTCGGGCTGGCGAGCCCCGCACAGCCGTTGTGGGTGCACATCGTGCAGCTGGCGGCGTTCGGCGCGGTCAACTCGCTGCAGTTCACGGCCATGAACACCGTCACGCTCAAGGACCTGGAGCACGCCATGGCCAGCAGCGGCAACAGCCTGCTGTCGATGGTGCAGATGGTCGCCATGGGCATGGGCGTGGCATCGGCTGGCGCGGTGCTGGCGGCCTTCACCAACGTCTTTCCGGCGGGTGCCGCAGGGCAGGCGCTGGCGGCGTTCCAGGCCACCTTTGTGTGCATGGGGCTGATCACCGTGGCGTCGGCCGGCATCTTCTGGCAGCTGTCGCCGCACGACAAGGCCAGCAGCCGGGCGGCGGCGTCGGCGGACGCGGCAGAGCCGGGCTGAAACGAAGGGGGCGGGGCACTGCGCCTGCAGCGGCACCCGCCGCGCAGGCCCATGGCGGGCTGCTATGCCGGGTACATGGCGCCCAGCACGCGGGGCCCCGCTGCGCCGGTCACGCTCGACAGGTTGCCCGGCTGGCCCGTGACCGCCTGGCGGGCCAGCCAGGCGAACGCGGCGGCCTCCACCTGCAGGGCGGGCAGGCCCAGCGCATCGGTGGCCACCACGCGCAGGGCGGGGCACAGGGCCTGCAGCCGGGCCATGAGGTGGGCGTTGAGTGCGCCGCCGCCGCACACCGCCAGCGATTTACTATCTTTTTGATAGCTGCTTGCGCTCATCTGGCATGCGGTAGCGGTGAATTCGGTCAAGGTCGCCTGCACATCCACAGGCCGGGCGTCCGCCAAGGCGTGCAGGTGCGTCTCCAGCCAGCGGGGGTTGAACAGGTCGCGCCCGGTGCTCTTGGGCGCGGGCTTGTGCAAGAACCGCTCCTGCAGAAGCGATGCCAACAGGCCCGGCAGCACCTGCCCGCTGGCCGCCCAGGCCCCGCCTGCATCGTACGGCTGGCCCGTGTGCTGCTGGCACCAGTGGTCCATGAGCGCGTTGCCCGGGCCGCAGTCGAAGCCGAGCACGCTGCCATCTGCGCCCAGCACGCTGAGGTTGGAGATGCCGCCGATGTTGAGCACCAGCACCGTTTCATCGGGCCGGCCGAACACGCCCTGGTGAAACGCCGGCACCAGCGGCGCCCCCTGGCCACCCGCCGCCACATCGCGGCTGCGAAAGTCCGCCACCACCGCAATGCCCGTGCGCTCGGCCAGCAGGGCGGGGCTGCCCAGCTGCAGCGTGTAGCCGGTGCCATCGAACTCCTGCGGGCGGTGGCGCACCGTCTGCCCGTGGGCACCGATGGCGCATATGGCGGTGGCGGGCAGGCCGCTCTGCGCCAGCAGCGTGTGCACCACCCCGGCATACGCGCGCGACAGCGCATTGCCCGCCAGCGCGGCGCGGTGCAGTTCGTCGTGGCCAGAGGTATTGAGCGCCAGCAGCTCGGCCCGAAGCTCGGGTTCGAAGCCCGCGCTGGCGTGGTGCGTGACCACCATGCGCGACCCCGAAAAATCGGCCAGCACCCCGTCGATGCCATCGAGCGAAGTGCCCGACATGAGGCCGATGTACAGCTCGTTGGTGGTGGTGCTCATGGGAGGGCCTGCGAACGGGCGAGGGCGTTTGCTATGGGCGCGGACCCAACCAGGGACGCCGCGGAACTGGCTTTGCCAGGCCGCTGGCGTCGTCCCCCTGGGGGGAAGGCGCCGCAGGCGACTCAGGGGGGGTCACATCACTCTGCGCTGGCTTGCTCGATCAGCGCTGCGGCATTCAGCTGAACGCGCATGTTGGACGCCAGGCGCTGGAAGGCAGGGCGCGATGCAGCCGAGATCGGGGCGGCAGCGTCGCTGGCGGCCACGATGGTCTGCGGATCCTGGTGCACGCCGTTCACGCGGAACTCGAAGTGCAGGTGCGGGCCGGTGGCCCAGCCGGTGGAGCCCACGGCGCCCAGGGTCTGGCCCTGTTCGACCGACTGGCCCTGGCGCACGTCGATGCGGCTCAGGTGGGCGTACACGGTGACGTGCTGGTTGCGGTGCTTGACGAAGACCACGTTGCCAAAACCGTTCTGCACGCCGGCGAACTCGATCACGCCGTCGCCCACGGTGCGCACGGCGGTGCCGGTGGGGGCTGCGAAGTCGGTGCCCAGGTGGGCGCGCCAGGTCTTCAAAATGGGGTGCAGGCGCATCTTGAAGCCGCTGGTCACGCGCGAGAACTCGACGGGCGAGGTCAGGTAGGCGCGGCGCATGCTCTCGCCGTCCAGGGTGTAGTACGAGCCCTTGCTGCCCGGCTCCTGGAACCAGATGGCCTGGTGGGTCTTGCCGTTGTTGACGAACTCGGCGCTCAGCACGCGGCCGCTGGACAGGGGTTCGCCGTCGGCCTCCAGGGTTTCGTACACCACGGAGAACCGGTCGCCCTTGCGCAGCGAGCGGCGAAAGTCGATGTTGCCCGAGAACAGCTCGGCCATCTGCACGGCCACGCCGTCGGGGATGTTGGACGCATCGGTCGCGGCGAACAGCGAGCTGTTGATGACGCCGCCCGACAGGCGGCTGCTGGCCGTCAGCTTGGCGGTCTCGACGCGCGAGGTGAATTTGTTGTTGCCTGCGCGCTCCACGATCAGGCGGCGGAAGTTGCCGCTGTCGTCCGGCACCCAGCGGGCCGTCAGGCGCACCAGGCGGTGGTCGTCGGTGGTTTCGGCCGACACGACGCGGCCGGTGCGGCCGAGCATGTTCTGCCTGACGGGCGTGTCACCGCGCATGAAGGCGGCAGCGGCCGGATCGGCCACGCCCAGGCGCTGCAGCAAGGATTCGGGGGTGTCACTGCTGCGCACTTGTTCGGAGCGGTAGAGCGAGAAGCCCGGCGCATCGAGCTTGCCCAGCACCAGGTTTTCGGCCAGCGATTCGACGGGCAGCGTCACCATGCGCACCGGCATCTCGGCCGGGTCGGGCGCGAAGGACGCCACGGCGAAGGCTCCGCCGCCGCCTGTCAGCAAGATGGCTGCAATGGCGGCGGTGATGCGCTTGGGGTGTTTCTGAATCGTGTGGGACAGCCGGTCAAGCAAAGCCGTGCTGGCGGTGGTCAAGCCATGAATCAAAGGTCTATCCCCAGGGTGAACGTGGCTCCATGACACTCCCCTGCTGCGCGCGCAAGCAGGGCGAGGCTGGAGTCACAAGCTGTCAGGTGCAAGGTAGCGGGTGCGGGATGAAGGCGTCGCAACACCGGGCCCACTAGAATCCCGCCTTGGCAAGGTGGGCGCAAGTATAGCGGCGCACGCTGTCTAGACATCCCAAAAAACCCTTATGAATCAATCTGCTGTTACAACAAGCCCGGTGTCCGATGGTGTAGGAAAGGCGCTCGAAATCTCGCTGCGCGGCGTCGACGAGCTGCTGCCCCAGGACGAGTGGGTCCAAAAGCTCACGCGCTCCGAAGCGTCGGGCCAGCCCCTGCGTGTCAAGCTGGGGCTGGACCCCACCGCGCCCGACATCCACATCGGCCACACCGTGGTGCTCAACAAGATGCGCCAGTTGCAAGATCTGGGCCACCAGGTGATCTTTTTGATCGGCGATTTCACCAGCCTGATCGGCGATCCTTCGGGCCGCAACAGCACGCGCCCGCCGCTCACCAAGGACCAGATCAAGGCCAACGCCGAGACCTACTACCGCCAGGCCAGCCTGGTGCTGGACCCGGCGCGCACCGAGATCCGCTACAACAGCGAATGGAGCGAGCCCCTGGGCGCCAGCGGCATGATCCAGCTGGCCGCCAAGTACACCGTGGCCCGCATGATGGAGCGCGACGATTTTCACAAGCGCTTCACCACCGGGCAGTCCATCTCGGTGCACGAATTCTTGTACCCGCTGATGCAGGGCTACGACTCGGTGGCTCTGAAAAGCGACCTGGAGCTGGGCGGCACCGACCAGAAGTTCAACCTGCTCATGGGCCGCCACCTGCAGCAGGAGTACGGCCAGGAGCCGCAGTGTGTGCTCACCATGCCGCTGCTGGTGGGCCTGGACGGCGTGGACAAGATGTCTAAGTCCAAGAACAACTACATCGGCATCACCGAAGAGCCCAACACCATGTTCGCCAAGGTGCTGTCGATCAGCGACACGCTCATGTGGGACTGGTACACGCTGCTGTCGTTCAAGAGCCTGGCCGACATCGCCGCGCTCAAAGCCGAGATCGCCGGCGGGCGCAACCCCAAGGACGCCAAGGTGATGCTCGCCAAGGAGATCACCACGCGCTTTCACAGCGCGGCCGCGGCCGAGGCGGCCGAGCAGGACTTCATCAACCGCAGCAAGGGCGGCGTGCCCGATGAGATTCCCGAGGTGAGCCTGTCGGGCGCGCCGCTGGGCATCGGTGCGCTGCTCAAGCAGGCCAACCTCGCGCCGTCGGGCAGCGAGGCCAGCCGCCTGATCGACGGCGGCGGCGTGCGCGTGGATGGCAGCGTGGTCAGCGACAAGGGCCTGAAGCTCGACGCGGGCACCTACGTGGTGCAGGTGGGCAAGCGGAAATTCGCACGGGTGACGCTGGCTTGACGGGCCTGCAGCGCTCGCTGTAGGGGCGCTGCCAGCTATTCAATTGGTAGCTAATCGGCCCCGTCCAGGTCGTCATTGAGATCCGGGTCCGGCACATCGCCAATCGCCTCGCGCGTCGCCTGGGCCTGCAGCTCCAGCCAGGCGCAGAACGCCTTGATCTCCGGGCGCTGGGCGCTGCGGGGGCCCACCATCAGCCAGTAGGTCAGGGGCGAGTCGATGCGGTGGCCGGGCAGCACCTCCACCAGGTCGCCCGAGGCCAGGGCGTCCGCGATCAGCGGCATGCGGGCCAGCGCCAGGCCCTGGCCGGCCAGCGCGGCCTGCACGATCTGGTGTGCGTAGTTGAAGTACAGCCAGCGCTCAGGCTGCAGCTTGGCCAGGTCTCGCGCGTCGAACCAGCGGCGCCAGCTCAGGTACTCCAGGTAATGCGTGCGGTGGGCGTCGCCCGCCTCGATGAGGGTGAACTGCGCCACGTCGGCCGGCGTGCGCAGGGGCTTGCCGCTTTTGAGCAGCCAGGGGCTCGCCACCACGGCCAGTTGCTCGCCGAACAGGCGCGTGCCGCCCTGCGTGGCGCCGCCGGGCATGGCGTAGCGCAGCGCCAGGTCCACGTCCGAGGTGTCCAGGTCGATCTGCACATCGCTCGCATCGATGCGGATGTCGATGCCCGGGTTGTCGCGCTGGAACTCCTCCATGCGCGGGATGAGCCACATCGATGCAAAGCTGGCCCAGGTGGTGATGGCCACGCTGCGCCGGCCGGCCGTCTGGCGCACCAGGCGCACGGCGGCGTCCATGCGCTCGATGGCCGGGGCCACGGCGCGCTGCAGCTGCGCACCCGCGCTGGTCAGCTCCACGGCGCGCGTGTGGCGCAGGAACAGCGCCACACCCACTTCTTCTTCCAGCGCCTGGATCTGGCGGCTCACGGCCGACTGGGTGAGCGACAGCTCGTCGGCGGCGGCGCGGAAGTTCAGGTGCCGCGCCACGGCCAGAAAGGCGCGCCAGTGGCCGGTGGCCACGGCGCGGGTGCGAAGGACGGCGGGAGAGTACTCGGCTGAGGCCATGGCGGGTTCCTGAGGAGGTCCAGATTCATGCGTCGATGGAATGAATAGCGTACCGCGTTTTCATTGGACTGTGTAGGGCGCTGGCGGCAACATTGATGCTCATCAACGCGCATTGAGCGCACCTGAAGGAGTCCGTCATGCCAGCCCGCAACGTTCTGGAATCGCAACAATCCGCCCAAGCCCCATCGGCTGGCCGACCTGCGGCCGGTTGCTGGAAACTGAACCCTGGCCGAGCCCTGTCGCTGCACCCGCGCGAGCACGGCGTGTTGGCCATCGCGCAGGGCCGCGCCTGGGTCACCCTGCGGGGCGCGTCGCTGGCCGGGCTGCCGGCGGACTTGCGCTCTGACCTGCCCTTGTGCCTGGCCGACCACGTGCTGCAGGCCGGCGATCGCCTGGTGGTCGCGCCCGGCCAGCATGTGGTGATGGAAGCCTGGAGCCCCGCGGGCGCGCTGCCTGAAACCGTGGCCTTCGAGTGGGCGGCGCAGCCCGCTGCACCGGCACAGCGCCTGCTGCGGCCCGGCGCCGAGTGGGAATGCAGCGTCGCCTTGCCCCTGCGCGACCTGATGCACGCCCTGGGCCAGGGCGGCCGTGCCGTGGGCCAGGCGGGCGTGCAGGTGTTGGGCGCAGGCAGCCGGCTGGCGGTCGGAATCGCGCGGTTTGCTCTCTTTCGGATAGCAGCGCCCCGTGCTCGCACCACGGCTTGAGGGCGACATGCAAGAAGAGCATCAATCGGCACATTCCTTTTCATTGGACGCCGTGTCTAGCACGCCGCACCATAGAGTCCATCAAGGGTAAACCCGGAGAACGCCATGAACACCACCTCGCACACCTTCCAAGTCCAATCCGCCGCTGCCACGGCAAAGTCCGCCCAGGGCGCCACCACCGTGCTGCCCGGCAACGCAGTCAGCCTGACACCCCGCGCGGCCCTGGCCCTGCGCGTCGCCGAAGGTCACGCCTGGGTCACGCTCGATGCCGGCCCGTACGGCACGGGCGCCGAGGCCGGCGACGTCTTCCTGCACGCCGGCCAGACGCTGCAGATCGCTGCCGGCCAGCATGCAGTGGTCGAGCCCCTGGGCACGCAGCGCCTGCAGTACCGCGTGGCCGCGGTGGCCGCCGCAGCGGCGCATGCCGAAGGCGCTGCACCCTGGTGGCGCCGCGCGGCTTTCGGCAGTGCCGCAGCCGCCGACCAGCGCGTGTCCACGGACGCCTGCTGCGCCTGAGGCACGCCGGCCCGGGGCTGCCCTGCAGACCCTGCGCCAGGGTGTCGACGCCGTGCCATCACCGGCACGGCAGGGAACGACCCGGAAATCAATGCCCTGAGAGCTTCTGCCGCTTGTCCCGCAAGCGCCAGAAGCTCTTTTTTTGATAGCAAACAAGACGCGATACGCCCAAGGCAGCGGGGTGCGCGCCTTGCGTCAGCGTGGCGGGGTCTCCAGCAGGTCAATCAGCTGCGCCTGCAGCGTGACCAGGATTTCCTGCGACAGCTCGGGCTGCCCCGCAGCCGTGGCCCGCGCCAGCGCCAGGCCGCCGACCATGGTGGCCAGCACTTCCATGGCCCGTGCACGCTGGGCCGAGGGCGGGGCGCCCGGCGCGTGGTCGGCCAGCAACTGTGTGAAGCGCTGGATGTTGCGCTCGATGCCTTCGGCAAACACCTGCGACAACTCGGGCCCCGCGCGGGCCGCGTCCACCGCCAGCGCAGCGGCCGGGCAACCGTTGCCGGGTTCGTCGCGGTGCTGTGGCGAGAGATAGCTTTTGATGCGGTCCGCCATGTTGGCGTTGGGCGTGTGCCCGTCCAGCGGCGCGATCGACCAGTCGAACGCACGCGCGCAGGCCTCGCGCACCAGGGCATCCTTGGACGCGAAATGCCGGTACAGCCCACCGTGCGTCAGCCCGGCGTCGCGGGTGATGTCGGCCACGCCCACGCCCGTCAGGCCGCGCTCGCGGTACAGCCGCGACGCCGCGTCCAGGATGCCCTGGCGGTTCTCTGCGGCCTGTGCTTTGGACACCTTCATGGAAAACCTTTTAATGATTGCGGTCGTACGCAATAAGCTGTTTTGTGCTTATGATGACGGCTCCAATCATAAGCCTCGGCTTTGAAATCCAGCCTTGCCCCTGTGAATGCGGTGGTGATGCTGCGCCGTCCCTCGGGCCCGCGCGGGCGGTGCACCGCTTGGCCTCCACGCAGTGAGGTCGTGAGGGCCGCGCCGCTTTGACGCTGCAGCCGCCACCAGGGGCGCTGCAGGGCAGGCCCATTACCAGCGAGATGTTTTCATGAAATCCACTGTGACCCCCCTTGGCGCGCTGACCGCCGCCCGCTGCCCTGGAGCCATCGGCTGATGCGCCGCGTCGTCATCACCGGCATGGGTCTGGTCTCGCCCCTGGGCAGCCAGGTGGAACTGGCCTGGCAGCGCCTGCTCGCCGCGCGCTCGGGCGTCACCCGCCTGCCGGACGGGGTCGCAGAAGGCGTCCCCGCCCAGGTCGCAGGGCGTGTGCTGAGCTTGGCCGAGGACCCCGAGGGCGGCTGGGATGTGGACGCCATCGTCTCGCCCAAGGACCAGCGCAAGATGGACCGCTTCATCCCGTTCGCGCTGGGCGCAGCGCAGCAGGCGCTGGCGCAGGCCGGCTGGCCTGTCGCGGGCGGCGATGCGGCTGTGCTCGCGCGCACGGCCACCGTCATCGCATCGGGCATCGGCGGGTTCGGCGCCATTGCCGATGCGGTGCGCACCACCGAAACGCGCGGGCCGCAGCGGCTGTCGCCGTTCACCGTGCCGTCGTTCCTGGTCAACCTGGCGGCGGGGCATGTGTCCATCCGCCATGGGCTCAAGGGCCCGCTGGGTGCGCCGGTGACGGCCTGTGCCGCCAGCGTGCAGGCGCTGGGCGATGCGGCCCGCATGATCCGCTGCGGCGAGGCCGACATCGCCGTGTGCGGCGGCAGCGAGGCCGCCATCGACCGGGTGAGCCTGGGCGCGTTCGCCGCGGCCAAGGCGCTGTCCACGGGGTTCAACGATGCGCCGCACGAGGCCTCGCGCCCGTTCGATGCGCAGCGCGACGGCTTCGTGATGGGCGAGGGCGCGGGCATGCTGGTCATCGAGGCGCTGGAGCACGCGCTGGCCCGCGGCGCGCAGCCGCTGGCCGAGCTGGTGGGCTACGGCACGTCGGCCGACGCGTACCACATCACCTCGGGCCCCGAGGATGGCGATGGGGCGGCCCGCAGCATGGAGGCAGCCCTGGCGCAGGCGGGGCTGCGCGCTGGCGAGGTGCAGTACCTCAACGCCCACGCCACCTCCACCATGG
This sequence comes from Acidovorax sp. LjRoot117, assembly GCF_964252695.1. Lineage (NCBI taxonomy): Bacteria > Pseudomonadati > Pseudomonadota > Betaproteobacteria > Burkholderiales > Comamonadaceae > Acidovorax > Acidovorax sp. LjRoot117. The sequence continues at coordinate 684,705 of NZ_CAXUPO020000003.1, read as the reverse complement.
TCGGAGACCGGGGCGAACTGGCAGCGATCCGCCGCGTGTTCGGCACCGACGGCGGCATCGCCGTCAGCTCCACCAAATCGGCCACCGGGCACCTGCTGGGTGCGGCAGGTGCGGTGGCAGCGATCTTCACGGTGCTGGCGCTGCGCGACCAGGTGGTGCCCGGCACGCTCAACCTGCACACGCCCGATGAGCAGGCGGGGGGGCTGGACATGGTCGCGCTGGCCGCCCGGCCGATGGCGCTGTCGCACGCCATGGTCAACGGCTTCGGTTTTGGCGGGGTGAATGCCACCTTGGTGCTGCGGCGCTGGCCGCACGGGCAGGCCTGATCAAAAGACCTTGGCGACAAGCCTGAATGGCAGCGTGAGCGCCGGGCGGGTTGCCGTGCAACTGGCCCGGCCAGGCCTGGCCTGGCCTGGCCTGGCCTGGCGCGGCGCGTTGGGAAGGCGGCCGGGCCGTGCGCGGGTGACCGGGGAAGGGTAAGTCTCAGTAATCCAGCTCTTCGCACACGGCGGTGAAGGCGGCCAGCGCGGCCTCGCCGTCCAGCTGCTCCATGCGCGCCAGCGCGTCCACGTCTTCCACGGTGCTGAAGGCCAGGTTGAAGTTCTGGAACCGCCGGCCTGCGAGCAGCCCGTGGTGCAGGACTTCGACGTTCACATGGCGCGGGTCGTTGCGGATGCGCTCGATGAGCTTGAGCACCGCTTTCTTGGGCCCCTCGAACTGCTGGCAAAAGCGCTGCCCGTCGAAAATGAGCAGCCCGGTGATGTCCATCCTGGTGTTGGCCACGCGGGCGGCGGCGGCGATCTCGGCCACGACGCTCAGGGGTTGGTCGGGCGCGAGCATGCTGACGTACAGCACCTCGTACAGTGCGGGGGAAAGGTTCATAGGGATGCCCCAATGTAGGCCGGGGCAGCGCGGTCGCGCAATGTCAAAAGACATACGCGGCATTGGCGCGTCACTTGCGCAACATCTGCGCTCTTGCGGTGTTGCGCGCGCAAGGACCGCTTCTAAAATCGCCGCACCATGAGCGCTGTCCCCCCTGTAGTCCCCGCCTGCCCTCCTGCCTGCCGAGCCTGCGGACTGCGCAAGACCGGCGCGTTCACGCTGGTGGAGCCGCAGGTGCTGGACTTCATCGAGGGGTTCCGCAGCGACACCATGGCGGTGCAGCCCGGCGACGCGCTGGTGCGCGAAGGGCAGGGCAATGCGCGGCTGTTCACGCTGTATTCGGGCTGGGCGTTTCGCTACAAGACGCTGAGCGACGGGCGCCGCCAGATCCTCAACTTCCTGCTGCCGGGCGACCTGGTGGGCCTGCAGCAGGAGTTTGGCGACGCCTCGGCGCATGGCGTGGAGGCGCTGACTGCGTGCTCGCTGTGCGTGTTCCAGAACGACAGCCTGTGGGCCGTGTTCCGCGAGCACCCGCGCCTGGGCTACGACATGACCTGGCTGGCCGCGCACGAAGAGGGCCACGTGGACGACAACCTGCTCACCGCCGGGCGGCGCAACGCCACCGAGCGCGTGGCCATGCTGCTGATGCACCTGTACCGGCGGCTCGACCGCATCGGCATGGCCGAGGGCGGCACCGTGGCGTTTCCGCTCACCCAGCAGCACATCGCCGATGCCCTGGGGCTGTCGCTGGTGCACACCAACAAGACGCTGCGGCGCCTGTCGATGCTGGGCCTGCACGAGCTCAAAGACGGGCGGCTGCGCCTGCTCAACACCCGCGCGCTGGCCCGCATCGCCGAGTACTACGACACGCCCCCGCGCCTGCTGCCGCTGCTGTAGCCTGCCGATGGGCATCAAAAACGGCCCTGCCGCTTATCTGGCAAGCGCCAGGCGCTATGTTTTACATAGCATGTGGCGTGGGGTGCGCTGCAGCCGATAATCCCGTACCGGCCTGCGCACGCACCGTGGCGCGGCCCGCACTCTCCCTCATCGTTCATGACGCAACTCGACATCCTCATCATGGCGGCCGGCAAGGGCACGCGCATGAAAAGCCGCATACCCAAAGTGCTGCAGCGCCTGGCGGGGCGCCCGCTGCTGCACCACGTACTCGACCAGGCCGCACACCTGCAGGCCCGCAGCGCGGTGGTCATCACCGGCCACGGTGCTGCCGAAGTAGAAGCCGCCTGCACGGGGGCCGCGAGTGGCAGCCGTGGTCTGGATGTGAAATTTGCGCGGCAGGAGCCGCAGCTGGGCACGGGCCACGCGGTGCAGCAGGCGGCGCCGCTGCTGGCCGACGACGGCACGGCCGTGGTGCTGTCGGGCGACGTGCCGCTCACGCAGGCCGGCACGCTGCGCGCGCTGGTGGATGCGAGCACGCAGGGTGGCGGCGGGCGACTGGCGCTGCTCACCGTCACGCTGGCCGACCCCACGGGCTACGGCCGCATCGTGCGCGACGCCCAGGGCGCCGTGCAGGGCATCGTCGAACATAAAGATGCGAGCGAGGCCCAGCGCGCCATCACCGAGGTCTACAGCGGCATCATGGCCGTGCCCACGCGCCAGCTCAAAGGCTGGCTGGCACGCCTGACCAACGACAACGCCCAGGGCGAGTACTACCTGACCGACATCGTCGCCATGGCCGTGGCCGACGGCGTGCCCGTGGTGGCGCACCGCATCAACGATGCGCTGCAGGTGGCCGGTGTGAACAGCCCGCTGCAACTGGCCGAGCTGGAGCGCGCGCACCAGTTGCGCGTGGCGCGCAGCCTGATGGAGCAGGGCGTGCGCCTGGCCGACCCGGCACGCCTGGATGTGCGCGACGACACCCGCACCAGCGCGCGCGGCGAGCTGCAGTGCGGCCAGGACGTGGAGATCGACGTGAACTGCATCTTCACCGGCCGCGTGGAGCTGGGCGACGGCGTGAGCATCGGCGCGCACTGCTGCATTGCCAACGCCACCATCGCCGCGGGCGCGGTGATCCACCCCTACACCCACATCGACGGCGAAAAGGCCGGTGCCAGCGTGGGCGCCGGTGCGCTCATCGGCCCGTTCGCCCGCCTGCGCCCCGGTGCGCAACTGGGCCGCGAGGTGCACATCGGCAACTTCGTCGAGGTGAAGAACAGCACGCTGGCCGACGGCGCCAAGGCCAACCACCTGGCCTACCTGGGCGACGCCACGGTGGGCGAGCGCGTGAACTACGGCGCCGGCAGCATCACCGCCAATTACGACGGCGCGAACAAGCACCGCACGGTGATCGAGGCCGACGTGCACATCGGCAGCAACTGCGTGCTGGTGGCGCCCGTCACCATCGGCGCAGGTGGCACGGTGGGCGGGGGCAGCACCATCACCAAGAGCACGGCACCGGGCGCTTTGAGCGTGGCGCGCGGCAAGCAGGTCAGCATCGCCAACTGGGCGCGGCCGAAGAAGTGAGGAGCGCTGTGAGCCGCTGCGCGCCTTCCTCCGCCCTGATGGTGCGGGGCAAGAATGCGCCCGGTGGCCCGGTGCGGCCGATGGCGCTTTGGCTGGCCCTGGCCCGGGCCCGGGCGTCGCGCCAACTTCAAGGGGTGTGAACGATGAGCGACAACGACACCGCGCAGACCCTGCTGCAACTGCGCACCGAGCTGGCCCGCAGCCAGCAGCAGGTGGCCGACATGGCTGCGGCGCACGAGGACTTTCTGCGCGCGGTCTCGCACGACCTGCGTGCGCCGCTGCGGCACTTCACGTCGTACGGCACGCTGGTGCGCGAGACGCTGGGCGACCTGCCTGCCGCCGTGGTGCAGGGGGCCGAGGTGCAGGAGGCGCTGGGCTTCCTGGCCACCATGGACCAGTCGGCCCGCCGCATGGGCCTGATGATCGACGCGCTGCAGGCCTTGGCGCGCGCCGGCAAGGCCCCCGTGCGCTGGCAGCCGGTACCGCTGGCCGACGCGGTGGCGCAGGCGCGCGCAGCCCTTGCCAGCGCGCAGGCAGGTCGTGACGCGCAGTGGCGCATCGCCCCCGACCTGCCCACGTTGAATGCCGACCCGGAGCTGCTGCAGGAATTGCTCGGGCAACTGCTGGGCAACGCCCTCAAGTTCACGCGCAACAACGCTCAGCCCGCGCTCATCAGCGTGCAGGCCGTGGCGGCGGATGCGCCGGGTCAGGTGGGGTTCACGGTGACGGACAACGGCGCGGGGTTCGACCCGGCACGTGCGGGCCAGCTGTTTGGCGTGTTCCAACGGCTGCACCGCGAGACCGAGTTCGACGGCGTGGGCGCGGGCCTGGCACTGTGCCGGGTGATCGCGCAGCGCCATGGCGGCGCCATCACCGCTACGGCGGGGGTGGGCGCGGGCTGCACGGTGCGGGTGCAATGGCCGGCGGCGCTGCCCGGTGCTGCTGCGGGTGGTTGGGGCGGTGGTTGATGCCGTGGTTCAGGCAGTGGTTCAGGCAGTGGTTCAGGCAGTGGTTCAGGCAGTGGTCGAGACGGACCCGCGGTGGATCGCCCCAAACCGTTCGGGTTGAGCCTGTCGAAACCTTGCGCGGCGCTTCTACGCGCTCAGCGTGAAAGGGCTGGGTGCCGTCCCATGCGGGTGGCATCACACCGCAGGCACCAGCTCCGGCTCCATGCACCCCGCCACGCGGTTGCGGCCCGCCTTCTTGGCGGCGTACAGCGCGGCGTCCGCAGACTCGATCCACGCGCGCAGGTTGCTGTGGCGGTGGTCGGCCGGGGCCACGCCGATGCTGCTGGTCAGGCGCAGGTCGGGCAGCTCGCGCAGCCGCACGCCTTCGGCCTGGGCGCGAATGCGCTGTGCAATGGCCAGCGCATCCTGCGCCCGCATGCCGGGCAGGATGATGGCGAACTCATCGCCGCCATAGCGCCCCGCACAGTCGCCCGCCCGCACATGGCCGCGCACCACGTGGGCCAGCGCACGGATCACCTCGTCGCCCACGGCATGGCCGTGCTCGTCGTTGACCTCTTTGAAGTGGTCGATGTCCATCATCAGCATGCAGGCGGGCTCGTCGGTGGTGTGGTGGCGCCGCAGCGCGGCCTCGGCCTGCTCCTGCCAGTGCCCGCGGCCGAACAGGCCGGTGAGCGAATCGATGCGGCGCAGCTCGTCCAGCATTTGGTTCTGGCGTGACACCTGGCGGATGAGCTGGTAGCTCACCACGCTGACCGACAGCGTGTGCAAGGTCATCACCGGCAGGCAGGCCAGCAGCACGGCGAACGACGTTTCGGGTGCCCAGTGCCAGCCCGTGAGCACCGCGCTGGCCACGCCCGCCAGCAGCATCACCGGAATGGACCGCGCCCACAGCCCGCGGATGCCGGTGGTCACCTTGTCCACCAGGGTCAGCGTGAGCAGCAGCACGCTGGGCAGCAGGTTGAAGTGCATCAGCGGCACAAAGGCCGCCGCCGCCGCCGAATCGACCAGCAGATTGCGCATCTCTGTCCGGTACGGGTCGGTGCTGCGCCGGCTCAGCAGATAGGCCACGTGCGGCCACACGAAGGCCGGCAGCACCATGCCCAACCAGGCGTACACCGAGGCGTGCCGCTCCCACAGCACCACCCCCACCACCGCGCCACCCAGGCCCATGCCCAGCACGCGCAGCGGGTAGATACGGCGGGGCATCTGGCGTTCGGGCGTCGGCATCGATGGCGAAGGGGTGTGGGCCGCGCCCGCCGGGGGCGGCGTGCGATGGGGCTGAGGTCTGTGTAAAGAAGGCTGGCGGGGAGCTTACCGTGGGCCGCCGACGCAGGCCAGAGAGAAATGACCTAGATCTGACGCGGGGCGGACAGGTCGACCCTTCGCTGCACAGGTCGGCCGCGGATCGATCTTGAAACGCCCACGACTCAACCGCCACTTCACCACGGCTCAAGCCACGATTCAATTGCCGATTGGTTTGCTATATTTTGTATAGCTGCTGGCGCTTGCTAATCAAGCGATACGGGCACTTTGGTATCGAATTTGGCCCGCCGTGTGGCAAAGAAGGCCTTCACGTTCCGCACATTCGCGTCGCCGGTGAACAGCCGCTGCGACAGCGCCAGATACCCCGGCATGTCCCGCGTGTGCGCCACCAGTACGAAGTCCGGCCCCGGCGACACGCGCCAGCACTGCTGCACCGCCCCGTCGGCCACCGCGCGGGCTTCGAAGGCATCCAGGTGCTCGGCGCCCTGGCGGTCCAGAGACACCTCCACGATGCAGGAGAGGCCGTGGCCCTGGATGGCGGCCAACCGGTCGGGCTGCAGGATGGCCACCTGGCGCTCGATCAGCCCGGCCTCCTGCAGCCGCTTGACCCGCCGCAGGCAGGTGGGTGGGGACACATGCACCTGCTCGGCCAGCGACTGGTTGCTTTGGGCGGAGTCGGTTTGCAGCAGGTTCAGCAGCTGCAGGTCGGTGGCATCGAGTGTTATGGATTCCATATTGCCCGCAATTATGAAACTTAAATTCACATTGGTGGGTTGGTGAAATTTAAGTTCATAACGGTGAAAATATCGATGAGAAATTGTTTTGGAGCGTGCCTACCATCCCTCATCCGTTTCACACAAAGGCATCTCCATGTGCGGCATCGTCGGCGCAGTCTCCACGCGCAACATCGTTCCCATCCTCGTGCAAGGCCTGCAGCGGCTGGAATACCGGGGCTATGACTCCTGCGGCGTGGCCGTGCACGGCGCCAGCCTGGACCCTGCCCGCCACGGCACCGAGCGCGGCGGCCTGCAGCGTGCCCGCAGCACCGCCCGCGTGGCCGAACTGCTGGAGCAGGTGCAGACCGACCACCTGGACGGCGCCACCGGCATCGCCCACACCCGCTGGGCCACCCACGGCGCGCCCGTGGTGCACAACGCCCACCCGCACTTCAGCCACGGCACGGGGGCTGACGCCCACGCCCACAGCGCTGGCCGCGTGGCCCTGGTGCACAACGGCATCATCGAAAACCACGAAGAACTGCGCCGCGCGCTGCAGGCCCGCGGCTACGTGTTTGCCAGCCAGACCGACACCGAGGTCATCGCCCACCTGGTGGACAGCCACTACAGCGGCGACCTGTTCGAGGCCGTGCAGGCCACCGTGGCCGAGCTGCATGGCGCCTACGCCATCGCCGTGATCCACCGCGACGAGCCGCACCGCGTGGTGGGCGCGCGCGCCGGCTCGCCGCTGATCCTGGGCGTGGGCTCCGGGACTGCGGGCTCGGTGGCGGGCGAGCACTTCCTGGCCAGCGACGCCATGGCCCTGGCCGGCGTCACCGACCAGATCGTGTACCTGGAAGAGGGCGACCTGGTGGACCTGCAACTGGGCCGCTACTGGATCGTTGGCAAGGACCGCACCGCGCTCACCCCCGCGCAGCGCCCCGTGCGCACCGTGCAGGCCCACAGCGGCGCGGCCGAGCTGGGCCCGTACCGCCACTACATGCAAAAGGAAATCTTCGAGCAGCCGCGCGCCATTGCCGACACGCTCGAAGGCGTGGAAGGCATCGTGCCCGAGCTGTTCGACGGTGCAGGCCTGCACGGCGAGCCCGGCGCCGCCGCCTGGCGCGTGTTCAAGGAGATCGACAGCGTCCTCATCCTGGCCTGCGGCACCAGCTACTACAGCGGCTGCACCGCCAAATACTGGCTCGAAGAAATCGCCGGCATCCCCACGCAAGTGGAAGTGGCCAGCGAATACCGCTACCGCACCAGCGTGCCCAACCCGCGCACGTTGGTGGTCACCATCAGCCAGTCGGGCGAGACGGCCGACACGCTGGCCGCGCTGCGCCATGCGCAGTCCCTGGGCATGTTGCACACGCTGACCATCTGCAACGTGGCCACCAGCGCCATGGTGCGCGAATGCAAGCTGGCCTACATCACCCGTGCGGGTGTGGAGATCGGCGTGGCCAGCACCAAGGCCTTCACCACGCAGCTGGCGGGCCTGTTCTTGCTGACGCTCGCGCTGGCCCAGTCCAAGGGCCGCCTGACCGACGCGCAGGAGGCCGAGCACCTCAAGGCCATGCGCCACCTGCCCGTGGCCCTGCAGGCCGTGCTGGCGCTGGAGCCCCAACTCATCAGCTGGGCCGAAGACTTCGCCCGCATGGAAAACGCCCTGTTCCTGGGCCGCGGCCTGCACTACCCCATCGCGCTGGAAGGTGCCTTGAAGCTCAAGGAGATCAGCTACATCCACGCCGAGGCGTATCCCGCCGGCGAACTCAAGCACGGCCCCCTGGCGCTGGTCACCAGCGCCATGCCCGTGGTCACGGTGGCGCCCAACGACGCCCTGCTGGAAAAGCTCAAGAGCAACATGCAGGAAGTGCGCGCTCGCGCCGGCGTGCTGTACGTGCTGGCCGACGGCGACACCCGCATCGAAAGCGGCGAAGGCCTGCACGTGATCCGCATGCCCGAACACTACGGCCCCCTGAGCCCGCTGCTGCACGTGGTGCCGCTGCAGCTGCTGGCGTACCACACGGCCTGTGCGCGGGGGACGGATGTGGACAAGCCTAGGAATTTGGCGAAGAGTGTGACGGTGGAGTGAGGGGAGGGAGCAGGTGATCCGTTGTTCTGGGCAATTCAAGATCAGGTATGACATGTTCGAGCGCGGCTGCTGTGGGCCACGGTGTTAGCGCCGTTGCAGAAGTAAGTAAGCCCTTTTGACTCATGTGCCGACGCCCCATGAGCCGCGCGAGTGGCTCTATCCCCACACGCATGGTGGGTGCGGGGGCAGAACAAGTCGCGCAGTCGAAGGTTGGCGCGGTGGCTCATTCCGGTCTCGGCGGCAGCAAGCCTGATCGTCGACATCAGTCTGGTTCAATCCAAGACGCGACCAATCAGCCCTCGCGGAAGGCGGTTGCCTCAACTTGGTGTCTTCCCCGACTTGGTGGACGTCGCGGGCTTCACCAGCCGCGCGATCTCGCCACCGCACGCGCTGAAGTTGCTGGCGTATTCCTCGGGGTTGTCGAACAGTACCTGTGCTTGCATCAGGCGGTCGAGTTCCTGTTTCGCGTAGGCCAGGATGCCTGCGCTGCTTGCGCCCGAGGCCCAGGGATAGTCCAGCTCGCGGAACTGGCGCGCGATGTCGCGGTGAATGCGCACATGCGTCTGCTCGTGTTTCATCACGTGCGCATAGGCACAGCTGCCCGGCGGGATCTCGCTGGCCACGCGCAGCACCGGTTTGATGTAATCCAGCCGCACGACGACTCCCTGGCAACTGGTCTGCGGCATCACGGCCAGCTTGGTCTCGACAACGACGTGGCCGAGTTGCGTACCGCTGCGGCCGGCGCCTGCGCCGATCTTCGTCAGTTCGGCGGCCGATTTGGCGTTGTCCACTTCCGGGTCGGCGAACCAAGCCGCAGTGAAACGCACCGCCTTGTCGCAGGGAGACAGGTTGGTGGGCTGCGCCTGGAAGCAGGCGCTGGCCAGCAGCAGACCGAGGAGGCTTTTCACCATAACCTCCTGGTTATCGGCAAGATGCGCTCGTCCTGAAGCGGTAGCCGCAAGGCGGCTGGCCTGATAGGGGCGGACGAGCATGCCCGGCGCCGGCTGGTCGCCAGTTGGCGTTCTTTCAGCCTTCGATCGCATTGCGTGAAATCGTATTTGACCTGGTTTGGCATCGACGCACAAAGCCTTGGCATCCTAAGCAGGTGGGCGCATTCAAGCCGGGATCTTGGATTCAGATGCTTAGCCTACTGCACTAGCAAAACGCTTCGATGAACCGCTGCGAGCCGTGTTTGAGTGGTCGCTCCCACATATCTGAAGGAGTTTGCGACTTTAGATTTGCCGCTGCTATGACTAGCAGATCGCTTGGCCGCATGGATGCTAGGCTTCAGTTTACGACTTTAATTGCCCGGAATAGCTTCCGAATGATGCGAACATAGGCGAGGCACTACCGCGGTGAGTCAAACCCAATTCATTGAGCTTCTTTCATCTCAAATCCATCTGGATAGATTATTAGATGTCCATGTGACTGGAGAAGGTTAATAATTTTTGACAAAATGCCCGCCTCAGATGATATGGGAAGGTGTATCCACGCAAGGCATCTGCCATTTTTATACTCCAGAAATTTTGATGCGGCTTCGTCGGACTGCAGATCTGGCTTCAACTGATGAGCTATACAAAATTCGAAAAATTCTTTTTCTTTAAACTCGCCGGACTGAATTGCCGATTGCAAGTTATCGCAGTCGATCTTGTCGGGAATGGAGCTGAGGCCGAGAAAAATATTTTCCGGCACACCGTTACTCCACATCTCTCTTTGCAGCACTTCCTTGCTGTATTCCGAAGGTAGATTGCCTCCTGGTTGCGACCAAACCTCTAGTTCATAAATTCGACTCATTGTGGATTCTCCGGGTAGCGAATTTTGACGTCCCTGCTTCCAATTGGCCTATGAATATGCAGTGTTTGATGTCCTGTTGTGTGCGAAGTATGGATTCCTGCAGTGCTTCCGTCAGGTAATAGTTTTTGACCATTTTCTCCAGTGGTTCCTGGTAGTGAATTTAAATCTTCTTGCGCATTACCGCCGGGCTTTACATAGTGCCCTTTTACTGGTCGCCCTTTTTTGTCGAGTTCGTTCTTCAAGCCTTCCTTAACGCCCTCAATTGCTACATCTGAATCACCTCTCGGCAAGTCTGCGCCCTCATTGAACACCCAATTCGATGCTCGGTTTAATGCATTCGACAGGCGCTCACCTGCTTGACTCAGCGACTTGGCCCTCAGCGCAATATTCTCCGGTTTCATTGCATCGCTGTTCCCCGCGACCACGAGCACGGTGGCAAGTGCCAACAGAGGTATTGCATACCGTCCATCCGGGTCCACGTACCTATAAGGATTGTTATTCGCATACGCATACCGGTTGAAGCTGTGCGGTTGCTCAGGGACAAACTCCACCGGGTCGATGCCCGTAAACCGCCCCAATAGCGGCATGTAGTACCGCGCCCCCATGTACGACAGCTGCGTCTCCGGGTCGTAAGCCTTACCTGTAAACCACAGCTTGTTACCGCCGCTGGCCGGGTCCGCCACCTGGCGATAGCCATAAGGCAGGTAGTTCTCCTTCCACACCACGGCGCCCGCAGCGTCGGTGGCCAGCATCGGGGTGCCAGCGATATCGTTGTGAAAGTACGTGACGGTCTGCGCAGAAGCCGTGCCGAGGGTGCCGACCGTCAGGGTGAGCAGCAGTGCCAGGCGTGCCACGAATCGATACACAGAAGTTCGCATAGCGGTGTTCAGCGTCGTGATCATTGTGCGGACTCCTTCTGGGCGATGCGCTTGCCGTTGAGGTAGATGTATTCCACCAGCTTGCCGGGCACGCCGGGCGTGTATTCCGCCAGCAGGTTGCCGTGCACGCCGTGGAACTCGTAGGTCTTCACGCCTGCCTTGGTGACCGATGTCCGCTTCTGGTCGCCGTCGTAGGCGTACTGGATGCTGGTGGCGGGCGTGGAGCAGTTCACGCACGTGAGGTTGGGCACCGAGTCGTAGGTATAGGTGCGGCCCGACCCACTCGCGATGTTGCCTAAAGAGTCGTAGGTGAACGTCGTCGACAGCGTATTGGGTGTCGCCGTAAGTGCGCTCAGGCGGTTGTCGCTGTTGTACTGATAGTTCAACTGCTCACCATCGAAAGTCTGGCGGGTGATGTTGCCAACACCGTTGTACGTGATGGCGCCGGAGCCGCCTCCGAAGGACATGGTGGTCAGGCGATCCATGCTGTCGTAGCCAAGGGTGCGGCTGTAGCTGTCGTCGCTGGTGTCGCTGATCCGGGTCAGGTTGCCCACGTCATCGTAGGTATAGGCCGCATTGGTGAACAATGAACCCGAGCGCGACGTTCTGAACGAACTGGGCCACAAGCGAGAGTTCTGGCCGTATTCCGATTGCGTGCCGTTCGCATACGTGATGCTGCGCAGCTGTCCCGACGGCCAGTAGGACACCGATGTCGCATAGCCCGACACGGCCGTCGGCCTGCCCAAGGTGTTGACCGAATAGTTCACCGTGGTGCCCGAGCGCGGGTACGTGACGGAGGTCAGTTGGTCGTTGCCGTTGTACCCATACTCTGCCCGCCAGCTCACTGCACCAGCATCCAGTTCTTCCTTGGTGAGATTGCCGTTGCCGTCGTAGGTGAAGTCCCGGGTCGCCTCCGAGGAGGTTGTTCTGAGAAGTCGATGACGTCGGTCGTAGGTATGTGAGACCGAGGGGGCTGAGCCCGGGTAATTGATGGTGCTCAAGCGGTTCTGGCTGTCGTACGAATACGAGATCGAGCCGGCAGAGCCCACGCTCTTGGAGGTCATGTTCCCTGCAGCATCACGCCCAAAGGTGGTCGTGCCGGTCTCTGGGTGAGTTGCCGATGTCAGGTAGCCATTGCTGTTGTAGCCAAAACTGCGTGTCCAGCCATCCTGGGTCGCAGAGGTGATGAGATCCTTGTTGTTGCGGTCAAAGCGCACGCTGGAACTGCTGTCCGGTGTGGACACTTCCATCAGGAAGGTCCTGTCAGGATCACCGTATGCGCGGTACGAGTAGCTGGTGGAATAGTTGCGCTCGTTTCTCACCGTCTTGGAGCCCGAGCTATACGAGATGGACTGCGTTGAACCGTCTGCGTTGCGGACCTCCTCCAGCCGGTTGAGCATGTCGTAGCGGTAGGTCTGGCCCGATGAGCTGTCCGGGTCTGATGTGAAGGTGATACGCCCCAACGCATCCACTGTGTAGCTTCTGGAAATGCCGCCTCGGGTGACGCCTGTGACCCGGCCAAAACTGTCGTACGAGGTGGTCTCGGTCAGCGAACCCCGCGTGACTTGCCGGCTGGTGGCCGAGTAGCTGATGCTGATGCTGTTCCCTATCGGAAAATCAATCGATGTGAGCCGGTTGAGATCGTCGTACCCGTAGCGGGTCGTGCGGCTGTTGCCGTCAGTCTCCGAGGTCACGTTGCCCGCATCGCTGACTTGGCGTGAGATCGAAATGCTTTCGGGCTGCGTCTCGCTTTGCGGCACTCCACGCATGTAGTTCGAGTACCGGTGTGTCAGCGAACGGGGAAAGGTCGTGCTGCTCACGTTGCCTTCTCCGTCGTAAGTGCGGCTGACGGAGACGCCGTCTTTGGTCTCGTTGGTCAGATTGCCGGAACTGTCGAAATCGCGGCTGACTGAGTGCCCGGCGGAACTTTCGTTCTCAGGCTGCTTGATGATCCACTTGGAGGTGTTGGTGTAGTAGCTGATACTGGTCGTTCGACTGCCACCGTTGGGCCCGGACTCGGACACCGTGCGAGGATTTCCGTAGTTGTCGAAGTTGCTGAACGTGGTGCGGTAGGTTGCACCATTGCGGGTGATGGTCTTTTGCGCCAGCAGCGGCGCGTTGGTCTGCAGATAGTCAATCTTGGTCAGAAAAGCACCGGGCCGAAAATACGTCTCGTTGGAGATGGTCTGCTTCTCCCACACGTATTGCTCCACCTGCTCCGAGCCGATGCGCTTCTCGGCCAGAAGCCCCACCTTCCAGACACTTCCAGAGCCAGCATATCCCGGGCCGAAGTGCTTGTAGACGATGCTTCCAGCGGGTGTCGATACCGTGGTGGTGTCCAGCGAGCCCGTTCCCCCGGGCGCGTAGCTGAAAGTCCAGGTCCCGCCCGTGCTCATGGTTTTTCTGCTGACCACGTTGGAGCGGCTCGCGGGGTTGGATTGCGAGTCGAAGTACTCGAAGTCATACGAGTAACTGATGGTCCCGCCTTGAGGCGTCTTCGCGGAGCGCATCAGGTAGCTGCCCGCCGACGTTCCGCTGTTGCCGTTGTACTCGTACGTCCAGTCGTTGTTGTCGGGGCGCACCACCCGGGTGAGCTGGTAAATGCCGCTGATGCCAGATGCTTGATAGCTGTACTGGTAGGTCTGGCCCGCACCCGTGATGGAGCGGATACGCGGTATCGCACTGCCCGCGCCGTCGTAGCTGAAGGTCAGTGAGCGCCCGTCGCTGGTCGTTACGGTGCGGATCTCCGAGCTGCTGGCCGAGGCGTAGTTGATGGTGATGGAATTGCCGTTGCGGTCCGTGATCTTCTTGGTGTGCCACTCGTACACCGGCGAAGAGGTAGACGAAAAGCCCAGAGCCTGAGTCATCTGGTATTCCACACCGTCCGGCGATGTAACGATGAGACCGTCACCACCCGGGTTGCAGTCAGCCCGCCAGCGCTGAGTGGTCAGCGCCATGGGGGAGTTCTGGTTGGTGAAGGTGAGCAACTGACGGCTTCCGTCCGGCAACTCCAGCACTGGGTTCTCGGCGACTGTTTCCACGTTCTTGTTGAAGCACGGAAAGCCTTCGCGGGCTTTGAGGATGCGGCCGAAGTGAATGGTCCAACCCCACCCAGCCGTGGTTCTGGGCTGGCCGGCGCTGGCCGGGTCGACGTTGCTGCTGTTGTATGAGCGGATGACTTTGAGGTCCAAGCCGCCATTGCCCGGAATTCGGATGTCCACGTAGTGCCGCTGCAGCGAGCCGGTGAAGGGGTCGATGCTTTCGTGGTGGCTTTGATTGACCGCGTCGCGGTTGGGCTGGATCCCGGGCTCCTTATAGAAGTCGGGGATGACCTCCTGGGCTTGTGCTGCGCTGGCGGCAGCGATCAAGGCGAAGCTGATTCGCCGAAGGGTTGGGTTTGACACTGGGCTCTCCTCCCGTTGAAGGTGATAAATCACTCAGCAAGCACATGCGTGGGGCGGCCTCACATGTGCTCACGTCTTGTCGCAATCTATCTCTTCAATATCTACCAGCGATGAAAACCTTAAAAACTACCTATGTGGTCTTATGCATAAGTTGACCGGAGAAGTCAATTTGCTTTTGTAGCGCGCAAATTTTCACCAGTATTCGGCGGAATCGTATTGTTTAGGGAAAGCAAAATGCAAATTAGTATCAGTGGCGAAGGTTGATTGCTGTTTTGCACACAAACTATTTGCTTTTGAATGTGACAATAATTCGAAATTTGCAACAAACGAAACGATTCACTTTGCTGTGGTGTATGGCGAAGTTAATTTGTAAGCATTAATTTGTTTTGCAACTAAACGATTCAAAAATCTCACATGTGTTAGTGGTGAGGATATGGCACCAATAAGCGCAATCATGCAGTAAGTGAACACTTCGGCATACTTTCACTCACAAACAGCCCTTTTCAGAAACCATTGAAGCTTGCTTAATGCAAATCAATCGCAATGGGTGGCTAGGCGGTGTTTTCTAAGGATACCTATCAAAAATGATATTGCATCAGTTGCGGCTGCTGCATTATTTGCCGGTTATTGCGATTGCGCGCGTGAATAAGGATGAGGGATCTGCGACGTCTCGCGATGGAGCTGTCCTTGCACATTGCAAGTGAACCCTGCTGAAGTTCCACTGATGCAGATGAAACACCTTATTTACCGCATTGCTTGCCTTGCTGAAGTACCGACCTTGACCTCAACCAGGAGATTTTTTGCATGAAGCACATATTCCTTTCGGTGGCACTGCTCGCATCCGTGGCTGCGTCGGCCCAGGAGTTCGAGAAGGACAACGGTGTCATCCGCATCAAACTGAACGAGGCCATAGCGCCCTACGGAACCAACTCGCCGATGATCACGAACATGTGGATCGCCGGCCGCAAGGTGGTGCCCCACGACAACGCCGGCGCAGACTTTCAGATGACAAGCCGCAGTAGCCAAGGCAACAACTACAACCCGACGCAGGGTGGTGATTGCGCAGGGCGCACCTCAGTGCTGACGGGCTCGATTCCGAATTGGAATGGCGCCCAGCTCGGAACCCCGGCCAGCAACGGCATCCTGCTCGGAATCGATCCACTGCTCTATGACGAACCGGGCCTCTCCGGTACCTGCAATGGCGGGCAGCCAGGCGTTGCTCCGTACGACATGGCATTCGGCGTGACGTTGGGCGACGGCGTTGCGGTGCCGCGCGAAGCGATGGTCGTGGACATGTCGATTCGCAAGGACGGCCCGGCATCTCCTGACCTGGTCAAAGCCCTGTCGGAATTGCCGGTGGCTTTTGTGGATGTCAACTTCTTGCGCTATGCCTACTACAGCGTCGACGGAGTGAATTTTCAGCAGCTGCAAGGGTCGACCGGCCCCAGCTTCAGTCACGATATCAAGCAATGGCTCTGGAACGAAAACTTCGAGCGGAGTGGTCACGCGATTGCACTTTGTGACCGCGCGGATGCGATCGAGCAGCCGGCCCAAGGTACGTGCATGGCGTTCTATGCGCACGAATTTACCCGCGTCTACGCGAGCCGGCGCCAGGGATCGCCGAACGAACTGGCGTTGATGTCCGTACTGGGTGACAACGCAACTGCACCCACCATCTCCGACACGCAGTGGCACACAGCCCGCCGGTTGGTCGCCGTCGGCAACTTGTCGACTGTGGCTGCAGTGATTGGACATGCCGAGCAGAACTACCCTGCGTCTGGATGGGCGCGCTGGTAGGACTGCGCTTGTACTTAACAAGCCCGGCCGCCGGGACGACGTGGGTGGGCAACCCCCATGACGTCACCCGGATTGGCACCTGATCAAGTGCCATATGCCGACATGACAAAAGTCGGCTTCGCCGCGGGCGGGTGCGCCGTGCAGCGAACCATCGTCCCGCGCACTTCCTGCCCAGGCCCGCCCATCGCGGCGCCGAGCCACCACCACTGAGGAGCTGTTATGAACATTGCACAACGTCGTCCCTTATTGCCCGCTCTGCTGCGTCTGGCCGCAACTGCAGCAGTTTCGGTCCTGCTGCTGGCGCATGGCAGCTTGCTGCATGCGCAAGTGATCCCCAAGAAGATCGCTGTCTATACCGACTCCATCGGGGACGGAGGCAACGTCGGTGGCAATCCCACTACCGCTGCTGGCGCACCTTTGGGTACGGGCCCAATTTCTCAGTTCACAAGCTACCCGGCTCATGGTGCACACCCCAGCCTCTACGATCTGGCGTGGCGTATCTTCGGTGCCAGCAGCGCCTCCAGCTACGACGCGCAGCAGTTTGGCGGAAGCACGCTCACCGGTATGGTCAACGGCTATCGCAAGAGCTACGCCACCGACCCCGCCAGCGACGTGTTGGCATGGGGCGGCCTGACGCTGGTGCAGCACGCTGCAGCCATCCAGGCTGATACCGTCATCATCCACCTCGGTGGTAACGACGGCGAGGGTGAAGGTGTTTTTAACACGACTGACAAGCACAACATCGTGGCCTACCAAATCGGCATGCTTGGCAAGCAACTGGCCGCCCAAGGTCGCCGCCTCGTAGTGATCGAAGCACCCTACACGGTGCCCGAAGACGCCTACGCTGCTGGTCTCGTAACGCCCGGCCTCACTCCAGCCTACATTGCTGCGAAGGTTTCGGAGTGGCAGGCGTATTTCCCTGCGACAAACACCGGCATCGACGCTGGCGTGGCCGAAGTGAATGCCCATTACCCCGGCTTCGCCATCCGCTCCAACTACTGGAGCGACGGCACCGTGGCAATGAACCGCGGCACGACCCACGAGGGTCTGCACCCGACGCTGGCAACGCACGCAGCCATTGCTGCGGCGGTGGCTGCAGACGTGAAGGCGTTTCGAGGCTGGTAAGCATGAGGGCTTCGGCCCTCGTGGAGTGAAACATGGATCAGCTTCTCACAAGACTGATCTCTGCGGGCTGATTTGCATGGCGCGCTGAAGCAGAAAAGCCCGCAGACGATTCCGCGCCATCCAAGTCGCTGCAGAGAGTCTGCCGGAACCTTAGGCCGAAACACGGGCTACCCTGCAAGCCTTCGCCTCGGAAAACGACGGCGGTCGGGTATGCATGCACCAAAAGCTGGCGCCTAGGACTCGACGACCGTTGTGACAGTGCGCTTTCGCGTTCACGGTACTTCCCTGATCACAGGTCTTCAGGTTGGCACAGCGTGAAGTTTCGCGCTGAGCGTGTAGCGGGGGAAAACGCCCTGACTTCGATCCGTGGGGTGGCCCCGTGTGTGCGGTGTCAGCCGTGTGATTGATGAGACGGCCGTTTGTAAGGGCCCAACTGCATGTGTTTGGTTCGATAGTGAATCCTGGGCTCGAGTGATCAAACTCAGCGGTGCACGCAGCCACCAAAAAAGGGGCGCAGACATGCGTCCGCACCCCTTCCTGCTTATCGCTGGCGCGCCCGGGCCATCCCGCCTGGCCTGGCGCGGTCCAACCCACTATGGCAACAAGGCAGCCATCTGCGCCGCAGGCACCACCTCGTAGTGGTCCAGCTGCATCGAGTACTGCGCTCTCCCGGAGGACAAGGCGCGCAGGCTGCCGATGTAGCCGAACATCTCCTTGAGCGGCACCTGGGCCTCGACCGTGGCCGCGTTGCCGCGCTGGCCCTGGCCGCGCACGAGGCCGCGGCGTCGGTTCAGGTCGCCGATGCTGTCGCCCAGGTACTCGGCCGGCGTGATGACTTCCACAGCCATCACCGGCTCCAGCACCTGCGGCCCGGCCTGGGCGAACGCCTCGCGGAAAGCGGCCATGGCCGCCAGTTCGAAGGCCAGCGTGGACGAGTCGCGTTCATGGAAGCTGCCATCCACCAGCGCGGCCACGAAGTCCACCGCCGGAAAGCCGGCCACCACGCCCGAGAGGGCGGCGCGGCGGATGCCGGTCTCCACCGCGGGGATGAACTCGCGCGGCACGGCGCCGCCGACGATGCGGCTTTCAAAGCGGATGCCTTCGCCCCGGGGCAGGGGTGCGAGCTGCAGCCTCACCTCGGCAAACTGGCCGGGGCCGCCCGATTGCTTCTTGTGCACATGACTCACCTCCACACTCCGTGAAATGGTTTCGCGGTAGGCCACCTGGGGGCGGCCGACCGACACGTTGACGCCGTGGCGGGCGCGCAGCTTCTCGATCGAGACTTCGAGCTGCAGCTCGCCCATGCCGGACAGAATCGTCTGGCCGGATTCGGCGTCGTGCTGCAGCCTGAGGCTCGGGTCTTCGCGCAGCAGGGACTGCAACGCCTTGGACAGGCCTTGCTGGTCCGCGCTCGTCTTGGGTTCGATGGCCACATGGATCACCGGCTCGGGCACGCTGATCTGCTCCAGCACCACGGGGTGTGCGGGGTCGCTCAGGGTGTGCCCCGTCAGCGTGTCCTTCAGGCCCACGACGGCGGCGATGTCGCCCGCCACCAGCTCGTCGCGCTCGATGTGCTGGTCGGCATGCACTTCGTACAGGCGCGACACCCGCTCGGTCTTGCCCGTGCTGGTGTTGAGCACCACATCGCCCCGGCCCAGCCGGCCGCTGTACACGCGCACGAACACCTTGGCGCCATGGTCGTCGGTGACGACCTTGAACGCCAGGGCCGCGAAGGTGTCGGCGGCCGCACCGGGCTTTCCACTGCCTTCGCGCACGACGTCGTCCGGCGAGGGCAGGTAGTCCACCACGGCGTCGAGCAAAGGCTCCACGCCGCGGTTCTTGAACGCCGAACCGGCCAGCGCGGGCACGAAGGCGCCAGCTAGCACACCCTTGCGGATGGCGGCACGCAACACATCCACAGCGATCTCCTCACCGTTCACGTAGGCCTGCAGGGCCGCGTCGTCTTGCTCCACCGCGGCCTCCACCAGGCGGGTGCGGGCGCGCGCTGCCTGATCGGCCAGATCGGCAGGCACATCGGCTTCGCGGTAAGGGGCACTCGCGTCGTCCTTGTCCCAGATGCGGGCGCGCAGGCTCAGCAAGTCCACCACGCCGCGGAAGTCGCCTTCCACGCCGATGGGGATCTGCAGCGGCACCACGTGCACGCCCAGGCGCTCTTGCATCATGGCCACGACGCGGTGGAAGTCGGAACCCACGCGGTCAAGCTTGTTGATGAAGGCGATGCGGGGTACACGGTACTTGTCGGCCAGGCGCCAGTTGGTCTCGGTCTGCGGCTCCACGCCGGCCACGCCGTCGAACACGACGACCGCCCCGTCGAGCACGCGCAGCGAGCGGTTCACCTCGATGTTGAAGTCGATGTGGCCGGGCGTGTCGATAAGGTTGAGCTGCGTGCCCTTCCAGTGCACCGTGACGGCCGCACTGTTGATGGTGATGCCGCGCTTTTGCTCCTGTGGGTCGAAGTCCATGTGCGCCGTGCCGTCGTGCACTTCGCCGATGCGATGGCTCTCGCCCGTGTAGAACAGGATGCGTTCGGTGGTCGTGGTCTTGCCCGCGTCCACGTGGGCAATGACGCCGAGGTTGCGCAGTTGCGCGTTGCTGTGCGGGTTGCGTGAATTCTTGGTCATGGCGAATCTTTCAATCTGTCTTGCGGCTGCACTCGGCTCTGCGAGCAGCTGCCGCCTGGTTGGCTTTGCGCCAGCCCAGGCGAGATGGATTCGCCTGGTCGCTAGCGTCTGGGATGTGTGCTGTCGCCGGAGCCCGGGCGCACGGAACTCAAGCTCCGGCGGTCGGGAATCGTGGCGATCAACTTGTCGTAGGTACGCATAGGTGGGTGAGGGTGTCGATGGATCTGAAAACAAAAAACCCCGGAGGGATGGTGGGCCTGCCGGGGTTTGTTGGACCGGAAGGCGCACAGCCCTCCGACACGCGATCGAGGGGCGCAGCTAGGTGGCGAACGATGCCTTGATCACGTTGGTGAGAATTTTCATAAGAGCGAATTATCCTCCTCGCGCAAAAAGCTTGCAAGCGACCGTGCTGCCGGTGCCACGGGTCCGCATCACGTGCGCAGGCGGTGCCTCCAACGCCCGGGCCGGGCGCAGGTCTTGTCGCGCAGCGGCGCCACCGCCGCGCTGCATTGAGCGAGGCAGCGTGCGCTCAGAGGGCGCGATCAGACTGACTGCCGCACAAGTTCAAGAAACGACTTCAGGACGGGCGACGGATTGTTCTCAGCGTAGGCGACGGCAATTCCGCTGGAGAGATCCCGGGCTTCGCTCTTGAGCGGCCGAAAGACCACTCCGCGCCGTTTGACATTCTGCAGCGAGGGCGAGATGAAAGCGATGCCTTGCCCTTCGGCGATGAGCCCGAGCAGGATGTGATGGTCGTGGGGTTCCGGGATCGTGCAGGGCTTGAAGTCGATCCGTTCGAAGAAGGCTTGGCAGTGATCGTAGAAGCCGGGATTCAACCGGCGCTCGAAGCGGTAGATCGACTCGCTGCGCAGGTCATCGAAGCCGATCTTGCGTTTGCGAGCGAGCGCATGGCCTGCGGACACGGCGACCAGGAGGGATTCTTCCCGCAATGTCTCCACCCGCAGGCCTGGGGCTTCGGTGTGCAGGCCGATGAATGCGGCATCCATCGTGCCGTTCTGGACGTCTCTCACCAGGCTGATCGAATGCTTGCCTTGGGTGACGATGCGCCATGCCGCGAAGCGCTCCTGCAAGCGCGCGGTCACGTCGGGTATGGCGCTTTTGTCGAACACCGTGGTGTATCCGATGACGAACTGCTGACGCGCAGGGCCTCGCGCGGCTTTGGCGGCGGCCACGGCCTTGGCGGCCTGGGCGAGTGTCCGCTTGGCCTCCGGCAGGAATGCGGTTCCCGCCTCCGTCAGCGTCACACCGACCTTGGTGCGGACGAACAGCTCGACGCCCAGTTGATCTTCCAATTGTCGAATCTGCCTGCTCAGGGGCGGCTGGGAGATGTGCAGGCGCGCAGCCGCTCGACCGATGTGACGTTCCTCGCTGACGGCGAGAAAGTACCGGAATTGCCGCAGGTCGATGGATGTGTTCATACCAAAAAGGTATCACACAAACGGTATTGGATGAACCTGCGGCACATCCGTAGAGTGCGCTGCATGAACACATGCAAAGGAAACGTCATGGACAGTGAACGCTACATCCGGGGCTGGAAGAGGCTGAAGGAAGTGGATGGACAGGCGGGCGAAAACGTCATCGAGAGTCTCAAGGACATCGCACCCGACTTCGCACGCCTGCTCATTGAATTTCCATTCGGCGACATCTATTCGAGGCCGGGCCTCGACCTGAAGGTGCGGGAGCTCGCGGTGGTGGCAGCGCTCACCGCGATGGGAACAGCCGTGCCGCAGTTGAAGGTGCACATCCATGGCGCCCGCAACGTCGGCTGTACCCGTGAGGAGGTCGTCGAGGTGATCATGCAGATGGCTGTCTACGCCGGCTTTCCCGCGGCGCTCAACGGCCTTTTCGCGGCCAAGGAAATCTTCTCTCAGGAGACGCCTCAGTGAAGCAAAGCCCGACGCTTGCCGGCGCGGACTTGCGGATGTGAGTTGCGGGGGGGGGGGCCTGCGTGGGCACTGTCGCGGCCCGGGGCCTGATGGATGCCCTGGTCATGGGTCCACGCAATATTCACATGGGTGATGTGAAACATCACGGTGGGTCCATTGACTGATATTGCAGGGGCGCGAATGATCGGTCCCCAGGCGCTGAATGCATCTGCATCGGCACCTGCCGACACGACAACAAGGAGACGCCCATGCATGAATGCCCCGTCACTGTCTTTCCGCAGCAGATACGCTGGGAAACGGACGGCACCAGCCGCATTCCTTTCCAGGCCTATACCGACGAGGCGCTTTACCGCAAGGAGCTGGACCGGCTGTTCTACAACGGCCACTGGTGCTACGTCGGCCTGGAAGCCGAGATTCCCAATGCGGGTGATTTCAAGCGCACCGTCATCGGTGAACGATCGGTGTTGCTGGTGCGTGACAAGGATGCTTCGATCCACGTGGTGGAGAACGTCTGTGCGCACCGCGGCATGGCTTTTTGCCGCGAGCGGCATGGCAACCGCGACAGCCTGACCTGCCCGTACCACCAGTGGAACTACACCCTGTCGGGTGACTTGCAGGGCGTGCCGTTTCGGCGTGGCGTCAAGCAGGATGGCAAGGTCAATGGCGGCATGCCGGCGGACTTCCAGCCAGCGGACCATGGCCTGACCAAGCTCAAGGTCGCCACGCGCGGCGGGGTTGTGTTCGCGTCTTTCGACCATGGCGTGGCGCCGCTGGAGGACTTCCTGGGGCCCGAGATCCTGGGCTACTTCGACCGGCTGTTCGATGGCCGCAAGCTCACGATCCTGGGGTACAACCGCCAGCGGATTCCGGGCAACTGGAAGCTGATGCAGGAGAACATCAAGGACCCCTACCACCCGGGCCTGCTGCACACCTGGTTCGTGACCTTCGGGCTCTGGCGCGCCGACAACAAATCCCAGCTGCTGATGGACGCGCAGCACCGCCATGCGGCCATGGTGTCCACCCGCGGCGCGGCAGGCAAGGCGGCCGACGTGACCCAGGTGTCCAGCTTCAAGGCGGGCATGCAACTGCACGACCCGCGCTTTCTCGACATCGTGCACGAAGACTGGTGGGGCACGCCGACGGCCGTGATGATGACCGTGTTTCCGAGCGTCATCTTCCAGCAGCAGGTCAACAGCGTGTCCACGCGCCACATCCAGCCGGATGGCCAGGGCGCCTTCGATTTCGTCTGGACGCATTTCGGCTTCGAAGACGACAGCCAGGAGATGACGCAGCGCCGCCTGCGCCAGGCCAACCTCTTCGGGCCGGCAGGCTTCGTCTCGGCGGACGACGGCGAAGTCATCGAGTGGTCGCAGGAAGGCTTCGAGACCAAGCCGGCGCACCGCGCGCTGGCCGAACTGGGTGGCCGGGAGGTGGGCGATACGGACCACATGGTCACGGAGACGCTGATCCGCGGCATGTACGAATACTGGCGCAAGGTGATGGAGGCGTGACCATGGAGTTCCAGACCTACTACGAGCTGACGCAGCTCTATGCCCGCTACGCAAGTGCACTCGATGCCGCCGAATGGGATGCCTGGCCGGAGTTCTTCATCGACGACTGCAGCTACAAACTGCAGCCGCGCGAAAACCACGAACGCGGTTTCCCGCTCGCCACGCTGGCTTTCGACAGCAAGGGCATGTTGAAGGACCGCGTCTATGGCATCCGCGAGACGCTGTTCCATGACCCCTACTACCAGCGCCACGTGGTGGGTGCGCCGCTCGTCCATCAGGTCGGTGCCGATGGCCGCATCCACAGCGAAGCCAACTATGCGGTGCTGCGCACGCGCCTGTCCAAGGAGTCGACCGTTTTCAACGTGGGCCGCACGCTCGATGAAGTGGTGCGCACGCCAGAGGGGCTGAAGTTCGCTTCGCGCCTGGTGATCTACGACAGCGAAATGATCCCCAATTCGCTGATCTACCCCATCTGAGGAACTGCCATGACCACGAACTGGATTGACGCGGCCGCGCGGAGCGACGTGCCGCAGGATGATGTGATGGGCCTGGCCGTTGCAGGACGCGACATCGCGCTGTATGGCGTGGACGGCGAAGTCTTCGCCACCGACAACGTCTGCACCCACGGCCATGCACGGCTGTGCGACGGCTTTCTGGACGGGCACGAGATCGAATGCCCCCTGCACCAGGGCAAGTTCGATGTGCGATCCGGCCAGCCCACCTGCGCACCGGTGACCGAGCCGCTGCGCAGCTACCCCGTCAAGATCGAAGGCGGCCGCGTCTGGCTGGCCTTCGACTGAGCGCAGCCACCCCCACAAGGAGAGCCCATGACCGCCGAGCGACCAGAGGTTGCGGCCGCCGCATGGCCGGATGAAGGCGCGGACGCCCGCCCGATCCACACCATCGTGATCGTCGGCACCGGCCAGGCCGGTGGCTGGGCCGCGCAGACGCTGCGAAGCGAAGGCTTCAGAGGCCGCATCGTACTGATCGGCGACGAGGTCCACCCGCCGCATGAGCGGCCGCCACTGTCCAAGGCGGTGTTGTCTGGTGCGGCACAGCCCGAGACCACGCGGCTCATGAAGCCCGAGGCCTTCGATGCCCTGGGTGCGCAATGGCGGCCCTGCGTGCGGGTGCGCCGCATCGACCGCGCTGCCAGGCAGGTGCTGCTGTCCGATGGCGAAGCGGTGCCGTACGACAAGCTCATCCTGTGCACCGGAGGGCGGGCCCGCACGCTCGCGCTGCCAGGGGCCGACCAGGTGCCGCTGCACACGCTGCGCACCATCGAAGATGCGATGGCGCTGGCACCCACACTTGTGCCCGGCCGCCGCGTGGTGGTGGTGGGCGGCGGCTGGATCGGCCTGGAGGTGGCGGCCACGGCACGCCAGCGGGGCGCTGACGTCGTGGTGGTCGAGACGCAGGCCCGCCTGTGCGAACGCACCGTACCCGCCGAGATTTCCGACTACTTGCTCGCGCTGCATCGCGCCCAGGGAACGCGCGTTGTGCTGGGCGCTGGCGTGAGGGGCTTTGCGCGCGCGGCAGATGGGCGCTCGGAAGTGCTGCTCGCTAATGGCAGCGTGCTCGTGGGCGACACCATCGTGCTGGGCATCGGCCTCGTGCCCAACGACGAACTGGCGCGCGAGGCGGGCCTGGCCTGCGAAGGCGGCGTGCTGGTCGATGCCCGGTGCCGCACGTCAGACCCCGACATCCTGGCCGCTGGCGACGTGGCCGTGGCTCCCAACCCCTGGGCCGGGCGCAGGTTGCGGCTCGAGTCGTGGCAGAACGCGCAGGACCAGGGCATCGCTGCCGCGCGCTCGGCACTGGGCCACGCGGTGGACTACCAGCCCTTGCCCTGGTTCTGGTCCGACCAGTACGGGATGAACCTTCAGATCTACGGCGTGCCGACGCCGGCGCACCGTGTGGTGCAACGCGGCGACCAGGCCAGCGGCAGCTTCGTGATGTTCTACCTGGCCGGCGATGTGGTGCAGGCGGCCATCGGCCCCAACGCGGCCCGTGACCTGCGCTTCGCGCGCCGATTGATCGAGCAGCGCAGGCCGGTCGATACCGAGCGCCTGGCGGACATGGGCACGCCGATGTCCAAGCTGTAAATCCGGCGCCCGTTGCTCACGGCCCAAGGCTTGAACCCCACCCCACCCCACCACCCTCACTTTCAAACAAGGGAAACCCCGATGACATCCACCTCCTATCTCTGGACTCCACCGCCGGTCTACGCGCTGCCGGTGCGTGGCCGAAGCGAGCGGCTACCGATCCAGCGGCTGTTTTTTGTCGGCCGCAACTACCACGCGCACGCGGTCGAGATGGGCCGTCCGGTCGACAAGTCGGTCGAGGTGCCTTTCTACTTCACGAAGGCACCGTCCACGCTGGTCGCGTCCGGTGCCACGGTGGCCTACCCGCCCGGTACCCAGGACTACCACCACGAAATGGAACTGGTGGTGGCCATCGGCGCGGCCGGCTTCCGTGTGAGCGAGTCCGAGGCGCCGCGCCTCATCTATGGCTATGCCTGCGGCCTGGACATGACGCGCCGCGACCTGCAGCTCGCGGCGCGCGAGAAGGGCCGCCCCTGGGACCTGGGCAAGGATGTGGAGCAGTCCTCCGTGGTCTCGGAGGTCGTTCCGATGCCCCAGGTCGTCCTGAGCCAGGGCGAGCTGGCGATGTCGGTCAATGGAAAGGTGCGCCAGAAGTCCGACCTGTCGAAGCTGATCTGGAACATCCCCGAGCTGATTGCCGACCTGTCCAGGTTCTACCACCTGCTCCCCGGCGACCTGATCTTCACCGGCACGCCCGAAGGCGTGGGCCCGGTGCAGCCCGGTGACCACATCGAAGGCCGGATTGCCGGCGTGGGCAGCATCGTGCTCGACGTCGGTCCGGCGGAGTGACATGGCTGAACACCTTGAGGAGACAAACCCCATGACCACCGACCTGACACCTTCTCCCGTGCGGCTGCATGCCGTTGCGGGGCGGGGCCAGCCCGACCCCACGCCCGCACTGGAGCAGCTGTATCGAGGATTCGAGCAGGAACTGCTGGTCCCGCTCTGGACCGAGATCGGCGACCTGATGCCCCGGCATCCCCAATCCAAAGCCGTGCCGCACTTGTGGCGCTGGGACCGGTTGAAGGCGCTGGCCGCGCAGGCCGGCGAGATCGTGCCTGTGGGCCGCGGTGGCGAGCGCCGTGCGATCGCGCTGGCCAACCCGGCGCTGGGCGGCCGTCCATTTGCCACACCCACGCTGTGGGCCGCCATTCAGTACCTCATGCCGGGCGAAGACGCCCCTGAGCACCGGCACACGCAGCACGCCTTCCGGTTCGTGGTGGAGGGCGAGGGCGTCTGGACCGTGGTCAACGGCGATGCCGTGCGCATGTCACGGGGTGACTTCCTGCCGCAGGCAGGCTGGAACTGGCACGCCCACCACAACGCCGCCACCGAGCCCATGGCCTGGATCGATGGCCTGGACATCCCCTTTTCGTACTACACGGAGAGCCAGTTCTTCGAGGTCGGGCGCGATCGGATCTCGCCTGCCGAGCGCACCACGGCCGAGCGTTCGTACTCCGAAAGGCTCTGGGGCCACCCTGGCCTGCGTCCGGTGTCGATGGCGGGGGCGCAACTCGCCACGCCGCTCCTGGCCTACCGCTGGGTGGACACGGACCGCGCACTGGCCGACCAGCTCGCCCTGGAGGCCGAGGGCCAGGCCGGCACGCTGAGCCCGGGCCATGCGGCGGTGCGCTTTACCAACCCGGCCACCGGCGGCGACGTGCTGCCGACGATGCGCACCGAGATGCACCGCGTGCGCGCGGGCGGCGCAACGCGCGTCCATCGCGAGGTGGGCTCGTCGGTGTTCCAGGTGTTCGACGGCAGTGGTTCCGTGACGGTGGGCGATCGCACCTGGCAAGCGGCGCGTGGCGACTTGTTCGTGGTGCCGTCGTGGCAGCCGTTCTCGGCCCAGGCATCCGCCTGCGGTGCGCTCGACCTCTTTCGGTTCAGCGACACGCCGATCTTCGAGGCGCTGCACGCGCACCGCGCCCAGACCACCGGGTGAGCCGGCAGCCTCCGGCCCGCATCCCGCGCTTGCCCAGCCCACTGACCAGCCACGAAACAACAGGCCGATTCCGGCCCCAATGACAAGGAGACATAGCCATGATCACAGCCATCCGTACTTCCATTTTCCGCACGGCCACTGCGCTTTGCGCCTGGGCCCTGCTGACCGCCGCGGGCCTGCCCGGCGCAGCGGCGCAGACATACCCCGGCAAGCCCGTGCGCTCCGTCGCGCCGTATTCCCCGGGCAGCGGCCCGGACGCGGTGATGCGCATCCTCAGCGAGAGGTTGTCGCGCCACTGGGGCCAGCAACTGGTCATCGACAACAAGCCGGGCGCCAACGGTTTCATCGCCATTGGCGACGCCAAACGCGCAGCGCCTGACGGCTACACCGTGCTGCAGGTGGACAACACCCACATGGCACTGCAGCCGCATGTGTTCAAGCAACTGCCCTACGACCCGCTGAAGGACTTCGAGCCGGTGGCCCCGGTGTACTTCACCAACTTCTTCGTGGTGGTGGCGGCCAACTCGCCGTGGAAAGACGTGGGCGACCTGATCCGGGCGGCCAAAGCGGCACCGGGCGAGATCACCTATGGATCATGGGGCATCGGCAGCGTGGCCCATGTGGGGGCGGCGATGCTCGAAGCCGCGACCGATACGAAGATGATGCATGTGCCCTACAAGGACATGGGGAACGTCTACACCTCCGTCGCCACTGGCGACATCAAGTGGGCGTTCGGCACGGCGGCGACTGCCGGACCGATGTACCAGGCCAAGAAGGTGAAGTTCCTGGCACTGGCCGCGCCCAAGCGCCTGGCGGGCTTCACCGATGTTCCCACCGTCGGCGAAGCGGGCGGACCGGCGGGGTTCGAGGTGAAGACCTGGGTCGGCCTGTTCGCGCCTGCAGGCACACCGAAGGCGGCGATCGAGAAAATCAACGCCGACGTCGGCAAGGTGCTTGCGACCGCCGAGGTCAAGGAGCGTCTGGCGACCTTCGGCTTCGAGCCCTACATGGGCCCGCCCGGCGAGCTCACCAAGGCCATCGAACGCGACTCACGCACGTTCGGTGATGTCGTCAAGCGCGCCAAGATCGCTCTGGACTGATCATGAAGCTCTACACCTTTTTCCGCAGTGGAACATCCCACCGCCTGCGCATCGCGCTGAACCTCAAAGGCCTCTCGTACGACCAGGTCGCGGTCGATCTGCGGCGCGAGGAGCACCTGGCGCAGGCCTTCAAAGCGATCCATCCGCAGCAGTTCGTGCCCGTGCTGGACACGGAAGACCGCTTGATGATCCAGTCGCCGGCCATCATCGAATGGCTCGAAGAACGCCATCGGGATCCGCCGCTGCTCCCCAGCGACGCCGCAGAGCGTGCGCAGGTGCGCGCGCTCGCAGCCATCGTGGGCTGCGACATCCACCCGGTCAACAACCGGCGCATCCTGGAGGCTTTGCGCCACCGCTTTGCCGCGGACGAGGCGGCGATCAACGACTGGTGCGGCACCTGGATCGGCGCGGGTTTCGACGCCATCGAGGCCTTGCTGGCGAGTGACCGGCGTCGTGGAGATTTTTGCTTTGGCAACCACCCGACGCTCGCCGATGTCTACCTGGTGCCGCAGGTGGAGAGTGCACGCCGCTTCAAGGTGGACATGGCGCGTTGGCCGCGGGTTCAGGCTGTGGACGCGGCCTGCGGGCAACTGGACGCGTTCCGCCAGGCCGCGCCCGCTGCGCAGCCCGATGCGGGCTGACCTCAGTCGCCCTGCATGTAGAAGGCCTCGGCATGGATGTGGGCCGCCTCCATGCCCTTGCCGAGTGCGAGCAGCGTGGTGGTCTCCACCATCGGCGGCGAGCCGCACAGATAGGCGCTCCATCCACGCAAGTGGGTGTGGTCCTGTTCGATGGCCTGGGTCACCAGCCCGCGCCGCTGCGTGGCAGGGTCTGCACCCGAGGCCATCACCACATGCACTTTCAACGCAGGGTGCGTGCTGCGCAAATGGTCCAGCCATGCGAGTCCGTAGAGGTCGCGCGGCGAGCGCAGCCCGAGGTACAGGTGGATGGGGTTGCGCATGCCGGCGGCCACGGCGCCCCGCACCACCGAGAGCACCGGTGCCAGGCCCGTGCCCCCTGCCACGCACAGCATGGGTCCGGCGTTCTGCTGGCGCAGATAGGCGGCGCCGAGCGGCCCGCTGACCTTGACCTTGTCCCCCACCGTCAGCTGTTCGGCGATGTAGCTGCTGACGCGGCCCTTGGGCATCAGCTGCACGTGAAACTCCAGCAGATCATCACCCGGCAGGTTGGCCATGCAGTAGGGCCGCGAGTGCTGTGGGGTCAAAGCGATCTGTGCGTACTGACCCGGAGAAAACGCAATCGGGTTGGCGACCTTGAGCAGCAGGCGCCGGATGTCGGCCGCCAGGGGTTCGATGGCGACGACGGAGGCCCTGGCCACACGCGCCCGGTGCACGACGGCCTCTTCAGGCGCTGGCACTTCGATCGTGCAGGCTTCGGTCACATAGGTCTGGCAGGCCAGTACGGCGCCGTCCATGCCGTCCAGCGGGCGCTGCTGCTCGCGCCCACCATCGAGCACCTCGCCATCGAGCACCCGGCAGCGGCAGATGCCGCAGCGGCCGGAGAGGCAGGAATAGGACATGGGAATCTGCGCCGCGCGCAGGGCGTCCAGCAGATTCGCACCGGGTGTGGCGCGGATCACGCGGTTAAGCGGCTGAACAAGGATGTCCACGGCGGTCGGCCTTCGGGGTCATGCACGCCATTGTGCCCACGAATCACCGGCTGCAATACCATTGCCGTTTCACATCATCGGAGATGATGGAGGCGCCATGGAGCTATCCGATATCGATCTGAACCTGCTCGTGCTTTTTCAGCAACTCATGGTCGAGCGGCGCGTGTCGCAGGTGGCCGACAACCTGGGGATCACGCAGCCGGCCGTCAGCAACTCGCTGGCCAAGCTGCGCAGAATCTTCGGCGACGAGTTGTTCCTGCGTACGTCCGGCGGCATGGTGCCCACACCGTTTGCAGAGCAACTGAGCGAGCCGGTGGGCTACGCGCTGGGCATGATCCACAGCGGGCTCAATCAGCGCACGCAGTTCACGCCGGCCACGCTCAAGCGCACCATCACCATCGGCATGACGGACATCGGCGAGATCGTCTTCCTGCCAGCCTTGCTGGAACGCCTGGGCCGGGAGGCGCCCGGCGTGACGCTCAACACGGTGCGCAACAACGCCACCAATCTGCGCGATGACATGGAAGCGGGCAAGGTGGATCTGGCCATCGGCCTGTTGCCGCACTTGAAGGCGGGCTTCTTTCAGCGCCGCTTGTTCCGCCAGCGGTATGTGTGCCTGTTTCGCCGCGGCCACGCGCTCGACCGGCCCAAGTTGCGGCTGGCTGACTACAAGGCGGCGGAGCATTTGGTGATCGTGTCCGCAGGCACGGGGCACGGCAAAATCGATGAGCTGATCCACAAGGCCGGCATCGATCGCCGCGTGCGGCTGAGCGTGCCGCACTTCGTGAGTGTGGGCCACATCCTTCAGAGTACGGCGCTGGTGGCGACGGTGCCCGAACGCCTGGCGCTCAAGCTGGCCGGGCCCTTCGGCCTGGTGCTGCGCACGCACCCCGTCCCCTTGCCCGATGCACCCATCAGCATGTTCTGGCACGCCAAGGTGCATCGCGAGCCCGTGAATCAATGGCTGCGCAGCATGGTGTTCGACCTGTTCGGAGGCGACCGGCCCGTCGACGGTGGTTCCGACGGTACAGGTTGAGTGGCCGCTGCAGCGGTCAACGCGCGGCGTCGATGACCATTCCGCCGTCGGGTGCTAGGCTGTAGGCTGCAGGCTGTAGCCGGCGATGCACTGCGCACCCTGGCTGACCGGGAACAGGATCACCGGTGCGATGTCGTGCTCGGGCGATCCGTTGCGGTCAAACCTGGTGGGCAAGAGCGGCCTGTCGCGGCCAAAGGTGTCCGCAGTCAGCATGACGTTGTGGGTTGGTAATCTGGTCGGCGCCTCCATTCACGCGTGTTTGCAGAGATACCGCGGCGTGTCCAGTACGAGATGATGCAAAAAAGCCCGCGGGCTGGGGCCGACGACGAAAGCGCCCATGGACTGGTGGGGCGAGTACCGATACAGCGTGCCCGTCAAAAAGGCCGGGCCGGGCCGCACATCCCAGGCTGCCGCACCGGCCAGGCGGTGATGGCCGGCGCGGTCTAACGCGCGCTCTTCGTGCGGCTGCGCCGCCGTGTCAGAATGAAATGATGAGCACGTCGACATCCTCCTTCCTCTCTGACGCAGACGGCACGCAGGTCGTCACATACACCTGGGCCGACGTGGCGGGCCCACCGTTGGGCGTGGTGCAGATCTCGCACGGCCTTGCCGAGCATGGCGAGCGCTACGACCGGTTTGCCAAGGCGTTGAATGCAGCCGGATTCCTGGTGCATGCCGCCGATCACCGCGGGCACGGGCGCACGGCCATGGGCCAGTGGGGCAACTTCGGCAAGGCGGGGTTCGGCGGGCTGATCGCCGACGTGGTGCAACTGGGCGCAGCGCTGCGCGCGCAGCATGCCGGCCTGCCGCTCTTTCTGTTCGGGCACTCGATGGGTTCGTTTGCGGCGCAGGCTGCCATCCTCGAGCATGCATCGACGTGGTCGGGCGTGGTGCTGTCCGGCTCCACGGCGCTCGACGTGCTGGCCGCCGGCATGGCCAATGCGCCGGCCGACGCGCCCTCCGGGCTGGCGGCATTCAATGCGGGCTTCGAACACCGCACGGGGTACGAGTGGCTGTCGCGCGACGCCTCCGAGGTGGATGCCTACGTCGCTGACCCTTGGTGCGGGTGGGATGTTCCGGACGATGTGATTCCATCACTGTTTGCGCCCGCATCCCGGCTGGCCGATCCTGCGCTGCTGGCGGGCATCCGCAAGGACCTGCCCCTCCTGATCGCCTCTGGCGACGCAGATCCGCTCGCTGGCGGTGGCGCGCTGATCCAGCTGCTGGGGCAGCGCTACCGCGATGCCGGCATTGCCGATGTGACGGTCACGCTGTACCCGGGTGCCCGCCACGAAATCTTGAACGAGACCCACCGCCTTGAAGTGACGGCCGATATCGTCGCCTGGCTGCGTGCGCACGCGGACTCCGCGGCGTTTTAGCCATCAGTTGCGCCCACACCTGTCCGGCGCACGGATGCGATCAAGTTGCCGTGGGCCGTCGGGTCGCGGAGAGCGACGCCGGCTCTCCGCGCTGGCGCAGCACCATCGGCGATAGAACCGTGCAGGGCGAGCGCTCAAGGCCATCATCCTGATGTGGCCACCGCGCGGCATGGCGGCTCCCGGCAGTCAGTGGTCGGCCATGCTGAAAAGCAGACGTCGCAACGGGGCCCACGCAGTGGCCGAGGCGGTGGCATCGCCGGTGGCGGCCACGGTTTCGAGCCGTTGCGCCATGGAGGCGCCCTCTGCCGCTCCCAATGTACGCAGCACGGTGCGCAGGCTGTGCGCCAGCCGACGCAGCGCCCCCAGGTCTCCCGCGTGCAAAGCGGTATCCCCGTCTTTCAAGTCTTGGGAAAACTGGGCTGCGCACATGGCTTTGTATTCGCGAAACAGTGCGGCATTCCCACCGAAATAGGTATTCAGAAAGTCGCCGTCCTCGGCCGCGGGGGCCTCGCGGCACGTCGGGACCGCCGTGGCGGGTTTGTTTCGCTCCTCAGCCAGTGCGTCCTGCACACAGCTTTGCAGCTGCGCCACGGACGCGGGCTTGTACAAGATGCGCCATACGCCCATGCCTTTGAGCCCATTCTCGACACCTGCATTCATGCCTGCACTGAAGACCACGATCTTCGCCGCTCCGAGTCTTTCGGGGTGGTGCTGCAGCCGTTCGACCAACTCATAGCCAGATACCCCTGGCAGCATCAAATCGGTAATGATCAGCCGCACAGGCCGTTCGTCCAGCGATGTGAGAGCGCTCTCCGCGTCTGCGCAGACGACCAGATCAACCTGCTGGTCCTCCAGGGCCATGCCGATGAAGCGTGCGATCGAAGCATCATCCTCCACCACCAGCACACGCCGGACCGGAGTGTCCCCGGCGTGTGTCATGGATGGAGCGCGACAGCGGCGCTGGCATCCAGTCCGCGTGCCAGAAGCAAAGGCAGCTCGGTGACCAAGCGGGGCTTGTGGATGACATCCACGCCGTCGAGCGCAAACGCATAGGGAGCGCGTTGGGATTCGTCCAGCGAAGTCACGACAACAAGGCTGCTGTGGGTGAACTGGGGATGCGAGCGCAGCGTCATGATGAGTGCTCCGCCATCAATGCCGGGCAGCAGAAGATCCACGATCAAGATATCGGGTTGGATCTGGCCATACATCGCCAGCCCGGCAATGCCGTCATTGGCGATGTGCAGCTGCCAGTCTGGGAAGTGCTGTTTGATCAGCAGGGATACCAGGTTCTGGAAATGGATGGAGTCCTCGATCAGCAGGATCTTCACGGCACCGGAGGCTTGGGCCTTGCGTTCAACCGTCTCCTGTGCCGTCCGGCCTGCAGGAGTGAACGGCTCTTGCGCGAGCGCAGTGCTTGCGCGTGCACCTGGGCCTGGGTGCGTACCGCCGGAGCGCGAACGCAGCCACTGGTCGACCGAATCCCGCGAAATGCGCCGGTGCCCACCCGGTGTCTTCCAGGCTTGCAGCTCGCCGCGATCCACCATGAGTTGCACGGAGCGCACCGCCATGCCCAACATCCGCGCGGCCTCAAACGTAGTCAGTTGGTCGCCAGCAGTCGATCCGTCGAAAGGTGTGTCATTTTTCATGAGCACACCATTTTAGGTAAAAACAATGCTATTTATCTCGCATTGAAATGATCAAAATGAATTTTTTTGAAACATTTGGTTTGCTGGGTGTCCATGGGCGAGCCATATGGCGGGACAGCCGGACGGCGGGCATCTGTCAGCACGCCACGGAGAGGTCGAGGGACGCGCAGTCGCGAATCCTCGAAATCATCTGGGAAGCGTCCAGGAGCAGCAGGGTGCGGTGCGAGCCCTCGTGCGTGACCTGTGCGATGCCGATGACCCCGTGCGAGTCTTCCGTACCGACCATGCCGGGCACCTCGCGGATTTGATCCCTGGTCAGCTCGACCACATCCGACACCGAGTCAACGACCATCCCAAAAGTGTCGTTGCCTACATTCGCGACCACCGTGACAGTGCTCGCAGTGAAGAGGGCGGTGATCCCGAGGCACACGCGCAAATCGATCAACGGCACGCTTTCACCTCGAAGGTCCAGCACACCCAGGATATGGGTGGGTGACCCTGCGATGCGTGTAGGCGATTCATAGAAGCGGATTTCCCGTACTCCCGAGATGGCGAGGCCATACTCCTGGTCGCCCAGGCAGAATGCCAGATGTTCTCCCGTTGTCGTGGGGCGTACGTTGCTGATGGTTGTCGATGTGTTCATATGCGCAGATGGCCGGTAAGGTGGAGTCTTCAGTTAAGTTCCGCAGGCATCGTGTCACTGGTGCGCGCGGGGAGGGTGATATGGAATACCGCGCCATGCGGTTGCCGGTTTTCGGCATAGATCTGGCCGCCCAGGGCTTCAAGAATCTTTTTGCAGATGGCCAAACCCAGGCCGGTGCCGCCCGATCCATCCTTCGTGGTGCTGGACTGCTTGAACGCCTCGAAAATCGTGGTGAGTTCGAAGGGCGGTATGCCAGGGCAGCTGTCGCCTACCGCAATGCGGATCTGCCCCTGGCTGTCCACTCTGGCATGGATCTGTATCTGGGACTCTTCAGGTGAGAACTTGATGGCGTTGGCCACCACATTGCGGATGACCTGCTCAAAGCGCACGGGATCGACCTTTGCGGTCAATGGCGCGTCGCCCAGGTTCAGATCCAGCAGGAGCCTGCGCTGCGCCAGCAAGGGCTGCAACTCCCGAAGCACTGGCCGTATGACCCCGCGTAAATCGACCTTTTCCAGATGGAAGGTTCCCACCGTGCTTTCCAGCTTGGCCACATCGAGCAAATCGTTCACCAGGGACAGCATGCGTTCACCCGCGCGGTGAACGTCCTCGAACATGGCAGCGAAGGCTGGGTGCGCTTTGGCGCGGTACATGCCCAGTTCTGAAAATCCCATGATGGATTGCAAAGGCGTGCGCAACTCGTGGCTCATGTTGGCGACAAACTCTGATTTCGAACGAGATGCTTCTTCGGCCGAGTCCCTCGCTTCGCGTGTCACCCTTTCAGCCTCACGGAAATCGCTCACGTCCATCAAGGTGCACAGAATGCCGGTGGAGACACCCTCGGAGTCGGCCACGATGGCCTTGGTCACCCGGGTGTCGCGCCAGGACTGGTTTCCATTCAGAACGCGCGTTTCGAAGCGGACCGTGCCACGCTCTCGCTTCAGTTGCTGGTCGGCCGCTTCGTGCACAACGGCTTCTTCCGAGGGCAAGAAGTCCTGCAGGCGCAGCCCGATGACGTCTTTGCGCCGTCGTCCCTTGTATTCCTCCCAGGCGCGGTTGACCAGCAGCAGGCGTCCATCCATGTCCGTCATGGAGATCGGAAGCGGGTTCATTTCCAGCAGCAGTCCGCGAAACTCCAGCTCGCTTCGCAGCTTTTGCTGAGCGATCCACCGCTCGGTAACGTCGACCGCACTGCCGGCAAAACCCACTACTTGCCCCTCGTGGAGCAAGGGGACCAGTGCCATGTCAAAAAGCTTCCTACGGCCATCATCAAGACGGACCGACGCCTGGCAATGGCGTGCCTTTCCACTGGCTCCGTTCTGGAACAGCTGGGCTACGGACTGTTGTGACCGGGGCTCCACCAGCTCGTGCAGCGGACGGCCGACTGGCGATGTCTGTCCATGGCTGCCAAGCGCTATCCACTGGGCGTTCACGAAGGTGATGTGGCCACTTTCATCGGTGCGAAAGATCACCTCCTGCACGCTTTGCATCAGCACGGCAAGCTCTCGCTCGCTCTGAGCGATCCTGTTTTGCGCATCCTCAGCCAGCAGTTGGGCGGACTCCCTCAGCCTCAAGCCGCGCCATGCGACCAGCGACAGGAGCAGCATCAATGCGCACGCACCACCGCCCAGCCAGAGGTAACCGACGGAGTCGTCCAGCCACCGGCTCAGCGCCAGCGCGCGCGGTTCCTCCACCACGATCACGACAGGGTGTGTCCTGGAGACGCGGAATGCCACGATCTGCTGCTCCCCACCCAGTCCTCTGCCAATGAAGCTGGCGTGTTCGCGCGCAGGGAGATGCTCTTGGAAAATGGGGAGCGACTGCATGCCGCTGGTCGGCAGGGTGATCGTCCCCGCTCCGGCCAGAAACTCTCCCTTGTAGGTCGCAACCGCCGAACTGTAGCCAGCTTTCTCGACGGCAAGCTGCTGGATGTTGGCGAGCGCGTCCGGGTTCAGGAGGCCCACGGCATAGACGGACTGCTGGTTCAGTGTCTTGAGCTTTCGCAGCAGCGGTATGAAGCCCAGTCCCTTGGGTGCCGCGATCTTGCCTGTGACGGAGGCCAGGCTACTGATCCCTCGTCCTGCGATCAGAGGTCCGATGGCGTTTTTGTCGTCCGCGGGCAAAGGACCCAGCCGGCGCATGTCTATCTGTATGCCCAGCTCGTCCGACGAGTTGCTGGCCAGTATCCGGCCTTCGCCGTTGATGACCAAGAGGCCTCTCATGAAGGGGACACCAAGCAGGGCATGTTTGAGCGCTTCGTCGCCACGGGACGGGCTTTCGATGATGTCCTCAAACACCCGCGACTCCGCAAGCGTAGCCAGTACGAAGAACGCGCTGTCCATGGTCCTCGTGGTTTGATCTTCCAGCATGCGCGCGAGCAGCTCGGCCTTCTCTCGATCGGCCTGGATCAACTGGTTGCGGTCCGTGGACGCCACCCAGGTGGTCGCCAGCCCTACCCCCAGCGTGAGCAAAACGCCCGACAGGAGGGCGACCGTGCTCAGTTGCCGTATCGAAAACGACGGCATGCGGCGCAGCGGAGAGCGTGAGGTGATGAACATCGCTAGCCTTCACTTGCCAGGTTCTTTGGCTCGCTCAGGACGAGTGCGAGCACCAGGGATGCGAAGCTCCAGCCTACGCCCGCCCACAGCCATTTCGCAAGGCCATCGTGCTTCTGTCCGATGGCGAGACGCACCGGTATTTCAGCAACCACCACCAGCGGCGAAATCTCCGACGAGCGAAATGCAACCACTTGCTGGCTGCCTTGAACGCCACGACCGATGTAGCTGTCAGCCTTGCCTGTCGAAGCAGGATGGCCAACCACTGGCAGTGCGCTGATGCGGCTTTGAGCGGGCATTGAGGCCCCAGTGCTCGCAACGATCAGGCCAGCGCTTGTCGCCAACGAGTACTGAAAATCAGGACGGCCCTGGTGCGATGCGCCATCTTGCAGCAAGGCCTGGGGATTGATCAGGGCCAGCAGGTGCATACGCCCCCTCGCGCTGTTGAGAAAGGAATGGTGAAGGACAAGTGCATGGGGCGGCGAGCGAAAAATCACAGTACGGGCATCCGATGGGCAGTCATGGGTGCTCCACCCGGCAGAGAAGGCGCCGGTAACGCCCCTCTCACCGGATGGCATTGCACCAAGACCATGAAGATCCACGAATTGACCCTGCTCGCCAGTGCGAGTGCTTGCATGCACACGTCCTTCCTCGTCCAGCAAGAGGGCGCCACACAGAGAGGGGGCGCTTGCCAGCACATTTCTCAATGCCTCGTTCAGCGAGATGGCGCCAAGCGGCTGCGCTTGCGAAGACAGCCTATCACCGAGATGGTCGAGCGCCAACATGCCGATGCGCAGCGTGCGACTGACCTGCTCCTCAGCCAGATCCACCGCAGCGCGGGCATGGCTTTCTCCCTGGTGCGCGGCCTCTTCGGGGGCAAGGATTGCCACGCCCACCGCGGCGAAAAACACCGCGGCGGCACCGAAGACACCTGAAAAGAGGCACAAGACAGCGAGCCCGGTTCTTCGTGGGCAGGAACGTGCCGGGCTGGACCGCCAGGCCTGCAAGCCACCAAGGCGCATCATGGCATCACAATGCTGCTGAGTCCGTTGCGAGCCGCCGCCGCCGCCAAGCGGCCGTCGCGCTTGATCCGGACCACGAAGTCATCCATGGTCTTGAGCCAGGCATCGTCGCCGGGTTTGACGGCATAGGCATACGGAAGCACGAACACAGGCTTGGGGGGGATCACCAGGCGCGCCCAGTCTGCGTTGTCGAGCAGGCGGCGGCTGTAGGGGTAGTCCGTCATGAACACATCGACGCGGCCACTTTCCAGTTCCCGCTCACGCGTCGCTGGCGGAGAGATCTTCACGACCTTTGCGTGCTTGAGCCGCTCTGTCATGACCGGCTCCATGAAGGTTCCCGTCTGCACCGCCACCGCAACCCCCGGCTGGTCGATGTCAGCCCACTCCTTGACCACGGCATTGCTTTTGGTGGTGACACCGTAGATGTCGCTGCTCAGGTAGGGCTGGGTGAATTTGAGCGCCGCCATGCGCTGCGGCAGCATGCCGATGGCGAACATCGCCACGTCGCAGCGGTCGCCGCGCAGGTCGTCGATCAGCGTGGCAAAGGACGAATCGACGTACTCCACTTTCGCTTTCAGGTCGTTGCCCAGTGCAGCAGACAGTTCGATGTCGATGCCACCCAGTTGCTGGGTGCGCGGGTTTCGGTAAGTGATTCCGTAGTAGTCCGGCCAGATGCAGATGCGAACGGAACGCTGGCCTTGAACCTTGTCCAGCACGGTGCCAGCCGTAGCAGGAAAAGCAGCTGTCATGCAGAACGCGAAAGCCACAGAGTAGGAGCGCGGGAGTGAAGGCATGGTCGGAGTCCTGAGTGTGTAAATGGGGTTTCAGGCCGCGTCGATGAGGTCCGAAAACGTCGGGCGGTCCCGAGTGATCTGAAGGCGCAGGGCGTCGAGCGTGGCGATGTTGTCGACGAACGCATCCACCACGACGGGGTCGAAGGCCGTGCCGCGCAACTCCACCAACATCTCCAGCGCTTTCTCCGCGCTGAACGCAGGGCGGTAGACGCGGTCCATGGTCAGCGCGTCGTAGAAGTCCGCCACCGCGGTGATGCGGCCGCAGAGCGGGATGGCCTCACCGCTCAAGCCTTTGGGGTAGCCTGTTCCGTCGAAGCGCTCGTGGTGCGTCAATGCGACTTCCGCGGCCAGGCGGAACACGGGAACGCGCGAGCTGCTGAGGATCTTGGCGCCCATTTCGGGATGCTGCTTCATCACGGCGCGCTCTTCGTCGGTCAGCGGCCCCGCCTTTTTCAGGACGTGATCCGGTGTGCCAATCTTTCCGATGTCGTGCATGGGGGCTGCACGGCGAAGCATGCGCGCGAACATTGGTGTGGACCCCAGATGCAGCGCCAGTGCTTCGGCCAGATATCCGATCCGGATGATATGAACGGATGTGTCGTCGTCGCGGAACTCTGCCGCCATGGAGAGGTGCAAAAGCGCTTCATGGTGCGCGCGTGTGACCTCCCGCAATGCCTCGTTGCGCTCCCTGTACATGTGACCGAAGTCTTCAACGAAGCGCTCCATCTGCGCGGCCGCCTCTTCTGCAAAGCAGCGGGGCTCTTCCCGGGGCGCCAGCGGTGTCGTTCGGACGGCAGTCATGCCGCTGCTTCCGCGCGGTAGACGGCTTCCAGGACCTGCAAGGTGCTGAATGGTTTGACCAGATACTCGTCAGCACCGGCCTTTTCGCCGTCGCGCCGATCTTCCGCCTGGCCGCGGGCGGTCAACATGATCACCTTGGTATGTTTGAGCGCAGGATTGGACTTGATGCACCTGCACACGTCGAGGCCCGACAGAGCGCCCGGCATCATGACATCGAGCAGCACGACATCCGGCAAGATGTCGCGTGCCATCTGCAAGCCCGCCTCGCCGTTCGCTGCTTCATGGATGTCGAAATCCTCGAACTCCATCGTCATCTTCAGAAGCTTTCGAATGTCTACATGGTCTTCAACGATCAATACGGTTTTCATGGCTGCCTCTTGCATGTCTGCTGTGTGTCCGTCATCCGGGCCCCGGGATGCGGGAGATGAGAACGGGTAAAAAATTGGAGTGGCCAGGGGGCTCACCGCCCATCCACAACCGTCTTGTGGTCGTGAGCCTCTAGGCCGAGATGAGCTGGGGCGATGCATTCGATCGGCGCAGCCCGACGGCATCGATCTGGCTCAAGGACGTTTCACCCGACTTCAGGCGGAAAAGTCGCATGGAGTTGCTCACGCCCTGGACCTGGCCGTGCACGGATTGCGCCGCGGCGGCGAGTTCCTCCACCATCGACGCGTTTTGCTGCGTGATGGAATCCATGTGGGACACCGCTTCGTTGATCTGGGAGACGCCGACCTTCTGCTCTCCGGCCGCGGTGCTGATTTCATCCAGGACCGAGTTCACCTTCCCGATGGACTCCAGAACCGCCTGCATGCGTTCGCGTGCTTGTGCGGCGCTGGTCACCCCCGCCGTGACGCGCGTCCCGGATTCGATGATCAAATCCTTGATGTCCTTCGCGGCTGTGGCCGTGCGTTGCGCCAGGGCGCGAACCTCCGAAGCCACCACTGCAAATCCGCGGCCCTGATCTCCTGCGCGTGCGGCTTCGACGGCGGCATTGAGGGCCAGGATGTTGGTCTGGAAAGCAACCCCTTCGATCAATTGAATGATGTCCTCGATGCGCTTGGAGGAGGCAGCAATGTCCTGCATGGTGGCCGCAAGGCTCTGCACGGCTTCGTCGCTGCGGCGAGCGACTTCGGCAGTCGTGTGCGCCATGTGGGCTCCGTGGTTGGCGGAGCTGGCGCTATTTTGGATCGTGCCGTTGATCTGTTCCATGGAGGCGGCAGTCTGTTGCAGGTTGCCCGCCTGCGCTTCAGTGCGCGCCGAGAGGTCGTTGTTTCCAGAGGCTATCTCCTGGACGGCGATGTCCAGATGACCGACTTCTTCACGGACATCGCTGACCACGGTGCGCAGGTTCACGCTGACCTGGTTGAGCGCCTGCTGCAGTTGGCCCACGACGTCGCTCGCACCGGTTTCCACTGCGTGCGACAGGTCGCCGGATGCCAGGCAATTGGCGTCCCTGACCAAACGACGCAGTGGACTGACGGCAAAGGCGCGGATCAGCGCGAAGCTCCCGAGCACCGCGGCCGTTGCGACGGCGCCAGTCACATACCAGGCGGCACCCAACAGGGCAGGGGTCACGGTGGCCGTTGCAGCGGCCGCCTGCACGGCCATCACCTTGCTGGCCACTGAGGGGTGGGCCAGGCGCTTGATGCGCCCGAGCAGGCCCCTTTGCACGATGGCGCCGCGGTGCAGGCCATAGCTGGCCCGGCCTGAATTGCTCTGCCGGTTCAGTATCTCGTAGAAGGCTTCTGCTGCCCGCACCTGCTCCCTCGTCGGGGTCGTGCGCACCGAAAGAAAGCCTGTGATCTGGTTGCCGTCCATCATCGGAGTGGCATTCGCTTGAACCCAGTAGTGGTCGCCATCCTTGCGCCTGTTCTTCACGATACCCGTCCATGGCACGCCGGACTGGATCGTTTCCCACATGTCGCGGAAAGCTTCCGACGGCATGTCAGGGTGCCGCACGAGATTGTGTGGCTGCCCCAGCAACTCCTCTCTCTGGAACCCGCTGACCTGCACGAAGGCCCGGTTGCAGTAGGTGATGCGGCCCTTCAGGTCGGTCACAGACACCAGGGTTTCGTTCGCGGGGAATGTGAACTCTCTTTGGCTGACTGGGTGGTTGTTTCGCATCTTGGCTCCTTCGCTGAGTGGTCTGTCCGCAGTCGCGGCTGTCTGAAATCATCTTCAAGTTGCTTAAATGATAATTCTATCGCCTGGGAGATGTCAAATATGATTTTGCAGTTTTTGACTTGGATCAAGACTCTGGCTGTGCAGTGCACCGTTCTGACGCCGACGAAATGCAGAATTACTGCTCGAAGGCTGCTAAAGATCGAAAAAAATTGCGCGTTGTGCGAATTTTTCACGCCATCAATGATTTTTGCCGGCGTTTTGAGCAAGGCATGGCCGTTGGCTTTCATGACATCGCAATGTCAAAAACTGCCTTTCTCCGTAAGTTTCGCTTAAGAAATGATAAATATGATCTAAATGAATTCGGATTTCGCAGCCTGCCAGAACCCACGGTTAGCGCCGGGGCGGTATTCGAAGAAGAAGTAAGAGGTCTGTGAGCTCTGCGGGTGCGCCCGAGAGCTCATGGGCCACCAGAGGCCGTCATACCCAAGAGGGGCATCACTTATGAAAAACTTGAAGATTTCCACACGTCTCTACGGCACCTTCGGCTTGCTGGTGCTTTTGCTCGTGGGGCTGGCCGTCGTGGCGCTGCTACAGATGGGCTTGGTCAATGCTGCGACCACTGATATCGCGGACAACTGGTTGCCCAGCGTGCGGACTGCCAATGCGCTCGATGCCAAGGTCAAGGAACTGCGCATAGATCTGCTCAACCACGTGTTGAACACCGACGCTGCCACCATGGCCAGCATCGACCAGCGGATCGAGGCGGACCGCAGCGCGGTCGGCAAGCTCCGCAGCGAGTACGAGAAGCTGATCAGCAGTCCCGCAGAGCAAAAGTTGTATGAACGCTTCTCGGAAACTTGGCGCCAATACAGGGAGGCCAACGACCATGCCTTGGACTTCTCGCGCAGGAACGAGAACGACAAGGCGCGTGAAGTGCTGGACGGCGAGTCCCTGAAGTTCCACACCCAGATCAAGGCTCAGCTGGACGAGCTCGTCAAACTCAACAGTCAAGGAGCCGATGCTTCGCGCGATAGTGCTCATCAAGCCTACGCAAACGCTCAAAAAACTTTGCTGATCATTGCGATCGTCGCCATATCAATGGCAGTCGCCGCCGCCATATGGCTGGTGCGCTCCATCACACGCCCTTTGGCCGTGGCGGTGGGGGTGGCGCAACGGGTCGCTGCGGGAGACCTGACGGCCACCATCCAGGTGTCCTCCCGCGACGAGATGGGGGAACTGCTGGGTTCGCTGCAAAGCATGCAGCAAAGCCTGGTTCGTACCGTGGGCCTGGTGCGCGAAAACTCCCAGAGCGTGTCCACTGCATCTTCAGAAATATCTCAGGGCAACAGCGACCTGAGCAGCCGCACGGAGCAACAGGCCAGTGCGCTGGAGGAAACCGCGGCATCCATGGAGGAGCTGAACTCCACAGTCCGCCAGAACGCGGACAATGCACGGCAAGCCAACCAATTGGCAATGAGCGCCTCGTCGGTGGCCGTGCATGGCGGCGAGGTGGTCGGCCAGGTCGTGGCCACGATGCGCGAGATCAATGAAAGCAGCCAGAAGATTGCCGACATCATTGGCGTCATCGATGGAATTGCATTCCAGACCAATATTCTGGCGCTCAACGCCGCAGTCGAAGCGGCCCGCGCCGGAGAGCAGGGCAGGGGCTTTGCTGTGGTCGCCTCCGAAGTGCGGAACCTCGCGGGCCGCTCGGCTGATGCGGCCAAGCAGATCAAGGCCTTGATTGGCGCCAGTGTGGAGCGCGTGAGCCAAGGTGCGTCCCTTGCCGACCAGGCTGGCGAAACCATGAGCGAAGTGGTGGGCTCGATCAAGCGCGTCACCGACCTCATGGGTGAGATCAGCGCGGCGAGCACCGAACAGAGCCAGGGCGTGGCCCAGGTCGGCGAGGCGGTGACCCAGATGGACCAGGTGACCCAGCAAAATGCCGCGCTGGTCGAGGAGATGGCCGCTGCCGCCAGCAGTTTGAACAATCAGGCGCTGGAACTGGTGCGCGCTGTCGACTTCTTCAAGCTCTCCGACGAGCGTGAGGCCGCGTTCGGCTCCGTACCCGCGGCGGCGCCCGCGCCGACTGCGGCTGTGCGATTGAGCAAGCCCGCCAATGCACGCACCATCGCCGCGGGCCGGAGGCCCGATGCGCGACCTGTGTTCGCGGCGCCCCAGCTGGCTGCTGCCGCAGGCAATGTGGATTGGGAAGCCTTCTGAGGCGGGTGTGTGTGGCGGGGAGCTTGGCGCAACCCCGATGGGTTTCGGCGGAATCCAGGCGCGATGCCCAGCTGCATTTCTGCAATCTCGGGGAAGGACTTGGATAGCTTCACAGCCCAACGGCTCGGCAGCGGGGAGAATGGGCGGAAACCACCCGCAGTGCGGGGTGCAGGCGCAAGCCGTCGCCGCTAGGCTACGATTTCCGATCTGAAACCCTTGATGCCACCAGCGAACATGGAAC
This sequence comes from Acidovorax sp. LjRoot117, assembly GCF_964252695.1. Lineage (NCBI taxonomy): Bacteria > Pseudomonadati > Pseudomonadota > Betaproteobacteria > Burkholderiales > Comamonadaceae > Acidovorax > Acidovorax sp. LjRoot117. The sequence continues at coordinate 639,998 of NZ_CAXUPO020000003.1, read as the reverse complement.
AACCCGCCGAGTACAACGCAGCCCGCCAGGGCGACTCCGACGGCAGCCCGCGGCCAAGCGAGCGGACATGGTCGGTGACACCCGACGTGATGATGGTGGCAGACGGTGCGGGGCGCCTTCTCGATGTCAATCCGGCTTGGACGCGCACATTGGGGTGGAGCCGGGAAGAGAGCCTGGGCCGGAGCTTCGAATCGTTCGTCCATGCCGCGGATATGCCCGCGACCCAGGAGGCCTTCAGGCAGCTGCAGCGCGGCGAGCCGGTGCTGCGGTTCGAGAACCGCTACCGTGCCAAGGATGGAAACTACCGCTGGCTGTCGTGGATCGCGGTGCCTGAAGGCAACGAGTTTCGGTGTTCGGCGCGGGACGTCACGCAGGACAAGACAGCGTCCGAAGAGCGCTCGAGGCTCTGGGCGCTCTCTTCCGACATGCTGGCCAGGGCCAACTACGAAGGCATGATGACCGCGGTGAACCCCGCGTGGACGGCGGTGCTGGGCTTTGCACCCGAGGAGTTGCTGGCCACCCCCTATGTGGACTTCATGCACCCTGAGGATGCGGGCGTGACGCTGGCCGCGCTGGAGTCCATGGGGCAGACCGGCGATCCCACGCGGTTCGAGAACCGCATCCGCTCTGCCGACGGGCAATGGAAACACATCGAATGGACGGTGTCACCAGAGCCGGGTGGCGTCTATTTCGTGGCGGTGGGCCGTGACGTGAGCGAGCAGAAGGCCCGCGAGCGCGAGTTGGCCGAGGCCCAGGCGCTGCTGCGGCAGGCGCAGAAGATGGAGGCCGTAGGCCAGCTCACCGGCGGCATCGCCCACGATTTCAACAACCTCCTGAACGCCGTATCGCTCAATCTCGAGATGCTGTCGCGCCGCGTGGAGTTGGGGCAGTACGACGGTCTGGCCAAGTACATCGGCACGGCCCATGCATCGGTCAAGCGCGGCGCCACCCTCACGCAGCGCCTGCTGGCTTTCTCGCGGCGGCAGACCCTCGATCCCAAGCCGATCGATGTCAACCGGCTGGTGGCCGGGGTCGAAGACATCGTTCGTGGCGCCGTAGGCCCCTCCATCCACGTCGACGTGGTGCTGGCAGACGACCTGTGGCCCGCCAACGTGGACGCGTCGCAGCTGGAGAACTCCATCCTCAATCTGTGCATCAATGCCCGCGATGCGATGCTGCCGGAGGGTGGCAGGTTGGCCATCGAAACCGCCAACCTGTGGCTCGACAGCCACCAGGCGCGCGCGCGCGAGCTGCCGCAGGGCGAGTACATCTCTCTGGCGGTGTCGGACACGGGGTCGGGCATGGCGCCCGACGTGGTCGCGAGAGCGTTCGAACCCTTCTTCACCACCAAGCCCCTGGGGCAGGGCACAGGCTTGGGGCTGTCCATGGTGTACGGCTTCGTTCGGCAATCGGGCGGCCAACTGCGGGTGCAGTCCGAGGTGGGCCGGGGCACGACGATCCAGCTGTACTTTCCCCGCCATGTCGGCGCAGTGGCCGCGCCGCAGCCGCTGGCCGCCGATGAGGAATCCGCCACGGGCGGTGGCGAGGTCATCGTGTTGATCGACGACGAGGAAGCGATTCGCGTGGTGGCGGCCGAGGCCCTGGGCCTGGCCGGCTACCAGGTGTTGCAAGCGCAGGACGGGCCCTCCGGGCTGGCGGTGCTGCAATCGGGCCGACGGGTGGACCTGCTCGTGACGGACGTGGGCCTTCCCGGAGGCATGAACGGCCGGCAGGTCGCCGATGCCGCCCGGGTCGTCCGCCCGGGGCTCAAGGTGCTGTTCATCACCGGCTACGCAGCGACGGCGGCCGTTGGCAACGGGCATCTCGATGCGAACATGCGGGTGCTGACCAAGCCTTTCGAAATGGCCGCGCTCGCGAACAAGATCGACGAACTTCTCAAGCACTGACCACAGGCCCTCGCCACCCCGCGGTCGGCGGATGGCCAGGCGCGCGGCGGGCCGGTGTCGGGGCATGGCCCATGGTCCATCACCCCGTGCAGCCCCCTGCCGACGGCATGTGGCGCCGGCCAAACTGCGCCCTCGACCTACACAAGAAGTCTGTCCATCGGGTGATGCTGTTCGATGTGCCTGCTGCGGCGTGCACATCCCCACGACGACACGATGGACACACCCATGGACCACCATACCCAGCTTTCTGTTTCGCGGAGGGGCCTGCTGATCGCCGGTGCTTCCACAGCCGCCATGACCGCGGTGCCCGGCCAGGCGGGGGCGCAGACACCGCCCACACCCGTGCCCGAGGTGCCACACCAGCGCATGGCCTTGAAGGTCAACGGCACGGAGCACACCCTCCACCTGGACACGCGCACCACCTTGCTGGATGCCTTGCGCGAGCACTTGCAGCTCACCGGTACCAAGAAGGGCTGCGACCACGGCCAGTGCGGCGCCTGTACCGTGCTGGTGAACGGACGGCGCGTGGTGTCTTGCCTCAGCCTGGCGGTCATGAACGAGGGCACGAGCGTCACCACCATCGAGGGCCTGGGGACACCGAAGGCGCCCCACGCCTTGCAGGCGGCCTTTGTGCGGCACGACGGATACCAGTGCGGCTACTGCACGCCGGGGCAGATCTGCTCGGCTGTGGGCGTGCTCGACGAAATCAGGCAGGGCATGCCCAGCCATGCCAGTCCCGACATCGTGGCCCAGCCCCTGGTCTCGGCCGACGAACTGCGCGAGCGGATGAGCGGCAACCTGTGCCGCTGCGGCGCGTACTCCAACATCATTGATGCCATCACCGACGTGGCGGGGAGGGCTCGCACATGACCCCCTTCACCTACGAACGCGCAACATCGCCCGTGCAGGCCGCAGCCGCCTTGGCCGCACGGCCCGGCGCCCGCTTCATTGCCGGTGGCACCAATCTGCTTGACCTGATGAAGCTGCAGATAGAGACGCCCGTGCACCTGGTGGACGTGAACGCTGCCGGCATGGGCACGGTGGAGCCCACGGCGCAGGGTGGCCTGCGCATCGGCGCGCTGGTGCGCAACAGCGACCTGGCGGCCCACCCCCGGGTGCGGCGTGACTACGGTGTGCTGACCCGCGCGCTGGTGGCGGGCGCGTCGGGCCAGTTGCGCAACATGGCGACCACCGGCGGCAACCTGCTGCAGCGTACGCGCTGCCCATACTTCTACGACACCCACATGCCCTGCAACAAGCGCCTGCCCGGCAGTGGCTGCTCGGCGCTGGGCGGCGTCAGCCGCCAGCATGCGGTCATCGGCGCCAGCCAGGACTGCATCGCCACCCACCCGAGCGACATGGCCGTGGCGTTGCGCGTGCTCGATGCCACGGTGGAGACCGTCGATGCCGCAGGCCAGGCGCGCGTCATCCCGATTGCGGACTTTCACCGCCTGCCCGGCAACACGCCGCACATCGAGACCGCTCTGCAGCCCGGCGAGCTCATCACCTCTGTCACGCTGCCCGCCCCGGTGGGTGGCACGCACACCTACCACAAGGTGCGCGACCGGGCGTCCTATGCTTTTGCATTGGTGTCGGTGGCCGCCATCGTGCAGCGCGACGGCAGCGGCCGGGTGGCGCTGGGCGGCGTGGCGCACAAGCCCTGGCGCGTGGGGGCGGCCGAGGCGCTGCTGCCGCAGGGCGCGAAAGCCACGGCCGACCGCCTGCTGGCGGGCGCGCGCCCCACGCACGACAACGCATTCAAACTGCCACTGGCCGAGCGCACGCTCGCTGCCGTGCTGCAACAGGCCAGGAGCTGACGCCATGAAGTTCGACACCCCCGCCACCGTCAATCCCATTGACCAGCTCAAGATCATCGGCCAACCGGTGGACCGCATCGATGGCCTGCTCAAGACCACCGGCACCGCCCCCTACGCCTATGAGCGGCACGATGTGGCGCACCGGCCCGCCTACGGCCACGTGGTGGGCGCGGCCATCGCCAAGGGGCGCATCCGCAGCATCGACCTGGCGCAGGCGCGCCGTGCGCCGGGCGTGCTTGCCATTGTCACGGCCCAGACGGCCGGCAAGCTCGGGCAGGGCAAGATGAACACGGTCCCGCTGCTGGCCGGGCCACAGGTCGTGCACTACCACCAGGCGGTGGCCCTGGTCGTGGCCGAGACCTTCGAGCAGGCCCGCGCCGCGGCACAGCTGGTGCGTGTGGACTATGAACGCACCCCGGGCGCCTACGACCTGGCTGCGGCCAAGGACTCGGCCACTGTGCCCGACAGCATCAACGGCGACGCGCCGGACACGGCCATCGGTGACTTCGACGGCGCCTATGCCGCAGCGCCGGTGAAGGTGGATGCCACCTACACCACGCCCGACCAGTCGCACGCCATGATGGAGCCGCATGCCACGCTGGCTGCGTGGAAGGGCGATGAACTCACCGTGTGGACATCCAACCAGATGATCGCCTGGGGCCAGGGCGAACTGGCCACCACCCTGGGCATCCCCAAAGAGAAGGTGCGCCTGGTGTCGCCTTTCATCGGCGGAGGTTTTGGGGGCAAGCTGTTCCTGCGCGCCGATGCGCTGCTGGCCGCGCTGGGCGCCCGAGCGGCCCGGCGGCCGGTCAAGGTGGCGCTGCAGCGCCCGCTGATCGCCAACAACACCACCCACCGGCCCGCAACGATCCAGCGGGTGCGCATCGGCGCTGCCGCGGACGGCCGCATCACCGCCATCGGGCACGAGAGCTGGTCGGGAGACCAGCCCAAGGGCTCTGCCGATGGCGCCGTGGACCAGACCCGGCGGCTGTATGCGGGGCCCCACCGCATGACCGCCACCCGCCTGGCCGTGCTGGACCTGCCCGAGGCCAATGCGATGCGCGCACCCGGCGAGGCCACGGGCCACATGGCGCTGGAGGTCGCCATGGACGAGCTGGCCGAAAAGCTGCAGATCGACCCCGTGGAACTGCGCATCCGCAACGACACGCAGGTCGTGCCGGACACCGGCAAGAAGGGCCAGACAAAAGACAGCGCCGCAGCGGACAAGCCCTTCTCTCGCCGTGAGCTGGTGCAGTGCCTGCGCACGGGCGCCGAGCGCTTTGGCTGGAAAGAGCGCAAACCGCAACCCGCCCAGCGCCGCGAGGGGCGCTGGCTGGTGGGTCTGGGCGTAGCGGCGGCCTACCGCGGCGCGCCAGTTGAAAAATCGGCGGCCCGCGTGCGCCTGGATGGCCAGGGCCTCATCACCGTGGAGACCGACATGACCGACATCGGCACCGGCAGCTACACCATCATTGCCCAGACTGCGGCCGAGATGATGGGCGTGCCGCTCGAGCGGGTGCGGGTGCGGCTGGGAGACTCCAATTTTCCCGTGTCCTCCGGCTCGGGCGGGCAGTGGGGTGCTGCCAGCTCCACGTCTGGCGTGTATGCGGCCTGCGTGAAGCTGCGCGAAGCCATCGCCCGCAAGCTGGGCATGGATCCGGCGACTGTGCAGTTCGCCGACGGCCAGGTGCAGGCCGGCGAGCGCAGCGTGCCCTTGGGGCAGGCGGCCGCTGATGGCGACATCACGGCCGAAGACGCCATCGAATTCGGCGTGCTGGACAAGAAGACGCAGCAGTCCACCTTTGGCGCGCATTTCGTGGAGGTGGCTGTGGACGCCTACACCGCGGAAATCCGGGTGCGCCGCATGCTGGCCGTGTGCGCCGCGGGCCGCATCCTGAACCCCAAGTCCGCGCGCAGCCAGGTGATCGGCGCGATGACCATGGGCGTGGGCGGCGCGCTGATGGAGGAGCTGGCGGTGGACACGCGCCTGGGCTTTTTCGTCAACCACGACCTGGCGGGCTATGAGGTGCCGGTGCACGCCGACATTCCCCACCAGGAGGTGATCTTCCTCGACGAGGTGGATCCCATGGCATCGCCGATGAAGGCCAAGGGTGTGGGCGAGCTGGGCATCTGCGGCGTGAGCGCAGCCATCGCCAACGCCATCTACAACGCCACCGGAGTGCGCGTGCGGGACTACCCCATCACTCTGGACAAGGTCCTGGCCGGCATGGCCCGCGCCGCATGAGGACTGTGCCGTCACGGCATCAGCGCTCATCCATGGCTTGAAGGGAGTGGCAGCAGGCAATGAACTATGGGGCACTGCGCAGAGCTTCGACGCGCAGGCGGGAGTAGACTGCGCGCTTCATTCAATCCTTCGCCCCCCGGCTTCCGGCACGGCCTGGCTGCACCAGCCACGCCATGCGCCTGCCATCCAAGGCCCACCATGATCTGCGCGATGTTGCTGTGCGTTGCTGCTGCGTCCTCCGCAGGCGCCGGGGAGGAACTCTGGTTTCCGCTGTACGGCGATCCGCAAGAGACGGGCGTGAACCTGGTGGAAGTCAAGCCCGAGCCCGTGGGATTGGACCAGCGTGTGATGCTGGACCTGCGCGTCTCGCGCGACAGGCCGCGCACATCCTTCCAGGGCCAGAAGTACCGGTCCTACTATGCGAAGGTGGTGGTGCATTGCCCGTCGCAAACGGCTTGGTATCTATCGCTGTCGTACTACGGACTTCCGCTGTGGAAGGGAGAGGTCGTGGGCCGCGAGGACTATGCGGAGGGCAAGGCCCCTGTGCTGTTCAAGGACGTGCCGGGGGAGCCCTACAAACGCATGATCGCTGCGGCCTGCAAGGTCCGGGGATAGCGGCGCGCCCCGCCCTGGCCTGGGCTGTTTCTGCAGTGGCCTCTCAGGCGGGTTCGTGCCCGAGCCGGAACACGGACACGGCGTGCACCAGTTCCTGCGACTGCGTGCTCAAGCTGAGCGCCGCCGCCGACATCTGTTCGACCAGTGCCGCGTTCTGCTGGGTGGCGGCATCCATGTGCACCACCGACTGCACCACCTGAGACACTTCGTGGTGCTGGTGCCTGCAAGCGGTGTTGATCGCAGCCACCAGCTCGGACACCTTGTGGATGGCGCTCACCGCCTCGCCCATCGTCGCACCGGCGCTGTCGACCAGGCCTGAGCCGTGCTCCACCCGGCTGACACTGGTATCGATGAGGTTCTTGATTTCCTTGGCGGCCTGGGCGCTTCTCTGCGCCAGGTTGCGCACCTCGCTGGCAACGACCGCGAAGCCGCGGCCCTGATCGCCTGCGCGGGCCGCTTCCACGGCGGCATTGAGCGCCAGGATGTTGGTCTGAAAGGCGATGCCGTCGATGACGCCGATGATCTCGGAGATCTTCTGGGAGCTGTCGTGGATGCCCTTCATGGTCTTGACCACTTCCTGCACCACCGAGCCCGCGTTGTTCGCCACCGAGGCGGCGACACCTGCGATGCGGTCCGCTTCGGTCGCGTTGTCGGCGTTCTGGCGAACCGCCGAGCTCAGCTGCTCCATCGTGGCGCTGGTTTGCTGCAGCGTGCTGGCCTGGTGTTCGGTGCGGGTCGACAAATCCTGGTTGCCGTTGGCGATCTCCTGGCTCGCGGCTGCCACGTTGTCTGCGTTGTGCCTGACGGTGCGCACGGCGTCGGACAGGCGGTGCGACATCGTGGCGAGTGCGGCCATGGCGCTTTCCGAATCTCCGTCGCGCAGCCGGATGGCGCGGGCCAGGTCGCCGTCGGCCACCGACTGGGCCACATGCTTGAGCGCATGCGGGTCCGCGCCCAGTTGCCGCACCACGGAACGCAAGTACAGCGAAAGTCCCAGCAGCGCTGCCGCGATGCCTGCCATGACGGCAATCACGATATTGCGGTCCAGCGATGCCAGCGACTGGATCTCCTGAATGCGAAAGGCCAGGCGGTTGCCTTGGCGGGTTTTTTCTGCCGCCAAAGGCTGCAAAAGCCGGTTGCGGGCCGGAATGGTCTTGTCCACCAGGAAGGCGAACGCTTCCTCCTTTTTTCCGGCCTGTATGAGTTTGACGTTCTCCTCGCCCACGGCCCAGAACTCCGTCATCAGCGAGGGCAGCGGGGCGAACGCCCGGCGCCCATCCTCGTCCATCATGTTCTTGCCCAGGTGGTCCAGATGGTCGAGCAGCAGCTTTTTCTTGGCCCCGATGTCCGCAAGCGTCTCCGCGAGCTCCGCAGGCGTGCGGGCCAGGATGGCATGGCGAAGCTGCAAGGACGTGCGGGTGACGTTGAGCTCCAGTTCCCCGATGGTCACCAGCTGCGGGACGTTGGTGAGGTTGACGCGGTCCGCTGCCTCCGTCACCTTGTCCATCATGGACCAGACAATGACTGCTGCGATCACGAGCACGCTGATCAGCGACCCATTGATGAGCGCAAGCCGTTGCGCCAGAGAGAGACTTTTCATCGGATTTCCTGTGGTCGTCAATCTTTTGAAATACCGACCGGATCGCGTGCCTGTTTTGCGCAACCCAACAGGGCTTGCGCCAACTCCCCGAGGGGGAACAACGCCCTGTGGGGGAAGAGGTTTTCCCCGCATGGCCGCGAGCACGTCCAAATGCCGTCCAGGCCAGTGTAGGGAAAGCACAAAATGCTGCAAGTTTTTTCTTGCGTGCTTGTCGTCCGCTCCTTTGATGGAAGCCTGGCCACATACGATGCCGTCCCAATGGCGCTTTACATTGGTCGGTGCTTCGATCAGCCGCCGCAGGAAGTTTTGCGCCCAAGTCGCGCTGCTGGCTGACACCGTTGAGCGGGTCGCGCCGTAGCATGATCGACTGGATCAAAAAGCCATTCACGCCGTGCGCATCGCGACCTGGAACATCAACAACATCAACAAGCGGATCGACCTGCTTGTGGACTGGCTGCGCCGCACCAGTCCGGATGTCGTTGCGCTGCAGGAGCTCAAATGCCCGGCGTCGGACTTTCCGGCTGCGGCACTCGAAGCCGCAGGGTACCGGTCCCTCGTGGTGGGACAGCGAACGTGGAACGGCGTCGCGCTCCTCTCGCGTGGACAAGAAGAACCTCTGGCGGTGGCAACCGCACTGCCGGGCGATTCCTCGGACAAGCAGGCACGCTATGTAGAGGCTGCCATCCATGGGGTGCTCTTCGCCTGCCTGTATCTGCCCAACGGCAACCCCCAGCCGGGCCCCAAGTTCGACTACAAGCTCAGCTGGTTCGACCGCCTGCAGCAGCGTGCACAGGCCCTCTGGGACTCCGGCCACCCGGTGGTACTGATGGGTGACTGGAACGTGGTGCCGACCGACGCGGACATCTACAAGCCCGATACCTGGCGCAACGACGCGCTGCTGCAGCCCCGGCCGCGCGCCGCCTTTGCCCAGGTGCTGGCGCAGGGCTGGACCGATGCCATTGCCAAGGTGCATCGCACCAGTGTGCCGTTCACGTTCTGGGACTATCGGCGCAAGCGCTGGGAGCGCGATGCGGGTCTTCGCATCGACCACATCCTGGCGGGGCCGTCCCTGAAGGTGGTGGATGCCGGTGTGGACCGTGAAGAGCGTGCGCGGGAAGGCGCCAGCGACCATGCGCCGGTGTGGGCCGAACTCTCGCTGGGCAAGGCGCGCGCCCGGCGCAAGGCGGCGAGCCTGCCGGCGCCCGCCCGCTCGCGCACCGCGACCCTGCGGCCCGCGCCTGCAGCGCCGGCCGAGTCGCCGCTGTCCCGCTACAACGCCAAGCGTGATTTCACCAAGACTGCAGAGCCCTCGGGCGTCATGCCCAAGAAGCGGCCTGCCCCACGGTCCGGGGCTGCGCAGCCGCTGCACTTCGTGGTCCAGAAGCACTGGGCGTCCCGCCTGCACTACGACTTTCGCCTGGAACTCGATGGTGTGATGGTCAGCTGGGCGGTCCCGAAAGGCCCGTCCTTCGACCCCGCCACCAAGTCGATGGCGATCCAGGTGGAGGACCACCCCATCGACTACAACACCTTCGAGGGCACGATCCCCAAGGGCGAGTACGGTGCGGGCACGGTCATCGTCTGGGACCGGGGCACCTGGGAGCCGGTGGACGATGCGCGGGAAGGCCTGCGCAAGGGCAAGGTCCTGTTCAGGTTGCACGGCCAGAAGCTCGCGGGCCTGTGGGAGCTGGTGCGCATCTCCAAACCCGGAGAAAAGAAGCAGGACCAGTGGATGCTCTTCAAGAAGCGTGGCGACGCCTGGGCGCGGCCGCGCGCCGAATACGACGTCATCACAGCGCTCCCCGACAGCGTGGTCGACAAGCCGCTCGGCCTCGTCGAAGAGCGGGAGCCGCGGGGCAGCGGGGCCGCGCCGCAGCGCACGGCGCCTGGCGCATCCGACGCCGTGCAGGCGGCCCGCAAGGCCCGGCTCCCCGCCAGGCTGCAGCCCCAGCTCGCCACGCTGGTGGCGAGCGTGCCGGAGGGCGACTGGGTCGTCGAGACCAAGTTCGATGGCTACCGGGTGCTGGTGCGCATCGACGGCGAAGAGGTGCGCATCTTCACGCGCAACGGCAACGACTGGACCGCCAAACTGCAGCCCGTGGCCGTTGCGGTGGCCGCGCTGGGCCTCACGAGCGCCTGGCTCGACGGTGAGATCGTCGTGCTCAACGACGCAGGCCTTCCGGACTTCAACCGGTTGCAGAACGCCATCGACAGTGCCCATCCGCGCGACATCGTGTTGTTCGTGTTCGACGTGCCGTTCCTGGGCGGCCGGGACCTGCGTGCCGTCCCGCTGGCAGCACGGAGAACAGTGCTGCAAGCGCTCTTCGATGAACGCCACAGCGACACCGTGCGGTTCAGCGCGTCTTTCGATGCGCCGCCATCCCAGCTGCTCGGCGCCGCGTGCCAGATGGGCCTGGAAGGCGTGATCGCCAAGCGGGCGGATGCGCCCTACGTGTCGGGGCGCACCGAGACCTGGCTGAAGCTCAAGTGCCAGCACCGGCAGGAGTTCGTGGTGCTGGGGTTCACCGACCGGTCGCATGCGGCCCGGGAGGTCGGCAGCTTGCTGCTGGGCTACCACGAGGGCGGAAAGCTGCACTCCGCGGGCTCGGTGGGAACCGGCTGGGATTCCGCTACCGGCAGGCAGCTGTACACCAAGCTGGCCAAACTGGAGGTGGCGACCTCGCCGGTGAGCGCAGACGAGGTCAAGCCGGGGCGATGGTCCCGGCGCAAGGCCGGCAGCGAGCGGTGGGTGAAACCGTCCATGGTCGTGGAGGTGGCTTTTGGTGATTGGACGCCGGATCTGCGCATCCGGCACGCCGTGTTCCGGGGTATCCGGACCGACAAGCCTGCCCGCGCGATCGTCCGTGAACAGCGGCAGGCGCCGCTGCAACCTCCGCAAGCTCGGCAGCAGGAGGCCCCAGTGCCGCAGAAGACCGCTCTGCGGCGCAAGGCCGGCACCGTGAAGATCACCCACCCCGAGCGGGTGGTCGACCCCAGCACCGGCCTGCGCAAGATCGATCTGGTGCACTACTACGAGAGCATTGCCGACAGGATGCTGCCGCACCTCAAGAACCGGCCTGCCTCCCTGGTGCGCGCGCCGACCGGCATCACGGGGCAGCTCTTTTTCCAGAAACACCCCGACAGCAAGATGCCGGGCGTGAGGGCACTGGACCCCGCGCTGTGGCCTGACCACGCGGCGCTGCTAGCCGTCCACTCGGTGGAGGCGCTCGTCTCGGCCGCGCAGATGAATGTGGTGGAGTTCCACACCTGGAACTCGAAGATTGCGCGCATCGACCAGCCTGACCGCATAGTGCTGGATCTGGACCCCGGTGAGGGCGTGACCTGGCCCATGCTGCAAGAGGCGGCCGAACTGACCCGCGTCATGCTCGCCGAACTGGGGCTGGAGAGCTGGCTCAAGACCAGCGGGGGCAAGGGCTTGCACGTGGTGGTGCCCATCACGCCGCAGCTCGACTACGACGCGGTGAAGGCCTTTTCCCAGTCGGTCGTCAAGCACATGGCCCGGATCATCCCTTCCAGGTTCGTGGCCGTCATGGGTGGCAAGAACCGCGTGGGAAAGATCTTCATCGACTACCTGCGCAACGGCCACGGGCAGACCACCGCCTGTGCTTTTTCTGCCCGTGCGCGGCCCGGCATGGGCGTGTCGATGCCCGTGGCGTGGGATCAGCTGTCTGACCTCCAAGGCGGGGCGCAGTGGACGGTAGCGACAGCGCGGGAGTACCTGAGTTTTCAGAAGCAGGACCCGTGGGAAGGCTACTGGAAGAAGCGGCAGTCGATCCAGCAGGGCATCAAGATGCTGGCCTAGGGCTATCCCAAGCCCGGTGTGCGGCCTCAGAGGGCGGGCGCTATAGTCGGCCACCATCTCGTGGCCCCGAGGACGCGATATCTCCCCGTTTGTACCGCCAGATTCCTGTCTTGATCTGTGGCCATGCGCATCAAAAGTCAGCTGTTCGCTCTTGTCCTGTCCGTCCTCGTGCCTGCGTCTGTGGCTGCGATGCTGGCCATCTGGTACGTCTACCAGGAACAGCAGGCCACGCAGGAGACGGGGCTGAAGGAGGCGGCGCGCACCTTCTCGCTCCTGGTGGACAACGAGCTGCAGTCGCGGCAACGGGTGTTGCGCACCATTGCCAATGCACCTTCGCTGGCCAGCGGCGACATGGCAACGTTCTACGAATTCGCCATCAAGAACGCACCGACGCCCGACACGACGATCATCCTGTTCGACACGAGCGGCCGGCAACTGCTGAACACGCGGGTCCCGCTCGGCACCGCCCTGCCAACCCAGCGGGCTTCCAACATCAACGATCTGATGCAGGGGGACGGAGGCCTCTCGCCCCTCGTGTCCGACGTGTTTTTCGCGCCGCTCGGAAAGCGGTACGACTTCGTTGTCCAGGTCCCTTTCATGGAGGGCGGCGTCGTTCGGTACTTCGTGGTGATGGGGGTGAATGCAACGGCCATCCAGGCGCTGCTGTCGGAGCAAAACATGCCGGCCACCTGGCTGAGCACCATCGTCGACCGCAAGGGGACGGTGCTGGCGCGGTCGCGGGATCCCGACAAGTTCGTGGGCAAGTCGTCGGACGAGCGGCTGCACAAGCTGTTCTCGTCGACCACCCAAGGCGTGACCCGCTCGGTCACGCTCGACGGCGTGGCCGTCAAGACGTTCTACCAGCGCGTTGACGCCTCCGACTGGACCGTCGTGCTCAGCATCCCCGAGAGCGAGATTCAAAGTTCGGCGATCCGGGGCGCTGGCATCTTCGCCCTGGCGGCGGTACTGCTGCTGGTCATATCGTTGCTCGTGGCGCGGCGCATCGGCGCCGGCGTCATTTCGCGGATGCACCGGCTTGAAATGGCGGCGGAGGCACTGGGCCGTGGTGAACAGGTGAACTACTCATCACAGGGCCTCGTGGAGGTCGATGCGGTGGGCATGCGCATCGCGCAGGTCAGCGACCGGTTGCTGCTGAATCAGCGCGAACTGGAGCTGCGCGTTGCCCAAGCGGTCGCCGATACCGAGCGTGCGCAAAAGGCTTTGCTTCAGGGGCAAAAGATGGAAGCCTTGGGGCGCCTGACCGGCGGCATCGCCCACGAGTTCAACAACCTGCTGCAAACCTTGTCCACCTCGCTGCAACTGGCCAAACGGGCCAATGAGTCCGAACGCGTGCAGGGGCTGCTCGATACTTGCACCAAGGCGCTCCAGCGCGCCAAGGCATTGACCGGCCAGCTCAGTGCGTTTGGCCGCACGCAGGACGCGCGGCTGGAGACCGTCAGCCTGCCCAAGCACATCCAGGATTTTCGCCAGCTGGTGGACAACGTGCTTCCGGCCAGCATCACGCTGGACGTCAGCATGTCGCAAGACGCGTGGCCCGTCACCATCGACCCCACGCAGTTCGAACTGGCCTTTCTCAATCTCGCCATCAACGCCAAGGATGCGATGCCGTCCGGCGGCACCATCCGCGTGGTGGTGGGCAACGAGCCCGGTGCCTCCCCGGCCGAGGGCCTGCCGGTGGGCGACTATGTCCGGCTGCGGTTTTCGGATTCGGGCATCGGGATGACGGCGGAGATCATGGCCAAGGCGCTCGATCCCTTCTTCACCACCAAGCGGGTGGGAGAGGGCACGGGCCTGGGGCTGCCCCAGGCCTTCGGCTTTGCGCGGCAGGCCGGCGGCACGCTGGTGCTCCACAGCCGCGAAGGGCAGGGTACCCAGGTGGACATCTACCTGCCCAGGGCGACAGGGGCGGTTGCAGGGCCGCACGCCAGTGCAGTGCGTGCGCCGGAGGCTGCGGGCGTGAGCGGCGGCACGCTGCTGTTCGTCGAAGACGATGCCCTGGTGCGTGAAAGCGTTGCGCCCGCGCTGGAGGGCGGCGGGTTCTTCGTGATCATGGCCGAGAGCGCCGATGCGGCGCTGGCGTGCCTGGAGGCCGGCACCAAGGTCGACTTCGTTTTCTCTGACGTGGTGATGCCCGGCACGCTGAACGGAATCGATCTCGCACGCACGGTGGTGAGCCGTTTTCCGCACATCAAGGTGGTGCTGGCCACCGGCTATTCGGAAAACCGTGTGTCCATGCCCGGCGTCCAGGTGCTGGCCAAGCCCTACGACGTGGCGGACGTGCTGCGTGTGCTGAGAAAAGCAGCGGATTGACGGGCCGGTGCTCCGGCGCACCGGGTTCAGTGTCGGCGAGCGGCTGACGGGTTTTTTCGTTGGTGTCCGTGCGCCAGCTGGGCCAGCGTCAGGGCCTGGTCTGGCGGTCGGAAAAGATTCGCTCGCGACCGCTTTTGGGGAGGTCGTAGCAGCAGTCGGGAGCAATGGCGCGGAATCGGTGTGATGGCGTCACAAAACCGAAACATCGTGTCGGTAACATTTGCTCACACCGATTCCCTGGCGCTGTCCATGCCCGCAACCACTGAGTACCTGAGCGACTTCCGGCCGCGTTTTCGCCAGCCTAGCGCAGCCGACCTGTGCATCGAAGTGCCGTGCATGACGACGGACGACACCAATGAAAAAGTGATGGAGGTGTTCAACCGCCACCGCGACCTCGTGAGTCTGCCTGTGGTGGAGGGGAGCCAGCCGATCGGCCTCATCAACCGGAGCATCTTCCTGTCGCAGATGAGCAAGCAGTTCCGGCAGGAGCTGTACGGCCGCAAGAGCTGCATCGCGTTCATGGACAAGGAGCCGCTGATCGTCGACGCGGGCCTGGACATCGACGCACTGACTTTCAAGACCGTCGAGTATGGAGAAAAGGCGCTGTCCGACGGCTTCATCATCACGCGCGACGGGGCCTATGCGGGCATCGGCAACGGCCTTCAGCTCATGCGGGTGGTGGCGGACATGCAGGCCTCCCGCAACCGCCAGATCATGCACAGCATCGAGTACGCCAGCGTGATCCAGCGGTCCACGCTGCGCAGCTCGCTCGACGCCATGGCGCGCGCCTGTCCGGCGGCCAGCCTGGTGTGGCAGCCGCGGGACATCGTGGGCGGCGACTTCTATCAGTTCAGCACGGACGCGGACGGCTGGTTCGCCACGGTGGCCGACTGCACGGGCCACGGCGTGCCCGGCGCCTTCATGACCCTGATTGCGTCCACCAGCCTGAATCAGGCCATCGAGCAGAACGGCCCGCGCGATCCTGCGAGCCTGCTCGGCCATGTGAATCGCAGTATCAAGCAGATGCTGGGCCAGGTGGATGGGCAGGATGGCACGCCGGGCTCTGACGATGGCATGGATGCAGCGTGCTTCTGGTTCGAGCCCGCGGCAGGCCGCCTCATCTTTGCGGGCGCGCGGCTGGCGATGTTCGTGGTGCGTCCCGGGGCCGACGCGGTGGACGTGCTGGAGGGGCAGCGCAAGGGTGTCGGCTATGTGGACAGCGAGTTCGACTACGCATGGAAGAACCAGGAAGCGAACCTGCCCGTCGGCAGCCTGGTGTTCGTGAGCACCGACGGCCTGATCGATCAGATCGGCGGGGCCCGCGGCATTGCATTGGGCAAGCGCCGCGTGCGGGAGCTGTTGCTGGAGCACAAGGACAACACCCCGTCAGAGGTCAACGCAGCGCTGCTGGAGGCGCTGCGGGTCTGGCAGGGCGACCACCACCGGCGCGATGACCTGACCTTCTTTTGCTTTCGCACCTAGACAGACCACGACCTATGCCATCCCTCACGATCGCCAACAAGTACGGCTCGTTCTTCAATCTGGCGCGCCAGCACCAGGTCATCTTCTACTACGTGGGGTACTTCTCGCAGCACATCGTGGCCGCGATGGCCGATGCGGTGAAGCTGCAGCTGGAAGTGGCCGGGGTTGCCGCTCCCACGCGGCGCAAGCTGTTCTCCTCGTTCGTCGAGATGGCGCAGAACATCATCCACTACTCGGCGGATTCCCTGACCCCTGCAAGCCAGAACAATGGCGAACTGCGCCACGGCTCGGTGTGCATTCGCCGCGAAGAGGACGGCAGCTTCTCGCTGCTGTGTGCCAACCCCATCGAACGCCTGGTGGCCGAGGAACTGCGCGTCAAGCTCAGTGCGCTGCGCAGCATGACGCTCGAGGAGATCAAGCAGGCCTACCGGCAGACGCTGCGCGAGGAGACGCCCGAAGGAAGCAAGGGCGCAGGCATGGGGTTCCTCACCGTCGCGCGCGATGCCCGCGAGCCTCTCGAATTTGATTTCGATGCCGACGATGACCATGGCCAATCGCCCGTCTTCTACCTGAAGGCGGCCATCTAGGCGCTGAGCGCTCGCAACGAATCGAGACTACTGATGGAAAACCTCTACATCGCACCCACGCCCAGCTCGCCTGAGGTGGACTTCAAGTTTGACACGCGCACGCTGAGCCTGCGGGGCGAGTCCTACCCCGAGAACGCGGCCGCCTTCTATGGCGACATCATCACGCGGCTGGGCGAGTTCCTGTCCACGCAGCACGGCGCCGCGCTGGAGGTGAACGTGGCGCTCGCGTACTTCAACAGCTCCAGCACCAAGATGCTGTTCAACCTCATCGAGGCGCTGAGCAACGCGGCCGAGGCCGGCAACCGGGTGGTCCTGCACTGGTACCACGATGAGGAAGACGACACCATCCTGGAGTTCGGCCAGGAGTTGAGCGAGGACTTCCCGGCCATCGAGTTCGTGACCCATGCAGTGGGAGCTGCTTGAATGGCAAGCACTGCGACGGGGCCGGCGCCCGATCTTTTCGATGCGGAGAACCAGACGCTCCTGGCCGCGAGAGCGGCCCACAGTGCCTGCGCCAGCGCCGCGCAGGACGCCTGCGCACAGACCCTGGGCGAGCTGATCCTGGCGTACGAGCGGCTGCTGCGGGAGACGCGCAGGCTGGTGCGCCGCAGCGACAGGGCCGAGCTGGAAATGAACCAGATGAACACCCGGCTGCAGGACCTGGCGGCCGAGCTGGAGCACCGGGCCAACCACGATCCGCTCACGGGGGTGCTCAACCGTGCGGCCATCATCGAACGGGTCAACCGCCACTTCGTCCGCGAAGACCTGGCCCTGGTCGTGCTCGACATCGACCATTTCAAGCGCATCAACGACAGCTTCGGCCATCCGACGGGCGACAGGGTCATCCTGGGGGTGGTGGCCTGCCTGAAGGCCGTCGTTCCCGCCACCGCGCAGATCGGGCGTGTCGGCGGCGAGGAGTTCACCGTCGTGCTGCCGCGGCATGGCGGCGCGGAATCCGAACACGTGGCGCAGGAGCTGCGGCGCGCCATCGAGACGCATGGTTTCGACTTGCCGGACGGCAGTGGCGTGACGGCCAGCTTCGGCGTGTGCTGGGCACCTGCCGGCAGCGATTTCGACGGCGCCTATGGGCTGGCCGACGAGGCGCTCTATGTCGCAAAACGTGGGGGGCGCAACCAGGTCCGCATGGCGGCCACGACCTTGCCCTCCCTCGAGCATGTGGTCTGAGGCCGAGCTGCGCAGGGCAGAACCCGGGTGGGCTGCCGTCGACGCCGCGCGGCGCGCCGGGCGCAGCCAGGGCACCCACTGGCGGATACTCGTGGTGGACAACGATCCCGATGTTCACGCCGCCACGCTGGCCGCGCTGGAGGGGCGCACGCTGTTCGAGCGGCCCCTGGTGTTCATGCACGCCTTCTCGGGCGATGAAGCCAAGGCCTTGCTGCTCACCGAGACCGACCTCGCCATGGTCATCATTGACGTGGTGTCGGAGCAGCCCAGCGCAGGGCTCGATCTGGTCGACTTCATCCGCCATTGCGCGGGACTGAGAAACACCCGCATCGTCCTGCGCACCGGTCAGCCGGGCCAGGTGCCGGACCTGGAGACACTGCTCAGGTACGACATCAACGACTACCGGACCAAGGCCGAACTCACCCCGGACCGGCTGCTGGCGATGGTGGTGACCGCCGTTCGGTCGTACAAGCAGCTGTGCGCCGTGGATGCCAGCCGCGTCAGCCTGGAGCTGATCGTGCGCTCCAGCGCATCGCTGCTGGAAACCAAGGACGCCCACGAGTTCGCGTCGGCCGTGCTCACCCAGCTCGCCGCCTTGCTCCAGGTCCCCCGGGAAGGCCTGGTGTGCGTGCAGCGCGGTGAGGGCCGGCGCGACTACCATGTGCTGGCCGCTGCCGGCAGGTTCTCCGAACTTGCAGGCCTGCCACTCGACCTGCTGTCGCAGGGGCCGGAGCTGGACCTGCTGTGCGCCTCCATCGAGCGGCGGTACAACGTCTTCGGAGAGTCCGGGGGGCTCGCCCTGCACATCGGGCACAAGGACGAGCAGGACTTCGTCGTGTTCATGGACGTGCCCGGGAACCACCGCGGCCTGGAGCCTCAGCTGCTCGATGTCCTGTGCGCCAACTTGAGCACGCTGCTGCACAACCGCGGCCTTCTGGGGCGACTGCACGAGAGCGCCTACCACGACCCGCTGGTGAACCTGCCCAACCGCGCGCACTTTGTCGAAGAGGTCCATGACTGCGCGCGGCATGGTGCCACCGACTACGTGCTGGCGCTGATCGACATCGACGACTTCAGTGCCACGAACGACGTGATGGGCCACCGGTTCGGTGATCGACTCCTGGAGCAGGTGGCCCGGTGCCTGGAGGCAGCGCTTCCACCGGGCGTGCTGCTGGCGCGCCTGGGCGCGGACACCTTCGGGGTGCTCGGCTCCCAGCGGCAGGTACAGCCCAGACAACTGCTCGATTGCGTGCGGCAGCCGCTGAACATCGACGGCGTTCCGCACAAGGTTTCGCTTACCTGCGGGTACGTGCTGCTGCCGGCCGAGCCGCAAGCCGGCGTGGACCTGGTCAAGGACGCCACCATTGCGCTCAAACGCGCCAAGCGAGACCACCGCGGGCAGGACCTCCAGTACGCCGCGCAGATGGGGGCCGAGGCACGGGCCAGGGCGCTGCTGCGTTCGGAGTTGCGAGAGGCCATCGACGGCCAGCAGCTGTTCCTCGTGTACCAGCCCCAGCTGAACCTCAGCACCCATGCACTGGTGGGGCTGGAGGCACTGCTGCGATGGCGCACCAGCGACGGCAGGTTCGTCCCGCCGGACCAGTTCATCCCGGTGGCCGAACATTCCGGGCTCATCGTCGGGCTGGGCCAGTGGGTGCTGGCCACGGCCTGCGCCACCATGCGCGAGCTGCTGGATGCGAACGCAGCGCCGCAGCGGATGGCGGTCAACGTGTCCACCGTGCAGCTTCAGGACCCAGGGTTCTTCGACCTGGTGTGTGCCGCGCTCGAGCGCAGCGGGCTGCAGGGGCGGCACCTGGAGCTGGAGATCACCGAGTCGGTGGCCGTGCTTCCCACGCAGTTTCTGGAGCACACCCTGTCCGCGCTGCGTGCCCAGGGGATCTCGATTGCGATCGACGACTTCGGGACCGGGTACTCGTCGCTGAGCTACCTGGAGCGCCTGCCGCTGGACCGGATCAAGATCGACCGCTCCTTCGTGCACCAGCTGGGCGAACCGCGCGGCGCCCGCATTGCAGAAATGGTGGCGCAACTGGGGCGCAAGCTGGGGCTGAAGGTGCTGGCGGAAGGGATCGAAGACGCGTCCGTCTGGCAGCCGCTGCTGGCCATGGGGTGCGAGGAGGGGCAGGGCTATTACATCGCAAGGCCCATGGAGAAGGACGCTCTCATCGCCTGGATGGAGCGCCAGGCTCGGCACGACGCGTGCGGGCCTCGGGACGCCCTGGCCGGTTGAGGGTTGTGCAAGGGCTTGGGCGGCCTCCTGCACTCACGCACGAACGCACACGCCTTGACGGCGCTGGTGGAGTCGTACGGCGGGCGCGAGTTCGTCGTCGATTGTTCTCAATACTGGAACGGTCAGTTGGCGACTGGGTGGTTTTTCTGGCGCGACATGCGGCGTACAGTTCAACCCATCGATGAGCCGAAACCCGCAAGGCGACTCACCGAACCCGGCACGCAGCAGTTCATCGCATCTGCGCTTGGCACTTCGTTCCGGCTTTTTTTTGAGCGCTTTTTTATCCCAAGGAATTTCATCATGAACAAGACCGTACGCTTCCTCTCCATCGCCGCTGTGTCCGCTTTCGCCGCATTTGGCGCGCATGCCGATGAAGCCGATGCTTCGCAGTTCGCACTGCAATTCGATACCAACCGCACCCGCGCCGAAGTCAATGCCGAAGCCGTGACGGAAGCCCGCACGCACAGCATCGAGCCTGCCGGCTCCCGCGTGGTGACCTACAAGTCCACGGCCGACCGCACTGCAGTCCGCGCCCAGGCCGCAGAGGCCGTGCGCACCGGCCAGATCTCGCACGGCGAAATCGGCAACCTCATGTAATGCAGGTGGCGCGGGCCTTCCCATGGGCGGCACCGTCCGGGTGTCGATGCCATGTGGACGTGTTCCTTACACTGCCCTGCAGTCTCGTCTCAAAGGGCTCCCTCGGGAGCCCTTTTTGCTTTGCACACGACCTGCCGACAAGGCCATCCCCGTACTGCTTCGGAACCTGGGAGCCGCTGCTGTAGGTGGGTGCGCACTCGCCGACAGCGCGAGAACCCACCCTGTGCAGTACAGACCGCGGGCACCATGTCGCTTCAGCGAGCGAGCGAGCGAGCGTGCGAGCGAGCGTGCGCGCATCGCGCAGCGCACGCAATGGATATCCACTGAGCAGACGGGATGGGCAGCATGGCAGTTCACACACGCAGGGCCAAGGTGACGGGCGTCGTCGTCGCTTTGTTGGGAGCAGCCATTGCGGCTGGCGGCATCTGGCTGGTATGGCTGGGCGGCAGCGGGTACTACGCGGCCGTCGGTGCTGCACTCATGGTCACGGGAGGGTTGTGGTTTCGCCAGAGCACCTGGGCGCGCAGCCTGTATGCCGTGGTGCTCGGCGGGTCGCTCGCGTGGGCGCTGTGGGAGGTCGGACTCGACTGGTGGCCGTTGGCTGCGCGGCTGGACGTGTTGTTCGTTCTGGGTGCGTGGCTGCTGAGCCCGTGGGCTGGGCATGCCACCGTTGCCTCCGCGCATGCGGTCCGAAGCCCATCGCAGCCAGCCGGCGCGCAGCCGGTGCGCCAGCGTTTCGGGGCGTCGCACCGGGGACTGCTGGCGGTGGTGATGCTCATGTCGGCCGCCGTGGCCGTAGCGTCGTGGTTCCGCGAACCCCATGACATGGCGGGGCAACTGCCGCAGATCCCAACTCCACCTTCTGCGCCGGCCGCGGCCAACCCCGTGGCAGACGCGGCGCCGGGCACGGCTGTCAATTCTGTGGTGCCGCCGGGCGAATGGCATGCCTACGGGCGCACGGGCCTGGGCCAGCGCTTTTCGCCGCTGGCAGACATCACGCCCGCCAATGTGGCGCAGCTGCAGCTGGCATGGGAATACCGCACGGGTGATGTGCGGGGCAAGCCGGGCGATCCCGAAGAGACCACGTACGAGGTCACCCCACTCAAGGTCGGCAACCGGCTCTTCCTGTGCACACCACACCAGTCGGTGATCGCGCTGGATGCAACCACCGGCAAGCAGCTGTGGCGCTACGACCCCCAGATCGAAAACCAGCTCGCTCTGCAGCATCTGACCTGCCGGGGCCTGTCTTACCAGCCGCCTCGCGGCGCGAGCGCAGGCTCCACGACGCCAATGTCAGCCGCGCCTGCCGCCGCTCCCGCGACGGGCAGGCCCGCGCAGTTGGCCGAGCCTGCGGCAGCGGCCCCTGGCGCTGTCAGCACGCGCCGCCCACCCGTCGCCGCACAGCGCGGGGCCACGGACGCGGCCTGCACCGCGAAGCTGTTCATGCCCACGGTGGATGGCCGCATCATTGCGTTGAGCCCCGAGACAGGCGCCGTGTGCGCCAACTTCGGGGGAGGTACTGGCCGGATCGACCTGTGGCAGCGCATGCCCAACCTTCGCCCGGGGGCCTACTACTCCACATCGCCCGTGGTGGTGACCGAGCGCTACGTGATCGTGGGCGGCACCGTGCTGGACAACGCGTCGGTCAAAGAGCAGTCGGGGGTGATCCGCGCCTTCGACATCGACACCGGTGCACTGGTGTGGAACTGGGATTCGGGCAACCCCGAGGACACCGCGCCGCTGCCACCGGGCCGCACGTACACGCCCAACTCGCCCAACAGCTGGTCGATATCGAGCGTGGACGAAGCGCTCGGCATGGTCTATGTGCCCATGGGCAACCAGCCGCCCGACCAGTGGGGCGGCCGCCGCACTCCGGCGGTGGAGCGCTATTCATCGTCCGTCGTTGCGCTGGACCTGGCCAGCGGCCGCGTGCGCTGGCACTTCCAGACCGTGCACCACGACTTGTGGGACTACGACGTGCCAGCCCAGCCGACCTTGATCGATCTGCAGGTCAACGGCCAGACCGTGCCGGCGCTGGTGCAGCCCACGAAGCAGGGCGAGCTGTTCGTGCTGGACCGCCGCACCGGCGCCCCGGTGCTGCCGGTGCAGGAAGAGCCGGCGCCCCAGGGTGCTGCCACCGGCGACTACACGGCGCCCACGCAGCCGCGGTCGGCGCTGTCGTTCAACCCGCCGCCACTGCGCGAGCGCGACATGTGGGGCGCCACGATGTTCGATCAGCTGGCCTGCCGCATTGCGTTCCATCGGCTGCGCTACGAGGGCCGCTTCACCCCGCCGTCCGAGCAAGGCACCCTGGTGTACCCGGGCAACTTCGGCGTGTTCAACTGGGGCGGTATCGCGGTCGACCCGGACCGCCAGGTCGCGTTCACCACGCCCACCTATCTGGCATTCGTTTCCCGACTGGTCCCGCGCAAGGACGACACCAGCCTGCTGGTGCAGAACGGCGGGCCGCCCAGGGGCAGCCTGCCTGCGCTCAACGAGAACTTTGGCGCGCCGTTCGCGGCGTCGATGAAGCCCTTCGTCTCGCCTATCGGTCTGCCCTGCCAGGCGCCGCCCTGGGGTTACGTGGCGGGCGTGGACTTGCGCACCGGCCAGGTTGCGTGGAAGCACCGCAACGGTACGGTGCGCGACCTGGCACCGGTGCCACTGCCGTTCCGCATGGGTGTGCCCGGCATCGGCGGGCCGGTGGTGACGGCAGGCGGCGTCGCCTTCTATTCGGGGGCGCTCGACAACTATGTGCGCGCCTATGCCGTGAGCGACGGCCGCATTCTCTGGCACGACCGCCTGCCCGCCGGCGGGCAGGCCACCCCCATGAGCTACACCGGTGGCGATGGCCGCCAGTACGTGGTCGTCGTGGCGGGTGGGCATGGCTCCACCGGCACCAAGGCCGGCGACTCGGTGCGTGCCTACGCGTTGCCGCGTTAGCCCGCAGCGCTACTGCGGTGTTGCAAGCAGGTGGTCGATGAAACGGCGGCAGGGGTGGGTGCGGTCCGCCATCGCGTCCACTCGGGCCAGTACGCCCAGCGGCGGTACGGGCCTGGGTTGCCACGCCAGGATCGCCAGGTCTTGCCGCTGCACGAAAGGCCGCACCAGGCTCATCGGCACGTACACCAGCAAGTCGCTGCCGCACAGCATGGCGTAGGCGATTTCCGCGGAGCGGCCGGACACCCTGCACAGCTGCGGGACACCGCCCAGGTCGTCAAACAGCTGCTCGACCTGCTGGGGCCCGAGCCCGGTGAGCGGTGGTGCCAGCCAGCGCTGCGCGAGCAGGTCTGAGGCACTCAGCGCGGCCTGCCGGGTCAACGGGTGCTGGGGGCGGCACGCAATGACGAACTGGTCGTTGTGCACCGCATGGAATTCGAACCCCTGGGGCATGGGATCCGGTTCGCGGCAAATCGCGAGATCCAGCTTGCCGTCCTGAAGGCTGGCCAGCAGGTTGTCGATGGTGACTTCCTGCACATCCATCACCACATCCGGCTGCACTGCGCAGTACGTCGCAATCGCGGTGGTCAACAGGCCGTTGATACCCGCCGCAATGCTGCCGATGCGGATCGGTGCGGAGGCCGCCCCCTGCTGCATGAGTGCTGCGTTGCCTGCCACGGCCTGTATGGGCACCAGGGCCGCCCGCAACAGCGGAAGCACCGCGCTGCCCAGGGTGGTCAGCCGCATGCCTTTGGCGTGTCTTTCAAAAATGGCGCCACCCAGCGTGGCCTCCAGCTCTGCCAGGGCATGGGTGGCCGCAGGCTGGCTCAGTCCGATCGCCGATGCGGCCCGGTGCAGGCTTTGCAGGTCGGCGATCGCGATGGCCAGTTGCAGGTGCCGCAGGCGCACGCGTCCCAGGATGCGATTGAACAGGACCGAGGGGGAGGGCTCAGACATGGCGGCATTCAAAAAATGAATAGAGATGCGAAAGAACTATTGGTGGTGTTCGGGCCGGCATGCCACGATGCCGTGGCCTTGCAGAAGGGGCGCACGTACGCCCGTCTATCCAATTCACGAATGTTATTGCCGAAAGGGACCTGCAAAAGTCCCGGGGCTATTCAGGAGACAACACCCATGCCATCGCTTTCAACCCACCCGACCCACCCGACCCGCTCGCCGCACCGCGCCACCGGACGCACCTCCCGCTTTTCCATGCTGGCGGTGGTCGCAGCCATCCTGTCGCTTTGCCAGGCGCGGGCCGCCGATACGCTGGACACCGCGTGCAAGACCACGGCCGAATGCCAGGCGCAGGTCGCCAAGATCCAGGGGGTGGTCAAAGGCGAGGCCACCAGTGCGCTGTCGCGGTCGCAGGACACCTTCTACTGGTTCGGCCGCATCAACATGGCTTCGGCCGTGATGAATGTAGAGCAGGGCATCATCCCCAAGCCCCTGGCAGGCCGCATTGCGCGTGGTGTCGAGCAGTCCATCGCCCAGGCCTCTGCGCCCGGCGGCAAGCGCCCCACCGACGTGCTGCAGGTCGAAAAGATCATCACCGATGCCGTGGGGCCCGAGGCCACGCTCATCCACACCGGCCGCAGCCGCCAGGACATCCATTCGACGCTGAACGCCGCGCAGTTGCGGCTGGAGATGCTGGATTTCGCGGACGCGCTGGACCAGGTGCGGGCGCGGCTCATCACCATCGCGCAGGCCCACACCGCCACGTATGTGCCGGCGTACACCAACGGCGTGCAGGCCATGCCCATCAGTTATGCGCACTACCTGCTGGCCTTTGCCGACTCGTTCGGACGGGACTCGGCACGCATCCGCGAGGCCTACGCGCGCGTCAACCTCAGCCCCATGGGCACGGCGGTTTTGTCCAACTCCAGCTGGAACATCAACAGGGAGCGCCTGGCCCAACTGCTGGGGTTCGACGGGCTGATCGCGAACTCGCTCGACGCCGGGCAGATCAGCACCTATGACATTCCCATCGAGGCCACGTCCATCGCCAGCTCCACCGCCATCCGTGTCGGTGCGTTCATGCAGGACGTCCATACGCAGTACCACCAGACCCGGCCCTGGCTGCTGCTGGCCAGCTCCAGAACCTACACCAGCAGCGCCATGCCGCAAAAGGCCAACCCCGGCATCATCCAGAACACCCGGGCCAAGGCCAGCGACGTGGTGGCGTCTGCGCAGGCGTCGCTGTGGCGCGCCCATAACGTGACACCGGGCATGATCGACTACAAGAACACATGGAGCCCCGCGGGCGCCAAGACATTCGTGCAGGGAGTGGAAATGCTGCAGCAGTTCACCGATGTCCTGGACTCGTTGCGCATCGACCCGGCACGCGCATTGGAGGAGCTGGAGTCGGAATGGACCACGTCGATGGAGCTGGCGGAGGCCTTGCAGCGCAGCCACGGCATACCGTTTCGCGTGGGGCACCACTTCGCCTCCGATGTCGTGCTGTTTGCGAAGGAACGCAACATCCGGCCCAAGGACTTTCCGTACGCAGAGGCTGTGAGGATCTACCGCGAAGCAGGCAGAAAATACGATCTCAAGGAGCAGCGGCTTCCCTTGGGGGAGAAGGAGTTCCGCCGCGCGCTGTCGCCTGCGGAAATGGTCCTGACCCGCACCGGCACGGGCGGGCCGCAACCGCAAGAAGTTCAGCGGATGATCGCCAGCGGCAAGGACAGCCTGGCACGCGACCGCGCGTGGTCTGCAGAGGCGCGGCAGCGCCTGCTGTCGGCCGAAGCGGCGCTGAACGCGGCCTTTGCGAGCCTGGTGGCTGCTCCGTAAACGTTTGGCCTTGGCGCTGTGCGCTGAATCTGCGCGCAACGTGGCCGTGCGGTGCGGTGCCGTCTGGCCTCAGAGGAACTGCGCCCGCACGCCCACCATCAGCCGCCGGCCCGCCGCAGGCTCGAAGAAGCGGCCGTTGCCGTCGTTCACGATCAGCGTGCCTGCGTAGTGCCGGTTGAAAAGATTGTCGAGCCGGGCCCACAGCTGCCAGCGTGCTGCGCCGGGCGTGGTGCCGCGCAGCTGGTAGCCCGCGTGCAGGCCCACCACCGCAAAGCCCGCCGCGGATTCGCTGTTGGTGTCGTTCGCGAACACGCGGCCCGACAGGTTCACGGCGCCGCCCACGCGCCATTGGGAGCTGGGGGCATAGTCGAGGGCCCAGTGCGCCACATGCCGGGCAGTGCCGGGCAACTGGTTGCCGGCGGCTATGGCGGCACCGGCTGCACCCGTGTAGGCGTTGCCGAAGTGCGCATCCAGGTACGTGTAGCTGGCACTGGGCGACCAGGCGCCCCAGGCCGCCCGCCAGGCCAGCTCCAGGCCGCGCCGGCGCACGTTGTCCACGTTCTGGAAGACGGAGCGGCCGTTGACGGTTTCCACCGGGACGATCTCTCCACGGCTGCGCGTATCGAACCAGGCCAGGTCGATCTGCTGGCGCTCGCCACGCCACTTGGCACCGACCTCCCACTGCCGGCTTCGCGATGCGGACAAGGCGTAGTTGGGGCCTGCGTTGCCCGTGCTGTAGGCCATCTCTGCCAGCGTAGGTGTCTCGAAGCCGCGGCCCGCATTGGCGTAGAGGTTGAGCGCGTCGGTGGCCGCCCACACCACACCCAGCACCGGGCTGGTGTGGCGCCAGGTGCGGGACCCGCTGTCGTCGGGATTGGCAGGGGTGACGTAACGGTCGTCCACCCGCACCCTCACCTGGCTGGTGCGCACCCCGGCGATGGCACGCCAGCGTGGTGAGAGCCACGCGTCGAGCTGGCCGTAGACATCGGTGTTGGTGGCACGGTCGTCCTCGTTGCGGCGCAAGGCGCCGCTTTCGCCGGCTTCGTTCACGAAGCCCTGGCGCAGCTCGGCCATGCGGTGTGTCTCCAGGCCCGCCGTCCAGGTCACCGGCAGGCCGGATGCAAGCCGCACGGACCGCGTCCAGGTGGCGCCCACGCCGCGGTAGCTGCGGTCCAGTTCCACCACGCCGCCCGCGCTGTTGGCGGCGGCCCCGCTGAAGGACAGGTACTGCGTGAGCTCGCGCGCGCCGCCATAAGCGCGCAATTGCACGCTGTCCACCGAAGACAGCTGGTGGTCCACCACCACGCCCAGCTGGTGTTGCGCCACCGATTTGCGGGTGTCAAAGGCCGTGGCGACCGCGGCGGCCTGGCGCGGGTCGTCCCGCATCTGGGTGCGCGTGAGGCCCAGGGGGTCTTGTGCCAGCGGCTGCTCGTACACATTCACCAGCGCGGTGATGCGCGTTCGCGCATCCGGCCGGGCCACCAGCTTGCCGTTGAAGTGCGTGCGCTGCGCAGCGCTGTGCGCCCGCCAGCCGTCGATCTCGAAATGCGACAGGTCCACCAGGCCGCCCAGGCGCTGGTCGCCAAAGTCCAGCGAGGCATCCACCAGCCGCTGGCCGAACGAGCCCACCGCCACGCCCGCCTGCGCGGTGCCGGTGGTGCGTGGCTCGCGCGTGGTGACCTGCACCACGCCGCCGGCCGCATTGCCATACAGCTGCGCCAGCGGGCCGCGCAGCACATCGACCTGTGCGGCAGACGGCAGATGGGCGGTCGCGGCCTGGCCCTGGCCGTCGGGCATGGTCGCGGGGATGCCGTCGACCAGGATGCGCACCCCGCGCACGCCGAAGGTGGCACGCGTGCCGAATCCCCGCACGGCGATCTGCAGATCCTGCGCATAGTTGCCGCGGTCCTGCGTTACCACCCCGGCCTGGCCGCTCAGCAGCTCCGACAGGTGCACCAGCGGCATGGGCGCTGAAAAGCCGTCGACGGCCACGCTGCTGTGGCTGGCCGCGCTGTCGAAGCGGCGCTGGGCGGCGGTGCTGTCCAGCACCTCGACGGTGCCGAGCACCGGCGTGGCCTCGGCCACGGTGGGTGGCGCGGCAATGGCTTCGTCAGCAGCGTGCGCCGCGAGGCCGGCGCAGCCCGCCATCGCGAGACAAAGGCTGCGCC
Source organism: Acidovorax sp. LjRoot117 (assembly GCF_964252695.1). NCBI lineage: Bacteria > Pseudomonadati > Pseudomonadota > Betaproteobacteria > Burkholderiales > Comamonadaceae > Acidovorax > Acidovorax sp. LjRoot117. The sequence continues at coordinate 611,660 of NZ_CAXUPO020000003.1, read as the reverse complement.
GATGGGTGGGCGACAAGGTCAAGAGCACAGGTGAACCCGACAAAAGAGGATGAGGACGGCTTGCCCGCCATGGGCCCGTGCGTGCGGGTCATGGCATGTGGCAGTCGCAAATGGCACGCGGGATGTGGCACGTGCCACAGGCGATTGTCGCCGTGCCCAACGCGCGAAGTAAGTCAGGTGCGCTGCGGCGTGGCGCTCATTCCGAGCGGACCACCCGCCAGATGGTGTTGCCGACGTCATCGGCCACCAGCAGCGCGCCCTTGGCGTCCAGGGCCACGCCCACGGGGCGTCCATACGCCTTGCCGTCCTTGCTGAGGAAACCCGTCAGAAACTGCACCGGCGGCCCGGACGGCCGCCCGCCCGCGAACGGCACGAAGACCACGTTGTACCCCGTGAGCTCCTTGCGGTTCCAGGAGCCATGCTGCCCGATGAAGGCGCCGCTGGCGTACTGCGTGGGCATGCGCTCATCGGAGAACGCCAGACCCAGCGGCGCCACGTGGGAGCCCAAACCGTAGTCGGGTGCCACGGCCTTGGCGACCATGTCGGGGTTGGGTGGCTTCACGCGGCTGTCCACATTCTGGCCCCAGTAGCTCCAGGGCCAGCCGTAGAAAGCGCCGTCCTTCACGGAGGTGAGGTAGTCGGGCACGAGATCGTTGCCGAGCTCATCCCGCTCGTTCACGACGGTCCAGAGCGCCTTGCTCTGCGGCTCCCAGCCCAGGCCGTTGGGGTTGCGCAGGCCGGTGGCAAACGGCCGCTTGTTGCCGGTGGCCAAATCCACCTCCCAGATGGCTGCGCGGCCCTGTTCGGCTTCCATGCCGTTGTCGCCGATGTTGCTGTTGGAGCCCACCGTCGCGTAGAGCTTGCTGCCGTCCGCGCTGGCGATGATGTTCTTGGTCCAGTGGTGGTTGGCACCTGCGGGAAGGTCCGTGACCTTGGCGGGGGCTGCCGTCACCGACGTCTGCCCGGTTTCATACGGCACCTTGACGATGGCATTCGCGTTGGCGATATAGAGCTGGTTGCCCACCAGCGCCATGCCGAACGGCGACACCAGATCCTTCATGAACACCGCCCGGGTCTCCGCCACGCCGTCGCCGTCGGCATCACGCAGCAGCGTGATCCGGTCCGCGCTGGGCGTGCCCGCGCCGGCACGTTTCATGACCATGCCCATGGCCTTGCCCCGCAGGCCGTCGGCATGGACATTCTTGGAGCCCTCTTCAGGCTGCGGCTTGTTGCTCTCGGCCACCAGCACGTCGCCGTTGGGCAGGGTGTACACCCAGCGCGGATGGTCCAGCCCGGTGGCCAGCGCGGTCACCTTGAACCCAGCAGGTGCCAATGGCATCGTGCCCTGCGGCCACTGGTCGGCCGGCGCGATTTTGACCGTGGGAATGAGCAGGTTCTTTTGCGGTGGCGGCAGTGGCGGGTTGGGACCGACGCCCGGCGGTACCAGCGGCTGCGCCCCGGCGCCTGCGAAGGAGCAGCCGGCGAGCAGCGCCAGCACAGGCAGAGGCCACCAGGGCCGGGTCGGCGAAGTGTGTCGGGCAGGCGTTTGCATGGCGCAGTATGGCCAGTGCCGGCCCCCCGCCGATGTAGGCGGAAGCCGTCATTCTTGTGGCAAGTCAGGCACACACCGGGACGCACCGGGGGTCAGGCTTCCAGGAAAATAAAAAAGGCCACGCGCCGGCGCGGCGACGGCTGCGCTCCAGGCGTGGGCCTGCCTGGGTCACCCTGCAATCAGGGCTCTGCTCGGCCCGGGCGCAGCATGGGCTCCTTCCGCAAGGGCCGATATAGCCGCGAAGTGCGCTACAACCAGCAGCGCTGAACCCAGCCGTCAAGCTGCCTGCTGCGCGCTGCCCGCCAGATGGATGCGCCCCTTGCCACCGCGCTTGGCCTGAAGCATCGCTCCGTCGGCCTCCGCCACCAGCACTTCAGCCTCGGTGCGGCCCTTGGACAGGGCGACGCCGATGCTCATCCCCAGGTTGACCTGCAACCGTTCACCCAGCGCGATCGGCGCATCGACCGTCTGCATGAGCCGCTCGAGGATGGCGTGCCATTCGTTCCCCGACAGCGGCGCGAGCAGCAGGACAAACTCATCGCCCCCGATCCGCGCCGCGGTGTCCGTCGCGCGGATGCTGGCGGTGATCCGTGCGGCGATCGCCACGAGCAGCTTGTCCCCCGCCTCATGCCCGTGCTGGTCGTTCACTTCCTTGAAGCCGTCCAGGTCGATGAAGCACACAGCCACCTCGTGCCCGAACCGCTGCGCGCCGGCCAGGGCCTGCTGCATGCGGTCCAGCAGCAGCAGCCGGTTGGGCAACTGCGTGAGCGCGTCGTGAAAGGCCACGTGGGTGATCTGTTCGTGCGCGCGTTTGGCTTCGGTGATGTCCACCGCCATCCAGAACGATTCGGTGTTGGACAGCTGGACGCCGTTGAGATCCACCCAGATCACGTCGCCGTGCTTTTTCTTCAGGCGCACGTCGTCCCGGTAGTTGTCTCCCCTGCGCAGGTCCAGCAGGGTCTCTTGCGCCAGCGCATGGCGATCGCCGTCTTCCGCACACAGAATGTCGATGGCGGCGCCGGTCAGTTCACCGTCTTCGTAGCCCAGCATTTTTTCGAAGGCCCGGTTTTTCCAGCGGACCTTGCCATGGTGGAACTTGACCATGCCGACCACATCGCTGTTGAGCATGGCCGACTGCTCGCGCAACAGCGACTCCACACGCTGCTGCGCTTCACGCTGGGCCGTGATGTCCACCGCCACCGTGCGGCTCATCAGGAAGTTGCCATCGGCATCCCTTACGGCGGTGGAATTGATGCACAGGTGGCGCTGCGGGGCGTTGGCGGGCGAGATGCAGACCTCGATCTCGGGTGCGTGGAGCTGCAGGGCCAGGGCGATGAAATGGTCCCGAAACTGCGGGCGGGTCGCCGCGTCCAGCAGCCCCACGAACTTCGCGTCGGACGGTAAATCTCCCCCCAGCCATGCCTTGGCAGTGGCGTTCAGGTGGACGAAGCGCCCGTCCGCGTCCAGCGAAAAGTATCCGCAGGGTGCGTGGTCATACAGGTCCTGGATGCGCGCCGAGGACTCTTCCAGGCTTTGGAGCAGGCGTTTCTTGTCGGTAATGTCCCTGGCCGAGCCGAAGATCAGCAGGTGTCCGTCGATGTCGACGGCGCGCCAGTGCAGGTCCACATCGATGATGCTGCCGTCGGAGCGCACATGCTGGACCTCCACACGCTGCCTGTCCCCATCCCGGATCTTGGCCAGCCAGGCATCGATTCGGGCCTCGTTCTGGTTCGCGTCCCAGCTCGACACATGCTGGCCTTGCAGCTTGTCCCGGGACGAGCCGTGCATTTCGGCAAAGGAGTCGCTCAATTCGACCAGGCGCCCCGCGCGGTCCAGGATGTGGATGCCGTCTCCCGCGACGCGCAGCAGCGTCTGCGTCTGCCGGCCTTGTGCTTGCAACGCAGCCACTGCGCGGAGAGCGCGGCTGCCGAATCGGTAGACGGCGATGGTCGCCGCGCAGCTCAGTGCCCACGCCAAGCCTGCCAGGAGCGACACTACCAGCATCTCGCCGCGCCATTGGCTCCACCGATTGGAGTTGTCCAATCCCGCAATCGCCAGCAGGGGCCAGCCGTCCACTTCGCGGTAGGCGAAGGTGCGGCTGATGCCGTCGACTTTCGAGGTCGCCAGGTAGCTGCCGGCCGACGGCTTGCTGCGCAGCGAGTCCTGCAGTTCCTGCGCGACGTCCCGGCTGCCCACCGCCGCCGCACCGCGGCCCCGCGGGGATTGCAATGCCACCAGCTTCAGGTCGTTGGTTCTGAGCGAAATGCCGTCGGAATCGGCCAGCTCGTACCGTTTGAAGATTTGTTCGAAGTGCTCGGTATGGATGCTGGCGTACAGCACGCCCCGGAACTTGCCGTCCCATGCCATGGGGCGGGCCACGACGATGACCGGGTGGCCCGACACTCGCGAGATCACGGGGTCGGAGACGACCGCCTTGTCGGAGCTGGAATCCCTGGCGAAAAAGAAGAAGTCCCGGTCGGTGATGTCGGGTGGAGAGGTGCTGTCGATGAGGTTGCCCCACCGGACGAGACCGTTTTCATCCGCCACCCGAAACCCCTCCACCCCTGCCAGCACCCGGTGCTTGGCCGCCAGGTGGTCGTTGATGTCCTGCACGGTGGCGCCCGCGTCGAAGCCAGCCCGTTGCAGATCGCCCATGGTGATCTTCAGCACCGTGTCCACAACGCCCAGTTCCGACTGCAGGCTGGCACTGGCGATGGCGACGAACCGCTCGGCTGCAGCACGCGCCCGGTCTTCATGCGCTTGCCGGGAAGAGGACAGAACGGAAAGCACCAGACCTGCCAGCACTGCGCCGAGCAAGAGATTGCCCCCGACCAGCAGCGCGCCGAGCTTTCGGCGTTGTTGTTCGGCCTGACTCGCTGGCGTGATGGAGTTCAAGGGCATGGGGAATGTTACCCACACGGTCATCGCCGAGCGACGGGTTTACCCTGAAAATTGGGGGGCCGAAGTGCTCTCGCCGGCCTGATAGCCCCCCGCAATGCTGGGCGCTCACCAAGGCGGTGGTGTCACGCTGGACCGAGCCGGGCGCGCCTGGATCTTCTTAAAGCTTGCACGATTCCAGCCAGCGGGTGAACACGTGCTGCGCGGCCGGTTCCAGCGCCCCACCCACCTTCAGCGCATCGGCGCGAATGCGGTGGGGCGCAACTCCCGCCTGCCGCAGCTCGCTGCTGTGGCCCACCAGCCATTGCTCGATGCGGCGAGGGTCTGCCTCCAGGTGGAATTGCAGCGCCAGCACAGCCGTGCCCAGGGTGAAGGCCTGCTCCTTGCACAGGGCGGTGCTGGCGAGAAGCTGCGCATGCCGGGGCAACTCAAAATGGTCGCCGTGCCAGTGCAGCACAGGGATGCCTGCCAGCGGGGCCAGCACGGACAGCTCCGGTGCAGTCCCCGACGACAGGGTCAACGGGCTGAAGCCTATCTCAGGGTGCCCCATGGGCTGTACCCGGGCACCCGCAATCCTTGCAATGAGCTGTGCACCCAGGCAGATGCCCAGCAAGGGCTTGCCGCTGGCCAGTCGCCGCTCCAGCAGGCGCAGTTCCGCCGTCAGAAAAGGAAAGCGGTCCTCATCGACCGCACTCACCGGGCCGCCCAGCGCGACGACGAGTGCCGGTGTGGTGTTGTCGATGGCTTGCAGGTCGTCCAACGCAGGGTCAACATAGCGCACCTCGTAGCCGCGCCTGCGCAGCAGGGGCTCCAGGGTGCCCAGGTCTTCGAAGTGGACGTGGCGCAAGGCCAGCACCATGGGGCGTTCGGTTTTCATGATGCTTCGGCCCTTGAAGCCTGCCGCCTTGGCGCCGTGGCAGGCGGTGCTGCCGGGCGGTCCATGCAGGCGATGGGCAGTGCGGCCATCACGTGCAGTGCTCCAGCTCGATGATGGCGAAGCCGTGCTGCGCGATCTCCTGCTCTACCGCTGGGTGGGCGGACTCGGTATGGCAGAAGTTGCACTTCTCGGCTTTCAGCGCGGTGGCTTCAAGGCCCCTGGCCGCCAGATAGGTACGGCCATACTGCAGGACGCGCTCTTCATCGGTCAGGTTGGCAGGTACCAGGATGTCGAAGTGCATGCGCCGCCCGTCGGGGCGCTGCACGTAGGTGTCATAGACTGAAATTTGCATGGGGTGTCCGGGTGTCGGTGGCAATGAATCACAGGCTTGCAACCGGTGGGCACACAGCCTGCGTGCCCTCGCGGTCGCTGTCTGCCCGTCCTACTTGTTCGTCTTGCCGGGCAGGGACAGGTTGCCCGACGCGGTCTTGAACACATCGACGACGCACAGCAGCGGGCTGTGCACGCTGGCATTCACGCGCAGCGCGGCCGTCACGCCGTCGAAGCTGGCTGCGTTGACGGCACCGATGTCGTCAAAAGGCACGCGCACCTCCAGCGTGCCGCCGGAGAAGGTGGGGCTCCAGCCGGGGCTGTCGATCAGGATGGGCAGCCCGGGCCACGTCTTGGGGACACGGGGCTTGCTGCCCTCTGGAATGTCCACTACCTTGAGCGCACCTTTGCCGCACGCCTCGTCGGGCTGCAGTACCACCCAGTGCGAATGCCACACGCCACCGTCGTTGCCGGTGCGGCCATCGCCGTTCTCGTCGAAGAGCGGGGTGTCGTCGAAGTCGGGGTGGGAAGTCACGGCGAATGCCAGGATGCCGCTGCCGGGCTCGAACCCCACCGATGCGGGGTCCAGCGTGGTGGGCCACACATAGGAGAACACGCTGGTGCCAGCCAGCTTGCCCGTTCTGGTCGGCTTGTTCGCGCCGGCTTTGCCAGACACATGCATGTGAAAGATCGCCACATTTCCGTCAGTGGTGATCTTGGTGTGGACGATGTCGTAGGGTGATTTGATGGCGGCCGAAGGCGCGCTCTGGATGCCGTCGCTATGGGCCTTGCCCGTGTGTGCAGTGCCGTGTGCCACGGCGACGGAGGCCAGTGTGGCGCAGGCCAGGGCCAGGGTGGCGCGCTGAATGGAATGGTGCAGTGTCATGGGGTCCTCGCCTTGCAGTGGTCATGCTGATTGCATGGATGCAAGTGTTCCCCGCAGCGCCTTGGCGATGGGCGCCATTCGTGTTTTTAAGATATCCAATCGTCCAGGCGTCCAGGCGTCCAGGCGTCCAGGCGTCCAGGCAGGCCGTTGTCAGGCACATCCCAGCGCGATAGCGCAGGGCGAACCGGCCATTCAGCCTTGGGAGTGGGCCCGGGTGAGCTTCGCCAGCGCCGTGTACAGCATCTCCGGCGTGCAGGGCTTGGGCAGCACCTCGAACCCCAGGCCGCGGATGCTGTCAAGCTGCTCGGCATACCCCGTCATCAGCAGCAGCTGCTGCCGCGGCCAGGTCTGGCGGATGTACTGGGCCAGGCCCACCCCATCCATGTCGCCCGGCATGACCACGTCGGACAGCACGATGTCCGGCTGGTCGCCGCGCTCCAGCAGTTGCCGGGCCTTGGCCGTGCGGTCCACATGCGTCACGCGGCACCCGAGCGATTCGAGGATGGGCACCAGCGATGCGGCGACCTCTTCATTGTCTTCCACCATCAGCACGGTCTTGCCCAGCGGTGCGAGCGTGGGGTGGGACGCCGAGGCCTGCTGCACCTGTGGCGCGGCTGCGGGCAGCAGCAGGCGCACCCGTGTGCCCACGCCCAGCTCGCTGGAGATCTCTGCCCGCCCGTTCAGGCGCTGGCACATGCCGTACACCTGGCTCAGGCCCAGGCCGGTGCCCTCGCCGACGGCCTTGGTCGTGAAGAAGGGCTCGAAGACCTTGCTGATCAGCTCCGGCGCGATGCCTGTGCCCGAGTCCTGCACGTCGATGAGCACCATGTCCGTGGGCGTGCTGGCGCCTGCTTCTGCGGCGGTCGCATTGCGCGCCATGATCGACAGCGATCCGCCCTTGGGCATGGCGTCCCGCGCGTTGATGGCCAGGTTCAGCAGCGCCAGTTCCAGTTCCGCCAGGTCCAGGGTGACCGGTGCGGTGGCGGCATCCACCTGGACATCCAGCTGGATCTGGCTTCCCACCGCCGGGCTGACCAAGTCCTTGATGGACGGCAGCTTCTCCTGCAGCACCACGTGTTCTGCCACCAGCGGCTGGCGGCGCGAGAAGGCCAGCAGTTGCCGTGTGAGGTTGGTGGCCGACTTGACCGCCCGTGCGATGGAGTCCACTTGCTTCGTCGCCACGCCCGGTGCCGCGCGCCTGATGAGGTGCAGGTTGTTGCTCACCACCATCAGCGCGTTGTTGAAGTCGTGCGCCACGCCGCCGGTGAGCCGGCCCAGCGCCTCCAGCTTCTGGGCCTGCAGCAGGGCCTCCTCGGCGCGGTGGCGGGTTTCGATTTCCTTCTCCAGGCTCTCCATGGTCTGCAGCGCGGTCCGGGCGTTGCGCAGCGCGAGGGTGGCCGTCAGGAAAAGTGCCGCCACGGGCAGCGCGCCCATGGCGAACAGCGTCCCCAGCTCGGTCAGCACGTCATTGCGCAGCGCAATCAGGCTCATGCCCGTGCCCACGTAGAGGGGGTAGTTGTTGACCCTGCGGTAGGCCAGGAAGCTGTCTTCCCCGTTGACCGATGAAATGCCCCGCAGCTGCGCAGACTCCTCGCCCGTGCGCAGGTGCGTGAGCACCGGGCCTTGCGGCGACAGCCGGTCCGGCGCACCAGCGATGTCCGGCCACCGGGTGTAGATCTCCCCGCCTTCCCGAAACAGATTGACCGCCAGGCCCGGGTCGTCGGCCACCAGGTCGCTGTAGTAGCCGCGGAAGTAGGACGTCAGCAGGGTGACGTTGATGACCCCGGCGAACCGGCCCTCGTGGTCGTAAAAGCCGGTGCTGAGGTTGAGCACCGGTTCTTTCGTCGTGCGCGTCACGAGGGGCTTGGACAGGTAGGAGCCCTTGAACCCCTGTTGATGGACCTTGAAGTACTCGCCGTCGGACAGGTCCGTGACCGGGAACGGCAGCAGGCGGCTGCTGGCGACGGTCTTGCCTTGGGCGTCCAGGATCAGAATGGATTGGATCTGGGGCTGGTCCACGGTTCTGGCCCGCAACGCCTCGTGCAAGGCGGTTTCGTTGCTGCGCAGTTCAGCCGGGTTTCTGCCGCTGACCAGCACCAGCACCTTGTCCTGCAGCGCTTCCGACGCCGCGATCACCTTGGAGGCATGCTCATGGGCGACCCGCAGCGAGCGGCTCACGCGCGCGGCGGCGTCGTCGCGGGCGCCCACGTACCGCACCGCGCCCACCACCAGATAGATGAACAGGGGGACTGCAATGCTCAGCATGACCAGCAGGCGCAGCCAACGGACCGAGTCGCCCCGTTGGCGGGGAGCGTGGGGGGCTGCGGCGGGGCTGTCCGGCATGTTCCGTCCTTGCAATCACGGTTCGGTGGTGGCGGGGGTGCCGGGGCTCGGCACGCAAACCTGCAGTGTGGATTACAACCGATTCTTACTGGCAGGTAGGTGGCGCTGGCGTCTCTTGGGAAGGGTTGGGCTCCTTGGAGCACGGGAAAGCGGGGACCTGAGCCGGTTCATTCCCTGACCGCCCTCCAGCGCCGCCGCCTACAAGCCCGCAATGGGGCCGTACACAAGATGAATGTGGCTTTGGAGCAGCACACTGCGCGTCCCAGGGCCTTCCACCACGCAACAAGGCCCCCCAATGATCAAAGACACCCGTGCTGCAGGCACCTCGGCAGCTGCCGCAGCCAGAAACACCGACAGCGGCCCGTCCGCTCTCGGTCCCCCCGCCGATGCGCATTCCGCCAAGGCTGGCGAGACCCATGACATGGCGGCAGCCATGCCCTACAACCCGGGCAAGGCGGCCGAACACGGCTTTCAGAACGGCGTGAATCCCCCGGCGGGCACCACGGTAGAGGCACCGTCCCGCCTGCCGCTGGGCAGCACCTTGTCGGAGGCCAACAGCACCGAGAAGACAGGCACCGTGGCGCCCGAAGGTGTGAACGCCACCATCGCCCCCCTGGACAGGGTGCGGGTGGACTCTACCGGGCAGGTGCTCACCACCAACCAGGGCGTGCCGATTGCGGACAACCAGAACTCGCTCAAATATGGCGAGCGTGGCCCGGCCTTGCTGGAGGACTTCATCCTCCGCGAGAAGATCACCCACTTCGACCACGAGCGCATTCCCGAGCGCATCGTGCATGCACGCGGCTCTGGCGCCCACGGGTTTTTTGAATGCTACGAGCCGTTGACCGAACTCACCCGTGCCGCACCGTTCAAGGAGGCGGGCAAGGTCACCCCGGTGTTCGTGCGCTTTTCGACGGTGCAGGGCGAGCGCGGTTCCAAGGACACGGCGCGCGATGTGCGCGGCTTTGCCGTCAAGTTCTACACCGACGAAGGCAACTGGGACCTGGTGGGCAACAACATGCCGGTGTTCTTCATCCAGGACGCGATGAAGTTCCCCGACCTGGTGCACGCCGTCAAGCCCGAGCCCCATCACCAGATGCCGCAGGCCGCAAGCGCGCACGACACCTTCTGGGACTTCGTCTCGCTGATGCCGGAGTCCACCCACATGCTGATTTGGGTGATGTCGGACCGCGCCATTCCGCGCAGCTACGCCACGATGCAGGGCTTCGGCGTGCACACCTTCCGGTTCGTCAATGCAGCGGGCGAGTCGGTGTTCGTGAAGTTCCACTGGAACCCCAAGGCCGGCACGCATTCGCTGGTGTGGGACGAGGCGGTCAAGATATCCGGCGCAGACCCAGATTTCCATCGCCGCGACCTCTGGGAGCGCATCGAGGCCGGTGCCTATCCGGAATATGAGCTGGGCGTGCAGGTGTTCACCGAAGAGCAGGCAGACAGTTTCAGCTTCGACATCCTGGACGCCACCAAGATCATCCCGGAAGAGCTGGTGCCCGTGCGCCGCATCGGCCGCATGGTGCTCAACCGCAACCCGGACAACTTCTTCGCCGAGACGGAGCAGGTGGCCTTCTGTGCGGCGCACGTGGTGCCGGGCATCGATTTTTCCAACGACCCGCTGCTGGCAGGGCGTATCCATTCGTACATCGACACGCAGATATCGCGGCTGGGCGGGCCCAACTTCCACGAGTTGCCCATCAACGCCCCGGTCGCGCCCGTGCACAACAACCAGCGCGACGGCATGCACCGGCAGGCCATTCACCGCGGAAAGGTCTCCTACGAGCCCAATTCCCTTGCGGGAGGCTGCCCCTTCCAGGCGGGTGCGGCGCAGGGCTTCGTGTCGGTGCCCGCACGCATCGAGGCCAAGGAAGCACAAGGCAAGGTCCGCGCCAAGCCCGAGAAGTTCGCCGACCACTACACGCAGGCCCGGCTGTTCCTGGAGAGCCAGACGCCCGTGGAGAAAGCACACATCGCTGCCGCTTTCCGCTTCGAGTTGAGCAAGGTGACGGTACCGGCAGTGCGGGAGCGCATGGTGGCATCGCTGCTGAATGTGTCCGAGGAATTGGGCCACGAGGTGGCCGCCGGGCTGGGCATGGAGCCTTTGCCCCCACCCATGCAGCGCGCGCTCGCCAAGCCGCCCAAGCCCGAGGTGGCCCGATCGGACGCGTTGTCGCTGCTGGCCCGTCCGGGTGACGGCAGCCTGATGGGCCGCAAGGTGGCCATCCTGGTGGCTGATGGCGTGGTGGGGCAGAGCGCGGTGGATCTCCAAGCCGCGCTGTTCGCGCAAGGGGCGGTCGGCCGCTTCGTGGCGCCGCGCATCGGGCCGGTGAAAACGGCCGACAAGGTGGCCATCAACGCCGATGCGTCGCTGGAGAACGAGCCCGGCTTCCTGTTCGATGCATTGGCCCTGCCCGACGGCGATGCAGGGGTGAAGGCGCTGTCCGCGGACGGCCACACCATGGAATGCCTCAAGGACCAGTTCCGCCACGGCAAGACCATTCTGGTCATGCCGGCGTCTTCGGCGCTGATGCTCAAGGCGCAGATTCCGTCCACGCTCCCATCGGGAGACGCGGACCCAGGGATCGTGTTCGGTGCAGGGTCTCGGGAGTTCGAGCTGTTCATCGAGGGCATTGCCCGCCACCGCCATCCGGAGCGGGAGACGGACCCGCCGCTGGTCTGAGCGAGGGCTGCCACAGCGACGGCCCCCGCTGGTGGGGCCCGTCGCAAGTGGCAATTCGCAATTCGCTATTCGCAAGTGCCAGGTCGCAGTCGCCGCAGGCCGCGGCTCAAGCCGGTGCGAGCAAGGCCCGGGAGGGAACTCCAGCGATCGCACGCGTTGACCCCGCGTGCCCGAACGCGGTGCTTGCCGAGTCTTCCAGTTGGAAGGTGCGCACCGCCTCGGTCAGTTGCTGCGCCTGCATCTCCAGGCTCTTGGCAGCAGCGGCGCTTTGCTCCACCAGCGCTGCGTTCTGCTGCGTGGCATGGTCCATCTGATTGACGGCCTGGCCGATCTGGGAAATGCCCGTGCTCTGCTCGGAACTGGCCGAGCTGATCTCGCCGACGATGTCCGTCACGCGCTTGATCGCCCCCACGACCTCGACCATGGTCTGCCCGGCCTGGTCCACCAGACCGGTACCCACGGACACCTTTTCCACGCTCTCGTTGATCAGGGCCTTGATCTCCTTGGCGGCGCTGGCGCTGCGCTGCGCGAGGTTGCGCACCTCGGTGGCCACCACCGCGAAGCCGCGGCCCTGCTCTCCAGCCCGCGCGGCTTCTACAGCGGCGTTGAGCGCCAGGATATTGGTCTGGAAGGCGATGCCATCGATCACACCGATGATGTCCGAGATCTTGCGCGAGCTGTCATTGATGTCCCGCATGGTGGTGACCACTTTGGAGACCACCTCGCCGCCCCGTGTGGCCACGGCGGATGCGCTGATGGCCAGCTGATCGGCCATCTTGGCGTTCTCGGCGTTGTTGCGGATCGTGGAGGTGAACTCCTCCATCGTGGCTGCAGTCTGCTGCAGCGCGCTGGCCTGCTCTTCGGTGCGCTGGCTCAGGTCTGCATTGCCCATGGCGATTTCGCTGGTGCCGGTGGAGATGGAGTCGGTGGCGCCCCGCACCTTGCTCACGATGCTGGCCAGGTTCTGCTGCATGGCGCTCAGCGATGCCAGCACGCTTCCGTCCGGCGCCGCGCTGGCCCCGGCAATGCTCGACAGGTTGCCGCCCGCCACCTTGCTGGCGGCACTGCTCAGCGCATCGGGCTCCGCACCCAGGGCCCTGAGCACGCCGCGGGTGATCGCCACCCCGCAGGCAGCCGCGATCACGGTGGCCAGCAGCGCGAGGCCGATCAGAAACCGCCGTTGGAACTCGAAGTCGGCCTCGGAGGAGTCCACCAGTTGCTGGGAGCGGTCATCGGTCGTTTTTTGGTATTCGCTGGTCTTGGCGATCAGGGCGGCGAGCAGCGGCCGGCATTCGTCATTGATTTTCGCAATGGCCTCGTCCTTTTTGTCGGCCATGGCCAAATCGACGATGGACAGGGCCACGGGACCGTACGACTGCTCGATCTTCGCGAGGTCGGCAACCAGCGCCTTGACGTTGGCCGGAATGCCCGGGCCCTCTACGGCCTGCTGGAGCAGGCCCAGGCGCTTCTGGACGTCTTCATGGGCTTTGGTGACGGCGGCTTTTTCGGCATCGCGCTCTGCGGGCTTGGTGGCCAGCACCAGGTTTCGCGCTGCCACCGCGCGCCGGTCCACAGCGCTTCGAATCTCCTGGGCCAAGTGGGCCCGTGCGTTGATGCCGGTCACAAAATCATGGAACTGCACCTTGGCGCTGCTCATGTCCTTGATGGCGACCGCAGACAGCAACACGATCAGCACCACCATCAGCCCGAACGAAAGCCCCAGTTTGGCCCGCATCGTCATATTCCGAACTACCATTTTTCCTCCCGCAATGACTTGATCTATGTCATGGTCCGGCCGGATGTAACACTTTGTCAATAGAAAATGGCTATATCGATAGTGCGTGTTGATGCGGTGCCGAAAATGCACGTAGAGCCCCGTATAGACGGCGCTGGAAGACGGAGTTAGTAAGCGCACGCTGCGAGCGCGCAGCAACATCCCGGTGGCTATGGGAGTGAAAACCAGCTCAAGTGCTCGACCCGCCTCAGTTGTTGCTATCAATTCAGGAATTTTCACCGGGCAGCCGCGCTGCTGCGATCGCATCCCCGAAAATCGCGGCAGCGGGCGTTGCTGTCCGGCTCAGGCAGCCTTCTTTTGCGCAGCAGCCTTTTTTGCGGGCGCTGCCTTCGCCGCGGCTTTTCGGGCAGGCGTTTTGGCGGGCGGCTTCGCTCCGGATTTGCCGCCGCCTTTGAGGCTGCGCTGGAGCAGCGCGGTGAGGTCGATCACTTCGCCGGACTTTGGCGCTTCCTCTTGCGGCTCCAGCACGGTCTTGCCTTCGCCGGCCTTGGCTTTCTTGTCGACCAGCTTCATCACCTGCAGGCGGAACTCGTCCTTGAAATCCTCAGGGTCCCAGGGGCCGGACATTTCCTCCACCAGCTGCTTGGCCATCTTGAGCTCGGCCGCGCTCACACCGTTCTTGCCGGAGGCGGGCAGGTCCAGCGAGTCCAGGGTCTTGACCTCGTCACCCCAGCGCAGAAGGTTCAGCACCAGCGCCGGCCCCGAAGGCACCAGTGCCGCCAGGTGCTGCTTGGTCGCGATGACGACCTTGGCCAAGCCGATCTTTCCGGTCGCCACCAGGGTCTCGCGCAAGAGCGCGTAGACCTTGTCGCTCTTGTTGATGGGCGCCACGTAGTAGGGGCGCTCCAGGAAGATGAAGGGCATCTCGTTGGCACCGATGAACCGCTGGATCTCGATGGTCTGCGTGGTCTTGGGAAACACCGCCTCGATTTCCTCGGGGCTGATGATCACGTACTTGCCGTCCTCGTACTCCACGCCCTTGACGATGTTGTCCTTGTCGATCTCCTTGCCCGTGCGCTTGTTGATGCGCTTGTAGCCCACCGGGTCCATGGACCGCTTGTCCAGCCAATCGAAATCCACCCCTTGCTCGCTGGAAGCGGTGTGCAGTCCGACAGGGATATGGACAAGGCCGAAGGTGATGGCGCCTTTCCAGAGGGTGCGACTTCCAGTGGCCATGGTGTGATCTCTCCGCACGGGGAACCCGGGTGTTACCAGTGTGCGGCGTGGCACCGTTGTGGGGTGTAGGTGTTTGCTTACCTGATCGGTAGGCCTCGGCATGGTCACGCCTTGGGTGCCCGGCCCCTATGCTTGCAGTATGCCAACCACACTGCGCCATATCTCCATCCATGTGGAAGAAACTTCGCCAAGCGCCTTTTACTGGGTGCTGAACGAGCGCGAGGACGGTGACCGCTGGAACGAGATCGCGAAATCGGCCTGGGCGGCGCGCAGCTACAAGGACGCGATGGCCGAAGGATTGGCCGCGCTGCAAGCCCTGGTCGAAGACTTGGACGTGGGTCCACGCCGGCCCGGCAGATTGCGCAGCGACAGCGTCCGGGAGCCTGCCAAGCGCCGGCAGGCCCCGCCGGAGGAGGTCGTGCCAAGCAAGCCGAGAGAGTCCGACAGCCCTGCGCCATTCGGGTTCGGCCCGGCCGTTTGACCTGTCACAGTGGCCACGACGCCCCCGCACGGCAAGGCTGCAGGCGCGCCGCGCCAGGGTCGGCCTTCAGGCCCGAAGGCGCCAGCGGGCCAGTTCGCTGCCCACCGCAGAGTTCAGTGTCTCCAGGTCGAACGGCTTCTTCAGCACGGATTGCACGCCCACCAGCCGTTCCACCTCGGCCATGTCCGCATAGCCCGTGGCCATCAGCACCGGAATTTCGGGGTAGAGCTGGCGGGCTGCCGCGATGAACTCGGCACCATTCATGCCGGGCATCAGGTAGTCCGCCATGAGCAGGTCGGGCATGCGGCGCTGCAACTCTCGCAGGCCGCTTTCGCCATCGCTGGCCTCGCGCACGCTGTAGTTCAGCAATCGCAGCCCTTCGGTGATGCCCCGCCTGACGGCTTCGTCGTCTTCCACCACCAGCACCTCGGTGCGCCTGGCGGGGTTGGCGGCACCGCCCGGCGCGGCTGCGGCGTCCGGCGCGCTCTGCACCGCCGGAGTCGCCTGAGCGAACTGCAGCGTGACCGTGGTGCCTTCGCCCTCGCGGCTGTGGATCTCGGCGCTGCCGCCCGACTGGCTGGCAAAGCCATACACCTGGCTCAGTCCCAGCCCGGTCCCCTCGCCGTCGGCCTTGGTGGTGAAAAACGGATCGAACACCTTGGACTGCAGTGCTTCCGGAATCCCGCAGCCCGTGTCCTGCACGCTGATCTGCACCCGCCGTACACCGTCGTTGCCGGGGACCAGCCTGGTGCGGATGGTCAGGTGGCCACCGTCGGGCATCGCGTCGCGCGAGTTGACGGCCATGTTGAGCAGCGCCATTTCCAGCTGCGCACCGTCGAACAACGCCCACGCCTCGTCCTCGCACAAATCCATGTGCACCTGTACCTTGGAGCCCACCGATACTTCGATCAGCTCCCGCAGGTTGCCGACCATCGTGTTGACCTCGTGCAACTTCGGCAAGAGGCTTTGCGCGCGTGAGAAGGACAGGAGCTGCGCGGTCAGTCTTGCTCCCCGGTCCACGGATTCCTTGGCACGGCGCGCGTAGTCGGCCAGCCGTTTCTCGTCGGCCAGCCGCATGATGAACTGCAGGTTCATGCTTACGGCGTGCAGCAGGTTGTTGAAGTCGTGGGCGATCCCGCCCGTGAGCCGGCCGATGGCCTCCAGCTTCTGGCTTTGCACGACTTTGGACTGGATGCGTTCCCGGTCGGCGATTTCGCGCATGAGGCGGTCATTGGCCCCAGCCAGATCGCTGGTGCGCGCGGCGATGCGGCTTTCCAGGTCTGCATTGAGCTGCTCCACGGTCTGCTTGGCAGATTCGATATCGGTCAGGTGCCGCCGAGAGGCGTATTGCCGTGCCCGCGCCCGAAAGGCCGAGCGCGCCGCACTGAGCAGCGTGTCGGGGTTGACCGGCCGCTCCAGGATCACCAGGTTGCCCAGCTCCTGCAGGGACAGCGCCGCACGTGCGGATCGGCGTACCGGCTGGCGCGTGGCCAGCACCACGAATGGAAAGTCCGACCATGCAGGCTGCTGCGCCAGATAGTTGCGCAGCGACTCATCCAGGCCGCCTGCCAGCACCTCTTCCGTGAGAACAGCGGTGGACGCCCCGGCTTCCAGCTCGGACAGCAGCGTTGCCGCATCGCTGCAGATCAGGCATTGCAGCGCATCGCGGCGCAGCACCGACTCGATCACCTGCGCGTCGCGACCGTGCGGCGCAAGGATTAGCACGCGACCTTCCATGCGATTCCCTTGTGTTTTCTATCGGGCCGGCACGGTAGTGTCCGAGTCGCCCAGCAGGGCATATGTGCCCGCATAGGCTTCGGTACCGGCCAGTATTCCGTGAAAGTCGGCCAGCGGCTTGCCGATTTCCACACCATCCGGGCCCAGGCGGAATTCGCGGATGCTGGTCTCGTGCCGCATGGTGCGGCTTTTCACCACCGAGATCGCCTTGAGCAGGTTGCCGCGCGCTTCAAAGAAGCGGTACTGCACCATCGCATCGCTCAGATAGCTCAGGTCCACGTCCGTGCGCATCTCGCCCACCACGCCGTGCAGGGACAGAATGATCAGGGTCACCACACCCCGCAGGTTCAGGTACGCCAGCAGCTCGTGCATCTGCAGCTGCAGGTACTGCCCGCCGGGCATGGCCTGCATGTACGAGTTCAGGCTGTCGATCACCACCATGGTGACGCCGTCCTTTTCCACGGCGTCCCGCACGGCGTGCGCAAACTGGCCGGGAGACACTTCTGCCGGGTCGAACGAGCGGATCAACAGCTGGCCCGACGCGATGAAGGGTTCGATGTCCAGACCCAGGAAGCGCGAGCGCACCCGGAGCGTGTTCAGGCCTTCGTCGAACAGGTAGTACGCCACCTTTTCGCCGCGCCGCATCGCGGCCACCGCGCAACTGGTGGCCGTGGTGGTCTTGCCCACCCCGGCAGGGCCGGCCAGCAGCAGATTGCTGCCCGGCGCCAAGCCGCCGCCCAGGAGTTCATCGAGCCCCGGGGTGCCGGTGGAGATGGGCTGGGTGTCGAAATCGCTGCCATGTTCGCCCGCCACCAGCCGTGGGAAGACCAGCAGCCCGCCCCGGTTCAGGTCGAAGTCATGGTCGCCGCTCCTGAACTTCACGCCGCGCAGCTTGACCACGCGCAGTCTGCGTTTGTCCGAGCCGTAGGCGTTCACGTTCTGATTGAGGTGAATCACGCCATGGGCGATGCTGTGCAGTTGCTGGTCGCCTTCACCGACGGACTTGTCGTCCAGCATCAGCACCGTGCAGCCCAGTTGGGCGAAGAAGCGCTTGAGTGCAAGGATCTGGCGCCGGTACCGCAGCGCACTTTGGGCCAGCAGGCGCAGCTCCGACAGGCTGTCGAACACCACCCGGTGGGGCTTGAGCTCTCCCACCAGCCGCATCACATCGCGCGTGGTTTCGCCCAGCTCGAACTCCGAGGGGTGAAGAATGGTCTGCTCGGCGTCCTCGCTGAGCCCTTCGTCGCTGACGAGGTCGTAGACCTCGATGCCGTCCAGTGACCAGCCGTGGGAATGGGCTACCTGGGCGAGTTCTTCCGAAGTCTCCGACAGGGTGACGTAGAGTCCCCGCTCACCCTGGGCACGTCCCGATAACAGAAACTGCAGCGCCAGGGTGGTCTTGCCAGTGCCGGGGCTGCCCTCCACCAGATAAAGGTGCCGCTCTGGAAGGCCGCCGTTCAGGATATTGTCCAGCCCCGCGATTCCAGTGGGTGCCAGGCCTTCGGGCGAGGAGGGGGCGCTTGAACTGTTTGACAAACCTGGATCCTTTCGATGGTGCAGCGGACTTTGCAACACGCAATCGCTGCTTCACCCATGGTGGCCTTTGTGTGTTCCGGCCAAGCCACTTCCGCCTGGCTGTGCCGACAGAGGCAAAACCTATACGCGGTCGGCCAATCCCAGGGGAGTCCGCCGCCACACGTCGACCGGAGCCATCAAGGCTGCAATGCTCCAGGCCACCAGGGGTGTGAATTCATTTTCGGATGTTAGGGGAGGTTTGCCGGTCAGCCTATGGCGAATGCTGGAGGGCGCCAGCTCCTACAGGTAGCTGTCCGGTCAGACAGCTACCGGCAGGTCGTTCGACGCGGCGTTTTTGGAGAGGGGGCTACGGTTGCCGCCCTCGGGACGGGTGTGTCGTCACGCGGCCGCCAGTTGCTGCTGCAGCGGCGGCGAAGGCTGCGCGGCGCGCACAAATTCGGGCAGAAAGGTGCGGCGCGTGCCGTTCGCAAACTCCACTGTCACAGCGTGCGAATTGGCTTCGACCACCTGGCCTGCGCCATAGCGGCGCGCACGCACCGCCTGGCCGCTGGTGAAGCTGGGTTTGGCGGTGACGGGCGGGCGGACCTCGATGGGGCGCTCCGGCATGGCCACGGCAGGTGCGAGGTGTTTCAACGCCGCCATGCGCCGGCAGTTGTCGCACCGGCCGCAGCCGTCGAACGGGGGCTCCTCACCCAGGGCGGACAGCACGGCGTGCCAGCGGCATCGCCCGCCCTGGGCGTAAGCCACCATCGCCTCGAGCGTCTCTCCGTCCTGCTCGCGCCGGCGCCGGTAGCCGTACAGCAGCTTTTCCAGGGCATCGCCGCTCAGCTCTCGTGCCACGCCAAAGCGCCCGGAGCGGTCGCGCCGCACGACCTTGTGGCTGCGCAGCAGGCTCAAACCCACCAAGGTCTTGGCCCGCGGCCGTGCGACAGCGTCGACGATGGCGTCGGCCGTCCAACCGCCTTCCGGTGCTGCCTGGTGCAGCAGCGTGTGCACCGCCTGCAGGTCGTCCAGCGTCGGGTAGCGGCCGGACATGAAGAACTGCTGCAGCGACCGGTCCTGCCGTACGTACAGCAGCGTGCATTGCGAGTCGTTCCCGTCGCGGCCCGCGCGGCCTGCCTCCTGGTAGTAGGTGTCCACGCTCGCGGGCATCTGGTAGTGCAGCACGAACCGGATGTCGGGCTTGTCGATGCCCAGGCCGAAAGCGTTGGTGGCCACCATCACACGCACCTTGCCGTCCATGAAGGCGTCCTGCGCCTCGGCGCGCCGGGCCGCGGGCAGCTTGCCGTGGTACAGGCCCACGCTTTCACCCGCCGCCGCCAGCTTGTCGTACAGCTCTTGGGCGCTCTTGACCGTTGATGCGTACACCACCCCGGTGCCCTCGGTGGCAGCGATGTATTGCAGCGCGCGCGGCAGCCGATCTGCCGACCGTGACAGCTGCTCCACGGCGAGCTGAAGGTTCGGGCGGTAGGCACCGGCCTGAATGATGTTGCCGGACGCGATGCCGAACTGCGCCACGATTTCCTTCATCACCGCGGGCTTGGCGGTGGCGGTCAGCGCGAGCACGGCCGGCCGGCCCAGCGCCCGGACGGCGGGCGCAATCTCCAGAAACGCAGGCCGGAAGTCATGGCCCCATTGGGAAATGCAGTGCGCCTCGTCCACCACCAGCAGGCTCACCGTGTGCCGCGCCAGTGCGGCGGTGAGCGAAGGGTCGGCCATCTGTTCGGGCGTGGTCAGCACGATGCGGGCGCTGCCGTCGTCAATGGCTGCACGCGCGGCGCTCAGTTCCTCGGCCGAGATGGCGCTGTTGACCTGCACCGCCGCCACCCCCAGGCCCCGCAGCGTGTCGCATTGGTCTTTCATCAAGGCCACCAGGGGGGACACCACCACCGTGATGCCGGGCAGCAGCACCGCAGGCAACTGGTAGCAGAGCGACTTGCCCGCACCGGTGGGCATCACTGCCAGGGTGCTGGCCCCTTGCAGCACGCGCTGCACCACGTCCCATTGCCCGGGCCGCAGGCGCTTGAGCCCGAAAACCTTCTTCAAGGTCTTTTGAATGTTGGCAGGTACCGGGGCCGGAATGGGCGTGGCGCTAGCCACGGCGGAGGCTTGGGATGTGGTGGTCATCGTCGAAGTGGATCTGTGGAAGCCGGACAACACGGGCATTTCAGGGTTGCGGTCGGCGTAAAGGCATGGCCGATGGGCAGGGGGAAATGGCGCAGGCGCGCGTCTTAAGCTGTTTGGGGAGAAGCACGCTGCGATGGCGCGGCAGCGCCATGCAGCACCCGCACAAATTCACGTGTGGCTTCCAGGCCCGCGGGTGTCCAGTGCAGCGCAGGCGCCAGGGCTTGCTGCAGCAGCTGGCGCTGCGCTTCACCTTGCAGCGATGGATACCGCTCACGAAAGATCGCAAGGTCGGCATCGAGCGACGCGTCGCTGGGCCCCTGCGCACCGCCCCGGGCTTGACGCAGCCTTTCAGCGACCCGAAAGCTCATCAGGCGGCGGGGGCCTGCTGCCGCTTGCGCGCCATCCGCGGCCGCCGCACCCGCCGTTTCAAACGCCGCGCCGTCGGCGCTGTCGGCGCCCCGGATCCAGTCGTGGATGACCTGCAGCTCATAGCCAGAAAATACGCCGAACATTTCCGCGCGCTCGCCTTGCAGCAGCTTCCAGAATCGGCTCTCGTCCACCGGCCGGTTCCTCTTGATCCAGCCGTTGCGCTCAAGCGCTGCCAGGAAGGTCGACATCTCCTCGGGAACCGACAGCCAGTCGTTCACGCTGCGGCCCTCCACTTTGCAAAAGTCCGAATGTGCGCCGTTGCCGGCCGGGGACTTGTGCGCCATGATGCGGACCACTTCGGCCTCGATGTCGAAGCCCTGGATCACATCCATGGTGCTCACGCCAAGGTTGCCCAGCTTGGCGCCGGCCCGCACCCGCTGCCAGTATTCGCCGCCGTCAGGCATGCGGGGGGCGGCCTCCAGCGCTGCCTGGCAGGCGCGGCGCGCGTGCCCGGTGTCGGCGTTGTCGACGGTGACGTGCAGCGTGAAGTAATACGGGTCGATGCCCAGCTCGTTGAGCTCGTACGATGTGATGAGCAGGTGCAGCGGCAACTGCTCGTACGCCAGGTTGAAGCCGATGACTTCGGGCAGGAAGTCCTGCGCGTTCCATCCCAGCGCCAACTGGATCAGCCCTTGCTCATACAGCGCATCGGGCAGGCCATCGACCGGGTCCAGCCCGTAGCGTGACAGCAGGTTGCGGTAGAGCGTCACATGGTTCTTGTCCGGCTCCCCGTTGCCCAGCTCTTCGAGGTAGGTCGTGACCAGGTTGGACAGGCGCGGGTTGGCTGCGTGCGCGCACAGGCCGTAGAGCCACGCACCGTCGACCAGTTTGGTGGGGGATACCTGCCGCAGAAAGTACAGCGCATGCGCGCGGTTGCCGAAGTAACGCCGCGGGGCACCTTCCTTGCGCGATTGCAGGTAGGACTGGTATTGGGTGTGAACGCGCTCCACGTTGGTGGTCATCCAGGTGGTGAGGTCGGCAGGGTCGGCGGGCAGGTCATCCATGTGCGTACCGGTGCGCTCCAGCGCTCCTGCCAGCATCTCTGCCGATTGCGCGATGTCATTGGCGGACGGAATTCCATCGGCAAGCCGGCCATACAGGTGCTGGAAAGAACGTCCTTCGTCGTTGCAGCAGTTGCTGGGAGTCCGAGCCCACGGCGCAGCCATCGGGAGGTCGGGACGATCGGAGAGTTCCTTCAGGATGGCAGACATGGAATGTGCGTGAGAGTGAGAAGTCTCCAGCATCGTGCCCGCCGATAACCGGTGGCATCGGGCCATACGCCAACACCGCGTGGGCACTCTCCTACGGCGGCGGCACGGCGCAAGGCACAGCGCACTCAGCCCAGCCATCCCAGGCGCTGCAGCCGCTCCCACTCGCCGCCCAGCTCCAGGCGCTCCCCGATGTCTCGGCGGTATCGGAGGTTGGGTACCACCACACCCTGTGCCACCCGCAGTGCCTGCGCATTGGCGCGACCTGGCGTGTCGCCGATGCCGGTGGCCACGCCCACATAGCCCGTGGTACCGCTCGTCACCAGATGGCCGCCGTGCAGAGCGACCTCTGCAAAGTGCAGCGCCGCGCGATCATCCCGGGACAGCGTGCTGCGCAGGTGGATGGGCAGGCCCCTGGACAGCTCGGCGTATCCGTGCCGATAGGGGAATGGCGGCACCGTCAGCACCACGCCCGCAGCGAACCCCGGGTGGGTGCGAAAGTGCAGTGCGCTTCGCTGGACCATGGCAGAAAAGATGGTCTCCCACGGGTCTGCGTGCAGCGCCTCGCAGATCGCAAAACCCGGGTATCCGAAACGGCTGGTGAACTCCAGTGGCCACAGCCCGCTTTCGTTGGCGATCAGGTTGACGTTGATGTACCCGCAGTAGCCGCCATCCCTAAGCACGGGGGCCAAGGGGGCCAGCACCGTGTCGAACAGCCGCTGCGACCACTGGTAGGACACGATGGTGCCCATCTCGCCCGTCAGTTCCCCAAGGTCGCCCGGAAAGAACCGCTTGTGTTCGAAATCGATGCACGCGGGGCTCAGGAAAGCGTGTCCGTTGAAGTACCCACCCACGCCCACCTCCACGCCTTCCAGGTATTCCATGAGCACAAAATCATCCCGATCCTGGCCATTGCCTTGGGGGCTGGCCGAAGCGGCTGTCGCGCTCGACCGGGCGTAGTGCGCGAGCAGCGCGATCACGTCCAGGCCGTCCGGTGCCACCCCGACATAGTTGCGCGTGCGCACGGCGTCGGCGCCGTTGAGCTTGAGCACATAGCGGGCGGGCCGCTCGTGGATGAAGGCGATCGCGGTGGCATGGTCGGCAAACCGGTGGCTGGCCGCCGTGTGCAGGCCGATGGATCGCAGCACGGCCTGGCCGAACTCCCGGTCGGCCTCCAGCCGGTCGCCGAACGCGCTGCCGCCGATGGCGTGGAATCCCTCTCGGCGCAACGCGTCCTGCGTGGCGCCGTCGCTGGCAGACTCGAAAAGTGCGATCCCGTCGTCGCCCGCCTCCCGAAGCCAGCCCAGCTCCTGTTGCCAATCGTCGGTGCGATCCAGCAGGCCCGCAAACACATCGTGATAGTCCGGGTCGCGCACGAACACCCGCACGTCGTGGCCCCGTTGCGCCAGGCCGAGGTACATCGCGGCCAGGTCATGGGTGTCCCCGATGCCGAGGAACCTCATGGCTTGCGCACCACCACGCCCACGGCAGCGATGCGGTCCACCTCCGCGTACGCGGGGTTTTGCAGCTCCTCGCCGAAGACGTCCGGGTCGAGTTCCTCGTAGGTCCAGTTGCACGCCTGCGCGGCAAGCTCCGACGCGATGGCTTCGCCCAGATGATCCACCCCGTGCGAGATGGATGAACCCGTGTACAGAACCAGGCGGCCCCCCGGCGCCAGCCGGGGACAGCCCTCGCGCAGGATGCGGATGGACAGCGCTTCACCCCATCGGCCGCCACCGTGGCGGTACAGCCTTTGGGCGCCATCGTTCAGGTAGGGCGGGTTGGCCACGATGAAGTCGAATTCACCCTCGACGCTGCTGAACAGGTCTCCCTGGCGGAAGGTAGTGCCGGGCACGCCGGCCAGTTCAGCGCTGGCTTGCGCGAACCGCAGTGCCAGGGGGCTGATGTCCGCCAGCACCAGGTTGGCAGGCGCTGGGCGGTCATGGGTTGCAGCCACCAGGCCACCGGCACCGGATCCACAGCCCATGTCGAGCACGCGGGATCCGCCATGCAACGGGGCCATAGTGAGCTGGCGCCGGATCAGCGCGGCAAAGCGGTAAGTGTCCGGGCCGAAGAACACGGACTCGTTGTGAAGCGTCGGAAACGCAGAGTGGGGAAAGATGAGGTCCCCCAGCGTGGAGAACCGCACTGTGGCGCGCAGCAGGTGTACTCCCCACTCCTGCACCAGTGCCGCGCGCTGGAGGTGGGCGACCACCTCGGGTGGCAACAGCGTCGGCGCAAAAGGCAGGTTCCACCCGAAGACGTCCCTCGGATCGTGTGCCGTCGCATCAGCGCGGCGGCCCAGCACCACCGCATGCGTCGCGGGCGTGGGCGTCACGAACCTGTAGTTCACGGACTGCAACCAGCGGCCGATGTCCACCAGCGCAGCGGGTTCAACCGGGTTCATGGCGGTGCACCCAGGTGCTCAGCTCAGCGGCCGCTGGCGAACCCGATCTCTATGCCCTCGGGAGCCTCGCCGGTCTCGGTCAGCGCAAAGTTCAACAGCGCGACATCCGTGGCCATGGCGTTGCGCCGGCCATCGCCGCCGATCCGGAAATGCGCAGTCGGGCTGTTGGCCAACTGGAGCGTGGAGGCAAACGCATGGGACGGGAGGATCAGCGTGCCGATGGCTGCGTTGTCGACCAGCTCGAACGACGGCAGCATCACATCGTCCGACTCCGCGAACCCGATCTTGAGGAACGTGCGGAAGGTGCCCGCACGCATGCCGGACAGCTCGATGAAGCCACTGGCCAGGGGAATGGTGAAGCCCTCGGCATTGAAGGTGTCGATGCCGGAGAGCACGGCCGCACGCACGTGCTTGACCTTGGTGACGACATAGCCATCCCAGTCCGGCTGGTGGGTCTGAGCCCTTTGGAGATTCGATCCCCACTGGTGGGGGAGAGATGTGGTCATGGTGGCCTCTAGAAGGCGGTAGGCGCCTCGCAGCTAAGTCAATGGATGAAACGATGCTCGCGGGCACACCTGCGCGGGTCTGTAGGAACATGCCTATACCTCTGACAGCCAGTCTCGCCAGGGCCTGGGCTGAAGGCGCGCGGAGCCCCGGTGACCTCCGCGGGCGTGGGCATGCGGGACGGGGGGCGGGGCGTCATGGCGCAGCGGACTCCATCAGTCGGCCGGCATCGTCGTCCAGAGTGTGGTGCGACACCCAGTCCACGATGCGTGCCGCGGCATCGGCCCTGCAAGCGGGGGTGCCTTCACCGAGAAAACCGTGGCCCTCCTGGGGGTAGAGCACCAGTTCACCCGGGGTTTCTCCGCCGCACATGAAAGCCACGAACAGCTCCTCGGACTGGCCCTGCGGGCACCGCGCGTCCGCTTTGCCCTGCATGAAGAGCGTGGGTGTCGTGGCGCTCCCGATGTACTGCACCGGCGAGTGGTGCCGGGCCTTCTCGCGGTCGAAACGCGGGGCTGTCGCCATGGAGAACGGGTCCACGTAGTAGCCGCTGTCGGACGTCCCGTAGTGGGTCTCGACATTGCCCACCGGTGCCATGACCACGGCGGCCTTGAACATCTCGGTGTGGCCGATGGCCCAGGCAGAGAGGTAGCCCCCATAGGACTTGCCGCAGACTGCCAGGCGCTCATCGCAGATGCCTTGCGCCTTCAGGTCTTCGATGGCGGCGAGGTGCTGCGGCAGGTCATGCGTGCCCCAGTGGCCTTTCAGCGCGTGTGCGAATTCGTGTCCGAAACTGGCGGAGCCTGCGGCATTGAGCGCCAGCACCGACCACCCCTGCGAGCACAGCACATGCCAGTAGACGGCCGTGTCGAAGTCCAGCAGCGCATAGCTGGCCGGTCCTCCATGGATGTCGTTGAGCAGCGGAGACGGTCCCGCGGCAGCTTCGGCCCTGAGCAGCCAGCCTTCGATCTCCTGGACTTCCCCGTCGCCGCCGGGTACCTGGAACGACATCGCCTGCGCCTGGATAGGGGTCCTGTCGTCCCACCATGGGTTGAGGCGGCTGATCTGGCGCAGGCTGGCTGCGCTGTCCTGTGCACGGCAGACATGCAGCTCGGACGGCAAGGACGGGTGGTGGATGGACATCGCGAAGTGTGTGCCGGTGGAACCGAACGCACCCAGCTGGTGGTCTTTGGCGAGCAGCACATGCAGATGGCCCTCCAGCGTGATCTGCGCAATCTCGTGACGGCCCCGATGGGCGCGCACAAAGGCGATGCTGTGGTCCCCCTCCGGCCAATGCACAGATGCGGGGTCTGCGACTTCCACATCGCCGAGCTGGCGCGCCTTGCCGGTCTGAGTGTCGAACAGCCACAAGCGAACCTCCGCATCACCCGCCAGCACCGCACCCGTGAAGGCGATGTAGCGCCCTGACGGAGACCACACCGGCTGCATGGCGTGGGTGTGGCTTTCGGTCAGGCGGGTGTGCCTGGCGCCATCCGCACTGCAGACCCACAGGTCCGTGGCATGGGCCAAGCGCCCATCCCGCGTGCGCACATAGGCCAGTTGCGTTCCATCGTGCGACACGTCATGGGCCAGCACGTTGAAGGCACCATCGGACAGGGGCGTGGCGTCGCCACTCGCCACATCGACCCTGAACAAGTGGATCTCACGCGCCAGCAGATAGCCGACGCCATCGGACTTGTAGGGCAATTTCCACGCGACTTCGGCGGGGCTTTGGCGGGCGGGCGCGTCGCGCGGGGCGCGCGCGCCGCGCAGATCGGGGTTCACACTGACCGACGCCGTCACCACGAGCGACTTGCCGTCGGGCGCCCAGCACGGGCTCGCCACGGATCCGGCGAAGTGGCCGAGCGGCCGTGCCTCTCCCCCCGACATGGGCAGCAGATGGATCTGTGGGCTGCCACCCCGGTCAGAAATGAAGGCCAGCGTCTGCCCGTCCGGAGACCAGCGGGGCGAGTGGTCGCTGCCGGTGCCGTGGGTGATGGGATGGCTTTCGGAGCCGTCGAGCGCAAACATCCATAGTCTGGATTGGTAGCTGTTGCTTAGACGGTTCACGGACCGGACCACGCAGGCCGCGCGCTCCGAGCCGGGTGCACAGTGCAGCGCGGTGATCTTCTGGTGAAGGTGGAGGTCGTCGACCGAAAAAGGGATGGGTGAGGGAGCGTGGGATGGCGGGGTGTCGGTGGTCATGGGTGTGCAGGGGCGAAGGACCCGTGAAAACTAACGCCGCCATCCGGCCGGGTTTGTAGGACGCCCGCCGAAGACACGACCTGGCTGTGATGTCGGAGCGTCAACCGCGCTGTTGCAGTGCCAGCGCTGGCCGTGGTCCTACACCGCAGGCACGCATCGCCCCACAGCCCCGATCTGCGTGCGCTTGAAGACTGAGGGTACAAGCTGGCCGTGATTTTCGCGGGCCGCACGCGGAGATACCCATGACTGCAAAAACCCCATCGCCCGACTACAACCAATATGGCCTCAAGGACACCGACGGGAAGACCGACGATGTCTATGCCAATCGTCCCGGTGGCGAGCAGCCGGGGGTCGGCCCTGCCGACCAGGTCACCGCCTCTGGCCACCGGGTCGGAGCCATAGAGCAGCATCCCGACCCCAAGCCGTCCTCGCGCGCCGGTCAAAAAGTCCTGGGTGAGACGGACGACAAGCAGCGTTGATCCGGTCGCGGCGCTGGCGCTGTCCCCGGAGCCGCCGTGAGCACCTCAGCCGTTGGCGCGGCTTTTTGCCTTGACCTGGGCAAGCACCGCCACGCCCATCAGGGCTCCCATCACGATCAAGGCCCATTCCGACAGCGTGGGAATCGCGGCAGCCCCCGGCGCCGCCAGATGGCCGGGCAGGGTCAGGGTGTCGGTACCGCAGGTGAAGGACGTGAGGCCGTCGATGGTGCCTCGCGTCACCACCCCATTGGGCGCGGTCAGATCGACCGTACCGGCGTCCGGCGGACCGCCGATGAAATTGCTGTTGGCCAGCGGTGCTGCAGCCGTCACCCCGTTGACCGTCAACGACCACCTGACCGGCGGCGTGGTCGCATTGAAGAAGTCGACAAAGTTACAGCTGATGCCTGTCCAGGTCAATGTCCAGTCTGTGCCCGAACGCGTTACCGTCGCAGCAATCGTGGCCGACCAGCCCACGGTGGCCATGCCTAGCAGCGAGGCCATGACCGCGTTGCGCCCAACTACTACCCACCGCCGTCCTGCCCGCATATCGATTGGCTCCCAAAGCTGATGCATTGACCCCCTCGCGCCCGAAAGGCCGGTGCACCGTCCACAACGGCGCGGGTTTTCAGGCTTTCCAGACGGCGCGCGTTGGCCGTGCCGTGACGAGAAGGGCGAAGGGGCCATCTTCAGGGGGCCGGCCCGATCCACCAAGACAGGCCTCGTTATCCGAGCCATAAGCGGATCTTTGGCGTTGCTGTGCCCCGGGGGACGCGGGCCGAACCATCCCGCATTTGTGCAGAAAACTGATCACGCCCTGGGTGACTTCGCACCTATCGTCCAGCCATCACCCCACGCCGCAACACCCGGCCCTCTCGATGTCTGGATGCCATGACGACTTCCTACCCTGCGCTCGCCCTGCATGTGGCGGGCCACTGGACCACCCACACCGGCGGCGGCACGCGCCCCGTCGTCAACCCCGCCAGCGGCATGGAGCTGGGGCGGCTACCGCTGGCCGGACCGCAGGAGCTCGCGGCAGCCGCCGAGTCCGCGCTGCGCGGCTACCGCAGCTGGCGCCAGGTGCGGGCGCACGAGCGCTACGGGGCATTGCGGCGTGCGGCCGCGCTGCTGCGGGAGCGCCTGGACCTGGTGGCCACCGTGCTCACGCTGGAGCAGGGTAAGCCGCTGGCCGAGGCGCGGCGCGAGGTGTCGCTGTCGGCGGACATCATCGACTTCCAGGCGGAAGAGGCCAAGCGCCTGTATGGCCGGACGGTGCCGCCCCGCGTGGAGGGCATCTTGTCGCACACCGTGGCCCGCGTGCCCGTGGGGCCGGTGGCGGCCTTCACCGCCTGGAACTTTCCGGTCAACCTGCCCAGCCGCAAGCTCGCCAGCGCCCTGGCGGCGGGCTGCAGCGTGGTGATCAAGCCGGCCGAGGAAACGCCGGGCAGTTGCATGCTGCTGGTGCGTTGTTTCCTCGATGCCGGCGTGCCGGCGGATGCGATCAACCTGGTGTGCGGCGATCCGGGCGAGGTGTCCTCGTTCCTGATCGAGCGCCCTGAAATCGCCAAGGTGTCCGTCACCGGGTCGGTGGCCGTGGGCAAGTTGCTGGGCGCCCAGGCGGCAGCCCATGTCAAGCGCTTCACCGGCGAGCTGGGCGGGCATGCTCCGGTCATCGTCTGCGACGACATGTGCGACGGCGACGCGCTGGACTTCGTGCTCCGGCAATCGGTGGCGGCCAAGTTCCGCAATGCCGGCCAGGTGTGCGCATCGCCCATCCGCTTTTATGTGCCCCGCGGCCACCTGGGCACGTTCGCCGAGCGCTTCAGTGCTGCCGCGCGGGCGTTGCGCCTGGGGCAGGGCGTGGATGTCGCCACGCAGATGGGGCCGTTGACCCATGCGCGCAGGGTGCAGGACATGGAGCGGTTCGTGGACGACGCGGTGGCGCAGGGTGCGCGCCTGCTGGCCGGTGGCCACCGGGTCAGCCGCCCCGGCTTCTTCTTCCAGCCCACGGTGTTCGCCGATGCGCCCGCGCAGTGCCGCCTGATGCAGCAGGAGCCCTTCGGCCCCATGGCCGTGATCCAGCCTTATGACAGCCTGGACAGCGCCATTGAACAAGCCAATGCACTGCCCTACGCGCTGGGCGCCTACGCCTTCACCCGCGACCTGCACACCGCGCACCGGCTGGGCGAGGGCATCGAGGCCGGCATGGTCGGCATCAACCATTTCGGGGTGTCGCAGCCCGAGCTGCCTTTCGGCGGCCACAAGGAAAGCGGCCTCGGCCAGGAGATGGGGCCCGAGGGGCTCCTGCACTACACGGACGTCAAGACCATCACCGTCGGCACGCCTTTTTGAACCAGGACATTCTTCACCATGACGCGCACCATCGAACAGCTCAAGGCAGACAGCGGCCACTACCTGTGGCACCCCATGGCCCATCCCGCCGCCATGAAGAAAACCCCACCGGACATCGTTGCGCGTGGCGAAGGCTGCTGGATCTGGGATGTGGATGGCCACCGGATGCTCGACGGCGTGGGCGGCCTGTGGAGCAGCAACCTGGGCCACAGCGCCCGACCCGTGCGGGACGCCATCGTCGCCCAGCTCGATGAACTGCCGTTCTACAACGTGTTCCGCGGCACCACGCATCCGCGCGCCATCGAGCTGTCGCAGCGGCTGGTCCGGTTGATGCAGCCCGAAGGGGTCTCTGCCGTGCTGTTCTCCAACGGGGGCTCCGACGCGGTCGAGGGCGCGCTCAAGATCGCGCGGCAGTACCACAAGCTGCGTGGCCAGGCCGACCGCTACAAGTTCATCAGCCTGCGCCAGGGCTACCACGGCGTGCACTTCGGCGGCATGAGCGTGAACGGCAACACCAACTTTCGCCGCGCCTACGAGCCGCTGCTGCCGGGGTGCTTTCACATCGACACACCCTGGCTGTACCGCAACCCGTACACCGACGACCCGGTGGCGCTGGGCGAGGTCTGCGCCGAGCTGCTGGAGCGCGAGATCGTCTTCCAGGGGCCCGACACGGTG
Organism: Acidovorax sp. LjRoot117; assembly: GCF_964252695.1. Taxonomy (NCBI): domain Bacteria; kingdom Pseudomonadati; phylum Pseudomonadota; class Betaproteobacteria; order Burkholderiales; family Comamonadaceae; genus Acidovorax; species Acidovorax sp. LjRoot117. Next base: position 580,974 of record NZ_CAXUPO020000003.1, on the reverse strand, counting down.
GCCGCGTTCATCGCCGAGCCGGTGCAGGGCGCCGGCGGTGTGATCGTGCCGCCTGCCAACTACTGGCCGGCCGTGCGCAAGATCTGCGACAAGTACGGCGTATTGCTCATCGCCGACGAGGTGGTCACCGGCTTCGGCCGCACCGGCCATCTGTTCGGCACGCGGCTGTGGGGCGTCAACGCCGACCTGTGGTGCCTGGCCAAGGGCATCAGCTCAGGCTACGTGCCGCTGGGCGCGACCGCGATCTCGGCAAAGGTGGCGCAGGTGTTCGATGAGGACACCACGGGCCAGGCCGCGGTGAGCCACGGCTACACCTACAGCGCCCATCCCGTGGCCGCTGCGGCCGCGCTGGCCACGCTCGACCAGATCGAGGCGCTGGATGTGCCCGGCAACGCGGGCCGGGTAGGCGCCGTGATGCAGGAGCGCCTGCGCCAGCTGGAGCACACCTGCAGCTTCGTCGGCAACGTGCGTGGCGTGGGGCTGATGCTGGGCATCGAGATGGTCCAGGACAAGGCACTGCGCACGCCCATGCCGCGCAGCAGCGACATCCCCGCGCGCGTGGCACGGGAGGCCTACCGGCGCGGCCTGATGGTGCGCATCTCGGGCCCCAACCTCATCCTGTCGCCGCCGCTGGTGATCACGCTGGAAGAGGTGGACCACCTGTGCAGCGCGCTCGAGGCCGCCTTTGCTGCGGTGGAGGCCTCGGCGTGACGCGCCCGCCCGCAGGCCGCCCGCCGGTCATCCTGCTGATCGGCACGGTGGACACCAAGAGCGAGGAGATCGCGTTCCTGCGCGAATCGGTCGGGCACTGCGGCGGCACCGCCCTGGTGATGGATGTCGGCGTGCTGGGCCGCGGCGGTGTCAAGCCCGACGTCCTCAACACCGACGTGGCAGCGGCTGCCGGCGTGAGCCTGCGCCAGGTGATGGACAGTGGCGACGAGAACACGTCCATGCAGCTGATGGCGCGCGGCGCGGCGCTGCTGGCGGCCCAATGGCACATCGAAGGCCGCTTCGACGGAGTGCTCATCCTGGGCGGCACCATGGGTACCGACCTGGCGCTGGATGTGGCCAACGCACTGCCGCTGGGCTGCCCCAAGCTGGTCCTCTCGACCATTGCGTATTCGCCGCTGATACCGCCCGAGCGCATACCGCCCGACCTCATCATGCAGCTGTGGGCGGGCGGGTTGTACGGCCTCAATCGCCTGTGCAAGGCGGCCCTGGGCCAGGCGGCTGGCGCGGTCGTGGGGGCCTGCCGGGCACGCACCGTGCAGGCCGACGCCCGGCCGGTCGTGGGCATGACATCGCTGGGCTCCAGTGCGCTGAGCTACATGAAGCTGCTCAAGCCCGCGCTGGAGGCGCGCGGCTACGAGCTGGCGGTGTTCCACACCACGGGCATGGGCGGCCGCGCCTTCGAGGACCTTGCGCGGCGCGGCTATTTCGCCTGCGTGATGGACTTCAGCCTGCAGGAGGTGGTCAACCACCTGGCGGGCAGCTGCGTGAGTGCGGGCGGTGACCGCCTGCTCGGTGCGGGCAGCGCAGGCGTGCCGCAGATCGTCGCCCCGGGCGCGACGGACATGGTGGACTTCGCGGCCTGGGCCGGCTGCCCCGCTGGGTTCGCACAGCAGCCGGTGCACGACCACAACCGCCTGCTGGCGTCGGTGGGCGCGGGGCACGCGCTGCGGCGCAGCGTGGCCCGCACGGTGGGCGAGCGCCTGGCGCAGTCCCGGGGCCCGGTCTGTCTTTTGCTGCCCACGCGGGGCATCGAGGAGTGGGACCGCCCGGGCGGTGCCATGCACGACCCGCAAGGGCTGGCGGCCTTCATGGACGAGATCGGCATGGCCGCGCCGCCGTCTGCCACGGTGCACCGCGTGGACGCGCACATCAACGACGAAGCGTTCGCGCGGGCTGCCCTCGGCGTGCTCGACGGCTGGGTGCGCGACGGGCTGGTCGCGCCCGGGGTTGCTGCCAAGGGTGCGCAGGAGGTGACGGCATGACGGCCTCTGCCCTGGTGCTCGACTTCGGCGGCGTGATCAGCCGCATGCTGTTCGAGACGCACCCCCTCACGGAAGCCGCGCTGGGCCTGCCCGCCGGTACGCTCACCTGGCGCGGCCCCTTCGATCCCGCCAGCGACCCGCTGTGGCAGGACATGCAGGCCGACCGCATCAGCGAGCGCGATTACTGGATGGCCCGCACCCGCGAAGTGGGGCGCCTGGTGGGTGAAGACTGGCGCAGCATGGAAACCTTGGTGCAGCGGGCCCGCGGGGCCGACGTGCGGGCGGTGATCCGCCCCGAAGCCGTGGCTGCGATAGAGGCTGCGCACGCGGCCGGCAAGCGGCTCGCCATCCTCTCCAATGAACTCGACCTGTTCTACGGCGCCGAGTTTCGCCGCAGGCTGCCCCTGCTGCAGGCGTTCGAAGTGATCGTGGACGCCACCTACACCGGGGTCCTCAAGCCCGATCCGCGCGCCTACGCAGCGGTGACCGATGCGCTGGGCATCCCTGCCGAAGCGTGTGTCTTCGTGGACGACCAGCTGCGCAACATCCAGGGCGGCCTGCGTGCCGGGCTGCAGGCGGTGCATTTCGATGTGCTGCACCCGGCGGCGTCGTTCGGGCGTGCGCTGGACTTGCTGGGCGTGGCCCGGCCGGCCTTGCTGGCGGCCTGAGCCGCCGCCCTCCCATCACTTCTTTCCAGACCATGACCTCTACCGTTTCAGGCGTTTCCTGCGCCCGCATTGCCGAACTGATGCGCGCCGAACAGTCAGACTACGCGGCCACCCATGCCCGCTCGGGGGCTCTGTACGCCCAGGGCAAGGGCAGCTGGCTCTACGGTGCCCCTTCCCACTGGATGCGCCGCTGGATCGGTGGCTGGCCGGTGTACATCGACGGCACGCCGCGCCCCTACGGCGTGCGCTTTGCGGACGTCGACGGCAACGAGTATGTGGACTTCTGCCTGGGCGACACCGGCGGCATGTGCGGCCATGGCCATCCGGCGGTGGTCGAGGCCATGGCCCGGCAGGCCCGGGTGGGCACGTCGCTGATGCTGCCCAACGGCGATGCCGAATGGGTGGGCGAAGAGCTGCAGCGCCGCTTCGGCCTGCCCTACTGGAACCTCACCACATCCGCCACCGACGCCAACCGGGCCTGCATCCGCCTGGCGCGCATGATCACCCACCGCCCCCGCGTGCTGATCTTTTCCGGCGCCTACCACGGCAACGTGGAGGAAGCGCATGTGGAGCTGCGCGAAGGGGCGCTGCACATGCGCAACGGGCTGCACCACAACTTCTTCCCGCACCAGGACCTGTCGGCGGTGGTGGAGTTCAACGATGTGGCGGCGCTGGAAGCCGCGCTGCGCCAGGGCGATGTGGCCTGCGTGCTGGCCGAGCCGGCCATGACCAACTACGGCATGATCGCGCCGCAACCGGGCTTTCATGCCGAACTGCGCCGCCTCACCCGCGAGACGGGCACGGTGCTCATCATCGACGAGACCCACACCATCTCCAGCGGACCGGGCGGCGCGACGCGCACCATGGGGCTCACGCCCGACATGTTTGTGCTGGGCAAGGCCATCGCGGGCGGTATTCCGGCCGCGGCGTTCGGCCTGTCGCAGGCCATGGCCGAACGGGTGTGGCAGGTGCTGCCTCCCGTGCACCCCACCGTGCGCCAGAGCGCCCATGCCGGCATGGGCGGCACGCTGGCGGGCAATGCCCTGACCGTGGCGGTGATGCGGGCCGTGCTGAGCGAGGTGCTGACCGATGGGGCGTTCGAGCGGATGCTGGTGCTCAGCGCCCGCTTGCACCAGGGCGTGGCCGACACCATCGCACGCCACCGCCTGCCGTGGCATGCCACTCGGGTCGGCGCGCGCGTGGAAACCATGTTCGCGTCCGACGAGCCGCGCAATGCGAGCGACGTCAAACAGCACCGCCACGGCGAGCTGGAAGCACTGCTGCACCTGTACCTGATGAACCGCGGTGTGCTCATCACCCCGTTCCACAACATGATGCTCTGCTGCCCCGGAACGCAAGCGCAGGACGTGGACCAGCACAACCGTGCTTTCGACGCCCTCGTGCGTGATCTGCTGGCCTAGTGGCCATGCCGGGACGACGACCTTGAGGTGGGCGAACCCCACCGCAGCGCCGGCATCGCCCCGAATCCGGTCAGTCCGTGATCCATCCGTGGTGGGCCACGCGCCATTTGCCATCGATGAGCCGCATCGGCAATGCGCTGCGGTTGAGCGCATGCCTTCCATCGGCCGCCACGCGCAGCGGATGGGCCATCATGCCCCCGCTCCACAGCGTCGTGCGCTCCAGCGTATCGGCGACAGAGGCCCGGGTGATGGGGCCTTCCATGCCCCTCATCACCTGCACCAGGGCACGTGCAGCGATGTAGCCGCCCTGCGACAGCGAACTGGGCTCGATCTGGCTGGCGACGAGCAGCCGGCGCCAGTCGGTGGTCTGCATGGAGCTGCTGGACCAGGGGTCGAACTCGGCCATGGCGTAGATGGCTTCGGTCGTGGCCAGGTCGCTCAGCCGCCGTGCGGTGTGGGACGTATAGGAGGCGGTGAGCAGCACCACGGGGATGCCGGCGAGCGCGGGGTGGCTCTCGCGCATCCATGCGAGCGACGGGCCTTCGGGGCCGGTGTAGACCACCGCCTGGCATTGGCGCGCGGCCACGCGCTGCACCACCGCCGGCAAAGCGTCTTCCAGTCGGTACACATCCAGCGACGGCGTGGCTGCCTTCATGCGGCGGGACCAGTCGTTCACGGCCTGCGTGAAGGCGTCTGTCATGCCGGGCAGGGCCGGAGACACCACGCAGATCCTGGCGCGCTGCAGCACCTGGTGCACAAAGGTCAGGGCGTTGGCGGTGGATACGTAGGGGCCGGCATTCATGGGCGCGATGTGCGACGACGCAAAGCAGGCGGGATCCACACCCGCTCCGGGCAGGTTGAACAGCCGGGCCTGGGCATAGCGTGCGTGGTTCACCCCGCACTCCAGAACGCTCGAACCACCGGCCAGCGCGACCACGCGCACATCGTCGATCAGCGCCGCCGCGCCCTGGCGGGCAACGTCCGGACGCATCTGGTCGTCGACCACGGTGTAGTCGATGCGGCGCCCCTGGATGCCGCCGGCGGCATTCACCGTGTCGAAATAGGCGCGGGCCGCCTGCACGCTGGCGGACGACGCGCCGGGGCCGCTCAGGCTGCTCACGGCGCCCACCACGATGGGCGGCTTGTCGGCCGCCTGTGCGCAGGTGCCGGCACACAGTGCCAGGCTTGCGGCGGCGACGGCATCTCTCATGGCGCGGCCACCCGCGGGGGCCACAGGCCCCACAGCCCGCGCGGCGCGAACAGGCTCACGGCCATGGCCACGCAGCCCATCGCGATGAGGTACCAGCCGCCGGAGATTCCGAGGGACACGGCGAGCACCTCCCGCAGGGCAAACCACACCAGCACGCCCACCACCGGCCCCGCGATCGTGCCGATGCCGCCGATCATGGTGGCAAACAGCATCATCACGACCCAGTTGATGTCGAACGCGGAGCCCGGCACCAGGAACATGCCGCCCATGAAATACACCGCGCCCGCCAGCGCGCAGACCGCGCCGGAGATCACGAAGGTGACCAGCCGCACGCGCTGCACGTCGATGCCCACGCTGCGCGCTGCCACCTCGTTGTCCCGCACCGCCGTCACGGCCAGGCCCAGCCGGGACTGCATCAGCAGGTACAGGCCGGCGATGGAGCCGGCGCCGAGCGTGCAGGCCAGCCAGAAGCTCACCCGGGCGAACAGCTCCACGTCGTCCAGCGTGGACATGTCCAGCGTCAGGCCCGCATTGCCGCCCAGCCACGCCGTCTTGGAGACCACCAGCGTGACGATCTCCGCCACCACCCAGATGCCGATGGAAAAGTACGCATCGCGCAGGCGAAACAGCGCGGGGGCGACCACCATCGCCGCCAGCGCGCCCAGCACACCCGTCGCTGGCAGCAGCAGGTAGGGCGACAGGCCCGTGCGTTGCGTGAAATCGAACAGCGCATACGCGCCGATGCCGATGAACAGCTGGTGCCCCAGCGACAGCAGGCCGCCATAGCCGGCCAGCAGGTTCCACATCTGCGCCATGCACAGGGCCAGGAGCACCTCGCTCGCCAGCCGCATCATGCCGGCATCCAGCCAGCGGGGCGCGAGGGTCGCCAGCGCGGCGGTGGGCAGCAGCCAGGCCAGCACGGTGAGGGCGGGCCGCTTCATGGTCGACCCCCTGGCAGGCCGGTGGGCTTGAGGATGAGGGTGCACAGGAACAGCAGGTGCGCGTACAGCGAGCCGGCATTGGAGTCGATGCGCTGGCCCACCAGCTGGGCCACTCCCAGCACCAGGCCGCCCGCCATGGCGCCCCAGAAAGAGCCCATGCCGCCGATGATCACGACCTCGAACGCGATGAGCATGCGTTCCACGCCCGAGAACGGCGTGAACAGCGTGCGCTGCGCGAGCAGGTAGCCTGCGCCCATTGCAAAGGCCGCAGCCAGCCCCATCACCTGGCAGAACACCTGCTCGGGCTTGACGCCCATCAGGCGCACCATGTCAGGAAAGTCCGCCGTGGCGCGCACGATGCGGCCGAAGTCGGTGCGCCGCAGCACCCACTGCAGCGTGGCGAACAGGGCCAGCGCCAGCCCCAGCATCAGCACCGGGTACACGCCCACTGAAATGCCGAAGAGGTCCAGGCTGGCGCTGCCCAGTCCCCCCGCATCCACGGCGCGGGAGTCCGCGCCGAACAGCTCGACCATGCCGTTGCGCAGCAGCACCGACAGGCCGAAGGTGAGCACCATGGGCGTGAGCACGTTGCCCGTGCGCACGGCCCGGTTGAGCACGCACGCCTGCAGCAGCCAGCCGAACACATAGCCCAGCACCACCACGGGCAGCAGCATCGCCCACACCGGCACCTGGCTGAACCAGCCCACCAGAAAGAAGCCCGCGTAGGCGCCGAGCACGATGAACTCGCCGTGCGCCAGGTTCACCACCCGCATCACGCCGAACACCAGTGCCAGCCCCAGCCCGAACAGCGCATACAGCCCGCCCAGCAGCAGGCCGTTGATCAATGTCGATATCCATTCCATGTCTGTTCATTCCCCGAAATAGGCCGCTGTGACCTGTGCATTGCTGACGGCAGCGCTTGCGCCCTGCAGCGTGACCTGGCCCTTGAGAAGGCACGCCATCTGGTCGGACACGGCGCACGCACGGGCCACGTCCTGCTCGACCAGCACGATGGACAGCCCCTCGCCGCGGATGCGGGCAAAGGTGCGGTAGATGTCCTCGACGACCAGCGGCGCGAGCCCGAGCGAGAGCTCGTCGCACAGCAGCAGGCGCGGATTGCACAGCAGCGCCCTGCCGATGGCCACCATCTGCTGCTGGCCGCCCGACAGCTGGGTGGCGTTGCGCTGCCGCAGGTCCTTGAGCACCGGAAAGGTGTCGTACACGGCATCCAGGGTCCATCGCCCCGGGCGGCGGGTGAGGGTGCCCATCTGCAGGTTCTCGTGCACCGACAGCGACGGGAACAGCATCCGGCCTTCCGGCACCATGGCGATGCCGATGCGCGCCAGCGCTTCGGCGCTGTGGTGCGTCACGTCGGCGTTGTCGAAGCGGATGCTGCCCCCGCGGGCGGCATGCAGGCCCGTGATGGCGCGCAGCAAGGTGGTCTTGCCTGCGCCGTTGGCGCCGATGAGCGCCAGCACCTGGCCTTCCTCCAGCGATAGGGTGATGCCCGACAGCGCCTGGAAGTCGCCGTAGAACACGTCGGCCGCGTCGATCTCAAGCAGCGGCATTGGCGGGCACTCCCATGTAGATCTCGCGCACGATGGCGCTGTCCATGACCGCGCCGGGGCGGTCCTCCAGCAGCTTGCGGCCGAAGTGCAGCACCATGATGCGGTCTGCCACGGCCCGCAGGGCCTGGGCGATGTGCTCGATCCAGATCACGGCATAGCTTTCCTTGAGCTGGTTGACCAGGTCCACCATCTGGTGCACCTCGCGCTCGGTCAGGCCGCCGGCCACCTCGTCCAGCAGCAGCAGCCTGGGCTGTGCCGCCACGGCCTTGGCCATCTCCAGCCGCTTGCGGTCCAGCAGCGGCAGGGCCCCTGCGGTTTTGGCCGCTGCAGACGCCAGGCCGCAGCGCTGCAGGGCCGCATGGGCGGCGTGCGCCGCCGCATCGCCGCGCAGCCCCGCCGCGAACGTGGCGGCGGCCAGCACGTTCTGGAACACGGTGAGGTTGCCGAACGGCTGCGGCACCTGAAAGGCCCGCGCCACGCCCAGGCGCGCGCGCCGGTGCGCAGGCAGGCCGGACAGCGCGTGGCCGTCAAGCACGATGTGGCCGGCGTCCGCCCCCACGGTGCCGGTGAGCAGATGGAACAGGGAGCTCTTGCCGGCGCCGTTCGGGCCGATCACCCCCAGGCATTGGCCGACCGAGAGATCGATATCGATCGCATCGGCCACCACGACCCGGCCGTAGGCCTTGCACAGGCCTCTGACTTGCAGTGTCACGGAGATGTCCCTTCAGGAGATTTGCGAGAGCAGTTCCAGCCGCCCGCCCAGGGGCACGGCAGGGGCGAGCGCGTTGTTCACCACCACCAGCTCGTACGGGTGCTTGGCGCCTGCCGCCGTGCGGCGCCACTGGCCGCCGGCGAGCGCGGTCCTGGCCACGCTCTTGATGGGGCTGCCCTTGAAGTCCACCGTGCCCACCAGCGTGTCCAGCGTGGTGTTCTGGATGGCGTCGCGCACGGCCTTGCGGTCGAACGGGTTGCCCGCCGTCTTGAGGGCGTGCAGGCCCACCTCCCACAGGGCGTGGGCGTAGCCCAGCGGCTGCGTCCACTGGTTGCCGGTGTCCTTCTCCCACTCGGCGGCGAAGTCCGCGGCGCTCTGGCCGGTGAGCGAGGACTTGTACGGAAAGCTCGGCGACCACCAGACCTCGGTGGACATGCCGTTGCCCGCCGCACCCAGGGCCTTGAGCGCGCTGGGGAACAGGAAGGCCCCCGCCACGGTGCAGGCCTGCGGCTTGAAGCCCTGCTGCTGCGCCTGCTTCCAGAACGTGGCGAAGTGGCTCTCGTACATGAAGCCCGAGACGATGTTCGCATCGGCTTTCTTGAAGCCCGCGATCTGGTTGCTGAAGTCGTCCGTCGCGACCTTGAAGAAGCCCCCGTTCGACTCGCGGTACCCGGTCTTGCTCAGCACCGGCGGCATGCCCATCAGCGGGTCGGCGAAGGCCGCGCCTGGCGGGTTGTCGATGTACAGCGTGCCCACGGTGCGGTTGGTCTTGGCGCTGTCCCACAGCGACACGAAGGTCTTGACCACATCGTCGGCGCCCCAGAAGAAGTGGAACGAGAACGGAAACCCCTTGCTGACCTTGCCGTTGCGGGCAAACAGGAAGGCCTGCCAGGGCGACATGGTGCTGACCATGGGGATGCCGTGCACGTCGCACAGTTGCCCGGCAGGGGTGGACGCATCGCCGTCCTGCACCAGCATCAGGTCGACCTTTTCGCGCAGCACGAGCTCGCTGGCCACCTGCACCGACCGGTTGGCATCGGACTGGTTGTCGCGCAGCAGGATCTCCACGGGCACCTGCTGGCCGCCGATGTCGATGCCGTTCTTGAGGCGCTCGCGCAGCTTGGCTAGGTGCCACTGGTCGGCCACGCCGAACGGCGCACGCGGGCCGGACAGGGCAGTGATGTAGCCGATGCGCAGGGTCCTGGGCTGCGCGAAGGCAAAGCCCGCCACGCTGCTGGCAGCCGTCAGCGCCAGAGAGTTCCGCAGGAACCGGCGGCGTGGTGCCTGGGGTAGCGCGGTTGCTGTGGGAGGTAGTGGCTTGGTCATGGGGAGACTCCAGAGTGAAGATGACGAGGTCAGGCGTGGGAAGCGACGGCAAGGGCGCCGGTGAATTTCTGCAGCGTGCGGGCGATGAGCCCGGGCTCCATCCCCTGGGTGATGAACACCAGGAGCGAGCGTCGGTCCGCGCCCGGCCAGGCAGGCAGCCGCCGGGGCGGGTGCACCAGGTGCTGCGCGGCATGCACCACCAGCGGCCGGTCCGGGTCATCGGCGGCCTGGATCAGGCCTTTGAAGCGCAGCATGTGGTCTCCCCGCATGGCAGCCATCAGTTCCAGCCAGTGCTGGAACACATCGGCCTGCAGCGGCTCGTCGAGGGCAAAGCACTCGGTGACGATGTCCGTGGCATGGGGCGGCGCAAATCGGTGCAGAACGGGCGAGAGCGGGGGCTCCTGGCGTGGCGCTCCGCGCAGCAGCCATCCGCGGCCGATGCCGGGCAGCCCGGGGCTGCTGCGCGGGCGTGCCAGGAACTGGTGTTCCAGGTCCTGCAGGTGCGCCGAATCCAGCTGGCCCTGCACCACCAGGTGCTGCGGTGCGCTGCCGTTGGTGCGGGCCAGGCATTGCTGCAGTGCCTGCAGCGCTGGCGCACCGGCCAGGTCGGTCTTGGTCAGCAGCAGGGTGTCTGCCATGGCGACCTGCCGGCGCGCCTCTTCATGGCGCTGCAGCGTGGCGGCACCGTTGCAGGCGTCCACCGTCACAGCCACCCCGGACACCCGAAACCGGCGCGCCAGGGCGTCGTGCGTGGCCAGCGTGTGCAGCAGCGGCAGGGGGTCCGCCAGCCCGGTGGTCTCTATCACCACGCGGGCGAATGCCAGCTCGCCGCGCTGCCGGCGGGCGTGCAGTTCGGTCAGGGTGTCGACGAGGTCTTCGCTCACCGTGCAGCACACGCAGCCGTTGGGCAGCACCTGAACGTCGGGGGCGACGTGCTGCACCAGCAGGTGGTCCAGGCCCATCTCGCCCAGTTCGTTGATGATGACGGCGGTGTCGCTCCATTCCGGGCGCTGCATGAGTTGCTGCAGCAGCGTGGTCTTGCCGCTGCCGAGAAAGCCGGTCAGCACCAGGACGCACAGGCGCGGGTCGTCTGTCATGCGGCCGCCCCGTGCACGCAGCGGCCCTCGAACCAGGTCTGCAGGGCGCGGGTCGCCCCCAGCTGGTGCGGCGGCGCCTCGAACAGGTGCGTGTCCAGCGCCACCAGGTCGGCGGACTTGCCCACTTCGAGCGAACCCGTGAGGTGGCCCAGCCCGATGGCCTGCGCCGCCTGCAGGGTGTAGGCGCTGAGGGCCTCTTCCACGGTGATCGCTTCTTCGGGGCACAAGGTGCCCGGCAGGCGCCCGGTGGGGTCGCTGCGCGTCACCATGCCCTGGATGGCGGGCCAGGGGCTGGGGTCGGGGACCACGGGCCAGTCCGACCCACCAGCCACCAGCGCGCCGGCATCGATCAGCGAGCGGATGGGCGCGACCCGGTCCACGCGGGGTTGGGGCACCGTGGTGCGGATGGCGTCGATGATCACGCTCGGAAACCACAGCGGCGGCGACAGGTCGGCCACCACGTCCAGCTCGGCAAAGCGCGGAATCTCGGCCGGGTCGATGAAGCTGGCGTGGGCGATCTGGTGGCGCAGGCCCGGGCCGTTGAAGCTGCGCAGCACATCGATCGCATCGAGCGCCGCGCGCGTGGACGCGTCGCCCGTGCAGTGGATCTTCACGCGGATGCCGCGCCGTTCACTGTCGGCCAGCACCTTGGCCAGCTGCGGCACGGTGAGGGTGGTGCCGCCGCGAAAGCAGCAGCCGTGCACCGCGTCGGGCAGATACGGCTCCAGCATGGCGGCGGTGCGCGAGGTGGGTACGCCGTCTAGGAAGATCTTGCCCGCGTCGGGCATGAAATGCCGGGTGCGAAACTGATCGCGCAGCGCCAGCAGCTCCTCACCCGCCTCGCCGGGGGCGAGCGGCGCGTCGGTCACCGGCACCGATCCCACCACCCAGGCGCTCAGCCGGCCCTGGTCTTCCAGGCCCTTGACGGCACGCAGCACGGCGCGGGTGGTCAGTGCCTCCTGCATGCCGGTGACGCCGCAGGCATTGAGGCGCCGCACCGCATGGGCGGCAGCTTCGATGTCCAGCTCTGGCGTGGCATCCATGGCCTTGGCCAGCGCAATCTCCACCAGGCTGCAGGCGGCCTCCAGCAGCAGGCCGGTGGCTTCGCCCGTGGCCGGATCGCGCACGATGCGGCCATTGGCGGGGTCTGCGGTACCGCGCGCGATGCCCGCTGCGGCCAGTGCGGCGGAGCTGACGAAGCGGTTGTGGTGGGAGTCGTCGCGCAGCATCACGGGGCGGCCACCCGCCGCTGCGTCCAGCCGCTCGCGGGCAGCGTGGTCGAGCTGGTCCATCAGCGACGACCCCCAGATGCCGCCCACGATCCATTCGCCAGGGGCCTTGCGGGACGCGGCCTCCCGCACCGCCGCCAGCACCTGGTCGAGGCTGAACACCGGCGGCACGAACATTTCATACAGCTCGGCCCGGCCGGCCCAGACGAAGTGGTTGTGCACATCCACCAGGCCGGGCACGACCATGGCGCCCGGCAGGTTCACGACCCGTGCGCCGGGCAGTGCCGCCTGGGCTTCCTGCAGGGTGCCGACGGCCACTATGCGGCCTTCCTGCACGGAAATTGCTTCGGCCCAGGGGCGATCGGCTGCCATCGTGCAAATGCGCGGGTGGCAAAGAATCAGGCTCGGCAGCGTGGGCGTGTCAGTGGTCATGGGCTGGTGTCTGTAGGTCGATGGGGTGAACAACGAGGGAATCCACCGTGGCGCGTCTGGGGGCAATCGGTACGCTCAGGGCCTGTGGTGGCTGCAGGCTGGCGTTGGCGCACTGCGTTGGGTGCGGACCTGCGACGCCGGCCATCGAATTCATTTCTTTTTTATGAGCCACAGTGCCTCTGCATACCTGAGCAAGCCCGACGAACTGTTGCTGGACCTGTACGCCAGTGCCGCGCAACCGGCGCGCTGGACCCAGTCGCTGGACAGGCTGTGCCTGTCCACTGGCGCGTGCTCGGCGGTGGTGCAGGCATTCCGCTTCGAGCAGGGGCGCGCGTGCATCCTGTGGTCGGCCCGCGATTCGCGGACCCTGGCCGGGCTGGCCAGGGAGCCCCACGGGCTGGCCGATGGCGACAACCCGCGGCTGAATCTGCACCGGGCGCTGCGCGGGCTGGACCGCGTGGCCGGCGATGAAGTGCTGTTCGACCCCGGGGACGAAGCGCGGCCCCAGCTCGAGCAGCGCCTGGCCATGCTGGGCCTGGGCCGTTTCATCGGCACGTTGCAGGATGTCGGCCGTGGTGTGTACCTGGGCCTGGCGCTGCACCGGTCGGTGCAGGACTCGGGAGATTTCAGCGAGCAGCACGCCCACCGGCTGGCCGATCTGGCGCCGCATTTCGGCCAGGCGTTCCTGCTCACCGAGCAGCTCAACGCGTCGGTGCAGCGTGATGACCGCCTGCGCGAGTTGATGGATGCGCTGCGCTTTGGCATCGTGCTGAGCGACGACGAGGGCCGTGTGCAGTGGGCCAACCGCCAGGCCCTGGCCTTGCTCGGGCCCGAGGCGGCCCTCACGCTGCGCGGCGAATCCCTGCAGGGCCGCAGCACGGTGGAGACGCGCCGGCTGCTGGATCAGCTTGCCAAGGTGCAGAGCGCACCCGGGCAGGAAGTCGGCTACATCCGAATGGGGCAGGGCGCGCAGTCGCTGCACGTGGCCGTGCAGGCCGCGGGCGAACCCGGGGCGCTGATGCTGGTCATCTCGGCCGCCGACCAGACGCTGGACCTGCCGCCCGGCGCGCTGGAAAACCTCTTCGGCCTGACGCCGACCGAGGCCCGCCTGCTCGCGGCCCTGGCGACCGGCAGCTCCGTGGAGGACTATGCCGTGCAGCGCGGCGTGTCGGTGGGCACGGCAAGGGTGCAGCTCAAGCAGATACAGGCCAAGACCGGCCAGCATCGCCAGTCCGACCTGGTGCGCCTGGTGCTGTCGTCTGCGGCTGCGCATCTGTCGGGGCCGGACAGGTGGAGGGTTCGCTGAGCTCAGAACGTCCAGGCCGCACGCACGGCGAACTGGGTGCCCTGCGAGCGGTTGCGGGCGCCGAACTCCTTGTAGACATGCGCCCAGACCAGGGGCCAGTCGGAGCCCAGCTCGAAGAAGCTGATGCTGGGGCCGAGCGCCACCACGCGTGAGCGGTTCCCGTCCTGGAAGCGCACGCCATTGACCTTGTCGTCGGTGAGCTGCCTGTACAGGTAGCCGCCCATACCGAACGTCCACGGGCCCACGTGCTGGCCCACGGCGAAGTCATGCTGGTACTCCATACCCGAGCGGTACTGCGTGTCCTTGTTCTTGCCGTGCACATTGACCTGGATGTTGGACGACACCTCGAACCCGCCGGGCGTGATGTAGGTGAACGCGAACGTGGGTGACGCCGTCCAGTGGTTGGTGCCTGCGTTGATGATGCGGGTGCGGTCGTACGAGCCGGTGGGCAGCTGCAGCTCCACGCGGGCGTTCATGAACACGCCGGGGGAGGGCGTCCACTTCACGATCACCGGTGCCACCTGCACGTCGCCAATGGCCCGGTTCTCGCCGCTGAGCGCCAGCGGGCCCACCGGCGTGGGCACATTCAGGCGGTTTTGCATGTCCAGGTACGGGACGACGGCCGAGAATCCGTAGGTGCCGCCGAGCAAGGGCGTGTCCGTCATCTTCACCACGGCTGCACCGACGCTGGTCGCCCGGATCTTGATGCCCACGGGCGAAGCATTGCCGTTCGTGTCCTTCAGGCGCGTCGCGCTGTACTGCGCGGCGCGCACCCCCACGGTCGCCACGTCCGATGGTGGGGGCAGCATGCCGGCGCCGAAATCGAACACCCCGATGGGGGTGATCGGGGCGCCGTTCTCGACGGCTTGCGCTGCGCAGGCCAGGCCCAGGATGCCGGCCGTCACCAGGTAATTGCGCGGGCTGATGGATGAAATTTGCATGGAATGCGTCTCGTGGAGGGAGGGTGGGTGGAAGAAAGCGTCTGTCTGTGCCAGAAGGTTAGGCAGGGGGCAGGGCGGCGGCACCTACCAAACGGGATATGCCGCGGTAGGGGTTTCTTCGGGGCCCTGCATGCCGGGCGCTCGCCGATATTTCAGGCCCGCACCGTGGTGGCCCCGCGGGGCATGCAAGGAGGGTCGTTGGTGAGAAATACGCAGGACGAAAACGGCCCCGTGCCGCCAGGCGAAGCCGGCATGCGCCTGGGGCAGCACCGCGCCGATACCGCGGATGTGCAGGAGCACGCGAGCTCGTTGCCGCAGTGGGCGCTGCAGTACGAGCAGCTCTCGCAAGGCGTTTTCCAGGGACGGGTGGAGCACATCGCGCTGCCCGGCGCGTACATGGTCCGCGAGACCATGAACCGGTCCGTGCGCCAGCGGGGCGAGATCGGGCGGCACATGTATGGATTCGCGATGGTGCTGGAGCCCGATGGCCAGGCCATCTGCAACGGCCAGCGCTTCGGCGCGGGCGCGCTGCTGGTGGGCAGGGGCGATGACCTGGATCTGTGCAACAGCGGCGCGTCGCAGATCGGCGCCTTCTCGGTGGACTGCGATGTGGTCGAGGAACTCTCGCAGCGGATCTTTGACCGCCCCGTGGCCCCGTGGCTCGATCAACAACTGGCGGTCGCCGTGGACCCGGCCGTCGCGCAGTCACTGCGTGCGCAACTCCAGCAGGCCTTTGCCGTGGCGCGTGCTGAAGATCAGCCCGCCGCGGGAACGCCCCAGGGGATGGCGCGGATGCGCGACGAGACGCTGCTGGCGTTTCTGGACTCGCTGCCGCTGCGGGCAGATACCTCGCACCTGAAATCCATCGCCTTGCGCCGGCGCATCGTGCACCGGGCGCGGGAGATGATCATGCAGCGCCCGGACGACCCGCCTTCGCTTCCCGACATCTGCCGCCACGTGGGCGCGAGCCTGCGCAAGCTCAACTATTGCTTTCAGGACATCGTGGGCATGAGCCCTGCGCGCTATCTGCGCGTGCTGCGGCTCAATGCCGTGCGCAGCCAGCTGCGGGCGGGCCACCGCCAGTGCGGCGGCGTTCACGATGCTGCGGCGCGCTGGGGGTTTTGGCACCTGGGGCTGTTCGCCGCGGACTACCGTCGCCAGTTCGGAGAGCTGCCGTCCAGGACGCTGGCCCTGCGACAGGCCGCAGGCACGGCTGGAGGCTGAACGCTCCTGCCGCCGTTTTCGGGTATTCACGCGGCAATGTCGCTGCACAAAGACTGCAAGATGTAACGCAATCCGGCCGCACTTGCGGTGGTTGGCGACCGATAGGGATCCTTTGCGTGCTCTTGGTGCGCTTTAAAACTTGCAAGTCCGCCAGGTTTTGGCACCATTTCGCCCATCCACCTTCGTCGCATGCCCGCGTGGGGACCCGCGCGACCATGGCAACACCCCACTTGGAGGAAGCGTAGTGAAGTGCCCCCCTGTTCTGGAGTCAGAAGCCGCACGTCTTCAGGCGCTTTCCGATTACGGGCTTCACAGCGACCGCCCCTTGCCGAGCCTCGATTCCGTGGTGCAGATCGCCGCCAGGGTGTTCGGCATGCCGGTGGCCGCCGTGAACCTCGTGGGCGACGACCATGTGTTCTTTGCCGCCAGCACGGGTTTCGAGGGGCAGCGGGTGGACATGCGGCGAGACGTGTCGTTTTGCGCGCATGCCATCGCCAAGAACGAGGTGCTGGTCGTGCCGGATGCGACCCGCGATGCGCGCTTCTACGACAACCCGCTGGTCACCGGCTTTTCGGGCGTCCGGTTTTACGCCGGCGTGCCGCTGTACTCGCCGGCTGGGTTGCCGCTCGGTGCGCTGTGCGTGCTCGACAGCGTGCCGCATTTCGATTTCTCGGACGATGACCGCGCGCGTCTTTCGGACCTGGCCCAGATGGCCTGCGACCGCCTCGAACTGCGCAGGCTGGAGCACTCCACGGAGCGGGCGCGCCAGCCCTTCGGCGCAGATGCCCGCACCTCGCCCACGGCGGTGGTGTGGTTTGACGAGGGCCTGCGGATCATGGCCTGGAACAGGGCCGCCGCGGCCATCTTCGGGTACACGGCGGCAGACGGCCCGGGCCGGATGGTGCCAAGCTTCCTGGCGGAGCGCCACCGCGACGCCGTGGCGCAGCTCGTGGCCCAGGCTGCCGCCGCCGGGACGGCCGATGGCTTGGTGGTGCCCGACGGCTTGCGCGGCGTGCGCCAGGACGGCTCGGAGTTTCCTCTGGGGCTGGCGCTTTTTTGTTGGACCGACCAGGGCAAGCTCACCTTCCATGCGCATCTGCACGACCTGTCGGACAGCCACGGGCATTCTGCCGAGCTTCGCAGGCTGGCCACCACCGACCTGCTCACAGCACTGGCCAACCGCGCGAGCCTGTATCGGCGCATGGAAGAAGCGATGGCCGGGCCTGCGGGGGCCTGCCTGCTGATCATCGATATCGATGGCTTCAAGGAGGTGAACGACGCGCTGGGGCCTGCGGTGGGCGATGCCGTCCTGCGCGAGGCCGCCCGCCGGCTGGTCGAGTGCGCCCCTTCCCTGGCCACGGTGGCGCGCACCGGTGGGGATGAATTTGCGGTGCTCATCCCCGGGTGCACCAGCCGCGCGGAGTCGACCGCGGTCGCCCGAAACATGGTCGAGAGCCTGGCCGACCCGGTCAGTGTGAACGGGCAGGAGATTCTCATCACGGCGGGCTGCGGCCTGGCCACGTCGCCCCACGACGCGCACGAGGCGCTGGAGCTGTTCAGCAATGCGGACCTCGCGCTGTTCAAAGCCAAGAGCCACGGGCGCGGACAGGTGTTCGCGTACGTGGCGGACCTGCGCATGGAGGCCGCGGCCCGCAGGCTCTACAGCATCGAGCTGCACCGCGCCGTCAGCGAAGGCGAGTTCGTGTTGTTCTACCAGCCGCAGATCAGGCTGAGCGACGGTGCGCTGCGCGGCGCGGAGGCGCTGATCCGTTGGCAACATCCGCAGCGGGGCCTGTTGTCGCCAGCGGCCTTTCTGCCCGCGCTCGAGAGCGGCCCGCTGGCCGCGGTGGTGGGCTTCTGGGTGCTGGACGAGGCGTGCGCGCAAGCGGCACGCTGGCGCCGCGGCGGTGCCAGCGACTTTCGCATGGGGGTGAACCTGTTCAGCGCCCAGTTCAGGGTGAACGACATGGTGGCGGAGGTGGCCGCTGCGCTGCAAAGACATGGTGTGCCGCCGCAGGCCCTGGAGCTAGAGATCACCGAGAACATCGTGCTGGACGATGACGACCTGGTGCTGGGGGTGCTGCACCAGCTTCGCGACATGGGGGTGGGCATTGCGTTCGACGACTTCGGCACCGGTTACGCATCGCTGAGCCTGCTCAAGAAGTACCCGCTGAGCCGCCTGAAGATCGACCGGTCATTCGTGCAGAACACGCCGGAGTCTGCGCGTGACACTGCCGTGGTGCGCGCCGTCCAGGACATGGCCCGCAGCTTCAACCTGGAGACGGTGGCAGAAGGCATCGAGACCGCTGCGCAGCGCGACTATCTGCAACGCATCGGCTGTGAGGAGGGGCAGGGCTACCTGTTCAGCCGACCGGTGTCTGCCTACGAGTTTTCCGAGGCGTTCCATCTGCATACCCCGCAAGTGATGGCGCAAAGGGCGTGAAAGCCGGCGCGGTGAGTTCCGGTCTGGCGCAGGCATGGGGCCAGTACCGCCTGGCTGCAATGGCCCATCTTCACCGCAGAAGAAAACAAAAAGCCCAACAGCCCGCATATGCGGAGTGTTGGGCTTCTGGGCTGTGGTCCTCAGTGCCGTGCAGCTGCGCAGCTGCTCTTCTTGACGCTCATCTTCAAGCCGCGGCGAGGTGTTCGTCCATCAGTTCCTGCTTGCGGGCCTCGACCTCGTCGCGCATCGCCACCAGGTCCAGCTTCTTGGCCGCGCGGGCTTTCGGGAACATCTCGTTGCGCTCTTCCTTCACATGGTGGTCGATGTATTCGCCCAGCACCTTCACCTTGGCGTTGAACTCTTCGTCCGCGGTCTCGGCCGCTTCGATCTGGGCAATCAAGTCCTTGGCGGTCTGGTGCTCCACTTCCGCTTCGGCGATTAGGTCGGTTTCCTTGATGGCATTGCGCACTGCGGGGTAGAAGATTTCTTCTTCCACCTGGGCATGTACCGTCAGCTCCATGCAAATCTGGCGCGCGAGGTCCAGGCGCGACTGGGTGGCGCTGCGCGCCTTGGATTCGGTCAGTGCATCGAAATCCTTGAACATCTTCTTGACGGCCTTGTGGTCGGCATCAAGCAGATCGCACACGTCTTTCTGGCGTTGGCTGGTAGGCATGGGGAAAACTCCTGTGGGGTTGATATGGATATGCAACACCCATGTTCAGGATGCGGCGCAGGCGCTTTTGTAGGCGCACACCCTTGCTTTCCGTCATCACCCCGGATGCGCACCGCTGCAGGCGCGCCTGCATGGCAGGCGATGCCGGTCGCCGCCTTGCGATCTACGCTTCAGTTGTCGCGCCATCTGCCGATAACCCTCAGATAACAGCGGAGGAGAAGCATCGAAGATGAGCACTGTAGGCCTTGCCACTCCCTCTGCGGCCGTGCCCGTGCCTGTGCGCAGCTCCATGGGCGCGTCGTCGGTGTCGGTGGCGTCCCCGTCGCGTGCCGCCGGCGGGCCCGATGCCTCCGCCCGGTCCGTGCCCGTCACGTCGTACACGCCGGGCAGCGCAACGGCTGCCTACACCGCCAGCACGGCGGGGGGCGATCAGCGCTTCCTGCATGTCACGCAGATGCCGGGCAGCCTGGAGACGGCGCAAGCCACCTATGAAGCACTCCTGAACGTGCAGACCCGCGGCGGTCAGATGCAGGTCTGGGAACAGGCGCCCGATGATGCGCTGGCCGAGATCATGAGCCGCAACGCCAGTGGAACGACGCAGCAGGGGCGGCTGGCGGGTGTGGGGAGCGCATTGCTGGAACAGGTGGCCAGCATGGGGGCAGGGTACCGCCAGACCATCATGAACATCGGTGCGGCCTACTCGCCCGGCCAGATCCAGCGCAAGGCCGCCGATGCGCTGTGGGCCTTCCAAAGCAGGCCCAGCGCCAGTGCGGAGCTGTCCATCGAGACCGCCTCGGGCGCGAAAGTGCGTTTGTCCATCACGGACCAGAAGGAATACAGCCCCACCGGGTCCGGGATGTCGGTCTCCATCGAAGTGGACGGTGAACTCACCGCGCAGGAGCGCGATGCGCTCAAGGCCCTGGCGGCAGGGTTCGACGCAGCCGTGCAGGGCCTGGCAGGCGACGAGCCGCGGCTCGACCTGGAAAAACTGCTCCAGTTCGACAGCAAGGCGCTCGGGCGCGTGGAGCTCAAGTTCGAGCGCTACGGCTTCGACAACGAAGGCAAGCGGGTGCTGGAACTGGGCGCCGACCTGCGGCTCGATGCCAGCCGCCGCGAGGTCGAGATCAAGACGCGCGAAGGCGTGGTGGCGATGAACACCGACCTCCGGCAGCCTGCGCAGTGGGGCAGTGCTGCCCAGAAGGACAGGGCGGTGGCGCAGTACCTGGGCCGCATCGATCAGGCCGCAGAGCGTGGCCGGGCCAACCCTGGCCTGGTGGAGCTGTTCAAGTCCACCTTCTCTGCCATGCACGCGAGCTACCCCAGCGAGGGCCGTGACAGCAGCCGCCTGGGCATCAGTCCGGGCGCGCTGCCGCTGCGCAGCGATGCGCAAGCGTTCAGTGCCGAGGACCAGAGCCTCATGACGGGGTTGGCAGACTTTCATGCCAGCATCGCGGCCACCACGCGCGCCACCAACCCGCGGCGCACGCAGGAGCGGGATCAGTTTCAGTACACGCTGAACCAGTCCACCGACATTGCCGGAACCTCGCGCGGCACCCGCGCCGTCACACAGACGCAAACGTCCAAGCTCTCGGCCGCATACCACCAGTCGCTGTTGAGCTCGGCCGCGCCCAAGTTCGACTCCACCGCCGCGTCGCAGAACTACTACTACAACACGGTGGAGGACAGCAGCACGACCGAGATGCGGCTGGCCTATGACGATGACGAGCCCACGCGGGCCACGCTGACCCACCAGGCATCGCAATCGCTGCACAGCCTCAAGGTCGAAAACAACCAGGTGGTGGGCAGCCAGACCACGCCAGGCCAGCAGTCGAGCTACAAGGACCTGCTGCCCCTGATCAAGGAGCTGAAGCGCCAGCAGCGCGACCAGGAAGCGTCCGAACGCGATCGGCAGGACACGCTCGACGCCTTGCACACCCTGGTGCTGCAGGTCTCCGGCGCCTGACGGGCCCAGGCGAGCGGCACTGCAGCGCGGCAGGTCAGCCGCGGCCGACGAAAGGCATCTTGGTGGCCATCACCGTGTGGAACAGCACGTTCGCTTCGAGCGGCAGGTTGGCCATGTACAGCACGGACTGGGCGACGATGTCCACATCCATCAGTGGCTCCACCGCGATGTCGCCGTTGGCCTGCGGAACGCCCTTGGCCATGCGCGACGCCAGGTCCGTCATGGCGTTGCCGATATCGATCTGGCCCACCGCGATGTTGTACTGGCGACCGTCGAGCGACGCTGTCTTGGTCAGGCCCATGACGGCGTGCTTGGTGGAGGTGTAGGCGGCCGAGTTGGGCCGGGGCGTGTGGGCAGAGATCGATCCGTTGTTGATGACCCTGCCCCCCTGCGGGGCCTGGTCGCGCATGACGCGAAAGGCCTGCTGCAGGCAATAGAACATGCCGTTCAGGTTCACGTCCACCACATCGCGCCACTGCTGTGGCGTCCAGTCGAGAAACGACCCCGGCGGGTTGCCGCGTCCGGCGTTGTTGAACAGCAGATCCACGCGGCCGAATCGGGCCACCGTTTGCGCAAAGAGCCGCTCCACGGCCGCAGGGTCGGCGACATCGGTGGGCACGCACAGCATCCGCTCGTCCGCGCCGGACAGAGCCTGGGCCTGTGCCGCCACCTCATCGAGCAACGCGCTGCGCCGCCCGGCAAGGACCACGCTGTACCCATCGCTCGCCAGGGCGAGCGCCACGGCCTTGCCGACTCCGGAACCTGCGCCCGTGACGACGGCGACTCTCTGCTGCTTCATGTGGAATGCTCCTTGATGGCTTGCTCGGCGGACCCCGGGATGTGCAGGGCGGGCCGGCGGATGGTGAGCCGTCATTGTGCGTGATCGGGTCTCGCCTTGAGCGGCGGCACGGGTTTGCCATCTGCAGGGCACGCACTCCCGCAGGATGCACCTGCGCGCGCTGCGCAGGCGCGGCGGGCTGGTGTTGGCGATGAAGTGCCGGTGCTTGGGCGGTGGCTCCACCGCCGCGGCCCGACTCATTCGATCTTGATGCCGGCGGTCTTCACGATCTGGCCGTACCGCACGTACTCTGCGGTCACCTGGCGCTGGAACTGCTGCTGCGGGTAGCCCGTGGCGTCGATACCCTGGGCGGCCAATTCAGCGCGCGCCGCGGGGGTCTGCACGATGCGCCCCACGTCCGCGGCAATGGTGTCCAGCACCGGCTGCGGTGTGTTGGCAGGCGCAAAAAGGCCAAACCAGGTGCCTGAGCCGTAGCCCGCATAGGTCTCCGCAATGGCGGGCACGTCCGGCAGCAGGGCGTTGCGCTTGTCGCCGGTGGTGCCCAGTGGCGTCAGCCTGCCGCTGCGGATGTGCGGCAGTGCGGGGCCCAGGGCGATGAACATCACTTCGACCTGGCCGGCAATCACGTCCTGCAGGCCCATGGGGCCGCCGCGGTAGGGGATGTGCGTGGCGAAGAAGCCGGCCTGCTGCTTGAGCATCTCCATGCTGAACTGCAGGGCGCTGCCGTTGCCGGCCGAGGCGTAGCTGTAGCGGCCCGGCTGGGCTTTGGCGGCGCGCACGAAGTCGCCCAGGCTGCGAAACCCCGTCTTGGGGTGGGCCACCAGCACGAAGTCCACATGGCCGAGCGAGACCACCGGAACCAGGTCGCGCTGCGCGTTGTAGGGCAGGTTGCTCTGCAGGTTGGGCAGGATGGTGATGGGGCCGTCACCACCCACCAGCAGGGTGTGGCCGTCCGCCGGTGCCTTGGCCAGCGCATCGGCCGCCACGATGCCGCCGGCGGCGCCGCGGTTGTCCACCACCACCGCGTGCTTCCATTGCTCGGACAGGCGCTGGGACAGGTAGCGCGCCAGCACGTCGGGCGCACTGCCGGGCGAGTTGTGCACGGTGACGCGCACCGTCTTGGTGGGGAAGGGCGTGGCGGGCGCTGGCTGCGCCAGCGCGGCACAGCTTGCCCACGCGGCGAGCCACAGCACGACGAGGGATTTGAAGGGGGCTGCGGCGGCGTGCATGTTGATGGCGGTCGTGGACAGGAGCGGTGGAGGCGCGATTGTCTGGCCCTGCTGCTCTCAGGAGAACGACCGTTTTGTCACATGCTTAGCTGCAAAGCGCCATATGGGCGGCGCGCCGCCTACCCTGGCCGCGCAAAGAAAAAACCGCCCGAGGCCGAAGCCTGGGGCGGTTGTGCCGAAGCGGCGGGGCCTGCTTACTTGGCCGCCTTGCGCTTGGCGGCCTTGGGATCGACGGCGGCCTTGAACTTGGCACCAGCGACGAACTTGGGCACGGTAGTGGCAGGGATCTTCAGGGCGGCGCCCGTGGAGGGGTTCTTGCCTGTGCGGGCGGCCCGCTTGGCGGACTTGAAGGTGCCAAAGCCCACCAGCTGGACGGTGTCGCCCTTCTTGACGGCCGTCTGGACGGTCTCGATCAGCGTCTCCAGCACGGCGTTGGCCGCAACCTTGGACAGATCATTCTTGGAAGCCAGGATATCAACGAGTTCTGCGCGGTTCATGGATGCTTTCACACAAAGATGGATGAGGTGCGCTATTTATAGCGCAAGCGCTGCCCGCCGGGCGCACTTGTTCTGCGCATATGCAAAGTCGGCGACGCTGGAGGTCTATTTTTTCACAACGCCTGCATCCGGCCAAGGGTCAGGCGGCGGCATCAGGCGGCGGCGTCAGGTGGCCGCGTCAGGCAGCGGCGCCCGGATGTCCGACAGAAACTGCCGCGCGCGCGGGTGCTGCGGGCTGTCGAAGAACGCCTGGGGGCTGGCGCGCTCCAGCACGCGCCCCGCGTCCATGAACCAGATGCGGTCGGCCACCTCGCGCGCAAAGCCCATTTCGTGCGTGACGCACACCATGGTCATGCCGTCTCGCGCCAGGTCGCGCATCACCGACAGCACCTCGCCCACCATCTCGGGGTCGAGCGCGCTCGTGGGCTCGTCGAACAGCATGATGCGGGGCTCCATGGTGAGCGCGCGGGCAATGGCCACCCGCTGCTGCTGGCCGCCCGACAGCTCGGCGGCGTGGGCGTGGGCCTTGTGCGCCAGGCCCACGCGGTCCAGCAGGGCCAGCGCGCGCTGGCGGGCCTGGTCGGGCAACCCCTTGCGAAGATGCAGCGGTGCCAGCGTGCAGTTGTCCAGCGCCGTCAGGTGCGGAAACAGGTTGAACTGCTGAAAGACGAAGCCGATGCCTGCGCGCAGCACGTTCAGGTTCAGCTTGGGGGCGTGGATGTCCTGCCCGTTGACGGTGATGCGGCCTTTGTCGACGGGCTCCAGCCGGTTGATGGTGCGGATCAGCGTGGACTTGCCCGAGCCCGACGGCCCGCACACGACCACGACCTCGCCGGCGGCGACGGTCTCGGTGATGTCTGCAAGCGCGTGGTAGTCGCCATACCACTTGTTGACGTTGTCGAAGGTGATCATGGTGCGGCCCCCGCAGCGGGGGCGTGGAGAGGCATTGGGCGCGCAGCGCGCTGCGCAAGCCGTTGCTCCAGCCAGACCGCGAAGCGCGTCAGGCCGAAACACAGCACGAAATAAGTGAACCCCAGCACCAGGTAGACCTGCGTGGGCAGCGTGAACACGAGCGTGTTGATCTGCGAGGCGATGAACGACACCTCGGCCAGGCCGATGATGTAGCCCAGCGACGTGGCCTTGATGGTGGAGACGAACTGGTTGACCAGAGACGGCAGCATGTTGCGCAGTGCCTGGGGCAGCACCACCAGGCGCATGGACGCCAGGTACGGCAGGCCCAGGGAGCGCGCGCATTCCATCTGCCCCCGGGGCAGGCCGCGGATGCCGGCGCGCACGATCTCCGCCAGGTAGGCGGCGTCGAACACCACCAGCGCGATCAGCATGGTGGTGAACTGGCCGGTCTTGTGCCCGGTGATGCTGGGCAGGAAGAAGTAGGCCCAGAAGATCACCATCAACAGCGGCGTGCCGCGCACCACGAACACCAGCGCGCTCACGGGCCATCGCAGCCAGGCCCAGGGGCTGACCCGGGCCAGGCCGAGCAGCAGGCCTGCGGGGATGGCCAGCAGCAGGGCGCACGACGCCAGGAGCAGCGTCAGCGCCAGGCCGCCCAGCGGCCCGTCGGGGTACTGGCCGATGAGGAAGAAGAGCCAGTAGGCATCGAGCATCTCGAGAAAACTCATGGTGGCGTGCCTCCTGTCATGCCGCGCGTGGCGGGTACCGGTGCTGGTACCACGCCGCCAAGGCGGTGATGGCCAGCGAGACGCCGAGGTAGCTGACCGTGGCGAACGTGAACGCTTCGAAGCTCTTGAAGGTCGCGCTCTCCACCTTGGCGGCCTGGTACATGAGCTCGGCTGTGCCGATCACGGTGGCGATGCTGGTGTCCTTCCACAGGTTGAGGGTTTGCGACACCAGCGGCGGCACGCTGGTGCGCACGGCCTGCGGCAGCACCACGAGCCGCATGGCCGCGACGAACCCCAGGCCCAGTGCGCGTGCTGCTTCCAGCTGCACCGTGGGCACGGACCGGACGCCGCTGCGGATGTCCTCGGCCATGAAGGCCCCGGCATACAGGCTCAGCGACACCACGGCCGCGATGGCCTCGATGTTGTGCTGGTAGAGCCATTCCCTGGCCGATTCTGGAAGGAGTTCGGGCGCACCGAAGTACCAGAACAGCATGTGGGCGAGCAGCGGGATGTTGCGCTGCGACTCCACGAACAGAAAGCCGGTCCAGCGCAAGGGTGCCAGCGGCGCCAGGCGCAGCACGGCCACCAGCAGGCCCAGCAGCAGTGCCAGGGGCAGCGTGACGGCCAGCAGGGTCAGCGACAGGCGCAGGCCTGCCCAGAGCATGGCGTGGTAGGGGCCTGCCAGCAGCAGCGAAAAGTCGAAAGTGGGCATACAACAAAAAGCGGCGGCCTGCCTCTGTGTGAAAAGGCAGGCCGTCCTTCGGGGCCTTCAGCGATCAGCGATCAGGGGACCAGCGTGAAGCGCTCAGCCGTCCACCTTGTCCGATTCGAAGCGGAACGTGCGCTTGGCGAACTTGAGCTTGCTCTGGGCGCCCCACCACTTTTCGTACAGCTTCTCGGCGTCGCCCGAGGCTTCAAGGCTGCGCAGCGTGTCGTCGATGGCCTTCTTCAGCGCGGTTTCACCCTTGCGGATGCCCAGGGCCAGCGGCTCGACGTTCAGGTTCTGCGGAAGGATCAGGTAGTCGCCGCCCTTGGCGCCCAGCTTGGCCACGTCGTTGTACAGCGACGACTCGTCGTTGACGTAGGCAATGCCCTTGCCCTGCTGCAGCGCCTGGAAGGCCTGCTGGGTGTTCTCGAAGGTCACGACCTCGGCAGTCGGCACGGCGCGCAGCAGGTTGGGCTCCTGCGTGCCGCCCTTCACGGTCAGCACCTTCTTGCCGGCCAGGTCAGCCACGTTCTGGATGCCGCTGCTCTTCTTGACCAGCACCTTGGAGCCGGTGACGAAATGGGTCAGGCCGAAGTCGATCTGCGCCTCGCGTTCCTTGTTGTGCGTGAGGGATGCGGCCAGCACGTCCACATGGCCCTGCTGCAGCTCGGGGATGCGCGCTGCCACGGCCAACTGCTTGAACACGGGTTTGACGCCCAGCTTCTTGGCCACCGCGGTGGCGATGTCGATCTCGTAGCCGATGAAGCCGCGGGTCTTGGGGTCCACGAAGCTGTTGGGCTCGTCGGTGCCCAGAACGCCGAAGACGATCTCACCCTTCTTCTTGATGTCGTCCAGTTGGTCGGCCTTGGCGGTGATGCCCACAAGCGCCAGCGCCGTGGCCGCAATGAAACCAGTGAGGGATGAAAATTTCAGTCGCATGGTGATTGATTGATGAAGTATTTCTGGTGGATGAGGCGCTGGTCTATAGATGCCCTTGCACATCGGCAAGGCGCAGGGCCAGCGGGAGCCGCGACGATAGGCGGGCGCCCCCACGCGGCCAACGAAGGAAAGCGCATATCCAAATCAGTTCATTGACCAGCACGACGCGACAGGGCTGCGCTACCGTGCGAGCGTGCTTGCCCGCTGCAACTCCGCAGGCAGATGATTCCTTTGGATGTTTATTTCATAAACAAGCAACTAATCATTCGTTCCGTGTAGAACGAAGCATCCCTACAGTCGGCAGCTCCCATGCACCAGCCCCTGCGAACCGAGCGCGAGAGCCCCCAATGACTGCCACTGCCACCCGTTCTCCTGCCCCCGTACAGAACTTCGAGATACGGCCCTTCGATGCGCCCGTGGGGGCTGAAGTCGTGGGCCTCGATATCTCGCGGCCCCTCAGCGACAACGAATTCGCGCGCATCCACCAGGCGCACCTGGACCACCACGTTCTGGTGTTCCGCGACCAGCAGGTGTCGCCTGCAGCCCATGTGGATTTCAGCCGACGTTTCGGCCCGCTGGAGATCCACGTGCTGCACCAGTTCCAGTTGAAGGGGCACCCGGAGATCCTCATCGTCTCCAACATCAAGGACAACGGCGAGCCGATCGGCTTAGGGGATGCTGGCGTGTACTGGCACTCCGACATCTCGTACAAGCCGCATCCCAGCCTGGGGTCCTTGCTGCACGCGCAGGAGCTGCCCAGCGAGGGCGGCGACACCTTGTTTGCCGACCAGCACCTGGCCTGGGAGGCCCTGAGCCCCGAACTGCAGCAGCGCATCCTGCCGCTCAAGGCCGAGCACAGTTACCTCGCCAAATACGAAGACCTGCGCGCCAAGAACCCCTGGCGCCCGAAGCTCTCACAGGCGCAGATCGACCAAGTCTCGCCCGCCGTGCAGCCCGTGGTGCGCACGCATCCCGAGACCGGCCACAAGGCGCTGTTCGTGAGCGAGCACTTCACCACGCGCATCGTCGGCCTGCCGCAGGCAGAGAGCGATGCGCTGCTGGCCGAACTGTTCGCGCACAGCGTCAAGCCCGAGTTCATCTACCGCCACCACTGGCAGCCGCACGACCTCGTCTTCTGGGACAACCGCTCGCTGATGCACCTGGCCGCCGGCACGCCTGACCACCTGCGCCGCAAGCTCTACCGCACCACGATCCAGGGCGATGCACCGTTCTGACCTCCATCCTCCAGAGAGAAACACAAAACCATGAACAACTTCACACGCAAAGCCGCTGCCATCGCCACCGGCCTGGGCCTTGCCTTCGGCAGCCTTGCCGCCCATGCAGAGGGCCAGATCCGCATTGCCCAGCAGTTCGGCATCGTCTACCTGCTGCTCAACGTGGCGCAAGAGCAAAAGCTGATCGAAAAACACGCCAAGGCCGCCGGTGTGGATGCCAAGGTGGAATGGGTGCAGCTCTCGGGCGGCTCCGCCGTCAACGATGCGCTGCTGTCGGGCAACATCGAGATTGCCGGCGCCGGCGTGGGGCCGCTGCTCACCATCTGGGACCGCACCAAGGGCCGGCAAGACGTGAAGGGCGTGGCGTCGCTGGGCAACTTCCCGTACTACCTGGTCACCAACAACCCGAACGTGAAGACCATTGCGGACTTCACCGACAAGGACCGCATCGCACTGCCGGCCGTGGGCGTGTCGGTACAGTCGCGCGTGCTGCAGCTGGCATCGGCCAAGCTCTGGGGCGACAAGGAATTCAACAAGCTCGACAAGATCAGCGTGGCCGTGCCGCACCCCGACGCAGCCGCAGCCATCATCAAGGGCGGCACCGAGATTTCGGCGCACTTCGGCAACCCGCCGTTCCAAGAGCAGGAGCTGGCGGGCAACCCGCAGGCGCGCATCGTGCTCAAGTCCTATGACGTGCTGGGCGGCCCCTCGTCGGCCACCGTGCTATACGCCACCGACAAATTCCGCACCGAGAACCCCAAGACCTACAAGGCCTTCATCGATGCGCTGAACGAGGCCTCGCAGTTCGTCACCGCCAACCCGGAGAAGGCGGCCGACATCTACCTCAAGGTCAGCAACGCCAAGACCGACCGCGACCTGCTGCTCAAGATCATCAAGAACCCCGAAGTCCAGTTCAAGATCACGCCGCAGAACACCTACGCGCTCGCCGAGTTCATGCACCGCGTTGGCGCCATCAAGAACAAGCCTGCCTCTGCCAAGGACTATTTCTTTGCAGACGCGCACAACGCGGCGGGGAACTGACCATGCCCGTGCTGGCGCCTGACCTTGCGCTGCGGCAGGGCTTTCTGGCTGAAGCCGCAGTGGATGCACCGCACGCCGCGCCGGCGCCAGCCGCCGCACCGCATGCGGCCACCGGTGCGCTCCTGCAGGTCGATGGCGTCAGCCTGGAATACCGCACCACCGAACGCGTGGTGCGCGCCACGCACCAAGTCAGCTTCGACGTGCATGCGGCCGACCGTTTCGTGCTGCTCGGCCCCTCGGGCTGCGGCAAGTCCACGCTGCTCAAGGCGGTGGGAGGCTTCATCGCACCCATCGAAGGCGAGATCCGGCTGGGTGGGCAGCGGGTGAGCGCGCCCGGGCCGGACCGCATCGTGGTGTTCCAGGAGTTCGACCAGCTGCCGCCCTGGAAGACCGTGAAGCAGAACGTGATGTTCCCGCTGCTCGCGTCGCGCACGGTGGGCAAGAAAGAAGCCGCCGAGCGGGCCCTGCACTACCTGGCCAAGGTAGGGCTAGAAAAGTTTGCCGATGTGCACCCGCACCAGCTGTCGGGCGGCATGAAGCAGCGCGTGGCCATTGCCCGGGCGCTGGCGATGCAGCCCCGCATTTTGCTGATGGACGAGCCCTTCGCCGCGCTGGACGCGCTCACGCGCCGCAAGATGCAGGAAGAGCTGCTCGCGCTGTGGGACGAGGTGCGTTTCACGCTGCTGTTCGTCACGCATTCGATCGAAGAAGCGCTGGTGGTCGGCAATCGCATCGCGCTGCTGTCGCCACACCCCGGCCGCATGCGCGCCGAGATCAACAGCCACGAATTTCACCTGGGCAGCCTCGGCGGTGCCGCCTTCCAGGCCACGGCGCAGCGCATTCACCACCTGCTGTTCGAAGAAGAAACAACCCAAGAAGGGCACGCGCAGCCATGAGCCCACTTTTGCACCCGCCTGTGCGGCCCGAGTACGAGCGCACCCTGGAGCCGTTTCGCGATGTGCCGGTGGAGCGCGCCCTGCCATGGTCAGACCGCATCTGGGGCCAGGAGTGGCTGCGCAAGGCGGTCATCCTGGCGGTGCTGGCCGCCGTGTGGGAAGTCGCCGCGCGCTGGCAGAACAACGACCTGCTGCTGCCCACGTTCAGCGCCACGATGAAGGCGCTGGTCGAAGGCCTCTGGAGCGGCGAGCTGATCGAGAAAGTGCGCCTGTCGCTGTTCGTGCTGGTGCAGGGCTATGTGGCGGGCGTGGTGCTGGCGTTCGCGCTCACAACCCTAGCGGTGTCCACCCGGCTGGGCCGCGACCTGCTGGGCACGCTCACGTCCATGTTCAACCCCTTGCCCGCCATTGCGCTGTTGCCGTTGGCGCTGCTGTGGTTTGGCCTGGGGCGGGGCAGCCTGGTGTTCGTGCTGATCCATTCGGTGCTGTGGCCGCTGGCGCTCAATACCTATGCGGGCTTTCAAGGCGTGCCCGAGACCCTGCGCATGGCCGGCCGCAACTACGGCCTGCGCGGCATTCCGTATGTGCTGCAGATCCTCATACCCGCTGCGCTGCCGGCCATCCTGTCGGGACTGAAGATCGGCTGGGCCTTTGCCTGGCGCACGCTGATCGCGGCCGAGCTGGTGTTCGGCGCATCGTCGGGCAAGGGGGGGCTGGGTTGGTACATCTTCCAGAACCGCAACGAGCTCTACACCGACCGCGTGTTCGCTGGTCTGGTCATGGTGGTGCTCATCGGGCTGCTGGTCGAGAGCCTGGGCTTTGCCACGCTGGAGCGGCT
The DNA here is from genome assembly GCF_964252695.1 of Acidovorax sp. LjRoot117. NCBI lineage: Bacteria > Pseudomonadati > Pseudomonadota > Betaproteobacteria > Burkholderiales > Comamonadaceae > Acidovorax > Acidovorax sp. LjRoot117. The sequence continues at coordinate 550,006 of NZ_CAXUPO020000003.1, read as the reverse complement.
GACCGTGCGCAAGTGGGGGCAGCAACGCTGAGCGCGGTGGCGGCCTGCCCGGGCCCTGGGCGGGGCGTGCAACCTTCTTCTTTCATTCTCGACGGGCGCAACGCCTTCTTCCATGCCGACACCTTCTCCCACCATGCACCTGGGCGCCTTCTTCTTCGGCGTGGGCCACCACCTGGCCGCGTGGCGCCACCCGGACGTGAACCCCGGCGCGGCCAGCTCCATCGCGCAACTGCGTGCATGGGCGCAGATTGCCGAAGCCGCCAAGTTCGACGCCATCTTCTTTGCCGACAACGTGGGCCTGCCCGGGCCGCCCGATGCGGTGGTCGCCAAGAACGCGCTGTGGTACCCGATGGAGCCGCTGCTGGCCCTGTCGGCGTTGTCGCAGGCCACGGAGCGCATTGGCCTGGTGGCTACCGTGTCCACCACCTACCTGCCGCCCTACCACCTGGCGCGCAAGTACGCCACGCTGGATCAGATCAGCGGCGGGCGCGCGGGCTGGAACCTGGTGACGTCGGGCAGCGACTTCGAGGCGCGCAGCTTTGGCCTCGACAAACAGCTCGACCATGCGCACCGCTATGCCCGCGCGCACGAGTACGTGCAGATCGTCAAAGGCCTGTGGGACACCTGGGAAGACGAGGCTTTCATCCACGACAAGGCGGCCAACCAGTTCTTCGACCCCGAGCGCCTGCACCGCGTGGCGTTCGACGGCGAGCACTTCAAGGTGCATGGCGGCCTGCAGACGCCGCGCTCGCCGCAGGGCTACCCGGTGTTGGTGCAGGCCGGTTCGTCCAGCGACGGGCAGGACCTGGCGGCGTTCGCGGCCGAGGTGGTCTTCACCGCACAGCAGACGCCTGAAGCTGCGCGCGCGTTCTACCAGTCGCTCAAGGGCCGCTTGGCGGCGTATGGACGCACGCCCGACCAGCTCAAGATCCTGCCGGGCATCTCGCCCTTCGTGGGGCGCACGCAGCAGGAGGCGCAGGACAAGTTCGATCAGTTGCAGGGCCTGATCGACCCGGTGCTGGGCGTGGGGCTGCTGTCCACCTTTCTGGGCAATGCCGACCTGTCCGCCTACCCGGTCGACGGTACGTTTCCGCAAGACCTGCCGGTCACCCAGGGCTGGCAGAGCCGCCAGGAACTGTTCGCCAAGATGGCGCGCGACGAGGGACTGAGCATTCGCCAGCTGTACGAAAAAGTGGCCGGCGCGCGGGGCCACTGGACGCTGGTGGGCACGCCAGAATCCATTGCAGACCAGCTGGAGCACTGGTTCACCACCGGGGCGGCCGACGGCTTCAACGTGCTGGCGCCCACGCTGCCCCATGGCCTGAAGGACTTTGCCGAGCTGGTAGTGCCCGAGCTGCAGCGCCGGGGCCTGTTCCGCAAGGACTATGCAGGTACGACCCTGCGCGAGCACCTGGGCCTGTCGCGGCCCGCGCACCCTGCGCGGCGTGCCGGGGCCACGGCATGAGTTCACCCACCCAAGATATTCCGCACTACGACGCCATCGTTGTGGGCCTGGGGGCCGTGGGCGCAGCCACGCTGTACCAGCTGGCGCGGCGCGGGGCGCGCGTGCTGGGTCTGGACCAGTTCGCCCCGCCGCACAGCCTGGGCTCGTCGCACGGGCAGACCCGCATCACCCGGCTGGCCGTGGGCGAGGGCGCGCAGTACGTGCCCCTGGTGCGGCGCTCGCACGAGATCTGGGCCGAGCTGGAGGCCGCCACGGGCCAGTCCATCTACACCCGCACCCACGGCCTGGTGCTGGGCCCGCGCGACGTCGCGGCCCCCAGGGCGGGCAAGCCCGATGATTTCGTGCGCAAGACCATCGGCATTGCACAGCGCCACGGCATAGCGCACGAGGTGCTGGACACGGCCGACCTGCGGCGCCGCTACCCGCAGTTCAAGCTGCGCGGCGACGAGTTCGCCTACTGGGAGCGCGATGCAGGTTTCGTCCGCCCCGAGGTGGCCATCGGCGCCCAGCTGCAGGTGGCGCAGACGCACGGCGCCGAGGTGCACACCCACGAGACGTTGCTATCCCTTACGCCGCTGGGCGATGCAACGGTGGTCACCACCACCACGCGCGGCACCTACCGCGCGGACCAGGTGGTGCTGGCCGCGGGCGCATGGCTGCCTCAGCTGGTGCAGGCGGGCGGGGCGCTGCACAGCGCGCCGCTGGCCGGGCAGTTGAGCGTCTACCGCCAGGTGATGTTCTGGTTCGACATCGGTGCCGATACCGATGCGTTCTCGCCCGCGCGGTTTCCGGTGTTCATCTGGGCGCAGGGGGATGAGGACGGCCCTGCGTTCTACGGCTTTCCGGCCGTGGGGCCCGGTGCTCCCGCCTTGAAGATCGCCACCGCCCAGTACCAAGCCACCACCACGCCCCAGGCGGTGGACCGCACGGTCGCCCCTGGCGAGGTGGAGGAGATGCTGCAGCGCTACGTGCAGCCGCGGCTCCATGCGCCCGAGGCGAAGTTCTCGCAGGCCCATGCGTGCCTCTACACCGTCTCCCCCGACCACGGCTTCGTCATCGACCGCCTGCCGGGATGGCAGGGCGTGCATGTGGCGTCGCCGTGCTCAGGGCACGGCTTCAAGCACTCGGCCGCCATTGGCGAGGTGCTGGCGCTGCGGGTGCTGGGGCTGCCGGAATGGGCGGACCTCTCGACCTTGTCGGCAGGGCGGTTTGCGCCGGCAGGCGCCTGACTGTTACTCACCCAGCGCGGAGCGTTGCCGAGGACTACGGTTGCCTGCAGACCGTCAAAGGATCTTCTGCACGAATCCCTGCGTAATGTGACTACGGAGGCTGGAGGCCGAGACAATAAGGTGTTGAAGCAAAGCAGCCTGGGCCTGAGCAACACAGGTAAGCGCACGCGCAAGCGCATGCGCGAATATGGTCCCGCGTTCTCGCACCCCACCCTCAATCGATGCTACGGCGCAGCACGATCCGTCCCGTTTCAACCGAAATCGCGACTCTCTCAGTGAAGAACTGGAAAACAACCAACACCCCGGAAGCTCCAGGTCCTTGATCTGATGCGCCATCGGTGTTGTAAAGAATTCGATAGTTCATCCAGCCACAACGTCCATTCCACCGTGAAGTACAAAACGAATCGTAGACATTTTGTAGGGCCGCAGTGTCGACATCGGTGCCCGACTTGCGGCTTTGTCGGATCTGCTCACGCAGCCCTTGCGCTTGGCTGAACACCAGATGGCTGACGATGAGGCCGCAGGCCACGCTGGCAAAGTACGTCCCGATCAGACTGACCGATACTTGATGGCTTCGCAATGTGGCAAAGACGCTGTGGCGCTTCAAAAGTCCTGACACGACCGCTGCCGCGGTCCAAAGCAGTGCAAGAAAAGAAACTGCCAGCCCAGCCAAAGGTGCCTGCAAAATCAAGTCAACCCATACTGCGGCAGCCAACAAACACCCTGCAGGTAGCCAGAAAGCGCGCAAGTGAGAAGCGCTCTTGGGTTTGCTGTGCGCTGCCTCGGCGACGTCCCTTGTCATTTGCGTGAGAACTTGTGCGTCATGGCTGCCTCGCAAGCGGCCTGTGGAGTCATACCAAGTTGGTGGTAAGAGTTACCAAGTTGGCCCCATCTTTCGGTGAAATCGGGATTGCTGGAACCTGCTTTGCCGAGCAACGCTTCGGCTCCCGGAACATTCATGCGCGCTTGCTGCAGCAGCTTCTTGCCCGCGATAGCCATCGTCTGCGAGCCCGGGAAAACATTCCAGAATCCCTCTGCCGCCATGGCGAAGCGTTCAGCGGCGGCCAAGTTGTTGTCATAGCGGTCAAGGCCCTCTTCGCGTCGCGCAGCCAGCCAGAGACCTGGGGTCTGGTACTCGCCGGCATTGGACAGAGCAGCGCGAAGCCAAGTCCTCACGTGTTCATCCGTATCAGCGATGCGCTTGAGGCTCTGCTCGTTGCCCCAATGGGGCTTGTCGCCAACTGCAGACGAACTGGTTGACGCTGATACCCCTGGGGCAGATTTCTGCTGGGACTTGTTGCCGTGGCTCGAATCTGAAGGCATGCTGCGCGCCGGTGCGGGGTAGCGCTGCGAAGAGCGTCGCGATTCCGCGTCAGTCGAGTGCGTTCCTAAAGGAGTTGGAGTGTGCCCCTTGCCAATGAAGCTGTGCGATGGTTCGTGCAGCCGGATTTTGGAGAACTCGCCAGTGCTGTCGTGCTCATTGGTGCCCAACGGGCCTGGGCGTACAAATTCGGTCATGGATTTTTACTCAACGGCAAGACGCCACATCAGTGTTTGACAGTTCGTGACCTAGGCGCACGGGGCAGCCTATCAGCCGCTGTGGTGCCTGTTTGTGCAACGCGCTTGGCTGGTGGCTCGCGCAGCCACTCTTGGCACTGCGCATCCGCAAGTGTGCGTGCTCCGTCCTCGCCGTAGCGCGTCACGCTGAATGTAGCGGTACGCTGATGCCCATCGCCTGGGAAGCGATAGGTCACTTGCCAGTAAGCCAAACTTCGTCCATCGGATCGTGATCGCTGGAGTTTGCGATGCATACTGCAAATCGGTTTACGGCTGGCGCGGCGTCCTTTTCTTGTCGCACCTTTCAAGGGCTTGTCGGGGGGATTTTGGTCCCATACGTTACGCTGGTCCACTGCCATCTGCCTGGAGGCATCTTCTCCAAATCTTGTGACTGAGTAGGTCCGCCTTGTGATCACTTTGTCCGGCCACCGGTATTCAGCGCCCCACATCGGGCTTTCCAGCCAGGTGCCGTCGGGGCGCCGCCTTCGATAGACGAAACGGAAGACCCCCTGGACGTCGTCGATCGGCCGCGATACTGCCGTGACCGAGCCAGATGTCAAAGGCACAACCACGTCAGTCACAAGACACTGCGGCGCCAGCGCCAACACCGGGTCGCATGGCGCGCGAAAAGTTTTTTGGTCCACTACGAGCGCGAGCATCTGTTTGCGCGCTTGCACCGCCAATTCAAATGCCTGTTCAAAGCCATACTTTTTGACGCAAAACGACGCGGAGGTAGAACCCCCCTCGCTCAACCGAATGCTGGCGATCCACCGCTCCGACGCGCTGGTTTTGCTCAAGCGAACGCCAGGAATGCCGGAGTGGCAGTTGGCCCGCAAAATGACGTGGTTCTCCCGCTTGCTCACCATCGCGTGCTCACTGACCACCTTGTTACGGTATGCCAGTGCTGCGTGGATGGCCGCCTCGTCGCTTCCATAGCGCTTGACGGAAAAAGTCCTTGCAAACGAGCGCCCTCTACGGCTGAGGCATACCCGCCACGACACCCCGCCTGCGCGGGATACCTGGCGGTAAATCCCATAAAACCGCGGCCCGCCTGTCGACGGCATCTTTCCCGGCACATTCTGCGGATCAATAGGCCTCTGAAACAGCTTTGAGTTTTTCACAGCGGTGCATTGGGATAAGGGCGTACCACATAAGGAGCCGGCTCCTCACGCGACTTGGAATTGTCGTGGCGCAGGAGCATACAAAAAGAATGAGGCCTGCAATGTCTCTTCCTCGAAGTGACACGGTACTGTTGCGATCAGTTGCAAAAAATTGACTCAATGCATGCAATCTCGCAACAAGTTACTTCATCTCCCGCTGCTAGCATCGCCCGGCCCCTTGGTATCGACGTGCGCGTTGAACCTATACCCACACCATCGACCTCTCGCTTTCCATGAGCCAACGCCGCACCAAGATCAACACCCCGCTGGGCGATACGCTGCAGCTGCGCCAACTCCATGGCACGGAAGAACTCAGCAGGCTCTTTACCTTCAATGTGCAGGTTATCAGCGAGTCCAAAACCGTGGACCCCAAGGCGCTACTGGGTAAGTCGGCAACGGTCGAGGTAGAGACGGACGGCGGCGGTAGGCGGTATCTCAATGGCGTAATCAGCCGCTTTGGCATGCGGGGGCAGGACGCTTCCAAGTACAGTTACTTCCTGGAAATGCGTCCCTGGCTGTGGCTGGCCACACGCAAGACAGACTTCAAAATCTTTCAGAACATGACCGTGCCCGACATCATTCGTGATGTCCTGGGCAAGTACGGTGAGCCCATGGAGTTCCGGCTGACCAAGGCCTATCCATCCGTCGAGTACCTGGTTCAATACTCAGAAAGCGACTGCAACCTGGTGTGCCGCCTAGCGGAAGACCTGGGTATCTACTTTCACTTCAAACATTCCAGCGGCAGCCACACGTTGGTGTTCTGCGATGACACCATCAGCTCGCACGAGCCCATGGCCGGAGGCGGACTACCGTTCTATCCTCCTGAAAAGGCCGCGGTGGCCCGAGAGGAGAACCTGGATGACTGGGACTTCACGCAGGGGTTGCGCTCGGGCAAAGTGGCGACGGACGATTTCGACTTCAAGAAGCCCCGCGCCGATCTGACCAACACGCGCAAAATGCCGCCGGGCCATGCCAACGACGGATTCGAGACCTATGAGTTTCCGGGGCAGTTTACGGAGTACGACCAAGGGGAGCACTACGCCAAGGTCCGCGTCGAAGAGCACATCGCCGCGCACGAGCGTGTAGCAGGCCAGGGCAACGCCAGAAACCTGGTGGGCGCCACAGGCTGCTTCATGACGCTGCGCAACTACCCGCGCGAAGACCAGAACGTGCAGCACTTGCTGATATCGGTCACCTACCACTTCACAGAGAACGTACAGGTGAGCGACGTAAGTGTGGGCTCCACACAGCGGTTTGCCATCGAGGCATTGCCCACCACGCGGGCGTTCAGGCCCGCGCGTATTACGCCGAAGCCGCGCACACAGGGCTTGCAGACTGCCTGGGTGGTCGGCCCGCCTGGGGAAGAGATCTATTGCGACAAGTACGGCCGCGTCAAAGTGCAGTTCCACTGGGACCGCATCGGTGCCATGGACGAAAACTCCAGCTGCTGGATGCGGTTTTCCAGCAGTTGGGCAGGTTCGAACTTTGGTGCTATCGCCATACCGCGCATCCGCATGGAAGTGTTGGTGGACCACATCGACGCCAACCCGGACCGGCCCATCATCGTGGGCGTGGTCTACAACGCCGACAACATGCCCCCGTGGTCGCTGCCGGCCAACCAGACCCAATCGGGCATAAAGACCCGCTCAAGCAAAGGCGGTGCTGCGGGCGCCGGGATGAAGAACGGTCCAGGCGATGCCAACGCCCTGCGCTTTGAAGACAAGGCCGGGCAGGAGCAGCTATGGCTGCACGCTCAAAAGGACCAGCTCATCGAGGTTGAGAACGATGAAGCTCACTGGGTGGGACATGACCGCCAAAAGAACGTGGACCATGACGAGACTACCGTTATCGGCAACGACCGTACCGAGACGGTGAACCATGACGAAACCATCACGGTGCACAACAACCGCACCGAACGGGTGGACGTGAACGAAAAAATATCCATCGGTGTGAATCGTGATGAGGACGTGGGGGTCAATGAGACAGTAACCATTGGGGTCAACCGCACGAAGACGGTTGGTGTGAACGAGACTGACACGATTGGTACCAAATGGGGTATCAGTGTGGGCAAGATCAAGACCGAAACGATTGGCCTGTTCAGCATGCAGAACATTGGCGTTGCCAATATGCAGAACATTGGTGTGGCGCGTATGACCAACATCGGCGTGGCGTACAACCTCAACGTGGGCATGGTGATGATGACCAATGTGGGGATGAATCAGAGTACCAAGGTTGGTACGAAATACACCCTCAATGTAGGAGGCGGTGGTGGCGGTGCGGCTGGTGGCGGAGCGACGCCAGGTATCAATGGTTTCGCCGCCTCTAGCCCCTCTCCCAGCGTAGGCGGCAGTGGGGGCGGCTCCAGCATCACGATGGATGCTGACTCAATCACGCTCAACGTCGGCGCTTCGACCATGATCATGAAAAAAGATGGCACCGTGACGATCAACGGCAAAGACGTCAACGTCAACGCTAGCAGCAACATCAATAACACTGCAGGAGCAACACTCAAAAACAAGGGCGGCACCATTCACAACAATTGATCTGGCTACAGCACTAGTAAAACATTTGCGCGCATCAGCATGTCACAACCTATCGCTGCGGCATCCATCGAGAAAAATGCCTCTGCTTGCATCGCAGAGATCACTTGTCGTCACCATGTCGAGTTGGCCATGGCATGGTGGCGCAGAGAGACCAGTCCAAGGATGTTGTTGCGCGGCACGTTTGCACACTATTTGGAAATCGATCAAAAAATATGCGCCTACATGGATGGAGCTGGGTTAGACAATTTCGCCATTTTTGAGCACTTGGTGGCCAATCAAAACCCTGATGCACCTGACTTCATTGCCGATCTCGTAGCTGTGTTTTTAGCCGTCAGCGTTGGCGGCGCACCAGAGAACGCTAGTGACTGGGTCGCAGTAGTAAAGCCGCATCAGTCCTTCACGCCTGCGCTGCAAGCGGCACAACGATGGTTGGGTCAAACCAGCGTTATGCCGCAGCAATCAGTGACGGATGGAGCGGATGTGGACCTGTGGCACCCATCAAGCGCCCTTCGCTTCATCGACGGAACTGGACAAGTACAAGGACACTATGAGTCAGCGTTAAACGCTCTTGGCGTCTCACCTACTCATGAAGAGCCGAATCCGATAAGTACGCTATGCATGCATTTGCTGCTAAAGCACACACCGCGAGCAGCTTTAACGCCAGACTCTCTGTCTCCATTCATGAGATGGGTCTCAGAGGCCAATCGGCAAAGCTTCAGCGCGGAGGCCATCTTCATGGCGGTTGGAATTTCCGGGGATGCAAACGCTTTGCCATGGCTCCTGCAATGTGCAGTGCAGTCGACCTACACGATATGTGCACTGGATGCATTCCGCCGAATCACTGGTTTGGACGCTCTTCAAGCCGTGCAGGCAGATCGTCAAGTGCTTTCCACCATTGAGCCAGTTGTACTCAACCAAGCTACAGAAGAAGCCAAGCACTGGTTCCAAGCGCACAGCAGTGAGTTCAATCTCGATACCGTTTACTTTCTAGGCAAATCGATCACTCGCCAGCATTTGTTGGAGGTCATCCGATCGGGTTATCAAGTTGACCGCGAGGTTGCCGCTATGCGGTTGCTGCATGAACCTCAACCATGCCTGATTCCAGTGCGTAGCAATTGTGAAGTTCAGCGTCGAGTGTTGTCGTCAATTCCGTCATGACGCAGCATATTTTGAAGAAAATTCACGATGTCAAAAACCAAAATGCGCAGACCTATTCCCGCTGCGACTGCGACTGTGGCAGAGCATACGCCCGGCGTTACTTCCAGCGTCCAATTGCAGCCCGCCATTCTCGCCAGCGGTCATTCCACCATTGGTCTAGTAGTAGGCATTGCGAAACCCTCGCCAGCAGATACATCGTCCACCTGCTGGGTAACCTATCCAGAAAACCCGTCAGCTGAAGCTCAAGTAGCGCTCGTGTTGAGCCATGTTGGCGCCGTGCTCCCAGGGCAATCTGTGCTGCTGCAATTCGTTGGGGCGCGACTCACGCGCCCTATCGTACTAGGCGTTGTCGCGGGGAGCGATACGACTGAATTGCAAAATACCAGTCAAGAAATGCAACTGACGCCACCCGATGACTTAGCCGATATACGCGTGGTGCTGGACAACCAGGAAGTGTTAACCCTCATGGCTACCAAGCAGCTTGTGTTGCGGTGCGGCAAGGCAAGCATTGTTCTCAATCAAGACGGCTCGATTGAAATACGGGGTACAGACTTGATCAGCCGGGCATCTGGGCAGAATGCAATACGCGGTGCTTGCGTTACCTTGAACTGAGCTGCGGACGAGACTCGGATGAACATCGAGAACCACTACCGCTGCATGGTTGATGTGCGAAAAGCCACGGATGACCATGGATACGAGCGCGCCACATTGATGCTCAAGGCTACCTACGCGCTACCTAAACCAGGCGACACAGTACGCATTGCGGACGATTTGGTGCCTTGGTTCTACAGTGATATGCCAGTAGATGAAACCGGCTTGGGAGGTGTGGCGTACGAAGCCGACATTTCCTATGAAAAACTGCACCCTGAGTTTTTGGTGGTGGGGACAGCCCATGCGCCTGAAGGTAAACCCACAGAGCGTTTCCCGTTTGCAGTTTCCGTGGGGAAGCAAACCAAATCCATGGTGGCCACCGGAGCCCGCACTTGGCAATCAGGTCTTGTTTCTGGCAAAGCCAGCGCTATTGAGCCCATCGTATCCTTGCCGGCGTCCTATACAAAAGGGTTTGGGGGAGCCGACCCAGGCAAAGTGGAAAGTGATCCGGACCGCTGGTGCGAAACCAATCTAGCGGGCACGGGTTACTGTGACAATCCAGCGTCACGAAAAGCAGATGGCCTGCGTCTTCCCCAGTTGGAGCCAATGACAGCGCGCTTCCGCGAACCTTGCAGGCAGTTCGCTTCGCTAGGCATGGGGCCGGTCGCTCGCAACTGGATGCCTCGCGCACCCTTAGCAGGTACTTACGACGATGTCTGGCGCACCACACGATGGCCGCGTTTGCCCCACGACTTTGACCCGCTTTACTTTCAAAGCGCGGCGCAAGATCAATGGCTGACTGAACTGGTATCAGGCCAACCTGTGGCTCTGTTGAACATGACCGCCGCAAGCAGCCTCTTTGGCTCGGAGCTGCGCTTCAACTTGCCAGCCCTTGATTACTTCGCTGCTGTCCACCCCAGGCGTGGCAAGAGCACCAGGCTCCAGCTTCGACCAGATACGTTGATCTTGGAACCCGATGCGGGCCGCTTCAGCATCATTGCCCGCACACAGTATCCGCTGAACGAAGGCTTGCATGAGCTGAAGGCCGTGGTGTTTGGTGATCCCGTAAGACCGCTGGAGCGCGGTCAACCAACGACCATTCTCTTGCCAGACTTCATCAAACAGCTGCGCAGCTCCCGCCCATCGGGCCCAGGTGAGACCAAAGCGTTATGACGGATAAGAAAGGACGATTTTCTTCTGGTGAGCCCGAATCTCGGCATGTAGCCATTGCTGGCGTCGGGATGGTGACGGCGCTCGGGGGCGACGTGGATTCGAGCTGCGCAGCCATGCGCGTGCGCTTTAACAACCACAAAGAGACAGCATTCAAGGACCGCGCCCATGAGCCCATCATCGGCTCACGCACGCCCATTGACCCCACCTTGTTTGGCGATGCCCGCTTGGTGGAGATGATGGTCAATGCATTGGCACAAACCAACGTTCAGCTGACGCGGGAGTTTTGCGCCAACGTGCCATTGGCGTTATGCACGCCCGAAACAGAGACAGTAGGCCGTCCCAACAGCGACCCCGCTCTTATCGCACGCCTTGAAAGCCGTTTGGGTGTGCAATTCAAGGCGGGAATCAGCGGAAACCTGCCGCACGGGCATGTGTCTGGTTTGATGGCTTTGCAAATCGCACAAAACCTTTTGTACGAACAAAATTTTCCCTGTGTGCTGGTCCTCGCTGCCGATTCGTTGCTTAACGCCGAAGGTCTCGCCTCCTTGGATGAACATGGGAAGTTGCTCACACCTAGCAATGATTTTGGAGTCATCCCTGGAGAGGCGGCCGTGGCGCTTTGGCTGACGCGACCGCTGCCGGGGGCTGTTGCGCCTTTGATCGTTGGTACTTCATTCGCCAACATCGACCCGCCTGACGAGACTGGTAGACCTGCTCCGGTGACAGGCAGGGAATTGGCTCAGGTCACCTGGGAGGCCTGTGCACAAGCCCGTTGCCAGCCCGCAAGCATCGACCTGCGATTGGCAGACTGCAACGGCCTAGATGTGCGCTTTAAAGAGTCGGCATTGGCAGAAGGCATCTTGTTCAAAGACAACCCAAGTCAAACCATGCCCTCGATGTGGCAGCCGGCGGAATGTCTGGGCGAGATTGGAGCATCGCTGAGCCTCTCAGCGATAGCTTGGGCCTTGCACGCATACCGCAAAGGCTACCTACCAGCTTCGGCCGTGAATAGCAGTGCTCACCGACACGTTCTTCTGCAAGCGAGCAACGACGGCTTGCAGCGCGCAGCGGCCATTCTGCGTTTTGGAACTGGAGCATAAAAATGGGTCATGAAGTCTACGCAAACAAACGGTGCATTGCATCTAAGACTGCAGGGGGCAAGGCTGCAGGGGCATTTCCCGATGTCTGTGGGAGCCCACCAAAACCCCCCAAGATCGGTATTCCGCTGCCTTACCCAAACACCGCCTTTGCCACCGACACGACAAACGGATCGACCACGGTGTTCATTGAGGGCCAAGAAATAATGCAGCGCGATAAGAGCTACTTCAGCACCAGCACCGGCAATGAGCCAGCTACCGAGGCCTTCAAGAAAGGCGTCATTACCAATGTCATCAAAGGCAGGATGTATTTCAAGTCGTGGTCTATGAACGTCTTTGTGGAGGGATATAACGTATGCCGCCATCTGGATCAAACCACCCACAATCACCCGAAGTGACGAAAGCAAGCTCATGGTTTTACCTTTAGCAGCAGCGCCTGCTGCTGGAGTCACCGGGCAGGGGGCCATTATCGCCGGTACCGGAGCCCGTGGTGGCGGAATGCTGCTCGATCCAACTGGCACGCCCTATGACAAGCGTATTCCCTATAGTTTGGAAGAACCAGACAGGCCTCCTCCGCAACCGCCAAAACTGCCTGATCCTTTCGTCGCATTAATCGCTGTTGCTTTAGCCGTAGTATCGATTCCAAATGTGCTGCTGCACACCTACATCGATAAGCGGAAAGATGATGCTGACTGCAAGAAAGAGCTCGAGAAATATGGAGTTGCCACCCATAGAGATTTGAAGAATAAATCAATGAAGAATGTGACTGCATCCCACCACGTTCTACAAAATGCATTTCTACAGAATGCTCGCGGTGGCAGTGCTGGTTCAATATCTGGATGCCCTTCGTACGACGTGGACGATGGTATTGCAATGCTGATTAATGATGTTCCTGGTCAAGACCACGATAAAATTACTGCGATGCAAGATAAATTTTCCAGGTCATATAGAGAAAATGGTACCTCTCCAACTTATCCTGAAGCACGCGATCAGATGAAAAAGGAATTGAGCGAAATAAAGAATCCTCTGCCAATGACGCCAATAGCTGCTGAGTGCATTGCACTGAAGGTAGATGAAATGATGGCTAAAAAATGTCCGGCAGTTTTAACTGGGTCTAAACCATTGCACGTGCCTTACTCACGAAAAGATGTTTAGAATCAATTCATGAATTGAGATTGATATGCAATACAAATTTGCCGCCGATAGTGATATATATACGGGCTTGCATGATATTTGCTCCGGATCAGGACCAAATAAGATTTATGCAATAGGAAAAATTTTTCAAATGCCGGACCCAATAGAGGGGCTGGTGTCCCTGCTATTGGAGGTGACTGTAGACGGCGATCGCCTGGAATTTTCGACGATCTTCAATGCGTATGAGTCAATAACTGATTATTATTCGAACTTCAATTGCATTGATAAAGATCCCTATGGTCACGTCTATGTTGGTGAGCAAGATGGATTTTTACTCAGCAGCAATGGTGTGAATTTAATAAAAAACATCACTAAAAATTTTCCGCCTGCAGGAATTCAGTATTCGTTATACATAAGGGGTGAGAGGAGTGCCGTTTTTGGCACTGGAGCGGGTTCCATTGTGCATGTTGATGAGGATTTCTGCAAATCTTATCCTATCGTGCCCGATGAAATGGGAAAATCTTTTATAACAGCTATTCATGGCATCGGCTCTGATTTCATGGTTGCTGTTGGAGATGCTGGTTTGATTGCTCGCTATTCCGATGGAATGGGCTGGCAGCGAATATCACCACCAACGAATGATGACTTGCTTTCTGTCTTTTGCTTGAAATCCAATGAAATATACATCGGCAGCAGAGCCGGCGATGTTTGGATTTGGGATGGTGACGAACGTTTCAAGAAGTTGGATGTGGAATTCCGCGATGACAAAACTTCAATCTGCGGTTTTGCGGAATACATGGGTGTTCTTTATGGCGCATTTGGAGGCTCGGGGATTTATAGATTGAGCAAAGATGGATTTAAAAATGTGCCGGAAGTAGAAGGCGCAGTCATTGGCAGAATAAAAATTACAAATGTGGGGCTTGTTGGAGTAGGGAGTGGGTGGGGCTCCTATTGCAACTGGTTTGTACGCTTCGATGGGGAAAAGTGGAATGCTCAGCGAGTTTCTATACCCTTCTGATGTGTCGCAAAATATAGCTAGTCGGAAATTTCGAAATGTTGTTTCATTCGGTGGTTCAATGCCACTTTGATTTTATATGAAATCTTCGAACACGGAAAACGTCTACACGAAGCTCCAAGACGTTTGTAGTGGAGACATGAATAATGAGATATATATCATTGCCAATAATCATAGGCAAATAGACCCCATTGAAAGTGTAAAATGTTTGATTCTAAAGGTGATATTTTCAGAAAATAAAACTTCTTTTATTGAAGTGTTGAAAGGCCGAGATCTCGCAAGCGACTATTCACCCAGCCTTGAGTGCCTAGCGCGTGGACCGCGGGGAGAGCTGTATGTCGGGGAAGAAGAAGGGTTTTTTATTATACAAAATGGGCGTTCTGAAAAGCTCGACTTATCCAAAGTCGCAGATGCAGATGGATTGGTTCGTGCTATATATGTGGCAGACCAAGCCTCAGTAGAGTTTGGCATGTATTCAAATGAAATTGTTAGCTACTCGGAAGGGAGATTTGTTAAATCTGTCTTGAAGAATCCGAGTGATGCAGATGATAGTGTGCAGCGAATACATGGCTTGGGCGCAAAGTTTGCAGTTGCTGTAGGAAACGAAGGCTTAGTCGCAGTGATGCGTGATGGGAAGTGGAGCAGCGTCGCTTGCCCGAGCAATACAAAATTGCAAGCTGTGTGGTGCAAAAGTGAGCGCGAGGTATATATTGGGGGATGGGATGGCTCCGCTTGGCGCTGGGATGGGGAAGGTCGATGGGAGCCGCTTGAAATTGACTTCGATGGAGATATCACGAAGTTCCGATTTTCAGATTTTGGCGAGTTTCAGGGAAAGCTGTATGCCGCTAACAGCAAGAACGGTGTTTCGTGGCTTGATGGAAATGTCTTCCGTTTGATTCCCAAGGTGTCGTCAGAGTTCGTAACAAGGATAAGGGTTACTAATTGTGGGTTGATCGGTCTGGGAGCCTTACTGGGTGCTCCCGGCACCTGGCTGACGCGCTTTGACGGAAAAAAATGGACATCCGAACAGGTACAAATTCCTATGTAACTCACAGGTTTGTAGATCCAATATGGAAGGTGAATGACTTCGTTGCACAAAAGGAATTTCCATTCCAGATTTTTTAGATAGTCAAATCAGTACTTAAATTCCATATCAAGAGCATATTTTCTGCAAACATGAATACTAGCCTGTATGCCTTTCCACAGCTACTTGTCAATCACCTCGGCGCATGCAGCGGACTGGATTCGCTCGCGGCGCTGCCGCACATTGAGGTCCCATTAAGCATCTTGCGCCAGCAAAAAAATGATGAGCCCTACCATGTCGCTATTGAAGCTCATGGCCTTACGCTAACGCTACAGTGCATAGACCCGACCGCTATGCCTGAAGAGCAGAAATGGGGATTGCACGGCATCACCCTAGGCGTCGGCAACTGGAGTGGGGGATGGCCCGCGGGGTTCGAGGCCCGGCAAGCAACGGCTCAAGACGTTATAGCCCTTTTTTCTCCGCCGTTCGAAGAGATTATGGATATGCATCCCATGCTGTGCTTCACTCTGGAAGGCGTAGCATCTCAGGCCTTGAGTGTGATGGCAGTATTTGATACGGACAGTAGGAAACTAGTGACGTTTAGTTTGATCCGTGTGGGTTCGTGGCGTGAGTTGAAGTAATCTCTTTGGTCAAGCAATCCGGTGAGTGCTCACGGCAAGGAAGATCAACGCTTGTTGGGCCTTCTCAAGCAGGCATGGCTGGAGAGCGGCGGTGTCTACGGCTACCGCAAGCTCACGCTGGACATGCGCGACCTGGGCGAGCGTTGCGGCAAGCATCGCGTGGCGCGGTTGCTCAAGATCGAAGGCCTGCGATCGCAGACGGGCTACGGCCGCCGGCCTGGAATGCGAGGCGGCAAGCCCGCCGTGGCCGCACCAAACCATCTGAAGCGTCAGTTCAAGGTGGATGAGTCCAATCAGTCTTGGGTGACTGACATCACCTACATCCGAACCCACGAAGGCTGGCTGTACCTGGCGGTTGTGGTCGATCTGTTCTCACGCCAGGTAGTGGGCTGGTCCATGGGCAGCCGCATTGACACGAGCCTGGTCCTCGATGCACTGCTGATGGCGCTATGGCGCCGCCAGCCGCGTGCACCTGTCATGGTTCATTCCGATCAAGGCTGTCAGTTCACTGGGCATGTATGGCAAGACTTCCTGCGCGCTCACAACCTAGTCTCCAGCATGAGCCGTCGGGGCAACTGCCACGACAACGCTGTGGCCGAGAGCTTCTTCCAACTGCTCAAGCGCGAACGCATCCGCAGGCGGGTCTATGCAACCCGTGATGATGCGAGAGCGGACGTCTTCAACTACATCGAAATGTTCTACAACTCACAGCGCCGTCATTCATCGGCGGCAGGACTATCCCCTGTAGAGTTCGAACAGCGACATTCCCAACGGCTCAAAAGTGTCTAGATAAGCCGGGGCGATTCAGGATCTGTTTCACAAGCGGCCATATGATCGTCCGGGATGTGACATGTAGCTCTACTCTTGACAGGGCACTTGGTGGCAAAACTGGAGATGGAAAGCAGGCTCACCATTTGATTCCTGAAGAGATTTGGGGTAAGCATGAGGACTTCTTCAAAAAGATTGGCATGGAAGGACAAACGCGACAAAGCTGCTATGGTGTATTGATGCCTTGCAGTGAGCAGAAGGCTCGTTCTATGAGGCGTAAATTTCATCATTGCGGGAGCCATCCACTTTACTCACTGGCGACCGATGCAAAAGTCGAAAAAATCAGAAAAGATTTTGAAGGCGGAAAAATAAATGATTCTCAAGCGCGAAACAAGATAGCTCAAATTCAACAACAGAATAGAATTATTTTATCTATGCCTGGTCGAGGAACCCCGATCAGAGTCGGTTAGGATTTATTATGATTAAATACGTTCTTAGCTCGAAAGTTGAATTGGGTTGCCCAATTGGATTGGCAGAAGATTACGGATTATTTGACAAATTTTATGAAGATATACAAGCTGCCAAGAAAAAAATCGGTTCATTCCCATGGTATGCAGATCCAAATAATTGTCATTTGCCAGTCGATGCCTACTACATTACAAAGTTAAAGCGAATTAATTTTGGAATCAGGAAGCTTCACATGAATTTATACCTGGTTAACGAAGATTTCCTGAAGATAGTCAAAAATCAGCGCGGAATTTACAGCGATGAGCAAAGAGTTAATATCAAAGATAGGGCCGGAGAGGAAGTAACGGATATATCCTATTTCGTTATAAGAATAAGTGAATCAAAGTTCTATGATGCGGTAGATACGGAAAAAAGTATATTTAATGAAGATGAAGAGGGAATAAATATTAAAAAAATTTTATTTAGAAAATCCTTCAAGGAATCCTTTTTTTTACTTGATGAGCTATCTGGGGTTCAATCAACATTATTCTGTTCGGGGCCTTTTCGTGATGAGGCAATTCAAGCTGGCATTAAGGGTGTAAATTTTTTCGAAGAGACAAAAGCAAAGTGGCAATCAGGTTTTGATTTCTTGTTGAATATGGGGAAGAAAGAACCTGCCAACACAGTTTGGCCAATCTGAGTGAAAGCTCTCACAATCCCGCGTCCGTGAAGTTGAGAGCCAACGCGTGATAATTCAAATAGGTCGAGTGCGCGACGAGACTTTCATGTGAGCCTGAGCCGCTTTTCCCTTAATATTGCTCACCCGCGAGTCTTATGCGTGGGAATCGTTGTTCATCTTTAAACTCCAGATTTTCTTGATTTTGGCCACAGCGCAAGGAGCATCGACCGATCCTGAAAGCCAGTGCGCGTATTGGTACCGGTGCGACCATATCGGTGCATCACAAGAATTAACGGATGCGCAGGGTAACATCGTCTGGGCTGCGGATTACAAGGTCTGGGAAGAGGCAAAAATCAAAGCCATTGATTTTCCGATGACGGGCACTGACGGTGCGATAGCCAGGGACATCAGCGCTCCATATTCATGGTCTGTGGGTTCATCGAGAACATCAAAAGCGAAAGAAATCTCCCATTCATCGATCAGCCATTGCGCCTTCAAGGGCAGCTGTTTGATGAAGAACCGGTCTTCACCACAACCGATACCGTTACTATGACCCGGCATGTGGTCGCTTCATATCAAATGACCCCATTGGACTAGCTGGCGGCCTGAATAAATATGAATACGTTGCAAATCCACTGAATTGGATTGATCCACTGGGATTATGTAGCACGGCATTGAATCGGGCGCTAGGCGGAACAAACGGCGATGAAAAGCAGGCTCACCATCTAATCCCGGAGGAAATTTGGGGTAAGCATGAAGATTTCTTTAAAAAGATTGGGATGGGAGGTCAGTGTGACGCAGCGTCCAACGGCTTATTAATGCCTGGTAGTGATAAGAAGGCTCGATCTATGAGGCGAAAATTTTATCACTGCGGCTCTCACCCTCTTTACTCTGCATTGGTGGAAAGACAAGTAAGGCAAATAGAGCAGGATTTGACAGACAAAAAGATTGACATTGGTCAGGGTCGCAGCAAGATATGTCAACTACAGCAGCAGAACAGAATTTTGCTATCTGTACCCGGAAGGGGTACTCCAGTTCGTCTTGGTTAGGGATCAAATGAAAAAATATGTACTTAGCGCAAAGCACGATGATGGATATCCCGCCAGTTTGGCTGAGGATTATGGATTATTCGATAAATTCTATGAAAATCTACAATCGGCAAAAAAAATTATAGTGTCTTTTCCTTGGTACTCAAATTCTTGGAATTGTGAACTCCCGGAGAATTCATGCTATATAACCAAATATAAAAAAATAGACTTCGGAATTCGCAGCCTAAGCGGCGATATTTATATTGTTAGCGAGGGATTCTTGGCGGTGATGCATTCCACCGGTGCTAACTATTCTTCACCGAAGAGGATAGACGTGAGAAATCCAGCTGGCAAATATGTTTCCGGCGAGAATTATCATATTGTTCGCATTGAGTATCTGAAATTTTCGAAGGTTGCCGACTTGAAAAACAGTTTGCATGAAAAGGAGGACACAAGATTCAACCTGAGTAAATTATTTTTAAAGAATGATGTTAGTCAGTCTCTTTTCGGAGTTGATGATCTGATTGGGGAGCAAACGACTCTTTTTTGCTCAGCGCTTTTTCACGATGCAGCCATAGCGGCGAAAATTAAAGGTGTAAATTTCTACCCTGTGGAAGAAGCTAGGTGGCAAACAATGACTAGCTTTTTGACAAACGCAGGCAACAAGGAGCCACGAAACACAGTATGGCCAATTTGATTCATATTTAGAATTGAATCCGACCACGGCTCTCTATCTTCAAAAAGATCAAGCTGAATTGGCCGCGGCCAATGTCGCTAGCTGTCGCATCCCTGATGATTGCATAGACTCTAAACGCTATTAGTCAAGATCCCATCGGACTTGCGGGAGGTGCAAATCTTTTTGCGTACGCCCCAAATCGAATTACACTATCTGACCCCTCTGGCCTAGATTATCGATCTACTTTTTGGGATGCTGTCGGTCATGCCGAAAGGGATAAATATCAAGTTCATCATATAATTCCTCAAGCCGTATATGATAAGCATACCGCATTAATGAACTGTGCAGGCATCAAGAAAGACGAACCCGATAATCTTATTGGATTGCCAAAAAAAGCAGAACATGCAGGAACTCGTACTGGCCGATATTTCGGCACTTCTCCACACAACACTAGTCACTCAGAATACTCAAAAGCCGTCAATAGCGCACTTAATAAAATAGCAAAACTACCAACATGCGCTGCAAAAAAAGCTGGGGCGAAAGCATTGCAAGAAACTTTAAGAGAAGCGCTCAGAAGAAAGGGGAGCCCTCTAATGAATAGAGAAGGTTCGACCGAAGGTAGCTGGGGTTTAATTATTAATTTACCTTGAGAGCGAGTATGAAAATAGAGCGCGCACTAGAAAATGTTGATTTAATGTTTAACCGACTGAAATTTCTTATCAGCGACGAAGAGTTTTTATTTGGGATGAGTGCGGGAGTTCATGAAGAGGTTACGCACGATATCGAAGACGCAATCCGCTACTCAACAGACCAAGATATTCAAGACGCATATCCAGAAATACAATACTGGACATCCATTCTTGAATGCAATAATAAATTACTAGATTTTGAAAATGTTGGAATTGGCGAAGTCGGCAGGAGAAAAATTAACGAAAAAATATCCGCATATAGCCGTATTCTAGCGCGGGATATTGATAAAAAGGTGCGGCAACTTGATCTGCCCGATGATATCTCGTACGTCATCTCTGAGAATTTCAATGTTTTTCTTAACGAGGCTTCATACTTCGGGGAATTGTCTGATTTTCAGAAAGAGCTCCTAGATGTTTACGAGAGAAGATTTTTTCCTTGCGGGTGGAGAGGTGATTTTCCAAAGGGAAAATTAATAATCTTCTCCAAAGAAAATTTATAGTTAAATATTATACAAATCGTAGTCGAACTGGCTCTTGAGTTAGCCCTGGCTGCAGCTAATCTCGCGATGCACCGCCGCATCGCGCTCCATGTCGGCCAAGGTTTGGCGGGCAGGCTCTTGCCCGGCAATAGCGGGCTCGGCCAAGACGAGCTGGTGCAGATGACCAAGTTCGCCTGTTTTGGCAGAATTCCCATTCGCTTCGAGCACAGGTTGGACATTCACAGCCAGCTGTTTGCTGGCCGCCGCCATCTGCTCGACTCTTATTGAACGGCCGTGTAGCGACATGTAGGCCTGTCTAGGGGCTGCAGGATGCATTCTTACAAAAAATCATCAGTCTGCCATTAGGGAAGTCACCTCTCCAACCACACGGAACCCCCCCATTTTTATAGACAAGAGATAGCCTCTCCTGAAATGTGCACAATCGCTTGAAGAATGTCAGCTCATTAACGAATACATAGAAATTTTCAGATATAACATCTGAAAATTCATCAGGCAATTCTAGGAATTTTACTTTTTCTTTTATTTTTTCTGTAATCCTGGATGTGGCCGCATCGATCTGGCTAACAATTTCCTTGCCATCATCTAGTAATTCCATTTTGATATTTGTCGAGTTTAATAATTCATTTTCTGACTCTAGAATGCCAGTCCAGTATGCAACACTAGGATCGGTATCTTGCGCATCTTGACTTGTTGCAAAGTATGCGGCCTTGTCTTTGTCATAAACAACCTCCTCACCCGCATGTGGAACGTAATTTCCACTCAAAAAATTTCGATCATTTAAAATTTCCTCAAAAATCTTGACGGCTGAATCAAGATTTAAAATTAACTGAGCATTTGACATTTTAATCTCCGCCTTATTTAAGAATGTCATCCCAAGCAGCTTCAGTGGATCCCTGACTTTTCACTACTGGATTACCATCGCGACGTAACGCCTCTCTCAGTGTTTCTTATATGGCTTTTGCGCCCGCTTTCTTAGCGGCACAGGTGGGAAGCTTTGATACAGCAGTAAGAGCTTTATCTACACTATTCGAATAAGCTGAGTGACTGGTGTTGTGCATTGAGGTTCCGAAATAACGTCCCGTTCGCGTTCCCGCGTACTCTGCCTTATTGGGCAATCCAATCATATTATCTGGCCCATCTTTTTCAATTCCTGCGCAGCTCATAAGCGAAGCATGCTTATCGTAAATTTTTTGTGGAATGATGTGATGAACTTGATATTTTTCCCGTCCTAATCCTCCGACAGTATTCCAAAACGTAGATCGATAGTCCAGTCCGAGTGGATCTGCCAGAGTCAAAGGATTTGGAGTATAAACAAATAGATGTTGACCGCCTTTTAGTCCAATGGGATCTTGACTAACAAATCGTCCAACTATGGGGTCGTAGTACCTGAACCGGTTGTAATGAAGGCCGGTTTATTCATCAAACTGCTGCCCCTGGAACCGAAATGGTTGCTCAATAGCAGCCCCTGGGGTCAAATAGGGCGTCTGCCTTTCATGCCAGTGGCGGCCATTTCGTGCCGATGCGCCATCCGTCCCGGTGCGAGCCGTTGTTTCCCGCACCCGCGCCTCTCCCCAAACTTTGTAATCCGCAGCCCAAGCAGTGCCTCCCTGCTCGTAGGTCAACTCCTGCGGCGTGCCGATCTGGTCGCACTGATACCAGTAAGTGTGGTGGTCGTTCTGCGTTCCCTGCGCAGTTGCCAGCGGGACAAAGCTGCCTGGCTCATAGATGAACAGACTGCTACGTCCACGCGCTGGCTTTGCACCATCAGATCGCCATCCCACAGATACCGCGTGGCGCCGAAGGCATCGGCCTTTCCCACCCGCCTGCCCAGCGCGTCGTAAGCATAGCGGGTCGCCTGCTTTACGCCATGGCGCGTGGTGGTGGCTTCAACCAGCTGATGGTCTGCATTCCAGCGCAGATCGGTCTCACTATGGCTTTCCTGCACTCTGATTGCCCCGGGTGCGCCGAATGACCAGGAGCTGGACATCGAGCACCGGCTGACAAGGCCCAGGACGCCCAGAACCAATGGCATGGGGGTGCGCTTCAATGGCCGCATCGCAGACGTGCTCAATACCCACCGCTTCAACAGTTGCGAGGACATGCAGCAGACCTTTCAGCGCTATGTGGCGCTGTACAACCACCAATTGCCGCAGTCAGCGCTGGGCAGCAAGACGCCCATGCAGGCGATGAAAGAGTGGTACCAGGAGCGCCCGGATCTGTTTCTCAAGCGGCCATATGATCGTGCGGGATGCTACAGCTAAGCGCCTGCGCGGCGCGTTGCGCATGCCTGACCAATCAAAGCAAGTGCTGCTTTAGTTTAGGCATCGCGGTGAAATAGCCATTGTCGATTCGTGAAGAGATCCCTAAGGATTCTTAAGTAATTTTGAACGGAGTTTTTATTCGTTTGTGATCGATGACTGGGCCCGTAGATTCGATGGCTATCACCACCGAATTCATTGCCAGGAGCCATTTCATGACCTACGAAACCGCAGACGCCGTGCTGCCCGCCGCCCTGGAGCAGGTGCGCCAGGCGTCGGTGGAGCAAGGACTCTCTTACGCCGGCGGCGTGAAGCCACCCGCCGCGTGGGACCTGGTGCGCGAAGGCCAGGCCCTGCTGGTGGATGTGCGCTCCGCCGAAGAGCGAAAGTTCGTCGGCCACGTGCCCGGTAGCCTGCATGTGGCGTGGGCCACGGGCACGGCGCTCACCCGCAACCCCCGCTTCGTGCGGGAGCTGGAGGCCAAGCTCGCCAAGGACGGCGGCAAGGACGCCGTGGTGCTGCTGCTGTGCCGCAGCGGCAAGCGCTCGGTGCTCGCGGCCGAGGCGGCAGCGGCCGTCGGCTTCCGCCATGTGTTCAATGTGCTCGAAGGCTTCGAGGGCGAGATCGACGACCGCCAGCAGCGCGGCGGCAGCGATGGCTGGCGCTTTCATGGCCTGCCGTGGGTGCAGGACTGAGCAGAGCAGCGCACAAGGCACCCATGGCAAATTTCCACATCGAGCAGATCGCCGCTTCGCTGAGCGAGGTGCGCCGCGAATGGCGCGAGGCGCAAAAGAGATCGCAGGAGCCGGGGGGCCGAGAATTCCCCTCGCGCGACGCGCTGGCCCAGGTGGTCGAGCAGCTCAAGGGCGCGCTTTTTCCCATGCGCCTGGGGCCCTACGACCTGCGCCAGGAGAGCGAGGACTTCTACGTGGCGCACACGCTCGACACCGCGCTGCACACGCTGTTCACGCAGATCAGCCTGGAGCTGAAGTACAGCGCGCGCCATGAAGAGCGCCACGACGAATCAAACCCGGACCGCAGCGCAGACGGCGCGCAGGCACACGCGCTCAAGGTGACGCAGTCCTTCGCGCAGTCCCTGCCGCAAATCCGGCGCCTGCTCGACAGCGACGTGCTGGCCGCCTACCAGGGCGACCCCGCCGCGCGCAGCGTGGACGAGGTGCTGCTGTGCTACCCCGGCGTGCTGGCCATGATCCACCACCGCCTGGCCCACTGCCTGTACCAGCTGGGCCTGCCGCTGCTCGCGCGCATCGTGTCCGAGCTGGCGCACAGCCAGACCGGCATCGACATCCACCCCGGCGCGCAGATCGATGCGGGCTTTTTCATCGACCACGGTACGGGTGTCGTCATCGGCGAGACCGCTGTCATCGGCAAGCGCGTGCGGCTGTACCAGGCGGTCACGCTGGGCGCCAAGCGCTTTCCCACCGACGCGCAGGGCGTGCTGCAAAAGGGCCTGCCGCGCCACCCGGTGGTCGAGGACGACGTCGTCATCTATGCGGGCGCCACCATCCTCGGGCGTGTGACGCTGGGCAAGGGCGCGGTCATCGGCGGCAATGTCTGGCTCACGCACGACGTGGCGCCCGGCGGCAACGTGACGCAGGCCAGCACCCAGGAGTCGGGCCGCGCCCCGCGGCCTGCGGCCGCCGCCGAGGTGCTGCCATGACCACCACGCTCATCAAGGGTTTCGGCATCGCGGTGCGCCAGTCGCGCGAGGCCCAGGGCTGGTCACAGGAGCGCCTGGCCGAGCACTCGGACCTCAACCGTTCCTACGTGGGCGAGGTCGAGCGCGGCCGCGTGATCGCGTCCCTGGTCACTGTCGAAAAGCTTGCGGTGGCCCTGGGCGTGACGCCTTCCACGCTGGTCACGCGCGGCGAAGTGGTGCACACCGCCAACCTGGTGCGCGGCCTTCAGTTGGCGGCTATAGCCTGTTGAAGCCCCGCCGCAGAGCTTTGACACTCAGCGCCGCAGTTTCATCTTTTTCCCATTCAGTTTTCAACCACACGGAGTTCTCACATGTCGGCAACAGTGGGCGGTACCACCGCACTCGGCGATCACGCAGCAAGGCAACTCGCCAACGCGACCAAAACAGTCCCCCAACTGGAGACCATCAGCCCGCGCTGGCTGACGCACCTGCTGCAGTGGGTGCCGGTGGAAGCGGGCATCTACCGCCTCAACAAGGTCAAGAACCCCGAGGCGATCAAGGTCGCATGCACCGCCAAGGAGTCCGAGAACCAGCTGCCGCGCACCTTCGTGGACTACGAAGAAAATCCGCGCGAATATTTCCTCAATGCCGTGAGCACCGTGCTCGACGTGCACACCCGCGTGTCGGACCTGTACAGCAGCCCGCACGACCAGATCAAGGAGCAACTGCGCCTCACGATCGAGACGATCAAGGAAAACCAGGAAAGCGAGCTCATCAACAACCCCGACTACGGCCTGCTGGCCCAGGTGACGGAAGAGCAGCGCATCTTCCCGCTCACCGGCGCGCCCACGCCCGACGACCTGGACGAGCTGCTGACCAAGGTCTGGAAGGAGCCCGCGTTCTTCCTGGCCCATCCTCTGGCCATTGCGGCCTTCGGCCGCGAAGCGACTCGCCGCGGCACACCGCCGCCCACGGTGAGTCTGTTCGGCTCGCAGTTCATCACCTGGCGCGGCATACCGCTGATCCCGTCCGACAAGGTGCCGGTGGCCGACGGCAAGAGCAAGATCCTGCTGCTGCGCGTGGGCGACAAGCGCCAGGGGGTGGTCGGCCTGTTCCAGCCCGGCCTGCCGGGCGAGCAGGGCCCCGGCCTGTCGGTGCGCTTCATGGGCATCAACAACCATGCCATCGCGTCCTACCTGATCTCGCTGTACTGCTCGCTGGCCGTGCTGACCACCGACGCCCTGGCGGTGCTCGATGACGTCGAGATCAACAAGTACCACGACTACCCCGATACCTACAAGTAATCCGCGGTGAGCAATCTTCCATCCACGCCGCAAGGCGCAGTTCCCCACGCGCTGGAAGCGCCGATCAGCCCTGCGCTTTTGGCGCAGATGGCCACGGCGCTTTTCTCGGCCCGGCCGGGCGAGGCACCGGCTGTGCCCGCCGGCCCCGCCGCCGGGCTGCCGTCCACACCACCGGGCGCCGTCCCCGGCTTTGCACAGGCGCTGTCGCCCGTGCCGGCCGGCGTGCAGGCGCCCGTCAACATCGCGCCGCCGGGCTCGCCGCTGGTCAGCCCCGCGGGGTTCGGCCCCAGCGTGCCGGGCACGCCGATTCCGCCGGGCGTCGTTCCGGGCAGCAACATCGTCCCGGCATCGCCCACGCCCCTGGCGTCGCTGGCGCACCGGGCCCCGGCTTTGCTGCCGCACGCCACGGCGGGCAACGGCCTGCCGGACACGGTGGTCAGCGCACTGCCAGCGTACGAGCCGCGCCTGGGTGGCGCTGCGCTGGGCGTGCCCGAGGCCTCGGGCGCCAACGCCGGTTCGGTAGCGCGGAATGCGCCCACGGGCGGTGCCGCCCAGCCAGCATCGCCGTTCTACTTCCTGGCCGACCGCCACGGGCAGCCGTCCCCCAGCGGGCACCCGGCACCGTCTGCCGGCGCGCCGACGGGCGCGCCCTACGGTACTTCTCCCAACGCACTGGGCGACACCCGCATCAGCGACGAGCTGGCCCGCCAGCCCTTCGCATCGCTGCAAGGTGTGGACCTGCGCAGCGCGCCATCGGCATCGCAAGGTCCGCTGGGCCAGTCCAGTGCCGGTGCCGCGCCTGCGCAGTTCTACTTCACCGATGCGGTGGTGCTGCCCAGCGGCTACGTGACGCCGGCCAAGCCCGCGCCGCACGCCAGCGTGCCGCTGGCGGGGCAGGGCCACCACCCGCCGTTCGATGTGCACGCCATCCGCCGCGACTTCCCGGTGCTGGCCGAGCGTGTGAACGGGCGGCAGCTGGTGTGGTTCGACAACGCGGCCACCACGCACAAGCCCCGCGCGGTGATCGACCGCATCAGCTACTTCTACGAGCACGAGAACTCCAACATCCACCGCGCCGCGCACGAGCTGGCGGCGCGGGCCACCGATGCGTACGAAGGCGCGCGCCAGCGCGTGAAGACCTTCATCAACGCGCCGGATGTGAACGAGGTGATCTTCGTGCGCGGCACCACCGAGGCCATCAACCTCGTGGCCAAGAGCTGGGGCGCGCAGCATGTGGGCGAGGGCGACGAGATCATCGTCAGCAACCTGGAGCACCACGCCAACATCGTGCCCTGGCAGCAGCTGGCGGCCGCCAAGGGCGCGAAGCTGCGGGTGATTCCGGTGGACGATTCGGGCCAGGTGCTGCTCGATGAATACCAGAAGCTCCTGAACGACCGCACCAAGATCGTGGCGGTCACGCAGGTGTCCAACGCGCTGGGCACCGTGGTGCCGGTCAAGGAGATCGTGGCGCTGGCGCACCGCGCAGGGGCCAAGGCCCTGGTCGACGGCGCGCAGTCGGTCTCGCACATGCGGGTGGACGTGCAGGACCTGGATGCGGACTTCTTCGTCTTCTCGGGCCACAAGGTGTTCGGGCCGACCGGCATCGGAGTGGTCTGGGGCAAGCGCTCGGTGCTGGAAGACATGCCCCCGTGGCAGGGCGGCGGCAACATGATCGCCGACGTGACCTTCGAGAAGACGGTGTTCCAGCCCATCCCCAACAAGTTCGAGGCGGGCACCGGCAACATCGCCGACGCAGTGGGCCTGGGCGCTGCCATCGACTACGTGAACCGGGTGGGCATCGAGAACATCGCGCGCTACGAGCACGAGCTGCTGGTGTACGGCATGCAGCAGCTGTCCACCATCCGCGGCGTGCGGCTCATCGGCACCGCGGCGGACAAGGCCAGCGTGATGTCGTTCGTGCTGGCGGGCTACTCCACCGAGGAGGTCGGCAAGGCCTTGAATGAGGAGGGCATTGCCGTGCGCACCGGCCACCACTGCGCGCAGCCCATCCTGCGCCGCTTTGGTGTGGAGACCACGGTGCGGCCGTCGCTGGCGTTCTACAACACCTTCGATGAGATCGACCGCCTCACGGCGGTGGTCCGCAGGCTGGCCGCGCAGCGGATCTGACGGCTGCGAAGCTCGTTCGCTCTGGCGCGGGCGCTTCACCTCAAGGGGTGGAGCGCCCGCGGTCCTTGGGGCCTGCAGGTGGCCGGGTGGTGCGTGCCCTGGTGGGCGGTGCCGTGCAGCGCATCGGCCCCGGCGTTCACTTGTCCTGCAGCGACATCGCGCACGCGGCCTTGACCAACCGGTCCCGGGGGTTCTCGGCCATGTCCGCAAAGGCCAGGTCGCGCCCGTCGCTCTCCACATACTCGTGCATCCGCATCTGGCCGTGCCACAGCGGCTTGTTGAAAAAAGTGATCGACCGGTGCCAGGCTTTCATCTGCGTGCAGTCGACCATGGCGGTGGAGTAGTACGAGTGAAAGGGCAGTCCATCGAAGGCGGTGCGCGGCTTGGCGCGGTTGACGCGCAGCTTGACCAGGCGCATGGACTCGAAAGCCACGGCGCTGGCGGCGTCCACCTCCACGGTGTCGGTGAAACCATTGCCGGGGTCGCCGACCACGGTGAGCCAGCTGGGGCTTTGGGCCGCCACCGTGGCGGACACCAGCGCGGCGGCGAGCACGACGGATTTCATGGGCATCCTCTTTCGCAAAACGCTATTCAAGCACCAAACGGCCCGGCGTTGCAGCTTTTGGCATGGCCGGGCAACTGCAGGCTCAGAACACGCCCATCGCCAGCCCCGCCGCCAGCGCACGGCCCAGGGCGCCGCAGCGCTCCAGGTCGTCCGGGCTGATCTGCTTGGAGGCCAGGATGGCCTCTGGCGTCTGCGCGTGGGTGCAGACGATCAGCGGTTCGGCCACGGCCTTGAGGCGCCAGCCCGTGGCGATGCGCTCGATCTGGCGCGCCGCGTTGGCCCCGTCGCTGCCGGCGCAGACCAGGCAGGCGTAAGGGCGGCCATTGGCCTGGTCGAGCGCTGCGTAGTAGGTGCGGTCGAAAAAATCCTTGAGCTGGCCGCTCATGGCGGCCAGGTTCTCCGGCGTGGCGAAGAGGTAGGCGTCCGCGGCCAGCACGTCGGCTGCGACGGCCTGGCCCGCATGCAGCAGGCGCACGTGCACGCCGGGCTCCTGCGAGGCGCCTGCGCACGCAGCCTGGGCCATCTGCAGCGTGCCGCCCGTCATGGAGTGGTAGACGATGAGCAGCGTCTTCGTGGTGTGCATGGGGCGAGCATAGCGCTGGCGGGCGGGCAGGTTCGCTGGTGGCTGGCCTGGTTGCGCTACAGAAGCAGACCCCGCAGGACTGCGTGCCGAGGGCGCCTAGCCTTCGTCCGCCACGAAGCCCAGCCGCTTCATGGCCGTCCCGAGGCTGGCGGCTGCCTGGCCATAGCCGTCCCACGGCGTGTTGCCGGTGCCCAGGCGCGCGCCGATGTTCTGCACCGTCCAGTGGGCAGAGCTGGTCAGCGTGTCGAGCTCGTCCCATGCCACCGGCACGGACACGCCCATCCCCGGCCGGGCGCGGGCCGACCAGGCGCACACGGTGGTGGCCCCGCGCCCGTTGCGCAGGTAGTCCACGAAGATCTTGCCGACGCGGTTGCGTGGCCCGCTCTTGGCCACGAAGCGCTCGGGTATCGTGCGCGCTAGGTGCTCCACGATGGCCTTGGAGAATGCCCGCACCGTGGCCCAGTCGCGCAGGCGCTTGAGGGGCACGACCACATGCAGTCCCTTGCCTCCGCTGGTCTTGAGGTACGCCGGCAAGCCCAGCTCCTGCAGCAGCACCCGCACCAGGCGCGCACCCTCCTGCACCTGTTGCCACGAGGCACCGTCGCCCGGGTCCAGGTCGAACGTCATGCGGTCCGGGCGCTCGATGCGGTCCTTCAGCGCGTTCCACGTGTGGTATTCGATCACGTTCATCTGCGCATAGCTGCGCAGCCCCTGGGGCGAGGCGATCTCCATCAGCGGCGCATGGCCCTCGTCCAGGGCCGGGTCCAGCTGCAGCACGCCCGCCATGGAGTCGCTGTCCTCGTGCTTCTGGAAAAACAGTTCACCCGCGATGCCATCCGGCGCCCGCACCACCGCCACGGGGCGTGCGGCCAGATGCTCCATCATCAACGGCGCCACCTGCGCGCAGTAGTGCACCAGGTCCATCTTGGTGAAACCGGTGGAGGGGTCGATCACCCGGTCGCCATGCGTGATGTGGGGCGCTTCCGCCTCGCCTTGCGATGGCCGTGCACGGGCAGCTGCTGGTGTGCGGGAGGGCATGCTCTGCGGCCTTTCTCAAGGGTGGGCGGGAAGCGCTGTTCGCTGACAGTGGCCGCGCGCCCGGCTGCGGACAATGGCCGTCACAAGGAGGTATTCATGCCACAGGAAATCCGCGAAGAAAACGTCTTCGGCACGTCCGACGCCAGCTCGTACTCTGCCGTGCTCTCGCACGCCGGCTCCGGCAAGGTGACCATTCAGAGCCTGCTCGTCGATGGCCACAACACACCCCTGCGCGAAGCCACCTACGGCTCGCGCGACGAGGCGGTGGCGGCTGTCGAGGCATACGCGCGCGGCGACAAGAAGCCCTGAAGGCCCGGGCCCCGCGCGGCCCGTCGTGCGCTGGTGCGCCAGGGTGTGGTCAGCGGGGCCGGCGAGGGGCGGCGCGTGGTCAGCCGCCATCGCCCGCATTGCCCGTGATGGGCAGCACGATGCCGGTGATGTAGCTCGAGCACGCGGGCGCAGCCAGAAACACATAGGCCGGTGAAATTTCTTCAGGCTGTGCCGGGCGGCCCAGGTGCGTCTTCTCCCCGAATTCAGCGATGTCCTCGGGGCTCTTGTCCGCGGGGTTGAGCGGCGTCCACACCGGCCCCGGGGCCACCGCGTTGACGCGGATGCCCTTGTCCGCCAGGTTGTGCGCCAGCGCCTTGGTGAAGGCATGGATCGCGCCCTTGGTCGCTGAATAGTCCAGCAGTTCCTTGCTGCCGCGCAGGCCCGTCACCGAGCCGGTGTTGATGATCGCGTCGCCCCGCTGCAGGTGGGGCAAGGCCGCCTTGGCCATGTGGAAGTAGCCGTAGATGTTGGTGCGGAAGGTCTCGTCGAAACGTTCCTCGGTCAGGTCCGCCAGCGATGCCGCGTGCTCCTGAAAGGCCGCGTTGTTCACCAGCACGTTGAGCTTGCCGAATGCCTTGACCGCCTGCGCCACCGCCTGATGGCAGTAGCTGGCATCGCGCACATCGCCGGGCAGCAGGATGCAGCGCCCGCCCTCGGCCTCCACCAGCTCGCGGGTGCGTTCAGCGTCCTCGTGTTCTGACAGGTACGCGATCGCCACGTCCGCACCCTCGCGCGCAAACAGCACTGCCACGGCACGGCCGATGCCCGAATCGCCCCCTGTGATGAGGGTGGAGAACCCCTGTAGCTTGCCGCTGCCCGCATAGTGCGGCGCCTCGAAGCGGGGCTGCAACTGCATCTGCGCTTCGCTGCCGGGCTTGGTGAGGTGCTGCCGCGGCAGGGGCGGTGCGGGCTCTGCGCGGCCCGGGCCTGGGGCGGCCTTCTTCTTGGCACTTGGGGAAGTGGCGGCCTGCTTGCCGTTGGGGGCCTTGCGATCCTTGGCATCCTGCTCGGCCTGGATCTTCTGCTGCTTGCGGGTGGTGGCTGCCGATGCGCTGGCGGCTGCCGGTATGGTGGTGTTGGCACTGTCCCCGGCTGGGCTGGAGCCGGTCCTGGCTGGAGGTCGGGACGGTGCGGCAGCCCCTTTCTTCGCCGCCGGCTTGGCCGGGGTGGATGCGGCCGGCGCGGTGGCGGCAGGGGCTTTGGGGGCGCGTCGAGTGCTCATGGGTGAATCGATTCCGTAGTTGTGGTGCGCATGGGCGTTCGCCCGGGGTGCGTGCGTATCAGCCCAGCGGCTTCCACACCGGTGGCTCGGGGTCTGGGAAGCGCAGCGGGACCGAGCGGGGGCGGGCCATCGCCTCCCACTGGCGCATGCGCTTGCGGGCGCGGGGCTTGGTCTGGTCGGGGCCGGTGCGGTGGGTCTTCGACATGACGATCTCCTTGGAGCGTGATGCCTTCCATTACTCCACCGCCGGCTGCTGGACCGTGTCAGACAGCGTCTGCTTTGCGCATCGGCGCCACGTGTTGGCGCGGTGCTTTCAGCGGGTCGCAGCCTTGTCGCGTGCTGCGGCGCGCTCCTTGGCGTCGCCGAGCATTTCCTTCATCCAGTTCACCAGCATGCCGGTGTAGGCCTCGCTCCATTCGGGCTTGGCCAGCGCGTGGTCGGCACCAGCAATCACCCGGTAGGTCATGGAGCGGGTGCGCAGGAATGCGGCCCGGTAGTTCTCCAGCACCGGGTGGGGCACGATGTGGTCCATCTCGGACTCGACCAGCAGCACATCGCCTTCGAACACGGCACTGGCCGCCAGTGCGCGGTTGGCGTCGGTGGGCAGCTTCATGGCGCGGTAGCGGGCCAGTTCCTGGCGGTCGAGGTGCTGCTTGGGGACCAGCCAGTCCTCATCCTTGTAGAGGGCGGGCGCGCGCAGCGCCATCCAGCGCACCGGCCGCAGGGCGCTGAGCACGGTGGCCAGGTAGCCGCCGTAGCTGCTGCCCACCACGGCCACAGACTGGCTGTCCACGGCCGGATGCCCGGTGAGCAGGTCGTACGCGGCCAGCATGTCGTTGAGGTTGTCTTCCCGCGTCACGGTGTCGCGGTGCGCCTTGTCGCGGGCATGGCCGCGCAGGTCGATGGTGAGGCAGATGCAGCCCAGCGCCGCAATGGTGTGGGCGCGCGACAGGTACTGCTCCTGGCTGCCGTCCCAGCCGTGCACCAGCAACACGCCGGGCACCACGGTGTCCGGCGCCACCAGCGTGCCGGCGATGGTGCGGTCGCCCGAAGGGATCTGAATGTCTCTATGCCGTGTCGCCATCGGCTTGCACCACGGTGTACTTGGTCAGCGGCCCGACCTCGGGGTCCTCGCCCTGGAAGTAGACGATGGCGGATGCGGGCGGTGGCGCCAGGGGGCCGAACTCTTCGATGCAGCTGGCCCGCACCGTGTGGAGGCCGGGGTCGGCATGGAAGGCCTCCAGCGCGGCGATCTCCGCGCCGGTGGCGCCACCGATGCGCCAGGACTGCTCCAGCACGCCCGAGCTCCATTCGCCGCCGGCATGGATACCCTGTGCCACGTCGTAGTTGACACGCGATGCGTAAAAGCCCGGAAAGCACTGCCGCACCGAGGCGTCGTAGAGCAGCGCCTGGTCCACGGCCTTGCGCACCGGGCCGGGGGGCAGCGTGGCCAGCAGCGCATGAAAGTCGCCGCGCACCACGGTCAGGTCCGACCCGCCGTACGCCACGGCGCCGCGGTTGTCGCGTGTGAGGCGCTGGCGGCCATGGTACGAGGCCAGGATGCCCGCCACGCGCACCTGGCCGACGCTCAGCGTGTCGACGTTCGAGAGGTTGTGCTCCAGCACCACGCCATGCTCGGCAAAGGCGTTGTCGCTCAGCGCCGCCAGGCTCATGGTCAGCTCGCCGATGGCATGCACCACCGACTGCCCGCGCCCGCCGGTCTCCGCCACGGGCTTGATGCGCACGGGCCCCAGGGCCAGCAGCCGTTCGCCGGCCTCGGCCGCGTCGTGGCGCGTGAAGGCGGTGTAGCCCGCCAGCACGGCCTTCTCGACCGCTTCGGGCAGAACATGGCTCCAGCCCGGGGGCGCGGCGGCATCGGGCGCGATCAAGGGGTGGGTGATGGCCTTGGTCGCCACGAAGGCGTGGGGCACCACACCGCCGAACAGATCGTCTTCGCCGCGCAGGTGCAGGCTCAGGGCGGCGGCCTCCACCAGGGTTTCGCTCGGCACCAGGTAGGTGCGCTGCGTCCACAGCGAGGGGGGACGTTCGTGGCTGAACGCACAGCCCTTCAGGTGGGCCACGCGGCGTGCGATGTGTTCACGGGTCTGGCGCTCGTGTTCGCTGGCATGGCCGCGCAGTC
Source organism: Acidovorax sp. LjRoot117 (assembly GCF_964252695.1). Taxonomy (NCBI): domain Bacteria; kingdom Pseudomonadati; phylum Pseudomonadota; class Betaproteobacteria; order Burkholderiales; family Comamonadaceae; genus Acidovorax; species Acidovorax sp. LjRoot117. The sequence goes on along the minus strand of NZ_CAXUPO020000003.1, from coordinate 516,205 downwards.
CCAGTGTGAACGGCATGACCACTTCTTCATGCTGCAGCGCCGTGTGCTGCAGCGCGGAGCGCAAGGGGCCGCCAGGGGCGGTCGGGTCGGTCATGCAAGGTCCTTTCCTTTCGGAGGGCCGGCCAGCGGGCCGGCGGCGCCGGTACCAAAGCACGGGCGTTCTGAAAGCATCGTATTTTTGGACCGCTCCGTCCGGTGTAGGACGGATAAGCAAGCGCGGGACAGCGGCGCCACCCGGGCGCCACCCCGGCGCAAGCCATGCAACACGCCAGGCTCCGATGCACGCAGGGCTCTCAGCCCGGGCCTGCAGCGTGTTTTGCCGGCCCGGCATGCAGTTTGCTATTAAATATATAGCTTAAAAATGACGCCCATCAAGCGGTAGGGGCAGTTTGAACGCCTCACCCCTCAGTACGTCTCCAGGTGCAGCCGCCCTTCGCGCTTGAGCGCCGCGCCCACCTGGCCCCAGTCCAGCCCGCTGGTGGTGGCGATGTCGCGCAGCGCCATCACCACGCCTTCTTCCATGCTCTTGAGGCCGCACACGTAGAAATGGCTGCCGCCATCGCGCAGCAGCGCGGCCAGGTCGGCGGCGCGATCGCGCATCAGGTCCTGCACATAGCGCCGGGGTTGCCCTGCGGTGCGCGAGAACGCGAGGTTGATGTCGATGAAGTCCTTGGGCAGGCTTTGCAGCGGGCCGAAGTAGGGCAGCTCCTGCTGGGTGCGCGCCCCGAAGAACAGCAGCAGCTTGCCGCCCTCGAACTTGCCGCTGCTGCGCAGCCGGCGGCGCCATTCGGTCATGGCCCGCATCGGTGCGCTGCCGGTGCCGGTGCAGATCATCACGATGTGCGAGCGCGGGTGGTTGGGCATCAGGAACGAGCTGCCGAACGGCCCCACCACCTGCACCTTGTCGCCCACCTGCAGGTCGCACACGTAGTTGGAGGCCACGCCGCGCACGGCGTGGCCGTCGTGGTCGGTGGTCACGCGCTTGACCGTGAGCGCCAGGTTGTTGTAGCCGGGCCGCTCGCCGTTGCGCGGGCTGGCAATCGAGTACTGGCGCGCGTGGTGTGCCTTGCCCAGCGCATCGGTGCCCGGCGGGATGATGCCGATGGACTGCCCCTCCAGCACCGGGAACGGCATGCTGCCGAAGTCGAGCACCACGTGGTGTGTCTCGCTCTCGAAACCCGCTTCGGTGCAGTTGAAGTTGCCCACGACTGTCGCGGTGGTGGGGCTTCGGGGCGGGAACAGGTTGGTGTAGGGGTGCGCGGCCGACCAGGGCGGCACGGTGGCACCGTACTGCGCCGATTGAAACGGCTGGGCCCCGGGCTCTGCCGAGGCGGCGGGCGGCGCAGCCTGCAGCGCGGTGGCCTGTGCCGCCGCGGCCGGTGCGCCCTCGGCCGCCAGCTCCTCGGGCGACAGTTCTGCGGGCAGTTCTTCCCACGTCAGCTGTTCCTCGATGCTGTAGGCCCGCGCCAGCGGCATGGTGCGCCAGTTGTCGATGGAGCCCGTGGGGCAGGGCGAGATGCAGGCCATGCAGCCGTTGCACACATCGGCCCGCACGACGTAGTTGTTGTCGTCGTGCGTGATGGCGCCCACCGGGCAGGTGGCCTCGCAGGTGTTGCAGCGGATGCAGATCTCGGGGTCGATCAGGTGCTGCTTCAGCATGCCGTTGTCGATCAGCGTGGTGGTATCCATATTTTTCTTCCAGCGAAGCCGCAGAATTCTTGGGCGATGCCTTGGATTGCGCGCGGCCCCGGGCCAGTGCCACCGCGGAACCGGCTCCGCCGGGCCGCCGGTGGCGTCCCCCCTCGGGGGGGAAGCCGCGCAGCGGCTCAGGGGGGCTCAATTAAAGCGGACGTATTCGAAATCGACCGGCTGGCGGTTGATGCCCATCACCGGTGGTGCGATCCAGCCCGCGAACTTGCCGGGCTCCACCACGCGACCCATCAGCGATGCGACGAACGCAAAGTCCTCGGGCGTGGGCAGCCACTCGGCCTTGCGCGCTGCCCATTCCACGTCGTTCACCACGCGGCCGTCGGGCGACATCTTGATGCCGGCCAGGGCGCCTATCTGGCGGTTGAAGGCCTTGTGCGGCACCGACAGGCGCGTGGGGATGCCGGCTTTTTCCAGCACCTTGTTCCAGCGGCCCACGCCGGCCATCGAGTCCTTGATGAAGTCGTCGCGCAGCACCTCGTTCAGCGCGTTGAGCATGGGCACGTCCTTTTCCAGCAGCTGGCCGTCCTTGACCTCCAGCACCTTGTAGGTCTGGCCCTTGAGGATGTGGTCGTCACCTCGTTTGCCTTCTTCGTAGCGGCCCTTGAGGCCCGAGCTGTAGAAGATGGCTGCGTTGCTCGACTGGTCGGCGCCGAACAGGTCGATGGTCACGCTGTAGTGGAAGTTCAGGTAGCGCTGCACCGTGCCCAGGTCGATGGCGCCGGCGGCGCGCACCTTGGCCGGGTCGTCGGTTTTCAGCTCGTTCATCACCTGCGCGGTGCGCGCCAGCACGCGCGAGACGCCGGACTCGCCCACGAACATGTGGTGGGCTTCCTCGGTCAGCATGAACTTGGTGGTGCGGGCCAGCGGGTCGAACGCGCTTTCCGCCAGGGCCGAGAGCTGGAACTTGCCATCACGGTCGGTGAAGTAGGTGAACATGAAGAACGCCAGCCAGTCGGGCGTTTTTTCATTGAAGGCGCCCAGGATGCGCGGGTTGTCCTGGTCGCCCGAGGTGCGCTGCAGCAGCGCCTCGGCCTCCTCGCGGCCGTCGCGGCCGAAGTGCTTGTGCAGCAGGTAGACCATGGCCCACAGGTGGCGGCCTTCTTCCACGTTGATCTGGAACAGGTTGCGCAGGTCGTACATGCTGGGCGCCGTGAGGCCCAGGTGGCGCTGCTGCTCCACCGACGCGGGCTCGGTGTCGCCCTGCGTCACGATGATGCGGCGCAGGTTGGCGCGGTGCTCGCCGGGCACGTCCTGCCAGGCCTTCTCGCCCTTGTGGTCGCCGAAGTGGATCTCGCGGTTGGCGTCGCCCGGGTTCAGGAAAATACCCCAGCGGTAGTCGCGCATCTTCACGTGGCCGAACTGTGCCCAGCCCTGCGGGTCCACGCTCACGGCGGTGCGCAGGTAGACCTCGTGGTCGGTCGAGCCCTCGGGGCCCACGTCGTCCCACCAGTTGATGAAGTTGGGCTGCCAGCCTTCGAGCGCGCGCTGCAGCGTGCGGTCTTCGCCGAGGTTGACGTTGTTGGGGATCTTCTCGCTGTAGTTGATCGTGCTCATGGCCAGTCCTTCAAGTGGAGGTTCGTATCCGTTCGGCCTGAGCTTGTCGAAGGCTTGCGCAGGGCCTCGACAAGCTCAGCCTGAACGGGTGGGGAGGTCAATCGGTTGGTTGGGGCTTTGGGGTCAGACGCGGTTCAGATCGAAGCCGGCTTTTTCACCGGTGCCGTAGACCTTGAGCGCACCCTTGTCGCCCACGGCGTTCGGGCGGTTGAAGATCCAGTTCTGCCAGGCGGTCAGGCGGCCGAAGATGCGGGTGTTCATGTTCTCCTTGCTGGCAAAGCGCAGGTTGGCCTCCAGCCCGGTGAGCGAGTCGGGCGACATCGCAGCGCGCTCCTCGATGGCGATGCGGATCTCGTCGTCCCAGTCGATGTCGTCCGGGGCGGCGGTCACCAGGCCCAGGGCCAGCGCGGCGTCCGCATCCAGCGGCGTGCCGGCCGCGGCGCGCGCGGCTTCCAGCGGGGCGGCTTCTTCGTAGAAGCGGCGCTGCAGGCGGCTTTGGTCGTTCACCATCGGCAGCAGCCCGAAGTTGAACTCGTTGAGCGTGAGCTTGGGTGCGCGCTCTGCATCGTCGGGCAGGGCCAGCATGTAGGTGCGGTCGGCGGCCAGCGCCAGTTCGGCCAGCGATCCGGCAAACGCCGAGCCCGACTCCACCAGCGCGAACAGGCTGCGCGACGATACATCCAGCCGCGCGAACGTGCGGCGCAGCGCGCCGATGGTCTCGCGCACCAGCCAGTGGTCCTGGTGGGCGATCAGCGTGGCGTCGCTGGCCAGCACGGCCTGGGCGTCGCCCTCGGTCTTGAGCAGCCAGGTGCCGATGTCGAGTTCGTTGGTGCGCAGGTTCAGGATGGCGTCGTCCAACTGGCGCGCCAGGGCCAGCGGCCACCAGGCGGCGCCTGCGGCCTCGATGCCGGCGATGTCCGTGGGTTGCGCGCCGGTGGGGGCCTTCAGCGTGAGCGTGGCCGTGCGGCGGGTGCGGTCGATGTCGGCGCTGACATGGGCGTAGCGCAGGCTGTCGGCGCCTTCTTCGCGCTCCACGCGGGTCAGGGCCACGCCCTGTGCGTTGGCGGGGCGGTGGCTGCTTTCGGCCAAGCGGGTGGCGGTCTCATCGACAGCGGCCGCGAACTGCGCCGGCTTGGCGATGCGGTCCACCAGGCGCCAGTCCACCGCGCGCTGGCCGCGCACGCCTTCCACGCTGGTGCAGAAGATGTCGGCCAGGTCGTGGCGCACGTGGCGCTTGTCGGTCACGCGGGTCAGGCCGCCGGTGCCGGGCAGCACGCCCAATAGCGGCACTTCAGGCAACGACACGGCCGACGAGCGGTCGTCCACCAGCACGATCTCGTCGCAGGCCAGGGCCAGCTCGTAGCCGCCGCCCGCGCAGGCGCCGTTGACGGCGGCGACGAACTTCAGGCCCGAGTGCTTGGAGGAGTCCTCGATGCCGTTGCGCGTCTCGTTGGTGAACTTGCAGAAGTTCACCTTCCAGGCGTGGCTGGAGACACCCAGCATGAAGATGTTGGCGCCCGAGCAGAAGATGCGGTCCTTGGCGCTGGTGACGATCACCGTGCGCACACCCGGGTGCTCGAAGCGCACGCGGTTGAGCGCGTCGTGCAGCTCGATGTCCACGCCCAGGTCGTAGCTGTTGAGCTTGAGCTTGTAGCCGGGGCGGATGCCGCCGTCTTCGGCGATGTCCAGCGACAGGCGGGCGACGGCGCCATCCACCGCCAGCTTCCAGTGGCGGTACTGCGTGGGGTCCGTGCGGTAGTCAACGCGGGTGGGTGCGGTGGTCTGGGCGGTCATGGGGCGTCTCCGTCAAAAACTGTTAACAGGAATAATAATGCATAAATCCATCAACTGATGTGCATCATGATGCATGTTGGCAGGCGAGTCAATGCATGTTTGTGCTGATCGCCAATTTTTCTGACGCGATGGGCTGTGCAGAGGGCGCTCCGCCGGTCAGGCGGTCGGTGGCGCGTGGGGGGCGCCCGGGGGGGGCGGGCGGGGAGCGGGTGGGGGAGGCCGGGTTTTCAGTCGGGCCGGCTGGCCATCAGCCTGCGCACGCCGGTGCGCAGCTGCCGCAGGCTTTCCTCCAGGTTCTGCCCGGAGGTATCGATGGTCAGGTCCGCCTTGGAATAGAACGCCGCCCGGCCTTCCAGGATGCGGCGCAGGTCGTCCATGGCCTCCTTGCTGGCGGCCATGGGGCGCATGTCGCCCTGGGCCAGCACGCGGCCCATGTGCTCCTCGGGCGCGGCGCGCAGCCACACCGTGGTGCAGTGCGCCAGCAGCTCGTTGAAGGTGGCGGGGTCCGAGACGATGCCGCCGGGCGTGGCGATCACCACCTCGCTGTGGATCTGCACGATCTCCTCAAGCGCGCGGCGCTCGTAGCGGCGGTACGCGGTGGTGCCGTACAGGTCGTGGATCTCGCGCACGCTGCAGCCCGCCAGGGTTTCGATCTCGCGGCTCAGCTCGATGAACGGCACGTCCAGGTCGCGCGCCAGCAGGGGGCCCAGGGTGGACTTGCCCGCGCCGCGCAGCCCCACCAGCGCAATGCGCCGGTGGCGTGCCGTGTCGCTGGCGCCGCTGTTCAGCAGCTCGTGCAGGGCCAGCCGGGCGCGGCGCAGCTCGGGCTCGCTGCGGTGCTCCAGCAGCTCGCGGATCAACAGCCATTCGGGCGATCGGGTGGTGAAGTCGCCCACCAGTTCGGCCAGCGAGCAGTGCAGCGCGCCGGCCACCTGCTGCAGCACCAGGATGGACGCGTTGCCCGTGCCGTACTCCAGGTTGGCCAGGTGCCGCTCCGACACATCGGCCGCCACCGCCACCGCCTTGCGCGTGAGCCCGCGCTGCGCACGCAGGTTACGCACCCGCTCGCCCAGTGCGGTCAGCAGGGGGTTACGGGCTTCGTCGGCAGGCCCTGGCGCGACCTCGCCCAGGGTTGGGGGCAAGGTGGCGGTGTCTTCTGGTTCGTTCATGTCCATCCTCAAATTCACATCGGCTGCACCTGGGCATTTTGCGGTGCATCCCCCGGGCGGCCCGCGCGGCCGGACACCCTAGGGGAAAACACCATGCATGCACTATAGTGCTTGACACTGCATCAAGCATTACCTATCGTTCATGTGCAGGCAAGATACTGCACATTGCCGAATCCCACAAGAAAATGCATGCAGCACTGTGCACGCTGCGCTCCATTGTCCCAGCCACCCACGAGTCGCCATGTCCGATAAAGCAGCATTCCATGAAGCCCTGGCCGCATTGACCGGGCAGATCGCAGGCCGACGTCTGGACGGTGACCTGCAAACCTGGCTCAACCAGACGCACGGCCAGGGCAGCGACGCCTACCGGCAGCTCAAGGCGGGTTGCCTGGCGGGCGTGGCGCAAGGCTGGCTCTGCGAGCGCGAGGGCGGCGGCATCCGCTACGGCCGGGTCTTCCAGGCAGACGACGCGCTGCACCGCTTCTCGGTGGACGTGGTGGACATGCAGGACATCGCCGGCCCACACCACACCCATCCGCTCGGAGAGATCGACCTGATCATGCCGCTGGAGGGCGACGCCACCTTCGACGGGCACCCCGCCGGCTGGTGCGTGTACCCGCCCGGCAGCGCCCACCGCCCCACCGTGGCCCAGGGCCGCTCGCTGGTGCTCTACCTGCTGCCCGAGGGGCAGATTCAATTCACGCGCTGAAGGCACGGCGGGCTCGCCGCCCGACTTGTCCGCTGCATCGCTGCCTCCACCGACATCGCCACCGCGGGCGCTGCCGACCACCTGCAAGAAAGATCCCCATGACCGAACTGCTCCCCAACTACGCTGCCGGACGCTGGCAAACCGGCCAGGGCCCGGGCGCCGTGCTCCAGGACCCGGTGCTGGGCGACGACCTGGTGCGCGTGGATGCCACGGGCCTCGACCTGCCCGAGGCCTTCCGGTTCGCCCGCGAACAGGGCGGCTCAGCCTTGCGTGCGTTGACCTACCGGCAGCGCGCCGCGCTGCTGGGCGCCGTGGTCAAGGTACTGCAAACCCACCGCGACGCGTACTACGAGATCGCCACGGCCAACAGCGGCACGGTGAAGAACGACTCCGCCGTGGACATCGACGGCGGCATCTTCACGCTGGGCCAGTACGCCAAATGGGGCGATGCGCTGGGCGATGTGCGCGCGCTGCGCGATGGCGACGCCGCCCGGCTCGGCAAGGAGCCCGTGTTCCTGTCGCAGCACCTGCAGGTGCCCGCGCGCGGCGTGGCGCTGTTCATCAACGCCTTCAACTTCCCGGCCTGGGGCCTGTGGGAAAAGGCGGCGCCCGCGCTGCTCTCCGGTGTGCCGGTGATCGTCAAGCCCGCCACGTCCACCGCCTGGCTCACGCAGCGCATGGTGCGCGACGTGGTCGATGCGGGCGTGCTGCCGGCGGGCGCGCTGTCGGTCATTGCGGGCAGCTCCGCCGGGCTCATGGACCAGCTCGCGCCGTTCGACGTGGTCTCGTTCACCGGCTCGGCCGACACGGCCGGCATCATCCGCGCGCACCCCGCGGTGGCCCGGCGCTCGGTGCGCGCCAACATCGAGGCCGACAGCCTCAACAGCGCCCTGCTGCTGCCCGATGCGGCGCCCGGCAGCGACGCCTTCAACCTGCTGGTGCGCGAAGTGGTGCGCGAGATGACCGTCAAGTCGGGCCAGAAATGCACCGCCATCCGCCGCATCCTGGTGCCGGCGGGCGTGTACGGCGCTGCGGCCGAGGCCATCGGCGCCAAGCTCGCAGGCGTGACGGTGGGCAACCCCCGCAACGACGGCGTGCGCATGGGCTCGCTCGTCAGCACCGCCCAATTGCACGCCGTGCGCGAGGGGCTGGCGCAGCTGTGCGCCCACGCCGACATCCTGCACGACGGCCGCCACCCGCCGCTGGTGGACGCCGACCCCGCCGTGGCGGCCTGCATCGGCCCGGTGCTGCTGGGTGCGCGCGACGCCGATGCGGCGGCCGTGGTGCACGACGTCGAGGTGTTCGGCCCGGTGGCCACGCTGGTGCCTTACCGCGATGTGGACCATGCCCTGGCGCTCGCACAGCGCGGCCAGGGGTCGCTGGTGGCATCGCTGTACGGCGCCGACGAGGCCGCGCTGGGACATGCCGCCGTGCAGCTCGCAGCCAGCCATGGCCGCGTGCACGTGGTGACGCCCGACGTCGCGCAGGCCCACACCGGCCACGGCAACGTGATGCCCATGTCGCTGCACGGCGGCCCGGGGCGTGCGGGCGGCGGGGCGGAGCTCGCGGGCCTGCGGGCGCTGGGCTTCTACCACCAGCGCAGCGCCGTGCAGGCCAGCCCTGGTGTGCTGGCCGCGCTGGGCCTGTGACCGCCCAGGCGCAGACGACGGCAGCCGCCAGCCAGGACGCAGCACCAGAAAAACGCCAGCGAACCACGGAGACATCGCCATGACCACCCTGCCAGAGCGTTTCAACTTTGCACAGCACCTGTTCGACCTGAACCGCGACCACGCGCAGCGCACGGCCTACATCGACGACCGCGGCACGCTGAGCTACGGCGACCTGCAGGACCGCGCCCGGCGCCTGGCCGCTGTGCTGGTGGATGCCGGCCTGCGGCGCGAAGAGCGGGTGCTGATGCTCATGCACGACACCAGCGACTGGCCCGTGTGCTTTCTGGGTTGCCTGTACGCCGGCGTGGTGCCCGTGGCGGTGAACACGCTGCTCACGGCGGACGACTACGCCTACATGCTGGGCCACAGCCGCGCCCAGGCCGTGCTGGTGTCGGGCGCGTTGCTGTCCGTGCTGCACAGCGCCATGGCGCTCGGCCCGCACGAGGTGGCCGCGCTGTGGGTGTCGCAGCCCACGCAGGCGGTCGGCAAAGGGGCCGTGGCGCTGGACGAGGCCATTGCCTATGCGCAGCCGCTGCCTGCGCCGGCCGCCACCGGACCTGACGACCCGGGCTTCTGGCTGTACTCGTCGGGCTCCACTGGCAAGCCCAAGGGCACGGTGCATACCCACGGCAACCTCTGGTGGACGGCCGAGCTGTACGGCAAGCCCGTGCTGGGCCTCACGCGCGACGATGTGTGCTTCTCGGCCGCCAAGCTGTACTTCGCCTACGGGCTGGGCAATGCGCTCACGTTCCCGCTGTCGGTGGGCGCCACCGTGGTGCTGATGGCCGAGCGGCCCACGCCCGATGCCACCTTCCAGCGCTGGGTGGACCACCGGCCCACCGTGTTCTTCGGTGCGCCCACCGGTTTTGCGGGCATGCTGGCCTCGCCCCGGCTGCCGTCGCGCGCCCAGGTGGCGCTGCGCATGTGCTCGTCGGCCGGCGAGGCGCTGCCCGCCGAGATCGCCCAGCGCTTCAAGGCGCATTTCGGCTGCGACATCATCGACGGCATCGGCTCCACCGAGATGCTGCACATCTTCCTGTCCAACCGCCCGGGCGACATCCGCTACGGCACCACGGGCAAGCCCGTGCCCGGCTACGAGGTCGAGCTGCGCGGCGAGGACGGCCGCCCTGTGGCCGACGGCGAGGTGGGCGACCTGTACATCCGCGGCCCCAGCGCCGCCCTGATGTACTGGAACAACCGCGACAAGACGCGCGACACCTTCCAGGGCGGCTGGACCAAGAGCGGCGACAAGTACGTGCGCGACGCAGACGGCTACTACACCTACGCCGGGCGCAGCGACGACATGCTCAAGGTCAGCGGCATCTACGTGTCGCCCTTCGAGGTCGAGGCCACACTGATGCAGCACGCCGCCGTGCTGGAGGTGGCGGTCATCGGCAAGCAGGACGGCGAGGGCCTGACCAAGACCAAGGCCTTCGTCGTGCTCAAGGACGGCCACGGCGCGACGCAAGAGGAGCTCAAGGACTTCGTCAAGGACCGCCTGGCGCCCTACAAGTACCCGCGCTTCATCGAGTTCGTGCCCGAGCTGCCCAAGACCGCCACCGGCAAGATCCAGCGCTTTCGCCTGCGCGAGCAGGAGGCGCAGGCATGAGTGCCAAGGCCGAAGTCAGCGAATTCGCCAACATTGCCTGGCGCGGGCGCGAGGTGCAGGTCGAGTACCAGTGGATCGCGCCCGAGCGTACCGACGCTCCGCTCGTGGTCTTCCTGCACGAAGGCCTGGGCTCGCTGGCGATGTGGAAGGACTTCCCGCAGCGGCTGTGCGCGGACGGCGGCTTTCGGGGCCTGGTGTTTTCCCGCCCCGGCTACGGCCGCTCCACGCCGCGCGCGGCCGACGAGCGCTGGGGCATGGACTTCATGCACCGGCAGGCCGAGGAGGTGCTGCCCGCGCTGCTGCAGGCGCTGGGCGTGAGTGAAGCGCCCTTGCTGTTCGGCCACAGCGACGGCGCCTCCATCGCGCTGCTGTACGCCGCCCGCTTTCCGGAAAGCGTGGCCGGCCTGGTGCTGCTGGCGCCGCACATCTTCGTCGAGGACGTGACCATCGCCAACATCGAACAGGCGCGCGCCGCCTACGAGACCACCGACCTTCCGCAGAGGCTCGCCCGCTACCACGACGACCCCGATTCAGCCTTCTGGGGCTGGAACCGCATCTGGCTCGACCCCGCCTTTCGCGGCTGGAGCATCGTGGCCGACATCGCCGCCGTGCGCGCGCCTGTGCTGGCCGTGCAGGGCCTGGACGACGAATACGGAACGCTGGCGCAGATCCGCGGCATTGCCGAGCGCGTGCCGGGCACCCGGCTGCTGGAGCTGCCCGCCTGCGCGCATTCCCCCCACCGTGACCGGCCCGGCGACGTGATCGCCGAGACGGTGGCGTTCATCACGACAACATCCAGGAGACAACCATGACATCTCGCTACGCACGCACGGCATTCGCAGCGCTGGCACTGGCCTGCGGCGCCACCGCAGGCACGGCCCAGACCACCGACAAGCTCAAGGTCGGGCTCATGCTGCCGTTCAGCGGCACCTTCAGCGCGCTGGGCGTGGCCATCGAGAACGGCTTTCGGCTGCACGTGGCCGAGCAGGGCGGCAAGCTCGCGGGCCGCGAGATCGAGTTCTTCAAGGTCGATGATGAATCGGACCCGGCCAAGGCCACCGACAACGTCAACAAGCTCATCAAGCGCGACGGCGTGGACGTGATCGTCGGCACCGTGCATTCGGGCGTCGCCACGGCGATGGCGCGCGCCGCCAAGCAAAGCGGCACCCTGCTCATCGTGCCCAACGCGGGTGCGGATGCGGTCACGGGTGCCCTGTGCGCGCAGAACATCTTCCGTTCGTCGTTCTCCAACTGGCAGTCGTCCTACGGCATGGGCACCGTGGCCGCGAAGCAGGAGAAGAAAAAGACCGCCGTCACCATCACCTGGAAGTACGCCGCCGGCGACGAGATGACCGAGGCCTTCAAGGAAGGCTTTGAAAAGGAAGGTGGCAAGGTCGTCAAGCAGCTCACCGTGCCGTTCCCGAACGTGGAGTTCCAGGCGCTGCTCACCGAGATCGCGGCCACCAAGCCCGACGTGGTGTTCGCATTCTTCGCGGGCGGCGGCGCAGTCAAGTTCGTCAAGGACTACGCAGCCGCCGGGCTGAACAAGGTCACGCCGCTGTACGGCTCGGGCTTTCTGACCGACGGCACGCTGGAGGCGCAGGGCGATGCCGCGCAGGGCCTGCTCACCACCCTGCACTACGCCGACGGCCTGAACACCCCGCGCGACAACGCGTTCCGCACCGCCTACGCCAAGTCCTTCAAGCTGCAGCCCGACGTGTACGCAGTGCAGGGCTACGACGCCGCCCAGATCCTGGCCACGGGCCTGAAGGCCGTGAAGGGCGACATCGCGAAGAAGGCCGAGTTCGCTGCCGCCGTGCAGAAGGCCACCATCGACAGCCCGCGCGGCCCCTTCACCATGAGCCGCGCCCACAACCCCGTGCAGGACATCTACCTGCGCAAGGTGGACGGCAAGGAGAACAAGGTCGTCGGCGTGGCCGCCAAGGCGCTGGCCGACCCCGCGCGCGGCTGCAAGCTGTAAACGGCTGGCAGACCGTCTCCTTCAACACAGGACACACCTTCCATGGACATCGGAACCTTCCTGGTCCAGTGCCTGAACTCGGTCCAGTACGGGCTGCTGCTGTTTCTGGTGGCATCCGGGCTGACGCTGATCTTCGGCATCATGGGCGTGATCAACCTCGCGCACGGCAGCTTCTACATGATCGGCGCCTACATGGCGTTCGCGCTGTCGCCGCTGTTCGGCGACCAGTTCCTCGTCATGCTGCTCGCGGGCATCGCGCTGGCGGCGGTGCTGGGCTACCTGCTGGAGTGGGCGTTCTTCAGCTACCTGTACCAGCGCGACCACCTGCAGCAGGTGCTGATGACCTACGGGCTCATCCTCGTGTTCGAGGAACTGCGTTCGCTGCTGGTGGGCAACGACGTGCACGGCGTCAAGGCGCCTGCGTGGCTCGACGGCAGCTTCGCGCTGGGCGAACTCATGAGCTACCCGTGGTACCGCCTCTTCGCGTCGGCAGCCTGCATCGTGCTGGCCGTGGGGCTGTACTGGGTGGTCAACCGCACCCGCCTGGGCATGATGGTGCGCGCCGGTGCCAGCAACCGCGACATGGTGCGCGGCCTGGGCATCGACATCCGGCGGCTGTACCGCATCGTCTTCGCGGCGGGCGTGGCGCTGGCGGCGCTGGCCGGGATGATCGCCGCGCCCATGTCCTCGGTGTACCCCAACATGGGCGCCAGCGTGCTCATCATCTGCTTCGTGGTGGTCGTCATCGGCGGCATCGGCTCCATCACCGGGGCGCTGGTGGCGTCGCTGCTGGTGGGGTTTGTCGATACCTTCGGCAAGGTGTTCTTCGCGGAAATCAGCGGCATCGGCGTGTACCTGCTGATGGCCGGGGTTCTGATCTGGCGGCCCGAGGGGCTGATGGGGCGCAAGGCATGACGGTCATGAATCCATCCACTCCTTCACCGGCCCCCCTCCGCCCCGCAGGCGCTGCGGCGGGCTCGCCTGGCAGGGCCGGCGGGCACCTCATCGCCACGCTGCTGCCGGTGGCCGCTGCCATCGCCGTCGGCGCGGGCGGCATGGCGCTCAGCCCTTACCTGTCGGACCTGCTGGTCAAGGTGATGATCCTGTCGATCTTCGCGCTCAGCCTGGAGCTGCTGGTGGGCATGGCCGGCCTCGTGAGCCTGGGCCATGCCGCCTTCTACGGCATCGGTGCCTACACGGCGGTGCTGGCCTCGGGCCAGGAAGGTGGCAACCTTGTCGTCCTGCTGCTGCTGTCAATGGGCGCCGCCGCCGTGTATGCGCTGGCCGTGGGGGCGCTCAGCCTGCGCACGCGCGGGGTGTACTTCATCATGGTCACGCTGGCGTTTGCGCAGATGGCCTACTTCGTGTTCCACGACACCAAGGTGGGCGGCGGCAGCGACGGCATCTACCTGGATGTGCGACCGTCCATCGGCAGCCTCAGCCTGGAGTCGCGCGGCGTGCTGTTCTACACGGTGCTGGCGGCGCTGGTGTTCACCTACGGGCTGCTGGCGCTGGTGCGGCGCTCGCGCTTCGGGGCGGCGCTGGCGGGCATCCGCGTGAACGAGCAGCGCATGCGCGCGGCGGGTTTTCACACCTACGGCTACAAGCTGGCAGCCTTCGTGCTGGCGGGGGCGCTCGCCGGGCTGGCCGGCTTTCTGCTGGCCGCGCGCGACGGCGTGGTGAACCCGGAGCTGCTGTCCTGGCACACGTCGGGCGACGTGCTGCTGATGGTGATCCTGGGCGGCATGGGACACCTGCGCGGCGCGGTGATCGGCGCGGTGGTGTTCACCCTGCTCAAGGAGCTGCTGTCCACGCACGCCGTCTTGGGGCCGCTGGCCGACCACTGGCAGCTGACCCTGGGGCTGTCCATCATCGTCTTCGTCGCGCTGCTGCCCAAGGGCCTGGTGGGCGTGGCGCAGCGCCTTTCGCTGAAGGGCCGCCCATGAGCGCCGCCGCACTGCTCTCGGTCAAAGGCCTCACGCGCCGCTTCGGAGGTCTGGTGGCGGTCAACGCGGTGACGCTGGACCTGCGCCTGGGCGAGGTGCATGCCGTCATCGGCACCAACGGCGCGGGCAAGTCCACGCTCATCAACATGCTGTCGGGCGAGCTGGATGCCTCCGACGGGCGCATCGCGCTCGACGGGCGGGACATCACGCGGCAATCGCAGGCGCGGCGCGCGCTGGCCGGCGTGGGGCGCAGCTACCAGCGCACCACGATCTTCCCGGAATTCACCGTGCACGAGAACTGCCGCCTGGCAGCGCAGGCCGCGGCGCCCCAGCCCTGGAAGCTCTGGCAGGCCGCCGCGGCCTGCAGGCACAGCAACCAGACGGCGCACGAGGCGCTCGAAGCCGCCGGCCTGGCCGCCGACGCGCACCGCACGGCAGGCACGCTGAGCCACGGCGCCAAGCGGCAGCTGGAGGTGGCGATGTGCATCGCCACGCGGCCCCGCGTGCTGCTGCTCGACGAACCCCTGGCCGGCATGGGCGCCGAGGAAACCGACCGCATGCTCGCGCTGCTGTCGCGCCTCAAGCGCAGCCACGCGATCTTGCTGGTGGAGCACGACATGGATGCGGTGTTCCGCATTGCCGACCGCATCACCGTGATGGTCAACGGTGCGGTGATCGCCACCGGCGACCCCGCCGAAATCCGCCAGAACCCCGAGGTGCGCACCGCCTACCTGGGCGACGGGCACTGAGATGCGCACCGCCCCGCAGCAACCCAAGGAGACCGCCATGCTCAACGTCACCGGCCTGCACGCGCGCTATGGCGACAGCCATGTGCTGCGCGGCGTGGACGCCGAGATTCCCGCCGCCACCTCCGTGGGCCTGCTGGGCCGCAACGGCATGGGCAAGACCACGCTGATCCGCACGCTGATGGGTTACGTGCGCCCGCCGGCCGGCGAGGTGCGCATGTACGGCCGCGCCGTCACCGGCTGGGTGCCCGAGAAGATGGCGCGCCTGGGCATCGGCTACGTGCCCGAAGGGCGCGGCATCTTCCCCAACCTGAGCGTGCGCGAGAACCTGGTGATGAGCGCCCGCGCCGGCCCCGACGGCGGCCGCGCCTGGACCTTCGACCGCGTGATGGCCACGTTCCCGCGCCTGGCGGAGCGGCTGGGCCACGGCGGGCAGCAGCTGTCCGGCGGCGAGCAGCAGATGCTGTCCATCGGCCGTGCGCTCATGACCAACCCGCGCCTGCTGATCCTGGACGAAGCGACCGAAGGCCTGGCCCCGCTGATCGTGGTGGAGATATGGCGCGTGATCGCCGAGATCCGCGCGACCGGCATCGCCACGCTCATCGTGGACCGCGACTGGCGCAAGGTGCTGGCGCACACCGACCGCGCGATGGTGATGGAAAAGGGCCAGATCGTGCTGCAGGGCGCATCGGCCGGGCTGCTGGCCGATCCGCAGGCCCTGCACGGGCTGCTGAGCGTGTAAGCCCCCGGCGCACGCGCCCCACCGCAGCCGCTTCACCATTGCCCCCGGCATTCCCAGGAGACCCCATGACACGCTCGATGGCGACTTCCCTGCATTGCCTGCGGTGGCCGCTTGCCGGGGCTGCGCTGGTCGCCCTGTTCGCCTGTGGCACCACCGGCCAGGCGCCTGCCGTGCCCGCCCCGGCCGATGCGCTGGTGCAGGTGCGCAACGCGCCGGCCGCGCCCTCCGCCACGCTGGCATCGCGCCCGCTGTGCCGCTACCCGCGCTACCCGCGCTATCCGCAGTACGTGGGCGGGAACGCGCGCAGCGCGGCCAGCTACCGCTGCGCCGTGTCCGCGCCCTGAGGCACCCACTGCCCGGCAGTGTCCACGGCAGCCAGGACGCCCGGTTCAGGCCGGCACGCGCCGCTGCAGTCCCGCCAGGTCCAGCACCGTGATGCCGCCATAGCCGATGGCGATCAGCTGCGCCTGCGCCAGCCGTTTCAGCGCCGCATTGCAGCGCTGGCGCGACAGTCCCGAGAGGTTGGCGATCTCCTCCTGCGAGACATGCAGGTGCGGGTCGCTGCCGGGGTGCAGGAAGGGGTGGAACAGCCCCACCAGCGCGCGGGCGACCTGCGTGTCGGTGTCCAGCAGGTGGTAGGCCGTGAAGTTGCCCAGGAACCAGTGCATGCGCTCGTTGATCTGGCGCAGCAGGAAGTGGTCGAAGCTGCGCTCCGTGGCGTGCAGCCATTCGAAGGTGTCCACCGGCAGCAGCGCCACGCGGCTGGGCCGCAGCGCGATGATGTCGGCGGTGCGGGGCACGCCGCGCAGCAGCGTGCCTTCGCCGAACCAGCTGCCCGCGGACAGGCCGCCCAGCGTCACCGAGCGCCCGTCGTCGGACGTCACCGTCCACTTGAGCAGCCCTTCGATCGCGCCGTACCAGTGCAGCGGCACGTCGCCGCGCCGGCACAGCGCGCCGCCCTGCGGCACGTTGACCTCGCGCAGGTCCTCCAGCACGCGCTGCTGGGCTGCGGCGTTGAGCACCGGAAACCAGGCCGAGTCGTTCAGCAGTTCGGCGGCCGTGGGCGCAGCCTTTTTGACCAGCATGGGAAGCGTTCTCCAACGGGCAGGGCCGCACGGTTCCTCGTATACCCTGAGTCCAAATGTCATCGCAATGACTGAGTATGCAAGCGCCCGAAAAAATAATGCGTGCAGTACCATTTTCCCTCAGCCAATGCCATGACCCAGCGCAAAGTCATCGTCACCATCGCCCCCACCGGCGGCATGGCGCACAAATCGCAGAACCCGCACCTGCCCACCCAGCCCGCCGAGATCGCCGAGGACGTGCAGCGCTGCTGGAACGCCGGGGCCAGCGTGGTGGCCATCCATGCGCGCAGGCCCGATGACGGCGCCACCTGCAACGCCGACATCTACCGCGACATCAACACCCGCATCCGCGCCAAGGGCTGCGACATCGTCATCAACAACTCCACCGGCGGCGGCGTGCACGGCGACATGGTCAGGCCACTGCCCGGCAACCGCTGGGAGATCGCCTGGGAAGAGCGCATCAAGGGCATGGACGCAGGCGCCGAGATGTGCACCCTGGACGCCACCACGCTCAACCTGAGCTTTGACGGCCGCGAGATCCTGATGGACACCCCCCTGAGCCGCGGCCGCGAGCTGGCCGCCGGCATGAAGGCGCGCGGCATCAAGCCCGAGTGGGAGGTCTTCAGCCCCACCCACATCCTGCAGGACACCACCACCCTCATCGACGAGGGGCATGACGACGACGGTCCGCATTTCATCAACCTGGTGATGAACGTGCACCGCGCCTTCCAGAACGCCATGCCGTACTCGCCGCGCCACCTGCAGATGATGGTGGACACGCTGCCCCAAAACAGCCTGTTCTGCGTGAGCGGCATCGGCCCCTCGCAGCTCGAAGCCAATGTCGCGGCCCTGCTGCTGGGCGGCCATGCGCGCGTGGGGCTGGAGGACAACCTGTACTACCGCCACGGCGAGCTGGCCACCAACGTGCAGCTCACCGAGCGCATCGTGCGCGTGATCCGCGAGCTGGGCATGGAGCCCGCCACGCCCGCCGAGGCCCGCGCGCTGATGGGCCTGCCGCGCGTGGGCGGCCCCCGCCCCGAGTTCGCGCCGCACTGAACGGCACCATCCCGCCATCGCATCCATCGCCGCCGCACCCATCCCCACCAGAAAGAAAGAGGAGACAAGGAATGATGAAGCCGACACGCCGCCAATTCATGCACCACGTGGGTGCTGCCACCGCGCTCGGGGCCCTCGCGCCCTGGAGCGCCTTGGCGCAAACCATCGAGCAGGTCAAGATCCTGTATGGCTTTCCGGCCGGCAGCGCGGGCGACAGCGTCGCGCGGCGCGTGGGTGAAAAGCTGGCGGGCTCCGCGTACACCCGCAACAGCGCCGTGGTGGAGAACAAGCCCGGCGCGGGCGGCCGCATCGCGCTGGAGTCACTCAAGGGCGCACCGGTGGACGGCAGCGTGCTCACGCTCTCGCCGTTCTCGTGCACGTCGATCTATCCGCACATCTACAGCAAGCTGAGCTACGACCCGGTGAAGGACTTCGTGCCCGTGTCCATCGGCGCGGTCATGCACCATGGCCTGGCTGTGGGCCCGCTGGTGCCGGCCTCGGTCAAGACCGTGAAGGACTACCTGGCCTGGGCCAAGGCCAACCCGGGCCAGGCCAACTACGGCTCGCCCGCCGCGGGCTCCACGCCGCACTTCATCGGTGCGCTGCTGGGGATCAACAACGGCGTGGACCTGAAGCACGTGCCCTACCGCGGCTCCATCCCCGGCGTGACCGATGTGGTGGGCGGGCAGATCGCCTCCATGGTCACCCCCAGCGGCGACTTCATCCCCAACCACAAGGCGGGCAAGCTGCGGCTGATCGCCACGTCCGGCCAGGCACGCTCGCCGTTCTCGCCCGAAGTGGCGACCTTTGCCGAACAGGGCTTCCCCGAGCTCACGACCGAGGAATGGTTCGGCTTCTACGCCCCCGCCCGCACGCCGGCCGGCGTGGTGGCTGCCGCCAATGCGGCCATCAACCAGGCCATCAAAGAAAAGGCCGTGATCGACAGCCTGGCCGTCGTGGGCCTGATCGCCAAGGGGTCGACGCAGGCCGAGATGGCAGCGTCGCAGCAGGCGGAGTTCGAGCGCTGGGGGCCGCTGGTCAAGAAGATCGGGTTCACGGCAGAGTCTTGAACAGGTCTTGACGCAACTCTGAGCCGCTGCGCAACAACGACAAGGAAAATCTTCGATGGATTCGACAGTGAAGCGCGTGGCCGTGGTGGCCACCGGCGTCATCGGCGCCAGCTGGGCGGCCTACTTTCTGGCGCAGGGCCTGGACGTGGAGGCCACCGACGCCGCAGAAGGCGCCGAGCAGCGGCTGCGCGAAGCGGTGGCCCGCCACTGGCCTGCACTGGAGCAACAAGGGCTGGCACCCGGCGCCAGCATGGCCCGGCTGCGGTTTCACGCGCGGCTGGAAGATGCAGTGGCGCAAGCGGACTTCGTGCAGGAGAACGGTCCGGAGCGCGAGGATTTCAAGGCCGACCTGATGCGCCGCATCGACGCGGCGGCACCCCCGCACGCCATCGTGGCGTCCAGCTCGTCGGGCCTGTCGGTATCGGCCATGCAAGCGCAATGCGCCCGGCCGGAGCGCGTGGTGCTGGGGCACCCGTTCAACCCGCCGCACATGATCCCGCTGGTCGAGGTGGGCGGGGGCGGCAAGACATCGCCCGAGGCCGTCGCTGCCGCAATGGCCTTCTACACCGCCATCGGCAAGCGCCCCATCCATGTGCGCCGCGAGATCCAGGGCCACATCGCCAACCGCCTGCAGGCCGCACTGTGGCGCGAGGCGTTCCACCTGGTGAATGAAGGCGTGGCCAGCGTGGCCGACGTCGACACCGCCATCGCCCAGGGCCCCGGCCTGCGGTGGGCGCTGATGGGGCCTTTCATGAACCTGCACCTGTCCGGCGGCGACGGCGGCATGGCCCATCTGCTGGCCCACCTGGGCGGCCCCATCGAAGGCTGGTGGGACGACCTGGGCGCGCCGCGCATGACGCCCGAGTTGCAGCGCCGCGTGGTCGAGGGCGTGGACCAGGCGCTCGGCGGGCGCACCCAGGCAGAGCTGGCGCAGGCGCGCGATGCCCTGCTCATCGGCCTGCTGCGCGCCAAGAGCGCATCCCCCGGGCTGGACACGCCGACCTGATGCGCCGGGCGCTCCCCATCACCTGCCTCACCCAGACACCGCCAGAGAGACACCACGCCATGCACCCCGGATTCCTTGACGACGACACCCAGATCGCACTGGCATTGACCACCCAGACCCGTGCGGACGACGGCTCGATCACGCTGCAGTCCCCTGTGCCGCTGGGCGACTATGCGCGCTGCATCGGCGAGTGGCTGGAGCACTGGGCGCTTGAGACGCCCGACGCGCTGGCCCTGGCCGAGCGCGATGACAAAGGTGAGCACTGGCGCAGCCTGACGTACGGCGAGTTGCGCCGCGCTGTGGGCGCCGTGGCGCAGTCGCTGCTCGACCTGAAGCTGCCCGCCGACCGCCCCGTGGCGATCCTGTCGGACAACGCGGTGGACCACGCGGTGCTCATGCTCGCGGCGATGCATGTGGGCCTGGCCTCGTGCTCGCTGTCCAGCGCCTACGCGCGCTCCAAGGACTCCACTCGGCTGCACAGCATGCTCGCGGCGCTCGGGCCGTCGCTGGTCTACGCGTCTGATGCCCGGGCATACGCACCGGCCCTGGCGGGGTATGCATCGGACGCGCTGCAGGTCTACAGCCGCCACGCCGACGAGGTGCCGGGCGCGCTGCCCTTCGCGCGGCTGCTGCAGGGGGTGGAGACCCCGGCCGTGCGCCAGGCGTTCGACGCCATCGCGCGCGACGGCCATGCCAAATACTTGCTGACGTCAGGCTCCACCGGCCGGCCCAAGGTGGTCATCAACACCCACCGCATGCTCTGCGCCAACCAGCAGATGATGGCCCAGACCTGGCCCTTTCTGACCCACGAAAAACCGGTGCTCGTGGACTGGCTGCCGTGGAGCCACACCTTCGGCGGCAATCACAACCTGAACATGGTGCTGTGCCACGGCGGCACGCTCTACATCGACGAAGGGCGGCCCGTGCCCGGGCTCATCGAGAAGACGGTGCGCAACCTGCGCGACGTGAAGCCCACCATGCTGTTCAACGTGCCGCGCGGCTTCGATATGCTGCTGCCCTTCCTGGAAGCGGACGAGCAACTGGCTGCCGAGGTCCTGTCGCGCATGCGGCTGGCGTTCTATGCGGCTGCGGCGCTCGCGCCGTCCACCTGGCAGCGGCTCGAAGCGCTGGCCCTGCGCGTGCGGCCCGCGCAGCCGCTGTGGCTGACGACGTCCTGGGGCTCCACCGAGACATCTCCCGCCGTCACCAGCGCGCACTGGCGGCTGGAGAAGGCCGGCTGCATCGGCGCGCCGCTGCCCGGGCTGGCGCTCAAGCTCGTGCCCAACGGCAGCAAGCTGGAGATGCGGGTCAAGGGCGTGTCGGTGTTTCCGGGCTACCGCAACGCGCCGGCCGAGACGGCGGCCGCGTTCGACAGCGAGGGCTTCTACCGCATCGGCGACGCCGGCTACCTGGTGGACCCCGAGCGGCCCGAGCGCGGCGTGGTCTTCAACGGGCGCGTGGCCGAAGACTTCAAGCTCTCCAGCGGCAGCTGGGTGTCGGTGGGCACGCTGCGCGTGGAGCTGATCTCGCAGCTCGCGCCGCTGGTGCAGGACATCGTGCTCACCGGCCACAACCACGACGAAGTGGGCATGCTGGTGTTCCCGTCGGCAGCGGGCGCGGCCGACCCTGCGAAGCTCACCGCCGCCCTGCAGGGCGTGATGCGGGCCCGGCGCAACGCCGGCGCGGGCTCGTCGCAGTGCCCCACGCGCGCCCTGGTGCTGGCGCGGCCGCCCGATGCGGACAGCGGCGAGATCACCGACAAGGGCTACATCAACCAGGGCGCGGTGCTGGCGCTGCGGGCGGCCGATGTGGCGCTCCTGCAGGCCAGCCCGGTGGACGAACGGGTCATCACCGGCTAGTCCATCTTTACAAACCGGGGCAGGCCCAAGTCCTTACAATATGAGAATCATTCTTATTAGCCACGGGCCTGACCACACTGCGCCCCCAGCCGTCCCGGTCCCGAACCTGCTGCGTTCGGGCCGCCCTTTGTCAGGCTGCGTGCGCCGTGGTTGCCCACTATTACCAAGAACTGCTGAACTACTTTGCCCGCATGGTGCGCAGCCGCGACACGGCGGCAGACCTGGTGCACGAGGCCTACGCGCGCGTGCTGGCGCTGCAGCGCAGCGGCGAGGCCGTGGCCCAGCCGCGCGCGCTGCTGTACCGCACCGCGCGCAACCTGCTCATTGACCAGCACCGCCGCCATGTGGTGCGCGGCACGGTGCCTTCGGAGGCCGACGACAGCCTGCCCGATGTGTCCGAATTGCCCGCACCCGCCGTGTGCGAGCCCGAGGCCGCCTTCACCTCCGCGCAAGGCGTGGCCTCGATGATCGCCACCATCGAATCGCTGCCGCTGCGTTGCCGCGAAGCGTTCATCCTGCACAAGTTCGACGGGCTGTCGCAGGCCGAGGTGGCCGCGCAGATGGGCATCTCGCGCAAGATGGTGGAGCAGCACATAAAGCGCGCCATGGTGGCCTGCCGCGCGTGCCGCGCCACCGCACAGGGGGAGGAGCAGCCATGAGCGCGCAACCCCCCATGTCCATGCCGGACGGCGCCAACGGCTGCATCGACCACATCGACGGTGAAGCCTTGGACTGGCTCGTGCGCAGCCAGGGCGCACCGGATGCCGCCACGCTGCAGGCCCTGCATGCGTGGCGC
The DNA here is from genome assembly GCF_964252695.1 of Acidovorax sp. LjRoot117. Taxonomy (NCBI): domain Bacteria; kingdom Pseudomonadati; phylum Pseudomonadota; class Betaproteobacteria; order Burkholderiales; family Comamonadaceae; genus Acidovorax; species Acidovorax sp. LjRoot117. The sequence goes on along the minus strand of NZ_CAXUPO020000003.1, from coordinate 493,703 downwards.
GACGCCGACCCGCGGCATGCGGCGGCGCTGGCGCGCTGGCAGCAGGAGTGGCGCGCGCTCGACGCATTGCCCGCAGCGGCAGTCCGGCAGCTGCGCGCGGGCTTGACGCAGGACAAGGCCCGTGCCGGCGCACCGGCCCGCCCACGTGCATGGACCTGGAGTTGGAGCTGGAGTTGGGGGCAGGGCGCCGCCACGGCCGTATCGGTCTGCCTGGTGGCTGCTGCCACGGTCATGGGCTACCACCACTGGCAGCAGCAACCCGTGTATGAGCAGGCCCTCTCCACCGGCCTGGGCCAGCAGTCCGAGGTGCACCTGCCCGATGGCAGCACCGTGCGCCTGGACACGAACACCCGCCTGGACGTCACCTTCCGCCGCCAGCGCCGCGAGGTGGTGCTGCCGGAAGGTCAGGCCGTGTTCAGGGTGCAGGGCGATGTCGCGCGGCCGTTCGACGTGCTGGCAGGGCCCTTGCGCATCACGGTGGTGGGCACCCGGTTCTCGGTGCGCTACACGCCCGGCGTGCCGGGCGACGCCGGTGTGCGCGTGGCGGTGGAAGAGGGCCGCGTGCGCGTGGCGCGCGCTGCCGATGCCGGGCCCGAGGTGGTGGAGCTGACCGCAGGCCAGCAGGTGCGCAGCGCTGCGGACGGCCACCTTGCCGCCATCGCCCCCGTGCCCCCTGCGGGCATCGCACCCTGGCGCGATGGGCGGGTGAGCTTCGACGACACGCCCTTGTCGCAGGCGCTGGCCGAGTTCGCCCGGTACGGCTCCACGCAACTCGTGGTGCGCGACCCTGGCGTGGGGGCCCTGCGCCTGACCGGCACGTTCGACCCGCGGCGGCTGGATAACTTCACCCGGGCACTGCCCAGCGTGCTGCCCGTGCAGCTGCGCGCGCACGGCGCGGTCACCGAGATCGTGGCCGCTCCCCACCCCCAGTAGCCACCTCGGTATCGGCAGGCTGCAGGCCGTTCCTGGCCGTCCGCCGCCGGCGGATGGGTCTGCGCGCCTGTGGGCCCCGCGCGCCCCGCCTTGCCCTGCACAGGGCCCCGCATCTTTTTTCAAAAAACTTTACCCACCGACCTAGGGGGATGGCTTCGGCCTGCGTCTACATGAGAAGGCGTCTTATTCAAACATCCATTCCAACATCCGTTTCCAGGGAGATCTCTCACATGCCCCGCACCCGATTCCGGCCCGCCCCGTTGGCCCTGGCCGCAGCGCTCAGCCTGGTGGCCATGGGCGCCAGCGCCCAGGTGGCACCCGCCCCCGGGCAGCCCGCCGTGGCGCTCAGCATCGCGGCCCAGCCGCTGGCCCAGGCGCTCAACGACCTGGCGCGCCAGTCGCGCATGGAGCACATGGTCCAGCCCGCATTGGTGGCCGGGCGCTCGGCCCAGGCCGTGAACGGGTCGCTCACCGTGCGCGAGGCGCTGGACCGGCTGCTCGCCGGCTCGGGACTGGTGGGTGTGATCGAAGGCACCAGCATCGTGGTGCGCAGGCCGCCCGCGGCAGCAGCAGCGGGTGCTGCGGGTGCTGCCGGCGAGACCAGCCTGGCCGAAGTGCGGGTACAGGCCCAGGCCGAGCCCAGCGCGCTCACCGAGCACAGCGGCTCCTACACCACGCGCCAGGCGGGCACGTCCACGCCGCTCGCCCTGTCGCTGCGCGAGACGCCCCAGTCGGTCAGCGTGATCACGCGCCAGCGCATGGAAGACCAGGGCCTGACGCAGCTGTCCGACGTGGTCGCGCAGACACCCGGGCTGGTCTTCAGCCAGAGCGGCAACCAAGGCTCGGACACCTCGCCCATCTACTCGCGCGGCTTCTCTGTCAATACCTACATGATCGACGGCGTCCGCCAGACGGACTCCAACTACTCGAGCATCTTCCAGACCAACGACATGGCGATGTTCGACCGCGTGGAAGTGGTGCGCGGCGCCTCGGGCCTCATGAACGGCATCGGCACGCCGGGCGCGGCCATCAACATGATCCGCAAGCGGCCCACCGCCGACTTCCAGGCCTCGGTGCGGGCCGAGGCGGGCTCGTGGAACCATGTGCGGACCGAGGCGGACATCGCCGGGCCCATCAACGCGTCGGGCAGCGTGCGGGGCCGCCTGGTGGCCGCCGCGCAGGACAACGACTCCTACATCGACCGCCTGAAGGAGCGCAAGAAGCTGCTCTACGGCGTGGTCGAGGCCGACCTCACCGCACAGACGCAGTTGCTGGCCGGCGCTTCGGTGCAGCACCACGACGCCACGGGCCATGCGCGCGGCGGCCTGCCGGCCTACTACTCCGACGGCACGCGCACGCAATGGAGCCGCTCGGCCTCGGCCGCGCCGCCCTGGGCTTATTCCAAGCGCCACTACACCTCCGTGTTCGCGGCGCTGGAGCACCGCTTCAGCGACGACTGGAAGGTCAAGGCTACGGCCACCCGCACCAACAACTTCTACGACGAGCTGATCGGCTACGCCAGCGGCGGCGCGCCGGTGCGCGCGACGGGCGCGGGTGTCACGCTGTGGGCGGGCCGCTGGAGCGCCACGCCCCGCCAGGACAGCCTGGACGTGCAGACCACGGGCCGCTTCGACCTGCTGGGCCGCAAGCACGACGTGGCCTTCGGCGCGCAGATGTCGCGCACCAGCTACGACGCGCCGTCGTACACCAACTGGACGCACGCGGGCTGGAGCAGTGCCATCGGCAACATCTTCACCTGGGACGGCACCTCGCCCGCCGCGCCGGCCAACCCCAGCATCGGCCGCAACACGTCGGACGAACGCCTGAACAGCGCCTACGCCACCGTGCGCTTCAAGCCCACGGATGCGCTGGCCGTGCTGGCCGGCGCGCGCGTGGTGGACTGGAGCCGCGCGCAGACCAGCACCCGCTTTTCCACCGGCGCCACCACCGCCAACAACCGCTACGAAAGCGGCGAGGTCACCCCGTACCTGGGCCTGGTCTACGACATCGACCGCAACTGGTCGGCTTACACCAGCTTCACCACCATCTTCACGCCGCAGAGCCTGCGCCTGGCCAACGGCGACTACATGGACCCGCAGACGGGCGACAGCTTCGAGCTGGGCGTGAAGGGCGCGTTCCTGAACGACCGCCTCAACGTCTCGGGCGCCATCTACAAGGCGCGGCAGGACAACCTGGGCGTGGCCATTCCCAACGTGTTCGCCCCGGACGGCAGCCAGGCTTACGAGGCCGTGTCGGGCACCAGCACGCGCGGCTTCGAGGTGGAGGCCACGGGCGAGGTGCGCCCGGGCTGGCAGGTCGCGGCAGGCTTCTCGCGCAACCTCACGCAGGACCGCCTGCGCACCCGCCTGCTCACCGACGTGCCGCAGAACACGGCCAAGCTGTTCACCAGCTACCGCATCGCCGGCGTCGGCAAAGGCCTGACCGTGGGGGGCGGCCTGCGCTGGCAGAACCAGATCTACCGCGACAACCAGGGCGCCGCGCGCGTGCGGTTCACGCAGCCCGCGTATGCGGTGGTCGACCTCATGGTGCGCTACGCCATCACCGACACGGTGGCCGTCACGGCCAACCTGCGCAACGCCCTCGACAAGGTGTACTACACCTCGGTCGGCAACTCGTACTACGGTGCGCCGCGCAGCCTGCAGGTGGCGCTGGACGTGCGGTTCTGATGCACCCCCTGAGTCGCTTTGCGCCGTCCCCCTGGAAGGGGGCCGCTCCCAGCGCGGCGGGGCGGCCCTTGCGCGGGAGCCCTGGCCTGTGTTGCGCCAGTTTTACCGGCAGGGAGTGATGCGTGCCATCGCATCTCTGCAACCGGAGTGATCTGCCATGAAAGAAGGCTTTCGCCAGTGCATGGCCTGGCTGCACACCTGGGTCGGGCTGGTGGTGGGCTGGGTGCTGTTCTTCGTGTTCGTGACGGGCACGGCCGGCTACTTCGCGCACGAGATCGACCGGTGGATGCGCCCCGAGCTGCCCTTGGACACCGCTGCCGCGACAGTGGACCCGCACCGGGCGGTGGCGCTGGCGCAGGCCTACCTGCAGGCCAACGCGCCGCCACAGTCGCAGGACTGGTCGGTGCAGCTGCCCGGCCAGCGCGGCAGCAGCGCACTGAGCGTGAGCTGGCGCGAGCCGCCCGCCGATGGCAAGCCCGGCGCGCGCGGCCGCTTCGTGCGCCGAACGCTCGACCCGGCAACCGGCCAGGCAGCCGCCGAGCCCGTAGTGCGCAAGACCGGCGGCGGCCACCTGCTGTACCGCATGCACTACATGCTGCACTACGTGCCGTACGACGTGGCGATCCGGCTGGTGGGCGTGTGCACCATGCTGATGCTCATGGCCGTGGTGACCGGGGTCATCACCCACAAGAAGATCTTCGTGGACTTCTTCACCTTCCGGCCGGGCAAGGGGCAGCGCTCGTGGCTGGACGCGCACAACATCATCAGCGTGACGGCGCTGCCGTTCTTTCTGATGATCACGTACAGCGGGCTGGTATTCTTCCTGTTCCAGTACATGCCGGCGGGCCTGGCGGCCAGCCACTATGCGGGCAACGCGCAGGTGTTCTACGACGACCTGCTGCAGCGACCGGCCGCTGTGGATGCCACTGCTTCCGCGCAGCCGCTCACCGCTTTGGCGCCGCTGGTGGCCCAGGCAGAGGTGCAGTGGGGCGCGGGCCAGGTGGCGCGCGTGGGCGTGCAGCAGCCCGGGCGCGCCGATGCCGACGTGCAGCTGGTGCGCGTGGCGGGCGGGCAGATTGCCGGCAGCGACCGGCTGCGCTTTGATGCCAGCACGGGCGAGGCCCTGCCGCCCAAGGCCGAAGACGGCGCGGCCCGCGAGACGCAAGACGTCCTGCTGGCCCTGCACGAAGGCCGCTTTGCCGGGCCCGTGCTGCGCTGGCTGTACTTTGCGAGCGGCCTCTTGGGCTGCGCGATGATCGCCACCGGCCTGGTGCTGTGGACGGCCAAGCGCCGCGCCCAACAGGACAAGCGGGCCAAGGCGGGCGGCAAGCCCGAGTTCGGCTTTCGGCTGGTGGAGTGCCTGAACATCGGCACCGTGGCCGGCCTGCCCGTGGCCGTGGCCGCGTACTTCTGGGCCAACCGCCTGATCCCGGCGGACTTCGCCACCCGCCGCGAGTGGGAGGCGCACGTGCTCTTCATCACCTGGGGCGTGCTGCTGCTGTACCTGGCCTTGCGCACGCCGCTGCGCGCGTGGCTCGAATCGCTGTGGCTGGCCGCCGCGGCGTTTGCGCTGCTGCCCCTGCTCAACGCACTGACCACCGACCGCCACCTGGGCGTCACCCTGCCTGCGGGCGACTGGGTGCTGGCCGGGTTCGACCTCACCATGCTGGCGCTGGGCGTGTGCCTTGCGGTCGCTGCACGCCGCGTGCACCGCCGGCAGCGCGCTGCGGCGGAGCCCGCACGCGTCCGTGGTGCCGTGGTCGCCGGTGCCGCCCTCTAGCGTGCAGCAGTGCTTCTTCCCCGATTTCTCTTTCTTCTTTTTCTTCTTTTTCTTCTTCTCGATTTTCAAAGGAGTCTCCATGTTCAAGAAAACCCTGCTCGCCGTCGCCCTGTCCGGCATCGCCCTGTCTGCCACCGCCCACCAGCTGTGGCTGGAGCGTGATGCCACCGGCCCGGTGCGCGTGTACGTGGGCGATGCCGACAGCGAGCACGACAAAGGCGCCGAAGTGGCCAAGCTGGCCGCCACCACCCAGGTCTTCACCACCGACCGCCAGCAGACGGCCAAGCTCACCGCCAAGGAGGAATTCCTGGAGGCCTACGTGGCCGCTGCCGGCGACGTGCGCCTGTCCAACGACCAGGTCTGGAAGCCCTGGAAGGCCAAGGACGGCAGCTTCCAGGCCGCCGTGTTCAACGCGCGCGCCGGCCGCAGCGAGACGCAGGCGGTGCTCGACTACGAACTGGTGCCCGTCACGGCGGGTGGCAACACCTTCACGCTGGTGTTCAAGGGCCAGCCCGTGGCGAACAAGACCGTCACGGTGATCACGCCCGACAAGTGGACCAAGGGCTTCAAGACCGATGCGGCCGGCCGCATCGACGTGCCGGTGAACGGCAAGGGCCGCTACGTGCTCGTCAGCACCCACGAGGCACCTGCCGTGGGCGATGTGGTCATTGCCGGCCAGAAGGTCGCCAAGCTGGGCTACACGACCACGCTGACCTTCGTCGCGCAGTAAGCCGCCATGGCCACGGCACACGCAGGCTCTGCCGCGCGCTACCGCTGCATGGTGGCCAGCCGCGCCCTGGCGGCGGCCCTGGGCGGCTATGCGCTGGCGTCGCTGTTCACCGCGGTGCTGGCCGTGGGGTTGCCCCGCGTGTCGGACACCAGCCGCGCCAGCGCGCTGCTCACGGCCACCCTGCTCAGCTTTGCGGTGTATGCGGCGGCGGTGATCTGGGCCTTCAACGCGCGCAGCGCACTGCGCGCCTGGATGGGCCTGGCCGTGCCGTCGGCCGTGCTGGCCGCTGCGCTCTGGGCGCTGAAGGTGGGTGCATGACGGCGGCGATCTGGGCCGCACCGCTGGCCGCGCTCACGCTGTCGTTCAGCGGCATGGCGGGCCTGGCGCTGGCCATGGACCGCCACCACGAACAGGTCACCGGCCGCGCCGAGGTGCCGCGCACGCGGCGCCGGGTGCTGCGCTGGGCGGGCAGCCTGCTGCTGGCGCTGTCCCTGGCCGCCTGCATCGGGGCCTGGGGCGCCACCGTGGGGCTGACCGCCTGGTGCGGCCTGCTCACGGCGGGCGGCCTGCTGGTGGGTGTGCTGCTGACCTACGCGCCGCACCTGGCGGTGCGGGTGTCGGCGGCCACGGTGCTGGTGGCGGGCGTGTGCCTTGTGGGGTCCGCTGCGGGGCTGTAGGCACCGGCGGCGCCGCTTGGGGGGCGTCGGCAAAAAAAATGTCCCGAACAGCGTGCCCTTTTTTCCGTCTCGTTGGTCATAGGCAGTAGGTGCAGTGCGCGGGCCCTGCAGCCTGCGCCGTTGGCGGCCTGCGTTTTTTTCATCTTCGTTTTTCGACCCAGCCATGTCTTCACTCTTTGCCTCACCTTCCGCCGCCGCCGGTGCCTTGCTTGCGCTGGCCGCCTGCGCCTGGGCGGGCCACGCCCATGCCGACTACGTGTGGCTGCAGCGCGACGGGGCCCAGGCCCGCGCCTACGCCGGCGAGCTGCCCCGCCGCAGCGCGGCGCTGCCGCCCCTCCAGGCGCCGCGCGCCTACCTGGCCGACGGCAAGGACCTGCCCGTGGCGCCGCAGGCCGGCCACATCGACATCACCGCGCCGGGCGGGGACGACCTGCGCCTGAGCACCTTGCACATCACCGGCCACGGCGCGGTCACCTACTACCAGGCCCGCACCGGCCGCAGCGAGACCCGCGCCGCCAACGACCTGGAGCTGGTGCCCACCACGCCGGGCGGCAACACCTTCAAGCTGGTGTGGAAGGGGCAGACCGTGGCGGCGTCGCAGGTGAACGTGGACACCAGCGCCGGCTGGCGCCGCACGCTGGCCCCGGCGGCCGACGGCACGGTGCAACTGGACACGCCCTTCCCCGGTCTCTACGTGCTGGAGGTGAGCGCCAAGGTCAACGGCTCCGTCACCGTGGACGGCAAGAAATACGACGACGTGCGCCACACCGCCACGCTCAGCTTCGAGGTGCCCCGCTGATGGCCCCGACCCCACCCCATACACGCACTGCACGCACGGCCCGCCGCGTGGGCGCCCTGCTGCTGCTGGCGGGTGCCATCGCCGCCGGCGCCTGGTGGTGGACGCGGCAGCCCGCCATGGTCTACGACACCGTGCCCGTGGCGCGCAGCGACATCGAGGCCACGGTCAGTGCCATCGGCACGCTGCAGCCGCGCCGCTATGTGGACGTGGGCGCGCAGGTGTCGGGGCAGATAACGCGCCTGCACGTGCAGCCCGGCACCGAGGTCAAGAAGGGCCAGCTGCTGGTGGAGATAGACCCCAGCGTGCAGCAGGCCACGGTGGACGGCGCGCGCGCCGCGCTGGCCGGCCTGCGCGCGCAGCTGGCCGAGCAGCAGGCCCAGCACCGCCTGGCCCAGCAGCAGCAGGCCCGCCAGCAGCAGATGGAGCGCGAAGGCGCCACGCGGCTGGAAGATTTACAGACGGCCGAGGCCGCGCTCGCATCGGCCGCAGCGCGCATCGACCACCTGAAGGCGCAGATCGACCAGACCCAGGCGAGCCTGAAGGCCGATGAGGCGCGGTTGGGCTACACCCGCATCTACGCGCCCATGGCCGGCACCGTGGTGGCGCTGGAGGCGCGCGAGGGCCAGACCCTGAACGCCACCTACCAGACGCCCAACATCCTGCGTGTGGCGGACCTGTCGACCATGACGGTGTGGACCGAAGTCTCCGAGGCCGACATCCGCCGCGTGCGGGCCGGCCTGCCGGTGTACTTCACCACGCTGGGCGGGCAGGCCGACGCCGCCGCGCGCCGCTGGCGCAGCACCGTGCGCCAGGTGCTGCCCGCGCCGCCCACGCCCGAGGCCAAGGCCGCGGGCGGCGCCAACGCACAGGCCGCCGCGAGCAAGGCCGTGTCGTACACCGTGCTGTTCGACGTGGACAACGCCGACGGCGAGCTCATGCCGCAGATGACCGCGCAGACGAGCTTCGTCACCGCGCAGGCGCAGGGCGTGATCGCCGTGCCGCTGTCGGCACTGACCAGTCCGACCAGCCCTGCCAGACCGGCCAGCGGCAAGGCGGCGGGTGGCAAGGCAGCTGATGCGGAGGGTGACGGTGACAGCGCTGGTGCCGGCGCTGGCGAGAAGGCCGCCGCAGCCACCCACAGCGCCCGCGTGCTGCGCGCCGATGGCGTGGTGGAGCAGCGCGCCGTCGTCGTCGCCGTAAAAAGCCGCCACCTGGCCGAGGTGCGCTCGGGCCTGCAGGAGGGCGAGCAGCTGGTGACCGGCGAGCGCCCCGCGCGCAGCGGCCCGCAAAGGTTCAAGCTGTGACCGCAGGCACCGGCAACCAACTCGACACCCTGCACGGCGTCTTGCATGACGCCCCGGGTGTGCCGCTGATCGAGCTGCGCGGCGTGCGCCGCCGCTACGGCGGTGGCGAGCAGCCCGAGGTGGAGGTGCTGCGTGGCATCTCGCTGTCCATCCACGCGGGCGAGTTCGTCGCCATCGTGGGCGCGTCGGGCTCGGGCAAGTCCACGCTGATGAACCTGCTCGGCTGCCTGGACAAGCCCAGCAGCGGCAGCTACCGCTTCCAGGGCGAAGACGTGGCGGGCTTCGACGCCGACCAGCTGGCCTGGCTGCGGCGCGAGGCCTTCGGCTTCGTCTTCCAGGGCTACCACCTGATCCGCGCCGAGTCGGCGTGCGAGAACGTCGAGGTGCCCGCCATCTACGCCGGCACTCCGCGCGAGGAGCGCACCCGCCGCGCAGCCGCACTGCTGTCGCGCCTGGGCCTGGCCGACAAGCTGCACCACCGGCCCACGCAGCTGTCGGGCGGGCAGCAGCAGCGCGTGTCGATCGCGCGGGCGCTGATGAACGGCGGCCGCATCATCCTGGCCGACGAGCCCACCGGCGCGCTGGACACCCACAGCGGCGCCGAGGTGATGGCGCTGCTGCACGAGCTGGCCGACGCGGGCCACACCATCGTGCTCATCACCCACGACCGCGAAGTGGCCGCCCAGGCGCGCCGCGTGATCGAGATCCGCGACGGCGAGATCGTGGCGGACAGCGGTGCGGCCGTGGCAGGCACGTTGGAAGCAAAAAATGCCTCTACCGCTCAACCAGCAAGCGCAAACAGCTATAAAAATAGTAGCAAGAGTTCCGGCCGCGCCTTCTGGGCCGAACTGGCCGAGGCCGCCCGCTCGGCCTGGCGCGGCATGCGCATCAACCGCGCGCGCACCGGGCTCACGCTGCTGGGCATCGTGATCGGCGTGGCGTCGGTCATCGTGATGATGGGCGTGGGCGAGGGCGCCAAGCAGCGCGTGGTGGAGCAGATGGGCTCCATGGGCACCACCATCATGTACCTGGGTGCCAGCCACCCGCGCGAGGGCGGGCCGCAGGGCGAGATCACCGCAGAGGACCTGGAGGCCATCGCCCGCCTGCCCGAGATCGGCCACGTGATGCCCGTGATCGGCGACCCCATCCCCGTGCGCCACGGCAACGTCGAGCGGCAGATCTACGTGTTCGCCGCCAGCGAGGACATGCCGCGCGTGCACCACTGGAAGGTGGCCCAGGGCCGCTACTACACCGCGGCCGAAGACCGCGACCTGGCGCCGCTGGTGGTGCTGGGGCACAAGGCCAGCGCGCAGTTCTTTCCGGACCACCCGAGCCCGCTGGGCCGCCACCTGCTGATCGGCAACGCGCCGTTCGAAGTGATCGGCGTGATGGCCGAGCGCGGCGCCGATTCGGGCGCGCAGAACTACGACGACATGGTGTTCATCCCGTACCAGTCGGGCCGCGCGCGCGTGTACCGCGTGCAGACCCAGCCCGACTACACCGTGGTCGCTGCTGCGTCGGTCGAGCAGGTGCAGGCAGCCGAGAAGGCCATGCACGCGCTCTTGCTGTGGCGCCACGGGCGCGAGGACTTTCGCATCGGCAACGCGGCGGCCAAGCTGCAGGCCGAGGCGCAGACGCGCAACGCCATGACCATGATGCTGGGCCTGATCGCGGCCGTGTCGCTGGTGGTGGGCGGCATCGGCGTGATGAACGTGATGCTGATGACGGTGCGCGAGCGCACGCGCGAGATCGGCATCCGCATGGCCACCGGCGCGCGGCAGGGCGACATCCTGCGCCAGTTCCTCACCGAGGCCGTGCTCGTCACGCTGGTGGGCGGCGCGGCGGGCCTGGCCATCGGCCTGGCGGTGGGCGCGGTGCTCATCGTGTCGGGCGTGCCCGTGATCTTCTCGCTCACCGCCATGGGCGGTGCCTTCGCCTGCGCCGTGGCCACGGGCCTGGTGTTCGGCTACATGCCCGCCCGCCGCGCCGCCGGGCTCGACCCCGTGGTGGCCCTGGCCTCTGAATGATTGTGATGGTTGGTATGCGCACTTGTATTGCCTCTGTGTCCTGTCTTGCCGCTGGCGTGCTGCTGCTGGGCGGCTGTGCTGCGGTGCAGCCGCTGCCTGAAGATGCCGCTGCAGCACCCGCCTTGCCTGTGCAGTGGGCCAGCCCGCTGCCGCCTACGCAGAGGGTGACGACGGGCGTCTCTGCGCTCGGCGTCGCAGAGCTCGACGCGCTCATCCGCGCGGCCCACGCGCAGAGCCCGGACCTGGCCGCCGCCATCGCGCGGGTGCAGCAGGCCGATGCAGTGGCGCGGGCCGCCGGCGCCAGCCTGCTGCCCGCCGTGACCGGCACGCTCGACGCCCGCCGCCAGGCCCGTGCCGGCGGGCAGGCCGAGGTGGCCGGCAACCAGATCGGCGCCGCGCTGGTCGCAAGCTACGAACTCGACGCCTGGGGCCGCCTGGGTGCCGAGCGCGCCAGTGCCCAGGCCCTGCGCACCGCCAGCGTGCACGACCGCGGCGCGGTGCAGATCACGCTGACGGCGGCGGTGGCGCAGGCCTGGCTGCAACTGGTGGGCGGGCGCGAGCGCCTGGCGATTGCCGAGCTGAACCTGCACAGCGCCGAGCGCGTGCTGGCCGTGGTCGAGTCGCGTGCGCGCGCCGGGGCCGCCACGCAGCTGGAGCAGGCGCAGCAGCGGGGCCTGGTGGCCACGCAGCGGCAGGTGCTGGAGGCGCGGCGCCAGCAGGTGTCGGGCGCGCACACGGCGCTGGCCGCGCTGCTGGGCCAGGCGCAGTGGCCGGTGGTGCAGGCCAGCGCGTTGCCCGCCACGCAGGCACTGGCACCTGCTGCCGGGTTGCCCGCCGACCTGCTGGTGCGGCGGCCCGACATTGCGCGGGCCGAGGCGCGGCTTTTTGCCGCCCACGCCGACGTGGCCGCAGCCCGCGCGGCGCTGCTGCCGCGCATCAGCCTGAGCGCCAGCCTGGGCACCGGCGGCAGCAACCTGCCCCGCGTGTTCGACAACCCGCTCTACAGCCTGGCGGCTGCGCTGGCCGCGCCCATCTTCAACGGCGGGCGCCTGGCCGCCGACCGCGATGCGGCCCAGGCACGGCAGGCCGAGCTGCTGGCGCAGTACCGCGCCAGCATCGTGGCGGCCGTGAGCGATGTGGAGCAAGCCCTGCAGGCGGTGGCGGGCACGCAGGCCCAGCGCACCGCGCAGGCGCAGGTGGTGCAGCAGGCGCAGCAGGCGGCCACCCTGGCGCAGTCGCGCTACCGTGCCGGGGCCGAGACGCTGCTCACGCTGCTGGATGCACAGCGCACCCTGTACGCCGCGCAGGACATGGCGGCCCAGCTGCACCAGGCCGAATGGCAGGCGCAGGTGGCTCTGTACCGCGCATTGGGCGGGGGCTGGCAGCCCGACGCCGATACTGGCGCGCACCGCGTGGCCGCCATGGCCACGGTGTCGCAGCCATGAACGCAGGCATGAATGAGCCCGTGACCATGCTGCAGCGCCTGCGCACCGCGGGCCTGCGCCCCACCACGGCGCGCATCGGCGTGCTGCAGGTGATCCACACCGCGGGCAGCGCGGGCATCGGTGCGGACGAGGCTTTTCACCAGATGCTGCTGCGCGGCACGCACGTGAGCACCAGCACGGTGTACCGCATCATCCACGAGCTGCAGACCCTGGGCGTGCTGCTGCACGACCGCAGCGACCGGCGCCACACGGTGTACCGCCTGCGGCCCTTTGCGCCGCCGCCGTCGGCTGACGTGCGCATCGCCTGCCGCCGGTGCGAGCGCTCGGCCACGCTGCCCGGCGCGCAGCTGCGCAACGAGCTGGAACTGCGTGCCGCCGAAGTGGGCCTGCGGCCGCTGGTGGCGGACCTGGTGCTGCAGGTGGACTGCCTGGGCTGCGACGGCGCCGCAGGTCACTGCCAGCTCAATTGAACCTCGCTAAAGCCAACCAAGCCCAACTGAACCCCAAGGCCCGCACAAAGAAAAAGGACCAGACGCCCGGGGGCATCTGGTCCTTGTCGCTGGGGAGCGCGGGCTGATCTATCAGGCCGTTGCGTCCTTGAGCTTCTTCAGCGCGCGGGTCTTGATCTTGACCGATGCGGGCTTGGCGGGGAACCAGCGCTCAGCACCGGTGAAGGGGTCCTTGCCGAAGCGCTTCTTCTTGGCAGCGACTTGCTGCAGGCCGATCTTCAGCACGCCAGGCAGCGTGAATTCGCCGGAGCCCTTCTTGTGCACGGAGCCCAGGATGGCGGCTTCGAGCGCTGCCAGCACGGCCTTGGTGGCCTTGGGGTCCACGCCCGACTGCTCAGCCAGGTGGGCGACCAGCGTCGTCTTGTTGAACGCTGCCTTGATGGGCTTGAGCGCTGCCGGCACGGCGGCGGCCTTGGCGGCAGGAGCCTTCTTGGCAGGGGCTGCCTTGGTCGCAGGGGCTGCGGCCTTCTTGGCGGGAGCCGCCTTCTTGGCTGCAGGAGCCGCGGCCTTGACGACGGCCTTCTTTGCGGGAGCAGCGGGGGTTTTTTTCGCAGTTGCCATGATGATTTTGTTGTTTCAGAGTTTCGAGACGTCCCTGTTCAATTTTTTGAGGGGACGCGCGATTTTAGGTGCGTATGCGCAACGCGCCAGCATATGGAAGACCCGCAGAGGTTTGAGGATTCTTGCAGCAGCGTTCGCGCAGCGCTGTGCGGGGGCGCATCAAGCGCTGGCGCGGCCCACGCGGCATGCGCGGGCAGGGCCTGTTCATGATGCCGCAGAGGGCCTGCGCAGGGCGCGCTGCGGCGGCTGGGGATTAACGCAGCAGGCGCGCGTCCGATGTGTGGTGCCTGTCGCGCCACAGCTGGTAGCGCGATCGCTGCAGCGCCAGCAGCTCCACCAGGCCCCACGCAAATGCGCAGCCCAGCGTGCCGCACAGCACCGCGAGGCGGTAGGCCTCAGTCTTGCGACGGGAGCGGCGCGTCGTCATGGAACCATCCGTCCGTGCGGGGCAGGTCAAAGCGCACCCAGCCTTGATCGAAGAGCTCATCCAGCAGCCGCTGCAGTCCGAGAATTTTCCAGAGCATGGTGTACCTCCACCCGTTGACTGCGGCCACGTTAGCCCGCCAATGTGACGGTTTGGCGTCACCGGGGTGAATAGCAACAGCCGCCCGCATGGGGCTATCGCGGGGCCGGGCGCCCGCTTAAGCTCGCCGGCTGGTGCGCGCCCCACGGGCCGCCATTCACCGGAAAAACATGCTGTCCGAGCTGCTGGCACTGGAAAAGATCATCGAGCAGGGCGCTGCGCACCTGGACGTGCGGGTGGTGCGCCAGGTGCAGGTGCCTGCGGGGCCCAGCCTACCCATCTACGCCATCGGCATCGGCAACGACGCGCCCGGTGTTCCGGCGGTGGGCTTCTTCGGCGGCGTGCACGGCCTGGAGCGCATCGGGACCGAGGTGGTGATGGCCTACCTGCAAAGCGTGGTGATGCGGCTGCGCTGGGACGCCACGCTGCACCGGCAGCTCGAGCAGGTGCGGCTGGTGTTCATGCCCATCGTCAACCCGGGCGGCATGTGGTCGTCCACCCGCGCCAACCCGCGCGGCGTGGACTTGATGCGCAACGCGCCGGTCGAGGCCATGGACCGCGTGCCGCTGTGGGTGGGCGGCCAGCGCCTCAGCGCGGGCCTGCCGTGGTTTCGGGGCCGTGCGGGCGAGCCCATGGAAGAAGAGGCCCAGGCCTTGTGCGAGGTGGTGGAGGCCGAGCTGCTGCCGCGCAGCTTCAGCCTGGCGCTGGACTGCCACTCGGGCTTTGGCGTGCAGGACCGGCTGTGGTTTCCGTTCGCCCACACGCGCAAGCCCATCCCGCACCTGGCCGAGCTGCATGCGCTGCAGGAGATCTTTCTGCAGGCCCACAGCCACCACCCGTACGTGATCGAGCCGCAAAGCGCGCAGTACCTGACGCACGGCGACCTGTGGGACCACCTGTACCTGCAGGCCTGCCGCAACGTGCCGACCCACACCTTCTTGCCGCTGACGCTGGAGATGGGCTCGTGGCTGTGGATCAAGAAGAACCCGCGCCAGCTGTTCTCGCGCTGGGGCATCTTCAACCCGCTGATCGACCACCGCCAGCAGCGCGTGCTGCGCCGGCACATGCTGCTGCTGGACTTTCTGTCGCGCGCCGCGTGCAGCCACGCGCGCTGGGCCCCCGCGCCCGAGCAGCGCGCGCAGCGGCGGGCGGATGCGCTGGCGGCCTGGTATTGATGCGGTAGCCGCTGTGCCGCAGACTGTTGGTTGAAAGGGACGGATGCCCACCTGGATCTTCCTGCGCGGCCTCACGCGCGAGTCAGCGCACTGGGGCAGCTTTGTGGCCGACTTCGAGCGGGCGCTGCCGGGCCATGCCGTGACCGCGCTGGACCTGCCGGGCAATGGCGCCCTGCACCGGCAGCCGTCGCCCACCACGGTGGCGGGCATGGTGGCCGCATGCCGCGCCGACCTGACACGCCGGGGCGTGGCGCCGCCGTACCACCTGCTGGCCATGTCGCTGGGCGCGATGGTGGCCACCGAATGGGCCCGGGTGGCGCCGCACGAGGTGGCGGGCTGCGTGCTCATCAACACCAGCTTCCAGCCCTTCAGCGCCTTCTACCAGCGGCTGCGGCCGCGCAACTACGCGGCGCTGCTGGGGCTGGTGCTGCGGCCGCAGTCACCCGAGCAGATGGAGCACACGGTGCTGCGCCTGACCAGCCGCCGCGTGGCAGACCATGGCGCTGCCGTGGCCGAGTGGGCGCGCGTGCGGCGGGTGCGGCCGGCGTCGCCGGCCAACGCGCTGCGCCAGCTGGCCGCTGCAGCCCGCTACCGCGCGCCGGTGGCCGCGCCGCTGCAGCGCGTGCTGATGCTCGCCAGCCAGCGCGACGGGCTGGTGGATGTGCGGTGCTCCATCGCCATCGCGCAGGCCTGGCAGGTACCTTTGCGGCTGCACCCCGGTGCGGGGCACGACCTGCCGCTGGATGACGGAGCCTGGGTGGTGGAGCAGGTCAGGGCCTGGGTGGCCGACATGGGTGGTGATGGCAGTGCGCAAGGCAGTGAGCAAGGCAGTGCCGAGGCGTGCACGGACACCTCGGGGCCTGGTTGAACCGCCCGCCTCCCGCCGCGCCGGGCGGCGGCACAGCGGGTTATTCGGAAGCCGGGGTGGCGGTGGCGCCTGCCGTGGCCGGAGCCAGGCCGCCCTGGGCCACCAGCTCCTGGTACCACTGCGCATAGCCAGCGCTGCTGGGGTGCAGGCCGTCGGCGGCGTTCAGCTCGTCGCTGCGCAGCACGAAGGGGTCTTCATCGCGCGGGCGCAGCAGGCGCACGTAGCGCACCTGATTGGCCGCGGCCACCTCTTGCACCATGGCGTGCAGCCGCTCGGACCGGCTGGACATGGCCCACGACAGCGGCGGTACGAAGAACGGCGCATGGCCCACATTGCCGCAGGGCATCAGCACCACGGTGCGGCCCTTCTCGCGCGCCAGCGCCACGGTCTGCTCCAGGTTGGCGCGCAGTGTCTTCTGGGTGGTGAGGCGGATCACGTCGTTGCCGCCGGCCAGCACCAGCACCATGTCGTAGCCCGCCTCGGCGCCCTGCAGCTGCTGCGCCACATCGCCGAACTTGGCGCCGTTGGCGGCCAGGTTGTCGATGCGCCACTGCGGGTGGGCCTTGCCGATCAGGCCCGCCAGGCTGTCGGCGGGGCTGCTGGCCCCCGTGCCCAGGGCCGTGCTGTCGCCCACGACCAGCAGCCGCTGGCTGGGCTGCGCGGGTTGCGCGGTGTAGGGCTGGGCCTGCTTGGCCAGGTCCACCGACGTAAAGATGCGCCACGGCGCGCAGGCCGACACGAGCAAGGCGCCCCCGATGGCGGCCGCAGTGACCAGGGCCAGGCGGCGGGTGCGGGAGGGGTGGCGGTGGGCGTGGTGTGGCATGGTGGCGCAGGCAGGGCGTTGGGTATGCAGCCAGCGTATCGCCGCGCTACCGCCGGGTAAGTCGGCGACGCGCCGCGGCCCGCGTAGGACAGCGCACCCCTGGGCGCCATCTGCGCCCACCCGCCAGCGTTGTTCTCCACCGCAGCGCGGGCAGCGGGCGGGTGACACGGGTCGCTGCCTGCCGCTACCGCTGACCGTTACCGCCGCAAACCTACTGCTTGAAGACCACCGCGTCCAGGTCCATCGCGCGGATGGATTCGGCCGCGGCGGCCGCCTGCGCCCGGCTGTCGTACGGGCCCACCCGCACGCGGATGCGGCGGCCCTTGGCGTTGTTCAGCTCCTGCCGGAAGGCGGGCAGCCCTTCGTTGAGCAGCCGCGCCTGCGTCTTGCGCGCGTTGGCCTCTTCGGCGAACAGGCCCACGTTGATGTAGTAACCCGCCGCGCTGCCCACGGTGGCAAGCGGTGCGCTGGTGGCCTCGGAGGCCGCTGCGGCGGCGGCGCCGGATGCGGCAGCCGCAGGCTTGGCGCCGCCAGCCTTTGCGGTGCGGGTGGCGCGCTCGGGGGCTGGCGCCGGCTTGCTGGCGGCCTTGGCCGCAGCCTTGGCGGTTGCAGCGTCTGCCTTGCTGGCCGGGGCTGCGGGCGCTGGGGCGGGTTTGGAGGCAGGTGCAGGTTTCGGTGCGGGTGCGTCGGCCTTGGCGGCGGCGGTTGCAGCGGCTGTGGCGGCGGCAGTGGCCTGGGCTTGGTCGCTCCTGGCAGGCGCTGATGCTGGCGCGGGCGAAGCCGCAGGGGCGCTGGCCTTGTCGTTGGCGGGTTTGTTTGCAGTGGGCGCCGCTGGCGTGGCAGGGGCTGCCGGCGCGGTGGCATGTGGCTGGGCCTTGGCGGCGGGCGCTGCTGGTACCGGCGCGGTTGCCGGCATGGATGCGGGAGCGGGGGCCGGGGCCGTCGCCGCAGGTGCACCGCTGGCCGTGGCCATGGCGGCGGCAGGCGTGGGCGCGGGTGTCGCGGGTGCTGGCTCGGCCGCCGGTGGCTGGGCCGCCGCCTGGGCAGACGCCGCAGATGCCGCAGCGGCCGCTGCCGATGACGCCTGGGCCACGGTCACGGCCGGCGTCATCGACGTGTCGGCCTCGTTGTGAAACCCTGCCCCGGGCAGCGTCAGGTACGCCGCCACCGCGATGATGGCCAGGGCCACATTGACGCCCACGATGGCCTGCAGGCGCTTGCGGCTGCTGGCCCGCTGCTCCAGCAGCGCGCAGGCCTCGGGCACGGTGCGCGACGCGGCCAGCGCGCGCGAGATGCGCCGGCGCACGTCGGCGTGCAGGATGGCGTTGCCATACAGGCCCGGCACCGTGAACGCCAGCATGGCAAACGCGGCCAGCACGCCCAGCTCCACGCCCTGCGGCCAGTTCAAGAACTGGCGGCCCAGCGCAAACACAAGCAGCGCCAGGCCCTCGGCCACGGCCACATAGGCCAGCGCGCCGCTCCACACCTGGCGGAACACCATCCAGTTCAAGGTGCACAAGCTGGCTGCCCAGTTCCAGGTGGTGGTGGTGCGGCCCGCGGTGTCAAAGCGGGCGAAGACGGGAAGGTAGTAGTCGGTGTTGACCGGCCCCAGCGCCACGCGGTACAGCGCCGTCATGGCGTTGTCGGACGGCGAGTCCAGCGACATGGCGGGGATGAGGGAGTCTGCAAAGTCCGTGGTGGCGCGCATGCCTGATTCTGTCATGCACTGGCGCGCATTCACCGCGTGTTGCGGGCGCGCAGCGCCTGTGCGGTACCAGGGCGGCGCCCGCGGTGGGGGCTGGCAGCGCTGCGGCAGCAGGCCCGCAGGGGTGGCACTGCCGCAGGATTGGATAAAAAATGGCCGCTACCGCTTTCTGGGTCAGCGCAAGCAGCTATCAAAATAGGAGCGGCGTGCCGCAGCCGCTCTGCCCCCGCCTCAGCCGCCCCGCACCATCGCCATGATCTTGCCGGCATCCAGCGTGGCCGCCTTTTGCTGGATCTGCGGCAGGTACTGCGACTGCATCTGCTTGGCCGGGCCCAGCAGGTTCTGAAAACTGTCGCGCAGCATGGCGGTGCTCATCACCCGGCCGCCCGCGTAGTAGCGCTTGGCCACCTGGCCCAGCGCATACGTGGTGGCAAAAGAAAACGCCATGCCGGTGGCCGCGCTGCCCACGCCCCCGATGGTACGGCCCGCCACCTTGCCCAGCAGGCCGCCCAGCAGCTTGCGGCCAAACTGCTCCAGGTACTGCGACGTCATGCCCACGCCCGCCGCGGCGATGAACTCCTTGATGTGGCCCTGGTCCAGCTCCACGCCGTGCGCCTTGCCGATGCCGTAGACCATCTTCACCTGCATCGGAATGATGGCCATCGACGCCCACGACTGCGGCAGCAGCTCCAGTGCGCCGTTGAGCATCGCGTAGTTCAGGATGGACTTGTCCAGCTCGGCGTCGCCCGGGCCTGCGGGCACGGCCACCGGCACGGGCATGGATGCAGGCGACGAGGACGGCGAAGAAGAAGCAGAAGGAGAAGAAGCAGCGGCTGCATAGGCCGCAGCACCGGTGGCCGCAGCACCCGCCACGCCCCACGGCACGGCAGAGGGCGGCGCCTTTTCGGCCACGTCCACCAGCGCATCGGCCTCATGCTCGAAGGCGGCGGTCTGCTGCGCCCCCAGCTGCAGCGCAGACTTGAGCGTGGCCAGGAACTGCGCCTCCGCAGGCGTCTGGCGCCCATCCACATCGCACACGCACACCGCCATCTCGTAGGCCAGCTGGCGGTGGCCGGGGTCGGTCAGCGCGGCGGCGGCGGCCTGCACCGTGGTGCGCTTGAGCAGCACGTCCTGGTAAATGCGCGGCAGGTCGGCCATGCCGCTGTCGCCCGCGAGGGACTGGGCGATGCGGCGGATCTTTTCACGCTCGGCGTCGTCCTTGGTGCCGTCCGCAAACGCGGCCAGCAAGGCGATGGTGAGGATGGATTTTTGCTGTTCTGGAGTCATGCGGTGCGGGCCTGCAAGGCCGTGAAATTAAGGGGGTTGGCACGCCGCCCCAGCCTAAAGGGGCTACGGGCGGCGTGCGGAGTCAGGTGCAGTCTAGGGCGCGCGCTTTCAACGCCACTGCTTGTGGGGACTTGCAGCCATCTGGTAACCAGGTGCATCGGGGCACGGGCTGCCAGCCCTGCGCTCCCCACTCGGGTTTCCCCTTGCGTAGTCGATCGGCTGTGCGCCCGGGCCCGGCTTGCGTACAGTGGCTGTCTCAATGCAAGGAGGCAAGGCATGCGGCAAGCGGCGACGACCAGCAGGGCAAGCAATACCAGCGTTACGGGCAGTACGGGCAGTAAGGGCAGCACCAGCAGGGCAGGCACCACCACGCCCAGCGCGCGGGGCGCCACCCGATGAACATCGCCCACCTGCTGCGCCGCAGCGCGCAACTGCACGCCCACCAGCCCGCCGTGCTGAAGGGCGACCAAGTGCTCTTCGACTACCAAACGCTGGGTGCCCGCACCGCCGCGCTGGCCGCCAGCCTGCGCACACGCTACGGCGTGCTGCCCGGCGACCGCGTGGCCATCTACGCCGCCAACGCGCCCGAGTACCTGGAGGCGCTGCACGCCATCGTGTGGGCTGGCGCCGTGCACGTGCCCGTCAACTACAAGCTGCACGCCAAAGAGCTGGCCTACGTGCTGGCCGACTCCGGCGCGCGCGTGGTGCTGGTGTCCGACGCCCTGCACCCCGCCGCGCGTGATGCGGGCGCCAACCCCGCATCCACCCTGGTGCTGGGCTCTGCCGACTACCTGCACGCCGTGCAGCAGCACGGTGCGCCGATGCCCGTGCACGACCGCGCCCCGGACGACATCGCATCGCTGTTCTACACATCGGGCACCACCGGCCGGCCCAAGGGCGTGATGCAGACCCACCGCAACCTGCTGGCCATGACGGCCTGCTACTTCACCGACGTGGACGACGTGCTGCCCGGCGACGCCATGGTCTACGCCGCACCCATGTCGCACGGCGCGGGCTTGTACAACTACGCCCAGGTGCTGCGCGGCGGGCGGCACGTGGTGCCCGTGTCCGGCGGCTTCGACCCCGCCGAGCTGGTGCAGCTGGCCGCCACAGTGGGCCAGCTCACCCTGTTTGCCGCGCCCACCATGGTGCACCGCCTGGTGGACCACGTGCTCGCCACCGGTGCCGACGTGTCGGGCTTCAAAACGATTGTCTACGGCGGCGGCCCCATGTATGCCGACGACCTGCGCACCGCCATGGCCGTCATGGGCGACGACCGCTTCGTGCAGATCTACGGCCAGGGCGAAAGCCCCATGACCATCACCGCGCTGTCACGCGCGCACCTGGCCGATACCACCCACCCCCGCTGGGCCAACCGCATGGCCTCGGTCGGCGTGGCGCAGTCGCTGGTGGAGGTGCGCGTGGTCGACGCCCAAGGCCAGCCCATGCCCACCGGCGACACCGGCGAGGTGCTGGTGCGCGGCGACACCGTCATGCCCGGCTACTGGAACAACCCCGACGCGACGGTCCGCACGCTGCAGGGCGGCTGGCTGCACACGGGCGATGTGGGCGTGCTGGATGCCGATGGCTTCCTGACCCTGAAGGACCGGTCGAAGGACGTGATCATCTCCGGCGGCAGCAACATCTACCCGCGCGAGGTGGAAGAGGTGCTGCTGCTGCACCCCCAGGTCCGCGAGGTGGCCGTGGTGGGGCAGCGCGATGTCGAGTGGGGCGAGGTGGTGGTGGCCTACCTGGTGGCGGGCGAGGGCGGGCCGGTGGAGGATGCGGTGCTGGACGCGCTGTGTGGGGAACACATCGCGCGGTTCAAGCGGCCGAAGGTGTATCGGTGGGTGGAAGGGTTGCCGAAGAACAGCTACGGCAAGGTGTTGAAGACGGAACTGCGTGGGTAGCCGCGCTGCATGCAATGGCGATGAAACACCGGTTCATCGCTGCTCTCCATGCGCCTATTCAGCCACACATGCGCCACTTGTGAGCGGGTTCCGTTGCGGTCCTACAAGCGGTGGCCTCCGGTGTCCCTAAAGTTGCGGGCTTCGTGTGTCCGAGTCGAGCGGCAACAGCTCATCGGCACAACCTTCCAATTCACTTCGTTTTATCTCCCCGACCATGATGCAGATCGTCTCCGATGCAGCGCAACCCGGCCTCATCATCGTGAACCTGGACGCCCAAGGCCACGACCTCTCCGTCCGCCTGGACCGCGCCATGCTGGAGCACACCCTGGGCGTGCACGGCGCTTTTGCATCCCTCGCCCAGGCCGTGGGCCGCAACATCGAGCGCATCCAGGACGCCGCATTGCGCAAGTACCAGCAGACCCGCCAGCGGTGTGTGATTTTGTCGAAGGCTGAGTTGATGCGGGTTGCGGGGTGATGGGAGCTGGCTAGCGTTGGGCCAGTGGGCGATTTAATGCGTGTCTTTGACGGCTGTTCCTTGTTACGCGGCTAAGGCTTCCATGAACAGTGATGAGCATGTGTTGAAGACATAATCGCAAGGGGAGTTGGAGGCCGGGGCGCATTTGCCAACTACCGGTCTAGGCTGATCAGAGTCACTCGCGGTAGGCGGCACGAGCGACAGCTCCGTTCGTTACCCGACGTTCGACGGGTGCCGGCGCGAACGCCAGTTGGGTATCCGATACCGAGCCCTCGACTCGTTGCAGTGTCGAGTACCTACTCGGAACGACCGTTTTTAGCCGAGTCAAACTCCTACTTTTCCCTACCGCGTCGTCGATGTGTTATGGACCATCAAGTCCTCCCGCTTGCCAAGGTACATCGGCTTGTCAGGGCCACTATATGCAGGAAGCCAACGCTTGTCCTTTGGACCGATCGGATGGTCATACTCAGTGGATGAGAAAACAAGCTGAGCATTGTTCGCTTCGCACATCTTCTCTAGCTCCTTGAGGTACTGAGCTAGGTCGGCGGTATGGAGTTCTTCTTGCTTCGGCGTGTCGAGGATCAGAAAACGGAACGGGCGAGACTTATCGGATAGGTACGCCTCGAATAAGGCCGCGTGTATGGCGAGGACCAGACGAATCGTCGTGCTGCTGGTGCCGCCGCTGCCGATGGTCTCTATAGTTTCGCCACCGAACGTGAACCGAAGGTTCAAATCAATGTCGACGTTCGTTGACACGTTCTGCGTCACCAGCGTCTGCATCCACTTGACGGTGAGTTCGCGCAGCGTCAATCGTAGCTTCTTGAATTCGTTGTCGGCTCTGCCCGTGTTGGACAGTCCGTCGATGCGGTCCTGGATGCGGTCCCGTTCTTTCTCCAGTTCAAATAGCTTCGAGCGCTCGTCCTTCAGCGCAGAGATGCGGCCTAGTTCAGACTGCGCGTCGACAAGCTGCTTGGTCAGCGCCTTTACGGCCGTCACAAGCTGATCGACGCCCGAAGTGGTAGGCGAGTCGAGGTTGTCGACGAGCGTCTGACGCTCCACGCCCAGTTCGCCGAGGCGTTCTTGCAACTGCTCGACTCGAATCTCGGCGCGAAGACTGTTGCGCTCGAGGTCTTTGATTTGATCCTTGAGGTATAGGAGGTTTTTCCCATAGGACTCGGTGCTACCCAGAAAGAGCCCGCAGTTCGGCACGCGGCAGATTTCCTGAAACGAGGTGAAAACTCGCCGGGCCTCTTCGTTCAGACCAAGAGTCTTGACCTCGCCATCAATCTCAGCACGGATGGTCTCAATGCCAGCCACACGGTTCTGCAAATCGAAGAGCTCCACCTGCCTGGCCCGAATTTGGACATCCTTCTGGCGTAGCATCTCAGAGAGAGCGGAACTGGCCGTACCCTTGGCGTCAACAGAAGCGCGAAGCGCGTCGATTTGCTGGATCAAATCTTCCACAGTTCGCAGCAACACCGCCTGGTTGGCATCGCTGGCGTCGACTCCACGGCTTTGGTACTCCAGCACCCGCTGCGCTCCCACGATCTTGCGCGTCTGTGCCTCGAGGGCGCTCTTCTCCTCGATGAGGTTCTTCTTGACCTCGTAGGAGTGTTTGGGATTCAGTCCAAAGGCGAAGCGGACCATCTCAGCGAACTGGTCTTCAATGAACGGGTTAGGGGATTTATATGCGGCGGAATACCCGTAACCCTGAATCAAGTAGAAGACGGGCAGCAGCGTGGAGATGTAGGGCTGCGCTTCTTCGCCTTTATTCGAGACAAGCCGGGGAGGCTTGAGGCCAAGCAGTTCGAACAACGCGATGGAGAAGGATCCCTCCGAATGATGCTCGGTCTGCTTGCCATCGAAATCAATCGTCGCGTAGAACTCGGTGTTCGTCGCCCCAATCACCCTACGGATTGTCAGGGGCTTGCTTTCAGACTCTGCATGCAGAACAACTGCCTTGCACTTCTCAAGGATGTCGTTCCGAAACTTGTTTGGAAAGCCGAGCGCCGACGCGAGTGCCCGGATGATCGGCGTCTTCCCGCTGCCATTCGGGGCGAACAGCATCGTGGTCCGAAGGCCAACCTCCAGCAGGGGACTTTCCCACCCCGCCTCGCCCAGGGGCTCGATTTGCAGTGACTTCATCCTCATTTCACTTCTCCCCTGGCCTGAGCTTCATCCCTGATGTATTGGTAGCTGAGCTCTATTGTTTTCATGGAGACGGCCAAGAGGCTTTCCCCGTCGATGGCGCCGTTGTAGACCTTCTTACCGAGGTCGGTCGCGGAGATTCGGCGCGTGGCTTCGTCAATGGTGACCTGCCCGGTCGACTCCAGGAACGTGAGTGCCTTGATCGTTCTGATGCGAAGGTTGCCGGACCACCCGATGTCCTGAGAAGAACCTTTGAAGCCAGCGACGGTACGCTCTAGGCACTCGCCCACCAGCCGACCTATCTCCGGCAGTTCGGGCTTGGATAGTCCCTTCGATATTGCCAAGATGGTCATGGCAAGTAGGGGTAGCTGAAAGAGCGCCTCGTTATCGAGCGTGTGGGCAGGGGACGGCCCGGCTCCGGACACCTTCAGCTTCAGGTTGAGCCGTTTTGCCTCGCTGAAGAATTCGGCTGCACTCATCGCGTCGACCTTCTGACGACAGCGGCGCAGAACGCTCCGAACACGAGGTCGGTGTTCAGCACCGGGAATTGCTTGCCAATGTTTGAGTTCAGGATGTCTTGAATGAAGTTCTCAAGGTCTGCGAAAGCACCGCCTGCAAGCAGCCAAGCTTTGCACTTGCTGTCGATTTCTTCCAGCAGGACGTTGAAAGTGAAGTCGGGCGCCCCATGCCGTGCACTGCGCACCCAGACGTCCCATGAAACCTTTGCTCGCGATGCCGCCTCAATCATCGAGTCGGTGGCGCCCACCTCCTTCAGTTTCCGCTGAAGGATAGATGCAGTCTTGATGGCCCCTGGCTCGCCCCCATCCAACAGAGTCTGATACACCTGTGTGGAGATGCTCAAGACCTTAAGCAGGTCTTCCAAGCCAACGCTGGCTGCCATGTCGATGCCAGACTTGGATAGGCCTCCAATCGGAGCACAGGACTTCTCCTCGACGAGGGTTACCAAGCTGTTGGCGATACGTTTCACCTCGTGCTGGTGAAGTTCGATTTCGCTGTGCCTCCAAATGGCGTTGTGCGCAGCCATGGCGAAGGTGTCGAGCGTCTCGCCGATGTACTGAACATTTGCAAGAACGGACAGCTTTTTCCGGGCTGCTTCGACCTCTTCCGGCGACATTGGTTTACCAGGAGAGATGATGTCTGCGAACTTCTCTATGAATTGGCGGATGTACTTCTTGCTGGACGATCCGGCAGAGAGGTCGGCGACGACTTCGTGGACATCGTCGGCGAAGTGCACGTTGCTGAGCATAGTGACCTCGCGGCACTGCTCGCCAAACTCGACCGTGTGCAAAAACAGCTTGCCAGCAATGCTGTTTCGAATCGCCTCAAGCTTTTCTTCAGTGTCGAGCGCGCCTTGCTTTTTGAGAGCGAAGACCGCGGAAGCGTCCCACTGCTGGTTTGCCTTTCCCTTGGTCTTGACCTGGAAGAAGTGGTACTCGACGACGCCAGCGACGGTGCGGCGCACGACGAAGTCGTCGTGATAATCGCAGTAGACACGGTCAACCTCTTTGCTGCTCAGAATTTCAAGCGCCGCGTAGGCGGCTGCTTGGAACTGCATTCGGAATCGCGTAACCGTGGTGCGACCGACCGTCTCCCTCGGCGCCTTGTCATGGATGGTGTCCATAGATTCTTTTGTGTACTCCCCGCTTTTCGCGCGTCTCTTTTGTAACAGATTTACGAACGCGAACGGGAGGGTTCGATCCCCAATCGCGACGGAGCCAGCGAGTCGGAAGCGTTGGCAAAACCGAACGTCCGCGGCCGTAGACATCGCAAGGCGACGTTCACTGCAACTCGGGGCTGTGGCGTACAGGGAGGACATGACTGTGTAAATATACAGTCTCATCGACCATTCGCCCAACATGGCCCGAGCAAATCAGCGACAGGTCGCTGGCCGACAGCGTGAATTTGAGAGCAGCAACCGAAGACAGCAACCGCTGCAGAGCCGCCGTCAGACACATCTCCAGACGCCTTCACGCGATACCCTCCGCCTCGCGTCTGAACCCGTTCCAACGCCCAGTTTCGAGTACCGCTCGAAACCCAGCGCGACGGCCCTACCCAAGTTCAGGCAAAACATGGCCCCTGCCCCATCACGTCTGCCCACGGCACCCACACCCCCTCAATGCCGCGGCTCCATCGTCGTGGGGCATACGGCCGTCCAAAGTACACGCCTTGCCCACCCGCCGTCGCCGGGCCAACCAGATGCCAAGTGCGACGGCTATTGCCACTGCAACGCCGAGCGCGGATGCCAGGTACTCACGGCTGACCGACAGACGCTCCCAGTCCAGCCCCGCTAAACCAGCCACGGACAGGCCGGAGATCACAGGTATGAGTACGGGCACCGCACAGCAGGCGGCGCAGGCGCCTGCGAGGCCGATGGTGGCGAGGAGGGGTTTCTTCATGGCGAGTCCTTTCAAAGATCGGTTCAGACCGATAGACTGACTCTAGAACCTCAAGTCGCTTGAGATGCAAGGATTTCCCATGAATAACCTTTCCGCACCGTTGACCATCGGTGCACTGGCGGAGCGCAGCGGGTTGAGCGTGTCTGCCATCCGCTATTACGAAGAGGTGGGCCTGATCCCCGAAGCCATGCGGCGGCCCAGCGGGCACCGGGTGTATGGCGAGGATGCGCAAGAGTTGCTGACGCTGATCCGCCATTGCCGCGATTTCGGGTTTTCTGTCGTGGACACGAAAGCCCTGGTGGCCCTCGCATCCAACGACGACATGGATTGCGTGCACGCCCGCGACATCGCGCAGGTGCATCTGGACACCGTGCGCACCAAGCTGGCGGAATTGTTGGCGCTGGAGCGCAGCCTGAGCAGGTTCGTGACGGCCTGCACCGACCAATGCGTGGGCGGGCCGGCGCCGCAGTGCAACATCCTCAAGGACTTGAGCCTGAGTGATTCGGCCCTGGCCGCCAAGCGGGCGCTGGAGGCTGGCACATCGGCGCGGTGCTGCGGCTAGTCGATGCTCCGGGGTTTCGGGGGTCTGCATGGCCAATTAACCAACCAACCATTGACGGTGCAAGCTGAACAAGTCGGTCAACTCCATCCGTGAAGACGTTGCACCGCCAGTAAACCCCCTCCCACCACGGTTATCCCACCCCGCCTACCATCCCGTCCTTCTTCCCTTCCCAAGGCCCTCCCATGCCCAACCCCACCACCCTCAAAATCGATTTCGTCTCCGATGTCTCCTGCCCCTGGTGCATCATCGGCCTGCAGTCGCTGGAGCAGGCGGCGGACCGCCTCAAGGATGAGGTGGCGCTGGACCTGCACTTTCAGCCGTTCGAGCTGAACCCGCAGATGGGCCCGGAGGGGCAGGACATTGGCGAGCATCTGCAAGAAAAGTACGGCGCGACGCCCGCGCAGAGCCAGAAGAACCGCGAGGCGATTGCGGCGCGTGGGGCGGAGCTGGGCTTTACCTTCAGCATGGACAAGCGCAGCCGCATCTACAACACCTTCGATGCGCACCGGTTGCTGCACTGGGCTGAAGAGCAGGGCGTGCAGCCCGCGCTGAAGAAGGCGCTGTTCAAGGCCTATTTCACCGACGGGCAGGACCCGAGCAACCATGAGGTGCTGGCGCGGGTGGCGGGCGAGGTGGGGCTGGATGTGGCCGAGGCGCGTGCGCTGCTGGCGTCGGACCGCTTCACGGACGAGGTGCGCGAGCGGGAGCAGCTCTACCTGCAAAGCGGCATCCACTCCGTGCCGGCCATCATCATCAACGAGCGGCACCTGATCCAGGGTGGGCAGCCGGTGGAGGTGTTCGAGCAGGCGCTGCGGCAGATTGCGGCGCAGCAGGTGTGAGGCTGTGATTTGCTATTGAAAGTATAGCTGTTGGCGCTTGCTGGATAAGCGGTAGGGGCTGAATTACATAAAAACAAAGGGGCCCTGGGGCCCCTTTGTTGTTGTGGTGTGGTGGTGTGCTTGTCGTGCTGTGCGTTGGGTGCTTTGCGTGCTGTGCGCTCTCGGGCTGGGTCCGTTCACATGGCGTGAACGGGGTTGGGCGGCGTGCTGTGCGGCGCTTCGACAGGCTCAGCGTGAACGGATTGGGGTGGGGGTGCCAGGGGCGGGGCGGGATGCTTACCCTGGCTGACAGTGACGGGGCTGCAGCCACTGCCGCAGCCGCAACTACGAGGGCATCACTTGCGCAGCGGGATGGCCGTGGCGCGGTCCACGGGCACGGCGGTCACGCTGTTCTGGGGGGAGCCGTCCACCAGTTTTTCTGAGTACGTCAGGTACACCAGCGTGTTGCGTGTGGCGTCCACCATGCGCACGATGCGCAGGCGCTTGAACAGGATGGACATGCGTTCGCTGAAGACTTCTTCCTGCTTCTTCAACGGCTCCGGAAAGCTGATGGGCCCGACCTGGCGGCAGGCGATGGAGGCCTCGGCGCGGTCTTCGGCCAGGCCCAGCGTGCCCTTGATGCCGCCGGTGCGGGCGCGCGAGACGTAGCAGGTCACGCCTTGCACGGCGGGGTCGTCGTACGCTTCCACGATGATGTCGTGGTCGCGGCCCACCCACTGGAAGGCGGTGTCCACGGTGCCGATCTTTTCGCCGGACGCGGCGTGCGCCGGTGCGGCCATGCCCATGCACAGGGCCGACGCTGCGAGCGCAGCGATGGCGGCAGCGGCCCGGGTCTTGGTCGTCTGCATGGTCGTGATCTTCATGGTCATCGTGGGCCGCGCCTTCTTCGTCATCATCATCATCATCGTCACGCGGCCGTTCCGGGCGCGGGGGCTTCGGTGCAGCGCTGGGCCAGGTGGGCCAGGGCTTCTTCGACCTGGTCGACCAGCACCAGGCACAGGTCGCCGGGCTGCAGGCGTTCCAGGGCGGCGTCGATGGCGATGAATTCGCCGCGGATCTCTTCGACGTGCTTCGTGCGCGGCGCGCCGGCCAGGCCTTCGCGCAGCAGGTTCATCACCTCGCCGTCGGCACGGCCGCGCTGGGCGGCGTCCTGGTACAGGATGACGTCGTCGAACGCGGCACCCAGGATGACGGTCTGCTCGCGGATGTCTTCGTCGCGGCGGTCGCCCGCGCCGCTGATGACCACGCTGCGGCGCTTGGCGGGCAGGGCGTCCACGGCCTGCACCAGGGCGCGCATGGCGTCGGGGTTGTGGCCGTAGTCGGCGATCACGGTGGCGCCGCGGTAGTCCATGATGTTGAAGCGGCCGGGGGCGTTGTCGCTGTCGTTCACAAAGCCCGACAGGCCGCGGCGGATGGTCTGCCAGGGCATGCCCACGCCCCAGGCGGCGGCGACGGACGCCATGACGTTTTCGACCTGAAAACCGATCTTGCCGTTGCGGGTGATGGGCACGTCGCGCAGGTGGATGGTTTCGCGCCACGAGCCTTCGGACGCGACGATGGAGTCGCCGTCCACGTACACGGTGCGGTGGCCCTGCGCGCGGTGCGTGGCCATCACGGGGTGGTGGCGGTCGGCCGCAAAGAAGATGATCTTGCCGGGGCACGACGGTGCCATGGCGGCCACGATGGGGTCGGCGGCGTTCAGCACGCCGTAGCCGGTGGTGGCCACGTTCTGCACGATCACGCGCTTCAAGACCGCCAGGTCTTCCACCGTGGTGATGTAGTTCAGCCCCAGGTGGTCGCCCGCGCCGATGTTGGTGACCACGGCCACCTGGCAGCGGTCAAAGCCCAGGCCTTCGCGCAGGATGCCGCCGCGGGCGGTCTCGAACACGGCGGCGTCCACCTCGGGGTGCAGCAGCACGTTGCGGGCGCTCTTGGGGCCGCTGCAGTCGCCGCTGTCGATCTGGCGGCCGTTCACGTAAACGCCGTCGGTGTTGGTCATGCCCACGCGCAGGCCTTGCGCGTTGAACAGGTGGGCGATGAGGCGCGCGGTGGTGGTCTTGCCGTTGGTGCCGGTGACGGCCACGGTGGGGATGCGGCCGTCGTCGCCATGCGCATACAGCTTGTCGACCATGGCCTGGCCCACGTTGCGGGGCTTGCCGTAGCTGGGCGCCAGGTGCATGCGCAGGCCGGGGGCGGCGTTCACTTCGACAAAGCCGCCGCCTTGCTCTTCCAGCGGGCGCAGCACGGTCTCGGCGACCATGTCCACGCCGCAGATGTGCAGGCCGACCATCTGCGCAGCGGCGATGGCGCGCGCGGCGACTTCAGGGTGCACGTCGTCGGTCACGTCGGTGGCGGTGCCGCCGGTGGACAGGTTGGCGTTGTTGCGCAGGATGACGCGCTGGCCCTTGTCGGGCACGGAGTCGGGCGTCAGGCCCTGCAGCGTGAGGCGTGCGACGGCGATGTCATCCAGGCGGATCTTGGTGAGCGAGGTGGCGTGGCCTTCGCCACGGCGCGGGTCCTGGTTGACGATGTCCACCAGCTCGCGCACGGTGCGCTGGCCGTCGCCCAGCACCTGGGGCGGCTCGCGGCGCGCGGCGGCCACCAACTGGTCGCCCACCACCAGCAGGCGGAAGTCGTGGCCCGGCAGAAAGCGCTCGACCATCACGGTGCCGTATTCGGCCGCGGTGCGGAAGGCTTCGTCGAGCTGCGCGCGGTCGGTGATGTTGACGGTGACGCCCTTGCCCTGGTTGCCGTCCTGCGGCTTGACCACGACGGGCAGGCCGACCTTGAGGGCGACTTCCCAGGCCTCGTCCAGCGTGTCGACGGGCTTGCCCAGCGGCACGGGCACGCCGGCGGCGTGCAGCAGGCGCTTGGTCAGGTCTTTGTCCTGGCCGATGGATTCGGCCACGGCGCTGGTGGAGTCGACCTCGGCGGCCTGGATGCGGCGCTGCTTGGAGCCCCAGCCAAACTGCACCAGGCTGCCGCGCGTGAGGCGCCGGTACGGAATGTTGCGCGCCACGGCGGCGGCCACGATGGAGCCGGTGCTGGGGCCCAGGCGCTCGTCTTCGTCCAGCTCGCGCAGCTCGGCGATGACGGCATCGGCGTCGAAGGTGCCGGTGCCTTGCGCGGCGTGGATGAGGTGCTCGGCGTATTCAAACGCCTTGCGGCCCACGGCTTCTTCGCTGTATTCCACCACCACCTGGTACACGCCCGCGTCGGTGGTGGCGGTGGTGCGCGCAAAGGTGACGGGGCAGCCGGCCTGGGCCTGCAGCGCCAGGGCCGCGGTCTGCAGCACGTGCGCCAGCGAGATGTCGGGGCCGCCGCTTTCCGGGTGCAGTGCGCCGATGCCCGGGAACAGCGCCCGCAGGCGGGCTTCGAACCCGGCCATCTGGCTGACGGCACGCTCGGCTTCAGGGCAGGTCACGATGGCCTCGATGGCCATGTGGCGGCTCCAGAGATTGGGGCCGCGCAGGGCCCGTGTGCGGGATACATCCATGGGGAGTCTCTTTCTCAATATCCGTCGGGACCACAGTCCGACTTCACTACATCTGTCAGGTTGCTCAGCGTCAATTTCACACAGTACGTGGTGACGCCAGCGGCACATGAAACTGGCGCGACCAAGGCGAGTGCCCCCGCGCAAGGGCCGCCCCGCCGCGCTGGGGGCGTTCCCCTCCCATATTGCGCAGCAATACGAGAGAGGGGGAAGGCGCGAAGCGACTCAGGGGGTGCCATTTCAGGTGGGCAGGCCAAGGGGTGCGGGCAGGTCGGGCTCGAAGGTCTTGATGCCCGCGCCGATCAGGTCGGGCGCGATGTCCAGCGCCCAGGCGGCGCCCACGGCGGCCAGCAGGGCGTCGGTGTCGGGCACCACGGCGTTGCGGCCGAAGGTCAGGTCGGCCAGCGAGCCCAGCACGTGCTCGGCACTGCCGGTGGCCAGCACCACGCGGCCGTTCTTGACGATGACGGCGCGGCCGTTGTCGGTGGCGCGGTGTTCGACGATGACGGGCAGGGTCGGGTCCTGCGCGTACAGCACGACCGAGCCGTCCGACAGGGGCGCCAGGTCGGCCACCTGCTCGATGGCGGCGTTCAGCACCGCGGCGCCTTCGGACAGCACCACGTCGACCTGGGTGCGCATCACCTTGGTCATCTGGTCTTGTTCATGCACGTCGAACTCGGCCAGCGTTTCCACGCCGTCCATGTCGGTCACCACGCCCACCTGGCAGCGGTCGTATGCCAGGCCGTCGCGCAGGATGGTGCGGGCGTCGCTTTCGATCACGGCGGCCTGCACGGTCTGGTTCATCAGCAGGCGGTGGGCGGCTTCCCAGTGCGCGCAGTCGGTGGTCTCGACACAGCGGCGGTCCAGGAACAGGCCTTCGCGGCAGGCCAGGCCGGTGTGGTGGCCGCCCAGGTGCAGCAGCCAGGCCACCAGCCGCGCAATGGTCGATGTGCTGCGCGTGCCGGCCACGCCCACCACCGGAATGCGGCCCACGGGGCCGGAGTCGTCTTCGGACGGGAACAGGTGCTCGGCGATGGCCTGGCCCACGGGGCGGGGCGCGCCCACGGCGGGCTTCAGGTGCATCAGCAGGCCGGGGCCGGCGTTCACCTCGACGATGGCGCCGCCCTGCGTGTGCAGGGGCTTGGAGATGTCGAGCGCCACCATGTCGATGCCGGCGATGTCGAGGCCCACCACCTTGGCGGCGAGCTGGGCGATGTAGGCGACCTCGGGGTGCACGTCGTCCGTGCAGTCCACGGCCACGTTGCCGTTGCGCTGCACCACGATCACGCGGCCCGCGGCGGGCACGGAGTCGGCGCCCAGGTCCTGGCGCTTGAGTTCGAGCTGCACCTTGGTGTCGGTGGCCAGGTCGATGATCTCGAGCGGGTACTCTTCTTCGTAGCCGCGGCGCGGGTCGGAGTTGAGCTGGGTGTCGATCAGCTCCTTGACGGTGTTGCGTCCGTTGCCGGTGATGCTGACCACCTCGCCACGCGCTGCGGCCACCACCTTGCCGCCTACCACCAGCAGGCGGTGTTCGTCGCCGGGGATGAAGCTCTCGACCATGACGTCGCTGCCTTCGGGGTAGGCCACGTGGTAGGCGGCCTCGATGTCTTCCTTCTTGCGCAAATCGAGCGTGACGCCGCGGCCGTGGTTGCCGTCGGAGGGTTTGACCACCACGGGCAGGCCGATGTCCTGCGCGGCTTCCCAGGCTTCTTCGGGGCTGTTGACGACCTGGCCTTCAGGGATGGGCACGCCGCAGGACTTGAGCAGGGTCTTGGTCAGGTCCTTGTCGCTGGCGATGCCTTCGGCGATGGCGCTGGTGAATTCGGTCTCGGCCGTCCAGATGCGGCGCTGGCTGGCGCCGTAGCCCAGCTGCACCAGGTTGCCGTCGTTCAGGCGGATGTGCGGGATGCCGCGGTCGGTGGCGGCGGTGACGATGCAGGCGGTGCTGGGGCCGAGGTACTGGTCGTCGACCTCGGTGCGCACGCGGGCCACGGCCGCCTTCACGTCGAACGGTTCGTCGTTGATGGCCGCCATGATGAGTGCATGGCCCTGGGCCAGCGCCACGCGTGCCACGCTTTCGTCGCGGGCACGGAACACCATGCGGTACACGCCGCGCTGGCTGGTCGAGCGCGTCTGGCCGAAGCCGGTGGGCATGCCCGCCAGGTTCAAGAGCTCGATCACGATGTGCTCGAGCACGTGGCCGCACCAGGTGCCTTCTTCCAGGCGCTGCAGAAAGCCGCCGCGCTCGCCCACGCCGCAGTGGTGTTCGATGAGTGCGGGCAGCCAGGCGGTCAGGCGCGGGGTGAAGCCGGGGATGGTGTGGGAGGGGTAGTCCTCCAGTTCGCCCAAGTCCAGCCAGACTTCCAGGACCGGCCGGTAGGTCCAGATATTGGGTCCGCGCAGGTAGTTGATGCGCAGCAGTTGGATGTCGTTGAGTTTCGCCATGGATTGCAGCGGGTGTGTTTGCGGCCTTGGAAGGGCGTCGAAGGACAAAAAAGACGTGATGGACGGGGATTGTGCGTCAGCCGCGCACTGGCTGGCAGTGTCAGCCAAATGATCGCTGCAGACGTTACATGAGGATGCCGCCACGCCTCGAAAGAGGTTCTGAGGCGCAGTATCGGCGAGAATTCGCGCTTTCGCGAGACCGGTTGCGGCAGGCTGCCGGGAGCGGGGATACCAACCAAAAATGCAACATCACCATTCTGTGGACGCCTCGGGTGTCTTTTCCAGCCCCGTGGGGGCTGATCTGCGGGCCATGCTCGCACCCAGAGAGAACGTACTGGCGGCGTTACAGGTTGACCTGAGCGCGGACCTGCGGTTCGCCGCGGGCTGGGTGGTGGTGACGTCGCAGCGCCTCATCGCCTGCGAGCCGGGCGCAACCACCTGGCGCGCCTGGCCCCTGGGCGACGGCCTGTCCCTGCGGCTGCAGGACCATGGCGGCGTGGGCTCGCTGGAGCTGCACGGCCCCGCCGAGCGCCTGGCGCTGTGGCGCTTCACCCTGGCGCACCACGCCCAGGTGCTGCGCGTGGTGCAGCGGTTCGAGCAGCAGGTGGCCCGCGGCGACCTGGATGCCGAGGGCGACGTGGACGAGCCCGTGTGCCCCACCTGCCACACGCCCCTGCCGCCCGACACCGAGGAATGCCCCGCCTGCGCGCGCGCACAGCCGCCGCAGACGTCCACCTGGGTGCTGCTGCGCCTGTGGCGCTTTGCACGGCCCTACCGCAAGCACCTGGCTGCCGGTTTCGGGCTGACGCTGGCGTCCACCGCGGCCACGCTGGTGCCGCCGTACCTGACCATCCCGCTGATGGACGACATCCTGATCCCGTTCCAGAACGGCAAGCAGATCGACCCGGGCCTGGTGCTGCTGTACCTGAGCGGCCTGCTGGCATCGGCCCTGGCGGCCTGGGGCCTCTCCTGGGCGCGCACGTACATCCTGGCGCTGGTGTCCGAGCGCATCGGCGCCGACCTGCGCACCACCACGTACGAGCATTTGCTGCGCCTGTCGCTCGACTACTTCGGCGGCAAGCGCACCGGCGACCTGATGGCGCGCATCGGCTCGGAGACGGACCGCATCAACGTCTTCCTGTCGCTGCACGCGCTCGACTTCGTGACCGACGTGCTGATGATCATGATGACGGCGGCCATCCTGTTCTCCATCAACCCGTGGCTGGCCCTGGTCACGCTGGTGCCGCTGCCCTTCATCGCCTGGATGATCCACACCGTGCGCGACCGGCTGCGCACCGGCTTCGAGAAGATCGACCGTGTGTGGTCCGAGGTGACCAACGTGCTGGCCGACACCATCCCCGGCATCCGCGTGGTCAAGGCCTTCGCCCAGGAAAAGCGCGAGGCCGAGCGCTTTCGTGCGGCCAACCAGCACAACCTGGAAGTCAACGACAAGCTCAACAAGACGTGGAGCCTGTTCACCCCCACGGTGTCGCTGCTGACCGAAATCGGCCTGCTGGTGGTGTGGGGCTTCGGCATCTGGCTGGTGTCGCGCAACCAGATCACGGTGGGTGTGCTGACCGCCTTCATCGCCTACATCGGGCGCTTCTACAGCCGGCTCGATTCGATGAGCCGCATCGTGTCGGTCACGCAGAAGGCCGCTGCGGGCGCCAAGCGCATCTTCGACATCCTGGACCACGTGAGCAACGTGCCCGACCCCGCCCAGCCGGTGAAGGTGGACCGGGTCGAAGGCGCCATCGCCATGCGCAACGTCGGCTTCAGGTACGGCAGCCGCTCCGTGATCAAGGGGCTGGACCTGGACATCCGCCCCGGCGAGATGATTGGCCTGGTGGGCCACAGCGGCTCGGGCAAGAGCACGCTGGTCAACCTGATCAGCCGCTTCTATGACGTGAGCGAAGGCTCCATCCAGGTCGACGGCGTGGACGTGCGCCGCTTCGCCGTGGCCGACTACCGCCGCCACATCGGCCTGGTGCTGCAAGAGCCCTTCTTGTTCTTCGGCACCATTGCCGAGAACATTGCCTACGGCAAGCCCGAGGCCACGCGCCAGGAGATCATTGCCGCCGCCCGCGCCGCGCACGCGCACGAGTTCATCCTGCGCCTGCCGCACGGCTACGACTCGCTGGTGGGCGAGCGCGGCCAGGGCCTGTCGGGTGGCGAGCGCCAGCGCATCTCCATTGCCCGTGCGTTGCTGATCGACCCGCGCATCCTGATCCTGGACGAGGCCACCTCGGCCGTCGATACCGAGACGGAAAAGGAGATCCAGAAGGCGCTCGACAACCTGGTGCAGGGCCGCACCACCATCGCCATCGCCCACCGCCTGTCCACGCTGCGCAAGGCCGACCGCCTGGTGGTGATGGACCGCGGCGAGGTGGTCGAGGTCGGGCCGCACGACGAGCTGATGGAAAAGCAGGGCGCCTACTGGCGCCTGTACGAAGCGCAAGCCCGCCGCGCCGAAGAAGACGCCCAGGCCGCTGGCGTCGTCATTGTCGACAGCAGCCTGCTGCACCCGGCGCACCCTGCCGGCAACGCCTGAACGAACCGCTGGAGCCTGCGATGAACGACGACGCCCACACTGCCAACGCCCGCCCTGCACCCCGCGCCGCGCTGCCGCTGGCCGCTTTCACGCTCAGCCGCAACGCGCATGGCCGGCTGGTGCTGACCTTTGCCGATGGGACGGTGCACGAGAGCATCACGCCCGTGCGGGCGTTTCCGATCGCCGCGCCGGGCGAGGGGCTGTCCCTGGTCGGCACCGACGGGCATGAGCTGGTCTGGGTGGACCGCATCGCGCAGCTGGAGGCGGATTCCCTGCGCCTCATCGAAGAAGAACTCGAAGCCCGGGAGTTTGTGCCCACTATCGAGAAAATTGTCGCCGTGTCGAGCTTCTCGACCCCCAGCACCTGGGATGTGGTGACCGACCGCGGTACGGCCAAGCTGGTGCTCAAGGCCGAAGAAGACATCCGCCGCCTGGGCGGGCGCACCCGGCTGTTGATCGCGGCCAACGACGGCCTGCAGTTCCGCGTGCCCGACACCACCGCGCTGGACAAGCACTCGCGCAAACTGCTCGAACGGTTCCTCTGACGTCGGGCCGCGCCTGCGGCCTCTCCAGACGAGCACCCCAGTGGCGGCGCTGCGCACGCCCGCGCACATCTGCGCATTCGGGTCTTTGCATCTCCGGCATGACGAGGGCGCTGTACGACGCTGCCCGGAGCGCCAATGGCCTTCATGGGGCCCTTGGATCGCATGGCGCCGGGGCATTGCCGCACTGCATGCCCCCCGTTGACAGTCGCCTTGCGCGAAAGCGGCTTCGATTTCGTCTTTTTCTGCCAAAAGGCGCGGCCACAACGGTGCGCCGGCTTCTGCATCTTCCGATCCAATCATCCTGAGAACCGCACCTATGGCGGCTCAAGGCCGTCTTAAGGCCCGCGGGCGGTTGCAAACGCCATCAAACACCTAGGGAAAACCCTATTTTTTGTTTGATCGGTGAAAAAGACCTAAATTTCCCTTTCTTTTTGCCGTAATGAAGTACGAAGAAGGTGAAAGACCCTCTGCACGTTTTTACCAACTACCGGGCCCTCGTCATGCAAATGCCACCTGTCGACCGATCGCCGAGTTGGCGTCCTCAGGGCGCTGATTTGTATTCCACCGGGGCTTCGGGCGCGCCACCCGTGCGTCCTGTCAACGCTCCCAACCCCGTCGAGTCCATGGACCGGCTGGGCGAGGGCGCCATCGTGCGAGAGCCGGACAAGCCGTCCAACCCCGACACCGCCAACCGCGACTGGACCGAGGTCAAGAAAAAAGACACCGTCGAGGAGCCGCCGGAGCCCCCCAAGGAGCCCATCTACAAGCAGCTGCTCGAACTGATCCAGTCCATGTGGCGCGCCAGCGGCAGCGCGGTGGAAGTGGCCCAGGACATCAACAAGATGACCCTGCAGGAGCGCCTGGCCCAGCAGGCCAAGAACGAGCCGCTGATCTACTCGGACCCGAAGGTCAAGCGCACGGGCGGGCTGTAGGCGGGCAGCGTCCGGTCGGTGCGGTCCAACAAAAAGCGCAGTGCGGTATCGCACTGCGCTTTTTGTTGGGGCGGTCGCGGGGCTCTGCGCTGGGCCGCCAGGGGGCCGGCAGAGGGTTGAGCGTCAGCTGGTGAATGCTATAAAAAATATAGCTGTTGGCGCTTGATGGATGGGCGGTAGCGGCCTTTTTGTGCTGTGAATCGATAGAAATCGATAGAAATCGCGGGAGTCGATGGGATCGTCGCAAGCTGCCAGGCAGTGGCCCGTCCCGACCGGTGGGTATCTGTGGGTATCTGCATCTCCCCAAGAGCTTCCGTCCCCCGCGCGGCCTTCACCAGAACCGCGTGCCTCCCATCAAGGCTTCTGGTCCGATGCCGCTGGGGCAGGGGGCGATGCCGCCGTCCCCGCCGCCTGGGCAGCCTGCGCGGCCTTGTTCCGGTCCCGCTCCGCGCGGTACTTGGCGGCGAACGCGCGCACTTCTTCGTACGACACGAATCCGTCTCCATCGGTGTCCGCTTCGTCGAAGGCGGCGGCCAGGCGGGGGAACAGCTTGACCTCGCTGCGGCTGAGCTTGCCGTCGCCGTTGAAGTCCAGCATCTTGAACTCGCGCTGGGCCTTGATCTCGCCCTTGCTCAGCCCCGCCTGGGGTGCATCGGCGGGGGCGGTGGCCGCTGGGGGCTGCGCGGGCGCGGCGGTCTGGGGGGCCTGGGCCAGGGCGGCGGTGCCGGCTGTGGCCATCAGGGCGCCCCAGGAGCAGCCCACCACCCAGGTCCGCAGGGAAATTCTCTTGCGCAAATCATGCTCCTTCAAAGCTCGGCCACGATGGTTGCACAGTTGGGCGCCGCAAGGTCGATTGCAACCGGGGCTTTGCAGGGATTCACCCGGCGTTGCACAAGCTTTGCAGAACTTTTCTGCAGGCCCTGGTGGCATTCCGTCGCGGACCGCAACGTTGGCGGTATGGCTTGACCCTCGCCGCCCGGTGGCCTGCTCACCCGGCGGCTGGCGTGGGCGGGTTGGAGATGCCGCTGTTCACATGCCCTGCCGGCACATGGCGCGCTGCAGACGCCACGTGGCTGCGCTGGTCGTCGAAGAAGAAGTCGGGTTCGAACTCGCGCAGGAACGGGCCTTTTTCGAGGCCGCCGAGAAACATCGCTTCGTCCACGGTGATGCCCCAGTCCATCAGGGTGCGCACGGCGCGTTCGTGCGCCGGGGCGCTGCGGGCGGTGACCAGGGCGGTGCGGATGCGCATGGTCTTGGAGGCGTCGGCCTGCTGCTGCAGCCGGTGCAGCGCCGCCAGCAGGGGCTTGAAGGGACCGCCGGCCAGTGGCAGGGCGGCCTTGGTCACCTCGTTGGCCTGGAAGGCGGGCAGGCCGCCCTCCTGGTAGATGCGCTCGGCCTCGTCGGAGAACAGCACGGCATCGCCGTCGAAAGCGATGCGCACCTCGTCGGGGTACCTGTCGCCCGCGGGCGTCGAATCGGTCATCACCCGCGCAGCCGGAAAGCCGATGCTCAGCGCCTGCTGCACGTCCTTTTCATTGGCCGACAGGAACAGGTGGGAGCCCAGCGGCCGCAGGTAGGCGAACGGGTTGCGCCCGCGGGTGAACACGCCGCGTTCGATGTGCATGCCGGCCGCCTGGGCCGACGCGAACACCCGCATGCCGCTGGCCGGGTCGTTGCGCGAGAGCATGACCACCTCCACACGCTGCACATCCGCCGTGTTGAAGGCCAGCAGCTTGCGCACCAGCGGAAGCGCAATGCCCGGGCGCGCCGGCTGGTGCACCAGCTCCAGCTGGCGGCGCATATAGCCGGCCTCGTCGCCGGACTCGAAAATGCGGTTTTCTTCCTCCAGGTCGAAGAGGGCGCGCGACGAGATCGCGACCACCAGCTTGTCGTCCAGCGTCACGGCCATGTGGGGAACTCCATCGCAGGGCGCAGCAGCGCGCCGATGTTGCGGTAGGCAGCCGCTGCCCGTGCCGGCGCCGCGCGTGTGGGCAGGGCTTTACCGGCCCGTCGGGTGCGTCCTGCTGGCGACTCCAGCGCAGACTGTGGCAGCGCCAAGCGGCTCAAGGGGTGCTTCATGAACCCGTGCTTCATTTCACGAACTGGTTGAGCTGGATGATGGGCAGCAGCACGGCCAGCACGATCATCATGACGATGAGGCCCATGCCCACGATAAGCAGCGGCTCCAGGATGGTGGCCAGCGCCATCGCGCGGCGCTGCACCTCGGTCGACAGCTGGCGTGCGGCGCGCTGCAGCATCACCGGCAACTGGCCGGTCTGCTCGCCCAGCCGCGCGAACATCGACAGCAGGCCCGGAAAGCGCTTCTTCTGCGCCAGGGCCGAGGCCAGCGGCGCGCCTTCGCGCACCAGCACCAGCGCATCGAGTGCGTCGGCGCGCAGCGCCTGGTTGCTCAGCGTCTCGGCAGCCGCCTGCAGCGCCTTGAGGATGGGCACCCCGGCCCCCGACAGCATGGCCAGCGTGCCGGCAAACCGCGCCGCGTTGTAGCCGCGGGCCAGCTTGCCGACCAGCGGCAGGTTGAGCCACGCGGCGTCGAACCTTTCGCGCACCGAGCCGATGGTCAGCGCCCAGCGCCCGCCAAGGGCCAGCAACACCACGGCCAGCAGCAGGGCCCAGCCGTAGTTGCGCACGAAGGCGCTGATGCCCAGCATGGCGACCGTCAGGAAGGGCAGCGCGCGCTTGGTGCCTGCAAACACGCTGGCCACCTGCGGCACCACGTAGCCCACGAGGAACAGCACGATCACGATGGCCACGATGGTCACGATGGCGGGGTAGAGCGCCGCGCCCATCAACTTGGCCTTGAGCGCCTGGCGCTCTTCGAGGTCGTCGGCCAGCCGCTCCAGCACCATGCCCAGGTTGCCGCTGTGCTCGCCCGCGCCGATGACGGCGCAGTAGATGTCGGAGAACTCGCGCCGGTGCTGCGACAGCGCGCGCGCAAAACTGGAGCCGGCATTGACCTCGGCCCGCAGCGCCGCCACGAGATGGCGCTGGCGCTCGTCCTCGGCCTCTTCGGACAGGGCCGTGAGCGCACGCTCCAGCGGCAGGCCCGAGGACACCAGCCCCGCGAGCTGCCGCGTCCAGATCGACAGCGCCGTGGCGCCGAACACCGGCCGCGTGAACAGGCGCTGGCCCAGGCCGGGCGCGCCGCCATGGGTGGACTGGCCGGTCTGCACCATCTCCACCACCAGCGGCACCAGCGCCTGGGCCCGCAGCAGGCCGCGCGCGGCCTTGGCGGTGTCGGCCTCCATGAGGCCCTTGCGGGTCTGCCCCTGGGCGTCCAGGGCTTCAAAGGAAAAAGCGGGCATGCGGCGTGGGCTTGGGGCGTGTGAAAGCAGTCGGTACGCCGGCAGCCCATGTCAGGGCGTGTTCACCGGCGCATCAGTCGGTAGCCCGAGATGGTAGCCGCTACCTGCGGCCCCTGGCGTGACCCCTGGCTCTGATGCCGGTGCATCGCCGGACGCACGGCCTCATGCCGTGACGGCCGGGCCGCCGGCCGGCAGTGCCAGGGCCGCATGCGCCTGCGCCGCAATCTCCAGCGAGCGCAGCCGCAGGGCCGGGTCGTACAGGTCGCTCACCAGCATGAACTCGTCGGCCTGCGTGGATTCGGCCAGTTGCGCCAGGCCCGCGCGCACGGTCTCGGGCCCGCCGATGACGGCTGCCGCCAGGAAGTCGCCAATCGCCGCGCGCTCCTGCGGCTGCAGGCGGGCGGCGAAGTTCTCGACGGGCGGCAGCAGGCGGCGGCGGTCGCCCGTCAGGATGCCCAGTACGCGCTGGTAGGTGCTGCTGGCCAGGTACTCGGCCTCGTCGTCGGTAGGCGCGGCGATCAGCGGCACGCCGATGGCCAGGTACGGCTTGGGCCAGGCGGCAGACGGGCGGTACAGGTTGCGGTACAGGTCGATGGCCTGGTGCAACAGCCGCGGCGCAAAGTGCGATGCGAAGGCATAGGGCAGGCCGCGCTCGGCCGCCAGCTGCGCCGAGAACAGGCTCGAGCCCAGCAGCCAGATGGGCACATTGGTGCCCGCACCCGGCATGGCGATCAGCCGCTGGCCTGGCACCTCGGGCGCCAGCAGGCGCTGCAGCTCGGCCACGTCCTGCGGAAAGTCGTCGGCCGTCTCCACCCGGCTGCGGCGCAGCGCGCGCATGGTGGCGGGGTCGGTGCCAGGCGCGCGGCCCAGGCCCAGGTCGATACGGCCCGGGTACAGCTCGGCCAACGTGCCGAAGGCCTCGGCCACCACCAGCGGCGCGTGGTTGGGCAGCATCACCCCGCCCGAGCCCACGCGAATGCGCGACGTGCCGCCCGCGATGTGGCCCACCAGCACCGCTGTGGCCGAGCTGGCAATGCCCGACATGTTGTGGTGCTCCGCCAGCCAGTAGCGGGCAAAGCCCAGCTTTTCAGCATGTTGTGCGGTGCGCAGGGCGATCTGCAGCGCCTCGGCCACCGTGCCGCCTTCGCGGACGGCAACCAGGTCGAGCATGGACAGGGCGGAACGGGGGGCAGTGGAAGTCATGCACCTATTGTCTTGCGCGCAAGGTATTTGTGCCGGCAGGGTCACCAGAGCCGGCTGCGTCAGAAGGGTTGCCTTCGGGCCGAACAGGCACGGCGCAATTTTTTGATAGCCAAAAATGCGCAAGCGACACAAAATGTTTCAAGGCATTTCTGGCGGGACGATTTTCGGCCCCGTGCACGAGGCTTTTACCGGTAATTAGCATGGGTTTTTTCAGCCGCCTGTTCAAGATCAAGGAACAAGATCCCACCAGCCCCGACACCACCTGGGCCCTGGAGGAAAACGGCAGCGAACTGGTGCTGGATGCCGAGTACGCATCAATGCTGATGACCGAGATCGACATCGACGCCGCCGTGGCCAGCCATGAGCGGTGGCGCCTGCAACTGCAGGACATGGTCAACGGCCGTTCGCAAGAGGTCATGCGCCCCGAGCGCATCTGCCAGGACGACCGCTGCGACCTGGGCCGCTGGCTCTACGGCACCGGCAAGGTGCGCCTGGGGCATTTTCCGGCGTTCGCGATGCTGGTCGCGCGGCACAAGTACTTTCACCAGCAGGCGGCCGATGTCGTGACGCTGTTCCAGGCGGGGGAGCGGCAAAAAGCGGTGCAGTTGCTCAACAGCAGCTGCCGGCATGCGTCGAACCAGGTGTTGTTGTTGCTCAAGGAGCTCAAGCGGGGTTTGGGGCGGTGAACTGACCGTTTGATTCTCAACGTGCTTTGCACCAAAGTGCTGACTAAAAAAGCATTGTGTTTGGTGGCGAGCCCCTGCGACCGCTGATGCACGGCTCTTACATCTGTTGACACGGGAAATTCGAGAAAAACCGTCTTCAGTGGATATTCTCCGGCGCGCATTGATTGGCTGTTCATGACAGCCTCAGCGCACCAAAAATACCAACTGAAAGCTAAGAGGGATTCCCGATGGACCGCCATCCACAGTTCACGCTCGCCACTTTGGCATCTGGCGTAAGCGCAGTCTCGCCCGTGTGGAGGCAATTCGAAGTGGGCGAGGTGCTCAATGCCGGTGTGGACCTGACCCGGTCGGGTAGTCAGACCGAGGCCCCGGTAAGTATCTACTTCGTCCAGTTGGCCGCAGAAAGCGATCGCGTCTACCGCCTCGCCCTCGCAGGCCGCCTCTGCGGTTCGCGCCTGAGCAAGCTCACCGGCCTGGGCACGATGGCCAAAGAAGGTGTCAGCAAGGG
This sequence comes from Acidovorax sp. LjRoot117, assembly GCF_964252695.1. NCBI lineage: Bacteria > Pseudomonadati > Pseudomonadota > Betaproteobacteria > Burkholderiales > Comamonadaceae > Acidovorax > Acidovorax sp. LjRoot117. The sequence goes on along the minus strand of NZ_CAXUPO020000003.1, from coordinate 449,833 downwards.
CTCCATCCGGGCCGCACAGTGCACCAGCACTTTGCGCAAAGCAATCTCTTGCGCGAAGCAGTTGAAGATGCAGCAGGCCTGAACGAAAATGATGCCTACCAATAAGAACACCAGTGTCTATTGCCATCCCATGGGCTGTCCAAGGCCGATTGAGTTGTCTGACGCAAGCAGTTTGCTTTGGCGCCTCAAAACTTTGTACGAAGCTACTACTTCAGTCGCTAGCGATGCCACTCAGTTTTGGGCCGATATAGCTGTTCAGTCGAAGAGTCCCCTTGCCCCGTTGGCAAACATCCCAGGCGGCTTTGCTGCTCTATGGACTCCGGAAGTGGCGCCTGTTACTGCGCTTACTTTGGGTGCGGCTGGCTTCTCGTTCGTCAACATCCCCAAAACGCTGGTTCACTTCTCTACTACGGCCGGAGCGAGGGGAATTGTGGCGGATTCCGCCATCAATCCATCGCTCAACATGCTCAAGAATGCTTTGTTCGGGCCAGGTATTTATCTCGCAAGGGTTGGACGTCCAGTCAATCTTTTTATCAACAGAACGTCGTTAACTCCTATTGTTATTTCGACTCCCGCAGGTGTTGCTAGAATCGTTCCGTACCTCGTTTATGTTCGTTGGGGTGTCACTCCTTTGGCGGTTAATATTATAAATAAATGAAGTTTAGAAAAATACTCGAATACACTGCGGTCCCTTTTGCATGGGGCTGTTGGCTATGGGTGTTTTACAGTCATCAATGGTGGTGGATGGCTATTTCAGTTATTCCATATATCTTGCTGAGAAATAGGTCGTAGGTTGTCTGGGTTTGATGATTTTGATGAAATCATTTGTGGTCTTCATTCTCGTATTGATTGGCTGTCAAGAGTCGCAGATTAATTGGCGGGCAACTGAGTGTGTAGATGTTTGTAAAAATGACGATAGTTTTGAAGTTTTATTTCGTATATTGCCTGGGGAAATTTGTGGCTTGTCGTTGCACTGGGAGGCCACGAAAGCCGCTGGATATAAAAAAGTAATATGTGAAGCAGGCGAAGGTTGGGTGGTTGATGACAGGTCATTCAAGCGCGTAGACTAGATTCTGCGGAGGTCGCGTGTCTGCACGGAATGAGAAATGCTGACAAACTGGATCAATCAGATAAATCGCTACTTTCTGGACACTATCGCCAAGCGGACCCACCGTAGATATCGTTCATCAAGCCAAACGCTGCTGCCCATGTCGCCAGCGCTCATTGACCAGTTGGTGCGTCTTGACCTGGCTTCTCACGCAGGGTTCGTCGGCGAAACATGGGTCTTGTGGGGCTCGCCTGTCGATGGCACACCCACCGCGATCAACGAAACCGATCCTGGCTGGCAAACTATGCGCAGTGCGCTTGAGCAAAACGGGCGATTGAACGTAGCCTTGCATGAGGCTGAACTGCGCTTGCTGGCTGATATGCGCCGCCAACCGATTTGCCTTATCCGCGGTGCCGAAACGCCTTCATAACAAGCTGTAGAAGATTTGCCCCCAACGTGAGGCTGCGGGCTATTTTGGAGATCCATGACAAACCATTTAACTTTCTCAATTGATAGCGGCCGCTCCGCAGAGATTGAGAATTGCACTGATGATTCTCCGTTGCCCTTCGCAAAGTCTTCGACTCGCGGCTCGTTACGAAGGCTTGTGCGCTGCGGTTCCGTGTTGGCTTTGACCATGGCAGGAATAGCGAGCTATGCCGGCCAGCACATGCCCGAATTCGTCTGGAAGCCAGAGCCTCCCGTGCCCATGGACGAGACTGAAAAAGAGGGGCTCGCCCACGCCATGGCGATGACCCCGCACACAGTGGTGGTCGTGCACACCCGCCTCACCATCGTGCCCGTCCCCAGCCCGGATGTGCCGACCGGGCTCTATGACCCGGACGAAGGCCGCACGATGACCGAAGAGCGCCATGTCTACGAAGGGCGCGTGGTCGCCACCTTGCGCGGCAAGCCCATGAAGCGGGTCCGCTATGAGGTGGTTGTCGACCGCGGAGACAGCACGGCCCTGTCTACAAAGCCCGCCATCGTGATGCTCTGTCGCGGCCCCAACGGTTTTTACTGGGGTGGTGTGGGGTCGCATTTCACAGCGTCGCGCGAAGCCGTGGCCCTGGCGCGCAAAGTAGGGAAAGACTTGGCGGCGAAGCCAGCGGGCAAGTTTGGTTACTGCGATGGATGACGCAGTGCATGCCCTGACGTGCTGAGCATGGGGCGAAGGGGGCAAGATGGCCATCCGCTCGCCCGGTTCACAGCAGCTGGCGTGCCTGCCTTAGGCATCTGCGGTCTTTCCTTTGACCTCAACCTCAGAGCGCTGACCTCTGACCCTTCCCCCCTGCCTCAATAGCTCCGCCCACCCTTGTACATCGCATGCTGCCGCCGATTCAGCGTGGCCGCCTCACCCAGCCGGCCCATGGCGGCCCCCGCATGCGCATGGGTGATGGCCATGCCCAGGCCATCCGCTGCATCGGTACCCGGCAGGCCGGGCAACTGCAGTAACCGGCGCACCATCTCCTGCACCTGGCTCTTGGCCGCGCGGCCGTGGCCTACCACGGCTTTTTTCATTTGAAGCGCGGTGTACTCGGCCACCGGCAGGTTGCTGGCCACCAGGGCCGTGATGCACGCGCCGCGCGCCTGGCCGAGCAGCAGGGTGGACTGGGGGTTGACGTTCACGAACACGATCTCGACCGAGGCCACATCGGGCTCGTAGCGGGCCGCCACTTCGGTGATGCCGTCGAACAAGATCTTCAGGCGGCCGGGCAGGTCACCCAGCGCCAGCGTGGTGGTGCGGATGGTCCCGCTGGCCACGTAGCTGAGCTTGTGGCCGTCCATGTCCACCACGCCGAAGCCGGTGGTTTGAAGGCCAGGGTCGATGCCGAGAATTCGCATTGCTATTGTTTTGCTATTATTTTTGTAGCTTCTGGCGCCTGTCTATCAAGCGGTAGAAGGTTTTTTTCTTATAAACCGAAGTACCAGCGCACCGAGTGGAAGAACACCGGTGCCGCAAAACACAGCGCGTCCACCCGGTCGAGCAGGCCGCCCGCGCCGGTGACCGACATGCCCTGCATGCCCCAGCTCGTGATGCCGCGGTCGCGTTTCAGGGCCTTCATCACCAGGTGCCCCAGGCTGCCGGCCACGCAGGCCAGCAGCGCCATGCCCAGTGCCTGGCCGGGCTTGAAGGGGGTGATGAAGGTGAGCAACCCGCCCATCAGCCCCCCGACCGCCACGCCGGCGAGCCAGCTGGCCCATTGAAAGCTCTGGCTCACCTGCGGCGCCACGGGCCTGTGCGGAAAGCGGCGCCCCAGCAGGTGCTGCACGACCATGCAGGTCTGCACCACGAAGACCAGGAAGAACACCAGGAACGCGCCCTTGTCCTTGTAGCCCGGAAAGTCGAGCAGCAGCAGCGCGGGCACGTGGCTCATGCCGTATACGCAGACCATGATGCCCCACTGCAGCTTGGCGTTGCGCTCCAAAAAGCGCTGCGGGTCGTTGGCCAGCGCGCTCACCACGGGGATCGCCAGAAACACGTAGACGGGGATGAACACGGTGAACAGGTCGAAGTGCTTGCTGCCCACGATCCAGAACTGCAGCGGCAGCACCACGAAGAACGCCAGCACCAGGCTGCGGTGGTCGCCCCGCCGTGTGGGCGACAGCGTAATGAACTCGCGCAGCGCGAAGAACGCCACGATGGCGAACAGCACGGTGGCGACGGTCTCGCCCAGCACCCAGCCCACCCAGAACACCGTGGCCATCATCCAGGACGTCTTGAGCAGGCCCCAGAAGCGCTTGGCCTCCACGACGCGTGCTTCAGCCTGCGGGTCGTCGCTGGCATGCTCGCGCAGATTGCGCACGAAGGCCCACACGGTGACGATGGACAGGATGCCGAACACGGCCAGGAACAGCGCCCCGATCTGCTGCGTAGCGGTGAGGTTGCGAAGGAAGTCGTTCATGGTGGTCAAACTTCCCGCAGGGCGATCACCGCGCGGCGTGCACGGTCCAGAAAAGGGCGGCGTTCTTCGCCGGATTCGAGCGCAATCGGCGTGCCGAAGGTCACCGAACACAGGATGGGCACCGGCACCACTTCGCCCTTGGGCATGACGCGCTGCACGTTGTTGATCCAGGCGGGCACCAGCACCACCTGCGGGAACATCTGCGCCAGCTTGAAGAGGCCCGACTTGAACGGCTGCGGCTCATCACCATGGCCGCGCGTGCCTTCCGGAAAGATCACGATCGAGTCGCCGCTCTCCAGCGCACGCACCAGCGGCGCCAGCGGGTCCGATTCAGGCAGGGCCGTGCGCAGCTCTTCGGGCGTGGGCGCCCGCGGCGGCGCTTCGGGTGACGGGTCGGGGCCGCCCGCCGTCGCGGTGTCGGCGTCTGATGGCGGGGTGGACATGGCGTCGATCACGCTTCCGACGTCCGGGGCTACCGGTGCCGCCGGAGCGGGCGGGCGTGCTGGCGTGGCCTGCCGGTCCACATACACGGCGTTGAACACGGCGGTGGTGATCCACTGGCGAAACGGCGTCTTGGTCCAGTAGTCCTTGGCCGCGATGGGGCGGGTGATGCTGCGCAGCTCCTCCGGCAGCGCGGCCCAGATCAGCACCATGTCGGCGTGGCTCTGGTGGTTGGCGAAATAGATGCGCTGCTCGGCCTTGGGCGGGCAGCCATACCAGCGGGCCTGGGAACCGGTCAGAAACCGCACGATCCCCAGCAGGAGAAGACTCATCAACTTGGCAAGCATGGGCGGGATCATACGGGGCGAGGTGCGCAGGCCAGGGCGGGGCGCTGCTGAATGGGGGCTGCATGCAAAGAAGTCGCAGGGTGAGGAACTCCCGGCGTCCGCCTGTTACTCAGTGGTCACTGGATTGACCAGGCAGGAGCACGACCATGAACCCCACATCCGACGCAAACCACGTCGACCTCAGCACCCCGGAAGGCATCGCCGATGCTTTCGTCAACCATGGAATCACCCTGGCCTCGGTCAAGGGGATTTCCGACGATGACCTGGAGGCGCTCTATGCCGTGGCTTACGAGCACCTGGCCGAGGGCCGCGCGCAGGACGCGGTGGAAGACCTGCTCCTGCTGGTGACGCACGACGCCTGGGAGCCGCGCTTTCAGTTCGCCTATGCGCTGGCCCTGCAGATGCTGGGGCACCATGAGGCGGCCGCACAGCACTACGCACAGGCGCTGCTGATGGACGCCACCAATGCGGGCTGCATCCTGCGCCTGGGTGAATGCATGGAAGCGATGGGCAACGCCCAGGAAGCCGAAGAAGCGTTCCGCGCGTGCATCCAGTTGAGCTACCTGGGCCCCGAGCACCACCTGGTGCGCGCCCACGCGCAAGCCCGCCTGTCCAGCCTGACCGGAGGTGCAGCATGAGCTCTCCCATCGGCGTAGGAATGGGCCGGCCGGCCAATCTGTTCTCGACCACGGGCAGCGGGCCCGCGCAGCAAGCCACCAGCACGGCGCAGGCCTCTTCAGCGCAGGCGCCGGTGTCCCTGACGCTCCCCCCGCCGCCGCGCAGCGACGTGACGGCTGGGCAGGCAGACCGGGTCCGGTCGGTGGCCTCCGAGCCCGTCCGCGAAGGCTCAACGACCGGCACGACATCGCGGGCTGAAGTGGCCAAGGGCAAGCTGGTGGCCGCAGGCAACAAGCTGCTGGAAGCCCGGCAGGAGGGCGTGGACGTTGCCAAGACATCGTTCTGGAAGAAGGCGCTGGGGGTGGCCCTCTCGGCCGTGGCGGTGGGTGTGGCCGTGGGTTTGACGGCCATATCGTTTGGCGGCGCCACGCCGCTGCTGGCGCTGGCCTGCGTGAACTTTGCGGTGTCCACCGGCGATGCCGTGTGCGCCTATCGCAACATGCGCAACATGGAAGCCATTGCCGACCACAGGCCTCCGCCGTACGAAAAACTGCCCATGGGTAACAGCATCGTGGCCAACGTGGTGCACGGGGCGCTCACCCGGTGCGGTGTGGGTGCAGAGACGGCGTCCACTGCCGCCAAATGGACGGGCATCACGGTGGGCGTGGGCCTGGCAGTGGCTTCGGTCGCCGTCAGCGCGGGGCTGTCGGGTTTGCCCGCTGCCTATGACCTGGCGGGCAAGGTGGCATCGTCGGTCGGCACCGCGGTGGCCGTCGCGTCCACCGTCGGCGGGCTGTTGACCGACGATCTGGACCGCGAATTGCTCAAGGAAAGTCTCGACGAAGTCCGTGGGGAGGTGATGGCCTTGAAGGAGCCCGAGCATGGAAGCACTGCACTGGATCCGGACGGCGGGCTGGTGGCGTCCGCGTTGATCCGCTCGCTGGACGGCAAAGATACGGCCTCGGCCACCGAACTGCACGAAAGCGCGCTCACCGACGCAGGCCGCACCAAAGATGCCGTGACCGGCGCCGTGGGCGTGTTCAAGGCCGTCGACCCTGCGATCGGGGTGATGAGCATGGTCAAGGGCGCGATCATGGGGTGAGGCGCTTCGGAATCGGCGCGCTGGCTGCAGGCGTTGCTACACGCGAGCCACAGGCTCGGCCTGTATCAAAGCACGTTCAGAGCACGTCGATTCTGATCACGTTCTGGTTCACGGCGCCCAGAGGTTGCGCAATGCACACCTCTGGGTATTTGTTGATGTTCTGCAGGAGCCGGGGGTTCAACGGCTCGGTGTAGAACACCGCTTTCACGCAGGTGAGTTCATCGGGCCTGGTCACCGTCTCCAGCAGGTGAGCCATGTGCGCTTTCATGCGTTCTTCGGTATGGTAGGGCGAGAGTTCACCCGACCCATCCATGCGGAACACGACCAGATTGATTTTGAACTGGTGCCCGTCGATGGACCTGGATGGAAGGCTGCCCACCCAGCATCCGTCTATCCGTGGGTTTGCGCGGACCGCATCGCGGAACAGCCCCCGGGCCGCGGCCGGCAGAGGCTCCAGCGGTTCGTTGGCGAACCGGCTCCAGAGGTCCCGGTCGAAGAAGGCGGCTGTCCAGCGCAACGCGGCGTCCAGTTTTCTGATGGACCGTTCGATGGCTTGCGCGCAGTCGCTTTGCAAGCGGTACTCGGAGATTCTTCGCAGCGCTGGCACCGCCATCTTCTTGTTCAGCCGGACGGCGGCCTGCAGATGGTCGATGCCGTCCTCATCGTCGTTATCGAGCAAGGCACAGCCGAGCTCGTAGTTCAGGTAAGCGTTGGCAGGATGGTCTGCCACCAGTGCCCTCAGCGCGTCCACTGCCGTGGTGGATGTGGACAGTGACGCCATGGCAACGGCCTGCAGTGCCACGTCGTTCGGGTGGGCATCGGCCTGGGCCTGCAGCCAGCGCAATCGGTAGTGCGCGAAGTACCATGCATCCCGGTGCTTGCCCACCCATGCCGCCTGGTGCGCCTGAAAGATGGACGCCCAGTCGTTCGGAAAGGCTTCGGCACCCGCGCAGACGCCATGCCATTGCGGCGGCTCGATGGTGACGCAAAGGTGGTCTGCGCGCTGTTGGAGGCGGGGGTGGGTGTCGTACAGGCGTGTGGGGCGCGCCTGGGCCGCCGCCAGCATCGGGGCGAAGGCCGGCGCGGCGTAGCGCTGTATGTGTTCGAGGGTGGTCTCCAGGATGTTCGGGGGCGGGGAGTCCGACTGGAGCTTCCATTGCACCCAGTCCTGCTGCATCACATGCTGCTCGATGTGCTGGTGCAGCTCCACCTTCACCAGCGCGTCGATCAGGCTGCCGGCCAGGCCCGCACGCTGGGCGCAGGCGTCGGCTTCGTATTCGCACTGGTGTGACCAGGCAGAAGACTGGCGCAGGAAGTACGGAATGAACCAGCGGGCCACGAGCTTTTGCGCCGACTGGATGAACCCGTCCGCATCGGACCTGTGTGCCAGCAGATAAATGCCCCACTTGTACCTGACGCGGTAGACCCAGTGGCCCGCCCGATTGTGCTGCCGTGAAAAGTGCCCGAGCTCATGCGCCACCACAGCCTTGACTTCATGGCTGGAGAGGCACTGCAGCAGGGGCAGTCCGATACGGAGGGTTCGGCGCGCGCCCAGCCCCATGAACCCGGGCGATACGTAGGCCGAAGCGTTGACCTCGTCGGTCAACACGATGCGGTGAATCCTGCCCCCGTCCACGGCCGCCGACAGCGCGTGGACCCACTGGTGCAGCACGCTGCCCGGCGCGACGGTAATCGCATCCCGGTCGTCGATAGGGTCTGGCTGGATCGCCCACACGACCACCAGAAAAAGCGTGGCGCCGATCAGCAGCGCAGTGGTGGGCGGATAAAAGATGGCGCTGAGCAGGGTGAATGGCACTACGGGAACGAGCGCCAGGATGTAGTAAATGCCTTCTGCCAACAAGCACAAAACTATCAGTTTGAGTTTTTGAACAATCGGAAATTGCATGGCGTTTTTGGATGTGTCGCCGATTGGAATGCCAGACCCGCGGCGTGTACAGACCGGGCTGCGCGATGGGGGCAAATTGCAACAGTCACCGCAGGCGCGCTGCAATGCGCGGCCCTGCACGGCGGCCGTGCATGTCACCGTACATGTCGCCGTCATGCCGGGCCGGCAGGCGGGCAAAGAAAGCTTGCCCATGAAACAGTGCAGGCATAAGGTGAATGAAAGGTACTCCCAGAAGTACCGATGGGGTGGGGTAAACCCTTGCGCATCTCAAAAGCTGAATCCACCGGGGCGCCTTTGTCGTATGTGCACCTGAGCCCTCTTGCTCACAACAGTCCATTCACCAGGAGATCTCCATGCGATTGAAGAAACTCAGTCTGGGTGCGCTTGCGGCATTGGCCGCTTGCACAGCCGGCGTCAGCTTGGCGTCTAGCCACCGCGAGGCGCCGTTCATCACGACCCAGCCCAAGGTCGATGGGGCGGATTTCTATCTCTTCAACAGCTATGAGTCGGGGCGCGGCGGCTTCGTCACCATGATCGCCAACTACCTGCCGCTGCAGGACCCGTACGGCGGCCCCAACTACTTCAGCCTGGACCCGAATGCGCTGTACGAGATCCATATCGACAACAATGGCGATGCCTCGGAAGACATCACCTTCCAGTTCCGCTTCAAGAACACGCTGAACAATGCAGGCGCCGGCATCACCCTGGACATCGGCCCCGACGGCAACCGCAAGAAGGTCGCCATTCCGCTGCGCAATGCCGGCGGCATCAGCGGCGCTGCGGCAGACCCGGTGTCCTACCGTGAAGAGTACGAGATGTTCATCGTGCGCGGCGACCGGCGCACCGGCAAGCGCGAGCAGATCACGATGGCCGGCGGGGGCACCACCTTCACCAAGCCCATCGACTACATCGGTGAGAAATCGCTGGGCAACGCCGCAGCCTACGACGCCTACGCCGGCAAGTACGTGTACGGCATCAACGTGCCGGGCTGCGCCACACCGGGCAAGGTGTTCGTGGGCCAGCGGCAGGACCCGTTCCCGGTCTCACTGGGCACCATCTTCGACCTGGTCAACGCACCGGCCGCGGTCATCACCAGCGAGGCCAATGCCGCTGCCTTTGGCGCAGGCCAGATTGCCAACAAGAACGTGACCTCGCTCGCGGTCGAGATGCCCACCAACTGCCTGACCGCGGCATCGGGCGAGAAGGTCATCGGCGGCTGGACCACGGCCAGCCTGCGCCAGGCCCGCGTGCTCAACGGCAAGCCCGACTCGGGCCTGCAGGCCACCGAGAAAGCCGGCGGCGCGTGGACGCAGGTATCGCGCCTGGGCATGCCCCTGGTCAATGAAGTCGTCATCGGCCTCAAGGACAAGGACAAGTTCAATGGCTCCAAGCCCAAGGACGATGCCGCCAACTTTGCGGACTACGTGACCCACCCCACGCTGCCGGCGCTGATCCAGGTGCTGTTCGGTGCACAGGCGCCCACCAACTTCCCGCGCACGGACTTGATGACCGCGTTCCTCACCGGGCTGCCCACGGTCAACCGCCCGGCCAACATCACGGCGCTGGGTACGGGTGGCCCGCTGGCAGAAATGCTGCGCTTGAACACGAGCATTGCAGCCACCCCCGCAAGTGCCCAGAAATCGCTGGGCGTGGTGGCCGGCGATGCTGCTGGCTTCCCCAACGGACGCCGGCTGGGTGATGATGTGGTGGATGTCTCGTTGCGCGTGGCCATGGGCGCCCTGTGCACGCTGACCGGGGCCAACGATGCGCTGAAGGTGGGCTGCAAGCCTTCCGATGCGCCGGCAGGCGGCGTCGAGTTCGTGGACGGTTCGCGCACCAAGGCCACGGATTACAAGCAGGCCTTCCCCTACGTCAACACGCCGCTGCCAGGCGCCAAGAACTTCTGATGCGAGGAATGCAACCATGCTGAACATCAAGATTCAACAAGCCGCCCTGGCGGCTGCAGGTGCCCTGGCGCTCACAGCGTGCGGCGGCGGCGGCGGCAGTGACAGCGCAGGGCCGGTAGAGGGCCCGCGCGTGGTCGATGCCTTTGCCTACACCCAGCCGATTGCAGCCACCCTGCAGGACACGGCAGAGCCAGCGTCGGTGGACCAGATCGTGCTGTCCACCAGCGACACGGACGAGCCAGACACCCGTCTGTAGATCGTTGCCCGGGCCACGGCTGCGCGGATGGCCGCGCGGCCGTGGCATGGCCTGCGCGGGCGTTCCAGCCCGCCTTTCTCTCATTGCCGTCCATCCCGGCCCATCCAGGCTCATCCCATGAAAAAACCTGTCCGCCTCTTCTGGGGGATCTGCCTTGCCTGCGGCCTCGTGACCTCGGCGGCGGCCGCCCTGCAAGACCTGCATCCGGCGTCCGACGCGGAGGTGATCGAGATCCTGCCCGCGCGGATCAGCGTCACGCCGGCCACACCCCAGGCGGCGGCTGTGGCCGCGCGCCGCTGGATCACCCTGGCACGCGAGACGGCCGACCCCCGCTACCTGGGCCGCGCACAGGCCGTGCTGGCCGTGTGGTGGGGCAAGCCCGATGCGCCTGCCGAGCTGGCGGTGCTGCAGGCCACGGTGGAGCAAAGCCGCCATGAATTCGACGCCGCACGCAAAACACTCCAGCGTGCGCTGCAGGCCGACCCCGCGCAGGTGCAGGGCTGGCTGACCCTGGCCACGCTGGAGCGGGTGGCCGCCCGCTACCCCGCGTCCGAGAGCGCCTGCCGCAACGTGGCGCGCCATGGCGCCGCCCTCTATGCCACCGCCTGCCTGCTCGAAAGCCGCTCCCTGCAGGGCCACAGCGATGCCGCGCGCAGCGGGTTCAGTGCGCTCATCCAGCAAGCACGCGAACCGGCCGACCGGGCCTGGCTGCAGTCGCTGCTGGCAGAAAGCGAAGAGCGCGCCGGTCGCGACGATGCCGCCGATGCGGCCTACCGCGCCAGCCTGGCCGCAGCGCCTGACGGATACACCGCCCTGGCCTACGCCGACCTGCTGCTGCGCCTGGGCCGCCCGGCGGATGCGGTAGAGGCGCTGAAGGCCCAGCCCGCCAGCGACGCCGTGCTGCTGCGCCGTGCCCACGCCCTGCGGCTCATGGGCAACACCGTGCAGGCGCAGGCGCTCTCGACCGAGCTGGAGGCCCGGTTCGCGGCCCTTGCAGCGCGTGGCGAGGCCCTGGACGCACATGCCCGTGAGCGCTCGCTGCTGGCGCTGTGGCTGCAGGGGCAGCCCCAGGATGCCTGGCGCGCGGCGCAGTCCAACCTGGCCCTGCAAAAGGAGCCGCTCGACTGGTGGCTTGCATTGCAGACGTCCGAACAGTCCGGTGATGCGGCCGCGCATCGCAAGGTGGTCCAGGCCTTCCAGGGTACGGGCCTGCAGGACGCTCGCCTGGCGCGCTGGCAGGCGCGGGGGAGCAACAAGTGAGGCACACGCTCCTGTTCCGACAAGCATTTATCGCGGCGGCCCTGGTTGCTGCCTGCGCCGCGGCACCCTCGGCATGGGCGCACAAGGCCAGCGACGCCTATCTGCGCGTCAACGACACCAGCGATGCAGCATCAGCAGCATCAGCAGCTTCAGCATCAGCAGCTGCGGCAGTGCCAGCAGCGCCCGCAGGCACCGTGGCGCTGCAGCTCTCGCTGGCGCTTAAGGACGTAGACGCCGCAGTGGACCGCCTGGACGCCGATGGCGACCGCCGGCTCACCTGGGGCGAGATCAAGCAGGCCACGCGGGCGCTGGCCGAGTGGGTGGAAAAGGGCATCGAGTGGCGCTGTGGCGATGCAGTGCAGCCCGTGGCCTGGCGCTTCGACGCGCTGGAGCAGCGCACCGACGGGCGCTATATCCGCATGGCGGCCGCACTCGACTGTGGCCCGGCGCAGACGCTGGCGATCGACTACCGCCTGATGCAGGGGATCGACCCCACCCATCGCCTGCTGGTCAGCGGTCAACTGGGCGGCCAGCCGCTCGCTGCAGTGCTGGCACCCGACGATCGTTCGCGCACCGATCTGCGCGCGGTGGGCCGCGGCACTGCCGCACAGGAGGGGGTTGCAGCGGCCCGCGGTGGCCCGGCCACGCTGGTGCACTTCGTTGCCGAGGGTGTGCACCACATCCTGGAGGGCTATGACCACCTGGCATTCCTGCTGGCCCTGCTGCTGCCCATTTCAATGCTGCGGCGTGGCGGCAGCACGCAGGGCGCAGCATCGGCCGTGCCGGCTGCAGGCCCGCATGGCGGTGCCCGCTGGGGCGGCCTCAAGGCGCTGCTCATCACCGTGACCAGCTTCACCGTGGGCCATTCGATCACCCTGGTACTGGCGGGCCTGGGCTGGGTGACGGTGTCCGGCAACTGGGTCGAGCCGGCCATCGCCATCAGCATCGGCGTGTCGGCGTTGCTCAACCTGTTCCCGGTGAAGGGGTTGCGCAGCGACCTGCTGGCGCTGTGCTTCGGGCTTGTGCACGGGCTGGGATTCTCGGGCGCGCTGATCGAGGCGGGCGTCTCCGGCGGCCTGCTGGTGTGGGCCCTGGCGGGGTTCAACCTGGGGGTCGAGGCGGGCCAGCTCATGGTGGTGGCCGTGTGGTGCGCCGTGTCCCTGGTGTTGGCCCGGTGGGCGGGCTACGGCACCATCGTCGTCAAGGGCGGGTCGGTGGCACTGATCGTGCTGTCGCTGTACTGGACGGTGCAGCGGGTGGCGTTTTCCGGCTGATGGCGTGCGCAGCATGACCCCTGATCCATTTGTCTTCAGAAACGCAAAAAACCGTTCACGTTGAGCCATTCGACGGGCTCAAGACAGACTTGTCGAAGCGCCGCGCAAGGCTTCGACAGGCTCAGCCCGAACGGTCTTGAAAGAGTGAACGCACATCCGCAGGCATCCTCGCAAGGACAACATGAAGCTCTCACGCATGACATCGCCGCGTCCGTTCGCGCTCGGCATCCTCATGGCCGGCACGGCCACCATGGCCTCCCTGCAGGCTGGGGCCCAGCAGCCCACGCACCTGCCCGAGGTGGATGTGCGCGGCCCCAGAGACATGGCCATCGGAGTGGCCGACAGTGCCAGCGAAGGCGCGGTGGAAAAAGAGTCCTTTCAGGCCCGCCCCAAGCTGCGCCCCGGTGACATCGTCGAGGCGGTGCCCGGTGTCGTGGCCACGCAGCACTCGGGGGACGGCAAGGCCAACCAGTACTTCCTGCGGGGCTTCAACCTGGACCATGGCACCGACTTCTCGGTCACGGTGGATGGCATGCCGGTCAACATGCCGACGCATGGCCACGGCCAGGGCTTTGCCGACCTGAACTTCCTGATCCCCGACCTGGTGTCGGGCGTGCGCTACCGCAAGGGCCCTTACTTTGCCGACAGCGGCGACTTCTCGGTGGCAGGCAGCGCCTCGCTGGACTACATGAGCGCGCTGGATGCGCCGTTCGCCGAGGTGACCCTGGGCCCGCACAACCTGCGCCGCCTGCTGGCCGCTGGCTCGCGCACCCGGGACGACCAGACCTGGCTGGGCGCCATCGAGCTCGAGGGCAACGACGGCCCTTGGGACGTGCCCGAGCGCCTGCGCAAGATCAACGCCGTGGTGCGCTATGCGCAGGGCTCGCCCACACGCGGCTTCAGCGTCACGGGCATGGCGTATCGCAACCGCTGGAACGCCACCGACCAGATTCCCGAGCGCCTGATCGACAGCGGCGAGCTGCCGCGCTTCGGCTCTCTCAACCCCACCGATGGCGGCAGCTCCCGGCGGCTGAGCCTGTCCGGCAAGTGGTTCGACAACGACCCGCAGGGCCAGACCCAGGTCAGCGCCTACGCCATCGACTACCGGTTCGACCTGTTCTCCGACTTCACCTACTTTCTGCGCGACCCCCTGCAGGGCGACCAGTTCGAGCAGTCGGACCGGCGCCGCGTGTTGGGCGCACAAGCCTCCCGCAGCGTATCCAACCGCATCGCGGGCCTGGACGGGGTGCTCAGCCTGGGAGCGCAATGGCGCGGCGACCGCATCGGCGAAGTAGGGCTGTACAACACGGCGGCCCGCCAGCGCCTGTCCACGGTGCGCAACGACAAGGTGTCGCAAGACATGCTGTCGGTACATGTGCAGCAGTTCGTGAGCTTCACCGAGCGCCTGCGCGGCTACGCCGGGCTGCGCGGCGACCTGCTGCGGTACGACGTGCAAGGCCGCGAGGCTGTCTACGGCGCTGCCAACAGCGGCACCGGGCACGACACCCTGGTCAGCCCCAAGGCAGGCCTGGCCTGGGCGGTCACCCCTGCCCACGAGCTGTACCTGAATATGGGCGTGGGGTCGCACAGCAACGACGTGCGCGGGGCCACCATCCAGGTCGACCCGCAAAGCGGTCTGCCTGCCGACCGCGTGCCCGCACTCGTCCGGGGCGTGGGCAGCGAGATCGGCTGGCGCTACCAACCCGGTGACGACCTGACCGTTACCACGGCGCTGTGGCAACTCAAGCTCGATTCGGAACTGGTCTACGTGGGCGACGCGGGCAGCACCGAGCCGGGCCGCACAAGCTACCGCCGCGGCATCGAAACTACGGTGCGCTGGAAGCCCAACGCGCGCTGGCGCCTGGAGGCCGATGCGGCGTTGTCGCGTGCGCGTTTTCGCGGCACGGCGCCTGCGGGCGAAGGCAACCACATCGACAACGCGGTGGAGCGTGTGCTGGCCGTGGGCGGGGTCTATACCGAGGGGCCGCTGACCGCATCGCTGCGACTGCGCTACATGGGCCCGCGGGCGCTGGACACGCTCAACTCCGTGCGCTCGCGCGCCAACACCGTGCTCAACGCCGGCCTGCGCTACGCCGTGAACAAAGAGCTCACGCTGGGCCTGGATGTGTTCAACCTGGCCGGTAAAAAGGGCAACGACATCGAGTACTTCTATGCGTCCTGCACGGCCGGAGAATCGGCACGGGGCGACTGCAACGGCGTCGGCATCGAGGGGCGCCACGTGCATCCCATGGAGCCACGCAGCGCACGCCTGAGCGCACGCTGGACCTTCTAGTGGCACTGCGAGTGGATCGCCCCGGGTGCGTCAGCTAGCGCAGCGACGGGTGCGCCGTGTGTGGCGCCAAAACGCCAGCGTGGCGCATTCCGCTTGCAGCACGTGGCCTCGCCGCCTTAGTATTCGGCCCTTCCAAAAACCCCCATCTCTGCGAGATTCACATGCCCCGCATTCACCGTTCCTGCTGAACGACACGCCACACGAAGCCCGCGGCCTCAAGCCCCGGGTTATGCCACTCGTGTGCGAATGCGATAAGCCAGTGAAGCACGATCTGCCGGCCGCGTCCTAGCGGCTGCGCCATCGCTCCACAGCGCTTGAAGCCTGCCATCCGCGATCACCGCGCGATGTGCTGCGTTGTCTTCGGCCCGTCCCAGGCCCCGATTGTTCGGGCCTGGTTCGCACCCCACCGGAGACTGTCATGACGCACACCATTCTTTTGCACAACCGCGAACTCGCGAAATACCCCCGTACGCCCCATCTGCAGGGGTCCCGCTACCAGCCCGGCGACAAGGGCGACCCTGTACCGTTGAGCGCCCTGAGCGGCCTCACCCTGGTGGTCGAAGAAAAACTCGATGCCGCGAACGCGGGCCTGAGCTTTGATGCCGCAGGCCAGCTGTGGCTGCAGTCCCGCGGCCACTACCTGGACGTGGACCGCATGGGCGGCCGCGAGCGGCAGTTCAACCTGTTCAAGCAGTGGGCCCGCGCGCACGAGTCGCGCCTGCTGCAGGTGCTGGAAGACCGCTACGTGATGTACGGCGAGTTCATGCACGCCAAGCATTCGGTGTACTACGACGCGTTGCCGCACCTGTTTTGCGAGTTCGACATCTGGGACCGCGCGACGGGCGAGTTTCTGGACACCTCGCGGCGACATGCGCTGCTGGCACCGCTGCCGGTGGTGTCGGTGCCGGTGCTGTACGCCGGGCCCGCACCGCAGCGGCTGCAGGACCTACAGGCCATGGTGGCGCCCTCGCTCGGCCGCACGGCGCGCTGGCGCGACGCCTTCGATGAAGACGTGGCGCGCCTGCAGCTCGACCGGGCCTTGTGCTGGCGGCAGACCGACACGTCGGAGCTGGCCGAAGGCCTGTACCTCAAGGCCGAGGCGGACGGGAAAACGGTGGGGCGCTACAAGCTCGTGCGGCCGGACTTCATCCAGACCATTCTGGATTCGCAGTCGCACCACAGCGAGCGGCCGATCATCCCCAACCGCTTAAGGCCCGGCGTCGACCTGTTCGCGGCCGAGGTGGACAAGCACTGGCCGCTGCCAGGCGGCGGGCGCTGGCCCGGTGCTTGACGCAATGACCCGCCGGGTGCCATCCCGGCACCCATCAACGGCCACGGCCCGGCGCGCAGGCGCAACGTGCTGACAGAGCGCGCTGCGCAAGCCAGGCAACGACGTGGCTATCCGGCAGGTGGTGCAACACCACCTGCCGCAAGGAGAACAACATGCAATGGAAAGACATGCAGGGCCTGGTCCCTGCCGCCGGGCAGGACCCGGATTTCGCGCGGTGCCTGGAGGCATTCCCGCAACTGCTGCTGGCGGCGACGACGCCGCAAGACCCCGTGTACCACGCGGAAGGCGACGTCTGGACGCACACCTGCATGGTGGTGCGTGCGCTGCTGGCTGCGCCGGCGTATGCGCAGCTGCGCAGGGCCGACCAGGAAGTCGTGTTCTTCGCCGCGCTGCTGCACGACATCGCCAAGTGCAGCACCACCGTCATCGACGAGGCCACGGGCCGCATCGGGCAGCCCGGGCACTCCAAGAAGGGTGCCATCGACGCCCGCATTGCGCTCTGGGACGCGGGTGCGCCGTTCGCGGTGCGCGAGGCGATCTGCCGGCTCATTGCGGTGCACCAGGTGCCCTTCTATGCGCTGGAGACATCGCGCAAGGGCTGGTCGCCCGAGTTCACCGTGCGCCAGTTGTCCTGGCAGGTGGACTTGCGCCTGCTGGCGCTGCTGGCCGAGGCCGACATGCGCGGCCGCATCTGCCCGGACATGCAGCGCACGCTCGATGCCATCGAGCTGTTCTGCGAACTGGCGCGCGAGGAAAACTGCTTTGGCCTGCCGCGCGCCTTTGCCGATGCGCACACGGCCGTGAGCTACTTTCGCGGCGCCAGCGTGCACCCTGACTACCCGCTCTTCCAAGAGGCAGGCTCGCGCGTGGTCGTGCTGTCGGGCCTGCCCGCGTCGGGCAAGGACACCTGGGTGGCCGCCCACTGCAAAGACTGGCCGGTGGTGTCGTTCGACGACATGCGGGCCCAACTGGGCCTCGCGCACGGCAAGAACGAAGGCCTGGTGGCGCACGGCGCCATCGACAAGGCCAAGGCACTGCTGCGCGAGAAGCGGCCTTTTGTGTGGAACGCCACCCACCTCTCCGATCAGATGCGCTCGAAGTCGCTGGACCTGTGCTTTGCCTACCAGGCCGACGTGGAGCTGGTATACCTGGAGAGGCCCCGTGCGGAGCTGCTGGCGCGCAACCAGCGGCGCGACACCACGCTGTCCAACAAGCGGCTGCTGGAGATGCTGTACCGGTGGGAGGTGCCACTGCCGACCGAGGCCCACCGGGTCCGCTACCCGGACTCGCTTGCGGGTTGAAGACGCCAGGCCGCTGCGTGGCGCAGCACCGCGCCACGGCAGCGAGCCAACACGCTACACCCAGATCCTGTACACCCAGAAAGCCTCTTCCCGGTGGATGCCCTCGTACAGCGCCTGCGGCGCATACCCGGTGATGCGCCGCGTCACGCGGCACAGGTGCGACTGGTCTGAAAACCCCGCCCCTGCGGCCACGTCGGCCCACTTCACCGACTCGCCTGCGGTGTCGGCCGCGATGGTGTTGAAGAACGCCTGCTCCGCCTTGCCGAAGCCGCGCAGCTCGCGCAGCGGCAGCCCGGCCCAGCGCTTGATGCGCCGCTCCAGCTGGCGCAGGCTGCGGCCCGGCGCGGACATGGCGGCGCGCTGCGCCAGGTGCGCGGCCCAGTCGCCGTAGCGTTGCGTGTGCAGCGGTTGCGTGGGGCGGCAGGCCTGCCAGCGGGGCTCCAGAAAGTCTTCCAGGCATTCCAGGCGGGCAGCGTCGTCGGCCTGGCGCTGCACGGCCTCGCACATCGCGATCCACTCCGGCGGCAACAGGGTCTGCGCGTCCACCATGCGGTCGGTCAGCGCCTGCGGCTCCAGGCCGGTGAGCTGGTGCAGCGCATCGGGCATGAACATCACCATCATCGCGTGGGTGGGCCCGGCGCAATGGCTGCTGCTGGGGCGGGTTTGCGGGCCTGCCAGAACCCAGCGGCCGGGGTAGGCCTCGCGCGGGCTGTTCAGGTCGGCCATGGTGTCGGGCCGCTGGGGCACCAAGTGTTCGCTGCGGCCGGCAAACCACCAGCTCAGGCTGCACAGCGGCGTGGCCGGAAAGCGGTTGATGCGGTCCTCGTCGCTGAGCACATGGCCCACCGTGCTGCGCACGATGGTGCCGCGCAGGCAGGCCGCGAGCGTGGGGCGTGCCAGCCAGAGCTGGCCCGAAGGGATCAGCCCGTCGGGCTGGCGTGCGGCAGAGGAAACCAGGGTGGCCATGCGCGGCGAGTGTAGGCCAGTGCGGATGTCGAATTCGTTCAAGACCGCCGCGCGATCGCCCCGCACCATCGGCGGCATGAACCCAACCACGTCCGTCCACACCCCCCTGCCTGGTGCATCTTCGGCCTCTTTGGCGGCTCCAGCGTCCAGCGCGCCCACGTTGAAAGCCGGTGGCCCGCCCCACCGATGGTGGGGCCTGCCCCTGCTGCGTGCCATGCGAGCGGACTATCTGGGCTTCGTGCAGCGCCTGCAGCGCGACCACGGCGATCTGACCCGCATGCGCATCGTCAATGAAGACGCCTGGGACCTGATGTCGCCCGCGCTGGTGCGCGAGGCGATGGTCACCCACGCCGACTCGCTCATCCGCTGGGAGCGTGGCATCGCCGTGTTCGAGCAGGTGTTCGGCCAGAGCGTGCTGGTGACCGAAGGCGACACCTGGCAGCGCCAGCGGCGCATGCTGATGCCGGCCTTCAGCCCCCGGCGCGTGGCGGGCTACGCGCAGCTCATGACCGACGCGGCGCAGACCGCGCTCGACGCGGCCGTGCCCGCAGGCCAGTCCGAGGCCCTGGTGACCATGGACACGCTTTGGACCGATGTGGCCATGGACGTGATCCTGCGCACCCTGTTCAGCGAATCGGCGCAGGCCGATGCGCGCGATGCGGCCTGGGCCACGCAGACCTTGTCGGCCGCCGCGTTCCGCGAAATGTTCATGCCGTTCACGCTGCCCGACTGGCTGCCCCTGCCCGGCAAGGCCGCCAAGCGCCGCGCGCTGAAGGCCCTGCGCGGCCTGGTGCAGCGGCACATCGATGTCCGCCGGCAAGAAAAAGACGCGCCG
The DNA here is from genome assembly GCF_964252695.1 of Acidovorax sp. LjRoot117. Classification (NCBI taxonomy): domain Bacteria; kingdom Pseudomonadati; phylum Pseudomonadota; class Betaproteobacteria; order Burkholderiales; family Comamonadaceae; genus Acidovorax; species Acidovorax sp. LjRoot117. The sequence continues at coordinate 430,085 of NZ_CAXUPO020000003.1, read as the reverse complement.
CAAGGCCCGCCAGCGCCCGAGCGCGCCGACCTGCTGCACATGCTGCTGGCACTGCACGACGAGACCACCGGCGAGCCGCTATCGCCGCAGGAGGTGTTCGACCAGTGCATGGTGAGCTTTCAGGCGGGCCACGAGACCAGCGCCACTGCCCTGCTGTGGTGGAGCCGCCTGCTGGCCGAGCACCCCGAGGCCGCCCGGCGCGCGCAGGCCGAGGTGGACACCGTGCTGCAGGGCGGCACGCCGGGGCCCGAGCACATGGCGCAACTGCCCTGGCTGACCGCCACCCTGAAGGAAGCGCTGCGCCTGTACCCGCCGGTGGCTGCGTTGATGACCCGCCGCACCACCGCGCCCATCACGCTGGGCGGCGTGGCCGTGCCGCGGGGCGCCATGTTGCGCATCACCCCGTGGGTGCTGCACCGGGACGAGCGCTGGTTCGCACAGGCCGACCGGTTCGTGCCCGAGCGGTTTCTGGAGGGGGCCGCATCCATCGAGAAGGGCGCGTGGATTCCCTTCGGCGTGGGTCCGCGCGTGTGCATCGGGCAGCACTTTGCGATGCTGGAGATGACGCTGCTGGCGGCGATGCTGTTACAGCGGTACACGCTGCGGCAGCCCGAGCCGGCGGTGGCGTGTGCGCCCCAGCTGCACGTGACGCTGCGGCCTGATGCGCCGGTGGTGCTGCGGTTGGTGCGGCGGCGTCAGATTGATCTGGCGGGGTGATGTGCGGCCAGCCGTTGCAGCGACGCGCGGGCGCCATGTTCACGGCAGCTCCGCACTCCCCATCCGCGCCATGATCGTGCGGGTGCGCCCGGCCAGGTAGGCCGAGCCTGGCGCTTTTTCAAAGCGCTTGGGGGCCGGCAGCATCACGGCCAGGCGGGCGGCTTCGCCGGCGCTGAGTTTGCTCGCGCTTTTGCGAAAGTAATGCTGCGCGGCCGCCTCGGCGCCGAACACGCCTTCGCCCCATTCCACGCTGTTGAGGTAGATCTCCAGGATGCGCTGCTTGGAGAGCAGTTGCTCCAGCAGCAGCGTGAGCACGAACTCCTGGCCTTTGCGCAGCAGCGTGCGCTCGCCCGACAACAGCAGGTTCTTGGCCAGTTGCTGCGTGATGGTGGAGCCGCCGCGGATCTTGGGCGCGCGCTGCGGGCGGTCTGGCGCGCGGGCCTGGGCTTTGCTCGCCTGCGCTTCGGCCTTGGCATTGCGCTCCCAGGCTTTTTCGATGGCGTTCCAGTCCACGCCGTCGTGGCTGACGAAGCCGTCGTCTTCCGAGGCGATCACGGCGCGCTTGAGGGTGTCGGAGATGCCGGCATACGGCACCCATTGCTGGCGCCAGCGCACGTGGCCGGTGGTGGACAGCTGGGCCCAGGCTTCGGAGCGCTGGAAACTGGTGGATTCCGGGTCGATCACGGTCATGGCCGCGATGCGGACCACGAAGAACAGCTGCAGCGCCACGAACGCGAGCACCACCAGTCCCAGCCAGCGCAGCACGGCTTTCATTGGAGCGTTTTTCTCTGTGTTGGGTGTTGTGGATGGAGGGTCCCGCCCTTGCAAAACCGTGCGGGCTGAGCGGGTCGAAGCTTCGCGCGGCGCTTCGACAGGCTCAGCGTGAACGGTTCAAGGGGAATCATGGCAGTGCCGTGGCTCAAGCGGCCTGCTGCATTTCCTGCAGCACCTGCGCCGAAGGCGGGCGCACACCGCGCCACAGCAGGAACGCCTCGGCCGCCTGCTCCACCAGCATGCCCAGCCCGTCGCGCGGCGTGGCGCCGTGCTGGCGGGCCCAGTCGAGGAACCCCTGCGCGGCGGGGCCGTACATCATGTCGTAGGCCAGGCTGCCGGGGCGCAGCACGCGGGGCGCCACGGGCACGCCCGCGCCGGCCAGGCTGGTGGCCGTGGCGTTGATGATCACATCGAAATCGGCCTCTACCGCTTGCGGGGTGAGCGCCAGCAGCTCTGATTTTTGTAGCGTTGCCAGCGCGCTGTGCGATTGCACCAGCGCCTGGGCTTTTTCCAACGTGCGGTTGGCCACGGTGATGTGCCGCACGCCTGCCAGCAGCAGGGGGCCCAGCACGCCGGCCGCGGCGCCGCCCGCGCCCACCAGCAGCACGTCGCGTCCGGCCAGCGATACGCCGGCGTTGCGGGTGATGTCCGCCACCAGGCCCAGGCCGTCGGTGTTGTCCGCGTAGATGCTGCCGTCCGTGCGGAAGGTGAGGGTGTTGGCCGCACCCGCCAGCTGCACGCGCGCGCTGGATTCGGTGGCCAGGCCCGGCGCGTCGATCTTGAACGGCACGGTGACATTGCAGCCGCGCCCGCCCTGGGCCGCGAACTCGCGCACCCCTTGGGCGAAGCCGTCCATGGGCACCAGGCGGCGCTCGTAGGTGAGCGATTCGCCCGTCAGTTCGGCAAAGCGGGCGTGGATGGCGGGCGAGCGGCTGTGCGCTACCGGGTTGCCCATCACGCAGTACAGATCAGCGGGGAAAGACGAAGAGGTCATGGGAACAACAACAACGGGGGCTGCATGCAGGGGGCGGTGCCGGGCGAGGGCTGCCGCGGAACTGGCTTTGCCAGGCCGCTGGCAGCGTCCCCCCGGGGGGAAGGCGCCGCAGGCGACTCAAGGGGGAGCTACCTCACACTCGTCTCCAGCGTCTGGTCCCGGGTGAACTTGAAGCGCGCCACCATGGCGATCTGGTCGGCTTTCTTGCGCATGTCGGCGTCGAAGGTGCCAAAGGGTCCGGCGGCGCGGGCGATGGCCTCGGCGCGGCGGTCCAGGGTGGCGTTGCCCGAGCTTTGCACGATCTCGGTGTCGAGCACGCGGCCGTCGTGGTTGACGGTGACGATCATGGTGAGCTCGCCGTACAGCTTCTTGCCGCCCTGTTCGGGGAAGTTCTCGGTGCCCTTGTCTTCCACCTTGCGGCGCAGGCCGTCGTAGTAGATGGCGTAGGCCTCCTCGCGCGTGGCGGGGCTGATGTAGCGCTTCTTGGGGCGCGAGTTTTCTTCGTTGATGCGCTTTTCGATCTCGGCCAGCAGCTTGACGAGCTGGCGGCGCTTTTCCTGCTCGGCCACCTGCTCGGCGCTCTGGCTGGGTTTGCGCGGGTCGGGCTCGGGCAGGGTGGCCAGCTGTTTGCGCAACTGGGCCAGCAGTTGGGCCTGCTGCTCCTGCATCGCGTCCATCTTGCGCTGCGCTTCCTCGAAGTCGTCGCCGATGGCGGTGAGGGCCGAGTAGGGCAGGGGGCTGGTGGCCCGGCCCTTCTCGGCATCGCCGCCGCCTGCCAGGTTGGACTGGGCGATCGCCTGGGCCTTGTCCGGGCGCTCGTTCGACTTGGCATTGACCAGGATGACTTCGAGTGGCGTGTCCTGGAACACGCGGTTGAAGCCCTCGGGGTCGATGAAGCGCACCGAGATCAGCGCAGCGTGCACGGCGATGGACACGCCCAGCGCCAGCTGCAGCGTGCTGAAGGTGCGGAGAAAGGCGGGGAGTTTCATCGCCGGCAATTATCAGGGGGTGTTACGGGGCTGTCGGTGGCTGTTGCAGGCGGTCAGGAAGCCGCGGCTGCCGCAGCGGCTTCGGCGGGGGCCTCGTTCACATCCACCGCGATGGCGATCGGGCCGGCCACGGCGTCGTCGTCTTCCTCGGCGTCCTCCACCGGACCGTCGTCGCTGCTATCGGCCGGATCGTCCAGGCGCTCGATCACGGTGCCGTGGATGTCGAGGGTGATCTCGTCCGCCTCGCCCAGCTTGACTTTCAGGCGCGCGCCGCGCGGCAGGTTCTGCGCGCCCAGCACCGGGAAGACCAGCGGAATGTCGTCCGCTCGCACCAAAAAGCTTCCGCCCGGGCCTTCCTTGAAGACGGTGGCGTTCAGCTCGGTGATGCCGTTCTGCTCCACGTACTTGAGCGTCCAGAAGCGCTCCATGCCACCCTGGTAGCCGTTGTAGGCGCTGTAGGCGGCGTCGAAGCTGCTGATGATGGAGAACAGGTCGGCGTCCTTGGGCTTGAAGGGCGCAGCCAGCGCGGCGGTCTTGCCGTGGCGGGCGCAGGCAATGATCTGCCACTGGTTGACCAGGTCGGTGTAGCGGCGCAGGGGCGACGTGGCCCACGAATACGCTTTGACGCCGATGCCCGCGTGCGGCAGCGCCTTGGTCCCCATGCGCACCTTCACACCCGGCGCCATGCTGGCCTGGCTGCGGTAGATGCCGGGCACGCCCAGCTCGGCCATCCAGCTTCCCCAGGTGCTGTTGGCCACGATCATGGCCTCGGCCACGATCAGGTCGAGCGGCGCGCCGCGCTGGCGCACGCTGATCTGCACCTGCTCGTCGCCCGTGGGCTCGGCGCCGTTGTTGCCGACCAGGCGGAAGTTGTAGTCCGGCCGGTTGAAGTTCTCGGGCTTGCCGCGCACGACTTCGCGGCGGGCCTTGAGGTCCTTGGCCAGGCGGTGCAAAAAGGATAGCTGGGGGCGCAGGTCAGACAAGCGCTGCGGGTCGTTTTGATGCTCGAACGCCGGGTTGGCCAGCCATTCTTCCGTCACCACCGCGTCGAGCTGGTCGTGGCGCAGGTTGGCCACCACGTGCACGCGCTCCAGTTTGGTCTCGGAGCTCCTGAACTCCAGCGTGGCTTCGTCGATGGTCACGTACAGCGACACGGCCGGGTTGGCGCGGCCCTCGTCCAGCGTGTAGGTCTGCACCACATCGTCGGGCAGCATGGTGATCTTGTAGCCCGGCATGTACACCGTGGACAGGCGCGCGCGGCCCAACTGGTCGATGGCGCTGCCCGGCTGGATCGCCAGGCCCGGCGCGGCGATGTGGATGCCCAGCACCACGGTGCCCGTGCCCAGGCCCTGCACCGACAGCGCATCGTCGATTTCGGTGGTCTGCGAGTCGTCGATGGAGTACGCCTGCGCGGTGGACAGCGGCAGCTCGTCGGCAATGACGGGCGCCGTGACGGCCGGAAAGCCCGTGCCCTTGGGGAAGTTCTCGAACAGAAAGCGCTTCCAGTGGAACTGGTAGGCCGAGTCGATGGCGCCGGCCTTTTGCAGCAGGTCGAGCGGCGCGGTGTGCGTGGCGCGGCTGGCGTCCACCACGGCCTTGTATTCGGGCGCGTTCTTGTCCGGCTTGAACAAGATCTTGTAGAGCTGGTCGCGGATGGGCTGGGGGCACTCACCGCGCCCGAGCGCTGCGGCCCACTCGTCGATCTGCGCGAGCAGGGCTTTTTTCTTCTCGATGGCGGCCAGCGCCTGCTGCAGGATCTCGGCCGATGCCTTCTTGAACCGGCCCTTGCCCGCGCGGCGGAAGTAGTGCGGTGCGTCGTACAGTCGGAACAGGGCGCCGGCCTGCTGGACCAGGGTGGCGTTCTCGGAGAAGTAGTCCCGCGCCAGGTCGGCAAAGCCGAACTCGTCTTCGGGCGCGAACTCCCAGGCCAGGTCCAGTTCGATGGACTCGGCCACGGCCTGCGCCTGGGCGATGAGTTCCGCCGGGGCGGGTTTTTCGAACTTCAGGAGGATGTTGGCGGCCTTGACCTTGACCCGCTTGCCGGAGTCGAGTTCGACCTGGGCCGATGTATCGGCCTCCGACAGGATACGGCCGGCCATGAATTTGCCGGCTTCTTCAAACAGTGCATGCATGGCGGGGATTGTCCCATGGGTGGCCGTGGGCTACAGAGTGTGCGGGGGCGGTGTAGAAGATGTGGTGTCTGCCCCTATGATGTTCACAACCCAGCGGTGCCGTCCTAGCTGCATCTGTATCGATTTTGAGTAGCCCATGCTTTTTGACGCCATTGCCATTCCACTGTCCATGGTGGCCTTGGCGCTTCCTTTCGTTTTTGGCTACACCGACGCCCCGAATGCCAATTTCTGGCCCCTGATCGCATCTTGGGCTTGCGGGTTGGTCTTGATGATCCTATGGTCGATGCTGCTCGTACGCGCGCAGGTGGGCGTCGCCGCGCGTACACGCGAGCAGTGCGCAGCTTGGGCACGGACGGCTGTTGCCTCGCAAGTAGCGGCTGGTCTTGTGCTGGCAGCAATTTTGGGCGGCACCATCGGATTGGTTCAGTACTTTTCAGGTGACGCTGGACTGTCTCCCTGGATACAGGGCTCCATGCATGGGCAAGCCATAGGTAACCTGCGACAGCGTAACCAACAGGCAACTTTATTAAGTCTTGGTGGTTGGGCATTGCTGTGGCTACTGGCGCAAATCGAAGCAAAGTCCGAAACAAGGTTGTTGGCAGAGCGGCGTGAGATTTTGGAGCAGCAGACGGCAATCCGTGCGCGACAGCGCTGGTGCTCTTTGCTGGCCGGGATGCTCTTGGCCTGGGTGCTGGTGCTGCTGGTTATCGGCAGTGCGGCAACGGCATCGCGTACTGGCGCGTTGCAGTGGCTATTGATTGTGGGCTTGCTAATGATCTGGCGTGCAAGCTCCGGTCGCGCGGCCATCGCACTTTCCATGGCTGGGTTGGTGGTGTATGCAGTGGCGGCTTGGTTGCTGCCACAGTTGCTGCAAGCCTGGACAGGCTTTACTACGGACGGCTTGTTCAACCGCATCCACGGGGATGAGCAGAGCTGCAATAGTCGACGTGTGCTATGGATGAATGTGCTGCACTTGATCGCACAGAAACCATGGCTGGGCTGGGGGTGGGGTGAACTGGACTACGCACATTACGTCACCGTTTATAGCGGCGAGCGATTTTGTCTGCTGCTGGATAACGCCCACAATCTGCCTTTGCATTTAGCCGTTGAGTTGGGGTTGCCGGTAGCTTTCGCGCTCTGCTCATTGGTACTGATCTGGTGCGTGCGCGCACGCCCGTGGCGAGAGACTGACACTGCACGTCAGCTAGCTTGGGGAATATTGGCCATTGTGGGAGTGCACAGCATGCTGGAATTTCCCCTGTGGTATGGGCCTTTCCAGGTCGTTACATTGCTGGCGGCGACACTGTTGCTGTGGCGACGAGCAGTGCCGCGATGGGTTACCGGACCGGCCGCAAGGGCAGTAGCAACAATCGTCTTGCTAGGTGCCTGCGCCCTCGGGGGAATACTCGCTTGGGACTACTACAAGGTCAGCCTGTTATATCGGCCATCGTCCCTTCGCCCACCGCATTTTCGTGAAGACACCATGGCCAAAGTATCTGGCACTCCGTTTTTTTCAGACCAGGTGGATTTTGCGTTGTTATCCGCAACCACTTTGACCCAAGATACTGCACCGCAAGTTCTCATTTTGGCTCGAGAGCTTTTGCATTTTTCCCCAGAACCACGCGTCATTGAGTTATTGATCGAAAGTGCTGCAATGTTGGGTAAGGACGAGGAAGCTGAGTTTCATACAAAGCGCTACCGTCTAGCGTATCCGACCGAGTATCTGCGATGGAAAAGCGCGGGCACACGCATAGGTACTGGCGCGTCTCAGGCATTGCAAAGACCGTAGTTCTCCGATAGAAGTCCTGTCAAACGGAAGGCTGAAAAAGCGCCAGGAACTCCACCACAGCAGGCAGGTATTCCTCGAAATTCACCAGCGCATGCTCGCCGCCCTCTTGCAGCAGCACGCGGGCTTGGGGGTAGCGGGCGACCATCTCGCGCCAGTCCAGCACTTCGTCGCCCTTGGCGATGATGGCCAGCTCACGGCTGGCCGGTGGGTGGCCCGAAGTGTCCAGCGCCTTGAGCTCGTCGATGTATTCGGGCCGGAAGTAAAAACTCTCCGCCGGGTCGTGCCAGCTGGTCTGCTCGCCGATGTAGCGGGCCAGGTCGCGCGCAGGGTGCACGGCAGGGTTGAGCATCACGCTCGGGCACCCCTTGTGGTGTGCCACCCAGCTGGCGTAAAAGCCGCCCAGCGACGAGCCCACCACCCCCATCGCCGCGCCGGGCCACTGGGCAATGCCCTGTGCCACCAGCGCCATGGCCTCGCGCGGCGAGGGCGGCAGCTGCGGGCACCACCAGGTCACGCCCGGATGGTGCCGGGCCACGTGCGCGGCCATCTGGCGGGCCTTGGCCGATTGGGGCGACGAGCGAAAGCCGTGCAGGTACAGAAGGTGGGTGGCGGTGGGGGCGTCGGGGTGCATGGTGGTCATGGCGCAGAAAACGACAAGGCAGGGGAATCACTGCTGCGAAAACGCAGGGACGGGGCATAAGATGCAGGGCATGGGCGCCGTGTCGAAGGGCCCGCAATGATCCCCACCATGACCGATTTTGCCCCGCTTTCCACCGCCAAACGCTGGGCCCTGGGATCCAACAACGACAAGCCGCCTGCGTCGGTGGGCCGGTTCGAACTCAAGAAGATGCTCGGCCGCGGCGCCCAGGCCACCGTCTGGCTGGCGCTGGACCCACGCCTGCAGCGCGAGGTGGCCATCAAGCTCATGCGCCCCGTGCAGGAGCAGGATGCGTCGGTGCTGGAGCAGTGGCTGCGCGAGGCGCGGCATGTGGGGCGCCTGGCGCACCCGTTCATCGTGCCCGTGTTCGAAGCCGACGTGCATGGGAGCCAGCCTTTCATCGTGTTCGAGTACGTGCCGGGCAAGACCCTGGCCGAACACCTGGCCCAGCAGGGGCGCTGCACGCCGCACGACGCGGTGGCGCTGATGGTGGATGTGCTCGATGGCCTGCAGGCCGCGCACCAGGCCGGCATCGTGCACCGGGACTTGAAGCCGTCGAACATCATGATCGACACCCAGCGCCACGCGCGGGTGATGGACTTTGGCATGGCCGCCCCGGTGCAGGCCGAGCCCGATGCGCAGCTGGCCAGCGGAACGCCCGCCTACCTGGCGCCCGAGGCCGCGGCGGGCGCGGCGCCGTCGCCCGCGATGGACGTGTTTTCCGCGGCGCTGGTGCTGGTGGAGATGCTCACCGGCCAGCCGCTGATCCACCAGAAGGACACCTGGCAGGCGCTGTACCGCATCGCCAACGAAACCCTGCAGCTGCCCCAGGACCTGGGCCCGGGCGTGGACGATGGACTGCGGGCCATCCTGCAGCGTGCCATGGCGCGCGCGCCGGGCGAGCGCTACGGCTCGGCCGCGGATTTTCGGGATGCGCTGCGCACCTGGGCGGCACCGGCCAGCGCGTCCAGCGCCGCGAGCAACGCCACGCTCGACTTCCTCCTGCGGCGCATGCGCCACAAGAGCGACTTTCCGGCGCTGTCCGATTCGGTGGCCCGCATCCAGCGCGTGGCCAATTCCGAGGACGACAGCATCAGCGACCTCACGCACGAGATCTTGAAGGACGTGGCGCTGACCAACAAGCTGCTGCGCCTGGTCAACAGCGTGCACTACGCGCACGCGGGGCGCGGCACCATCAGCACCGTGTCGCGGGCGGTGAGCCTGGTGGGCTTCAACGCCGTGCGCAACATGGCGCTCAGCCTGGTGCTGCTGGACCACATGCAGGACAAGACCCATGCCAGCCAGATGCGCGAGGAGTTCCTGCGCGCGATGATGGCCGGCTCGGTGGCCGCCGAGCTCTGCGAGCCCGGCCAGGCGGCGGAAGAGGCCTTCATCGGCGCCATGTTCCAGAACCTGGGCCGCATGCTGTGCGAGTTCTACTTCCCCGAGGAAGCCCGCCAGATCCGCAGCCTGGTGGCTTCCGGCCGCATCGAAGGCGGCGAAGAGTCCGCAGCCTTGCAGGTGCTCGGCCTGGGGCTGGAAGACCTGGGCGTGGGCGTGGCCCGCGTCTGGGCGCTGCCCGACAGCCTGCAGCGCTGCATGCGCAAACCGCTGGGCTCGCCCATGCAGCGCGCGCCCGAGCAGGGCGTGGAGCGCCTGCGCTGGGTGGCCCTGGCGGCCAACGAGGTCGCCAATACGCTGCTGCTGAGCGAGCCGGGCCAGGCAGATGCCCGCCTGGCGCAGGTCGGCACGCGCTATTCGCGCACGCTGGCGCTGCCGGCGCAGGACATTGCCGACGCCACCGTGCGCGCCCGCCACAAGCTGGTGGCGCTGGCCCAGGCACTGGACCTGCGGGTGGACCCCGGCACGCCGGCCGCGCGGCTGCTGAAGCTGCCCCCGGCAGCCGGCGCCGCAGCCAGTGCGGCGGCCGTGCAGGACGATGCGCTGAAGACGCACGAACTGCGCGAGAGCGAAACCCAGCCGCTGCCCGCGGTGCTGGAGTCGCAGGCCCGCAGCGCGGTGTCGGTGGCCCAGATCAACGAGGTGCTGGCCGCCGGCATCCAGGACATCACCAATGCCATGGTGGAGAGCTTTCAGCTCAACGACGTGCTGCGCATGATCCTGGAGACGATGTTCCGGGCGCTCGGGTTTCGCCGCATGGTGTTTTGCCTGCGCGAGGCGCGCACCGACATGCTGACCGGCCGCTTTGGCCTGGGCGAGGGCAGCGAGGCGGCTGTGCGCGCCCTGAAAGTCCCGCTCAAGGTGCCGGGCGACCTGTTCGCGGCGGTGTGCCTGCGGGGGGCGGACACGCTCATCAACGACGCCACCGAGCCTCGCATGCAGGCCCGGCTGCCGGCCTGGTACCGCAGCGGGCTCGATGCCCCCTCGTTCCTGCTGCTGCCCCTGCAGATCAAGGGGCAGACCTTTGCACTCATCTATGCCGACCAGTCCACGCCCGGCGGCATCGTGGTGGACGACAAGGCCCTGGGCCTGCTGCGCACCCTGCGCAACCAGGCGGTGATGGCCTTTAGGCAGGCGGGTTGAGGGGGCTTGGAGCGGCTAGCGAAACTTTGTCTGGCGTCGTTGCCGCGTCTGGTCGTGCTCCTTGTACTGCCCGCGACGCGGCGCTTGGCCAGAACCGCTTCGCCGGGTTTTGTTATCCGCTCTCCATGCCGCTGCGGCCGCTGCAACCGGTGGGGTCGCCGATAATCGGGGGATGTCCGCCGTTTTTGACAAACCCACGCTCGCGCAGCGTTTCATGCCTCTGTTCCGTGGGTTCGACCTGCCACTGCTGCTGGTGGTGATGCTGCTGTCCTGCGCGGGGCTCGTGGCCATGTATTCCTCAGGCTTCGACCATGGCACGCGCTTCATCGACCATGGCCGCAACATGCTGATCGCGGGCGCCATCCTGTTCATGGTGGCCCAGGTGCCCCCGCAAAAGCTCATGGCATTTGCTGTGCCGCTGTATGCCGCCGGGGTGGCGCTGCTGGTGGCGGTGGCGCTGTTCGGCATCACCAAGAAGGGCGCCCAGCGCTGGGTCAATGTGGGCATCGTCATCCAGCCCAGCGAAATCCTCAAGATCGCCATGCCGCTGATGCTGGCCTGGTGGTTCCAGAAGCGCGAAGGCACGCTGCGCCCGCTCGACTTTGCGGCGGCAGGGCTGCTGCTGGTCATTCCGGTGGGGCTCATCATGAAGCAGCCCGACCTGGGCACCTCGCTGCTGGTGCTGGCCGCGGGGCTGTCGGTGATCTTTTTTGCGGGGCTGTCGTGGAAGCTGGTCCTGCCCCCCGTGCTCATCGCGGGGGTGGGCATCTTCACGCTGGTGCTGCTGGGCGACCAGCTGTGCGCCGACGGCGTGCGCTGGGTGGTGCTGCACGACTACCAGCAGCAGCGCATCTGCACCTTGCTCGATCCCACGCGCGACCCGCTGGGCAAGGGCTTTCACATCATCCAGGGCATGATCGCCATCGGCTCGGGCGGGGTGTGGGGCAAGGGCTTCATGGCCGGCACGCAGACGCACCTGGAGTTCATCCCCGAGCGCACCACCGACTTCATCTTCGCGGCGTTCTCCGAAGAGTTCGGCCTGGCGGGCAACCTGTTCCTGAACGTGTGCTTCCTGCTGCTGGTCTGGCGCGGCCTGGCCATCGCCGTGGGCGCCACCAGCCTGTTCGGGCGCCTGATGGCGGGCGCGGTGTCGATGATCTTCTTCACCTACGCGTTCGTGAACATGGGCATGGTCAGCGGCATCCTGCCCGTGGTGGGCGTGCCGCTGCCTTTCATCAGCTACGGCGGCACCGCCATGGTCACCCTGGGCATGGCCCTGGGCATCCTGATGTCGGTGGCGCGGGCGCAGCGGCAGGACCCGAAGGATGCGCGGCCGGCGCTGCTGGGGGCGTCTGGTTAGGGATCCTCTGCACGCATCGAGCTGCCAAGTGTGCACTGCGGATCGGGAAGGAGTGCAAGGCGCAAAACGCAGCCATAGCCGTAGCTATTGCGAGTAATGGCAACGCCGCAGGCCGCCCGAGACCGCAGATGCACACGGCGCGATGATTCGTGCAGAGGGTGCTTAGGTCCCCGCAGCGGCTGGTAAGCCGTATGGACGGCGCCAGTGCCCAGGATGACCGGGGCGGCTAGACGGTCCAATGCCAAAAATTCCTTTCAGCGCGATTCAGTCTTGGGGCCTTGGCCTTGCACAACACCCGTTCCCGGTACAAGGCCCTGCCCATCCGCACCGGCGGACAAGGTGCCACCCGTGTGACTAGGTGGCACTGCCAATCGCCCGGCGCGGTTCAGTTCACCAGGGGCGACCCACCACGAAGCGCACCGGTTGCCGCACGGTCTTCATGCCGTCGTACAGCTCCGCCTGCAGCTCCCCCTTGGCCAGCGGTGCATCGAACTTCCATGTCTGGCTGTAGTCCGCGTTCGTGCGCTGCCAACCGCCACGCTCGGCCTTAATCATCTGCCCGGACGGCAGCTTGAGAGACAGTGTCTTGATCCGCAGGAGCGTGTCGTTGCCCTGGAAGTGCACGCTGGTGCCATCCACCTTGAACTGCAGGATGTCGACGCTGCCCAGCTTGAGCGGACCAAGGCGTTGGGGGTCCAGCGCCTGGGCGGCCTTGCTGGTGCCGTTGGCCACGCTCAAGGGCAGTGTGCCCTCGAAGATCAGGCCGCTCACCGGTTTGTCGGGCAAGCGGTTGATGACCAGGTTGAAGCTGCGCGTGCGGCCATCCGCAGAGAACTTTGCGAACCCGCTCATCTCGGCATTGCCAAACGCCTGGCTGCTCTTGTCGGGAAAGACTGCGGTCACGTTCACATCGCCCTTGTCAGGGAAGCCGCCCGACGCTTCGACGAATTGGAGGGTGCGGCTCGTGGCGACGGCGTTGATCTCCACCTTTTCTTGCGATGGGGATGCGCCAAACGCCGTGAGGTTCTTGTCACGGCCCGGCGGGGCTTCGATGAAGGTGACGCCCGTCACTTTCAGATCAACGTCTTCGCGGGCATGCAGGACAGGGCTGAAGGCGGCAAAGGCTGCCATCAGGGGGAGGGCAAAGGCTGGAAGGTGGCGCATCGGTAGGGGTGCTGTGGGGGAGAAAGGAAATCCTGTCGGGGCGAGAATTTTCTCTCACAGTTCGATGGTTCGGGAGGGCTGGTTCGGCTCCTGGCAACCGGCAGTCGTCGCGCAAGGGTTGGCGGCAAGGCGCAACGGCTGCGGGCCATGGGGGAGCCCGCGCAGTGCGGGATGCGCGCGTGCGCCTGGCTGCCTAGCAGTACATCCCGACCCGACCAGGGGTCTCTGCCCCGGCGTTGCATGTGCTGCGGCAAGCGGGTACAACGCGGCTGGCGGTCCCAGCATTTCTTGGCCTGTGCAACCGGAGGGCATCCCCATGGCGGCGAAGTTCGAGCTGAAGAAGTCGAAGAACGACAAATTTGTGTTCAACCTGCTGGCCACCAACGGCCAGGTCATCCTGACCAGCGAGATGTACGAGTCCCGTGCCAGTGCGCTCAATGGCATCGAGTCCGTGCGCAAGCACGCGCCGCAGGGCGGCCGGTTCGGGCGCCTGAGCGCCAAGGACGGATCGCCTTATTTCACCCTCAAGGCCGGCAACGGACAGGTCATCGGCCAAAGCCAGATGTACGCCGGGGCCAAGGCACGGGATGCGGGCATCGAGTCCGTGCAGGCCCATGCGCCCGAGGCGGGTGTGGACGACCAGACGGCCGCCTGACGGCAGTTTTGCGCAGGCGTCTTGCCGGGTCCGCGCAGGGGCTTGTGCGGCGGTGCCGTGCAGTGCGGGGCGGCGCGCCTAAAATGCCCTGATGACTCTCCGCACCTCCACTGCCGCCCCCCAGCGCGCGGCGACCAGCCAGCGCATCGATGTTGCCCGCGAACTGCTGCTGACGCCGTTCGGTCTCGACGAAAGCCACCTCGCCCGTGCCCTGGCCGAGATCCGCACCCACCAGGTGGACGATGCGGACCTGTACTTCCAGTACACGCGCAGCGAAGGCTGGAGCCTGGAGGAGGGCATCGTCAAGACCGGCTCGTTCAGCATCGACCAGGGCGTGGGCGTGCGGGCGGTCAGCGGGGAGAAGACCGCTTTTGCGTATTCGGACGACATTTCCGAGGCGTCGCTGCTGGATGCCGCGCGCACTGTGCGGTCGATTTCGACTGCATCGCGCTCTGGTAAAGCGCGGGTAGCTCCTAAAAAGGTAGCGGCAGGCCGCAGCCTGTATCCGGGCGTGGACCCGATCGCCTCGCTCGACAGCACCGCCAAGGTGGCGCTGCTGGAGCGGCTGGAGCAGCGCGCCCGCGCCAAGGACCCGCGCGTGGCCCAGGTCATGGCGGGCCTGGCCAGCGAGTACGACGTGGTGCTGGTGGCCCGTGCCGATGGCACCCTGGCGGCCGATGTGCGTCCGCTGGTGCGGCTGTCGGTGACGGTGATCGCCGAGCAGAACGGCCGGCGCGAGGTGGGTTCGGCCGGCGGCGGCGGGCGCTTCGGCCTGGCGTATTTCGACGACGCGCAGATGAACCAGTACGTGGACGAGGCCGTCAACGCGGCGCTGGTGAACCTGGAATCCCGCCCCGCACCGGCTGGCGAGATGACCGTGGTGCTCGGCTCCGGCTGGCCCGGCATCCTGCTGCACGAAGCCATCGGCCACGGGCTGGAAGGCGACTTCAACCGCAAGGGCTCCAGCGCGTTCAGCGGCCGCGTGGGCCAGCGCGTGGCGGCCAAGGGCGTCACCGTGCTGGACGACGGCACCATCGCCGACCGCCGCGGCTCGCTCAACGTGGACGACGAAGGCAACGCCAGCCAGCGCAACGTGCTGATCGAGGACGGCATCCTCAAGGGCTACATCCAGGATTCGCTCAACGCCCGCCTGATGGGCGTGGCGCCCACCGGCAACGGCCGCCGCGAAAGCTATGCGCACATCCCCATGCCGCGCATGACCAACACCTACATGCTCGGTGGCGACAAGGACCCGCAGGAGATCGTGGCCAGCATCAAGAAGGGCCTGTACGCCACCAACTTCGGCGGCGGCCAGGTGGACATCACCTCGGGCAAGTTCGTGTTCTCGGCCAGCGAGGCCTACTGGGTCGAAAACGGCAAGATCCTGTACCCCGTGAAGGGCGCGACCATCATCGGCAGCGGCCCCGAGTCGCTCAAGAAGGTGACCATGATCGGCAACGACATGCGCCTGGACAGCGGCGTGGGCACCTGCGGCAAGGAAGGCCAGAGCGTGCCGGTGGGGGTGGGCCAGCCCACGCTTCGCCTGGAAGGTCTGACGGTGGGCGGCACGGCCTGATCTGTTCGCGGTTGCCGCTCATCCTGCAGCGCAGGCAAGTGTTGCAGGCACCCACCATCGGTTGCACGCGCAGTGCACAAATTGCCTTGACGCCCTGCGGGCGGCGCAAAATACCCGCATGCCCGCCACGATACCGAGCCAGCAGTTGACGCTCCAGTCGTTTGGAGACATCAGCCGCTTTCTGCGCGAGGGCGTGGCCGATGAAGAGTCCCGCCAGCTGCGCGACAGCCTGGGCGCGCTCTCGAGCCAGATCGACGAGGCCGTGCGCACCCGCCGCACCAGCAGCGACACGTCGGCCATCATGCAGCGCGTGGTGAGCCTGGCGCAGTGCGCGCGCGAGCACCAGCTGTTCCTGACCGGCCTGGGGTCGGCCTGGCATGCCTTGTACGAGTTCGGCGCCTACCAGCGGGCCCTGCGCGAGCTGCGCAATGCCATCGCCCACTGGCAGCAGATGCTCGAGCGCCGCAGCGCCAAGGAAAGCGCGGGCTTCGACCAGTTCGAACTGCTGGCCTGGCGCACCCTGGGAGAGGCGCTGCTGCTGATCGACATGTACGAGCACCACAGCGATCCGCCCAGCGATCTGCCCGATGGGGAGCGGCAGGGCAAAGTGCCTGCCCTGCAGCGCGTGCGGGCGTGGTTTCGCCGGTGGCGGCGCTGAGCAGGCCGGCCCGTACAGTCACCGCCCACCAACCTGCTGAAGCCGGGCTGAAAACGCGTGCCGCGGGCCCCCTGGCGCGGGTTCTGGCGCACCGCCCTGTTGTGCGGCTGCAACGCACGCCGCTTGCTGCACTGCCGCACTCCTGTGCTACATTGCCTCCCATGCAAGTTCGCAGCGCGTTTTATTTTTGGTTTTTTATCTCGGTCCCCGGCGGATGAGAGGAAGACGCGCAAGCCAACACACCTCCCCATACCAACCGCCGACGCTGCAAAGCCCGGCGGTTTTTGTTTTTTTCAGCCCTCCGTTTTTTCCCTTTCTTCACCCAACCAACGACTCCACGAGGAAGCAGCACCATGACGGTCTCCACCACCCCCACCAGCGATGCCTGGTACCGCAGCGTCGAGAAAACCAGCCAGACCGACGACGAACGTATCAAGGACATCACCGTGTTGCCCCCTCCAGAGCACCTGATCCGCTTTTTCCCCATCAGCGGCACGCCGGTGGAATCGCTGATCACCCAGACCCGCAAGAACATCCACAACATCATGGCCGGCGAGGACGACCGCCTGCTGGTCATCATCGGCCCGTGCTCCATCCATGACCCGGCCGCCGCGCTCGAGTACGCCCGCCGCCTGAAGGTGGCGCGCGAGCAGTACAAGGACACGCTGGAGATCGTGATGCGCGTGTACTTCGAGAAGCCCCGCACCACGGTGGGCTGGAAGGGCCTGATCAACGACCCCTACCTGGATGAGACCTACCGCATCGACGAAGGCCTGCGCATCGCGCGCCAGCTGCTGATCGACATCAACCGCCTGGGCATGCCGGCGGGCAGCGAGTTCCTGGACGTGATCTCGCCCCAGTACATCGGCGATTTGATCAGCTGGGGCGCCATCGGCGCGCGCACGACGGAGAGCCAGGTGCACCGTGAGCTGGCCTCGGGCCTGTCGGCGCCCATCGGCTTCAAGAACGGCACGGACGGCAACATCCGCATCGCCACCGATGCCATCCAGTCCGCGAGCCGCGGCCACCACTTCCTGTCGGTGCACAAGAACGGCCAGGTCGCCATCGTCAACACCAACGGCAACAAGGACTGCCACGTCATCCTGCGCGGCGGCAAGGCCCCCAACTACGACGCCGCGAGCGTGGCCGCGGCCTGCAAGGACCTGGAAGCGGCCCAACTGCCCGCTACGCTGATGGTGGACTGCAGCCATGCCAACAGCAGCAAGCAGCACCAAAAGCAGATGGACGTGGCGCGCGACGTGGCCGGCCAGATCGCGGGCGGCTCGCGCAGCGTCTTCGGCCTGATGATCGAAAGCCACCTCACGGCCGGCGCGCAGAAGTTCACGCCCGGCAAGGACGATGCGGCAGCACTGACCTACGGCCTGAGCATCACCGACGCCTGCCTGGGCTGGGATGATTCCCTGCAGTCGCTGGCCGAACTGTCCAACGCTGTGACAGCGCGCCGCGCGCGTTGATCGAAGCTGCAAGGGCCAGGGGCAGGTCACGCGCCGTGGCCCTAAACTGATGGCTGTGGGGCCGGTGCACGGGCACCCCCCACGGCCCCGGTTTCAGAAGAAAGGCAACCCACCATGCACAGCGAAGTCTCCGTCCGTCTGGCCGGCAACCAGGAATTCCGTTTTGACCTGAAGGGCGCCGAGCCCATGGGCCACGAGGCCGGCCGGCGCTGGCTGGATGAGCAGTTCACCGTGCTCGATTGCGAGCCCCTGCGCGCCAGCGGCAAGGTGCTGCTCGCCGACAAGGTGCTGACCGTGGCGCGCGCCGCGGGCGAGAAGCTGCTGGGCGACCCCGCCTGGCTGCAGGACTTTGCGCGCGCAGCCACCGCTGCGCTGGCCAAGCCAGTGGTGCGCGTGGACGTGCCCGCGATGGCCGTGACGTTCTGACGCCGGGCTGCCACCCCGCGGCGGGTGTGCATGGGTCTGCAAGGCGGCGGGTGCGTGGTCAACGCATGGCACTCCTGAAGTGCCTTGAGGCGAGAATTCAGAAGTAAAAAGCCCTCTACCGCTCGTCCAATAAGCGCTAGTAGCTATTTATTTTGTAGCGCCTGCAACAGCTTGGCGTGGACACCGCCGAACCCCCCGTTGCTCATGCACACGATGTGATCGCCCGGCCGGGCGGCCGCGGTGACCTGCTGCACCAGGGTGTCGATGTCTGCGGCCGTCTGGGCGCGCTGCCCTGGGCCCACGCCCAGCGGGGCCAGGGCTTGTGCGGCGTCCCAGTCCAGCCCTGCGGTGTGGCAGAACGCCATGTCGGCCGGCTCCAGGGACCATGGCAGCTGGGCCTTCATGGCGCCCAGCTTCATGGTGTTGCTGCGGGGCTCGAACACGGCCAGGATGCGGGCATCGCTGCCGCCGATGCTGCGGCGCAGTCCGTCCAGCGTGGTGCGGATGGCGGTCGGGTGGTGCGCGAAGTCGTCATACACCGCGATGCCGCGCACGGTGCCGCGCAGCTCCATGCGCCGCTTGACGTTCTGGAACGCGCCCAGCGCCTGGGCCGCCTGCTGCGGGCCCACGCCCAAATGGTGCGCCGCGGCGATGGCGGCCAGCGCGTTGAGCTGGTTGTGCACGCCGGTCAGGCCCCACTCCACGCGCGCCACCTTCTGGCCCCGGTGCAGCACGTCGAACGCATGGGGCCCTCCGTCGGCGGCGAAGTCGCTCACCGCCTCGCCGAAGCTGCTCACCTCGCTCCAGCAGCCCATGTGCAGCACGCGGACCAGGCTTTCTTCCAGCCCGTTGACCACCACGCGGCCCGACGGCGGCACGGTGCGCACGAGGTGGTGGAACTGCCGCTCGATGGCGGGCAGGTCGTCAAAGATGTCCGCGTGGTCGAACTCCAGGTTGTTCAGCACCGCGGTGCGGGGGCGGTAGTGCACGAACTTGCTGCGCTTGTCGAAAAAGGCGGTGTCGTACTCGTCCGCCTCGATGACGAAGAGCGGGGCCTCGCCCAGCGCCGCGTTGCCCGGTGCGGGGCGCCGGGGAGCGCCCAGACGGGCCGACAGGCCGAAGTTGAGCGGCACGCCGCCGATCAGGAACCCGGGCTGCTGGCCCGCACTGTCCAGAATCCACGCCAGCATCGACGTGGTGGTGGTCTTGCCATGCGTGCCGGCCACAGCCAGCACGTGCCGACCCTGCAGCACGTGCTCGGCCAGCCACTGCGGCCCGCTGGTGTAGGGCAGGCCGGCCTCCAGGATGGCTTCCATCAGCGGAAATTTCGCCGTTCCGTCCGGCAAGCGGGCACGGCTGACCACATTGCCTACCACGAACATGTCCGGCTTCAGGGCCAGCTGGTCGGCGCCGAACCCTTCAATGAGGTCGATGCCCAGCGCGCGGAGCTGGTCGCTCATGGGCGGGTAGACGCCTGCGTCGCAGCCGGTGACCTTGTGGCCGGCCTCGCGCGCCAGCGCCGCCAGGCCGCCCATGAACGTGCCGCAGATGCCCAGTATGTGTATATGCATGGGCGCAGATTCTAAGAGCGTGCCCAGGGTGGCCTGGCCGTGGCGGCGTGCATGGGCATGTGATGGGCGCGGCCCGGATGCGGCAGGCGCGGGCGTCGGGCCGGCGCGGGGCGCGCGCAGCAATGGCGCAGGTATGCACGGGCGTCGACCTGACGCTGTGCGGGGTGCCCGAGTGCCGTGAAAATCGGCCCTGCCGCTCATCGGTATTGCGGTACCAGCTATGAAAATCGTAGCGTTCGCCGGGGAGGCACACCATCCCGCCACTTCCAAGGGTCAACCCTTACCCCAGGCGGCACTTGGCGCCACAATGCCGTGGTGTCCTTCTTCCATCCTTGCCTGCCATGCACACACCCCTGAGCGAAGAAATCGCCCACACCACGGCCCGGCTGGTGGTGGAAGAAGGCCTGGAGTGGGGGCCGGCCAAGCGCCGGGCGCTGCGCCAGATGGGCCTGCCGGCGCGCACGCCGCTGCCCGACAACGACCTGGTCGAGGCGGCAGTGCGCGAGTACATCGACCTCTTCTGCGCCGATACCCAGCCGGGCGAGTTGCGGGCGCTGCGGCAGCTGGCGCTGGTGTGGATGGAGCGCATGGCGGCCTTTCGCCCCTACCTGGCCGGGGCCGTGTGGCACGGTACGGCCACGCGGCTGTCGGACATCTACATCCAACTGTTCTGTGATGATTCCAAATCCGCAGAAATAGCGCTCATCGACCACCACGTGGACTATGAGCCGCGCACCGTCACGGGATTTCACGGAGAGTCGGTGGAAGCCTTGAGCCTGGGCAGCAAGTCGCCCGAGCTCAATGAAATGATCGGGGTGCACCTCATGGTCTACGACCTGGACGACATGCGCGGCGCGCTGCGGCCGGACACCAAAGGCCGTGTGCCGCGTGGCGACATCGCTGCGGTGCGGCGGCTTCTGCAGGAAAATGCGGCTCCATGAACGCACCGCAATCGCCAGATTCCCCTGTGCCGGCAGCCGCCGCACAACCCCCGTCGCCCGCGCGCCGGCGCATGTTGTATGCGGGCGTGGCGGGCGTTGCCGCGGTCGGTGGCGCGGGCCTGGCCTGGTGGAAGTTCCAGCCTCACGCCATCGACAGCGGCGCCGAACAGGCACTGTGGACGCAGGAATTCGAGCGGCCCGAGGGCGGGACGCTGGCGCTGCAGTCCCTGGCGGGCAAGCCCTTGCTGCTGAACTTCTGGGCGACGTGGTGCCCTCCGTGCGTGGAAGAGCTCCCCATGCTCAACACTTTCTTCCGCGAACAGGCTGCCAATGGCTGGCAAGTGCTGGGTCTGGCGATCGATCAGCCTTCGGCGGTGCGCAAGTTCCTCACGCGCATTCCGCTGGAGTTTCCGGTCGGGCTGGCGGGGCTGGGCGGAACGGACCTGGGCCGTTCGCTCGGCAATCTCACCGGCGGGTTACCCTTCACCGTGGTCCTGGGTGGCAACGGACGGGTGCTGCACCGTAAAATGGGCCAGGTCACCCCGCAGGATCTGCAGCTCTGGTCCTCGCTGCGCTGAGTTTTTTCGCTGATTCCATGGCTCCTGCCAGCGCAGGCACCGCAAATTGTCAGCAGAAGTTCATGAAAAATAGCCGTGGAAGACGGTGATAGGGTGAAATTGGAGTAAATTCGCGCCCTATTCAGTTTTATAGCCGTTGGAGCTTCCATGGATCTGCGAAAACTCAAAACCCTCATCGATCTCGTGTCCGAGTCGAACGTGTCCGAACTCGAAATCACCGAGGCCGAGGGCAAAGTCCGCATCGTCAAGAGCGGTGGCGCGGTCGTTCAGCAATACGTGCCGGCCCCCGTGCAAGCCCCCGCCCCTGCACCTGCCGCAGCCCCTGTGGGCGAGCTGCCCGCCCCGACCGCCGCAGCAGCGCCTGCGGGCCACATCGTCAAGTCCCCCATGGTGGGCACGTTCTACCGCTCGTCCAGCCCGGGCGCCAAGGCCTTTGTCGAAGTAGGCAGCCAGGTCAAGGAAGGCGAGACCATCTGCATCATCGAGGCCATGAAGATCCTGAACGAGATCGAGGCCGACAAGTCGGGCACGGTCACCCGAATCCTGGGCGAAAACGGCCAGGCCGTGGAATACGGACAGCCGCTGTTCGTGATCGAATAAGGCGCTCATGTTCAAGAAGATTCTTGTTGCCAATCGCGGCGAAATCGCCCTGCGAATCCAGCGCGCCTGCCATGAGCTGGGCGTGAAGGCGGTGATGGTCTACTCCGAGGCCGACCGCGACGCCAAGTACGTCAAGCTGGCGGAAGAAGCGGTGTGCATCGGCCCCGCCCCGTCCCCGCTGTCCTACCTCAACATGCCGGCCATCATCTCGGCCGCCGAAGTGACCGACGCCGAAGCCATCCACCCCGGTTACGGCTTCCTGTCCGAGAACGCCGACTTTGCCGAGCGCGTGGAAAAGAGCGGGTTCCAGTTCATCGGCCCCACGCCGGACAACATTCGCACGATGGGCGACAAGGTCTCGGCCAAGCAGGCCATGATCCGCGCCGGCGTGCCCTGCGTGCCGGGGTCCGAAGGCGAGCTGCCCGATGACCCGGTGCAGATCCGCCGCATTGCCAAGGCCGTGGGCTACCCCGTGATCATCAAGGCCGCCGGCGGCGGTGGTGGCCGCGGCATGCGCGTGGTGCACACCGAAGCCGCCCTGGTCAATGCCGTGCAGATGACCAAGGCCGAAGCGGGTGCCGCGTTCGGCAATCCTGCGGTGTACATGGAGAAGTTCCTCCAGAACCCGCGCCACATCGAGATCCAGATCCTGGCCGACAAGCACCGCAACGCGGTGTACCTCGGCGAGCGCGACTGCTCCATGCAGCGCCGCCACCAGAAGGTGATCGAAGAGGCGCCGGCCCCGGGCATTCCCCGCAAGCTGATCGAAAAGATCGGCGAGCGCTGCGTGGCCGCCTGCAAGAAGATCGGCTACCGCGGTGCGGGCACGTTCGAGTTCCTGTACGAGAACGGCGAGTTCTACTTCATCGAGATGAACACGCGCGTGCAGGTGGAGCACCCGGTGACCGAGTGGATCACGGGCGTGGACATCGTGAAGACGCAGATCATGGTCGCCGCGGGCGAGAAGCTGCCGTTCACCCAGCGCCAGATCGAGATCCGCGGCCATGCCATCGAGTGCCGGATCAACGCGGAAGACCCCTACAAGTTCGTACCATCCCCCGGACGCATCACCACCTGGCATCCGCCGGGCGGCCCGGGCGTGCGGGTGGATTCGCATGCGTACACCAACTACTTCGTGCCGCCCAACTACGACTCGATGATCGGCAAGATCATCGTGCACGGCGATACGCGCGAGCAGGCCCTGGCCCGCATGCGCACGGCGCTGAACGAGACGGTGATCGAAGGCATCAACACCAACGTGCCGCTGCACCGCGAGCTGATGGTGGACGCCAAGTTCATGGCCGGCGGCACCAACATCCACTACCTGGAAGAGTGGCTGTCGCAGCACAAGCGCTAGGCAGGCGGGGTACAACCCGCTGAGTCGCTTCTCGCGTTCCCCCTTCTCTCGAACCACTGCGTGGTTCGGCAAGGGGATGCCGCCAGCGCTGCGGGGCGGCCCTTGCGCGGCGGTCGCTGGCAAGTTCTGTGCGCTTTTCAAGAGCCAAGGCTTGTGCCGGGCTGTTGCTGGCGCGGTATTGGTTGGTTTGCATGCTGGCCTCTGGCAACGGGGGCCGGCATTTCATTTTTTCAGAGAGTCGCCCATGTTTGAGCTCAGCCTGATGTGCCCGGAAGACAGTATCGAAGCGGTCAGCGACGCGCTGGATGCGCTGGATGCGCTGTCGGTGTCGGTGGAAGACGCCGACGCACAGACCGATGCCGAGCAGGCGCTGTTCGGCGAGCCCGGCATGCCGCCGCCCAAGGACGGGTGGCAGCGCAGCCGCGTGGTGGCGCTGTTCCCGACCGAGGCTGCGGCCCACGAGGCGCGGGACCTGCTGGCCGTGCAGGACTTCTTCGAAGGATGCCAGGTGCTGGGCGTGGCTGAGGTCGAGGATCAGGACTGGGTGCGGCTCACGCAGTCGCAGTTCGCGCCGGTGGACATCACGCCCGATTTCTGGATCGTGCCCACCTGGCATGAGCTGCCCGCCGAGGCCAAGCGCAGCATCCGGCTGGACCCAGGCCTGGCATTCGGCACCGGCACGCACCCCACCACGCGCATGTGCCTGCGCTGGATCGCGCGCCACGGCGCGACCGACGCGGCCCACGGCAATCCGCTCGGGCGTGTGCTCGACTACGGCTGCGGCTCCGGCATCCTGGCCATCGGCACCGCCAAGTTCGGCGCGACCGAGATCGACGCGGTCGACATCGACCCCGCGGCCGTGGAGTCCACCGCCCTGAATGCGGCCGCCAACGAGGTCGTGCTGCGTGCAGGCCTGCCGGACAAGGCGCAGGGCCAGTACCAGACGGTGCTGGCCAACATCCTGGCCACTCCGCTGCGGGTGCTGGCACCTTTGCTGTGCGGGCACGTGGCGGCTGGCGGGCACCTGGTCCTGGCCGGTATCCTGGAGCGCCAGCGCGACGAGCTCACAGAGGCGTACGCCCCCTGGGTCCAGCTGGAAGTGTCGGACACGGAAGACGGCTGGATCCTGATGACCGCCCGGCGCTGAGCGTGCAGCCCGCCCGTGGCAGGGCGCTATCGGCCCCTACAATCGCCCGCAGATGAGCCAGATCACCCGTTGCCCGTCCTGCTCCACCTCGTTCAAGGTGGTGGCAGACCAATTGCGCATCTCGGAAGGGTGGGTGCGCTGCGGCCATTGCAAGGAAGTTTTCGATGCAGCGGCCCACCTGCTGCCCGCGCCGCCACCGCCTCTGCTGCCCGATGTGTCCCTGACGGACGTGCGCCCGCCACCGTCACCGGTGGTGCGCAAGCCGGATATGGGCCGTGCCTGGGGCGCAGGGGCTCCGGCTTCGCCGCTCCCGGCCGCGCCTGCCAGGCCTGCGGCAACGCCATCTGCGCCGCTGTATGCAGCGCAGGATTTCTCGCTGTTCCCCGCGGATACGTCGGCCGAAGCGGGGGTTGCCGCTGGCGAGGCGCAAGACTCCTCGGACCTGCCTGTCTTTCCTGCCGGGCCTGCGGAGCATGAAGTCCCGGAGCCGGTGCTGGCAGTGCCCGACCCGGCCGTGCCCGCCTTCCTGGCGGCGCCTGGCCCGGCAGGCCAGCGGCCCGGCGAAGACCTTCAACTCGAACCTCTCACGCCCTTTGGCTGGCGCTCCCGCCAAGCGGTGCAGTCTCCGAAGGCACCCGCTTCGGCGGAGGACGGCGCGGCCTTGCCGGAGCCTGCCGCGCCACCACGCGTGCAAACCCCGCCTTCACCGTTGCGGGTCGACGCGGCGTCTGCATCGGAGACCGCCTCCCCGGCCCTCACGTCAGCACCGGCCATGGTTCCAGGGGCTGTGCCCGCTGCAGCCGCCCGCGTTGCTGTACCCCCAGTGCCCGATGTGCCCGCAGGGTACGAATTGCCGTTCGCCGACCTGCGCGACGACGAAGAGCCGCTCGACATGCCGTCGTTCGAATCGACGGTGCCCGCAGAGCTGACGCCCATGGGGTATCCCGCGCTGGAGTTGCCCATCCGGCCGATCGCGGCGCAGCCCTCGCCGGTCGAGTCGGCCGCCAGTGCGGAAGAAGAGCGCGCAGCCACGGCCTTGCTGGCCACACCCTCGGAGAAAGAGCGTGCGGCAGAAGGCCTGCCGCCAGTGGATTTCATTGCGCTCCCTGCGCAGCCGGCGCCGAGCGTGCAGGGGCTGGCCCTGGTGGAGGATGACTCTCCCGCTGCGGTGCTGCAGGCCAAGCCGCGCAAGAAGCCGCTGCGCGCGGAGCCAGAGGATGACGAACCCGGGCCGCCTGCCGAAGAGGAGGTGAGCTTTGTCGTTGCTGCACGCCGCAAGGCGTTCTGGCGCAAGCCCGCCGTGCGTGCGGTGCTGGTGGTGATCATGCTGGTGGCCACGCTGGCGCTCGCACTGCAGGTGGCGGTGCAGGAGCGCGACCGCATCGCGGCGATGGATGCGCGGGCGCGGCCCTGGCTGATGAAGCTGTGTGCCCCGCTGCAATGCGAGATCGCGCCGCAGCGCCAGATCGCCGATGTGGTGATCGACAGTTCGTCCTTCAACAAGGCGCGGGGTGACAGCTACCAGCTCACCGTGGGCATGAAGAGCAAGGCGAGTGTTGCGCTGGCGATGCCGGCCGTGGAGCTCACGTTGACCGATGCGCAGGACCAGCCAGTCCTGCGGCGGGTACTGCTGCCTGCCGACATGGGGGCGCCTGCCGAGCTGCCAGCGCGTGGCGAGTGGTCTACGGCGGTATCGGTGGTCGTGACCACCGGGGGCGCGCGCGTGGCCGGATACCGGTTGCTGGCGTTCTACCCCTGAGCCGAAGCAGCCAGTTGCTTCCTTTATTTCTTTTTCCCCAACCTACATCACCGATATGGCTGCCCTTATTTGCGGTTCCCTGGCGTTCGACACCATCATGACCTTCGAGGGGCGGTTTGCCGAGCAGATACTGCCCGACCAGTTGCACATCCTGAATGTGTCCTTCCTGGTCCCGTCGCTGCGCCGCGACTTCGGCGGCTGCGCCGGCAACATTGCCTACAGCCTGAAGCTGCTGGGTGGTGAGCCGCTGCCCATGGCGATGCTCGGCAGCGATGGCGCCGAGTACCTGCAGCGCCTGGAGACACTGGGCATCAGCCGGCGCCATGTGGGCCAGGTGCAGGACACCTACACGGCGCAGGCGATGATCATGACCGACCGTGACAACAACCAGATCACGGCCTTCCACCCCGGCGCCATGATGCAGGCGCATGCCAACCGTATCGAGCGCGACGCAGGGGTGAAGGTCGGCATCATCTCGCCCGATGGACGTGACGCGATGCTGCAGCATGCGGCGCAGTTCGTGGCAGCGGGGATCCCGTTCGTCTTCGATCCAGGTCAGGGCCTGCCCATGTTCAATGGCGAGGAGCTCACGCGCTTCGTCGAGCAGGCCACCTGGGTCACGGTGAACGACTACGAAGGCAAGATGCTGTGCGACCGCACGGGCATGACCCTGGAAGAGCTCTCGCGCAAGGTGCAGGGCTTGGTGGTGACGCTGGGCGCCGAAGGTTGCGAGGTGTGGGTGGGCGGTGCCAGGACGCATGTTCCCGCGGTGGCGCCCGCGCAGGTGGTCGACCCCACCGGCTGTGGCGACGCATGGCGTGGCGCGCTGCTGTTCGGCCTGGAAAAGGGCTGGCCGCTCGTGCGCTGCGCAGAGCTGGGCAACCGTGTGGGCGCGCTCAAGATCGCGCAGCGCGGTCCGCAGAACTACACGCTCGACTTCCAGCCACAGTGATGCAGCAAGGCCTGCCGCGGATCGGTCTGCACTGATCGGTCTGCGCTGATCGGTCTGCGCTGATCGGCGCTGCGGCGGCTGACTCAGGGATTGGCGTCGCGCAGGGCCTTGCGCTCGGGTGAGGCCCCGTGCGCGGGCTTGTGCGGAGTTGC
The DNA here is from genome assembly GCF_964252695.1 of Acidovorax sp. LjRoot117. NCBI lineage: Bacteria > Pseudomonadati > Pseudomonadota > Betaproteobacteria > Burkholderiales > Comamonadaceae > Acidovorax > Acidovorax sp. LjRoot117. Next base: position 403,117 of record NZ_CAXUPO020000003.1, on the reverse strand, counting down.
GTGCAGTCCTTGAACCGAGCCACGCCAGGCGCCCTGCCAATCCTCTCGCCCGACTGCGCGCGGGCATAAAAAAACCCGGTGCACAGGCACCGGGTCGAGGGCGTCATGCGCCTGTATCAGGGCTTGTTGCCCGTAGGGAATGGCCAGGCTGCCTGAGGGTTCAGCGTGGTCTGTGCAGCAGGCGCTGCGGCCGCAGGGGCAGGGGCCTTGGGCGCTTTCTTGGCGGGCGAAGCCTTCTTGGCAGCAGGGGCTGCCTTCTTGGCGGCGGGTGCTGCCTTCTTCGCTACCGTTGCCTTCTTGGCGGGAGCGGCCTTCTTGGCGGGTGCAGCTGCCTTTTTGGCAGGAGCGGCCTTCTTGGCGGGTGCTGCCTTCTTGGCGGGCGCAGCCTTCTTCGCTGCTACTGCCTTCTTGGCGGGAGCGGCCTTCTTGGCTGGTGCTGCCTTCTTGGCGGGCGCAGCCTTCTTCGCTGCTACTGCCTTCTTGGCGGGAGCGGCCTTCTTGGCTGGTGCTGCCTTCTTGGCGGGCGCAGCCTTCTTTGCTGCTACTGCCTTCTTGGCGGGAGCGGCCTTCTTGGCGGGTGCTGCCTTCTTGGCGGGCGCAGCCTTCTTGGCCGGTGCTGCCTTCTTTGCTGCTACTGCCTTCTTGGCAGGAGCGGCCTTCTTCGCGGGGGCTGCCTTCTTAGCAGCGGTCTTTTTCGCAGTTGCCATCATGTTCTCCTTGGGTCAATTTGCAAAGAGCACTTCCTGTCTTCAATGGACAAGAAGCGATCCATGGAGATGGAGGTCGACCCCATCCCCATGAACACGGGAACGCTCCACACGGCAATGCTCTGGGGCGCTGTCGGTGTGGTGCGTGGTGTAGATATCCATGGTGGTGCAATGCTAAAAAGTGCTAGTCCCAGGACAGCGCACCACCAGACTGGTATTCAATAACCCGGGTCTCGAAGAAGTTGCGTTCCTTCTTGAGGTCGATCATCTCGCTCATCCACGGGAACGGGTTTTCTTCATTGGGGAACAGCGTCTCCAGGCCGATCTGCGTGGCGCGGCGGTTGGCGATGTAGCGCAGGTAGCCCTTGAACATCGACGCATTCATGCCCAGCACGCCACGCGGCATGGTGTCTTCGGCGTAGCGGTATTCCAGCTCGACGGCCTTCATGAACAGCGCGTTGATCTCGGCCTTGAACTCGGCGGTCCACAGGTGCGGGTTCTCCAGCTTGAGCTGGTTGATCAGGTCGATGCCGAAGTTGCAGTGCATCGACTCGTCGCGCAGGATGTACTGGTACTGCTCTGCAGCGCCGGTCATCTTGTTCTGGCGGCCCAGGGCCAGGATCTGCGTGAAGCCGACGTAGAAGAACAGGCCTTCCATCAGGCAGGCGAACACGATCAGCGACTTGAGCAGCGTCTGGTCGGTCTCGAACGTGCCGGTGTGGAAGTTGGGGTCCATGATCGCTTCGATGAAGGGGATCAGGAACTGGTCCTTGTCGCGGATCGACGGCACTTCCAGGTAGGCGTTGAAGATCTCGCCTTCATCGAGGCCGAGCGACTCCACGATGTACTGGTAGGCGTGGGTGTGGATCGCTTCCTCGAACGCCTGGCGCAGCAGGAACTGGCGGCACTCGGGGGCGGTGATGTGGCGGTACGTGCCCAGCACGATGTTGTTGGCAGCCAGCGAGTCGGCGGTCACGAAGAAGCCGAGGTTGCGCTTGATGATGCGGCGCTCGTCTTCGGTCAGGCCGTTCGGGTCTTTCCACAACGCGATGTCGCGCGTCATGTTCACTTCCTGCGGCATCCAGTGGTTGGCGCAGGTGGCGAGGTACTTTTCCCACGCCCACTTGTACTTGAACGGGACCAGCTGGTTGACGTCGGTCTGGCCGTTGATGATGCGCTTGTCGGCGGCATTCACGCGGCGGTGCGTGGCAGCGGCTGCAGGAGTTGCCTGGGGGGCTGCGGATGCAATCATCGACGCGTGGACGTCCTGCAGTGAGGGGGTCTGGAAAGACAGGGGCGGCTGCTCCGCCGGGTGGCTTTTGTTCAGTCCACCGTCCAGTTGATTTTGCGATGAGGGCTTGACTTCTTCGTCCCAGGACAACATAGATTTTCCAGTGTTCGGATTATGAAAGCAGTGCTGCAAAAAGGAAAGCACTGCAGCGTTGTGCAGCAACGATTTGTTGCTTCACAGCACCGAAGCAGCGTGCATTGAACGCGATGCACGCTGCTTCGTAGGACCTTACTGACAGGCCTCGCAGCTGACGTCGTCGATCGCGGTGAACTGAACGTCCGTGGCGGGCCGTGATGCGGCCTGCGCAGAAGCTGCAGTGGCTGCTGCTTCCGACGCGCCGGGCTTGGATGGAGCGGCTGCAGAAGCCTGCTGCGAACCACCCTCGTTGCCGGACGACACGGCGTTGAGCTGGCGTGTGTTCACGGTGCTCATCTCGACGTGCGTGGCGCTTTGCGTGCGCAGGTAGTACGTGGTCTTGAGGCCACGGATCCACGCCAGCTTGTAGGTGTCGTCGAGCTTCTTGCCCGATGCGCCGGCCATGTAGATGTTCAGGCTCTGAGCCTGGTCGATCCACTTCTGGCGGCGCGATGCGGCTTCCACCAGCCACTGCGCCTCGACCTCGAAGGCGGTGGAGTACAGCGCCTTGATGTCGGCCGGCACGCGGTCGATGGGGTGCAGCGATCCCTTGAAGTGCTTGAGGTCCATGATCATCACGTCGTCCCACAGGCCCAGGCGCTTGAGGTCGCGCACCAGACCGCCGTTGATGACGGTGAACTCACCGGACAGGTTGGACTTGACCGACAGGTTGCCGAACGAGGGCTCGATCGATGCGTCCACGCCGATGATGTTGGAGATGGTGGCGGTGGGAGCGATGGCCACGCAGTTCGAATTGCGCATGCCGTCCTGCGCGATCTTCTTGCGCAGGGCGTCCCAGTCGAGCGTGGACGAGCGGTCCACGTCCACATAGCCGCCACGGGCCTCGGACAGCATGTCCAGCGTGTCGAAAGGCAGGATGCCGCGGTCCCACAGCGAGCCCTTGTAGCTGGTGTACTGGCCGCGTTCGCGGGCCAGCTCGGTCGACGCCCAGTAGGCGTAGTAGCAGATGGCTTCCATCGACTTGTCGGCAAACTCCACGGCCTGCTGCGACGCGTAGGGGATGCGCAGTTCGTACAGGCTGTCCTGGAAGGCCATCAGGCCCAGGCCCACGGGGCGGTGGCGCATGTTGGAGTCGCGGGCCTTGGGTACTGCGTAGTAGTTGATGTCGATCACGTTGTCCAGCATGCGCATGGCCACGGTGATGGTCTTCTTGAGCTTGTCGTGGTCGATCTGACCATCCTTCAAGTGCTGCAGCAGGTTGACCGAGCCGAGGTTGCACACGGCGGTTTCGGTGTCGCTGGTGTTCAGCGTGATCTCGGTGCACAGGTTGGACGAGTGCACCACGCCGGCGTGCTGCTGGGGCGAGCGCACGTTGCAGGCATCCTTGAAGGTGATCCAGGGATGGCCGGTCTCGAACAGCATGGTCAGCATCTTGCGCCACATGTCGGTGGCCTGCACCGTCTTGGAGGGCTTGATCTCGCCGCGCGCAGCTTTCTGTTCGTAGGCCACGTAGGCCTTCTCGAACGCGGTGCCGAACAGGTCGTGCAGGTCGGGCACGTCGGAAGGCGAGAACAGGGTCCAGGTGCCCTTTTCCATCACGCGGCGCATGAACAGGTCGGGGATCCAGTTGGCCGTGTTCATGTCGTGCGTGCGGCGGCGGTCGTCGCCGGTGTTCTTGCGCAGCTCCAGGAACTCTTCGATATCGAGGTGCCAGGTTTCCAGGTACGTGCAGACAGCGCCCTTGCGCTTGCCGCCCTGGTTCACGGCCACGGCCGTGTCGTTGACCACCTTGAGGAAGGGCACCACGCCCTGCGATTCGCCGTTCGTGCCCTTGATGTGCGAGCCGAGGGCGCGCACGCGGGTCCAGTCGTTGCCCAGGCCGCCGGCAAACTTGGACAGCAGCGCGTTCTCCTTGATGGAGTCGTAGATGCCTTCCAGGTGGTCGGGCACCGTGGTCAGGTAGCACGAGGACAGTTGCGAGCGCAGCGTGCCGCTGTTGAACAGCGTGGGCGTGCTGGACATGAAGTCGAAGCTCGAGAGCACTTCATAGAACTCGATGGCGCGGGCTTCGCGGTCGGATTCGTTGAGCGACAGGCCCATGGCCACGCGCATGAAGAAGCACTGGGGCAGCTCGATGCGGGTCTTGCGCACGTGCAGGAAGTAGCGGTCGTACAGGGTCTGCAGGCCCAGGTAGTCGAACTGCAGGTCGCGGTCGGCCTTGAGGGCGGCGCCCAGGCGGGCCAGGTCGAACGTCAGCAGGCGCTCGTCCAGCAGTTCGTTGTCCACGCCCTTCTGGATGAATTGGGGGAAGTACTCGAGGTACGCCTGGCCCATGTCGGCCTGGGCCACTTCCTTGTCCAGCACCTCGCGCACGATGGTGTGCAGCAGCAGGCGGGCGGTGGCGTAGGTGTAGTCAGGGTCTTTTTCGATCAGCGTGCGCGCGGCCAGGATGGAAGCCTTGTAGACCTCGTCCATGGGGACGCCGTCGTACAGGTTGCGCATGGTTTCGGCAACGATGGGGTCGGCCTTGATGTCCGCGCCCAGGTTCACGCAGGCCGATTCGATCAGGCCCTGCAGGCGGTTCAGGTCCAGCGCCACGCGCTTGTCGCCATCCATCACATGCAGCAGCGGTGCCGCTGGCACAGCGGCCTGTTGCTCGGTGTGGCGGGCACGCTCCTGCGTGCGGCGCTCACGGTAGAGCACATAGGCGCGGGCGATCTCATGGTGGCCGCCGCGCATCAGGCCCAGCTCGACCTGGTCCTGCACGTCTTCAATGTGGAAGGTGCCGCCAGCGGGGCGCGAACGCACCAGCGCGCGCACGACGTTCTGCGTCAGCGTGTCCACGACTTCGCGCACGCTGGCAGAGGCTGCGCCCTGGGTGCCATGCACTGCAAGAAAGGCCTTCATCATCGCCACCGCGATTTTCTGGGGCTCGAAGGGCACCACCGCGCCGTTGCGGCGGATGATCTGGTAGTGCGGGAGCGATTGGGTGGCGGCCACTGGCGCTGCCTGGGATGCGGGCGCATCGACCGTGGCGGAGTGGGGGGTGACAGGCGTGTTCAAAGCAGCTTGCATGGGTGTCCTCTTCTATGGGCTGTCTGGGGTGTGATGCTCGGCTGGGAATGCAGCCGGGCCGGGAGATCGGTGTGCCGGGCTTTGGGGTGGGCACACTATATATGGTGTGTCTCGTGCGTTCAAGACACTACCGGTAGTGTATCGCGGTAAAACTGCCCCGAGGACGACACGGCTTGTGCTAGGCGTGCGAAGCAGAGGTCGGGCACCTCCGCGCAATCCATTGAAACGCGGGGATGTGGGACACGCAACCCGCATGCCGACACGCGTTGCGCGGGATTTCGCCGCCGAGGCCGCATGGTTCCTTGGGGCCACCCAGCACTGCAACAATGTGCAAGCGCACAAAGAAAAAAACGGGATGTGGCGCTGGGGCCGCAGTGATCAGCGGGTCGACGGAGGGTCGGCCAGCGTGGCGGCAGGAAACCGGCGCAACGGCCAACGCAGTGCATCCTGAAGACGGCGCCAGTCGAACCCTGGCCCGGGATCTTGCTTGCGACCCGGGGCAATGTGCTCATGGCCGGCGATGTGCTCGATGGCGTAGCGCTGTTCGATGTCCCGGCACAGTTGGGTGAGCATCTGGTACTGCGCCGCTTCGAACTCCAGGCCTTCCAGGCCCTCCAGCTCGATGCCGATGGAGTCGTCGTTGCACTGGCTGCGGCCGCGGTAGGCAGACTGGCCCGCATGCCAGGCGCGCTGGTCGCAGCTCACGAATTGCCAGAGCTGGCCCGTGCGCTCGATGAAAAAGTGCGACGACACGGCCAGGCCGCGGATGCTCTGAAAGTACGGATGGGCGTCCCAGTCGAGGTTGTTCGTGAACAGCTGCTGTACCTTGCCCGTGCCGTATTCACCCGGCGGGAGGCTGATCGAGTGCACCACGATCAGGTCGATGGCCTGCGCGCCCTGCACAGGGCGCTCGCCGTAGTTCGGCGAGGGGATCCGGTGTGCCCGCTGGTGCCAGCCGCCGTCCCAAAGTGGGCCTGAGTCGTCCTGCGCGGCTTCAACCGATCTCGTCATTCGCATCCTGGTCGTTGGGCGCGGCAATGTTCAGGCGGGCGATGCGGTAGCGGATCTGGCGCAGGCTGATGCCCAGGCGCGCCGCGGTGGCCGTGCGGTTGAAGCCGGCCTCGCGCAGGGCGCGGATGAGGATGTCGCGTTCCTGCTGGTCCAGCCAGGCCTGCAGGTCGCTGGGCAGCGGTACGGAACTGCCTGGGTTGTGGTGAGAGCCGGATGGTGCCTGCAGGGTGGCGTGCGCGTCGCCGGCCGCGACTGCCGGCGCACTGGACGTGGTGGCCGCCTGGTGCGGCACGGCCCGCGCGCCAGCGCTATCCAGCGGCAGCGCCGGGCCGTCCACATGGAGTTCATCGCCATCGCTGAGCGCCACCGCGCGGTGCAGCAGGTTTTCCAGTTCCCGCACGTTGCCGGTCAGCGGATGGGCCGCGATGGCGGCCAGTGCCTGTTCGGTCAGCCGTGGCACGGCCATGCCCGACTCCTGCGCGATGCGTGCCAGCAGTGCGGTGCACAGGGCGGGCAGGTCTTCGCGGCGCTCGCGCAGTGGCGGGATCACGATCTCGATCACGTTCAGCCGGTAGTACAGGTCCTGGCGGAACCGGCCCGACTGCACGTCGGCGGCCAGGTCGCGGTGTGTGGCGCTCACGATGCGCACATCCACGGTTTCTTCCTGTGTGGAGCCCAGGGGGCGCACGCTGCGCTCCTGGATCGCCCGCAGCAGCTTGGACTGCATGGCGATCGGCAGGTCGCCGATCTCGTCGAGGAACAGCGTGCCGCCACGCGCCGCCTGGAAGTAACCGTCACGGTCTTGCGAGGCGCCGGTGTAGGAGCCCTTGCGGGCGCCAAAGAACTCGGCCTCGAGCAGGTTCTCGGGGATCGCGCCGCAGTTGACGGCCACGAGCGGGCCGTCGGCGCGTTGGCTGCTGGCGTGCAGGGCCTGCGCCACCAGCTCCTTGCCCGTGCCTGATTCGCCATGGATCAGCACGGGCGCCATGCCGCGCGCCACCTTGGCCACCCGCTGCTTGACGTTGCGGATGGCCGCGGACTCGCCCACCATCCGCTCCAGCGCCGGGGTCGATCCGGCCGGGTCCGCAGCCGCCGAGGCCGCACTCTTGTTCTGGTTGCCGCCGCTGCGCGCCGCACGCGGCGCGGGCACGCCGCCCGTGCCCTGGATGGCCGAGGCCACCACCGAGCGGAACTGCTTGAGGTCCACCGGCTTGGTGAGGTAGTCGAAGGCCCCGGAGCGCAGCGCCTCGACCGCGTTCTCGGCGGACCCGTAGGCCGTCATGACCACGCAGCGCTCCTTGCGCTGCTGTTCGCGCAGGTCCTGCAGCAGTTCCATGCCGAAACCGTCGGGCAGCCGCATGTCGGTGATGACCGCATCGAAGCGCTGGGCCTTGAGCTGCTCGCGCGCCTCCTGCACGCTGGAGGCCGTCTGCACGCGGTAGCCCTCGCGCAGCAGCGTGAGCTCATACAGGGTGCGCAGGTCGGGTTCGTCGTCCACGACGAGGATGGAGGCTGGGGTGGCGTTCATGGCGGTGGGGGTCAGACCACGATGGTGTCGAACAGGGTGGCGGCCTCGGCGGGGCGGGTCGTGCGGCGAAAGCCGACGGTGAAGGCGTTGCCCCCGGTCTCGCCCTGCGCCGTGGTGTGTGCAATCCGCTGGTAGCTGATGGAGGCACCGTGGCGCTGGCACAGCTCGCGGCAAATATAAAGGCCCAGGCCGCTGGATCGGCTCTCGGAGGAAAAGAAGGGCTCGAACAGATGGCGCTCCACGGATTTGTCCATGGGCGCGCCATCGCTCCACACCTGCAGGCTGACCTGTCCCGACGGCTGCGCGCGCGTGCTGACCCGCAGCGCATCGGGCGCCTCGCTCATGTAGCGCAAGGCGTTGTCCAGCAGGTTCACCAGCACGCGCCGCAGATGCTCGGGATCGAATTCGACCTGGATGCCCTCGGCCTCCAGCGTCACCACGGCCCGGCGCCGGGCCGGGTTCTGGGATTGCCAGTCGCTCCATATCTGCGCCACGGTGTCGTCCAGCGGCACCGTGGAGGCCGGAGCGTGGCTGATCTGGTGCTGCACGCGGGCGATGTCCAGCACTTCTTCCGCAATGCGGGCCAGTCGGTCGGCGTTCTGCTGCACCATGTGCGCCAGGCGCTTTTGTGCCGGGTCGTGCAGGTCTTCTTCGAGCAATGCGTTGGCCTGGACGATGGCCGCCAGCGGGTTGCGGATCTCGTGGGCCACGGCGGCCGACATGCGGCCCATGGCAGCGAGCTTTTCGGTGCGCAGCCGCGCTTCCATCTCCCGCAGGTCGTGCAGGAACATCACGCACAGCCGCTCGGTCTGCGCCTGCCGGGAGGCCTCCCGCGTGGACGTGAGCCAGGTGCGCACGTGCAGGCCGGTGGGGCTCTGCCCGGGGTGCAGCAGGTCGACATCGGCAGTCTGGGGTTGCTCGTGCCGGAAGGTGCGCCGGGCCAGGATGATCAGGGGGCTCCAGGGGGATTCCGTCGCCAGCACGAACGGCAGCTCGGGAAGGTCGCGCCCACCCAGCAGTTGCAGGCCTGCAGGGTTGGCCATGCGCACGGTATCGCTTTCATCCACCACCAGCACGCCGTCGGTCAGGTTCTGGATGACGAGGGCACTGACCTGGGTCTGCACGCGGGCCGCGACCTGGCTTTGATGGGCCAGCTCTTGCTCGCGCGCCAGGCGGGCGGCCAACTGGTGCACCAGATAGCTCACGATGAAGTAGCCGGTGCCCGTCAGCGCACTTTGCAGGTAGCGCGGGGCCGCATCGCCGGTCGTGCTGATGCCCTGCCACCAGGCCCAGCCCAGCAGCAGCAGCGTGGCCGCCGCCGTGGTCCCCAGGGCCAGCGTCAAGGTGCCGAGCACGGCCGCCATGAGGATGGGCAGGCCGAACAGGGGGGTGAAATTCATGATCCCCGCGTGCAGCAACTGCACGAGGGCGATGGCCAGCAGGTCGACCCCGATCGACGGCAGCCACCGAGCTCCGGCACGCGGCGATGGCGGTGCGTGCCCAGCCAGCACGCGCAGCATGGCGGTGGCCACCAGATACGCCACACACACAGCCAGCACGGCCGGCTCCGGCGCCTGGTTGACGATCTGCCCGATGCCTTGCAGCATCAACAGTGCCAGCGCCACCACCACCCGGCCGGTCAGAAAACCGCGCCATAGCCGCACGAACGGCGCATCCACGGTGGGCAGGAACATCCCGGCGGGGGGTACTTGCATGGCTCAGGCCGGACCGAGGCTGCGGTGCTCCGGGCAGCAATAGGCCTGGCTGCCCAGCATCAAGGCCTCGGCCTTGGGGATGTGCACGCCGCAATGCGCGCAGGCCAGGATGTCCTGCGGGCCACCCGGCGGTGGGGATGCCAGGCGCACCGGAGCCTCTGCGCCGTCCTTGTCGCGCCGGCTGCGCCAGATGCCGATGGCCACGACCAGGACGATGAGCAGGACCAGGTACTTCATGCGCTGCGCCCCAGCACCACTTCCATCACGAAGCGCGAGCCCACATAGGCCAGCAGCAGCAGCGTCGAGCCCGCGTACAGCACGCGCACTGCGTTGCGGCCCCGCCAGCCAAAGCGCGCGCGACCGATCAGGAGCGCGGCGAAGGTGAGCCAGGACAGCAGCGAGAACACGGCCTTGTGGTCCCATCGCCAGGCACGGCCGTACAGGGTCTCGCCAAACAGCCAGCCCGCCAGCAGCGTGGCCGTCAGCAGGATGAAGCCGGCCGTCACGAAGCGGAAAGTCAGGCGCTCCAGCGTCAGCAGCGGGATGCCGCTGTGCGGGTCCTCGGCCTGCCGGATGTGCCGCTCGGCGCGGGTCATGAGCCAGGCGTGCACCACCGCAGCACCAAACAGGCCGTAGCAGGCAATGCCCAGCGCCAGGTGCAGCGGCAGCCAGGCAGAAGCCGTGACATGCAGTGGCTGCCCCGGGAACACCAGGGCCAGCACCACGGCCACCGCGCCCAGCGCAGCCAGCACCCAGCGCGACTGCATCTGGGGAAAGAGCTGCCGCTCGACCGCATAGACGGTGAGCACCAGCCAGGCCGTCATCGACAGGGCGGGCGCAAACCCGAAGCGCGGTGCGTCGCCCCACAGGCCCCACACCAGGACGGCGCCATGCAGCACCCACGCCACCAGCAGCGCATTGCGGGCTGCCGTGGTGCCCAGGCGCTTGGCGGCGACGGCGGGAACGCCATATGCCACCGCGGCGGCCAGGGCCAGCAGCCAGCTGAAGGGGGAGCTACTCGCTAAAATCATGGATCGCAGTTTAGCCTTTTGCCCCCACCGCCCGTACCTGGGCGTGCCTGCCAGCCACAACCGTTGTGTTGATCGCGCGCAGGCAACACCGGAACATTGCCCATGGCCTCCGCCCTTACCGACAAACTCTCGCGCCTCGTCAAGGAGATGCGTGGCCAGGCCCGCATCACCGAATCCAACGTGCAGGACATGCTGCGCGAGGTGCGCATGGCACTTCTGGAGGCCGACGTGGCCCTGCCGGTGGTGCGCGACTTCATCGCGCGGGTGAAGGAAAAGGCGCTGGGCGAGGAGGTCATCGGATCGCTCAAGCCCGGCCAGACCCTGGTCTCCATCGTCAACCGCGAACTGGCGGCCACCATGGGCCAGGGCGTCTCGGACATCAACCTGGCGGCCCAGCCGCCCGCCATCATCCTGATGGCAGGCCTGCAGGGCGCCGGCAAGACCACGACCACCGCCAAGCTGGCCAAGCACCTGATCGAAAAGCGCAAGAAGAAGGTGCTCACCGTCTCGGGCGACGTGTACCGCCCCGCGGCCATCGAGCAGCTCAAGACCGTCACCAGGCAGGCGGGTGCGGAGTGGTTCCCGAGCACGCCGGACCAAAAGCCCCTGGACATCGCGCGCGCGGCGCTCGACTACGCCAAGAAACACTATTTCGACGTGCTGCTGGTCGACACGGCCGGTCGCCTGGCCATCGACGAAGCGTTGATGAAGGAAATCAAGGACCTGCACGCCGCCTTGAACCCCATCGAAACCCTGTTCGTCGTCGATGCCATGCAGGGCCAGGACGCGATCAACACGGCCAAGGCGTTCAAGGAAGCCCTGCCCCTCACCGGCATCGTGCTGACCAAGCTCGACGGCGACTCGCGCGGCGGTGCGGCGCTGTCGGTGCGGCAGATCACGGGTGCGCCCATCAAGTTTGCGGGCGTCTCGGAAAAGATCGACGGGCTGGAGGTGTTCGACGCCGAGCGCCATGCGGGCCGCATCCTGGGCATGGGCGACATCGTGGCGCTGGTCGAGCAGGTCACGGCTGGCGTGGACATGGAGGCTGCCCAGAAGCTGGCCGCCAAGGTCAAGAGCGGCGACGGTTTCGATCTCAATGACTTCCTGTCCCAGATCCAGCAGATGAAACAGATGGGCGGCCTGTCCAGCCTGATGGACAAGCTGCCGTCCCAGCTCACGGCCAAGGCCGGCGCGGTGGACATGGACAAGGCCGAGAAGGACATCAAGCGCAAGGAAGGCATCATCCAGAGCATGACGCCGCTGGAGCGCCGCAAGCCCGAGCTCATCAAGGCCACCCGCAAGAAGCGCATCGCCACGGGCGCAGGCGTGCATGTCCAGGAGGTCAACCGGCTGCTCAAGGAGTTCGAGCAGATGCAGGGCATGATGAAGAAGATGAAGGGCGGCGGCCTCATGAAGATGATGAAGCGCATGGGCGGCATGAAGGGTCTGGGCGGCGGTGGCATGCCCAAGATGCCTTTCTGAGACCCACCGTCGGAGCCGCTCCGTGTCATCGGCCCGGCTCAGCGGGGGCGCCTGACAGCGGCCATCCAAGGCTTTGACGGGCCGGAGCAGGGCCCGAGCGGGGCCCGCTCAAACCCGCCCTCTCACCAACTGCGCAATGGGCTGTGTGCGGTCCGGTGCGCAGCTCAAGATCTCAGGGCGCCTGCAACCAGTCTTTCAAGGGCTGGTCCGCCCAGACCTTGGCCTCTTCGCCGATGAAGGCCTGCGGCCTGGAAGCGGGCAGCTTGCGGCGCTTTTCCTGGGCTGCGATGGATTTTCTGGCCTCATCCATCCAGTCGGTCACTGACAGGTTCTCGGCGTCTGCCTGGCCGAACAGCGCTTCGGCGAACGGCGTGTGGGTGCCATCGTATTGGCAGCGGAACGAGGTGAGGCGCGTGTCGGAGGCCGTGAGCACCACGCGGTTCGGCGCCCTCAGTGGCTTGATGAATGCGCCGCTGTAGCAGGCGGACAGCACCACCAGCGTCGGTACCTTCAGCGGCGCCAGTGCATCGCTCAGCAACCTGGGGGTGATGGGCGGCTGGTTCTTGCCAGCCACGGTGATGTTGAGCAGGCCAGGGTTGGCATGCGTGGAGATCAGCAGCAAGACCCGGTCCCGCGGTTGCACCACCTCGGCCATTTTGGACATCACCAATGCGAAATTTTCGACCGTCGCCTGCGGCCACTCTGCGCTCTCGCCGCGGGCCGGGTTGGCCAGCTTGAGCATCAAGGCGTTGGCGTCGAGCTCGCGGACCAGCTTTTCAGCCAGCAACACGTCGTTGCGGAAGGCCTTGGACTGCGAGTGCATCGCAAAGCCGGCAAAGATGATGCGGCCCGGTGGCTCGGCAGGCGGTGCTGGCGCGGGTGCAGCCTGGGGCGCGGTGGGAGCTTCGGCCATCGGCGCCGGTGGAGCGATGCACCCCGCGGCTGCGGTGGCCAGTGCCAGTGCGCCGACTCGAAAAAAGCGCCTCAGGGTGTCGGGGGCGAGGGAAGACATGGGCATGGTGATCAAGAAGCTAAGACGGATGGAAAGGTGGCAGCTGCCCGGTGGCAGCATGCGTCCGGCCGAGTCCAAAGCGTCCGTATCCTAAAGGAGTGCTGTCACCCTGACGCAGTTGTCAGGGCAGTGTTTCAAGTGCTTGCATCGATCGTCCGCATCCAAATCGCGGGACCTGGATGTCGATTTGCCGCGGATTCACCGTAAAAAAGCCGGTGCATGCACCGGCTTCGTGGGGGTGTGACGTGGGTCACAGGGCGGTCACGCCGCGCGCAGTGCGGGCTGCGCCAGGCGGCTCGCATGCAGCCAGGCGCGGCGCAGCACGGGAGGCGACCACGATTCCTCGGGGATCAGCAGCAGCCGCTGCGCGCGCAGCGCCTTGCCCAGCGCAATCTGGCTCGTCACCACTGCCAGCGGAATCGCCAGCGCCAGGGGCAGGCCCACGGGCATGAGCCACAACAGCGCGCTGCTGTCGATGAAGGCCACACCCAGCGCCAGCACGGCGATGATTGCGCTCATGGGGGCCAGCTGGCGCATGGCGTGGAGCCAGGGCACGGCATGGGCCTCACGGGGGGGCGACTTCCATTCGAGCTTCAGGCCCGTCAGCGCGATCACCACGAACAGCGAGTGCGCCAGCATGCGGATGGGCGCTTGCAGGATGGCCAGCACGCTTTCGAGCACAGCGCTCTTGAGCAGGCTGAAAGCGCCGCCGTACTGCGCTTGCTCGCGGCGCATGAACACTGCTGCCACGCCCAGGATGCGGGGCAGGAACAGCAAGCACAGCGTCCAGGCCCACAGCGCCAGCAACTCGGCCGGCAGGATGTGCCAGTCGGCCACCAGCTTGGCGCCCGACAGCCACAGTGCCGTGCCCAGCGTCAGAAACGCGAGCCAAAGCGGTGCCGACAGATAGGCCATGGCACCCGTCACGAACATCGAGCGGTGCACAGGGTGGATGCCGGGTTCGGCCATCAGGCGGGCGTTCTGCAGGTTGCCCTGGCACCAGCGGCGGTCGCGCTGCAGCTCGGCCAGCAGGTCAGGGGGTTGCTGCTCGTAGCTGCCGATCAGGTCGGACACCAGCCACACGTGGTAGCCGGCGCGGCGCATCAGCGCGGCTTCGACGAAGTCGTGCGACATGATGCCGCCCGCCAGGCCGCCCGTGCCCTTGATGGGCGCCAGTGCGCAGTGTTCCATGAACGGCGCCACGCGGATGATCGCGTTGTGGCCCCAGTAGTGGGACTCGCCCAGCTGCCAGTACTGCATGCCCAGCGTGAACAGGCGGCCGGTGACGCGGGATGCGAACTGCTGCGCACGGGCGTGCAGCGTGACGTGGCCGATGGCCTGCGTGGCGGTCTGGATGATGCCGGCAGAAGGGTTGGCTTCCATCAGCTTGGCCATGGAGACGATGCAGTCGCCGCTCATCACGCTGTCGGCATCGAGCACCACCATGTAGCGGTAGTCCTTGCCCCAGCGGCGGCAGAAATCGGCCACGTTGCCGGCCTTGCGGTGCGTGCGGCGGGTGCGCAGGCGGTAGTACACCTGCACCTGCGGTTGCTGGCCGTGCTGCGCCAGGGCGCTGCGCAGCTCTTCCCAGGCAGCACGCTCGGCGGCGGCAATGGCGAGGTCATAGCTGTCGGACAGCACGAACACGTCGAAGGTGGCGCCGTGCCCGGTGGCTGCGACGGATTCACACGTGGCCCGCAGGCCGGCGAACACGGTCGACACGTCTTCATTGCAGATCGGCATGATGATCGCGGTGCGCGCATCGGGCGCCAGGTGGTGCTCGGTCACGCTGCGCACCGACAGCGCATGCTTGTCGCCGCGCACCATCACCCAGAACCCCATCAGGCCGGTCAGGAATCCCGTGACCACCCAGGCCGACAGCAGGGCGAACAAGGCGATCTGCCCATAGCCCAGCCAGGGGTTGTCGTACGTGGGCTGCACGCCCGCGAACAGCAGGCTGGCCAGCGCCGTGGCCAGCACCGTCAAGACCATGAATGTCCAGCGGCGGCGCTGCGCCGCACCTTGCCAGGCCTGGGTGTGCTCATCCTTGGGCTGCGCAGGGCCGGCATTGCGGGCGCGTCCTGTGAGGCGCAGCAGCACGGCGGTGCTCAGGCTGTTCCAGAAGCCGCGCCAGGGGACCGGGGTCATCGACCCGCGGTGCAGCGGAGGCGCCGTGACAGCGTTCGGGTGGCGCTCTTCGCGCACCACGCTGCGTGGGCTGGGCACGGCGCGCAGATAGGGCACGCGCTGGCCAGTGGACACGGCCGCGGCTGCCTTGGCAGGGGAGCGATGGGGCGCCTCGGGGCTTACTCGGGAAGAATGATGTGCGTCCATGTTTCACTCACAGCGTTGTTGTCGTGTTGAAGAAAAGCGCGCAGCTCGATCGGACGATCGGCCTTTTGGCGCTGTACGCGAACAGTCATGCGCCACTGGTCGGTGGCGGGATTTCGGTAGACGATGTTTTCCAGCACCTTGCCGTTGGCATCGGTGCTCACCACCGCCTTCACGGCGGCTTCGGGTGGCAGGGCCTTGAGCGCAGGGCCGTCGAAGTCGACGACGAACTGGGCTTGCTGGCGCAGGGCGGCAGCGGTTTCCTTGGTGTAGCCCATGCCGCGGCGCGATTGCGTCACCCAGCCGCCCGGGGGGCGCTGTTGCTCGTCGCCCTGCCAGCTCAGCTCGTAGGCGAACTCCAGGGGTTGGCCTGGTGCGGGCAACTGGGCAGGCACCCAGTAAGCGACGATGTTGTCGTGCGTTTCATCGGGGGTGTTGAGCTGCACCAGCTCAACGCGGCCAGGACCCCAGTCGTTCAGGGGGCGCACCCAGGCGCTGGGGCGGCGTTCGTAGCGGGCTTCCACGTCCTCGTAGCTGGCCCACTGCCGGTCGCGCTGCATCAGGCCGAAACCCTTGGGGTTCTTGGTGGCGAACGATGTGACGACGGTCTGCTTGGGGTTCTGCAGCGGGCGCCAGAGCCATTCGCCCTCGCCGGTGGCGATCATCAGGCCGTCGGAGTCATGCACCTCGGGGCGGAAGTCATCCTTGCGGGGCTGGTTTTCGCCGAAGAAGAACATGCTCGTCAGCGGCGCGATGCCCAGCGTGCCGATGGGCTTGCCTGCGCCCGGCCGCACAAAAATGCGGCTGCGCACGGTGGTGGTGGTCTGCGTGCCGGGCTGGATGTCGAAGCGGTAGGCACCGGTGGCGCGGGGCGAATCCAGCAGCGCGTACACCGTGACCTGGGTCGACAGCGGATCGGGCCGCACCAGCCAGAACTCGGTGAAGCGCGGAAACTCCTCGCTCTGCCCGGGGGGCGCGCCCACGGTGTCGATGGCCAGGCCGCGGGCCGACAGGCCGTACTGCTGGCCCTTGCCGAGCGCGCGGAAGTAGCTTGCGCCCTGGAAAACCACCAGCTCATCCTTGTAGGCGTTGGAGTTCAGGTGGTTGTGCAGGCGAAAGCCCGCAAAGCCGAGGTCGCCCCAGGCCTCGGGCTTGACCTGGTTCTTGCCGTAGTCGAAGTCGGCACGGTTGTAGCTGATGTGGCGGGCACCCTGCGGCGTGACCTCGTTGATCAGCACCGGTTCCTTCTGGTACAGGCCCAGATGGAAGAACATGGCCTCGAAAGGCAGCTTCTCGGCGCGCCACAGCGCGCGGTCGGGGCGCCAGCGGATGTCGCGCACCTGGTCGTAGTTGAGCTTGGCCAGGTCGGCCGGCAGCTTGTCGCCAGCTGCCCGATAGGGCTTCTCGGCACGCTCACGGGCGAGGCGGGTGACGCTGTCGAAGTCGAAGCCTTGCGCCTGGGCCTTCGCGGCCACCAGAGCCAGCGCCAGCAGACCGACGGTCCGCTGGGCATGCCGGAGCAAAGGCGAGGAGAGAGAAAAAACAGCTTGCATGCGGCATATAGGGCAAACCCTGTGCCAGCTCTGAAAAACTGTTCTATATCAACGACTTAGGCCTTGATGTACATGTAAGCGATTGTGCAAGCAGTTTCTGCTGCCTCAAAAGCCATGTTTTTGTCGCTGTGTGGCGACAGGTATGGCGTTGCCTATAAAAAATGCTTTGAAAATCAAAGACTTAGTCGTGTCGCTCTTCGGCGACATCATCGCCGCCCGCCGTGTCGCTCTTGAAGTTGCCGGGGGTGAGGGCGTGCTTTTGCAGCAGGCGGTAGAACTCCGTGCGGTTGCGCTGGGCCAGGCGAGAAGCGTCTGCGACATTGCCGTCGGTCATCTTGAGCAGGCCCACCAGGTATTCGCGCTCGAACCGCTGCCGCGCTTCGGTAAAGCTGAGCACCTGGGCCGACGGGATGCGCAGCGCACGCTGCACCAGGGTCAGCGGCACGAGCGGCGTGGTGGACAGGGCGCACACCTGCTCCACCACGTTGAACAGCTGGCGCACGTTGCCGGGCCACGCGGCCATGGTCAGTGCCTTCAGGGCCTCGGGCGCAAAGCCCGACAGGCGCTTGTCGTACTTGCGTGCGAGGCGGTCCAGAAAGTGGTTCGCCAGCAGCGCGATGTCCTCGCGCCGGTCGGCCAGCGTGGGCAGCATCAGCGTCACCACGTTCAGGCGGTAGTACAGGTCCTCGCGGAACTGGGCCGTGGCCATGGCTGCTTCCAGGTCGCGGTGCGTGGCAGAGATGATGCGCACATCGATGGGCGTGGACTGGCTCGAGCCCACGGGCCGCACGGCGCGCTCCTGCAGCACGCGCAGCAGCTTGACCTGCAGGGCCGGCGGCATGTCTCCGATCTCGTCCAGCAGCAGCGTGCCGCCATCGGCCGCCTGGAACAGGCCCTTGTGGTTGCTGGTGGCGTCGGTGAAGGCCCCCTTCACGTGGCCGAACAGCTCGGATTCGAGCAGTGCCTCGGGGATGGCCCCGCAGTTCACCGCCACAAAGGGCTTGGCGGCCCGCGGGCTCGCCCGGTGGATGGCCTGGGCCAGCAGTTCCTTGCCCGCGCCGCTGTCGCCCAGCAGCAGCACGCTCGCATCCGACTGGGCCACCATGTAGGCCTCGGCGAGCAGGTCGGTCATGCGGTTGGAGCGGCTCACGATCTCGGCGCGCCAGGCGTCGTTGGCGTGGGCGTGGGTCACGGCCGGCGCGCTCAGCGCCAGGGCCTGGCCGATCTTCTCAAGCAGGTCCTTGCCGTCGTAGGGTTTGGTGAGGTAGGTGAACACACCGCGCGAAGTCGCTTCCACCGCATCCGGGATGGTGCCGTGCGCCGTCAGCAGGATGACCGGCAGCGAAGGGTGCCGCGCGCGCACTTCGTCGAACAGCGCGAGCCCGTCGCGCCCCGGCAAGCGGACATCGCTGAGCACCAGCTGCGGCCGCGCCATGTCGAGCTGCGCGAGCGCGGCTTCGGCAGAGCCCACCGCAATCACCTCGTACCCTGCGGCATTCAGGCGCAGCGACAGCAGCCGCAGCATGTCGGCATCGTCGTCCACCACAAGGATGCGGGCCGATGCGCCAGCGCGGGATGCAGGGGTGGAGTGGGTGGGCATGGTGATGGGGCAGGTCAGGGGGCAGAACGTTGGGGGCCGTTGCCGGGCGAGGATGCGGGGGCCGCTGGCACCGGGGGGCGGGTGGTCAAGCTGCGCTCGATGGCGCGCACGGCTTCCAGCCGCTCGTTGAGCTGGTCGTTGCGCCGCTGCGCGTCGCGCAGTTGCTGCGTCTGCCGGTCCAGCTGGTCTTCCAGCCGGCGCAGGTTCAGCAGGCGGGCCTCCATCAGGCGTGCCAGCGGGTGCAGTGCCTGGGACGCCGCGCTCTGGTTGGCGAGCACGCGTTGCACCAGGCCCAGCGCGCGCGCCGTGTCCACGGCCTGGCGGGTTTGCGCCAGGGCGGTCGCCAGCAGCAACGGGGTTTCGGCAGAGGCCTCTTCGGCATCGCTCAGGCGCGAGATTTCCCTTGCCAGCTCTGCCGGCCCCATGCGCAGGGTCAGGTCGGTCTGGGCCAGGACCTGCAGCACCGGGCTGGGAGCGGGCAGCGGCGGGGGCTCCGCGCGCGGGGTGTGGTCCTGCGTTTTGACCTCGACCGGAGCCGGCGCCACGGCGGCCACGGGGGGCGGTGGCGGGGTCGCGGCCTGCGGGGCCGTCGCACCGCAGCCGACCAGCAGCCACGCCGCCGCCAGCGGAAGAAGTGCTGCCGCGGGGCTCGTCAGTGCGCGGGTGCGCTCCGTGGCCGCGAAAAGATGAAGGTCGCTAGGCTGCATGCGGTAGTTCTATGCGAAAGAATGATGTGGCGCCTTCGTCCACCAGGCGCACCGTGCCCCCATGGGCTGCGATGTACTCCTGGACGATGGACAGGCCGATGCCGGTGCCGCGCACGGCGTCGTCCGGCTGGCGCACGCCGCGGTAGAAGGGCTCGAAGACGTGGTCACGGTCCGCCGGTGCCACGCCGGGGCCCTGGTCGATGACATCCACCCGGACAGTGCCCGCAGCGCGCGACAGCACGATGCGCAAGGTTCCGCCCTTGGGCGAAAAGCGGATCGCGTTGGACAGCAGGTTGCTCACCGCCGAGGCGATCTTGTCGGCATCGATCGGCAGCGAGACTGGCGAGCCTTCCACCAGCACCTTGAGTCCCCGTGACTGCCACTGCAGCCGCTGGCTTTCCACCTGCGCTTCCAGCAGCGCCAGCAGGTCGGTATCGCGCCGCTTCAGCTGGCGGGCCTCGAAGGCTGCTGCATTGAAGCGCAGCAGGGCCTCGATCTCGCTTTGGAGCACCAGCGTGTTGTGGTGCAGGATCTGCGCCACTTCGCGCTGTCCGCCATTGAGCTCGCCGGTCACACCGTCCTGCAGCAGTGCCACGCCTTCGCGCAGTGCAGCCAGCGGGGTCTTGAGTTCGTGCGATACGTGGCGCAAGAAACGCGCCTTGTCGGCGTCCAGTTCCAGGAGCCGCAGGCGCAGCCATTCGAGCTGCTGGCCGACGCGGCGCACGTCGTCCGGGCCGGAGATCACCACCGGTTCGTCCAGCTGGTTCTCGCCCAGCTGGCGGATGGCGCCCTCCAGGCGCTTGAAGGGACGGGCCAGCCAGATGCCCAGTGCCAGGGCCAGCACCAGCGCCAGCACGATCACGCCCACCACCTGGTGCGTCACATTGCGGCGGCTGGCTTCCACGCGGTCCTGCAGCTCGCGGTTGCGCTGGGCATTGATGTCCTGGATCGACTGCGCGATGTTCAGGTTCAGCGTCTCGATGGCCACGAACTCGTCGGCCACGAGCCGCTCGTTGTCCAGCGCGCGCTCAGGCGGGGCGTTGAGCAACTCCTTCACGGTATCGAGGTGCCGGCGCCATTCGATGGCCTGCTCCTCGGGGAGCCCGTCCTTTTGCAATTGGTCCAGGATGGCCGAGGCCTCGATCGACATCTCATCGAAGCTGCGGCGCAGGGGCGCATCGCGCAGCACCAGCGACTGCCGGGCCGCCCGCTCCAGGGCCTGGCTGCGCTGGTTCAGTGCCTGCGCGGCCGTGCCCATGGCGGTGGCATGGGTGGAACCGTGCCGGCTTTGCACCATGAGCTGCTCCAGCGTGTGCAGCGCCCGCAGCGAGCTCACGCCGAGCAGTCCTGCAATCAGCAGGAAGGCCAGCAGCAGCAGCTGCTGAAAGGAAAACCCGTTGAGCGGACCGCCCGCCCTGGGCGTGCCAGCGCTGGGTGGACTGCTGGGTGCGGACATGGGAGGGGCTGTTCCTGCAGTTTCAGGCCAGCGCGGCCTCGTGGGTGAGGACTTCGCCGCGCAGCGTGTAGGCCTTGGCTTCGGTGATAGTCACGTCCACCATCTGGCCGACCAGGCGGGGCTGGCCCACGAAGTTGACGACGCGGTTGCACTCGGTGCGGCCCATCAGTTCGGTGGTGTCGCGCTTGGAGGCGCCTTCCACCAGGATGCGCTGCACCGTGCCCACGCGGCTTTCGCTGATGGACTTGATGTTGGCGTTGATCACGCCCTGCAGGTGTTGCAGGCGGCGCAGCTTCACGTCGTGCGGCGTGTCGTCGTGCAGGCCGGCCGCGGGCGTGCCGGGGCGGGGGCTGAAGATGAAGCTGAAGCTGTTGTCGAAGTGGATATCGTCGATCAGCTTCATCATCTTGTTGAAGTCGTCCTCCGTCTCGCCGGGGAAGCCCACGATGAAGTCGCTGCTCATGGCCAGATCGGGGCGGATGGCGCGCAGCTTGCGCACCGTGCTCTTGTATTCCATGGCGGTGTAGCCGCGCTTCATCGCCATCAGGATGCGGTCGCTGCCGTGCTGTACCGGCAGGTGCAGGTGGCTGGCCAGCTTGGGAATGCGGGCATAGGCGTCGATCAGGCGGGGCGTGAACTCGTTGGGATGGCTCGTCGTGTAGCGGATGCGCTCGATGCCCGGGATGTCGGCCACGTACTCCAGCAGCAGCGCGAAGTCGGCGATCTCGCTGGTGTCGCCCATCTTGCCCAGGTAGGCGTTCACGTTCTGGCCCAGCAGCGTGATCTCTTTGACGCCCTGGTCGGCCAGGCCGGCGACTTCCACCAGCACGTCGTCGAAGGGGCGGCTGACCTCTTCGCCGCGTGTGTAAGGCACGACGCAGTAGCTGCAGTACTTGCTGCAGCCTTCCATGATGGAGACAAACGCGCTGGCGCCTTCGACCCGTGCCGGCGGCAGGTGGTCGAATTTCTCGATCTCCGGGAAGCTGATGTCCACCTGCGGACGGTCCAGCCGTTCGCGCTGGTTCAGCAGCTCGGGCAGGCGGTGCAGGGTCTGGGGGCCGAACACGACGTCGACATAGGGCGCGCGCTTGATGATCTCGGCGCCTTCCTGGCTGGCCACGCAGCCGCCCACGCCGATCTTCACGCCGCGGGCCTTGAGGTGCTTGATGCGGCCCAGGTCGCTGAAGACCTTCTCCTGCGCCTTCTCGCGCACCGAGCAGGTGTTGAAGAGGATGAGGTCGGCCTCGTCCACGTTCTGCGTGGGCTCATAGCCCTGGGCTGCATTGAGCACGTCGGCCATCTTGTCCGAGTCGTACTCGTTCATCTGGCAGCCGAAGGTTTTGATGAAGACTTTTTTGGAGGCCATGGCAATCAATCTCGTGTCCGAATGTGGATGCGGCGGCGCGCGTGGGGCGGCCACTGGGGCAGGGCAGTGGGCGGGCGCGCAGCGGGCCTGCCCATGCCGGGGCTACTTCTTGGTCGGGTCCGAGTCGGTGCGGAAATTGAACTGGATCGTGTCCGAGCCATTGCGCGGCTGGGCCGCTTCGCCTTCGGTCAGGATCCAGGCGGACAGCAGCATGCCCGTGCTGTTCTCGATCAGGTAGTTGACCTTGAAGGTCTGGCCCTGCACCGTGTGCAGCATGACCAGCGAGTTCTGGGGGCTGAACAGGCGCATGCCGGGCGCCATGCGGATGTTGCGCCCGTTGAGCACGGCATCGGAGCCGCCCTGGACGGTCAGGCTGCCCCGCAGCGATGCGTCCGGAAAGTTGCGCGCCACCCCCAGGCCGGGCTGGACCTGTGCATGGGCGGGCATTGCCAGGCAGGCGAGGGCCGACAGGCTGGCCGCAGCCAGCGCACGCGCAGCATGCAGGCGCCGGCCGGTGCTGGCCGGGGGGGAGTGAGGGGCAGGGGTGCAGCGGTTCATGGTGTGTATCCAGAGGCTGGTAACAAGGTGGGGGAGGCCGATTTTACGGGCCAGGGGGCCCAAAAAACCGTTTTCATACAAGGACTTACTGCCACGGCAAGGGCGCCGCGGCCACAAAAAAGCCCGCAATCACTGGCGCGTTGCGGGCTTTTGGCGGTCACTCGAATGTGGTGGTCGTAGGTGGACTTGAACCACCGACATCAGCATTATGAATGCTGCGCTCTAACCAACTGAGCTATACGACCGTAAGACTAAGATTATAGAACAAAAATTATTGGTGTGTGAAGTTGGCCGTGCGTTTGTTCATGAACGCGTCCATGCCTTCCTTCTGGTCCTGGGTGGAGAACAGGGCGTGGAACAGGCGGCGCTCGAACATCACGCCGTCGGACAGGCTGCCTTCGAACGCCCGGTTCACCGATTCCTTGGCGGCCATCACCGCGATCTGCGAGAAGCCGGCAATGAGGATGGCCGCGCCCAGGGCCTCGTCCATGAGCTTGTCGTAGGGCACCACGCGGCTGACGAGGCCGGCGCGCTCGGCTTCGGTGGCGTCCATCATGCGGCCGGTGAGGGCCATGTCCATCGCCTTGGCCTTGCCCACCGCACGAGGCAGGCGCTGCGTGCCGCCGGCCCCGGGGATCACGCCGAGCTTGATCTCGGGCTGGCCGAACCGCGCGTTGTCGGCCGCGATGATGAAGTCGCACATCATCGCCAGCTCGCACCCGCCGCCCAGCGCAAAGCCGCTCACGGCAGCGATCACGGGCTTGCGGATGGAGCGGATGGCTTCCCAGTTGCGGGTGATGTAGTCGCCCTTGTAGGTGTCGGCAAAGCTGTACTTGGCCATCGCGCCGATGTCGGCGCCCGCTGCAAATGCCTTTTCACTGCCGGTGACGATGATGGCGCCGATCGCCTCGTTGGCGTCGAAATCCTTCAGGGCCGCGCCCAGCTCGTTCATGAGCTGGTCGTTCAGGGCGTTGAGCTGCTTGGGGCGGTTCAGCGTGATCACGCCGACCTTGTCCGCTTCGACGCGGACTTCGATGGTTTCGTAGGCCATGGTATCTCCTGGTTTATGGTTTGTTGTGAAGGGCTGTCGGCAATATACCCAAGCAGGTCCGCATTGCGGCCCTGCGCGTGGCGCGGTAGGTAAAAGGCCGTACCGCGGCCGCGCATCCGGCGGCGATCACGCCAGCCAGCGCCCCAGTGCGGTCGCGTCGGCGGCCGAGAGGCTGACGGTATCGGGTGCCGGAGCGTGCCGGGCGGGTTTGCGAGGCGCCGCGGCCTGGCCGCGGGGGGGCAGCTCCAGCGCCAGGCGCAGCAGCCGGCCGTCGCGTGCCACCAGGGCGGTCACCGAGGTTTCGGCGCCTGCATAGAACGCCACGTCGTCGAGCTTGCTGATGCGCCAGCCTTGCCCCTGCACCTCCACGCCCAGCCATTCGTCCCCGGGCGCGATGCCGGCCTGTTCGGCCAGGCCCGCGCGCAGCACGGTCTTGATCTGCACGCTGTGGTTTTCGGCCACGCGCAGCCCCAGGCGCTGGGCCCATTGCGGTGCCTCTGCCTGCAGGTGCACGCCGTGCGCCGCCAGCAGTTCGGCCAGGGGGAGTTCTGCCGTGCTGTGCACCCACTGCGCGATGTCCGCGTCGAAAGACCGCCCGCCCAGTTCCCGCAGCACGGTACGCAGGTCGTCCTCCGTCATGGGGCCGCCCTGGCAGCGTTTCCACAGCGCGCGCATCACGTCGTCCAGCGTGCTCTTGCCGTCGCGGCGCAGCGCCAGGTCCAGGCACAGCGCGACCAGCGACCCCTTGGTGTAGTAGCTCACCGTGGCGTTGGGGGTGTTCTCGTCCTGGCGGTAGTACTTGACCCAGGCATCGAAGCTCGCCTGGGCCACGGTCTGCACCATGCGCCCCGGGGTCTGGTGCACCTGGTTGATGGTCTTGGTGATGAGCTTCAGGTAGGTTGCGTCGTCGATCAATCCCGCCCGGCGCAGCAGCAGGTCGTCGTAGTAGCTGGTGAAGCCTTCGAAGAACCACAGCAGGTCGGTGTAGTTCTCCCTTGCGTAGTCGTGCTGTGCGAATTCGGCGGGGCGCAGGCGCTTGACGTTCCAGGTGTGGAAATACTCGTGGCTGATCAGGCCCAGCAGCGTGGTGTAGCCGTCGCTCGCGCGGCTGTCGCCCACGCGGGGAAGGTCCCTGCGCCCGCAGATGAGCGCCGTGGAGTTGCGGTGCTCGAGGCCCCCGTAGCCGTCGCCCACGGCATTGAGCATGAACACGTAGCTCTTGAACGGGGCGGCGCCGTCGCCGTGCCAGAAACGGATGGCGGTCTCGCAGATCTTCTGCGTATCCGCCAGCAGGCGCTTGTCGTCGAACGATGGCGCGGCGCCGGCCACGACGAAGCGGTGGGGGATGCCCGCCGCAGTGAAGCGGCCCACCCAGAAGCTGCCCAGCTCGACCGGGCTGTCCACCAGTTCGTCGTAGTCCTCGGCCTGGTACAGGCCAAAACCTTTTTTATCGACCTTGAGCGCAGTGAGCCCGGTGGCCACCGACCAGTCGGCCGTCGCCGGGGTGCTGGCCATCTCCAGCGTGTGGGCCTGCTTTTCCTGGCCGCGCACCTGCAGGCACACGCTGGTGCCGTTGAAGAAACCGCGCGATGCATCCAGCCAGGCCGTGCGCACCGAGGTGTCGTAGGCGCAGACGGCATACGTCAGCACCAGGGGCTTGTCCGCGCTGCAGTCCGCGCGCCAGCGGTGCTTGTCCAGCTGCGTGAGCGGCACGGCGTGTTTGCCCTGGTGTGCCGTGAGCTCCTGCAGGTTCTTGGAGAACTCGCGCACCAGGTAGCTCCCCGGAATCCATACCGGCAGGGACACTTCCTGCAGCGCCTGGGGGTGGGCGATGGTCAGGGTGACGCTGAAGAGATGGGCATGCAGGTCCGCAGGCTCCACGCGGTAGTGGATGGCTGCGGGCTCGTGGTGGCGGGTGGAGGGCATGGGCGTGTGCTGTGTTCTGGCGTGGTGGCCAGCAGCGCCGGGCCCTGCTGGCAGGCTCCGGGAACGCCATCGCGTTCCCGCGGGTGCGGTGGGGTTCAGTTGCCGCCGGTGGCTTCGCTGCCGGCCTCGGCCAGGCGTTTTTCCACTTCCTGCGCGCCGATGGCGCCCGGCACGCGCGTGCCGTTGGCGAAGATCAGGGTGGGGGTGCCGGTGATCTTGTGCTTGCGGCCGAAGGCCAGGTTGCGTTGCAGGGCGCTGGTGTCGCAGCTGGCGGCGGGTGCGGGCTTGTCGCGCACCATGTGGTCCTGCCAGGCCGTGACCTTGTCCTTGGCGCACCAGATGTTGCGCGACTTCTCTGCCGAGTCGGGGCTCAGGATGGGGTACAGGAACAGGTACACCGTCAGGTTGTCCACGTTCTGCAGGTCGCGCTCGAAGCGCTTGCAGTAGCCGCAGTTGGGGTCCTCGAACACCGCCACCTTGCGCTTGCCGTCGCCGCGCACGATGGTGAAGGCGTCCTTGAGCGGCAGCGCCGAGAAGTCCACCGCGGTCAGCTTGGCGATGCGGTCTTCGGTGAGGTTGCGGCGCGCCTTGGCGTCGATCAGCTCGCCCTGGATCACGTAGTTGCCCTTGGCGTCGGTGTAGAACAGGTCGGTGCCGATGCGCACCTCGTACAGCCCCTTCATGGGCGTGGGGCGCACCTCGTCGATCTTGTCCATCTGCGGGATGCGCTCGGCCAGCGCCTTGCGGATGTCGGCCTCCTGGGCGGATGCCGCCGCGCTGGCGAAAAGGCCGATGGCCGTGATCAGGATGGGAATCAATTTCATGGTGTTCTCGGGTTCAATGGTCGGCGGCCGCCAAGGCGTCCGCTGTGGTCGTCGTCAATCAAATTCCCATGGCCTGCCGGGCCACAAAGTCCTTCAGCGGGCCGCTTCTCTCGAAGCCCTTCATGCCCCAGTTGCGCAGCGCCTGTATCGGACCTTCCTGCCGCGCAAACAGCTGCTGCAGCCCGTCGGTGGCCAGGCCCATCGGCACCAGCGCCGCCTTGCGTTCGCGCTCGTAGCGCCGCAGCAGCCGCAGGTCGGCCACGCTGCGCCAATAGTCACGCCCATGCAGCACGGCCGCCAGCGCCTGCGCATCCGCAAGCCCCAGGTTCAGCCCCTGTCCTGCCAACGGGTGCACATTGTGGGCGGCGTCGCCGGCCAGCGCCCAGCTGCGGGCCGGGCGGCCGGCAGCGGTGCCGGGCACGGGCCCGCACCAGCGGTCGGCCCGGGCCAGCTGCAAGGGCCAGGCAGCGCGCTCGGCCGTCAATTCCAGTGCGCCCAGGGCCTCCTGGCTCGCAGTCTGCAGCCGCAGGGCGAATTCCTGCGGTGACAGCGCCAGCAACGGCGCCACCTGCTCCTGCAGGACGGACCACACAACCGCGACGGAGTTCCCCTCCCGCCCGCCCAAAGGCAAAAAAGCCAGGATGCCGTCGGGCAGAAACCACTGCCGGGCCACCTGCCCGTGGGGGCGCTCGCACCGCAGCCGGGTGGCGATCGCGTGCTGGGCGTAGGGCGTGACGTCGAAGTTCACGCCAAATTCGTCCCGCGTGCTGCTGGCCCGGCCCTCGCACACCACGGTGAGCGCGGCGGGGACGGGGGCGTTCACCGCCTCGACATGGGGCTGGTAGCGCACCGCCTCGGCCAGGCGTGATTCCAGGGCGGGCACGTCCACGATCCAGGCGAGGGCCTGCACGCCCTGGGCCGCCGCGTCGAACCGCACGGCGCCGCCCTGGTCGCCCTGCACCTGCATCTGGCGCACGGCGGTGGCGTGTTCTTCGTCGGGCCAGCTGCGCAGGGATTCCAGCAACTGCCGGGACGCCAGGTTGAGTGCGTAGGCCCGTACGTCGGTTGCGGCAGGATTCTTGGGGCCGGGGGCGGGCAGCAGCGCCACTTTCAGCCGGTCCCGTGCCAGCAGCAATGCCAGGGTGGTGCCCACCACGCCGGTGCCGCGAATGCAAATATCAAAGGTTTGGGCCATGAGGGGCATTGTAGGAGCCGTGCCGGGCCGCCGTGCGCAGTGCAAAATTGCGGGGAAGGGGCATCTTCCCCGTGTCCAAGGGTCCGTTTTTCAGGAGCGTGCTGGCGTGAGTTTCAACCCCGATTCCGATCTGTCCGGCACCATCGCGCGCCTGTTTGTCTACCCCGTCAAGTCGTGCGCGGGCATCGAGGTGCGGGAGGCGCTGCTCACCGAGACGGGCCTGGACCTGGACCGCGCCTGGATGGTGGTCGATGCCGATGGCATGTTCCTGACCCAGCGCGCGCTGCCGCGCATGGCCTTGATCCGTCCGCAGCTCAAGACCGAGGAGATGGTGCTGCGCGCGCCCGGCATGCTGGCGCTGCACGTGGCCATCGACGCGGTGGAGGCGCCCGCCACGGTGACCGTCTGGCGCGACACCGTGCCCGCCTGGGACATGGGCGCGGTGGCGGCCCAGTGGTTCACCGACTTCCTGGGCCAGCCCTGCCGCCTGGTGCGCTTCGATCCCGAGCACCGGCGCCTGTCCAGCATGGACTGGACGGGGGGCGTCGAGGCGCCCAACCAGTTCTCGGACGGATTCCCGGTGCTGGTGGCGAGCGAGGCGTCCATGCAGGAGCTGAACGACCGCCTCACGGCCGCCGGCCACGGCGCCGTCGGCATCGAGCGCTTTCGGCCCAACGTGGTGCTGGGCGGCGTGGATGCGCACGACGAAGACCGGGTGGACATGGTGCGGGTGGACGGCGGGGCCGAGGGCGAGATCCATCTGCAGGGCGTCAAGCCCTGCGCACGCTGCCCCATTCCGGACATCGACCCGGCCACCGCCGAGAGCAGCCCCGAGGTCGGGGCAACGCTGCGGACCTACCGCGCGGACCGGCGCCTGAACGGTGCCATCACCTTCGGCATGAACGCCATCGTGCGCCAGGGCGCCGGCCAGGTGCTGCGCGTGGGGCAGCGGGTGGCGGCCGATCTGCGGTTTGACTGAGGCCTGAACAGACCCTCGCGGAGGGCCATGGCTGGCGCGCCGTAAAATCGGCGGTTTGTCTCCGAATTCCAGAAAGCCCTGCCATGAGCCTCCAATGCGGCATCGTGGGCCTGCCCAATGTGGGCAAGTCCACTCTCTTCAACGCGCTGACCAAGGCTGGCATCGCCGCCGAGAACTATCCCTTCTGCACGATCGAGCCCAACACGGGCGTCGTGGAAGTGCCCGACCCGCGCCTGCAAAAGCTCGCTGAGGTGGTCTCGCCCGAGCGCGTGGTCCCCGCCATCGTCGAGTTCGTGGACATCGCCGGCCTGGTGGCCGGTGCCTCCAAGGGCGAAGGCCTGGGCAACCAGTTCCTGGCCCACATCCGCGAAACCGACGCCATCGTGAACGTGGTGCGCTGCTTCGAAGACCCGAATGTGATCCACGTGGCCGGCCGCGTGGACCCGATCGCCGACATCGAGGTCATCCAGACCGAGCTGTGCCTGGCAGACATGACGACGGTCGAGAAGGCACTGAACCGCTACAGCAAGGCCGCCCGGTCGGGCAACGACAAGGAAGCCGCCAAGATCGTCGCGCTGCTCACGCCCATCCAGGCGGCCCTGGACCAGGGCAAGCCCGCCCGCAGCGTGCCCGTCAGCAAGGAAGACGCGCCGCTGCTCAAGCAGTTCTGCCTGATCACGGCCAAGCCTGCGATGTTCGTCGGCAACGTGAGCGAAGACGGTTTCGAGAACAACCCGCTGCTCGACCGCCTGAAGGAATACGCCGCCGCCCAGGGCGCCCCGGTGGTGGCCATCTGCGCCAAGATCGAGGCCGAGATGGCCGAGATGGGCGATGAAGACCGCGACATGTTCCTGCAGGAGATGGGCCTGGAAGAGCCCGGCCTGAACCGCCTGATCCGCGCGGGCTTCAGCCTGTTGGGGCTGCAGACCTATTTCACGGCCGGTGTGAAGGAAGTGCGCGCCTGGACGGTGCCCGTGGGCGCGACCGCGCCGCAGGCTGCCGGCGTGATCCATGGCGACTTCGAGCGTGGCTTCATCCGTGCGCAGACCATCGCGTTCGACGACTACATCCACTACAAGGGCGAGCAGGGCGCCAAGGACGCGGGCAAGATGCGCGCCGAAGGCAAGGAGTACATCGTCAAGGACGGCGACGTGCTCAACTTCCTGTTCAATGTGTGATGCCCCCTGAGCCGCTGTGCGGCTCGGTGCCGGCCGCCAGAGGCTGCAGCTCTTCAGGCCGTCCAACCCTGCGCAGGCAGGCTTGGAGCCGCGGCCCTCAGCCCCCGCTCTCGCATTGCCGCGCAATGCGGGCAGCGGGACGACGCTGGTGGCCTGGCGGAGCCCGTTCCACGGCGTCCGCTGATCTGGGGGCGCGCCAGTTTTGTGCGCAGCTCCGTGGCTCACTGATTTCAAGAAAAATGCCGCTAGCGCAGGCAGATAAAGCGGTAACAGCTATGCTTTCAATAGTGCAACCGGGTTTGCTGCCATGAACCCCGGAATCCTCTACGCCGCGCTGGCCTATGTCGCCTGGGGCCTGTTCCCGCTGTACTTCAAGCAGGTGGCCGATGTGCCGTCGGTGGAGGTGGTGATGCACCGCACGCTGTGGTCGCTGGTGTTCGTGCTGGCGGTGCTGCTGGTGCGCCGGCAATGGGCGTGGATGGGGGCTGTCGTGCGCCAGCCCCGGGTGCTGGGGGCGTTTGCGCTGTCGGCGCTGCTGCTGTCGGGCAACTGGCTGACCTATGTGTGGTCGGTGCAAAACCAGCACGTGGTGGACGCGAGCCTGGGCTACTTCATCCTGCCGCTGGTGAACGTCGCGCTGGGCTATGTGTTTTTGCACGAACGTCCGCGCCCCGGACAGTGGGTGGCGGTGGCCGTGGCGGCCGCGGGGGTCTTGTGGCTCACGGTGCAGGCGGGCCGGTTGCCCTGGATCGCGCTGGTGCTGGCCTCGAGCTTCGGGGTCTACGGGCTGCTGCGCAAGGTGGCCACCCTGGGGGCCCTGGAGGGCCTGGCGCTCGAGACGATGCTGCTGGCCCCGGTGGCCGCCGTCGTGCTCGGCTGGTGGGCCTGGCAGGGGCAGGGGGCGGTGGTGCAGGGCAACAACGCAGCCACCCTGGGCTGGCTGCTGGTGGCCGGGCCGCTCACCGCCGTGCCGCTGCTGCTGTTTGCGGCGGGCGCGCGGCTCATTCCCATGTCCACGCTGGGCATCCTGCAGTACATCTCGCCCAGCCTGCAGTTCGCGCTGGGCGTATGGGTGTTTCATGAAGCCTTCGAGCCCGCGCGATTGGTGGGTTTTGTGCTGATCTGGGCGGCTCTTTGCGTCTATTCTGCTGAAGGTTGGTGGTCGGTGCGCAGGACGGAGCCCGCGCGCCTATGATGCGCCGCGCTGCAGTGCGCGGCGGCCGCTGCGCACGGCGGTCCATGCCCCCCATGGGTTGATCTTTCTCAAAACTGGGCGTGTGGCGCTGCCCGCTACTGGAAAACACCGTGTGGTGTGATGTCAGTTCTGCGTAAGATGCGCGGGGCCTGCCCCAGGCAGCTTGCCAAGGGCCCGCGCACCCCGGCAAGATGTTGCCACCCGAACGAACCCAGGCTCCGCCTGCCCTCCCACATGTTTTTTGGACGCAAGAATCCGTTTTCTGCCACGGATGCCTTTCCCTTGTCCGACGCAGTCATGGAGTTCGATGACTCCTCGTCGGCCGCGGCGGTGCGTCCGGCCCGGCGCGCCATGGACGGACTGGGCGCGCAGGGCGCGCGCGGCATGAGCGTGGCGCAGCAATGGCTGCAGGCGACGGGGCTGATCGGGCTGTACGCGGTGGCGTTGGTGGGTTTTTACGCGCTGGACGTGGTCTCCGCGCAGGTGCTGCTGGTGCTGGCGGGCTTGGCGGTGCTGTGCTGCCTGGTCTTCTGGG
The DNA here is from genome assembly GCF_964252695.1 of Acidovorax sp. LjRoot117. Taxonomy (NCBI): domain Bacteria; kingdom Pseudomonadati; phylum Pseudomonadota; class Betaproteobacteria; order Burkholderiales; family Comamonadaceae; genus Acidovorax; species Acidovorax sp. LjRoot117. The sequence continues at coordinate 371,715 of NZ_CAXUPO020000003.1, read as the reverse complement.
CGGTGTTTGCCACCAGGCTGCACCAGAAGCTGCGGCACCGGCACCTCAAGCTGGCCATCGTGGCCGCCGCGCTGGCGTGCATGCTGGTGCTGTTCTACCTGGAGCCCGTCACGCAGATCTTGCTGGCGCCCTTCGCGTTCGTGGCGGTGGCCTATGGCACGTTCACCGTGCCGCGCCGAACGCTGCTGGGCTTGTCGGCCTGCCTCATGGTGCTGTACGCGGGGGTGGTGGGGCTGCATTACCTGGACCAGCGCAATGCCGCGCTGCTGCGCCTGGAGGTGCTGCACGGGCTGGCCTTGCTGATGGCGCTGCCGGCGTTCATCTTGCTGATGGGCCGGGTGCAGCGCCTGTACCGCAGCCTCTACCATGCCAGCCGCAAGATCAAGAACATCCAGGAAGACGCGCAGCGGGACACCCTGGTGGGCTGCTTCAACCGGCGCTACGTGCTGGCCGCGCTCGAAGAGCAAAAGCAGCTGGCCGACGAAAGCGGCATCCCGCTGTGCCTGGCCGTGCTGGACATCGACCGCTTCAAGCGCATCAACGATGAACTCGGCCACCTGGGCGGCGACGAGGTGCTGCGCACGTTCGCGCGCATCGCGCAGCAGGGCGTGCGCGGCGGCGATGTGTTCGGGCGCTACGGCGGTGAGGAGTTCCTGCTGATCTTCCCCGCCACCTCGCTGCTGCCAGCACTCAATACCTGCGAGCGCATCCGAGCGCAGGTCGAGTCGCACGCCTGGAGCGGCCTGCTCAAGGGCCGGGTGACGGTGTCCATCGGCGTCACCCAGTATGTGCTGGGCGAGTCGGTGCTGGAGTTTTTCTCGCGCGCCGACACGGCGATGTACATGGCCAAGGAGGGTGGTCGCAACCAGGTGGTGGTCGAGGAGCCCGTGGCCAAGGGCGACTCGGTACTGTCGGAGTCGAGCGCCCACGCTTTTCTGTAGGCCTGCGCTCAGGGCGCAGGCGGTCAGCCGCCCAGCTTGCCGGGCATGAAGTGCAGCAGCACGCTGGTCATGACCAGGTAGCGCATGAACTTGCCGATGGCCATGTAGGCCAGGCAGGGCCAGAACGGCAGCTTGAGCCAGCCGGCCACCGCGCACAGCGGGTCGCCCACCACCGGCAGCCAGCTCAGCAGGCAGGCGCGGGCGCCGAAGCGCTGCAGCCAGGCCAGGGCACGCACGTCCGTGTGGCCGCCCCGTGCCTTGTCCACCGCCTTGTGCGCGCCCACACCCATCCACCAGCTCACGCCACCGCCCAGCGTGTTGCCTGCCGTGGCCACCAGGATCGCCGGCCAGAACATTGCGGGGTTGATCTTGATGAGGCCGAACACGGCGGGCTCCGAGCCCAGCGGCAGCAAGGTGGCCGAGATGAACGAGACGATGAAGACCGTGCTCAGGCCGAATTGCGGCAAAGCCAGCCATTCCAGCAGCTGCTGCATCCAGTTTTGCATCCAGATTTCCATAGCGGCGAAGTGTAGGGCGGCAAAACAGGGTGGTCCGCGCATGGGGGCGCTGTCCTACGCCGGCCCGCGGCATCTGCGCATGGGCCTGCCAGGGCCCGATTTGTATCGTGAAGCAACACGGTGCCGCTGAAATCTGTTCTTCCTTCCAGGCGCCGCACAGGAGGCCCCCATGCAGAAAAACTCCCTGTCCCCACTGGCACAGCATGCAGACCGTGCAGGGCGCGCCAGCGCCAAGGTGCCTGCGGGCACGCGCTGGTCGTCGGTGGCCATGGCGCTGCTGCTGGCGGCGTGCGTGCACAGCCCCCAGGCGGCGGTATCGACATCGCCAGAGCCGCTGGTGGGCGTGACCGGGCCTGGTCGCGGGGCGGCGCAAGGTTGTGCCGAGACTGCGGCCTCACGCAACGCGCTGCAGGGCATTGCGCAGGAGCTCAAGGCCCAGGGCCTGGCCTTCCGTGCGTCGTGCCAGGTGGCGCAAAGCCGCAGCGGTTGGGTGGTGCAGGTGAAGGTGGTGGATGGCGCCAAGGCCAGCAAGGTGGTGCGCGGCCCGCTGGCCGATGGCCACGATGTCGACATGGGCACCCCGGCCGGTGTGGAGCTGGCGGGTGCGCAACCCGGCGCACAGGGCTTTTCGCCCGACGTGCAGCACAACCGCGAATGGCTGCGCGGCCTGATGGCCCGCCATCAGTTCGACAACCTGCCCACCGCCTGGTGGCTCTTCGCGCAGCGCGGCGCGGTGCCCGCCCCATCGTCCGAGACCGATCTGGCAGCGCGTTGATAGGAGGCTGGCCGCCACGGCCAGCGGCGTGCCAGGGTGAATCGGGCCGTGCCATCGTGTGCGCAAGCGGCGGCCTCTGCTGGGCTGGGCGCGAGGGGCATGTCCGGCCGCACCGGCAGCCCCTGGTTTTCACGGGACGGAACATTTCATTTGCTGAAATTTTGAGCAGGTACAATCCCGCCTCCTTTTTCAGCATTCGCTGCTGCCCCCTCCCGCACCCTACCCATGCACATCGGCCACATTCCTTTGGCGAACCGGTTGTTCGTCGCCCCGATGGCGGGCGTCACGGACCGGCCGTTCCGCCAGTTGTGCAAGGCGCTGGGCGCGGGCTACGCGGTGAGCGAGATGGTGACCTCGCGCAAGGACCTGTGGAACAGCCTCAAGACCTCGCGCCGGGCCAACCATGAGGGGGAGCCCGGGCCGATTGCCGTGCAGATCGCCGGCACCGAGGCGCAGATGATGGCGGAGGCCGCGGTCTACAACGTGGAGCGTGGCGCGCAGATCATCGACATCAACATGGGCTGCCCCGCGAAAAAGGTCTGCAACAAATGGGCGGGCTCCGCCCTGATGCAGAACGAGGCCCTGGCGGTGGAGATCGCCGCTGCGGTGGTTGAGGCCTGCGCGCCCTTCAACGTGCCCGTCACGCTGAAGATGCGCACGGGCTGGTGCCAGGAGCACAAGAACGCGGTGCAGCTCGCGCGCGCGTTCGAAGGCGTGGGCATCCAGATGCTCACCGTGCACGGCCGCACGCGCGAGCAGGGCTATCGTGGCCATGCGGAGTACGACACCATCGCTGCGGTCAAGGCCGCCGTGAAAGTGCCCGTGGTGGCCAACGGCGACATCACATCGCCCGAAAAGGCGCGCGACGTGCTGGCCGCCACCGGGGCCGACGCGATCATGATCGGCCGCGCCGCCCAGGGCCGGCCGTGGATCTTCCGCGAGGTCGGCCACTTCCTGGCCACGGGCGAACACCTGGCGCCGCCCCTGGTGGCCGAGGTGCGGCGCCTGCTGCTGGAGCACCTGCACGACCACTACAGCCTGTACGGCGAACTGACCGGGGTGCGCAGTGCGCGCAAGCACATTGCCTGGTACCTGCGCGCGCTGCCGGGCGGCGAGGCCTTCAGGCAACACATCAATACGATCGAAGACAGCGCCACACAGTGGCAGGCCGTGGCCGACCACCTGGATGCCCTGGGGCAGCAGATGGACCGGCTGCCCGCCGCCACCGGCGTGGACGCTGACACAGAAGAACAAGAGGGAATGGCTGCATGAGCAAGAAACACATCGAGGAATGCGTGCGCGAGAGCCTGCAAGGCTACTTTCGCGACCTGGGCGGAGAGACGCCCGACGGCATGTACGACATGCTGGTGCGCGTGGTCGAAAAACCGCTGCTGGAAGTGGTGATGCAGCAGGCCGACAACAACCAGTCCCGCGCGGCCGAATGGCTGGGCCTGAACCGCAACACCCTGCGCAAGAAGCTGTCGCTGCACAAGCTGCTGTGACGGCCCGCACAACCTATTGCTATTAAATTTATAGCTGCTAGCGCTTATCCATAAAGCGGTAGGCCCTGTTTTTATTCAAACTCTCCCCACCACCACTGCCATGAACGCACTTCTTTCCGTCTCCGACAAGACCGGCATCGTCGAATTTGCCCAGGCCCTGCACGCGCTGGGCATCAAGCTGCTGTCCACCGGCGGCACCGCCAAGCTGCTGGCCGACAACGGCCTGCCCGTGACCGAGGTGGCCGAGGTCACCCGCTTCCCCGAGATGCTGGACGGCCGCGTGAAGACGCTGCACCCCAAGGTGCACGGCGGCCTGCTGGCCCGCCGCGAGCTGCCTGAGCACATGGCGGCCTTGAAGGAGCACGGCATCGACACCATCGACCTGCTGGTGGTCAACCTGTACCCGTTCGAGTCCACCGTGGCCAAGGCCGGCTGCACGCTGGCCGACGCCATCGAGAACATCGACATCGGCGGCCCCGCCATGGTGCGCAGCGCCGCCAAGAACTGGAACGACGTGGGCGTGATAACCTCGGCCGACCAGTACGAGGCTGTGCTGGCCGAACTGAAGGCAAGCGGCAAGCTCTCCCACAAGCTGCGCTTTGCGCTGTCGGTGGCCGCGTTCAACCGCATCGCCCAGTACGACGGCGCCATCAGCGACTACCTGTCGTCCGTCACGTTCGAAGAAGACAAACTGTCGGAGACCTACGTGCCCACGCGCGCCCAGTTCGCCGGCCAGAGCAACGGCATCTTCACCAAGGTGCAGGACCTGCGCTACGGCGAGAACTCGCACCAGCAGGCCGCGCTGTACCGCGACCTGCACCCTGCGCCCGGCTCGCTGGTGACCGCAGAGCAGGTGCAAGGCAAGGAGCTGTCGTACAACAACATCGCCGACGCCGATGCGGCATGGGAATGCGTCAAGAGCTTCGAGGCGCCTGCCTGCGTCATCGTCAAGCACGCCAACCCCTGCGGCGTGGCCGTGGGCCTGGATGCCCTGGATGCCTACAGCAAGGCCTTCCAGACCGACCCCACCAGCGCCTTCGGCGGCATCATCGCCGTGAACCGCACGCTCGACGGCGCGGCTGCCGCGCAGATCAGCAAGCAGTTCGTCGAAGTGCTGATGGCCCCCGACTTCACCGCCGAGGCGCTGGAAGTCTTCAAGGCCAAGGCCAACGTCCGCCTGCTCAAGATCGCGCTGCCACCGCACGCCTCCAAGACCGACACGCTGACCGACTGGCAGCGCGGCCGCAACGCCATGGATGCCAAGCGCATCGGCTCGGGCCTGCTGCTGCAGACCGCCGACAACCACGAGCTGTCGCTGATCGACCTCAAGGTGGTCACCCAGAAGCAGCCCACGCTGGAGCAACTGGAAGACCTGCTGTTCGCCTGGAAGGTCGCCAAGTACGTCAAGAGCAACGCCATCGTCTTCTGCAAGGGCGGCATGACCATGGGCGTGGGCGCCGGCCAGATGAGCCGCCTCGATTCCGCCCGCATCGCCAGCATCAAGGCCGGCCACGCCAACCTGTCGCTGCAGGGCACCGTGGTGGCGAGCGACGCGTTCTTCCCCTTCCGCGACGGCCTGGATGTGGTGGTGGACGCAGGCGCCACCTGCGTCATCCAGCCCGGCGGCTCGATGCGCGACAACGAAGTCATCGACGCAGCCAATGAGCGCGGCGTGGCGATGGTGTTCAGCGGCGTGCGCCACTTCCGTCATTGATGCGGGTGCGGCTGAACAAGCCCGTGCGGTGCCGGGCGGTGGAGTGCCGGTGCCTGGCACGGCGGGGCTGAGCCAACGCGATGGCCCCACAAGCTTCCGACGACGAGCGGGACAACCCACGCCCCCGCTGGGTGGCGTGGGCCATCGGCTTGCTGGCCGCTGCCATCGCGCTGGGCATGGCGAATCTGGCGTGGATGATGCTCACAGGCCGGCTCGGTCCCACGGCCGAGAAAAGTGCTGCAGCATCTGCCGGTGCGCCTTCTGCTTCCTCGGCTGCCGTGCGGCCCTCAATCCCCTCGACGGCCAGCAGCTGCATGCGCTGCCATGGGGTGGACCGCACCTACGTAGGCCCTGCTTTCGCCAGCATTGCCACGCGGTACCGTGATCGCGCCGATGCGCAGGCCTACCTAGCAGGCAAGATCCGCAACGGAAGCGTGGGCGAGTGGGGCCGCGTCGTCATGCCCCGCCAGGTGGGGGTGACGGACGCTACCGCCCTGGAGCTTGCTGCGTGGATCCTGCAACTGGCACCGCCTGCCGAATCCGCTGCGCACCGCGGGAAGCCGCCGCCGGCCGATGACGACACCGTGAAGTGATGCCGATCGGTGAGAGCCAGCAACAAGGGCCAGCTGAGAAGATTTTGGCCTCTAGCGCCCGCCGATAAGGCGTCAGGCGCTATCCTATTTGCAGCATTCCCGCCGATGGTCGCCGCCTGATACGCCCACGCGCACAGGCCGACAGTCCTGCGGGGCTGCCTCAGCGGATTGCCCCCACCGCAAAATCCAGCGGCAACCCCACATAGTTCTCCGCCAGCGACGTGGACGCAGCACGCGAGTTGACCAAGTAGTCCAGCTCCGCCTCCTGCATCTTCTGCCCGAACTCGCCCGTGTCCGGAAAGCGGTGCATCAGCGAGGTGAACCACCACGAGAAGCGCTCGGCGCGCCAGACGCGGCGCAGGCAGCGGTCGGAATACGTGTCGATGCCCGCGCTGGATTGGTCGCGGTAATAGTCCGACAGCGCATTCCACAGGTACCCCACATCGCTCGCAGCCAGGTTCAGGCCCTTCGCGCCGGTAGGCGGCACGATGTGGGCGGCGTCGCCCGCCAGGAACAGGCGGCCAAAGCGCATGGGCTCGGCCACGAAGCTGCGCAGCGGGGCGATGCTCATCTCCAGCGCCGGGCCGGTGACCAGGTTCTCACGTGCCTCGGGGTCCAGTCGGTGGCCCAGTTCGGTCCAGAACTGCTCGATGCTCCACTGCTCCACCTTGTCGGTCGATGGCACCTGCAGGTAGTAGCGGCTGCGCGTGTTGCTGCGCATGCTGCACAGCGCGAAGCCGCGCTCGGTGTTGGCGTAGATCAGCTCGTGCGAGACGGGCTTCACGTCGGCCAGCACGCCCAGCCAGCCGAAGGGGTAGACACGCTCGTAGGTGCGCAGCGCGCCCTCGGGCACGCTGGCGCGGCACACGCCGTGGTAGCCGTCGCAGCCTGCGATGAAGTCGCACAGCACCTCGTGCGTCTGACCGTCCTTCTCGTACGTCACGCGCGGCTGCTGGCCGTCGAAGTCGTGCACGCTCACGTTTTGGGCGTCGTATACCGTGGTCAGGCCTTCGGCGGCGCGGGCGTCCATCAGGTCGCGGGTCACCTCGGTCTGGCCGTACACCGTCACCCGGCTGCCGCCGGTCAGCGCGTGCAGGTCGATGCGGTGGCGGGCTCCCTTGAACAGCAGCTCGATGCCGTCGTGCGGCAGCCCTTCGGCATGGGCGCGGGCGCCGACGCCGGCCTGGTCCAGCAGGTCCATGCTGACCTGCTCCAGCACGCCGGCGCGGATGCGGCCCAGCACGTAATCGGGGCTGCGCTGTTCGATGATGACGGCGTCGATGCCGGACGTGTAGAGCAACTGGCCGAGCAGCAGGCCGGCGGGGCCTGCGCCGATGATGGCAACCTGGGTACGCATGGGTGGGCAACCTCTTGGGGAAAAGATGCTGCCAAGCGTAGGTTGATCTGCGTCAAACGGGCAGGGCGCACAGGCGGTTGCGTGCGATAGTTGGATGTATTGTGCGATCATCGCGCAATGACCACCGTTCAGACCGCGTCCCCCATCGCCAAGGCGGACTTCATCGAAGGCATGGCCAAGGGCATGGCGGTGCTGGAGAGCTTCGACACCGAGCGCCAGCGGCTGAACGCCACGCTGGCGGCGCAGCGCACGGGCCTTACGCGCGCGGCGGCGCGCCGGCACCTGCTGACGCTGGCGCACCTGGGCTACCTGGAGACGGACGGCAGCTACTTCTGGCTGGCGCCCAAGGTGCTGCGCTTTTCGGGCAGCTACCTCGCGTCGGCCCGGCTGCCGCGCGTGCTGCAGCCCACGCTCAACCGGCTGGCGGCGCAGACGCAGCAGTCGTTCTCGGCGGTGGTGCTGGACGGCAACGAGGTCGTGATCGTGGCGCGCAGCGGTGTGTACGGCGCGCCGTCCCGTGTGCTCGCCTACGGCCTGCACCTGGGCGCTCGGCTGCCGGCGCACCCCACGTCGACCGGGCGGGTGCTGCTGGCGGCGCTGCCTGCGGCGGAGCTGACGGCCTGGCTCAAGGGCTGCACCCTGCAGCGCCTCACGCCGCACACCATCACGCAGGTCGGGCCGCTGCGGCAGGTGATTGCCAGTGCGCGGCGGGACGACTGCTGCCTGGCGGTGGAGGAGCATGAACTGGGCGTGCACGCGCTGGCCGTGCCGCTGCGCAACCTGCAGGGCCGCACGGTGGCGGCGCTGAACGTGGTGGCATCACCCAAGCAGGTGGACGAGGGCAGCCTGCAGCGCGACATGCTGCCGCTGCTGCAGGAAGCCGCGCGCGAGCTGCGCGGGCTGCTGTGATGGCGCTGCAGCCAGGATTTCGATAAAAAAATGCCGCTACCGCGCTATGGATAAGCGCTGGTAGCTATGATTTTTATAGTGTCTTGAATACTTCGCGCGCGGCGGACACGGTGGCGTCGATGTCGTCGGCCGTGTGGGCCGAGCTCACGAAGCCTGCCTCGTACAGCGCTGGCGCGATGTAGACGCCGCGGTCCAGCAGGCCGTGGAACAGCGTGTTGAAGCGCGCGTTGTCGGTCTTGAGCACCTGGGCGTAGTTCTGCGGCAGCTCGGGCAGCAGGAAGAAGCCGAACATGCCGCCTTCGCAGTCCGCGCTGAAGGGCACGCCCTCTGCGGCGGCGGCGGCAGACAGCCCATCGACCAGCGAGCGGGTGCGGGCCGAGAGCGCGTCGAAGAAGCCGGGCTTCTTGATCTCGCGCAGCGTGGCCAGGCCGCAGGCGGTGGCCACCGGGTTGCCCGACAACGTGCCCGCCTGGTACACGGCACCCAGCGGGGCCAGGTGTTCCATGATGGCGCGCGGCCCGCCGAAGGCCGCCAGCGGCATGCCGCCGCCGATCACCTTGCCCAGCACCGTGATGTCGGGCTTGAAGCCGGGGATCGATTGGGCATACACGCTCTGCGCACTGCCCAGCGCCACGCGAAAGCCGGTCATCACCTCGTCGAGCACCAGCAGGGCGCCGTATTCGGTGCACAGCTCGCGGCAGCGCTTCATGAACGGGACGCTCGCGCGCACCAGGTTCATGTTGCCCGCGATGGGCTCGATCATCACGCAGGCCAGTTCCTTGCCATGCAGGGCAAAGGCTTCTTCGAGCTGGGCGACGTTGTTGTATTCGAGCACCAGGGTGTGCTGCACCACTTCGGGGGGCACACCCGCGCTGGTGGCGTTGCCGAAGGTGGCCAGGCCCGAGCCGGCCTTGACCAGCAGCGAGTCGGCATGGCCGTGGTAGCAGCCTTCGAACTTGATGAACTTGCTGCGGCCCGTGGCGCCGCGCGCCAGGCGGATGGCGCTCATGCCGGCCTCGGTGCCCGAGCTGACCAGGCGGATCATCTCCATGGAGGGCACGAGGCCCAGGATCTCCTCGGCCAGTTCGACCTCGCGCTCGGTGGGCGCGCCGAAGCTGAAGCCATCGAGCGCCGCCTTCTGCACCGCGTCGAGCACGGCCGGGTGGCCGTGGCCCAGGATCATCGGGCCCCAGGAGCCGATGTAGTCGATGAAGCGCTGGTCGTTGGCGTCCCAGAAGTACGCGCCCTGGGCGCGCTGGATGAAGCGGGGCGTGCCGCCCACGGCCTTGAAGGCCCGCACGGGCGAGTTCACGCCGCCGGGGATGAGCGCCTTGGCGCGCTCGAACAGGGGGATATTGAGGTCAGTGCTTGGTGTCATGGGGGGGCATCACAAAGCCTTCGATGGCCTGTGTTTCGTCGATCGGGGTGTCGTCATCCGCATCGTCTTCATCGTCGTCGGGCTGGGCCCAGAACATGCGGTCGGGCACGATGTGGCCCATGCCGGGGCGAAAGCCGGCATCCAGGCAGCGGTCGAGGTAGCTCAGCGCCTCGCTCGTGGCCTCGCCCAGGTCGTTGCCGGCGCCGACCAGCGCGGTGAGCGCGGCCGACAGCGTATCGCCCGCGCCGGCGAAGGTCGCGTCGAACAGCTCGAACTTGCCGGTGCCCAGGATGGCCTGGGGCGAGGCAAGCACGTTCTCGACGAACTGCTCGGGCAGCGGGATGCCGGTGACCAGGGTGTAGGGCACGCCCATCTCGGAGGCCGCGCGGGCGATGTCGCGCGCCGTGGGGCTGCGCTCGCTGCCCCAGTCCGGCAGCAGCCAGCGCCACAGCGTGCTGTGGTTTCCTACCAACACCGAGGTCTGCGGTAACAACAATTCCCGGAAGGCATCCAGATACTCGTCGATCTGCTCATCCGTCCACCAGGACAGGTTGGGCATGTAGGCGATCACGGGGACTTCGTCGTAGTCGGTGGTGATCTCGGCGATGGCGCTGATGTTCTCGGGACTGCCCACGAAGCCGACCTTGATCGCCTGCACCGGCATGTCTTCCAGGACGGTGCGGGCCTGTTCGGCCACGGCCTCGTCCTCGAAGCTGAAGTGATCGAAGATCTGGGCGGTGTCCCTGGCGTAGGCGCCGCACACCACCGCAATGGGGTGGCCGCCCACCGAGGCGATGGTGGTGATGTCGGCGGTCAGGCCGCCCGCGCCGCTGGGGTCGCTGGCGTTGAAGACCAGGATGCAGGCGGGGCTGGCGTCTTCGGAACCGTCATCTTCGATATCTATGATTTCGGGGGAGGGTTGGGATGCTTTGGTGGTCATGGACCAGATCCTGCTAGAGGGGTGGCACAGAAGCCGCAACCCGCTGAGATGACTAGATACAATCGTTGCATTCTATGTGAAGGCCCTTTAAGCTGTGACCGACTCTAAAACCTGGATGTGTTTGATTTGCGGCTGGATATATGACGAGGCGGAGGGTTCCCCTGAGCACGGCATTTCCCCCAATACTCCCTGGGAGCAGGTCCCCATGAACTGGACCTGTCCCGAGTGTGGTGCACGCAAGGAAGATTTCGAGATGGTTCAGATTTGAGACGCTCTAGATCATGGACTACAGCGTTGTTTATTTTTCCATCGGGAGCAGTAACAATTGACTACAACAGGCGCATCTTTCAAAGTGCTCGTGGTGGATGACAGCAACACCATCCGTCGAAGCGCCGAGATTTTTCTCAAGCAGGGGGGGCACGAAGTCTTGTTGGCGGACGACGGCTTTGATGCTTTGGCGAAGGTCAACGATTACCAGCCGCAGCTGATTTTTTGCGACATTCTCATGCCCAAGCTCGACGGGTACCAGACCTGCGCCATCATCAAGCGCAACGCCCGTTTTGCAGATACACCGGTAGTCATGCTGTCCTCGAAGGACGGTGTGTTCGACAAGGCGCGCGGGCGCATGGTCGGCTGCCAGGAATATCTCACCAAACCGTTTACCAAAGACCAGTTGCTGCAGGCTGTGCAGCAATTTGGCAATGCCCAACAAGGAGCGATGTAATGCCCATCCAGAAAGTACTGGTCGTCGACGATTCGAAGACCGAGCTGATGTTTTTGACCGACCTGCTGCAGAAAAAAGGCATGCAGGTTCGTACCGCAGAAAATGCTGACGAAGCTTTTCGCCGTCTCGCTGAAGAAAAACCCGACCTGATTCTGATGGACGTGGTCATGCCTGGCCAGAACGGTTTTCAGCTCACCCGTGCCATCACGCGTGACCCGCTGTATGCCGATGTGCCGATCATCATGTGCACCAGCAAGAACCAGGAAACAGACCGCGTCTGGGGCATGCGCCAGGGCGCGCGCGGCTACATCACCAAGCCCGTGGATCCCGCAGAGCTGCAGGCCAAAATCGACGCTCTCAGCTAACGCGGCGGCGCGCTCATGGCCAACCGCGAAGCCCTGCGAGAGCTCCAGACCCGACTTGCCAGCCGCCTGCAGGCGGCGCGGGTCGAAGGAACCTCTGTATCGTCCTGGCTGGCTGTAGAGTCCGCCGGGAGTTTTTATTTGCTGCCGCTCGCGCAGTCCGGCGAGATCTTCTCCTGGGTGTCCGTGCAGGCCGTGCCCTACACCCAGAGCTGGTTTCTGGGCGTCGCCAACCTGCGCGGCGGCCTGGTGGGCGTGGTGGACCTGGCCGGCTTGCTCGGTGCCACGGCGCCCCGCACCGACCAGGCGCTGTCGGAGTCCAGCCTGCTGGCGTTCAACGCCGCGCTCGACGTCAATGCCGCCCTGCTGGTGGACCGCCTCGCGGGCCTGCGGGGCACCGACGCTTTCGTGTCGTCCCAGCCCCCGGCCGAAGATGCGCCCGCATTCTTTGGCACCACCTATATCGATTCCAGCGGCACACGCTGGCAGGAGCTGAACCTGCAGCTCCTGTCCCAACATCCCGCTTTCCTGAGCATCAGTGCTTGAGTTTTTCTGTAAGGCTGCACCATGTCCGTCGTCAATCAATTTGGAAAACTGTTCAACCGGAAACCTGCCACGCCGGACAACGGCGCGACGGCGGGCACTGCCGACGATGGGCAGGATCTCCTGGCCACGGGTTCGCTGGACGGCGCGCAACTGCGCGATGCGTACCAGGCCGAAGCCATGAACAGCGTGCAGGGCGACCCTGACGGCTACGCGCCGGAGCTGTCGGCCGCAGACGTCGAGGAAGACCTGATCTCCCTGCCCATCCTGGGCCGCGCGACGGCCGCGGCCCACCAGCGCCGCCTGCTGGCCCTGCTGGGCGTGGGCGTGCTGGTGCTGGGTGCCATTGCCTTCTGGGTGCTGCAGCAAGCCGACCGCTCCGCACAGCAACTGGCCGCGACCGGCCAATCGCTGATGCAGTCGCAGCGTCTGGCCAAGTCGGTGTCGCAGGCGCTGGTGGGTAGTCCCCAGGCCTTCCCCGACGTGGTGGAAAGCTCGGGCGTGCTGGCGCGCAACGTGCGCGGCCTGAACGCTGGCGACAACGAACTGGGCGTGCAATCGCTGGGCGAGCCCTACAAGCCGGACCTCGATGCCGTGAACCCGCTGATGGAACGCGCAGAGCGCAACGCCAGCGTGGTGATGGGCCAGCAAAAGATCCTGACCCAGGTGGGTGACGCTCTGCGCACCATCAACCGCCAGTCGTCCGACCTGCTGGAAATCGCCGAAACGGTGTCGTCGCTCAAGCTGCAGCAGAACGCTCCCGCCGCTGAAATCTCCGCCGCCGGCCAGCTGGTGATGCTGACCCAGCGTATCGGCAAGTCCGCCAACGAATTCCAGACCATGGAAGGCGTGAGCCCCGAGGCCGTGTTCCTGCTGGGCAAGGACTTGAACTCGTTCAAGGAAATCGCCCAGGGCCTGCTGGACGGCAGCCCCGAACTGCGCCTGGCCGCCACGAAGGACGCCCAGACCCGCGAGCAACTCGAGTCGCTGATCAAGCTGTACGAACAAACCCGCACGCAAGCCAGCGCTATCCTGGGCAACCTGCAAGGCCTGGTGTCTGCGCGTGAAGCCCAGTCCGCCATCATTGCCGACAGCGAACCCCTGCGCCGCCAGCTGGAAGGCCTGCAGTCCAAGCTGTCCGCACAAACCGGTGTGGGCGGCGGCCAACTGGCAGCCCTGGCCCTCGCCGGCCTGTTCGTGATTCTTTGCGGCGTGGGCATCTCGCGCGTGCAACTGCTGGACAGCCGGGGCCGCCAGGCCGCTGCCGAATCGCAGCAAAAGGACGCCAAGCGCCAGGAGCAGGAAGCCAAGCGCGTCAACGACGCCAACCAGGCCGCCATTTTGCGTTTGATGAACGAACTGCAGTCGGTCGCTGAAGGTGACCTGACCCAGGAAGCGACCGTGACCGAAGACATCACGGGCGCCATTGCCGACTCGGTGAACTACACGGTGGAAGAACTGCGCCAGCTGGTGGGCAGCGTGCAGAACACGGCCACCCGCGTGGCACAAACGACCGCCCAGGTGGACAGCACCTCGACCGAACTGCTCGCCGCCTCGACCGAGCAGCTGCGCGAAATTCGTGAAACCGGCCGCTCCGTTCTGGACATGGCGACCCGAATCAACGAAGTGTCCACACAGGCGCAAGAGTCCGCCACGGTGGCCCGCCAGTCGCTGCAAGCTGCCGACTCCGGTCTGCAGGCCGTGCAGAACGCCATCGGCGGTATGAACTCCATCCGCGACCAGATCCAGGACACCTCCAAGCGGATCAAGCGCCTGGGCGAATCGTCGCAGGAGATCGGTGAAATCACCGAGCTGATTTCCGACATTACCGAACAGACGAACGTTCTGGCCCTGAACGCTGCCATCCAGGCAGCGTCCGCTGGTGAAGCCGGTCGCGGCTTCTCGGTGGTGGCGGAAGAAGTGCAGCGACTGGCTGAACGTTCCGCAGACGCCACGCGCCAGATCTCGGCGCTGGTGAAGGCTATTCAGACCGACACGCAGGATGCCGTGGCCGCTATGGAGCGCTCCACGCAGGGTGTGGTGGAAGGGGCCCGACTGTCCGACAGCGCCGGTACCGCACTGACCGAAATCGACCGCGTGTCGCGCCGCCTTGCTGAACTGATTGAGCAGATTTCGTCTTCGACATCCCGCGAAGCCGTGCTGGCCAACGAAGTGGCCGACAACATCCAGCACATTTTCGCGGTGACCGAGCAAACCGGTGAAGGTACCCGGACCACCGCACAGCAGGTGCGCGAACTGTCGCACATGGCCGAAGAACTGCGCCAATCGGTGGCACGGTTCAAGATCGCCTGACGCGTCAGCAGTTAGTCATCAATCAGCTGGCTCATAGCGGCCGGGGACGAATACATGTCATCTATGGATGTCAACAATGCACCGGCCGCAGACTGGTCCCAAGGGGACCAGGACCTGGGACCTTTGGCCTGGGTGCTGGATGAACTGCGCAAATCGCTGGACGGTGCGGTCAAGGCCATGCGCCGCTTCGTGCGCGATGCCGAAGTGGCCCGGGAGTCGGATCTGGCCGCGCTGGACGCGGGCTCTCTGCGCATAGCGCGCCAGCAACTGCACCAGGCGTGCGGCGCGCTGGAAATGGTGGGCATGGGCCCGCCGGCGCTGGTGCTGCGGTCGATGGAGTCTGCCGTCCAGAAGTTCGTGCAGCGCCCCGAGACCTGCAGCGACGAAGCTGCGGCCGTGATCGAGCGCGCCAGCTTCGCCCTGATCGAATACCTGGAGACGGTGCTGGCGGGCAAGCCTGCCTCGCCGGTGGCGCTGTTCCCGCAATACCGCGAGGCCCAGGCCCTGGCCGGGGCCGACCGCGTGCACCCCGCAGACCTGTGGCCTGTGGAGCGCCGTTTCCGCGAGCCGGAAGGCACCGTGTCCGTGCCGCCGCTGCCCTACGGGCCCGAAGCCCGCGCGCGCCTGGATTCCGCGGTGCTGCGCATCGTCAAGTCGGGCGACATCAAGGCGGCGATCAGCCTGCGCGATACCTGCCTCGGGTTCGTCGCTGCCCAGCCGGACCGCCAGTCCCGCGCCTTCTGGAAGATCTGCGCCGGCTTCTTCGAAGCATTCGGCACGGGCCTGCTGCCCCCTGACGTGTATGTGAAACGCGTGGCGTCCCGCGTGCTGATGCAGTACGCGACGCTGGCCAAGGGCGACACCACCATCGCCGACCGCCTGGTTCAGGACCTGCTGTTCTTCTGTTCCCAGGCCAAGCCGACCGAAGGAACGCTGGACCAGGTGCCTTCGCTGCGCGCCGTGCGCCAGGCGTTCTCGCTGGACCGATTCAAGCCGGTCGACTACGACACGCCGCGCTTCGGCCGCTTCGACCCCGCCGTGCTGGCGCAGGCCCGTAAGCGCATCGCTGCGGCCACGGAAACCTGGTCCGGCCTGGCCGGCGGTGACCGCAACAAGCTCAAGCCCGCGGCGGACCAGTTCAGCCTGGTGTGCGATTCCCTGCGCAAGCTGCACCCCGGCAGCGAGAACCTGGCCCAGGCGCTCACGCGCGTGGTCGAATCCACCACCCGTTCGGGCGAGCCACCGTCGGCCGCCCTGGCGATGGAAGTCGCCACCTCGGTGCTGTATCTGCAGGCTGCTTTCGAAGAACTGGACGCTGGCGACGAGCAGATGGGCGTGCGCGCCACCCGCCTGGCGGAGCGCCTGGACGCCGTCGGCGCCGGTGCGCAGCCGGAGCCGCTCGAACAATGGATGGAAGAGCTGTACCGCAGGGTCAGCGACAACCAGACCATGGGCAGCGTGGTGGACGAGTTGCGGGCCACCCTGGGCGAGGCCGAAAAGGCGCTCGACCAGTTCTTCCGCAACCCCCAGGACACGGCCATTCTGGCCGCGGTGCCCGGCCATCTGGCGCAAATGCGCGGTGTGCTGTCGGTGCTGGGCCTGGACCAGGCCTCGCTGGCCGTCGTGCGCATGCGCGACATGGTCGAGCGCCTGTTGATCAACGAAGTGCCCGAGGCCGAGCGCCAGGGCGTCTTCGAGAAGCTGGGCAACAGCCTGGGCGCGTTGGGCTTCCTGATCGACATGCTCAGCTACCAGCGCACCATGGCGCGCAAGCTGTTCGTGTACGACGAGGACCTGGGCGAGCTGCGCATCCTCATGGGCAAGACCCGTCCCCGTGCATCGGACGCCGTGGAAGAGTCGCCGGCCAAGCTCGAAGAGCGCTCTGCGATTCCGGTGCCCGACGTGCTGCCGCGCTTTCCGGTGCAGGAGCCGATCAGCGCACCGACCGACTTCGGCTCCTTGCAGGAGCTGCCGGATTTCCCCGCGGCCGCTCCGGCCGAGGAACCGGCCCTGGCCCCCGAAATATCCTTCGACGCACCGGACCTGGGTGCCGGTGCCGCAGCACCCGCTGCCGCTCCCGCCCCCACGATCACCCTGCGCGAAGCGCCCGCCATCGAAGACGAACTGCTCGAGGTGTTCCTCGAAGAAGCGCGTGAAGTGGTGGTCAACGGCCTTGCCGCCATCGACCTGCTGCGCGACGAACCCGGCAACCTGAGCGAGCAGACCACGCTGCGGCGTGCTTTCCACACGCTCAAGGGCAGCTCGCGCATGGTCGGGCTCAACGACTTCGGCGAAGCCGCCTGGTCGATGGAGCAACTGCTCAACGCCTGGCTGGCGGAGCAAAAGCCCATGCAGCCCGAGCTGCTCCAGCTGTCGTCGGATTCCTTGCAGGCCTTCAGCCGCTGGGCAGACGACATCGCGGCCGGACGGCATGCAGGCTGGGAGCCTGAGCCCTTCCGCAAGTCGGCCGATGCGATGCGCCTGGATGGCACGCTGCTGCCGCTGGCGCTCCCGTCTGCCGACGGTTCGGTGGCCCCTGCCGCCGCCGAGCCCGAGCTGGTGCCCGCAGAGCCCGAACTGGCGGCTCCCGAAGCGCAGCCGCTGGTGGCCGATCTGCCACCGGTGTTGCCCGAGCCCGTGGCCGAAGAAGCCGCTCTGGCGGTCGAAGAAGAATTCACGATTCCCGACTTCGAGGCCACGGAGATCGCGGAGCACGGGCCCGAAGAAATCGCTGCAGTGCCCGAAGTGGCCGAGGACATCGACTTCTCGGTCTTCAGCGCTGCGCTGAACGAATCCGCGCCTGGTGGCGAGGCACCTGCCGCGCTGGATACGTCCAGTGTGGACTTCGTGCTGGACCTTGAACTGCCCGACCTTGAGCCCGTGGCCGCCGCCGAGCCGCGCGCCGACGATGCGCTGTCTCTGGCTGCCGAACCGGCTGCCGAGATGCCCGTTCAGGAGGCCGATGCGCCGCCTGCCCTGCCGCCCCTGGAGTCGGTGGAGGAAGTCGAATTCCTGGAAGCCCAGGAGTTTGCGGAGCTGGAAAAACTGCTGGACGCCGGCGAGCCGGAGCCCGAGGCTTTGCTGCCAGCCGAACTCCCGGAAGCCTCTGTGGAGGCTCCCGTGGAGTCGCCCGTGGCCTTGGTGGCCGACGAGGCCCTCGATGCAGAACTGCAAGCACCAGCGCCTGCCGCGGCCGAGCTGGACGAGCCCCTGCAACTGGACGACTCCGCCAACGATGACGCCGTCAAGGTCATCGACACGCTGCGCATTCCGATCCCGCTGTACAACGTCTACCTGAACGAAGCCGACGAATGGTCGCGCCGCCTGGTGACGGGTCTGCAGGAATGGTCGCTGGAGCTGCACGAGCCGCTGCCCGACAACGCGGTGGCGTTGTCGCACTCGCTCGCCGGCAGTTCCGCCACGGTGGGATTCACCGGCCTGTCCGAAATGGCCCGCACCCTGGAACATGCGCTGCAGCATGTGCAGTTCCAGTCCGGCGGCACGCAGGAGCAGGCCCAGGCCTTCATGGCTGCGGCGGAAGACATTCGCCGCCTGCTGCACCAGTTCGCTGCCGGGTTCCTGAAGGAGCCCAGCCAGGAAGTGCTGGAGCAACTGCGCCAGATCCTCGAGACCGAGGTCGAGAACACCCTCACGCCACCCGAGGAAGACCTGGTGGATGCGTTCGCGGCCGAGTCCGTGGCGCCAGAGCCCGCGCCACCTGCCGTGGCACAGTCGCCCGCCGTGCCTGAAGAGGCCGAAGAACCCCAGTCGTTTGCCGAGTCGACGCTCGACCCCGCGCCGCTGATCGTGCCGCAGGGCCATGTGGCCCCGGCCCTGTCGGTGGTGGCCCACGACCAGGACCAGTTGGTCGACGATGCCATCGCCCACGCCGTCGCCTTGTCGTCGGACGTGGACGACGATATCGACGCCATCGACGTCATCGACCCCGACCTGTTCCCGATCTTCGAGGAAGAGGCTGCTGAACTGCTGCCCCAGCTGGGTGGTGCACTGCGCCAGTGGGCGTCCCGCCCCGACAACCTGGGCGCACGCAGCGAGGTGCTCCGCGCACTGCACACCCTCAAGGGTAGCTCGCGCCTGGCCGGTGCCATGCGCCTGGGCGAAATGGCGCACAGGCTGGAATCGGCCATCGAACACCTCGATGCCGAGACCGTCACGTCCGACCAGATCGAGCCGCTGCAGGGCAGTTTCGACGGCCTGCAGGCCAACTTCGAAGCCTTGCGTGCGATTGGCCAGAACGCATCGGACACCGTGGTGTCGCTGCCCGTCGAGCCCGCACGTGGCCCGGCTGCGGCCGCAGCGCCGGCGGTATCCGCCGCTGGCGATGCAACCGCTCCGGCAGCCACAGCGCCTGCGCAAGCGGGCGTGCCTGCAGCCCGGCTGCCCGGCCCGTCCCAACTGGCGCCCTTGCGCGTGGCCGCCAACCAGTCGGTGCGCGTGCGCGCGCAGCTGCTGGACCGCCTGGTCAACCAGGCGGGCGAGGTCATGATCAGCCGTTCGCGCCTGGATGTGCGCCTGGGCCAGTTCCGCAGTTCGCTCACCGACCTGTCGGGCAACCTGGACAGGCTGCGCCAGCAGCTGCGTGACATCGAAGTGCAGGCCGAGTCGCAGATGCAATCGCGCCTGGCGCTGTCCAAGGACTCCGCTGCCGGGTTCGACCCGCTGGAGTTCGACCGCTTCACCCGCGTGCAGGAACTCACCCGCATGATGGCCGAATCGGTGAACGACGTGGCCACGGTGCAGCGCAACCTGCAGCGCGCCATGGAAGGCGCCGAAGACGATCTGATCGCCCAGGGCCGCCAGGCCCGCGAGCTGCAGCGCGACCTGCTGCGCACCCGCATGGTGGAGTTCGAAGGCATTGCAGAACGCCTGTACGCCGTGGTGCGCCAGGCCTCCAAGGAGACCGGCAAGCAGATCAAGCTCGACATCACCGGCGGCTCCATCGAGATGGACCGCGGCGTGCTGGACCGCATGACGCCTGCGTTCGAACACTTGCTGCGCAATTGCGTCGCCCACGGTATCGAAGACCCGCAGGTGCGCACGGCGGCGGGCAAGCCGGCCTCCGGCACCATCACGGTGGACCTGCACCACGAAGGCAACGACGTGTCGGTCGAGTTCCGCGACGACGGCGCAGGCCTGAACCTGCCCCGCATCCGCGAGAAGGCGCTGGCGCAGGGCATCGTGGAAGCCGGTGTGGAGCTGAGCGACGCCGATGCCGCCAACCTGATCTTCATGCCCGGTTTCTCCACCGCATCCGAAGTGACCGGCCTGTCGGGCCGGGGCATCGGGATGGACGTGGTGCGCGCCGAGATCAACGCTCTGGGCGGCCGCATCGAGACCTCGACCGAAGCCGGCAAGGGCGCTGCGTTCCGCATGGTGCTGCCCCTGACCACGGCGGTGACGCAGGTGGTGATGCTGCGTGCAGGCGACCTGGCCATTGGCGTGCCCGCCAGCGTGGTCGAGATCGTGCGGCGCACCTCGTCGCAGGATCTGGAAGAGGCCTATCGCACGGGCACCTTCGACGACGGCACCGAAAAGCTGCCGTTCTTCTGGTCCGGCGCGCTGCTGCAGGCGTCGGCCCGCAGCCACGAGCCTGCCGGCAAGACCCGCCCTGTGGTGATCTTCCGAAGCGCCGCTCAACGCATTGCCATGCACGTGGACGAAGTGCTGGGCAACCAGGAAGTCGTGGTGAAGAACCTCGGCCCGCAGCTGTCCCGTCTGCCTGGCTTGGCCGGCATGTCGGTGCTGGCCTCGGGTGCCGTGGTGCTGATCTACAACCCCGTGGCGCTGTCCACGGTGTACGGCGACCAGGTGCGTGCTGCCAGCGTCGGCCTGCCACCCATGCAGGATGCGGCCGGTGCAGGTGCAGGTGCAGGTGCGGGTGCGGGTGCCGGCAAAGCCGTGGTGTCGCCCCAGCTGGCGGGACCGAGCCAGGTGCCCCTGGTGCTGGTGGTGGACGATTCGATCACGGTGCGCCGCGTCACGCAGCGCCTGCTGCAGCGCGAAGGCTACCGGGTGTCCCTGGCGGCCGATGGCCTGCAGGCGCTCGAACGCCTGCAGGAGGAGCGGCCGACCGTGGTGCTCTCCGACATCGAAATGCCGCGCATGGACGGGTTCGACCTGGCGCGCAACATCCGGGCCGACGGTGCACTGCGCGACCTGCCCATCATCATGATCACCTCGCGGATCGCCGAAAAGCACCGCGAGCATGCGATGGAGCTGGGCGTGAACCACTACCTGGGCAAGCCGTACTCGGACGAGGAACTGCTGAGCCTGATCCAGCACTATGCGCGCCTGGAGGCCGCGGCCGCCGAGGCTTGACCAGGGCACTGCAGGAGCAGATGCCCGGCTCGGTGGACGAAAGAGATAGAGACGAGACGAGACGAACGAATGTGTGCCGCGGCATGCGGCCCCCTGAAGGAGCTGCATGCCCGGTTCTCACACAGTTCCTGCAACGGGCGCCCTGGAGGCGCCCTTTTTTTTCGAGCGTGCCATGCCCTCAGAGTCCGATGTCGTGATCGAGCCCCACCCACCCGCACCGTTCGGTGACAGCCGGCTGCTGGCCTGCCTGGCCCTGGTGGCGCGGGAAAGGGCCTCGGACCTCTTCCTGCTGGCGGGGGCGCCGCCCACCGTCAAGCGGCAGGGGGACTTTCTGCCGATCAGCCAGCAGGTGCTGCCTGCGCAGGACATCCGCACGATGGCCTATTCGATCATGGGCAAGGCGCAGCGCCATGAGTTTGAAAGCACGATGGAGTGCGACTTCTCGTACGCGACGGCAGAGGGCGATCGCTTTCGGGTCAACGTGCACCTGCAGCGCGGCCAGGTGGGCATGGTGATCCGCCACGTGGCCTCGCGGATCGCCACCCTGGACGAGCTGGGCCTGCCCAAGGTGCTCAAGGAGCTGGCTTTCCTGAAGGGCGGCCTGGTGCTGACGGTGGGCTCTGCGGGCTCGGGCAAGACGACCACACTGGCCGCGCTGCTGGACCACCGCAACACCAACGCGCCCGGCCACATCCTCACCATCGAAGACCCGATCGAGTACCTGCATCCGCACAAGAAATCGCTGATCACGCAGCGCGAGGTCGGCATCGACACACGCTCCTACGACGAGGCCCTGCGCCGCGCGATGCGCGAGGCGCCCAACGTGATCATGATTGGCGAGATCCGCGACCGCGCCACGATGCAGCATGCGCTGCACTACGCCGAGTCGGGCCACCTGTGCGTGTCCACCCTGCATGCGCACAACGCCAACCAGGCGGTGCAGCGCATCCTCAATTTCTTTCCGGAGCATGCGCACAAGCAACTGCAGATGGACCTCTCGCTGAACCTGCGGGCGGTGATTGCGCAGCGGCTCATCAAAGGCGTGTCGGCCCGCCTGGTGCCTGCTACCGAGGTCATGCTGCTCACGCCCTACGTGGCCGACCTGATCCAGAAAGGACAGGTCGACGAGCTCAAGACGGCGATCAACCGGGGTGTGGAGCAGGGCATGTGCAGCTTCGACCAGTCACTGTATGCGCTGGCCGAGTCCGGCGCGATCAGCGCCGAAGAGGCCATCGCCCATGCGGACAACCGCACTGACCTGTCGCTCAAGCTGCGGCTGGCCGCCGGGGGCTCGCTCACGGTGGCGGGGATGAGCATGCGGGAGAACACGCCGCTCGTCTGAGCGATGTGGCGGACACCGATTTGCCTCCAGAAAATACAAGAACCTGTCCCTGCTGAGCATTCCACGAGCTCAGGACGGGGCTTGGGGGCGGGCCCGAGGAAGTGCCGCGCAAGGCTTCGACAGGCTCAGCCCGAACGGTGTTGCATCATCGACCGCCCCTCGGTACGAAGGTCAAGCTCAGGCGCTGGCCTTCACCACCGCATACCGCTCCAGCGTCTGCTGCCGCGCGGTGTCATGGTCCACGATGGGCAGGGGGTAGTTGCCCCCCAGTTGCACACCGGCGCTCTGCAGCTCCAGAGGCTTGGCCTTCCAGGGGGCATGCAGCGCCGCGTTCGGCAACCCGGCCAGCTGGGGCAGGTAGCGGCGGATGAACTTGCCGTCGGGGTCGAACTTCTCGCTTTGGCTCACCGGGTTGAAGATGCGAAAGTAGGGCTGCGCATCGCAGCCGCTCGAGCTGGCCCACTGCCAGCCGCCGTTGTTGGCCGACAGGTCGAAGTCGTTCAGCTGCAGCGCAAAGTAGGCCTCGCCCCGGCGCCAGTCCAGCCCCAGGTCCTTGACCAGAAAGCTGGCCACCACCATGCGCAGCCGGTTGTGCATGTAGCCCGTCTGGTTGATCTGCGCCATGGCGGCGTCCACCAGCGGGTAGCCGGTGCGGCCCTCGCACCAGGCCGCGAACAAGGCATCGGCCTCGGGCCCGGTCTCCCACGCGATGGCGTCGTAGGCGGGCTTGAAGCTATCGGTCACCACGTGGGGGTGGTGGTACAGGATCTGAAAGTAGAAGTCCCGCCAGATAAGCTCGCTCAGCCAGGTGGCAGCGCCGGGGCTGCCTTGGCTGGCGCGCTCGTGGGCGGTGCGGGCCAGCAGGCGGGGCGATATGGTGCCAAAGCGCAGGTGCACGCTCAGGTAGCTTGGGCCCTTGACGGCCGGGAAGTTGCGCGTGTCCTCATACTTGTCGATGCGCTCCACAAAGTCCGCCAGCAACTGGTGGGCGCCCTGGCTGCCGGTGGGGATCTTCAACTGCGCCAGGCCCGCGGGCTCGAAGCCCAGCGCCGCCAGCGTGGGCACGGGCCTGCGGTGGCCCGCAGGCCGGGGCGCCAGCCGCGCGGCGTGCCGCTCCACCGGGTAGCTGCTCAGGTAGAACGCATCCACCTTCTTGAGCCACGCGTTCTTGTACGGTGTGAACACGCTGTACGGGTGGCCCGCCTGCGTCATCACCTCGCTGCGTTCGAAGACCGTGTGGTCCTTGAAGGTGTGCAGTGCACGGCCCTGGGCCGCCAGCCGGGTGCGGACGGAGGCGTCCCGCGCGATGGCCTGCGGTTCGTCGTCATGGTTGGTGTACACGGCCTCAACGTCCAGCGCGGCGGCCAGGTCCGGCACCGCATCGGCTGCCGCGGCGTGGTGCACCACGATGAGCCCGCCATGATCGTGCCCTGACAGGGTGCGCAGGGCGGCGTCCAGCTCCACCAGCGTCTCGCGGATGAACTCCACCCGCCGGTCCGTGCGGGGCAGCGCATCGAGGATATCGGTGTCGAAGACAAAGGCGCAGTGCACCTGCTGGCACTGGGTGAGGGCGTGGTACAGGGCGGCCTGGTCCTCGGTGCGCAGATCGCGCCGAAACCAGACCAGCCCGCTTGAATAGGAGGGCGCCGAAGGGGGCTGCATGTTCACCGTTAAAATTGCGGAATGTCCTCCGATTCTGCGCCCATCAACCTGACGCATCACTTCCTGATCGCGATGCCCGGCCTGGAGGATGAGTCTTTCGCGCGCAGTGTGGTCTACCTGTGCGAGCACAGCGAACGCGGTGCGCTGGGCCTCATCATCAACAAGCCCACCGACATCACCCTGAAGGGCCTGTTCGACAAGGTCGATCTGTCCCTGCGGCGCGAAGACCTGACCCAAGAGCCCGTGTTCCAGGGCGGCCCGGTACAGACCGAGCGCGGCTTCGTGCTGCACGAGCCCATGCTGTTCGAGAGTGCCGAGGCGGATGAATCCGTGTACGCTTCCACCATGACCATTCCGGGCGGCCTGGAGATGACCACTTCCAAAGACGTGCTCGAAGCCCTCTCCACCGGTGCGGGCCCCCGCCGCGTGCTGATCACGCTGGGTTACTCGTCCTGGGGCGAAGGGCAGCTCGAGACCGAGCTGGCCGAGAACGCCTGGCTCACCGTGGCGGCCGACCTGTCGGTGATCTTCGACACCCCCGTGCCCGAGCGCTACGACCGGGCCCTGGCGCTGCTGGGCCTCAAGGCCTGGATGCTGTCGCCCGAGGCGGGGCACGCATGACCGTTGCGCCCGTTCACCACGAGCCCCCCGAGCAACCCGCCGTTCCCGCGCATTTCCAGACCTTTTTAGCTTTTGACTTCGGCCTCAAGCGCACGGGCGTGGCCACGGGCAACCGCATGCTTCGCAGCGCGACACCCCAGCGCACCATCCAGGCCGAGGGCGACGCCCGCTTTGCCCATGTGGCCGAGCGCATCAAGGAATGGCAGCCCGACGCCCTGGTGATCGGCGTGCCCTACCACCCCGACGGCGCCAGCCACGAGAACACCGCGCGCGCGCTCAAATTCGGCCGCCAGCTGCGCGGACGCTTCGGCCTTTCGGTGTTCGAGGTGGACGAGCGCTACAGCACCACCGAGGCCATCGCCGGTGGCGCCAAGGACGCCGATGCCGCCTCGGCCTGCATCATCCTGGAACAGTTTTTGAGGACCCTCCCATGACCACCCCCTCCAACGCCATCGCAGGCAGCCTCGTGCTCGATGCCGAGGCCCTGTACCGCGAGCTTCTGCGCGGCGTGCGCAGCATGCACACCGGCACCACCCGCCTGGTGGGCATTGCCTCTGGCGGTGCCTGGCTGGCCGAGCGCCTGCAAAAGGACCTGGGCCTCGAAGGCCCCGCCGGCGTGCTGTCGTCGGCCATGCACCGCGACGACTTCGCCCAGCGCGGCCTGGCCGCCAGCGCGCAGACCACGCTGCCGTTCGACGTGAACGGCGCCGACGTGCTGGTGCTCGACGACGTGCTCTACACCGGGCGCACCATCCGCGCCGTGCTCAACGAATTGTTCGACTACGGCCGCCCCGCCAGCGTGCGCCTGGCCGTGCTGGTGGACCGCGGCGGGCGCGAGCTGCCGGTGCAGGCCGACTTCGCCGCCGCGCGCGTGGCGCTGCCCGCATCGCAGTCGCTGGCGCTGGCGCGTGACGACAGCGGCACCTTCCATTTCCAAGTCAAAGAGGCCTGACCGTGCTGAAGAAGCGCAACCCCCAACTCAACGGCAACGGCGAACTCATCCACCTGCTGTCCATCGAAGGGCTGCCGCGCGACATCGTCACGCACATCCTCGACACGGCCGCCAACTTCGTCAGCGTCAACGACCGCGAGGTCAAGAAGGTGCCGCTGCTGCGCGGCAAGAGCGTGTTC
The DNA here is from genome assembly GCF_964252695.1 of Acidovorax sp. LjRoot117. Lineage (NCBI taxonomy): Bacteria > Pseudomonadati > Pseudomonadota > Betaproteobacteria > Burkholderiales > Comamonadaceae > Acidovorax > Acidovorax sp. LjRoot117. The sequence continues at coordinate 346,051 of NZ_CAXUPO020000003.1, read as the reverse complement.
AACCTGTTCTTCGAGAACAGCACGCGCACGCGCACCACATTCGAGATCGCGGCCAAGCGCTTGTCGGCCGACGTGATCAACCTGGACATCGCACGCAGCTCGGCCAGCAAGGGCGAGTCGCTGCTCGACACCATCGCCAACCTCTCGGCCATGGCGGCCGATTTGTTCGTGGTGCGGCACAGCGAGTCGGGCGCGCCGTACCTGATTGCCCAGCACGTGGCGCCGCATGTACACGTGATCAACGCGGGCGACGGCCGGCATGCCCACCCCACGCAGGGGCTGCTGGACATGTACACCATCCGGCACTACAAAAAAGATTTCAGCAACCTCACCGTGGCCATCGTGGGCGACGTGCTGCACTCGCGCGTGGCGCGCTCGGACATCCACGGCCTGACCACGCTGGGCTGCCCCGAGGTGCGCGTGGTGGGCCCGCGCACGCTGGTGCCGTCCGACATGTCGCAGATGGGCGTGCGCGTGTGCCACACGCTCGAAGAAGGCATCAAGGACGCCGACGTGATCATCACGCTGCGCCTGCAGAACGAGCGCATGAGCGGCGCGCTGCTGCCGTCCAGTCAGGAGTACTTCAAGAGCTTCGGCCTCACGCAGGAGCGCCTGCAACTGGCCAAGCCCGACGCCATCGTGATGCACCCGGGGCCCATCAACCGTGGCGTGGAGATCGACTCCGCCGTGGTGGACGGCAAGCAGAGCGTGATCCTGCCGCAAGTCACTTTTGGCATTGCGGTGCGCATGGCGGTGATGTCCATCGTTGCCGGAAATGAGGCTTAACCCCCCTGAGCCGCTTCGCGTCTTCCCCCAAGGGGGACGCCCCCGGTGGCCCGGCGAAGCCGGTTCCACGGGGGCGCTGGCATCGCGTCTGCTGCGGTGCGAACGGCGGGTGAAGAGTTGAGTGAAGTATTTGCTATGTTTTTTTGTAGCTGCTGGCGCTTATCCATCAAGCGGTAGCGGCCCATTTGGCTTGAAATCATGAAAATCCTGATCCAGAACGGCCGTGTGATCGACCCTGCCTCGGGGTTCGACCAGACCTGTGACATTGCGCTGGCGGCGGGCCGCATCGTGGGGGTGAACCGCGTGCCGCCCGAGTTCGCGCCCAACCGGGTGATCGATGCGGCGGGCTGCATCGTGCTGCCTGGGCTGGTGGACCTGGCGGCGCGCTTGCGCGAGCCGGGGTATGAGCACGAAGGCATGCTCGAATCCGAGATGGCCGCCGCCGTGGCCGGGGGTGTGACCAGCCTGGTGTGCCCGCCCGATACCGACCCCGTGCTCGACGAGCCGGGGCTGGTGGAGATGCTCAAGTTCCGCGCCGAGAAGCTGCACCAGTCGCGTCTGTTCCCGCTGGGCGCGCTCACCCGCAACCTCGCGGGCGAAGTGCTGACCGAGATGGCCGAGCTGACCGAGTCCGGCTGCGTGGGCTTTGGACAGGCCGAGGTGCCGCTGGCCAGCACGCAGGTGCTGCAGCGTGCGCTGCAGTACGCGGCCACCTACGGCTACACCGTATGGCTGCGCCCGCAGGAGATGCATCTGGGCAAGGGCGTGGCTGCCAGCGGCCCGCTGGCCACCCGCCTGGGCCTCTCGGGCGTGCCCGTGGCGGCCGAGACGATCGCGCTGCACACCATCTTCGAACTGCTCAAGACCACCGGCGCGCATGTGCACCTGTGCCGCATCAGCAGCGCGGCCGGCGTGGAGCTGCTGCGCCGCGCCAAGGCCGACGGCCTGAAGGTCACGGCCGACGTCAGCATCAACTCGCTGCACCTCACCGACGCGGACATCGGCTTCTTCGACAGCCGCGCGCGCCTGTCGCCGCCGCTGCGCCAGCAGCGCGACCGCGATGCACTGAACGCCGCCCTGCTGGACGGCACCATCGATGCGCTGGTGTCCGACCACACACCGGTCGACGAAGACGCCAAGACCCTGCCGTTCGCCGAAGCCGAGCCCGGCGCCACCGGCCTGGAGCTGCTGCTGTCGCTGGCGCTCAAGTGGTCGCAGGACAGCGGCGTGCCGCTCTCGCGCGCGCTGGCCGTGGTCACCTCCGAGCCCGCCCGCGTGCTGGGTTCTGCCCTGGGCACGCTGCAGGCCAGCGTGGGCCAGATCGTGGAGGGCGGCGTGGGCGACCTGTGCATCCTGGACCCCGGCGCCGCCTGGGTCGTGCAGGGCAACGCGCTGCGCAGCCAGGGCAAGCACACGCCGTTCTCCGGCTACGAGCTGCCGGGCCGCGTGCGCATGACGCTCGTGGGCGGACAAGTCGCGTTTGATCGGTAGCCCCCCTGTGCCGCTTCACGCCATGCACCCAAGGGGACGCCACCCTTGGCCCGGGAAAGCCGGTTCCATGGTGGAACGGGCGTCGGCCGCGCCATTCATGCCGAGCGTGCCTGGCGTGCCGGGCATGCTGATTGGGCGACCGCTGCAGGGCCGGTCCGTACGGATGGATCGATACGGACCATTGGCATGAGGCATCTGCGCGCCGGCTGGCGCTTGCTGCGTCTGCTGGGCCACATTGCCAAGGGGCTGTGGATCGTGGCGCTGCGCTTTCCGGCACTGTCCGAGGACCAGCAGCATGCGCATGTGCAGGCGTGGTCGCTGCAGCTGCTGGCCCGGCTGGGCATCAGCCTGCGCGTCGTGGGCCAGCCGCCGGTGGCGGGGCCGGTGATGCTGGTGGCCAACCACATCTCGTGGCTCGACATTCCGGTGATGCACGCCGGGCGGCACTGCCGCTTCGTCTCCAAGTCCGACGTGCAGGGTTGGCCGCTGATCGGCACCCTGGCCACCGCGGCCGGCACCCTGTACATCGAGCGCAGCTCGCGCCGCGACGCGCTGCGCATGGTCAAGTCCATGCAGGACGCACTTGGGCGCGGCGAGGTGCTGGCCGTGTTCCCCGAAGGCACCACGGGCGATGGCCGCGACATGCTGCCCTTCCACGCCAACCTCATCCAGGCCGCCGTCGCCGCCCAGGCGCCGGTGCAGCCGGTGGGCCTGCGCTTCGCCGACAAGGCGACAGGTGCAACAAGTTTTGCGCCCAGCTATATCGGTGATGAGACCCTGGTCGGCTCCATCTGGCGCACGCTCAGCGCACCGCCGATCGAAGCGGTGGTGCACTATGGCGAGATCCAGCAGCCCGAGGGGCGCGACCGCCGCGTGTGGACGCAGCATTTGCACGATACGGTGGATACGCTGCGGCAGACGGGGTGAGAATTGTCGGGACTTGAATGGGTTGTGTTTTGACTCTCCTGCGCTGCGCGGGAGTACAGGCTGAATGGTTTGGACAAGCGGCCTGAACCGATGACTGGGATCAGCCAGGAGTAGTCGGTGGTGGCAGGTGAAAGCGGACGCTCAACTATTCAGCTGCAGGTTATGCATCGCGACCTCGCCGCAAATAGTCGGCGTACTCGTCCTGGACCACGAACTCATTCGTCAATCGCGATGGGGCGCTAGGCCAGCGAGTTTCGAGTTTTTTTAAGCACTCTTCAAAGCTCGAAAAGGTCAGCACCTCATTTGCCTCGTCCTGCTCAAGTTCTGGGTCTAACGGACCGAACTCATACAAGTCCGTGTAGTCTTCTGACCCAAGGTCCGCCGTCTCATAAAGGTGAAGTTCGCACCCATTTGGCAAACCTCGAATCTGCACCCAGCGAATGCCGTGACAGTCTGAGCGCGAGCACCCGCCGAGAAACACTTCGATGGCCTTACCACGGCGAAGTGCAGCATGTGCTTCGACGGAGCTGAGATAACGGCGTGGCATGTCACGAGTCATAACGATTGAGTTCGGCTGGCCAGGATCGGATGCAATGCAAGATGAGATTGCATTTATAGCGCCCTCTTAGACTGAACCGATTCCGCCGACTTAGTGCTAGGGCCCCGATGAATCTGTTTTGAAACAATGACTGCTTTTGGGAGGGGATCCCCAACGGCGGCTCAGGGCCCTGAGTCGACAGTGGGCACCCTTCCCGAAAGCAGCCACTGGCCTCGCTCCCCAAAACCGTGCATATTCCACGGTTATAGCCGCGGGGGCTGCTACACACCGGCCCCATCCACGCGTTTTTTCCGTATCGTCCGCATCTTTCGCCGGCCTGCAGCCTTCTGCAGGCCTTTCACTGCCGGGAGGGCACCATGAACCTGATCGAACGCGCCAAGAGCATTCTTTTGCAACCCAAGGAGACCTGGGTCGCCATCGACACGGAGTCCACCGACGTCGCCACGCTGTTCACCCGCTACGCGATGATCCTGGCGGCCATTCCGGCGGTCTGCGGGTTCATCGGCATGTCGCTGATCGGGTTCGGCGGGTTCGGCGTCACCATCCGCGTGCCGTTCCTCGCCGGGCTGGCGAACATGGTGGTGTCGTACGTGCTCAGCCTCGTGGGCATTTTCGTGCTGGGCCTCATCATCGATGCGCTGGCCCCCACGTTCGGCGGGCAGAAGAACCCCATCCAGGCCCAGAAAGTGGCGGTGTACTCCAGCACGGCCGCGCTGCTGGGCGGCATCTTCAGCCTGCTGCCTGCGCTGTCCGTGTTGATGCTGGTGGCTTCGCTGTATTCCATCTACCTGCTCTACACCGGCCTGCCGGTGTTGATGAAAAATTTGCCCGAAAAATCGGTGGTCTACACCGTGGTGGTCATCGTGGCGGCGATCGTGGTGGGCGTGATCATCGGTGCGGTCAGCTCGATCTTCATGCCGCGCGGTGGGTCGTTGATGGATGGTGCTGCGGGCTCTGCCATCACCATGGAGACCGCGGGCGGCAAGGTGTCCATCGACACGGCCGGGCTGGAGGCCGCGGGCAAGAAGATGGAAGAGGCCGCGCGCAAGATGGAAGAAGCGCAAAAGAGCCAAGACCCGGCCGCCATCGCTGCCGCGGGCCAACAGGCCGCTGCGGCGGCTGCGGGCGCCCTGGGCGGCGGCCAGGTGGTGGCCGCGCAGTCGCTCAAGGCCGCGTTGCCCGAGAAGCTGGCGGGCCTGCCCCGCACGGGTTTCGACGTGCAGGACGGCGCAGCGCTGGGCCTGCCCACCAGCCAGGCCCGTGCGCAGTACGGCAGCGACGACAAGCAGGTGCGCCTGGAGATCGTGGACGTGGGCGGCCTGGGCCAGATGGCCGCGATGGCGATGGGCATGGCCCAGGGCGAAAAGGAAGACCCGTCCAGCACCGAAAAGACCTGGCAGGAAGGCGGCCGCACGCTGCACACGCGCTATCAGAAGGACGGCAGCCATGCGGAGTTCAAGGCCATCCTGAGAAACGGCCTGGTGGTCAGCCTCGAAGGCGACAAGGTGGGCGTGAAGGAACTGCAGGGCTACATGTCGCAAGTGGACTTGAATGCCCTGGAAGGCATGCAGCGCAAGGGCAAGTCCTGAGGCGCAATAGCACCCTCTGAAGCGCTGCGCGCCTTCTCCTCTCGCCTTTTCCTTTATCGATTCGCTGCGCGATTCGGGCGGGGCACGCCCGCAGCGCACGCCAGCTAAGCGCCGCATCCGCATCCTCGGCAGGGGCGGCCCTAGAGCGGGGGCACTGGCTCTGGCCGCGTCAGTGGCATGCGCTGCGGGTGGCCGATGCATCGGTATGCATGCGGACTTTGAAGCATGGGGCGCGGGCAGGGTCGGTAGACTGGTCGGCATCGGCAGCGTGGCCGTCCGTCCGTTGGCGACGGCGGTCTTCGCTGGACTGATACCCTCACTTCGCCCATGCCCGACTCGTCCGCACTCTCACACTCCTTGCCTTTGTACCAGCGCGCCATGGGCCCGGCCTTCGCGCGCCTGGCACCGGCGCTGGCGCGTTTTCACAGCCTGTCGGGCCAGCACCGGCTGCAGGGGCAGGTCGCGGTAGAGGCCCCCGCGGGCGCCATGGGCCGTGTGCTGGCCTGGGCGCTGGGGGCGCCGCAGGCATCGGTGCGCGGCAGCATCGTCTTCGAGCTTCAGGCCACGCCGCTTGCCGAGGTGTGGACCCGCCACTTTCCCGCGCGCACCATGCGCTCGACGCTGCGCGCATCGGGCGGCCAGGTGGTCGAGCACCTGGGTGCGGCGCGCCTGGGCTTCACCTTGGTCGAGGCACAGGGCCGCCTGGTCATGCGCCTGGAGAGCCTTCACTTTCTGGGCGTTCCGTGCCCCGCATGGCTGCGCCCGCAGATCGTGGCCGAGGAGACGGGGCAGGGCGACACGCTGCACTTTCATGTGCAGGCCACCGTGCCCTGGGTGGGGCGGGTGGTGCACTACCGGGGCCACCTGGTCGTGCCGATCGCGCCGGCCGTCCCGGCTGGGCAGGAGGCGTCCGCATGATCGTGGTATTCGACGCGCAGTGCCTGCTGTGCAATGGCTGGGTGCAGTTCATCCTGCGGCACGACCGCGCCGGGCGCATCCGTTTCGCGTCCATGCAGGGGGCCACGGGCCGGCAGCTGCTGGCCGACGCCGGCCTGCGGGTGGACTCGTTGCAGACCCTGCTCGTCATCGACGGCGCCCGCAGCTGGCAGCACACCGCCGCCATCCTGCGCGTGCTGCACCAGCTGGGCTGGCCGTGGCGGCTGGCGTGGGTGGGGTGGCTCGTGCCCGCACCACTGCGCGATGCGCTCTACCGCTGGGTGGCGCGCAACCGCTACCGGATCTGGGGGCGGTCAGACGTGTGCATGGTGCCTTCGCCCGAGTCCGCTGCACGCTTTCTGGACTGAAGGCTCGCAGCGTGATTCATCAAAAATGATAGCTGCTTGCGCTTGGTAGACAAGCGGTAGAGCCCGCTAAGACTCAACTTTGGGCCGCTATTCGCGCGGAAAAGTCACCACATGGTCCACCTGCGCGCGAATGCCGATCCACTCGCCCAGCGCATGGTTGTGGTGGCTGGGCACATGGGCCAGCACGGTGTGGCCGCTGGCCAGGCGCAGCGTGTACAAGAACTCCGACCCGCGGAACGACTTGCGCAGGATCTGCGCCTGCACCGGTGCGGCGTCGTCGTGTACCACGTCGTCGGCGCGCAGCAGCACGTCGCACTCGCCGCCCGCGTAGCTGCCGGGCAGCGGGCATTCCTCCAGGTCGGTCAGCTCGCCCAGCGGCGTCTGCGCGATCACGTTGTCACCGCGCTGCACCAGCGTGGCGGGCGCGAACACGCCGTGCCCGATGAAGTCGGCCACAAAGCGGGTGGCCGGGCGGTGGTACAGGGTGTACGCGTCGTCCCACTGGTGCAGATGGCCTTCGTGCATCACGCCGATCACATCGCCGATGGCAAAGGCTTCGAGCTGGTCGTGCGTCACGAACAGCGCCGTGGCGCCCGCGGCCTTCAGGATGCCGCGCACCTCGTGCGCGAGCCGCTCGCGCAGGTCCACGTCCAAGTTGGAAAACGGCTCGTCCAGCAGCATGAGCTGGGGGCGCGGCGCCAGGGCCCGGGCCAGCGCCACGCGCTGCTGCTGGCCGCCCGACAGTTCGTGCGGAAAGCGGTTCTCGCTGCCTGCCAGGCCCACCAGCTCCAGCACCTCGGCCACGCGCGCAGCCTGCTCGGCCTTGGACAACCGGTGGATGCCGAACGCCACGTTGCGGCCCACGGACAGATGCGGGAACAGCGCGTAGTCCTGGAACACCATGCCGATGCGCCGCTCTTCGGGCGGCACGCTCACGGTGGCGCTGCTCACCACCTGCTGGGTCAGGCGGATCTGGCCGCCGGCCACGGGCTCCAGCCCCGCCACCGCCCGCAGCAGCGTGGTCTTGCCGCAGCCCGACGGGCCGATCAGCACGCCGATATCGCCTGCATTGAGGCTGAGAGTGACGCCTTGCACGGCGGCCTGCGCGCGGCCGGCATAGCGCACGTCGAGTTGGGAGACCTCAAGAAACATGCCCCAATTCTAGGCGTACGCACGAATGCTTAAAATTCGCATTTGCATTCCCGAACCATGCCTGGCCCCGCCACGCCGGGCGTGCGTCCCTGGTCCCTGATTCCCTGACTCCTTCGCCGAGCCCCCTGCCTTGCGCCGCATCTCCTTCGCCCTTCGCTCCATCCCGCTGATCCTGTTTGCCGGTTTCCTGTCGCTGCCCGTGTTGGCGGTGCTGGCGTCGTGGCTGCCGTTCGGCCAGGGCGACGCGCAGGCGGGCAGCATCCTGCGCGAGATGGCGTCCACCGTGCTGCCCGGCTATGTGTGGACCACGCTGTGGCTCAGCCTGCTGGTGGCGGTGGGGGCGGCCATCGTCGGCACGGGCACGGCGGCGATGGTGACGCTGTTCGACTTTCCGGGCCGGCGCACGTTCGAATGGCTGCTGCTGCTGCCGCTGGCCATGCCGGCGTATGTCACCGCGTATGCGTACACCGACTTCTTGCAGTTCAGCGGGCCGCTGCAGGTGGGGCTGCGCAACACCTTCGGCCTGGAAGGCCGCCTGCTGCCCGAAGTGCGCAGCCTGGGTGGCGCGGTCTGGGTGTTTATCTTCTCGTTGTACCCGTACGTCTACCTGCTGGCCCGCACCGCGCTGGGCGAGCGCGCAGCGCACCTCATGGAAGCCGCGCGGCTGCTGGGCGCGCCGCTGTCCCGCCGCATCCGCACCGTGGCCCTGCCGCTGGCGCGCCCCGCCGTGGCGGCTGGCGTTGCGCTGGTGCTGATGGAGACGCTGGCCGACTTCGGGGTCACCAGCTATTTCGGCATCCAGACCTTCACCACCGGCATCTACAAGGCCTGGCTGTCCATGGACAACCGGCTGGCCGCCGCGCAGCTGGCCACCATCCTGCTGGTGCTGGTGCTGCTGCTGCTGCACATGGAGCACCGCGCGCAAAAGCGCATGCGCTTTGCGGCCGGTGGTGGCCGCGCGGGCTCGGCCGAGGCGCAGCCTGTGCGGCTGCGCGGTGCGCGCTGCGCGGCCGCCTGGGCCATCTGCCTGGTCCCGGTCGTCATGGGCTTTGTGGCGCCGGTGTTCTTCATGCTGCGCCCGCTGGCAGCCGACTGGTCGGTGCTGCCGTGGGAGCGCTTCGTGGGCTGGGCCTGGAACAGCGTGCGCCTGGGCGGCATCACCTCCGGCCTGGCCGTGGTCGTGGCGCTGGGCCTGGCGTTTGCGCTGCGCCGCCAGCCCGACCGCATCACCCGCGGCGTGGTGCAACTGGCCAGCGTGGGCTACGCCGTGCCGGGCGCGGTGATCGTGGTGGGCCTGCTGCTGCCCGTGGGCTGGCTGCAGGCCGCCGTGCCGCAGTGGGGCGTGGGCGCGCTGGTCACGGCCACGGCGTTCGGCATCGTGTGGGCGTACCTGGTGCGCTTTTGCGCGGTGGCACTGCAGTCGATGCAAAGCGGCTATGCGCGCATTCCCCCCAACCTCGATGCCTCGGCCCGCATGCTGGGCGCGGGCAGCGCGCGGCTGTTGGCGCGGGTGCACTGGCCGCTGCTCAAGCGCTCCACCGCCGCGGCGGCGCTGCTGGTGTTCGTGGACGTGATGAAGGAGCTGCCCGCCACCATGGTGCTGCGGCCCTTCAACAGCGACACGCTGGCCGTGGTGGCCTACCAGCTGGCGCGCGACGAGCGCCTGGGCGAGGCGGCGCTGCCGTCGCTGGCACTGGTGGCGGTGGGGCTGGTGCCGGTGATTTTGCTGAGCCGCACGCTGCGCAGCAGAAGCTGAAGCTGACGCAGGCGATATGCGCCCGGCCGGCCTGAGGGCCTAGGGCCGCGGATAGACGGCGCCGGTATAGAGCCCCGTCGACGACGGGATCGGCGGGTGCACGATCAAGGTGCTGTACGACCGGTAGTTGCCGTCTTTCCTTTCATCCGTCACCCAGACGATCCATTCGACAGGGCGAGGTTTTGCCGCCCCCTTCGTGGCGGGCCGTCGCACCACTGCGACCACTTGAAGCGCGAAGAACTGATCGCTGGTGTCCACCTCCAGCGTGCTGCCGGTCGACGTCACCTTGCCAGAGGCCAGCAAGGTCTTCAGCGTGTGGGCTCGCTCATCCGTGCGGTTGTGCAGCGATGACGGAAAGGAGCGCAGATCCAGGCGCTCGAACAGCGCCTGGGCACGGCCGGCCGTGCGCGCGCGCGGCGGGGTTAGCTCCACGGTGAACGGGCCACTCGCGATATAGCTGACCGCGTCGCACACGAGATATTCGGACTGGATGCTCGCGTTGTTCACGGACTCTTGCGGCGCACTGGTGAGCACCAGGTTTGAATATTCTGCGCAGTTGTTGGCAGACGTGCCGTTGTCGAATTCCAGGGGCGTGCGAGCCCGGAACAAGCTGGTCTTCAGGTCTTGCAGGGCCACCGCCAGGTCGGGGTGGGTGACGACCACCTGGGTGAGGTGGATGGGACCGGGCAGTGGGCGATCCTCCGAGTGCGCTGCGGTGTGAAATGCAGCTGCAGCAGCCAGCGCGATGTACCAAGGGCTTGTCACTCGATGTCTCCAAAAAAGGCGGGGCTGTGGTTCAGCGATGGCGTGGATTGCAGACCGGACCAGGAGAGTACGTCAGAAATCCTCCGCGAAGTCTCTCGCAAAAAAAGGCCCAGCCAGCGTTCAGCGCTTGTGCGCTGTCATGTCTTTACCCGCAGCTTCAACCCCAGCCTGCGCCACCCGATCACCACCCCGGTCACGCTCATCACCACACCGCCCAGGCTCAGCACGATCAGCACCACATCCCACAGGGGCCTGCGCTCCAGCAGGGGCAGCCAGTCCCAGCTGTGCAGCATGGCAAACAGCCAGCGGCTGGTGCGGCGGTGGGTGTCGGTGCGGCCCAGCACCGCGCCGGTGTGCGGGTCGATGTGGACCCAGGTGGCCTGTGGGTCGTCGAACACCACGCGCAGCACGGGCAGTGGCTTGTCGCCGCCGCCGGTCATGGTGTGGGCGGCGCGGTCGTAGTAGTGCAGGTCGTAGGCCTGCAGGGTGTCGGTGCGCACTACCGGGTAGGGCAGCAGTTGGGCGGCGGCGTGGGCCAGTGCGCCGGGCTGCCACGCGTGGGGGTCGCCTGTGCCCGCGTGCAGTACCAGGGGCGCGCCGGTGGGGCTGTGTGCCTGTACCAGGGCGTGACCGGCGGTCTGCGTCCAGCGCAGCTCGCGGGTGTTGGGCGATGCGGCGGCCAAGAGCGCGGGCACGCTGGCGGCGGGCACGGGCAGCACCAGGGGGCCGCCGTGCATGGCCTCGGTGCGCAGCGGGGCGGCGCCGCTGTCGAAGATCTTCCAGGGGTTCATGGACATGAGGCCGCTGAAGATCCAGGTGAAGGTGACCAGCGCAAACACCAGGCCGAACACATGGTGCCAGCGCATCATGAAGCCGCGGTACGGCGTGCGTGCACCGGTCTTGTAGCGGCCCGCAAAGCGCCAGCGCATCACGCCCACCACGGTGCCCGTCACCGTCAGCACGATGCCTGCGATGGACAGCCAGTTGACGATGTCCGTCCAGTAGGGGTTGAACACATTGCCCCGCAACGGGTACAGCCAGTGGATCCAGGCGCCCGCGTAGTTCCACACGCGCTCTTGCAGCGTGGCGTCGCGCACCACCTCGCCGGTGGCGCCCGATACGTAGACGACGGTGCCGGCCGCGTCGCCCAGGTGCAGGCGGTGCAGCGGGCGGTGCACGTCCAGGGCGCGGGAGTGGGTGAACGCATCTTCGTCCACCGTGCCCAGGTGCTGGATGGTGCCCGCAGCGCCCTGTGCAAAGGCGCTCGCGGAAGCGACGGCGTGCTGTGCATCCACCTGCTGCAGCACGGCGCCGGTGATGGCGTCGATGACGGTCGGGGCCGGTGGCCTTCGTGGGGACGCGGCCTTTGACGCGGGGGCTGTTGGCGATGCCTGCGCCGTCGCCGGCACCACCAGGTACACGGCGCGGCCTGCGCTGGCCACGGCCAGGCGCAGGTCCTGCAACGGGCCGGTGATGCCGGCGCGCTGCAGCGCCTCGGCAGGCTCCAGCACGCGGTCGGGCCCCTGCGTGGCAGGGCGCAGCGGCGGCAGGTGTGCCAGCCGCTCGGCCTGTGTGAGCTTGGGGTAGCCCACGTACATCATGACCACGCCCGAGACGAACCACATGGCGAAGAAGGCGCACAGCAGCACGCCCAGCCACCGGTGAACCAGGTACAGCCAACGCTTGGCATGCAGCATGTGCGTGGGCTCCCTGCGTCAGAAGGCGGTGTGCAGCGTCACGTCCAGCGTGCGGGGCGCGCCCAGGTACACCTGGTCGCGCGTTTCGGCGGCGTAGATGCGGTCGGTGGCGTTGCGGATGCGGCCGGTGAGGGTGGTGGTGGGGCTGACCTTCCACGCCAGGCCCAGGTCCAGCAGCGTGTACGAGGGCCAGAACTTGGTGTTGGCCGCGTTGCCATACACCTTGCCCACATGGCGCACCCCGGCGCTGGCCGTGATGGCCGGCGTGACGGCATACGACGCCCACAGGTTGGCCACGGCCTGCGGCACCAGGGCCGGCACGTTGCCCGCGCGCGAGACGCCGCCCTGCACGAAGTGCTCGTACCGTGCGCGGGTGAGCGACAGGTTGCCTTGCAGCTGCCACTGCGCGCTGGGGCGCACGCCGGCTGCCAGCTCGATGCCTTTGGACGATTGCTCGCCCACCAGCACCGTGAGGTTGGGGTTGGCCGTGTCTTGCGTGGCGATGTTCTTGCGGCGGATCTCGAAGGCCGCCACCGTGGCGCTGCCCTTGCCGTCCCAGAAGTCCCACTTGCTGCCCACCTCGACCTGGCGGCCGGTGGTCAGCTCGCTGTTGTTGCGCACGTCGGCGAACGAGGCCGATGCCAGCGAGCCCGAGGGCGGGTCGGCCGCGTTGGAGGCCTGGGCGTACAGGTTGGCCCCCGGGGCGATGTCCCACACCACGCCCAGGCGGCCGGTGGTGGGGCTGTAGCTGCGGCTGAACGTGGCGGGCGCGGCGGCCGTGACGGCGCGGCGGTTGACCAGGTCGAGCCCGATGCGCTCGTGCCGCAGCGCGGTGACGAGGTTCACGCCCGGCACCACGGCCGTGCGGTTCTCCAGGTACAGCGCGGTGGTGGTGGCCTTGTTGTCCTTGTCGGCGCTCAGTACCGGCGACATGCCGGGGATGTCGAAGAAGTTCTCGGTCGAGAACTGGTAGGGGTTGACCGTGCTCACCGTGACCGAAGGGCCCAGCGGAAAGCGTGTTTGCTTGTTCACGCTCACGTCGAGGCCAAAGGCCCAGTCGCTTCGGCGGCCCGCGAGCTGGCCCTGGTAGGTGCCCTCCAGCCGGTTGCCCACCAGTTGCTGGTCGTGGCGCTGCAGGTAGGGCGAGGTGCGCACGACGGCCGTGTTGGCCGCGTTGAAGGTGTAGATCTCCACGTTGCGGTAGTCGCGCAGCGCGTCGTACGCGTACAGCGTGTTCGTGAACTGCAGTGCGTCCGACACGTGCCACTGCGACACCGAGCGCAGCCACTGCACGCGGTGCCCGTACATGCCGTCGGCGCTGTTGTAGTTCGCAAAGCGCGTGGCCCGGTCGATGCGCAGTGCGCCCACGGCGGGGTTGAGCACCGGCGTGCCCCAGTAGGGGCGGTCCACGTGGTCCTTCTGGTACTCGTAGGCCAGCGTGTGGGTGAAGCCGCCACCCAGGTCCGACAGCAGCGACGCAGCCAGTTGCGTGGCCTGGGTTTGGGTGCCGTGGGTCCAGCTGCCGGCGTCGCGGTGGTTCAGGTCGATGCGTGCGAAGTGGGCCGGGCCGGTGCCATCGGTGCTTGCGGCGATGCGCCGGTTCAGGCCCAAGGACACCTCCTTGTGCCCGTAGGAGCCCAGGCGCACCTGGCCTTCGGCGAAGTCGCTGCGCTCGGCCGTCTTGGTGATGTAGTTGATCGAGCCGCCCACGCCGCCCGCGCCGAACAGAAAGCTCGACGCCCCGCCGATGGCCTCCACCCGGTCGTAGATCCAGCTGTCCACCGCGCGCGTGGCGCTGCCGTACTGTGGGTTGATGCCGTTGTACAGCTGCGCCACCGAGTTGGCCGTGAAGCCCCGGTAGTTGGCGGCCATGGAGCCCGGTGCGTTGTGGGCGGTGACGCCCGGGATGCCCCGCAGGATCTCCTGCGTGTCCTGCGCGCCGCGCGCGTCGATGGTGGCGCGGTCCACCACGGTGACGGCGGCCGGGGTCTCGCGCGCCGTGAGGCCCAGGCGGCTGCCGGTCTCGGTGGGGGTGTCGAGCTGCAGCTTGCCGCCAGCCGATGCAGCGGGCTCGGCCACGGTCACGCTTTGCAGTGTGGGTGTCGGGGTGGCGTCTTGCGCCTGGGCTGCTGCCAGCGGGCCCAGTGCCAGCAGGGCCAGGACGCCGCTGCAGATGGGCGAGGGCGACAGGGTCAATGAGCGGCCCACGGGCTGCAGGCAGGCGCTGTCAGCGAAACGGGGCGCGCAGGCGCGGGTGGCCGCAGTGCGGCGGGGGGAAGTACGGGACATGGAAACGCTCGGAATGAACCGCGCAGCCCACCCCACAGGATGCGCTGGCGCGCTGGTACGGACAGGGACGCAGCGCCGTCCCACCAGGAACGCGGCGCTGCGAAGGCGTGTCAGCTCACGAGCGTGCGGGCGGGCCGCGGGCCGGCAGCGGCGCTGCCGTGGCCGCCGCAATGCGGGCGGCCTCCACCGGCTGCAGCGCATGGGCCAGCGGGTGGTGGGGGAGCGGAAGGGCCACCGCAGCCGGCGGCGGTGCAGCCGGCGTGGCGCACAGGGGGCAGTCCATGGGGGTGGCGGCCATCTCCACCGTGCCGTCGTCGGTCTGCACCAAAACCTTGATGGTGCCGGCGCCCGAGCAGATCACTTCGATGGTCTGCGGGTTGACGAACGGGGTCGCCACGGCCATGCCCATCGACGCCACGAACCATGCGAGCACCCACAGGCGCAGCGCAGAGAAGGTTCGTCGGGTGGCGGTCATGGGGCGCGATGATACCGCGCCGCGTGCTGGAACGTGCCAGCACCCCTGACAGGTCTGATGCTCCAAAAATGATAGCTGCTACCGCTTGCTGGATGAGCGGTAGAGGGCTCTGGAGCCTATAAAAATCCCGCTGTTCGGCCTCAGAGCCCTGTAAACCGGGCGGGGTCGTAGCTCTCCAACACCGGGTTGCAGTGGTAGCTCGCCACATACGAGCCGGTGTCTTGGTCGAAGCTGATGCTGGTGTCGTAGATGATTCCGCCGATGGCATCCTTCTTGGGGCAGAACACCGCACCGTCCTTCGTGACCGAACCATCCGCCACGGCCTGCCGGACCTGATCGCGCACCACTGCGGCTGTGTTTGCGGTGTGCCAGACCAGACCGCAACTGGCGGGGAATTCGGTACCCCGGCCGCCCGAATACGGGTCCAGGCCGGTGATCTCGGGCGACTGGTGCTTGTTCTGGTGGGGCTCCAGGATGACGTCGATGTGCTCGTCCCCGAAGTCTTCCGACAGCAGGCCCAGATGCCCCTCAGGCACTTCGAACTTCGCAGCGTACTTGCCGCCGGATTCCCACAGCCTCTCGAGCGCCGGCCCGTCATCGTGCGTGAAGATGCCGCCCTTGAGCTCCAGCAGCCACTTCAACGACGAACTGTCGAAATCGCCGGATTTGCCGTATTCGTTGCGCAGCGTGTCCACCACTGCGGCCTGGAAGTCCTCGCTGGCGGGCAGCTCGCCCCCCAGGGCGTTCGATACCAGCACGGGCAGCGCTTCGGCGCGCAGCTCGTTCTTCTTTTCGCGGATGTACGCCTGCACGTCCTGGAGCGTCACGTCGCCATTGCCGGTCGCAGCGCTGTTCGATTTGCCGAAGACGAAGTCGGACTCGTTGCGGGTGACCAGCTCCAGCAATTGCGACTCCATGCCGCCCATGTCGGCGCAGGTGAACAACTCCGTCGGTGTGGCAAAGATCGCCTCGAAATTTTCTTCGATGCTCGCCTTGGACTTTGGGGGAATGGTGTGCTCTGGCGGGGCGCTCCGAAGCGCGGCAAGACTGGTGTGCGGTGTTCCCTGTACATACGACATGCTGGACCTCCTTGAATGTGGAGCGACATGCTCGATGGGAAGCTTTGGGGCGTCAAATTCTTTTTGGCGCCCGCCACCACCTCCTCATCATCATCAGCATTACCGCGCCTTGGCGCTGGTCACCATGCCCTGGGTCGCCGCCCACGCGTTGATGTCGTCGCGCCGGATGGCCGCCGCCATCAACTGCGGGAAGGCGTCGGGCGTGCATGCAAACGAGGGCACGCCCAGGGCGGCCAGCTTGGCCGCCAGCGCGTGGTCGTAGGCAGGCGCGCCTTCATCGCTGAGCGCCAGCAGGGTGATGAACTGCACGCCGCTGTCCACCAGCTCCGCGGCGCGGCGCAGCAGGTTGGCCTCGACGCCGCCTTCGTACAAATCGGAGATCAGCACGAAGATGCTGTTGCGCGGCTCCTTGATGAGGGACTGGCAGTACGCCACGGCGCCGTTGATGTCGGTGCCGCCGCCCAGCTGCACGCCGAACAGCACGTCCACCGGGTCGTCGAGCTTTTCCGTCAGGTCCACCACGGCGGTGTCGAACACCACGAGCTGCGTGGACACGGCGGGCAGGCTGGCCAGCACCGCGCCGAAGATGCTGGAGTACACCACCGAGTTGGCCATGGAGCCGCTCTGGTCGATGCACAGCACCACCTCGCGCTGCGGGCGGCGGGCCTTGCGGCCGTAGCCGATCAGCGTCTCGGGCACCACGGTGCGGTAGTCGGGCTGCCAGTGCCTGAGGTTGGCGCGGATGGTGCGCTGCCAGTCGATCTCCGAGTGGCGCGGGCGGCGGTTGCGCTGGCTGCGGTCCAGCGCGCCGCTCACGGCCGAGCGCATGGGGTCTTCCAGTCGCTTCATCAGGTCGTCCACCACGCGGCGCACCACCATGCGCGCGGTGTCCTTGGTGCCGGCCGGAATCACGTGCGACAACGCCAGCAGGTTGGCCACCAGGTGCACGTCGGGCTGCACGGTCTCCAGCATCTCGGGCTGCAGCAGCATGTCGCGCATGTTCAGGCGCTCCATGGCATCGCGCTGCATCACCTGCACCACCGAACTGGGGAAGTACTTGCGGATGTCGCCCAGCCAGCGCGCCACGCTGGGCGACGAGGCGCCCCGGCCCCCACGCCGCTCGCGCGACTGCAGGCCGCCCGGGCCGTCGGCCTCGTACAGTGCGGCCAGGGCCTGGTCGATCTCCACCGCAGGGCCCGTCAGGGGGCCGCAGCTTTGCGCCGCCTCGCTGCCCAGCACCAGGCGCCAGCGGCGCAGGCGCTCTTCATGGGAGAGCGGGGTGGGCTGGGTGTCCGCCTCAAGTTCCCGTGCAGATGGCGTTGCGTGGGCGGCCGGCGCGGGGTTCGGGGTTGTTGTCATGCCGTCAGTCCCATCAGTTCGCGCAGCAGCGGCAGCGGCAGGGCCGCGCGGGTTTCGTCCCATGCGGGGGCGGCCAGCGGTGCGGCGGCGGTGCGCGCGCCCTGGCTCGCTCGCTGCCCCAGGTCGCGCCGCTCGCTCGGGCCGAACGCCGAGAACGTGCGGCGCACCAGCGGCAGCACCCGCACGAAGTGTTCTTCATTCAGGCTGGAGAGCCACTGGTCCACCAGCTGCCACACGTTGGCATCGTGCAGCAGCACCACGGCGTTGCGGTTGAGAAAACCATCCAGCCACGCCGCCGCCTTGCCGGGCTCCGCGCCCGCCGACAGGTGCAGCGACAGCGCGGGTCCGACCTGGTCTGCCGACCAGACGCCATCGTCGAGCAGCAGCCGCACCGCCACGCCCTGCAGCAGCTCGTGCGCGCTCTGGTGCTGCTGAGCCACCTGGGCCAGCGCACGCTGCCACTGCTCGGTCTGCTCAGGCGACTGCCGCAGTGCGATGGCCGCGTGGGCGCCCAGGAGCTTTTCGCGCAGCTGGTCGGCGGCGTCGTCGTCGATGGCGCTGCAGGCCAGCGGCAGGCTGATGGCCGCGCGCACGATGAGGCTGTCCAGCACATGGCTGACCAGCGTGGCGTCGGTCTGCCGCACATTGCCGTAGCGGAACACGTTGGACAGCGGCGGCAGCGCGGCCAGCAGCTGCAGCGCATCGCCGGTGAGCGCCGCGCGGTTTTCCAGCGCGCGCGTGGCGGCGGCCACGGCCGTGTCCAGGTCGGCCAGCAGCACGCGGTCCACCAGGGACGACAGCTCGCCCAGGCTCTCGACGCGTGCGGACTCGTCGGTCACGCGCGCCGTGGCGGCCTGCGCCAGTGTCTGCCCCCACTGGCTGGCCTCGATGAGGCGCAGCACGAACTCGGGCTGCCACTGCAGGTTCCACACCTCGTGGAAGGTGCCGCGCGACGAGCGCCCCACGCGGGCCAGCGTGCCCCAGGGCACGTCCAGCAGGTTCAGGCGGTGCAGCAGGTGGCTGCGCGCCAGGTCGTTGGCGTTGCGCAGGTCCAGGTCCAGCGTCTTGTGCGTGGCCTCGGGCTTCAGGCGCAGGCTCTTCTGGGCCTGCTCCACATCGCGCTGCAGCGGCACCATGGGCACGTCGGGCGGCACCGCGCCCAGGCGGTCGCCCACCACCAGCGCATCGTGGATGAAGTGCAGCACCGACTCGTCGCCCAGCGTGAGCACGGTGCGGCTGGCCTCGTGCAACTCTTCCAGCCCCGGGGCGGGCCGCTCGCGCAGCGCGGCCAGGGAATCGGCCAGCCGTGCGGCCTCGATCAAATGGGCGGACGAGCAGTCCAGGTCGCGCTCGCGCATCAGCCGCGCCACACGGGCCAGCCAGCCGACGGCGCGCGGCTGCGTGCTCTGGTGGCTGGTCCACAGATGCTCGTACCAGCCGGGCGCGTGGATGCCGGCGCCATAGCCGCTGGCGCGGGCCAGGTGGCGGTAGGTCCAAGGCACCCAGGTGCTCTGCACCTTGACCTTGGGCAGGCCCTTGAGCAGCGCCTGGTCCGCCTTGGCCGTGGCCTTGGCCTGCAGGCCCCCCAGGTGCCAGGCGCCGCAGACCACGGCGATGCGCTCGAAGCCTTCCTTCTGCGCCGCGCGGATGCACTGGCGCATGTGCGCCTCGCGCAGGGCTTCACGCTGCGCTTCCTCGGGGCTGCGGTGGCGCTCGCCCCACTCGCTGCGCAGCGCCAGCATGGCTTCGGAGATGGCGGCAAACAGCTCTTCGCCGTCACCGCGCTCCTCGACCATGTGGTTCCACCAGGCTTCGCCGTCGGCATAGCCTGCGGCCTGTGCCAGCCAGGTCAGCGGGTCGCCGCGTGCGCCCTCTGCGTCGGCTCGCGGGTCCAGGTCCGCATCGGTTGCGGGGCTGTCCGTTGTGTCGGCATCGGCGTCGCCGGGGTGGGTGGGGGTGGATGCTGTTGCGTGCTCTTCGGTGGCGTCGGTGGCGAGAGGATCGGCTGCCTTGCCGGGCTCTGCGTGCATGGTTTCCGCGTCGCTCTCGGCCGCTGGTTCAGCCGTGTCGGCTTGCTCTGCCTTCTCAGCGTCCGCACGCGCTTTCTCGATGCCCAGGCTGTGCGCCACCGGCAGGTCGATGAAGCGCACGGGCACCTGGGCCTGCACTGCCCACAGGGCGGCCTGCCACTCCGGCGAGAACACGGCGAAGGGGTGGTACACCGCCAGGCCTTTTTCGTCGGGTGCGTGGCTGAGCAGGGCCACCGGCGGCTTCATGTCGGCATGCACCATCAGCGGCAGCAGCGCGTCGCCTTCGGGGGGGCCTTCGATCAGCACGCAGTCGGGGCGCAGCGCCTCGAACGCGCGCACCAGGCTGCGCGCACAGCCGGGGCCATGGTGGCGCACGCCGAAGTAGTGGGGTTCGCTCATGTCAGGGGTCCACGGTGCACGGCACCGGCGCGCAACCCGCCGGCACGGGTGGCGCAAGTGGCGCAGGTTGCGCCAATGGCGCCGGTGTCACAAGGGGCCTGCGTCATGCCATTTCGCGGAAGGCGCGGTACAGGTCCTTCCAGTCGGCGCGTTCCTTCACCACGGTCTCCAGGTATTCGTTCCAGACCACCTGGTCCTGCACCGGGTCCTTGACCACGGCGCCGATCAGGCCCGAGGCCACGTCCAGCGGGCTCAGCGTGCCGTCGCCAAAATGCCCCGCCAGCGCCATGCCGTTGTTGATCACCGAGATGGCCTCGGCGGTGGACAGCGTGGACGAGGGCGACTTGATCTGCGTCTTGCCGTCCTCGGTCTTGCCGTTGCGCAGCTCGCGGAAGATCTGCACGATGCGCCGCACTTCCTTCAGCGCCGGGGGCTCGGCAGGCAGCTGCAGCGCGCGGCCCATCTCGGCCACGCGCTTGACCACGATGGCGACCTCGTCGTTCTCGTTGCCGGGCACAGGCAGCACCACGGTGTTGAAGCGGCGCTTGAGCGCGGCCGACAGCTCGTTCACGCCCTTGTCACGGTTGTTGGCGGTGGCGATGATGCTGAAGCCACGCACGGCCTGCACCTCGCTGCCCAGCTCCGGGATGGGCAGGGTCTTTTCGGACAGCACGGTGATGAGGCTGTCCTGCACGTCGGCCGGGATGCGCGTGAGCTCTTCGATGCGCGCGATCTTGCCCGCGCGCATGGCCTGCATCAACGGGCTGGGCACCAGGGCCTTTTCCGACGGGCCATGGGCCAGCAGTTGGGCGTAGTTCCAGCCGTAGCGCAGCTGCTCTTCGCTGGTGCCCGCCGTGCCCTGGATGAGCAGGGTGGAGTCGCCGCTGATCGCGGCCGACAAATGCTCGGACACCCAGGACTTGGCCGTGCCCGGCACGCCGTACAGCAGCAGGCCCCGGTCCGTGGCCAGCGTGGCCACGGCGACCTCCATCAGGCGCGCATTGCCGATGTACTTGGCGCTCACCTGAAAGCCATTGGCGAGCGTGGCGCCCATGAGGTACTGCACAACGGCCCAAGGCGACAGCGCCCAGTTGTCCGGGCGCTGGCGCTGGTCGTGCTTTTTCAGTTCCGCCAGTTCTTCGGCGAACTGGTGCTCGGCGTGCTGGCGCATGACGGAAGAAGGTGTGGAGCTCATGGCGTGGCGTGGGTGGTGGGTGTCGTGGACAGGGGTTGAAGGGCGCGGCGTGTGGCGATGACCTGCATCACGTCATGCACCACGGTGGCAAAGGAAGGGGTCTCGTCGGCATGGCGCGGCCACTGGGCCAGCGCGGGCAATACATCGGGGTGCAGCGCGCAGGCCAGCTCCGCCAGGTCCGAGCGCAGCCCGTAGTCGTCCCTCAGCGTGCCCTGGCGGGCCCGCTGCAGCAGGATGTCTGCCAGCGCCGCGGACAGCGGGGCCGACAAGGTGTCCGCAGGCGGGCAGGCCGCCAGCATCTGCGGCGCAAGGGTGTACAGCTGCACCGTCACGCCCTCCTTGTCCAGCCGCTGCTGCCAGATCTTTTCACGTGCGGCGCGGGGCAGCAGCGCCAGGATGGCCGCCACGTCGGTGCGCAGCTGGTGGGCGGCCCCGGTGTCGATGAAGGCCTGGGCCCAGTCGGTCTGCGGCGCTGCCAGCAGCACGTCGCGCCAGCCGCGCAGCAGCGACTGCGCCCAGTCGGTGCCCCGGGCCCACTCGATCAGCTCGCTGGCCGACAGGCTGGTGTGCATGCTCCACCAGTCCAGCGGCACCTGGCGCACCAGCTGGTACAGCCACCAGGCACGTTCGCCGAGCGCCTCGTGCTGAGGGCGGGGCGTGTCCAGGTTGTCGGCTTTCCAGTCGGCGCCCACGGCCTCGGGCGCATCGATGACCCAGCGCTTGCGCAGCAGCGCGCGTTCGTGGCGCATCAGCGGGGCCATGCGGTCTGCAGCGCGCCGGGGATGGGCGGCCTCAGGCAAACGTAGCAGCAACTCCAGCGCGCTGGCGCGCACCTCGCGGCTGCGGTCGGTGCGCAGGCCGTCGAGCAGCGGCTCGTCCTGCAGCGAGAGCTGGTCGGCCAGCACGCCCACCAGGTCGGCGCGCTCTTTGGCGCCCAGCTCGGCCAGCGCCTGCGCGAGCCGCTGCCGGGCCTGCTCGGGCTGCGTGGCGCGCTCGGCCGCCAGGAAGGCGCGCCGCTGTTCCAGGCTGCCGTCGGTCCAGCGCGTTTCTTCGGGGGCCGACGCGCTCACGCCCACGGCGTAGCGCCAGTCCT
Source organism: Acidovorax sp. LjRoot117 (assembly GCF_964252695.1). Taxonomy (NCBI): domain Bacteria; kingdom Pseudomonadati; phylum Pseudomonadota; class Betaproteobacteria; order Burkholderiales; family Comamonadaceae; genus Acidovorax; species Acidovorax sp. LjRoot117. The sequence continues at coordinate 324,106 of NZ_CAXUPO020000003.1, read as the reverse complement.
CGCGCTGGCTGGCCAGCCACCGGCCCCGCTCGCCCAGCACCGGCGCCAGCACGGGCCGCAGCGCGACGGAGCGGCGCCCCAGGTCCAGGGCTGCGGGCAACAGGCGCGGCGGCAGCCGGTACCCCGCCCCGGCCAGCGCCAGGCAGATCTGGTGGTGCAGCCGGGGCGGCCCCTCCTGCAACGCCCAGGTGATCAGGTGCGGCAGCTGGCCGTCAGGCCAGGCCTGCAGCGCGGGCCGCGTGTCGGGCCCTGCCTGGGTGGCCGATGCGGGCAGGGTGCTGGGCACGCCCTGCAGCCCCGCCAGGCTGCAGGCCGCCAGCATGCCCGAGGCGCGCAGCAGGGCCGTGGGTGCATCCGCCGCCTGCGCCATCGCGTCGTCGATGGACTGGCCGATGGCGCCGGGCCAGTGCGGCTGCGCGCTGCTCTGGCGCTCGGTGCCCACCATCGCGGTGGCCAGCAGCGGGGTCCATGCGGCGCTCATGCGGCACTCCTTTGCCACAGGGGCGACGGCGCCGGGGCTTCGGCCTGGTGTTGGGGCGGAGCGCTCTCCCACGCGGTCATCGGCACCAGGCTGCTGCCGTCCCATTCGCAGGCCAGGTGCACCGCGTGCCCGCCGGTCGCGGCCAGCAGGGTCCACAGGTCGGCGTCTCCCACGGCCAGGGGCAGCAGATGCCCGTCGGCATGCAGGTACGGCTGGCTGTCGCGCAGCAACGGTACGGCGTGGTGCATCACCACCGGATGGCTGAACACCCAGGGGCTGGCGGCGATGCGGCGCGCCACGCCGTCCCATTCGTGCGCCGTGCCGGCATCGGGCCACTGCGGGGCGGCCGGAGGGCCTGCCTGGTCCACCACCTGCGCGCGCAGGCCCGCCGTGCCGGGGAAGAAGGCCAGCGTGGCGCTGACACCCGTCCCGGCGAAGAAGGATTGCTCGAAACCCCGGCCGCCGAAGGCGTGGTCCCACAGCAGCGCGCGGCGCTGGCTGCGGGCGCCGTGCAGCCATACGCGGCGTTCGGTGAGCTTGTCGTCGCGGTCCTGGGCCACCACGCCCAGCACGGTCCAGTGGTCGTCCACGCGCTCGCCGTGCTCCAGCACCTCGGCCTTGTCGTGCGGCCAGCCCAGCATGGCGCGCAGCTCGGCCTGCAGGGCCGGCGGCAGGCTGGCGCGGCGCTGCAGGGCTTCGCAGGCCAGCTGCATGAGGCCCAGGCGCGCCAGCGTGCGCTCGGGCCAGTCTTCGCCGTCACGGATGCCGGCGGCGGCTTCGCGGATGCGCACGCCCAGGCCCGGGGCCTGCGCATCCACCATGCGCGCAGCCATGGTCTGCCAGGTCTGCAGCACCTCGGCGTTCAGCGAACCGAGCCCGCGGCTCACCTGGTCGCACAGCCAGCGCTGCAGTTCCTGCCCCGCCGTTTCCATGCGCTGCCAGCGCTGGGCTTCGCGCTTGGCCTGCGCCTCTTCGTCCACGGGGGCGGCGGCCTTTTCGGCCTGGCGCACTTCCTTTTGCTGCGCTTTGTCTGCGCGCGAGCCGAGCCATTCACTCACCCACGCGGGCGGCGTCGTGGCCTGAAAGAGTTGGGGGTTCTGCGCCTGGATCATGAGCAGCGCCAGGCCGTGCTTGCACGGAAATTTGCGGCTCGGGCAGCTGCAGCGGAAGGCGGGGCCGTTCAAGTCCACCTGCGTCTGGTAGGGCTTGGAGCCGCTGCCCTGGCACTCGCCCCAGACGGCGTGGTCGTCGGCGCCCAGCAGGGGCCATTTGGCGGGGGAGACCAGGCCCTTGGCGGCCTTGGCCGAAGCGTCGTCGGGCGCCAGCGCCACCACGCCTTCCATCGTGAATGCCATACGGATCCCGCGCCCCCTCGCCCTGTTGGTTGTGTGAATCTGGTCCGGGCAGGATCATACGGGCGGCCCGCGGCGCATTCGGGGCCCACGGCCCACCGTTGCAATGCGTAACGATTGGGGCTGTCATCGCCACCCGCCCAAAAAGAAACCTCGCCATGGCGGGGCGCCGTGGCGAGGTTGCGGGTGGCAGGCTGCCCAGCCCGTACGGGTGGGCGGCCTGGCGCGGTGCGGGCGGGTCAGGCCTGGGTGTAGGCCGTCTTCACGGTGGTGTAGAACTCGGCGGCGTAGCGGCCTTGCTCGCGCGGGCCGTAGCTGCTGCTCTTGCGGCCGCCGAACGGCACGTGGTAGTCCACGCCGGCCGTGGGCAGGTTCACCATCACCATGCCGGCTTGCGCGTGGCGCTTGAAGTGCGTGGCGTGCTTGAGGCTGGTGGTGGCGATGCCGCTGGCCAGGCCGAACTGCGTGTCGTTGGCCAGGGCCAGCGCTTCGTCGTAGTTCTTCACGCGCTGCACGCTCACCACGGGGCCGAAGATTTCTTCGCGGTTGATGCGCATGCCGGGCGTGGTCTCGGTGAACAGGGCGGGGCGCAGGTAGAAGCCGGGCGCGCCGTCTGCGTTCTTCTCCAGGGCTTCGCCGCCAAAGGCGAGCTTGGCGCCTTCCTGCTGGCCGATGCCGATGTATTCCAGGTCCTGCGCCAGCTGGCGGTCGTCCACCACGGGGCCGATGTCGGTGCCGGCCTTGCGGGCGTCGTCCACCTTCAGGGTCTTCATCTTCTCGATCATGGCGGCCACGAAGCGGTCATGGATGCCTTCGGTCACGATCACGCGGCTGCTGGCGGTGCAGCGCTGGCCGGTGGAGAAGAAGCCGCTGTTCACGGCAGCGCCCACGGCCACGGCCAGGTCGGCGTCGTCCAGCACCACGAAGGGGTTCTTGCCGCCCATCTCCAGCTGCACCTTGGCGCCGCGCGGCACGCAGGCGGCGGCCACGCGCTGGCCCGTGCCCACCGATCCGGTGAAGCTCACGCCGGCGATGCGCTCGTCTTCGAGCAGCACCTGGCCCACGTCCGAGCCGCGGCCCATCACCAGGTTGAACACGCCGGCTGGCAGGCCTGCGCGGTGCAGGATGTCGGCCAGCGCCCAGGCGGAGCCGGGCACCACTTCGGCGGGCTTGAACACCACGCAGTTGCCGTAGGCCAGGGCCGGGGCGATCTTCCAGGCCGGGATGGCGATGGGGAAGTTCCACGGCGTGATGATGCCGATCACGCCCAGGGGTTCGCGCGTGATCTCGATGCCTACGCCGGGGCGCACAGAAGGCACCAGCTCGCCGCCAGGGCGCAGCGCCTCGCCGGCGAAGAACTTGAAGATGGCGGCCGCGCGGCCCACTTCGCCGATCGCCTCGGGCAGTGTCTTGCCTTCTTCGCGGGCCAGCAGGTCGCCGAGCTCGGCCTTGCGGGCGATGATCTCGTTGCCCACTGCGTCCAGGATGTCAAAGCGCTGCTGGGGCGTGGACAGGCTCCATGCCGGGAAGGCCGCGTGGGCTGCCGACACGGCCTCCAGCGCCTGCTCGCGGCTGGCCACGGCGTAGTCGCCGATCACATCGCGCGTGTCCGACGGGTTGGTGTTGCGGTAGTTGCGGGCGCCTTCGGTCCAGGTGCCGCCAATCAGGTTTGCATGCATGGCTGTGATGGGAGTGAGTGAGGTGGATGGATGGGGGTCGACAAGTCTTCAAGCCCTCAGGGCTGTGGACGTCGTGGCGCTGTGATACGGCGCCGTGCCGCAAGCGCCGTGGTGGTGCGGCGGCCCAAGGACGACGCACCCAGGCAAAAGAATATGTTGTATGTCATCGTACAACAATGTGCACATACTTTTGCCAGGGTAACTACTTAGGCGCCGAGACTGTGGCCTGCCAGTGGCGGTGGCGTTCAGCTGGCCTCGGCCTGTGCGCGCCGGCGGCGTTCACGGCTGTTGGCCAGGTGGGTGCGCATGGCGGCGCGGGCGGCGTCCGGGTCCTGCGCCACGATGGCGTCGTAGATGCTTTCGTGCTCGCCGTTCACGCGCCGCAGGTACTGGCTGCGCTCGTTGCTCACGCCGTCCACCGAGTCCAGGCGCGCGCGAGGAATGATCATGCTGCCCAGCGTACCCATGAGTTCCGCGAAGTGGCTGTTGTGCGTGGCGCGTGCGATCTCCAGGTGGAACTGGAAGTCCGACGCCACCGCGTCGCGCCCGGCCTCCACGGCGGCGGCCACCGCGTCCAGCGCTTCACGCATGGCCTTGAGGTTGGCGTCGGTGCGGCGCTGGGCGGCCAGGGCCGCCGCCTCGGTCTCCACGCCGATGCGCAGCTCCAGCACGGCGATCACGTCGCGCAGCGTGCTGAACTGGTCGGGCGTGATCTTGAAGCCGGGCGCCTGGCCCAGCCCCAGAACGAAGGTGCCGATACCGTGGCGCGTCTCCACCAGGCCCGAGGCCTGGAGCTTGGAAATCGCCTCGCGCACCACGGTGCGGCTCACGCTGAACTCCGTCATGATCGCGGCTTCGGTCGGCAGCTTGTCGCCCAGCGCCAGGCGGCCGTCGCGGATGCGGTCGCCCAGGGATTCGACCAGCTCCAGGGCCAGGGTGCGGGGCTTGCGGCGAAGCTCGGTAACGGTGTTCATTTCTTGGTGTTATCCCTATGTGGCCTCGTGGGGCAGAAGCGGTACATTGCTCTTTCTTTGTTGTACGACAACTGATGACGTATAGCAAGAGTGTTGTCACTGTACCAAGAACCTCTGCCTTTGTAACCGCCATGCCTTGCCATCCGACGTCGATCCGTTTTCAACGCTTGCTTCTGACGGGCGCCGCCGGGGGGCTGGGCAAAGAGCTGCGCACGCGGCTGTCGGCGTATTGCACCACGCTGCGCCTGTCGGACATCGCGGACCTGGGCGCAGAGGCCGAGGGCGAGGAAGTGCGCCCCGCTCGGCTGGAAGATGCCGGCGCCGTGCTCAGCCTGCTGGAAGGCGTGGACGCCGTGATCCACCTGGGTGGCGTGTCCACCGAGCAGCCTTGGGACCTGATCCTGCAGGCCAACATCGTCGGTGCATACAACCTGTACGAAGCCGCACGCAAGCAGGGCGTCAAGCGCGTCATCTTCGCCAGCTCCAACCACGTCACCGGCTTCTATCGCCAGGACGAAGTCGTGGGCCTGGCAGACCCCGCCCGCCCCGACGGCCTGTACGGCCTGTCCAAGGCGTTTGGCGAAGACCTCTCGCGTTTCTATTTCGACCGCTACGGCATCGAGACCGTGTGCCTGCGCATCGGCTCCTCGTTCCCTGAGCCACGCAACCGCCGCATGCTGGCCACCTGGATGAGCTACGACGACCTGGAGCGCCTGGTGGTCGCCAGCCTGACCGCGCCGGTCGTGGGCCACAGCACCATCTACGGCATGGGCGACAACACCACCACCTGGTGGGACAACACCCTGGCGCGCCACATCGGCTACCGCCCGCAGGACAGCTCCGAGCCCTTCCGCGCCAAGGTCGAGGCAGCCGACCCCCACCCCGACCTGACCGACCCCGCCGTGATCTACCAGGGCGGCCCCTTCGTGCGCACCGGCCCTTTCGAATGAGCGCCCCGATGACGCCGTCCGTGGACCTGCTGCTGCCCGACCACCGCGACCAGGTGGGCGAAAGCCCGGTGTGGAGCCCTGCCGAGCAGGCGCTCTGGTGGGTGGACATCGAAGGCCGCCAGCTGCACCGCTGGACCTATGCGGACCAGCACCTGCAAAGCTGGGACACCGCCGAGCGCCCTGCCTGCATCGCGCTGCACGCAGCCGGCGGGCTGATCGCCGGCATGGACACGGGCGTCTTTTACCTGCATCCCCAGGTGGACGGCATGCTGGCCGCCACGCTGCTGGCCGGCGTGGACCACCCCCAGCCCGGCATGCGCTTCAACGACGGCCGCTGCGACCGCCAGGGCCGCTTCTGGGCGGGCACCATGGTGCGCGACATGTCGCTGGCGCAGGCCGCGGGCAGCCTGTACCGCATGGATGGAGAGCGCGGCCTGTCGGCACCGCAGGTGCAGGGCCTGGTCACGCAAAACGGCCTGGGCTTCAGCCCCGACGGCAAGACCATGTACCTGAGCGACAGCCACCCGAGCGTGCAGCAGATCTGGCAGTTGCCATTGCACGACGATGGGTCGCTGGGCGAGCGCTCGCTGTTCGTCGACATGCGCGATCTGCCCGGCCGGCCCGACGGCGGCGCGGTGGATGCCGACGGCTGCTACTGGATCTGCGGCAACGACGCCGGCGTGGTGCACCGCTTCACGCCCGACGGCCGCCTGGACCGGTCCATCGCCGTGCCCACCAGCAAGCCCTCGATGTGCAGCTTCGGCGGCCCGGGGCTGGACGTGCTGTTCATCACCTCCATCCGTCCGGGGCAGCCCCAAGGCGACGACGTGGCGCTCGGCGGCGCCATCTTTGCCACCCGGCCCGGCGTGGCGGGGTTGCCGGAAACACCCTATCGGAGCGCCTGAGGACAACAGGCCCCGGAACTCTCCCCCAATTCACAACATTTCAACCCAGGAGACAACCATGAAAATCCCCCATCTGTTCGGCCGCGTCGCACTGGCTGCCAGCGTCCTGTTCGGCAGCCTGGCCGCGCAGGCCACGGAGTTCCGCTCGTCGGACATCCACCCCGAGGACTACCCCACCGTGCTGGCCGTGCGCCACATGGGCGAGACGCTGTCCAAGGCCACGGGCGGCAAGCACAGCATCAAGGTGTATGCCAAGGGGTCGCTCGGCATCGAGAAGGACACCATCGAGCAGACCAAGCTGGGTGCGATCGCCATGACGCGCGTGAACGTCGCGCCCATGAACAACATCTGCCCCGCCACCATGGTGCCCACCATGCCCTTCCTGTTCCGCGACAAGGAACACATGCGCAAGGTGCTCGACGGCGCCATCGGCGACGAGATCCTGAAGGACTGCGAGTCGCAAGGGTTCGTGGGTCTGGCGTTCTACGACTCCGGCGCCCGCTCGATCTACACCGTCAAGAAGCCCATCAAGACCCTGGCCGACGTCAAGGGCCTGAAGGTACGCGTGCAGCAGAGCGACCTGTGGGTGTCCCTGCTCGAAGCCATGGGCGCCAATGCCACCCCCATGCCCTTCGGCGAGGTCTACACCGCGCTCAAGACCGGCCTGGTGGACGCTGCCGAAAACAACTACCCCAGCTACGAAAGCTCGCGCCACTTCGAAGTGGCCAAGTACTTCAACAAGACCGAGCACTCGATGGCGCCCGAGATCCTGTTGTTCAGCAAGCGCGTGTGGGACACGCTGAGCGCCGACGAGCAAAAGGCCATCCGCGCTGCCGCCAAGGAATCGGTGGGCTTCATGCGCAAGATCTGGGACGAGCGTGAGGAAAAGTCCCTGGCCACGGTGAAGGCCGGCGGCGCACAGATCGTGGAGATCGACAAGGTCGCGTTCAAGAACGCGATGAAGCCGGTGTACGACAAGTTCCTGAAGGACCCCAAGCTCCAGGACATGGTCAAGCGCATCGACGCGGTGCAGTAAGAAAAAGCCAGCGTCTTCAGGGCAGGTGGCACACGGAGCAGTGCGCCGCCTGCCCACTTCCAGTTGTTTTTGAATGTCCACTATGTACACGCGACTCTGCGCTTTCATTGCGCGCACCTGCCTTCAACTCGGGGTAGGAGGGCTCGTCCTGCTGGTTTGCGCCGTGCTCTACCAGGTGATCGGCCGCTACGTGTTCAACGACACACCCACCTGGGCCGAGAGCGGCGCCGTGCTGCTCGTGCTCTACGTGACCATGCTTGGCATGGCAGTGGGCGTGCGCGATGCCGGCCACATCGGTCTCGAATCCTTTCTGGTGCTGGCGCCCGACTGGCTGCGCACCAAGCTCGAGTTGCTGATCCACGCGCTGGTGCTGGTGTTCGGCGCCGTCATGGCCTGGAACTGCGGCGTGCTGGCCGAATCGGTGGCTCCTTACAAGATCCCCACGCTCGGTATCTCCGAAGCCTTCAAGTACGTGCCGCCCGCCATGGCCGGCGTGCTGGTGGCCATGTTCTCGCTGGAGCACATCATCGCCATCCTGCGCGGCGTCGAGGTCGAGCCCGCCTGGCATTGAGCGGCCGTTCCTGCGCGCTCACACCGTCTTCTCACCGATTTCCACCGAGATTCCACCACCATGGCGTTGACCATCCTCTGCGTGACCTTCACGCTCCTGCTGCTGCTGGGCGTGCCCGTGGCCTTTTCCATCGGCCTGTCGTCGCTGGCCACCATCCTGTATGAAGGCCTGCCGCTGGCGGTGGGCTTCCAGCAGATGATTTCGGGCATGAACCCGTTCTCGTTCCTGGCGATTCCGTTCTTCATCTTCGCCGGCGAAATCATGATGTACGGCGGCATCGCCGACAAGATCGTGGACTTCGCCAAGAGCGTGGCGGGCCACGTGCGCGGCGGCCTGGGCATGAGCAACGTGCTCGCCTGCACGCTGTTCGGCGGCGTCTCGGGCTCGCCCGTGGCCGACGTGTCCGCCATGGGTGCCGTGCTCATCCCGCAGATGAAGAAAGAGGGCTACCACGCCGACTACGCCGTCAACGTGACCACCCACGCATCGCTGGTGGGCGCGCTCATGCCCACGTCGCACAACCTCATCATCTTCACGCTGGCGGCCGGCGGCAAGGTGAGCATCGCGGCGCTGATCCTCGCGGGCATCGTGCCCGCCCTGCTGCTGACCATCTGCAACCTGGCGGCCGCGTACTTCGTGGCCGTCAAGCGCGGCTACCCCGCGGGCACCTTCCCCGGCTGGGAGATCGTGTGGATCTCGTTCCGCGCATCGCTGCCGGGACTGGCCGTGGTGGTGATCATCATCGCGGGCATTCTGTCGGGGGCCTTCACGGCGACCGAGTCCGCGTCGGTCGCGGTGCTGTGGGCGCTGATCCTGTCGGTGTTCGTCTACAAGCGCCTCACCCGCGAGCAGTTCCTCAAGGCCGCGTCCAAGGCCGTCAAGACCACCGGCACAGTGCTGCTGCTCATCGGCATCTCGTCGATGTTCGGCTACCTCATCGGTTTGTACGGCGTGGCCGAACTCACGGGCGATGCGCTCAAGTCCATGACCTCGTCGCCGTGGGTCATCTTCCTGTGCGTGAACATCATCCTGTTCGTTCTGGGCACGTTCCTCGACATGGCGGCGACCATCCTCATCTGCACGCCGATCTTCCTGCCCATCTGCCAGCAGTTCGGCATGTCCACCGAGCAGTTCGGCATCGTGATGCTGATCAACTGCGCGCTGGGCCTGAACACGCCGCCCGTGGGCACCACGCAGTTCATCGGGTGCACCATCGGGGGCGTTTCGGTGGGCGAGGTGATGAAAACCATCTGGCCGTTCTACGGCGCGCTCATCGTGGCGCTGATGCTGGTGACCTATGTGCCGCAGTTCTCGATGTGGCTGCCGGACCTGGTGCTCAAAGGCGGCTGAAGCGACGTGATGTGACCTGAAGCACAGGGGGCGTGGCTGCAAGCCTGCCCCCTGACTGCATTTGAGCCGTGCGGCGTGATGGTGGATGAAGTGCCATGCGCGCTGCCGGTGGTGACCCTGGCGGCGCAGGGCGCATGTTTTGTGCACGCTGTGCAGCGCCAGCAAGAAGTGAAAGAAGTGACAGACCCGATGCGAGAAGCCCTCACCATCCGCATGCATGCGGAAGACAACGTCGCCATCGTCGCCAACGACGGTGGCCTGCCCGCCGGCACCGTGCTGCCGCCCGGCGTGCCCGGCGCCGGCATCGCGCTGCGCGACAAGGTGCCCCAGGGCCACAAGGTGGCGCTGGCGGACATCCCCGAAGGCGGCGTGGTGCGCCGCTACAACGTGCCCATCGGCTACGCGCTCAAGGACATCGCGGCCGGCAGCTGGGTGCACGAGCGGCTGCTGCAGATGCCCTCGGCCCGTGCGCTGGAAGGCCTGCCCATGGCCACGGTGAAGCCCCCGGTGCTGGAGCCGTTGACGGGCTACACCTTCGAGGGCTACCGCAACGCGGACGGATCGGTGGGCACGCGCAACATCCTGGCGATCACCACCACGGTGCAGTGCGTGGCCGGCGTGGTCGCGCAGGCCGTGCACCGCATCAAGACCGAGCTGCTGCCGTTGTTTCCGAACGTCGACGACGTGATCGGCCTGGAACACACCTACGGCTGCGGCGTGGCCATCGACGCGCCCGACGCGGTCATCCCCATCCGCACGCTCAAGCACATCAGCCTGAACCCCAACTTCGGCGGCGAGATCATGGTGGTGAGCCTGGGTTGCGAGAAACTGCAGCCCGATCGCCTGCTGCCCCCGGGCAGCTTCCCCATCACCGACGAGCGCGATGCAGCCCTGGGCCCCGAGACGGTGTGCCTGCAGGCCGACCACCACGTGGGCTTCATGTCGATGCTCGACGACATCGTGCAAAGCGCCAGGCCTCACCTTGCGCGCCTGAACGCCCGCCGCCGCGAGACCATCCCGGCCAGCGAGCTGGTGCTGGGCGTGCAGTGCGGCGGCAGCGACGCGTTCTCGGGCGTCACCGCCAACCCGGCCGTGGGCTTTTGCGCCGACCTGCTGGTGCGCGCAGGCGCCACGGTGATGTTCAGCGAGAACACCGAGGTGCGCGACGCGGTCGAGCAGCTCACCAGCCGCGCCGCCACGCCGGAGGTGGCCGAAGCCATCGTGCGCGAACTGGGCTGGTACGACCGCTACCTGGACCGCGGCCGCGTGGACCGCGCAGCCAACACCACGCCGGGCAACAAGGCGGGCGGCCTGTCCAACATCGCCGAGAAGGCCATGGGCTCCATCATCAAGAGCGGCACCGCGCCCATCTCGCACGTGCTGGCCCCGGGCGAAAAACTGCGCCGCGACCAGCGCGGCCTGGTGTACGCCGCCACGCCGGCCAGCGATTTCATCTGCGGCACGCTGCAGCTGGCCGCCGGCATGAACCTGCATGTGTTCACCACCGGCCGGGGCACGCCCTACGGCCTGGCCGAATGCCCCGTGGTCAAGGTGGCCACGCGCAGCGACCTGACGCGCCGCTGGCACGACCTGATGGACATCAACGCCGGCAAGATCGCCGACGGCGAGGCCACCATCGAAGATCTGGGCTGGGAGATGTTCCACCTGCTGCTCGACGTGGCCAGCGGCCGCAAGAAGACCTGGGCGGAGCAGTGGAAGCTGCACAACGCGCTGGTGCTGTTCAATCCGGCACCGGTGACTTGACGAGGCTCGCGTGTATTAGCCAACCGTTCGGGCTGAGCCTGTCGAAGCCTCGCGCCGCGCTCCGACAGGCCTGTCCTGAGTCCGTCGAAAGGCTTGGCGTGAACGGTATGGGTTGTTGAAAGGGTTCGCAGGAGTCTTTTGAAGCGTACGTTGTGAGGGACCTCACCCATCTGTCCCGCGTCCGCTCCCATCCTTCAAACCCACCAAATACCCGGTCGGGCTGAGCTTGTCGAAGCCCTGCGCGGCGCTTCGACAAGCTCAGCGTGAACGGGTTTTAAGTTTTTTTTCGAGACAGATCCATGAGACACGATCTGCCGAAATCCCATCCCCACAGCCCGTCACTGCACGGGCTGTGTCACTAGAGAGAAAGACGAACTCCCATGCCCCACACCCGATTTTCCGACCGCAAGGTCGTGGTGGCGCTGGCGCTGCTGTGTTGCCTGCTCTGGGGCAGCTCCTACCCCGCCATCAAGACCGGCTACGCCTGGTTCGGCATTGCGCGCGACGACATCCCATCGCAACTGGTGTTCGCCGGCTGGCGCTTTCTGGGCGCGGGGCTCATCCTGCTGGCCTGGGCGCTGAGCCAGCGCAAGTCCATCGTGAACCTGGGGGCGGGCAGTGCGCGCCAGCTGGTGGTGCTGGGCCTGTCGCAGACCACGCTGCAGTACGTGTTCTTCTACGTGGGGCTGGCCTACACCACGGGCGTCAAGGGCTCCATCATGAACGCCACCGGCACCTTCTTCAGCGTGCTGCTGGCGCACTGGGTCTATCACAACGACCGGCTGAGCCACGCCAAGCTCTGGGGCTGCCTGGTGGGCTTTGTGGGGGTGATGGTGGTCAACCTGGGGCGCGGCACGCTGGACATGGACTTCACGCTGCTGGGCGAAGGCTTCGTGGTGATCGCCGCCTTCGTGCTGGCCGCGGCCAGCATCTACGGCAAGCAGGTGTCGCAGCGCATGGACTCGGTGGTCATGACCGGCTGGCAACTGGGCATTGGCGGCGCGGCGCTGCTGGCCGTCGGCGGGGTGCTGGGCGGCTCGCTCACGGGCTTTACCTGGGGCTCGGCCGCGCTGCTGGTGTACCTGGCGCTGCTGTCGTCGGCTGCGTTCTCGCTGTGGAGCATTTTGCTCAAGCACAACCGGGTGAGCCAGATCACGGTGTTCAACTTCACGGTACCGATCTTCGGCGCGGCGCTGTCGGCGCTGTTCCTGGGCGAGGCGCTGCTGGAGTGGAAGAACCTGCTGGCCCTGGTGCTGGTGTGCGCCGGCATCTGGCTGGTCACGCGCGATGCGCCTGCGGCCACGCCGGCCACGCCCCCTGCCAAGCCCTAGACTCGCTGCCCATGGCCCATACCCTCCATCGCGACGCGTTCACGCACACCCTCCACGGTCAACCCACCGACCTGTACACCCTGCGCGGCGCGGGCGGGCTGCAGGTGGCGGTCAGCAACTACGGCGCCCGCCTGGTGCAGGTGGCGGTGCCGGACGGGCAGGGCGGCCTGGCCGACGTGGCGCTGGGCTACGACAGCCTGCAGGGCTACCTGGATGGGCAACTCTCCATGGGCGCCATCATCGGCCGCTGGGCCGGGCGGCTGCGCCACGGACAACTGAAGTTGCCCGATGGCACCACGCTGCAGCTGCCCACCAACAGCGGTCCGCACCACCACCACGGCGGCCCGCTGGGCAGCCGGTTCCAGGTGTTCACGGTGGCCGAGGCGCGGCCCGATGCACTGCGCCTGCAACACGTGTTTCGCACGCAGGACGACGGCGTGCCCGGCAGCGTGCGGCTGACGCTGGACCTGGCCATCGCAGCCGACAACGCGCTGCACATGGCCTGGACGGCCGAGGTGGCCGATGCCCCCACCGTGGTCAACATCACCGGCCATGCGTTCTTCAACCTGGCCGGTGCGGGCGGCACGCACGGCCATGTGCTGCAGGTGCCTGCCAGCCACTACGTGCCGCTGGCGGCGGATGTGTGCCCCGTCGGTACGGTGGAGACGGTGCAGGGCACGCCGTTCGACTTTCGTGCGCCCCGCCGTGTGGGCGATGCCATGGCGCACCCGCACGAGCAACTGGCGCGCGCAGGCGGGCTGGACCACTACCTGCCCTGGGGCGACGCTCCCGGCGCCGCGCTGCCCGCCTGGGCACAGCAGGCACCCGCACCGGTCTCACCCATCACGCCAGGGGGGCTGCGCCCCGCGGCCCTGCTCAGCGACCCGGGCAGCGGCCGCGCGATGCAGGTGTGGACCACCGCGCCGGGCGTGCAGGTGTATGCGGGCCACGGCCTCAAGGCCGACCCGATGCGTGACAGCGGGCGCAGCGCCATCGGCGCGCCCGGCACGCCCTGGCTGTGGCAGCCCGGCGACGGCATTTGCCTGGAGCCCATGGAGTACCCCGACGCGCCCAACCACCCCGGCTTCGGCGCGCGCTGGTGGCAGCCGGGCGAGGTGGTGCGCGGGGCCATCGTCTACCGGTTCACAGGCTGATGCGTCCGCCTGCCTTCATGGGTTATCAAGCTTTTCAGGCCTCTGCCGCTTGTCTGGCAAGCGCTGTCAGCTATTGAATTGATAGCGATGCCTGCTGGGCTGCTGCGGCCGCCTCGCGCTGCAGGTGCTCCTGCACCACCGCCGCCAGCCAGTCCATCACCACCCGCACGCGCTGGGGCAGGTGGCGCCGGTGGGCATACAGCAGCGTCACGGGCATGGGCGGGGCGGGGTGGTCCTGCAGTACCTCCACCAGCAGCCCCTTGTCGATCAGCTCGCGCACGCCCAGCAGCGGCGCCTGGATCAGGCCCAGCCCGGCGGCGCAGGCGCCCAGGTAGGCCTCGGCACTGTTCACAGTGACGCGCCCGTCCATGGGGTGGAACTGCGGGCTGTCGCCGTCCTGCACCTCGAAGCCCGCCGAGCGTGTGCCCAGTGTGCTCACGTAGTGCACCAGGTCGTGCTGCGCCAGGTCTGCCAGCGTGCGGGGCGTGCCTTTCTTCGCCAGGTAGCCGGGGCTGGCGCAGGTGGCCACGCGCACCACGCCCAGCGGGCGCGCCACCAGGCCGGGCTCTGCCACCGGGCCCACGCGGATCACGCAGTCAAAACCCTCGCGCACCAGGTCCACGCGCCGGTCGGTGCTGCTCAGCTCCACCTGCAGCAGGGCGTGGCGCTGCAGCAGCTCGGGCAGGCGCGGCAGCACCAGCTGGCGCGCGATGCCGGTGGACATGTCGATGCGCACCCGGCCCTGCAGGTCGGCGCCCTCGGGGTGGGTGAACAGGGTTTGCAGCTCTTCCACGTCGGCCAGCAGGTCCTTGCAGCGCTCGTAGTAGACCTGCCCGTCCTGCGTCAACTGCACGCGGCGCGTCGTGCGGTGCAGCAGGCGCGTGCCCAACTGCGCCTCCAGTTGCTGCACGGCCAGCGAGGCGTTGGCCTTGGGGATGCCCAGCACCTGCGCGGCCTGCGTGAAGCTGGCCAGCTCGGCCACGCGGGCGAAGATGTGCATGCGGTCAAAGGGGTTCATTGGCTATTCATTTTTGAACAATCAATTCAATTTTGCCTGGTTTATGTATCCATGGGGAATCAATAAAGTTCTCTCCATGCCCGCTGCACCCCGTGGCAGGCACCCCACCCCTACCCGAGGACCTTCCCATGACCGGACCGGCACACACTTCATCGTCTTACTCCACCCCCATCGTTCTCATCACCGGCGGCAGCCGGGGCCTGGGCCGCAGCGCCGCGCTGGCGGCTGCGAAGAGCGGCATCGACGTGGTGCTGACCTACCTCCAGCAGGCCGCCGAAGCCCAGGCCGTGGTGGCCGAGATCGAGGCCCTGGGCCGGCGCGCCGTGGCACTGCCGCTGGATGTGGGCGACGTCGGCAGCTTCGAGGCGTTTGCCGGCCAGCTGTCGCAGGCCCTGCAGTCCGGCTGGGAGCGCGAGCGCATCGACTTCCTGGTCAACAACGCCGGCATGGGCGTGCACGCAGCGTTTGCCGAGACCACCGAGGCGCAGTTCGATGCGCTGGTCAACGTGCACCTCAAGGGCGTGTTCTTTCTCACGCAGCGCCTGCTGCCGCTGATGAACGACGGCGGCCGCATCCTGAACTTGTCGTCGGGCCTGGCCCGCTTCGCCTTGCCCGGCTATGCGGCCTATGCGGCGATGAAGGGCGCCATCGAGGTGCTCAGCCGCTACCTGGCCAAGGAGCTGGGCCCGCGCGGCATCGCCGTGAACGTCGTGGCCCCGGGTGCCATCGAGACGGATTTTGGCGGCGGCGCCGTGCGCGACAACGCACAGCTCAACGCCTTTGTCGCCGGCCAGACCGCGCTGGGCCGCGTGGGCGTGGCGGAGGACATCGGCCCGCTGGTCGCAGCCCTGCTGCAGCCCGCCACGCGCTGGGTGAATGCGCAGCGCATCGAGGCCTCGGGCGGCATGTTTTTGTAGAGTGCACCCCCTGGGCGCTACGCGCCTTCCCCCTCTCTCTACGCGCTTCGCGCTAGGGAGGGGGACGCCACAGGTGCACGCAAGCGCAGCGCCGCATACGCAGCATGGCGGCCCTTGCACGGTGGCACTGGCCCTGGGGTCGCGCCAGTATCGAAGGCCCTTGGGCGGCAAAAGAATGCTCCAAATGCACCCACATGCACATCCCGCAGCCTAAGTTTCGTCTAAGTGTCGCTGCCCACACTGCCTTCCATCGCAACCCCGATTGAAAAGGCAGACACCATGAGCAACACGCTTGCATCCACTCCCCGCCGCCTGATCCTGGCCCTGGTGGCCGCGGGCGCTCTGGGCGCCACCGGCGCCGGGCTGATCAGCGGCCACCAGGCCCGCGCGGTCACGCCGGCTACCCCCATCGTGGCGCAGACCCCTGCGGCACCCTCGGGCGGCGCACTGCCCAGCTTTGCGCAGATCACGGCGCAAAATGGCGCGGCGGTGGTCAACATCAGCGTCACCGGCAGCACCAAGGCCGCCATGGCCAACGATGACGATGATGACGACGAAAGCCAGCCCACCGCCCGCCAGGGCCGGGGCCCGCAGATCGATCCGAACGATCCGTTCTACGAATTCTTCCGCCAGTTCGGCATGCCCGGCGCCGGTGCGCAGGGCCGTCCCAACGTGCCCACCCATGGCCTGGGCTCGGGCTTCATCGTCAGCCCCGACGGGCTGGTGCTGACCAACGCCCATGTGGTCAAGGGCGCGAGCGATGTCACCGTCAAGCTCACCGACCGGCGCGAGTTCCGCGCCAAGGTGCTGGGCTCGGACCCCAAGACCGATGTGGCCGTGCTCAAGATCGACGCCAAGGACCTGCCCGTGGTGCGCCTGGGCAGCACGCGCGACCTGCAGGTGGGCGAATGGGTGCTGGCCATCGGCTCGCCCTTCGGCTTCGAGAACAGCGTGACCGCCGGTGTGGTCAGCGCCAAGGGCCGCTCGCTGCCCGACGACAGCCTGGTGCCCTTCATCCAGACCGACGTGGCGGTGAACCCCGGCAACTCGGGCGGGCCGCTGTTCAATGCGCGCGGCGAGGTCGTGGGCATCAACTCGCAGATCTACAGCCGCTCGGGCGGCTACCAGGGCGTGTCGTTCGCCATCCCCATCGAGCTGGCCGCCAAGATCAAGGACCAGATCGTCGCCACCGGCAAGGTGCGCCATGCGCAGCTCGGCGTGGCAGTGCAGGAGGTGAACCAGGCGTTTGCCGAATCCTTCCAGCTCGACAAGCCCGAAGGCGCGCTGGTGGCCAGCGTGAGCAAGGGCAGCCCCGCCGAGAAGGCGGGCCTGCAGCCCGGCGACGTGATCCGCCAGGTGGACGGCCATGCCATCGTCGCCTCGGGCGACCTGCCCGCCTGGGTGGGCCAGGCCCAGCCTGGCCAGCAGGCCAAGCTGTCGGTGTGGCGCCGCGGCCAGCCGGTGGAGCTGACCGCCACCCTGGGCGACGCCAGCGACAAGGCGGGCAGCAAGCAGGCGCGCGCCGAAGAAGCCGTGGGCAAGGCGCAACTGGGCCTGTCGCTGCGACCGCTCGATGCTGACGAACGCCGCGAGGTGGGTGTGAGCGAAGGCCTCGTGATCGAGCAGGCCCGCGGCCCCGCCGCTGCCGCGGGCGTGCAGCCCGGCGACGTGCTGCTGGCCATCAACGGCGCACCAGCCAAGAACATCGACCAGGTGCGCACGGCGATGGCCAAGGCCGGCAAGTCGGTGGCGCTGCTGATCGAGCGCGACGGCAACAAGATCTTTGTGCCGGTGCGTTTGGGCTGATGCGGGGATGAGGGTGAGGTGGGTGGAGCGGGGCGGGGCGGGGTGCCCCAACCTCCACACCTCAGCCCGACCCGACCCCACCCGTTCGGGCTGAGCCTGTCGAAGCCAGGGCACAACCCCACCCCCACCATTCGCTATGCTCGCCCCACCATGCGACTGCTCCTCGTAGAAGACGACACCATGATCGGCGAAGCCGTGCAGGACCTGCTGCGCGCCGAGCACTACGCGGTCGACTGGGCCCGTGACGGCAACGCGGCCGACACGGCCCTGCGCACGCAGGCCTACGACCTGGTGCTGCTCGACCTGGGCCTGCCCCAGCGCGACGGGCTCTCGGTGCTGCGCGACCTGCGCACGCGCAAGGACCGCACCCCGGTGCTGGTGGCTACAGCCCGCGACTCGGTCACGCAACGCATCGAAGGGCTCGACGCCGGCGCCGACGACTACGTGCTCAAGCCCTATGACCTGGACGAACTGCTCGCCCGCATCCGTGCCCTGCTGCGCCGTGCCGCCGGCCGGGCCGAGCCGGTGTACGAACACAAGGGCGTGTGCATCAACCCCGCCACGCGCGAGGCCTCGGTGCAGGGCGTGCCGGTCGTGCTCTCGGCGCGTGAATGGGCCGTGCTCGAGCCGCTGATCGCCCGGCCGGGCATGGTGCTGTCGCGCCAGCAGCTCGAAGACAAGCTCTACGGCTGGGGCGACGAAGTCAGCAGCAACGCGGTCGAGGTGTACATCCACGGGCTGCGCAAGAAGCTGGGCGCCGAGGTGCTGCTGAATGTGCGCGGCGTGGGCTACCTGGTGCCCAAGGCATGATGGAAAAAATCACCCCAGCCCTGCAATCCGTGCGCGCGGTGCTGCCGCGCTCGCTGCGCACGCGGCTCTTGATCTTCATCCTGGCCGCCATCGTGCTGGCCGGCGCCGTGCAGGGCGCGCTGGCCTACCGGGGCGCGCTGGCCGAGGCCGACACGCTGTTCGACTACCACATGCAGCAGACCGCGCTGGCGCTGCGCTCGGGCCTGCCGGTGGACGCGCAAGGCCTGGGCCCGGGGCTGGACCCGGAGGACGAGAACCACGAATTCATCGTGCAGGTGTGGACCAACGAAGGCCTGCGCATTTTCGAATCCGCGGTGGGCGCGGCGCTGCCGCAGATCGCGGTGCTGGGCTTCACCGACGTGCAGGCACGGGGCGGCACCTACCGGGTGTTCTCGATGCAGACGCGCTCGCAGGTCATCCAGGTGGCGCAGAACATGGCGGCCCGCCGGGGCATGGCGCGCGCCCTGGCGCTGCGCACGCTGGCGCCGCTGGCCTTCATGGCGCCGCTCTTGGTGCTGGCCGTGTGGTGGGGCGTGAGCCGGTCGCTCGCGCCGGTGGAGCGCGTGCGCCGCCAACTGGCCCAGCGCCAGGCCGACGACCTCTCGCCCGTCAGCGACGCGCAGTTGCCCGACGAGGTACAGCCCCTGGTGAGCGAGCTCAACCTGCTGTTCGAGCGCGTGCAGCGCGCGTTCGACGCGCAGCAGCACTTCGTGGCCGACGCCGCGCACGAGCTGCGGTCCCCGTTGGCCGCGCTGCGCCTGCAACTGCAGGGCCTGCAGCGCGCGGGCGACGACGCTGCGCGGGCCGCCGCCATCGAGCGCCTGTCCTCGGGCATCGACCGCGCCACGCGGCTGGTGGAGCAATTGTTGACCCTGGCCCGCCAGGAGGCGGGTGCGGCGGCCCCCGGCGCACACACCGAGCCGGTAGACCTGCAGGCCGTGGCGCAGCTGGCGCTGGCCGACGTGGCCCCGGCGGCGCAGGCGCGGTCCATCGACCTGGGCCTGCTCGACTCCGATGCGGCCACCGTACCCGGCAACGCCGAGGCGCTGCGCATGCTGGTGCGCAACCTGCTCGACAACGCCGTCAAGTACACGCCCGCGGGCGGCCGGGTGGACCTGCAGGTCCGGCGTGCGGCCGACGGCCAGGCTGTTGAATTGACGGTGGAAGACAGCGGCCCCGGCATTGCCGAGGAACACCGCGCCCGCGTGATGCAGCGCTTCGTGCGCGAGACCAGCGACGGCGCACCGGGCAGCGGCCTGGGCCTGGCCATCGTGCAGGCCATTGCGCAGGCCCACAGCGCCGTGGTCGCGCTGGACGCATCGCCCCGGCTGGGCGGGCTGCGGGCCACGGTGCGGTGGCCGGGCGTGGCGTAGGCGGCTCCCGCGCGTGGGCACGGCGGCCTGCGCGCAAGCCCGACCGGGTGAGATGTCCGTGGCACTGGCCCCGCACGGAGGCCGCACTGACGCAGCACTCATGGGGCGCTGGTCAGTGCGTTGTGTGGATGCTATAGTTTTGGTAGCTGCTTGCGCTTGTCCATCCAGCGGAAGGTGCCAAAAAAGGTCAAACTCTGGCGTGCGGCGTGGCGCTGGGTGGGGAGCGGTAGCGCTGCTGCGTCGCCCGGGTGCCAGGGCACGCGCTTGCATCGCCGCACAATGCGCACGCTGCGGGCCGCCGTGTCGCACGGGGGCCGTGCGGGCCTGGCCTGCCGTGCGTTTCCTCAGGGCTTCAACGGGATCGTCATCACATGAATTTCATCGTTCTGGGCGCGGGTGCCATCGGCTGCTACGTGGGCGGGCGGCTGGCTTCGCAGGGCCATACGGTATGCCTGGTGGGCCGTCCCCACGCGCTGGAGCCCATCGCGCTGCAGGGCCTGCGGGTGACGGACCTCGACGGCCTGGACCAGCAGGTGCCGCCCACCGCGCTGCGCATGGCCACCACCCTGGCCGACGCGGTGCCCCGCGCGCAGAGCGTGGTGCTGCTGTGCGTCAAGAGCGGCGCCACCGAAGCCGCCGCGCGCGAGCTGGCTGCTGCCTGCCCGCCCGGCACCCCCGTCATATCGCTGCAGAACGGCGTGGACAACGTGGCCCGGCTGGCCGCGCTGGCCCCCGGCCTGAAAGTGCTGGCCGGCATGGTGCCCTACAACGTGGTGCTGCGCGGCGCCCATGTGCACCGCGCCACGGCGGGGCACCTGCAACTGCAGCGCGACGAGGTCACCGAAGGCCTGGCGCCCCTGCTCAACGCCGCGGGCCTTGCCACCGTGCTGCCGTACGACATCCGGTCGGTGCAGTGGGGCAAGCTGCTGCTCAACCTCAACAACCCGGTGAATGCGCTGTCCAACCTGCCGCTGCGCGAAGAGCTGCTCGACCGCGACTGCCGCTTCGTCTTTGCCGCGCTGCAGTCCGAGGCACTGGTGGCGATGGCGCGCGCCGGCATCTCCCCGGCCAAGGTCACCGCGGTGTCGCCGCGCCTGCTGCCCCATGTGCTGCGCCTGCCCAACTGGCTGTTCACGCGGCTGGCCCGGCGCATGCTGCAGATCGACGAAAAGGCGCGCTCGTCCATGTGGGACGACCTCGAAGCGGGCCGCGTGACCGAGATCGACGCCATCTGCGGAGCGGTGGTCCGGCTGGCTGCGCAGCACGGTGGGCAGGCGCCGCTCAGTGCGCGCATGTGCGAGTTGCTCGGTGGCCCGCGGCTGCGGTTGACGGGCAGAGAGATGCGCAACGCGTTGGGTCTGGCGTGAGACCGGATGTGCCGGGAAGAAGCTTGGCGCCTTGCCGTCGAACCCAGGTCGATGGCTTGCCAAGGCGCATGTGCTCCCTGTCCCAACCTTCCATCCCTGCGTTGCGCAGACCCTCCCGCCAAGCTGCGTTCACGTCAACGCTGCGTTGGGGCCGCTAAGCTTTTGATCATGCGCAAATTCGTTCTCCTTGCAGCCGCTGCGCTCGTGGCATCGGCCCCCTCCCTCGCCGCACCACCGCGCACGGATACGCTGGTCATCAGCCCATCCGAAGGATGGGCCGCGGTCGGTTGTACGCCAGACCAACTCTGCGTGGAAATCGCTCCCTCCGAGCCCGGCTGCGAAGGCCAGGCATGCCCCAACGGCGCAGCCGATGGCACGGACGTGAGCCTGCAGTTGCCTGGCGGTCAGGGCGATCCGGTGCACATGCTCTATCGGATAGCAGGGCTGCCATCCGCAGATGCTTATGCCCGGCTGTGGCCCAAGCTCATCCGCTTCCAGGGCGGCATCCTTGTGGGTGTGCAAACGGAGGAGCGCGCCATGTATTCGGGCGGTGGGGCCAGTGCAACCACCCTGCATCTCATCGCCTTTGTGCCCGACCAACTACCGTTCGAGGTCCTGCGTGTTCCACAGAGCTCCAGCGCGACGATCCGGGCGTGTTTCAGCGAGCGCCACATGAAGCAGCGTGCCGGGGCCTGCCACGATGAATACAGCTTCGACGCGAGCCTCGCCCTGACGCAAGCATCCGCTGCAGGATGGCCGGTGCTGCGCTATCGCAGCAAGGCGACATCGTTTCCGGGGCACGTGTCGCGGTCCAAAGACTCGCTGGCGGCGCGGCCACTTCGCCAGCGCGACCTGGTGACCGTGACCGATCCCCGCTGCAGCTACCAGCGGTTGTATCGCTTCACCCCGCAGGCCCGCACTTACGTGCCCGACACCCCAGCGCCCGATTGCACGGATTACACCGTGCCCTGATGGGCTGTACGCTCACCGGTGGTTGCCGGGCTTGACGGCCAGTGCGACGATGGCGATACCGCCAGCGATGATCAACGCGTCTTCAATGAGGCCGCTGCGCGTCTGGCCGATGCGTTTCATGGCGCTTTTTCTGGCGTTCAAGGTGACGTAAGCCAGAGGCACCGCGGTGGCCACCGCTGCCAGCGCTCCGGCTTGCTCACGCCCGCGCGGGGCCAGGGCCGCACCGGCGATACCGGCGCTCATGGTCCGCGCCAGCAGGCCCAGGGCCACCGTCCTGTCAGGAGCTGTCTTCATTTTGTCGCCGGCCAGTTCCCCGGCGCCCATGGCGAGGGCGCCATACTTGAACAAGGGGCGGTCCAGCAATGCGAGCCTGCCGGGCGTGGAGCGCCCCAGCAGCCTCGCTGCCGACAGCGTGGCCATCGGTGTCATCGAGCGGGCACTGGCAACCGCGCCAATGAGCACGGACCAAAGGAGACCAGGCGTTTTCATGTGTTGTTCCCATCGGTGATGTTGATGGGAAATCGTCGGCGCCAGCTGGCGATCCAGCTAGGGCCCGAATTCGCTGGCAGCCGTAGGACGTTGGGCCGTGGGGTCATTGAGGGGCTCCTTTCGTTCGGACCCCTTGCGCCCCCAAGCTCCTCAACCAAAGACCAAAGACCCACGATGACAGAGCCAAGCACCAACATCACCCCTGCAGCCGGGGTCGCCATTCAGGCCGCACCACCCTCGCGCATGCCCATTCCCAGCGGCACCTTGAGCCCCGCTTTCAAACACCCCAGCGACACCGACGTGCGAAAGCGCCGCACGTTGTCGTCCCCGTCGAACAGCCGCCGCGTCAGCGCCTCGTAGTCCGCCATCGACGCCACATTGACCACCAGCAGGTAGTCCGCCTCGCCGGTCACGCTGTAGCACTGTTGCACCGCGTCTTCGGCGGCGATGCGCGCGCGCAGCGGGGCCGTGCGGTCGGGGCGCTCGTTCTCCAGGTGGATCTCGAGCACGATGGTCAGCGGCATGCCCACCTTCACCGGGTCGATCACGGCCACGTTGGCGCGGATCACGCCGCTGTCCTGCAGCCGCTTGATGCGCCGCTGCACGGCGGGCGCCGACAGATTGACCGCCCTGGCGATCAGGCGTTGCGGCGCGGTGTTGTCCGTCTGCAGGATGTCGAGGATGGCCAGGTCGAAGCGGTCCAGGCCCGGGTGCGGCAGGGGCGCGGTGGCGGAGGCGGAGGCGGCAATGGGCGTGGTGGGCATGTCGGCAGCCTTCCAGTGCAGGGCAGGGGGAGTGAGCGAAAGTTGCGTGAAGGGCTTCGAAACAGAGCCAAAAACACGCCGCGGTCGAACTATATTTTTACCCATGACCGCGTCCCCCTTTCAACGATTCATTCCCTTCCTGGCCGTGCTGGGCTCCGTCACGGCCCTCGGGTTTGGCACATCGTGGGCCAAGCAGATCCTGTTTCCGGCGGTGGGCGCGCAGGGCACCACCGCCGTGCGCGTGGGCCTGTCGGCCGTGCTGATGCTGCTGCTGTGGCGCCCCTGGCGCTGGCGCCTGTCGCGCGCCGATGCCGTGGCGATTGCGTGCTACGGCGCCGCGCTGGGCGCCATGAACCTGATGTTCTACATGTCGCTGCGCACGCTGCCGTTCGGCCTGGCCGTGGCCATCGAGTTCTCGGGGCCGCTGGCGGTCGCCATCTGGTCGTCGCGCCGCGCGGTGGACTTCGTGTGGGTGGCCCTGGCGATGGCAGGCCTGGGCATGCTGCTGCCGCTGGGCCTGAACGGCAGCGCGCTCGACCCGATGGGCGTTTTCTACGCGCTGGCTGCCGCCGTGTTCTGGGCGCTGTACATCGTGTTCGGCAAGCGCGCCGGTCACCTGCACGCGGGGCACACCGTATCGCTGGGGCTGCTGGTGGCCGCGCTGGTGGTGGTGCCCGTGGGCGTAGTGCATGCGGGCGCCGCGCTGCTCACGCCCACCGTGCTGCTTGTCGGCTTGGCCGTGGCGGCCATCTCCAGCGCCATCCCGATCTCGCTGGAAATGATGGCCTTGAAGCGGCTGCCCAAGGAGGCCTTCGGCATCATGATCAGCATGGAGCCCGCCGTGGCCGCCGTGCTGGCCATGGGCCTGCTGGGCGAGCACCTGAGCTTCAACCAATGGCTCGCCATCGGTCTCATCGTGTCGGCATCGATGGGCACGGCCATGACGGCCGGGCGGAGCAAGCCCGCGCTGCGCGAGCCGGCCGCCGCCTAGGGGTGGAGGGCGCTGGCGCTCCCGGCTCGCCATGGCGAAACAGAACCCGGTGGTTGCGGGTTCGTGCCCGCGATGGCAGACCCTTGGTTCGGTCCATCTGCGGCGGCTACTTGGCCCGCCATGCCTTTTCGATGGTGGTGATGTCGATCTTGCGCATGGTCATCATCGCCTCGAACACCCGCTTGGCCGCTGCGCGGTCGGGGTCGGCCATGGCGGTGGTCAGCACGCGCGGGGTGATCTGCCACGACACGCCCCAGCGGTCCTTGCACCAGCCGCATGCGCTCTCCTGGCCGCCGTTGCCTACCACCGCGTTCCACAGCCGGTCGGTCTCGGCCTGGTCGTCGGTGGCGATCTGGAAGGAGAAGGACTCGTTGTGCTTGAAGTGCGGGCCACCGTTGAGCCCCACGCAGGGAATGCCCGCCACGGTGAACTCCACGGTCAGCACATCGCCCTGCTGTCCATCCGGGTAGTCGCCCGGCGCCAGCATCACCGCGCCGACGGAACTGTCGGGAAAGGTGGCCGCGTAAAAGTTGGCGGCGCTCAAGGCATCGCGCTCGTACCACAGGCAAATCGTGTTCTTGCTGATCATGGGTTGGCTCCTGGAAAAGGTGGATCCGCCGTGCATCCGGGTGGTCGTCATCGTAGTCATGTCCGGCGCAGTGTCCAAGGGTTTGTCGCACATGACGGGAGTGGCCCCGTGCGTCGGTCATGGCCGGTTCACCGTGGCTCGCAGGCCCGTGCGCCGTGCCGCGGGTGTGCAACGTTTATGGCGTGAATGTGCACATCTGTATCGCAGCCACAGCACTACAGACGCGTAAGGAATGGCCTACAGAAATGGGCCCTGTGTTTTTTCAACATGGGTTTTCGCATGAGGAATAGGCCCATGCGCTTTTCATTGAAACGAGGAGATTGCAATGGCATACCGTGACGACGAAGAACGCAACCGCAACCACGCACGCGAGTACGACAGCGACGGCGGTCGGCATCAGCAGCATCAGCAGCAGGAGTACCGCAGCGGCAGCGGCTATGGCAGCCACGACGGCCAGCACGACAGGCAATACCAGGCGCAGAGTGACGGCGGCCGGTACGGCTCCGACAGGGACTTTGGCGCCCCGCAGTCCCAGTACCAGGGCGGCCGCAGCGATGAGTCGCAATACGGCGGCTACGGCCACAACGGGCCGGGCGGTCGTTACGGCGGCGGCAGCTTCGGCCCCCGGGGTGGCCAGCAGGTTCAGCAAAACCGCTACCCGCAAGGTGACCAGCAACAACAAGCCTACGACTGGGGCGGTGCACGCCAGCCGGGCGGCAGCTATGGCGGGCGTGAGCAGTTCTCCGAAGGCTATGGGGGTGGCGGCCAGTACGGCAGCCAGCAGGACCGCTTCGGCGGCGGGTTCTACGGAGATTCAGACCGCTTCAGTGCCGGGCGCCACCAAAGCCAGCAAGGCCACGATCAGGACTACCTGCAATGGCGCAACGAGCAGATCCGCAGCCTGGACAAGGACTATGAAACCTTCCGCGGCGAGCGCTACCAGAAATTTTCGGACGACTTCAGCACCTGGCGCAGCAACCGCACCAAGAGCACCGACCAGAACCAGCAGACCGCCAGCGCGAAGAACAAGGACCAGACCAAGTGACCGTGCTGCAGCGCGGTCTTGTTAGCGCTGTGCATCGCGAAGGCCTCGGCACCCCTGCCGGGGCCTTTTTTTGCGCCTTGGCCGCGCATGCAAGGGTTGGGTGAACCTCTCGCAGCGCACCCCGTTCTAAGCCAGCCTCCTACGCCGAGCGCGTGCGCCACCGGGCCCAATTCAATTTTTGTACCAGGAGAACCCCATGGCCACCGACCCCGCTGAACACCCCATCCACAAAGTCCCCGATACGTTTCCCTTGCCGCCCGGCGACCTGCCGCCCAGCACGGAGCCGCTCACGGTGCCGCCACAGCCGCAGTTGCCGCAGTCGTCTGCTTCGGATCCGTATGAGGGAGAGCAGGAGGATGAAAGCGGCGATCCCGTGGGCCAGCCACCCCGGATGTGACGAGGGTGGAGGGTGATGCCGACGGCATCACCGTGCGGCAGTGAGGCCTGCGCTTCGATCGCCTGATGGGAAAAGCCCGGGCCGCTGCGAGCGATCTTCAAACGGGCTCTTGCCGCATCTCGCGCAGGCACCGCCTGCCGCCGCCAGCCCCCGCAATTGGATGCGCGTGTGGCTGGTGGTCGGCGTGGCGTGGTTCATGCGGCAGCGCCTGTCAGCTGTCCTTGCGCCAGCAGTTCGCGGGTGCGCTGCAGGGTCGACAGCAGCGCGCTCCGATAGCCCTTGTCGCCGTCCATCCAGGCCTGCTCTGTCTGCTCCTCGGGCCCACCGGGCGCCTTGCCCCGCAGGCCCAGATAGCCGTAAAAGCGCAGTTGCAGGTTCCCTTGGTCGTCCTCGAACAGCTCGTTGACGATGGCGCCTTCGCGCGGGCCGGTGGCCTGGAAGAAGGTCACCTTGTTGTGCAGCTCCAAGGTGATGATCTCGCGCAGTGCCTGGCCGGCGATGGTGGCCTCGCGCACGAAGTGGGTATCGCTCTCTTGCACCACCTCGCAGTGGGTGCACAGGTTTGGCGGCAGAAACAGCCTTGCATCGCGGGCCTTGAGCACCAGACCCGCCCACGCCTGGGCGCGGGTGAGCGGGACTTGGCCGGCAGGGTTCACGGGGACTGTGGCGGTGGAGTAGATCATCGTGGTGTCCTCTGGGGCAGATTGGGTCTGGGGTTGGGGGCGAACGTTGTGCGTGCAGCACTCAAGCCGCCGTGGCGACGGCGTGCGCAAAGTCGCGGTACGCATGCAGCGGGCGCCCGAGCAACTGCACCAGGCGCTGCACGTCGCCAGCCTCCGGCACCATCCCGTCGGTCAGAAAGCGCTCGCTCATGAGACGCATGTCATACGCCATCCAGTGCGGCATGGCGTGGCGCAAGTTGGCCTCGAAGCCGGCGGTGTCGTCGCCGCCGTAGGCAACGGGGCGGCCCAGTACCGACGACCAGATGCCGGCCACCGCTTCGCCGGTGAGCGTGTCGGGGCCCACCAGGTTGATGCGTGCCAGCGGCAGCTGCCCGCTGGCCTGCTCGCGGCGCAGCAGTTCGATGGCAGCGACCTCGGCAATGTCTCGCACATCCACCATGGCCAGGCCCTTGTTCCCGATGGGCATGGGGTAGATGCCATGGTTGCGCACGACATCCTTGATGCTGTGGTCGTTGTCCATGAAATAGGCCGGCCGCAGGATGGTGGCGCCGAATCCCATCTGCTCCAGCATGCGCTCCACGCCGAACTTGCCCGCGAAGTGCGGAACGTTCAGGTAGCGGTCGCTGTGGATCACCGACAGGTAGACCACGCGCTCGATGCCCGCTTCGCGTGCAAGGTTCAGCGCCACCAGCGCTTGCGTGAACTCGTCGGGCACCACCGCATTGAGCAGGAACAGCGTGGAGACACCGTCGAAGGCGCGGCGCAGGGCGTCGATGTCGAGCAGATCGCCCTGCACGGTGTGCACGCCCGCCGGGAGGTTCGCCTGGGCCGGCTTGCGCACCAGCGCGCGCACATCGGCGCCCCGGTTCACCAATTGCTGAACGACTTGGCGGCCTACGTTGCCCGTGGCGCCGGTGATGAGAATGGTCATGAAATTGCTCCGTTGCGTTGAAGAAGCCCGAATCTTCATCGTTTCATTCCATGTGCGATAGACGTTATATTTGGACTTTGCGTCTCACTGGTGGAACACATGGACTTGCTTGCTCTGGCGGACTTCACGCTGGTGGCCCGGCACGGAGGCTTCGGCCGGGCTGCCCGCGCATCGGGCCGCCCGAAGGCCACCCTCTCGCGCAGGGTGGCGGACCTGGAGAGCGGTCTGAACCTGCGGCTTTTCGAGCGCGGGCCGCGGGTGCTCAAGCTCACCGAAGAGGGGCGGGCGCTGTTCGAGAAAACCTCGGTGCTGCTGGCCGAGCTGGACGAAACCACCGCCGCCATCGCCTCCGGTGGCGATGCGCCCCGAGGCCGGTTGCGGGTCAGTGCCCCGCTGCTGTTCTCGCAGGCTGCCATGGGCAAGCTGGCAGCCCGCTTCGCCTTGAAGCACCCCGAGGTGCGGCTGGAGGTCACGACCGAAGACCGGGCCGTGGACATGGTGGAGGAGGGCTACGACCTCGTGATCCGCGTCGACCCCGACCCGGACGAACGCCTGGTCGGCCGCATCTTCCTGCGCGACCGGATCGTGGTCGTTGCAAGCCCCCAGCTCCGCAAGCCGCGCGCTGGCGCGACCACTGCGGCGGTGGTGCGGGGAAGCGCGGGTGCGGACGCCAGCGCCGTTCCTGCCGCCATCTGGAATCTCACCAACGCGAAGGGCTCGCCGCAGCGCCTGGCGGTGCAACCCGTGCTGCATCTCTCCTCGCTGTTCATGGTGCGCGACGCGGTGCGTGCGCAGGTGGGCGCTGCGCGGCTGCCCCTGTCACTGGTGCTGCACGACCTGGCAGCCGGAACCTTGGTGAAGTGGGGGGATGTTCCAGGGCCTGAAATAGCGCTGTGGGCGCTCTACCCCTCGCGCCGCCTGCTCAGCCCCCGTGTGTCGGCGTTTCTGGATCTGCTCAAGGAGGCCTTTCCAGAGGGGACGCCGCAAGAGTTGGCGGCATACGTCGCTTGACCCTCGTGCAGCGGCGAACTGGCTGGAGCGTCGCTGCGCATGGCGTGGCCGCGATGCGCTACAACGCGAGTGTTTGGCAATGCGAGGAAAGCCAGGCTGCCGTTTCTTGAGTGTCCGTACGGTGATCTCGGTTCAGTTGACTTTTCCAGGACACCGTTTGAACACCAAGCGGCTACCGTCCGATGTATGCAACGTCAACCGCGGCAAGCCATCTTCATCTGCATCGACGTGGGCCCGATTCTGGCCGATGGCAACCACGGCAAAAGGCCCCGACATCACTGCGGGGGCCTTTTGCATTTCAGCGCCCAGTGCGAGCCTGGCTGTCATCATCGCGACGCTCAGGCCGCCGCAGCGTCCTCCGCGCGCTTCAGCTGCAGCGGCTGCACTGGCGTGAGGTCAGCAAGCCCCGCAAACGCCCCCAGTTTCAGAACGCCCTGCGCCTCCACCTCAGGCCGCTCCAACGCCGCAACCGTGAGGCGATCCCCGGCGAACTTCCTTCGGTAGGCCCGCATATCCGCTGCGTGCCGATCAAAGCCCACGGGTGGGATGCGTGCGCCAGCAGCGCCATGGCCTTCGAGAAGGCCTCTTCGCACTCTGCCATGGCCTTGTATACCTCCAGACAGTCATTGGCCGCAGGGGCCTCATCGTGGGCGTTTGCGACTGCTCCGCAGCCCGTGATGCGCTTGCGCGGAGTGGCAGCGCAGTGCGCTGCGAATCGGCCACCGCCTCGGGCAGCCCTTCTGCGAGGTTGACGGAGGACTGGGCTCGGTCTTGGCACGTTCAGCGCTTGCAAAGGGGCGCCGATGAAACCGCACTCCTTGGGACATAGCTCCCAGATATGCCCTCAATTTTGCTGGGAGGAGCGTGGAAGGAGCTGAAGGGGGCGTGCAGCCGAAAGGCTGACGTCGAACGAGAAACAAAAAAGCCCGCAAGAGCTTGCACCCGTGCGGACTGACTGTTTGGTCCCCTCGACAGGAATCGAACCGAGAACCGGGGTAAATAGGCCGAAATCTACTGTTTAAACGCACAGCTTTTGCCTGTTTTTCATGGTTTAAATCAGCCTAATTTGCTGTCTATGTCCCCGGGTTTTGCCGATATGTAACCGTCCAATTTGCGGCGCTCGGCACCCTTGTCGGCTCGGTCGATCCATCGGCTGTACACGCGATAGAACATCTCCACCGAGTGCCCGAGTTGGCGAGCGGCCCAGGCCGGAGTGATGCCCGCCATCAAGCAGACGGTCGCGAAGGTGTGCCGAGTCTGCCGGGCGTCGCGCTGCCGCAGGCCGGACAGTTTCATGGCAGGCTTCCACCACAGACGCAGCGGTTCATCCGTCGACGAAAAGGCCGCGCCGTCTTCCCCCACGAACACCCTGCCGCCCGCCAGTTGCGAGACAGCGCGTTGCCTCTCCAACACCTGGCGCGCGCGGGCCGTCAGTTCCAACTCCCGGATGTCGGTCGTTTTCGTGCCCTTGATCTTGCCCCGCGTCAGCGCCTCGTCCACCAGTACCGTGCCGGCATGCAGGTCCACCTTCGACCAGCTCAGCGCGATCTGCTCAGAGGGCCGCATGCCGGTGAAGATGGCGAACTCGTAGTAGTCCCGGCCCTGCCCCGAGCTGAAGCGCTGCAGCAGCACTTCGACTTGGTCCAAGGTGAAGGGATCGGGCTGCGGCTTCTGATGCTTCCGCATGGCGATGTGCACGTGCAGGGCCTCGGGAATCATCTTGGCCAGGTGCCCATATTCCAGGGCCATGCTGAGCACGCTGGCGACGTTGTTGAAAGTCTTGGAGTTCTCCGGCAGCCCAGCGAGCAGGATCTTGAGCTCGCGAAAGGTGAGCTGGCTTGCGTCCATCTTGCGCACGGTGTCGAAGTGGTAGCTGTCCAGGGTCTGCTGATATTGGTCCGCCGTGCTGTGCTGAATCTCAGGGCGCTTGATCTTCAGCCACTCCTGGAAAACATCGCCGATGGTGGGCTGCGCGCCGGCCGCTGGCGCTGCGCTGGCCTGGACCTTAGGCACCCGCGGGCTGTCCGGGAAGTACTCGGCCAGGACGAAAGTACCCCGCTCGATCTTCCCCAGGATCTCCAGCCGCAGCCTTTCCGCATACCGCACGTTCGCTGGCGTGGGCGACATGAGCAGCGGTTCCTTGCCGTAGCCGTGTGCCCGAAGGTCGATCTGAAGGGCGTTCTTCCTGATGATCACGCCGGGCATGTCTCGCTCGCTTTCTTGCGCCCCCTCGTGCTGGGCGGGCTGCTGTTGCTGTCGATGAACTCGTCCAGCGCAAAGCTGTCGATCATCTTGCGACCCTCGAACCACTTCCACACGACACCCTCGGGCCAGCGGCCGGAGCGTCCCGTGCGCTCGTCGAAGAACGACGCCGGCAGGCCTGTCAGCTCTGCCGCCTTTTGGATCGTCACCCATCTTGTCATGGTGCTGCACCTCCTGCGCCCTTCAGCGCGGCCAGTTCGGCCCGGGTGCGGACCAGCTCCAGTCGCAGCGCGGACACCTTGGCCCGCGCGCTGGCCAGCTTCGCGTGCGGGATGGTGTGCACGCCGTCCTTGGCCAGGATCTCGGGCGGCTCGTAGTTCACGATTTCGCGTGCGTGCAGCAGCAGGGCCGCGAGCGCTTCGTCCACCTCGTTGTCCTGGGGCCCGGGCGGCAGAGCGGCCGCTCGGACTGCCATGTGCAGCAGGCGGTTCGCCAGCTTGGCATGCCGCCCATACCACCTCGCGTTGTCGATGCGGGGTGGTGCGTGCGGCAGGCCGCGCTGGGCGGGGAGCATCGCGGCCGGGGCTGACGTTGTTGGGGTTGGAATGGGCGGTGGCGCTGCCAGTGCGCGGGCTGCCAAGCTGCCCGGACGCGGCCCGCTGGTCGGCTGGAGCACCGCAGGGAGCGTGCTCATGCGTTCAGCGGCCGACGTCATGGGCGCACCTCGTCTTCGGCTGAGCTGATGAGATCCTGTGCAGCGAGCAGCAGCGTCAGGCCAGCATCAGCCAAAAGATCGTCGTCGTCCCTGGTGACCAACTCGAGCACTGCCTCAGCTTGTGAGAGCAGGGAGGCCGCTTCGCTGAGCGCTTTCCTGTCCACGGGAACACCCAGTGGAATGCATTCTTTGGCGAGACCGGTAACTAGGGCGGCGGCCAGAAGAGCAGCGCCCCGGGTCGGGCCGGTCTCAGCTTCGGCGGCCGCGCGAATGACCGCCTCGGCTTCGCCAAGGTGGACGGATGCCAACTCAGCACTGTTGGTGTCGGAGCCTGGTGGCGATGGCGCGATCACCTGTTGTGGCGCGGGGGATGGTTTGAGCGCCGAAGCAGCGGCTCGTCGCGCCTTCGTGGTCGTGTCGGGCACGACCTTGCGTGGAGCAGCAACGGCGCTCATGCTGCTCCCCTTTTCGCGAGTTCTGCAATCTGGCGGCGCTGGTCCTGCAACAGCCATTGAAGGGCGTTGTCTTCTTCGCACCCTCCCCAGATCGGGCTGTTGATGGCCACGAAATGCCGGCGCATTGCCGCTTCGACTTCGGGGCATTGGGCGACTACCTTGCGCGCTTGCTCAAGCGTCACGCGCGCCGCGATGATCCACGACACCAATTCGTTGGCGGCCATCGCGCGGTCACCGAGGATGTCGGCGTCCTCGCCTTCCAGATTTGTTGACCACCGGGCACCAGCATCGATGGCTGCTGCCGCTTCAACACATGGCCGTAGCGGGGTGTCGTAACTCAGAGCCGCGTTGCTCAATAGTTCGAA
This sequence comes from Acidovorax sp. LjRoot117, assembly GCF_964252695.1. Classification (NCBI taxonomy): domain Bacteria; kingdom Pseudomonadati; phylum Pseudomonadota; class Betaproteobacteria; order Burkholderiales; family Comamonadaceae; genus Acidovorax; species Acidovorax sp. LjRoot117. Next base: position 291,659 of record NZ_CAXUPO020000003.1, on the reverse strand, counting down.
CGCTGAGAGCATCAACTGATGTCGCGGCACGTGCACGGGATGCTGGCTGCGGTCTATTGCGAGAGCGCCCTGGCAGGCTGCAGCAGCAGATAGGAAAACATCCCGCGGGGTGCATTCGGGCGACAGGCCCTCAGCCAATCGGCACAGAGCCTTCTGCCCGAACTCGAGCAAAGGGTCAGCGTAGTCACCTCCATCCTCTTCCCGGACCAAGGCCGCGGCCTGACGCATGAGATCGGCGCCAGTGGTTGCGACAGTACGTTCGCTTGCAGTGCTCAACGAAGCGGGCGGGTTGACAGGCTTCGAGGTCGACTTGCGTGCAGTCTTGCGCACGGGGGTTGCAGCGGCGTTCATGCGGCACCTGCCTTGCCTTCTTGGGCGAAGTTGGGGCCGTAGTTCCAGCGATCGTGGTCCCCCTGCACAGTGCCACCCACGGCGCAGTCAGCCATGCCGCCCAGGTGACGCGCGAGGATCTGCGCGCTGTCGATCAGCACACCGGTGTTCCATTCGCTGTCCGAGGCCTGCGCATTCATCAGCACCTGGTCCAGGGTGACAGCCACGCCAGCCACTGCAGTGAGGACTGACCGCAGTTGCTGCAGGCTGTAGGGGCCTTCTGCAGAATCGCCTACGCGGCGAATTGGCGGGCTGGGGCGGTCGCGGAACTGGCGAGCTCCAGCAAAGGTGGTCAAAGCGCGCAGAGCTGTGTTCGACCCAGCGGCCACAGCGTCTGTGAGGGATTCGAGGTAGGAACGAGCGAATTCCACAAGTGGCACCGCAGCAATGGCGCCGCGCAGTTCCAAGCCGTTAGCTTTGCCCAGCAACAACATGACTGCGTTGAGCTGCCGCTCGAGCAGATCCACACCAGTCCAAAATTCGATGCTGGGAGTGAAGCCTGGTGCATCTGCGTTCGCCTCCTCATCTTTGTCGTGGCACATCCCATAAGAAATGTTCTGCGCTTCAGTTGCCGCCGGTGCAGCACCAGCAGGTATGGAGGATTCGCAAAGGTCGGTGAGAACAAAGTTTAGGGTAAGGAGGGCTTCCTGAAGAAGCAAATCCGCCTCGTTGGACTTTGTCTGCACAGACGTGTCGGTTGCGGTGGCCTTCGCCTTCGGCGGGGCCTTGTTTGCGCGTGTGGGGGCGACCGCTGTAATATCGGGCATGATCTGAATCCTTTCGACGGGTGGGATCTAGAAGCCCTGATGCGCTCTCACCTGCATCAGGGCTTCGACTTTTGTGGGCCTATTCTTCGCTGTTTTCGTTTTCGGCTTCGTTGTCCCCTTCATCTGTCAACCCCAGTTCTCGCAGCATGTCGTCAACGCTTAGTTTGCGAAAGCCCGGGTGGTGCTTTACGAGCAGGACGGGCGAGGACTCCAATGCGTGATACGAGAAGATCCCGTACCCCGGACGACGTAGGGGGGTGAACCCGTAGCCAAGGTCATCGAGCTCGTCGGAAACTTGGTTCAAGAAAACTTGGCGAAGCTGTGTCCGCCCAGCCACGAGACGTATCGTCTTTTCGCTGAAGCGACCACGCGTCTTACCCGAGCGCGCCAGCAGAGTGGCCAGTCGAAGAGCTGTGGTTTGTGGTGTTTGGCGCATGGATTGGCTTTCTCAAAAGTTGCGTTTGCTAATTAAATTAGGTGCGTTTGTATTGTGTGTGTTGGGTGCGTCTGAATTGTAAATGGAAAGATCTCCTGGTCAAGCCTAGGAGTGGTCTTTCCGCTGAGTCGTGGTGGCGCGCTTGCCTTTGAAGGTCGAGCGCAGACGGGCCAGGATCTCTCCGTTCAGGCTGCGCTCGTTCGACTTCGCTTCAGCCTGCAACTGGGCTTTGAAGTCCGGCGGGATTCGGACCGGGGTTGGTGGCAGTTGGTGACGGTCGGTGGTCATGGTTGGTGATTCTTTCAGATTCTAACTTGTAGAGTCAACTAGATTCTTTGAAAAAGGATCAAAAAGAATCGATGATTGGGGGATGGAACAGAAGCAGTTGCCCCCGTACCCCCTCCGTATGCCGCCAGAACTTCGGGCCCGCCTGGAGGAAGACGCAGCGAAAGCAGGCCGCAGCCTGAATGCGCACTTGGTCACACTGCTTGAAGACCGCGAATTCCTCATGCAGGAGTTGATCAAGGCGCAGTACAAGATCGACAAGCTGCTTGAGATTCCGGCTGGCGCAGACACCAAACTTTCCCCCGCCGTGCAAGCGATCATTCAGCGCGAGGCCGATGAGGGCGGCATGTCGCAGGGCGATGCGCTGGCATCGCTGGTACTCGCGGGAGCTGCGCGCGGCGGGCCTGCCGTGGTGTACTTCGCTGCGAACCCCAGCAGGACGGCCGGGGGGTACATGGACGTGTTTAAGGCGGTTGCCGACCACATAGCGCCAGACACCACGATATTCATCGAGCACTCGGGGACGCGCGTGCACGTGCGTTCCGACGACGCACTCCCGCCGCCGGCGGAAGTCCCTCCGACCTGACCCCATTACAAAACTTTTGCAGTGGCCTACCGTTGTGGAAATCGCAATGGTTGCCATCACGCCCACCCGCCGCCGATGAGGTTGCGCAGGATGGCCGGGGTATCGTCCCATCCCATCCTTTCCTCGCTTTGCAGATGTTCAAAGACGGCGAAGCTCTCCTGGCGCGTGCGGGGCGGCAGCGTTGCCAGCATGCTGAAGCAGAAGCGCTCGTGGGCATCGCCAGCTGGGGCAGGATCTCCAAATCCATCGTTCAGGACGGCGCGCAATCGGTACAGCTGGTCCCAGTAAGCGATGGCGTACAAGCAATCGCTCAGCGTGGCAGGCGCCAGATTGGGCACGCCTGAAAAGCGGGCCCTCGCCTCCGAGGCGTCGAAATCTCCCAAAGCCTTCGAACGCTTCAGCCCTCGCAATGTCTTCTTGCAGGCCGCCTCTGGCGCTGTGTCCTTGAAGACTGCCTCCACGTTGCCGAAGCGGAAGATGGCTTCCTCTGCCCGGCTTTTCTTCTGTAGCGTGGACTTGGCCAAGCCCTCCAGGTCTGCGAATCCGAAGGTCATCAGCACCGCCGCAAAGTGGCCGTTCGACTCGCGCGAGACGTGGGCCGTGTAGCGCTTTTCCAATTCGTTCGCCGGTGTCTTGATCTTTCCGAACGCTTCCAGCGCCTTGTCGATGAGCTGTGGGTGCGCTGTCTCGATGCAGTCGCGCAGCCACAGCACGGCATCGAGTTCGCGGTCGCCCGTCACGTGCGTGGGCGCCGGCGTTTCTGGCACCGTCAACGCAGTGCTCGTGCTGGTCTGGATGGGAGGCAGCGTAAGCAGCGCGCGCAGGGCGGCGTTGTCGTGCCTGGTGGGGGCGCTGCGGACCGATGCACCAGGGAGTGCATCGCTGCTTGCAACGGCGTGCGCGTCGGTCATGCTGGCCTCCGCGCGAGCTGGGTGTGCCTGTCCAAGCTGGCCATGGAGCGGTCGGCGATTTCAAGGACGCGGCGCTCATGGCGCTGGACGTGGAAGGCGCAGCGGCTGGCGGGCACGGGGCCATGGCCCATCTGGCGGCGCCAGTACAGAACCTGTCCGGCATGCCAAACAGCAGAGAGGTGATCCCACTCGCTGGCAGCTGCAGCCACGTCGCGCGGGAGGGGGCGGATATTGCTGGACATGCTCACGCCTCCGCGGCCTGCAAGCGCAACACGTTGACCATGGCGCGCCTGGCGTGGACGGCATGCTCGCGGCCCACGCTGTGTGCCAAGGCCATCAGGGCAGCCTCAAGCGCTTCAAGGGTCACAGGGCCGGCATGCTCCAGCAGCGTGCCGGGCTGGATGATCGCGCCGAGTGCGGGGCCTACGGTCGACGCAACGCGGCCGCTTTCTGCCTGGGCGTCACAGTGGTTGGCCAGCTCCACTGCCTTGTCGGCCCACTCGCGGGCCATGGCGGCGGCATGGCGTAGCCCGCAAGCTGCGGCGGGCCAACGTCCTTCGGACATGGCGTTGTGGGCCAATGCGCTGCGGCGCTGGTTGTCCGCGGGTGCCGCCAGCAGGAGGGCGGCAAGTTCGGATGCTTCCATCTTCGCTCCATGTGAGCGCCACGGTGTGCGGCGCGATGAGCGAAGTATTACACCAACTGATTTTTAATTCAACACAAACACTGTTTTAGTGTTGAGTTTTTTCTGTTTTTCTTCAATCCCAGCGGGCGGGCCGCATGGAGTAGATCTCGAAAACAACGGTCTGCACGTGCTCGATGTCCATGCCCAGCGCGCCCTTATGCTGCTGAATCAGGCGCACCCCACGGTCATGGGCATCAGAGAGGCCGCTGGCGTTCACGAGAACCATGCCGATCTGTTCCTCCGTATCAGGCTTGTGGATAGCTACAAGGTACTTCCGGGTACCCTGCGCTGACGTTTTTTGACGTGCTGCCGTCGCCGCGTCGGCGCCCTCGGTGATCTCGGCGAGGGCATTGGCCTGGTCGGCCAGTCTGGTGCTGAACTGCGCTATGGACACGCCCAGGCCTCGGGCGAAGCCCGCAGCAGCCTTCAGGCTGAGCGGCGAGGCGCCGCGAAGGAAGTTGTTGACCGCGCTCTGCCCGCCGATTTCGTAGCGCTCTCCGAACTCGGCTTGGCTGGGGCGATTGGGGGTTGCGTCCCAGATGGCGCGCAGCCGCGCGGCCTCTTCTTGGTACATGGCGCGCTTGCGCTCTTCAATGGATTCGGTCGTCATGGTCGTAATGGTCATGTATTCCCGTGGTTCTTCCAAACACAAGAAAGTCGGCGACAAACACTGAATGGTGTTAAATTGGCGGTATGAACCGCACCAAACTGATCCGCCAGCATCTTGGTCTAACCCAGAAAGCACTCGGCGAAGCGATTGATTGCAGCCAAGCCTGCATCCTTGCCTACGAGCAGGGCCGGGCGCTGCCGCACAAGCGGGCCGAGAAGCTGATCGAGTACGCGGCAACGCGAGGCTGCGTGCTGGACTTCAACCACGTCTACGGCCAACGCCCTCTGCCGCGCTGGGTATCTGTCGATGTCGACGACGCCGTCGCCGATCACAGCTCAGCCCCTGAGGGCCACGGGGCGGAGCCGGCACATGCCTGACCAGCAGCCCCGGCCACGCCCCGGCGAGCCCGAGCCCGACCTGGTGCTGCCGCAGCCACCCTGCCCACCACTCGCTGGCGGCGCGGCGGCCACTGTGCCGGCGGGAGAGGGCGCGGTCATCACTTACTTCCCCCGCCACCGCCCAGGCGAACGCCGCGCACGGTCCGGGTCCAGCGTGGCCTGCGAGGCCACGTATCGGATGCACAGGTCTTCACCCACCCACACCATTTCGAGTGCCGACGTGCGCAGCGTCTGCGTGCGCTGGCCGGTGGCGGGATCGGTGTTGAGGGCTACCGATGTGCGTGTGCTGCGGTGGAAAACGGCGGGTGTGGGGTTCATGACGGCAAACCTTCGAGTGCTGGAAATCAGCGATGAATGGACTGTCCTTTTTTTGCCCCGAAAAAGCATCGCTACACGCCCCTAAGAAAAAGTAGGGGTCGGAAGCGAAACGGATTTGCTACGAATTAAAGAGCAACAACACTAGACAAATAGGCGCTTTCGAAAGGAGTGTCGTCTAGTGAAGACCACAGGAGCCCAAGAATGCAGAACCTCTATGACGACGAGTACGACGCGCTGAACCGGATGGTGGCAAACAGTAGCAAGACTGCCAAAGAACTGGCGGTGTACCTGTTTCCCCACCTGAAGATGGACAGCGCCTATGCCCGCCTGAAGGCGTGCCTGAACCCGGAGAAGGACGACAAGCTCTCCTTCGGCCAGATCATCGCTGCCATGCGGTTCTGCGGCACGGCCGATCCGCTGTACTTCATGTGCGACGAGACGCTCCATGCCCGACCCGACCGCAAGTCGGCGCAGGACCAAGCGGCCCGCATTGCCGACGTGATCGACGGCGCCACCAACACACTCAACACCGCCCTGAAGGCTCTCGCGCAGCTGCAGCAATCCCAGGGCAAGGGCGACGGCAACCTGAGGGCCGTGGCGTGACTTCACCCACCTGGCAAGAACTCCGCGACGCCGGCCGTGTGCTGATCGATCAGCCGGATCGCGGCTTGGCCATCTATCCCACCACCCTCGGCAAGATCGTGATCGTAGTGCGGGCGGTTGGCGGGGATGTTCACGTCGTACCAGTGCAGTTGCCTGAAGTCGACGCTGTGGCGCACGCGATAGCAGAGTGCGAGTCGCGGGCGACGGCCGCCCAGGAAATCCTCCACGAGAAGGCCTCCGCAATCGAGGCCTATCACCTCATCCAGCGCGCAATGGGGGCCGTATGAAACAGCGCTTCGAGTCCGTTTCTTCACTGGTGAGTGCTGCCGCAATCGAACCTGCGATGCGGTGCCGCGTTGCTCTGGTGCTGGCCGCATTTCAGGATCGCGAGGGACCGGACTTCCCCGCCCCCTTGAGCAGCCAAGCTGAGTTCGTTGGGTTGCCTCCAGACCAGATCCGGGGGCACATCGAAACACTGGCTGCGTTGGGAGTTCTGGTGGTAACCGTCCGTCCTGACTCTGGCTCGCCTGCGCCCTTGCCCAGCTACCGATTCAACAAAGCGCGCCTCCGCGCCTTGGCCCAACAGCACGGGCATACGCAAGACCTATTCGGGGACTTGCCGATGCCCCGCATGCCGTTCTTGGCGACGGACGTGAACGATGGGGCTCGCCTGATGGCCATGGAATTCCACGGGCTCCCGGGTCAGCGCACGGTCCATTTCTTTCTCGAGGGCGCACGAGGCGACATCCCATTTGGATGGGGATACCTGCGCATGCTTTTGCTGCCGGCGTTCGCGAAGGGGGCCTGGACCGGCGCATTGAATCCCAACGAGGGTGCACCTGCGTGGGCCCGACCAGTGAACACCGATCCCGAGACCATGGACGAGCTGCGGCAATGGGCACAGGTACTTGCGCTGGGACGCTCCGAGAGCATGTCGGACCCAGCCCCCATTCGAACGCACCCGCAAAAACAAAAAGGAACCGCTGATGGCCACTGATGCACGTATTTCGACCGGATTGCCCGGTCACCCTAAGGCCAAGAAGCTGATGCGACGCCTTGGGCAGGCTGCAGGTTGGAATCTGGTCTGCCTGATCCTCTGGACTGCCGCAAATCGCAGCGACGGGGATCTGTCCGGCATGTCCGACGAGGACATCGAACTCGCGGCGGAGTGGCAAGGAGAAGAGGGCCAGCTGGTTGAAGCTCTTGCGGCGGTGCGCTTCCTTGACGGTACGGATGGCGCTTACACATTGCACGATTGGCACGAGCACAACCCCTGGGCTGCCGGCGCAGACATGCGCAGCGCCAAGGCGCGTTGGAATGCCGCCAAAAGGCACCACGGTGCTGCCGAAGCTGACCGGCTTGTGCCGGAGTACGCTGCTAGCAGGAATGCTGCTAGCAATGCTGCGGTTGATGCTACTAGCATGCTGCCAGCATGCACGCAGCAAGCGAGTAGCAATGCTCCGTCTCCGTCTCCGTCTCCGTCTCCGTCTCCGTCTCCGTCTCCGTCTCCGTCTCCGTCTCCGTCTCCTCCCGTAATACCAGACCCTATCGGGTCTTCGTCGGCTTCGCCGCCCGGCGACGTGCAGCCCGGCCTGGACGGCATTGAGCCGGTTTTGGGTGAGGGAGAACAATCGAAGATCCCGAAGGTGCCGCCGTGCCCCATTGAGCGACTCCTCGACGTCTACGCCGAAGCTTTGCCAATGCTGCCTCAGCCGCGCAGGTCACTGTTCCGCGATGGGGAAGGCGCCACGGCCCTGCGCCACCGATGGGCGTGGGTGATGACCGAAAAGCACGAAAACGGAGATCGAAAAGGTCAGCGGCTTGCCGTGACGGTTGACGAGGGTATCGCTTGGTTCGCACGCTATTTCGCCTACGTCGAGCAGAGCGACTTCCTCACCGGGAGATCTGGCAAGTTTCGAGGTTGCGACATTGCATGGCTGGTGAAAAAGGCCAATTTCACGAAAGTGATCCAGACCAACTACCACGGCGAACAGCGGGAGGCTGAGCATGCGTGAGCAGCCACGGCTGGCCATTCCCGTGAGCCTGGAGGCCGAGTCTGCGTTGCTCGGCGGGCTGCTTGCCCACCCCGACGCGCTCATGCGAGTTGCGAGCATCAGCCCGGAAGCGTTCTACAACCCGTTTCATGGCGAGGTGTACCGTGCGATCCAGCGCTTGGCCGCGCAAGGCCTGCCTGTGGAACCTGTCGCGGTGCAAGTCGACATGCAGCGCCACGGTTTCGATGCAGACGTTGAGGACCTGATGGGCCTGGCGTCCTTGGCTGTCGGGACTGCCAGCACGCGCATGTACGCCGCCACGGTGGCCGACTGCTATCGCCTGCGCAAGCTCATGGACGTGGGCCGCGAGATCGGTGAACTGGCGATGACCCCGGGGCACAACTTCGCGGAGCAAGCGGACAAGGCCCAGATGCTGCTCGCGAAAGTGGCCACGGTGCGCAGCCGGAGCGACCCCAAAGCCATCTCCGAGTCGCTGGTTGAGTACCTTGCGGTGCTCCACGATCTGAGCGAGGGAAAGAACCCAGCTATTCGGACCGGCATTGGAGGCTTGGATGACATGCTCAACGGTGGGCTGCGCCGGGGCGAGCTGATGGTGATCGGCGCACGGCCGAAGCATGGCAAGACGGCCCTGTCGCTCACGATGGCTCGGAGCATCGCGCGCGAGCACGGCGTTCTGTTCCTCAGCCAGGAAATGAACATCATCCAGCTGATGCACCGGCACACCGCCGCAAGCGGTGGGATCGGCCTGGGCCGCATCCTGGCCGCGAAGCCGGAGGATGCGGGCATGTGGTCTGGCGTGACGGACGCCGCGAGCAAACTGGGCGGTCTCAGGCTGTACCACGACCAGCAAGGCCAGCTCACGCTGATGGACATTCGTCGAAAAGCCCTCAAAGTCAAACGCGCTGCTGGGCTTGACGTTCTGTTCATCGACTTCCTGCAGCTGATGGCGGGCGGCGGCGAAGAGAGCCGAAACCGTGAACTGGACGTAATCGTCAATGGCATCAAGGCCATGGCCATGGATCTCGATTTCGCAGTGGTGCTGTTGAGCCAGATGAGCCGGAAGGCAGATGAGCACTACGGCCGGCCGCAAATGACACACCTTCGCGACTCCGGCGCCATCGAGGCGGCGGCGGACCAGGTGGCGCTGCTGTTCAACGACTGGGCCCACCCCATGAGCAAGAAGCTCGCCCAGTTCAAAGGGTACTGCGAGTTGGAGGTCGTCGCGCACCGCAACGGGCCACAGGGCCTGGTTCCCCTCCAGCTTATCGGCGAGCTGCAGCAGATGGGCGACTGGATAGGCGAGGTCCCCAAGCGGCTTTCCGAACCCGATACGGCCATGAGCAGGCGCCCGCCAGCCGGTCTTTGATGGGCCAGGGCCCGCGACATCAACCAAGTCCAATCCGAAGGAGCAGCACCATGAATGCCAACGGCATCGAGTTCGCCCACCGGCGGCCGCAAACCAAGGACTCCGCCCTGGAGTTCGCCCAGTTCACAGCTTTTGCAGCGCTCTGCGCCCATCACGGCGCAGCGTCCGCGGTGACGGCGGTGTTCTACGACACGAAGTGGTGCGGGTTCGACATCGACGCCGCCGCTGGCGTTGAAGGTGGGCCGCTGCACGGCGTCATCCAGCGCTGCGCGGAGCAGACCCTGCCCCAGTTCATCCTGTTCGGGACCTATGGCGAGTGGAACAGGGCGGAACCGCTGCCCGCGGGGCCCTGAAAAGGAAAAGCCCGCCGAAGCGGGCCTTCCCGGTCAATTCGACCTGAGCACTTGAATTGTATCTGGGGAGATGCTGATGAACGACATGACCGAAACAACGCACGAGGCCGAGGAGGCCGAACTCACCGCGAGCGAGGCGCAAGCCCTTGCGAAGCTGAATGGCCGAAAGAGCACTCGCGACAGGGTGTTCGACGTGATCGTGGAGATGACCGATTCTGAAATTCCGGCCCGCGCACCTGAAATCGCAGCGATCACCGGTCTTTCAACGGCCATCGTCTACGACTGCGTCAAGGAGTTGAAAAAGCGGGAGCGCATCTACAGCGACAACGGGATGCTGTATGCCTGTACCGAACACACAGAGACCCAGTCCGTCTCGCACAGCTGGTTGCCGAATGGGGCCGTGAAGGTGGAGAAGGGTGACGTGGTGCTGGACCTGAACCCCAGAGAGGCCCGGGCACTCTTCTCTGCCGGAGCCGGCTTCGCGCAGCAGGCGGCGGTGGTGGTGATGGATCACCGCATCAGCGAGCAGCAAGCGCAGATCCGCAGGCTGCAGCGCAGGTCGGTGACGATGGAAACTGCTCTGGCCGACTCCATCGCATTGAATGAGCGGCTGTCCAAGGACATTGAAGAGCTCAAGCAACTGAAGCGGGACCTGGGAGGCTGAGATGGCAAAAGATGTGTTCTGGACGCCGGAGCGGGCGGCGCTACTGGGGACGGCCGCCGATGCACAAATTGCGCGCATCGTCGGCAGGAGCATCACGTCGATTCGTGACGCTCGCCAAAGGCACGGCATTCGTCCGTTCTGCACGCCGTACCAGTTGACGCCAGCGCAGGTCGGGCAGCTTGGAAACAAGCCTGACAAGGCGCTCGCCTCAGACTGGGGATGCGCCCCCTCAGCCGTGGCCATGTGGAGATACGCCCGTGGCATCTCCGCTTTCCAGACTCAAAAAGCCTGGACAGAAGCGGAAATTGCATTGCTGGGCACCCTGTCGGACGCAGCAGTGGCACAGCGTGTGGGGCGCAGCCGAGCGGCAGTAACGGCGATGCGTCGATCGCGCGGAGTGGCGTGCTCTGCCGTGTCGCTCCCTCATCCGCACCTGGAAGACATCAAGCGCGACTACACGACAACCCTCGCCACTGTGAGCGAAATTGCCAAGCGCTACGGCGTTGACACCCAATTCATCACCAAGCGGGCCAGGAAGCGAGGCTGGACCCGGCCCAAGTAGAGGGGAAGGAGGATAGCCAACCGGCTACGCGTAACTCGCCGGAGCGCTTTCCTCCGTGATGACGACGCGGTACGCCGTGTCTTTCTCGTGGAGCAGCGTCAGCAGCGCAACGCCGGAACCGTTGCCAGCTGCGGTCTGGATTGCGGGGTAGAACCCCAGCGTGCGCCGGACAGAAAGGGCGTCCCAGTCGCTAAACGGCTTGAAGACAATTGCCCGCTCTGCCGCTGGCAAATCATCCCCACGCTGTTCCGCCAAATGCTGGCGTGCGCGCTCCTTCGCGAACAACACGGCCCACTTGATGCCGTCTTCGCCATCACAGTTGAAGCGCTGCGCCCAATAACCGCGCAATTCTGGATCGGAAGTGACTATCGCGGCACGCACTATGGCGTGGTCCCCTGATCGAACCTTCGAGATCATCAGGAGATCTGGCAGACCGTTGGGTCCAAGTGGGAGTTCGTAGATCTCGGGTGTCAGGTCGTCGGGCATCGGATTCTCCAGGGCTGGTTGTTGCCCCCGGTCTGGGGGTAGGCCATTGTGGGTGCCCCCAGTAGGGTTTCCAAATTCTGAATGCGCACGCAACCATGCGTGTAAATGGCAACCGGCAACCGCAAGACCCCCAAACCAGCAACCAGCAAGCCCGCAGGCGGCAAGACTGCGCCCGCGTCCACCATCAACTGGGCGGGGGTGAAGAAGGCTTACTGCGGTAGCCACCAGTCCACCCGGGAGATCGGCAGGGCGTTCGGGATCTCACACACCATGGTCGCCAAGCGCGCCGGCGCAGAGGGCTGGGAGCGCCCCCCCAAGGAAGAGAAGGCCCAGCGGACGAAGGCAGATGTCCCGACAGCGGGCAACTTCGCACCTACCCCCAAAAGGGTGCAGGTCGAGCTGGACTCACGGGTGCAGCGCTTCGTCTCCGAATTCCTGATCGACCTGAACGGCAGCCAGGCGTACATGCGCGCCGTGCCCGGGACGGCCGAGAAGACCGCCCGGACCATGGCTTCCCGCCTGTTGGCGAGAGTGGACGTCCAAGCAGCCATCAAGGCAGGCCAGACGCACCTGCAGGGAGTCGCCCAGGTGTCGGCCGCCCGCGTGATCCAGGAGATAGCCCTGGTGGCCTTCGCCGACCCCCGCGAGCTGGTCGAGACGAAGGTCGGCTGCTGCCGGCACTGCTGGGGCACGAACTTCCTCCGCCAGCGCACCCAGTACCAGCGCGACGCTGACTTCGAGCTGTGGCGCAAGAAGGCCAAGGAGGGCGAAGTCTTCGACGAGGAGGGTGGCACCGGCTTCAACCCTCACCTGTCGCCCAACCCGGCATGCATCGAGTGCTGCGGCGACGGCCACTCGCGCGACGTCATCAAGGACACCCGCTACCTGAGCCCGGCCGCCGCGGCGCTGTATGCCGGCGTGCGCCGCACGAAGGAGGGCTTCCAGGTGCTGACCCAGGACAAGGGCGCGGCGCTGGACCGCCTGGCCCGGCACTTGGGGGTGTTCGAGAAGGACAACACCCAGCGCAACGACCCGCTGGCGCTGCGCACCATGTCCGACACTGAGCGCGCGGTGCGCCTGTCAGCCGTGCTGCAGGGCAACCCCGGGCTGCTCGCCATGTTCGCGCAGCTGACCGGCGGAGGTGTCACCGAATGATGCTGTCAGCACCTACGCCCGAGCAGATCCTGGCCACGTTCAAGGGCATGACGGCCGAGATGCGCGCCGCCGTGGACTCCTTCCTGATGCTGGCCAGCCCTGCCATCTGGGTGCCGCAGGCGGGGCCGCAATCCGCCGCCTTCCACTCGCAGGCCGACGTCCTGTTCTACGGGGGCAGCGCGGGCGGCGGCAAGTCGGAGCTGCTGCTGGGCCTGAGCCTCACGGAGCAGGAGCACAGCATCGTGTTCCGCCGCGAGGCCGTGCAGCTGATCGGCCTGGAGGAGCGGATGACGGCCATCCTGGGGTCACGCCAGGGCTACAACGGCCAGGACCACCTCTGGCGCCTGCCTGACAAGAGGGTGTTGGAGCTGGGCAGCGTGCAGAAGCCCGACGACTGGATGAAGTACCAGGGCCGGCCGCACGACTTCAAAGGCTTCGACGAGATCACCCACTTCACCGAGTTGCAGTTCCGCACCCTCATCGGCTGGATGCGCACGGACAACCCGAACGTGCGTCAGCGCGTGGTGGCCGCCGGCAACCCGCCCACCACCGCCGAAGGCGAGTGGGTGAAGCGGTACTGGGCGGCCTGGCTGGACCCACAGCACCCCAACCCCGCGAAGCCGGGCGAGCTGCGCTGGTTCGTGACGGACGAGAAGGGCGAGGACCAGGAAGTGCCCGATGGCACGCCGGTGATGGTGGGCGACGAGCTGATGACGCCCAAGAGCCGGACCTACATCCCCTCGCGCGTCGACGACAACCTGTTCCTCACCACGACCGGCTACAAGGCCACACTGCAGGCGCTGCCCGAGCCGCTGCGTTCGCAGATGCTGCGCGGCGACTTCAACGCGGGCTCGACCGATCCCGTTTGGCAGCTCATCCCCACGGACTGGGTGAAGGCGGCGCAGGCGCGCTGGGTGGACCGCACCACCAAGGGCGTGATGACCGCCATGGGGTTCGACCCTTCGCGGGGCGGCCAGGACAAGTCGTCAGCGGCCCGCCGGCACGGCCAGTGGTTCGACAGGATCATCACCGCCCCGGGCGTGGTCACGAAAGATGGCCCGACCGCGGCCGGCTTCGTGGTGCCGCTGATCCGCGACGGCGCTGTGGTCTGCATCGACTCCATCGGCATCGGCTCCAGCGCGCTGGACTTCATCAAGGGCTTGGGCCTGCATGTGCACGCCGTGGTGGGCTCCGAGGGCAGCTCGTTGATGGACAAGGCTGGCCAGCTGCACTTCCGCAACAAGCGGGCCGAGTACTACTGGCTGCTGCGTGAGGCGCTGGACCCGACCAACCCCGACCCCATCGCACTGCCGCCTGACCAGGAACTGCTGGGCGACCTCACTGCGCCCAGATACAAGGTCGTGACCATGGGGCGCCACGCCGCCATCCAGATCAGCAGCAAGGATGACATCCGCTTGGTGCTGGGCCGCAGCCCGGACAAGGGCGACTCCGTGGCCATGACCTTCGCGGCCGACATTCCGAAACCAGAGCCCAAGCCACGGGCCAAGAGCTGGCGGGATCGCCTGGCCGGCTCTGACTCCGACCACTGGGACCAAGCGACTGCATGAACATGGAAAACTCTTCCTACCCCATCCTGGCAGACAGCGCCGCGCGCGATAACTGGGCGCGCTACCTCTACGGCAAGGACCGTGGCCACACCGACTACCTGCCGCACGCGGCCCGCTGCGAGGACATGTACCTTGGCGGTGGCCGCCAGCTCACACCCGAGCAGCGCGCAGCATTGATCGCGGCCCGCCGGCCTGGGTACGAGTTCAACCAGATCATGCCCAGCGTGAACAGCGCCATCGGCTACCAGATCCACAACCGGATGGACATCGCGTTCAAGCCACGGGGCGGGGACTCGGACCTCACGAAGGCTACGACGATCTCCAAGGCCGTGATGCAGGTGGCTGACCTGTGCGCGCTCCACTGGCACGAAACCCAGGTGTTCAGCGACGGCCTGATCCAGCAGCGCGGTTACTACGACGTGCGGATGTCCTTCGACGAGAACATCAAGGGCGAGATCGTGGTGGGCACGCTGGACCCGCTGGACGTCATCCCCGACCCGGACGCCAAGAGCTACGACCCGGACAAGTGGGGCGACGTGATCATCACCCGCTGGCTCACCCTCGACGAGATCGAGCAGATCTACGGCAAGCTGGCCCGCAAGCGCGCGGAAGGAAGCAACGACGCCGGCCAGGACTTCGGCGACCTCGAAGACGGTGTGGAGCGGAACAAGTTCGCCACCCGCAAGGACTGGGGCTACACCGATGCATGCGCCACCAAGGAGGATGGGCTTGATCGCTACCGCGTCATCGACCGCCAGCGGTTCGTGTACGAGCTGACGTCCTGCCTGGTGTGGCCTGGGGCCGGGGACGTGCAGGTGGAAGCCACGATGGCAGCCGACTCCATCGCAGACGCGTTGAACAACGGCGCGGTGCGCGCCAAGCGCATGCGCCGCCGCATCAAGTGGGTGGTGACGACATTCACGGCCACGTTGCACGATGCCTACAGCCCCTACGAGCACTTCACGGTGGTGCCGTACTTCGCATACTTCCGTCGCGGCAAGACCGTGGGCATGGTGGACAACGCTATCGGTCCGCAGGAGGTGCTGAACAAGGCGGTGTCCCAGGTGGTGCACATCGTGAATTCGAGCGCCAACAGCGGCTGGGTGGTGGAGGAGAACTCTGTCACCAACATGTCGATGAAGGAGCTGGAGGTCCGTGGTGCCCAGAACGGCCTGGTCATCGAATACAAAAAGGGCTCCAAGAAGCCGGAGAAGATCCAGCCCAACCAGGTTCCCACCGGGGTCACGCACCTGATCGATCGCGCGGACAAGGCGCTGAAGGATGTGACTGTGCCCGAGGCCATGCGCGGTCAGCAGGGCCCGGAGACCAGCGGCATTGCCATTCAAGCCAAGCAGTTCGCCAGCCAGCAGCAGCTGTCCGTGCCTCTGGACAACCTGGCATACACGCGCCAGCTGCTGGCCAAGCGAATCTTGAAGCTGGTGCAGCGCTACTACGACACCTACCGCATCTTCCG
Organism: Acidovorax sp. LjRoot117; assembly: GCF_964252695.1. Taxonomy (NCBI): domain Bacteria; kingdom Pseudomonadati; phylum Pseudomonadota; class Betaproteobacteria; order Burkholderiales; family Comamonadaceae; genus Acidovorax; species Acidovorax sp. LjRoot117. The sequence goes on along the minus strand of NZ_CAXUPO020000003.1, from coordinate 276,027 downwards.
CATTACCGAGACGGACCCCAAGACCGGCAAGCCGAAGGAAGAAGTGCTGGAGATCAACAAGTTCGACCCGGCCACGGGCGGCTACATCAACGACGTGACCATCGGGACCTACGACGTGGTCATCACCGAGCAGCCGATGCAGGTGACGTTCCAGAACTCGCAGTTCCAGCAGGCGCTGGAGATGCGCAAGGCGGGTGTGAACATCCCGGACCCCGTGATGGTTCGCTACTCCAACCTGGCCGACAAGCACGAGATCCTGGAGTCGCTGCCTGGCGCCCAGCCGCCTGCCGATCCAACGGCCGAAGCCCGCGTGCGCCTCCTCGATGCTCAGACACGCAAGACCGACGCCCAGGCCACCGACGTGAAGGTGAAGACCCAGTACAGCGGCGTGCAGACGGCACAGGTCGTGGCCCAGGTCCCGGCCACTGCGGCGCTGGCCGATGGGCTGCTGAAGTCGGCGGGCTACGTCGATCAGGACGCGGGGCCCATCGTGCCCGAGGCGCCGGCCGGGCTACCCACCGTGGACCTGCCGCAGAACACCGACCCCATGAATCCCGCAAGCCCAGGTGTGGGCGCGAGCGAAGGCATTGAAACCCTGGCCGCAGACGGCCTGCAACCCTGAAGGAGAACCGCGTTATGACCACGAACCCAGAAAGCCAGTGCAGCCGCGAAGTCACCTACGACTTCGGCAAAAAAACCGCCCAGTGTGGCGCCAGCGTGAAAGGCCATCCGTTGCTGTGCGACACGTGCCGCACGCAGGCCACGACCGTGACGCCCGCGCCGGTCGACGCCGATGGCCTCGGGGCGGAAGCGCGCTTCGCGGATCTGTAGGCATTTCTCGCCGATCAGCAACCCATCATCTGAAGGAGAACGAGACTATGAACATCCGAGAACTGAAGCGCCGCCTGATGCCCTACAGCGGCTACATGAAGCCCGCAGAAGAGGGCGACGCGGCGGCCGGAGGAGCTGCAGAGGAGGCGCTGGACCTGGGCAACGACTTGCCCGAGGATGGCGCGCCTCAGGCTCCAGCGCCCAGCGCTGCTGCAGCCCCCGCCCCGGCGCCGGCTGCCGCTTCGGATGCCGCAGGCGGTGGTGCCGATGATGCTGACGAGCCAGGCAAGCCGGGCGGCGGCATCCCCCGTGTGCGCTTCAACGAGGTGAATGACCGGCGCAAGGCGCTGGAGAGCGAGAACGAGGAGTTGCGCGCACAGCTGGCTGCCAGTGCCCGCGGCGGTGCGGCACCTGCTCCCGCTCAGGCTGCACCTCAGACCGCTGCAGTGGATGTGGACGCCCTGGAGGAGCAGTACACCCAGGCGCTGCTCGACGGTGACTCCAAGGCTGCGGTGGCGCTGCGCAAGCAGATCAACCTGCACATCGAGGAGGCGGTGGTGCAGCGGTTCGAGCAGGCCACCCAACACAGCCAGTCCGTCGCCAAGTCTCAGGAAGTGACCGCGGATGCCTTGGCCACCTATCCCTGGCTGAACGAGCCCGAGGGTGCGGAAGCATTGGAGCTGATCGATGCGTCGGTCCGCGCGAAGCTGGCCGGTGGTGTTCCACACCACGTGGCGCTCGCCCAGGCCATCGCCACCATCGCCCCGCGCTTCGCTCCAGACGGTCCCCCCAGTAGGGTGTTGCCTGGAAAGGCCGACCCCGTGGACACTCGCCTCAAGACAGCAGACGAGCGGGGTGCAGCGCACTCCCTCCTGCAGCCAGCGGCAGTGCAGGCGGGCATGGGCAACCGAGCCACGGCGCCCAAGATCGACGAGTCCACCAAGCTCAGCGATGAGCAGATCGAGGGCCTGTCGAAAGCGGAGCTGGAAAAGTCGCTCGGCATCGCGTAGCACCGCCAAGGCTGGCAAGGGTTCACCCACCTTGCCAGCGTCATCTCCGGGTTGTCGCCTCAGGCTGGCGTAAAACGGTCCGGCGCCTTGGCCGCCTCAACAGCCATGTTCTCCGCAGATGGGCGGCGTCATGTCCCGAGAAGTACCCCAACCTATTGGAGATAGACATGGCATTCACCGCATTCGGCGAACTCACGCCGATTCAAAAAGTCAACTGGTCCCGCGTCGTCTGGAAGGCCGCACGCGACCAGATGTTCCTCAAGAATTTCATGAGCGACACGGGCAACAGCGTCGTGCATCGCGTCACTGAGCTCACCGAGACTGAGAAGGGCACCCAGTGCCTGTTCCAGCTGGTGGCCGACCTGATCGGCGACGGCGTGCGCGGGGACGATGAGCGCGAGGGCAACGAAGAGGCTATGGACTCCCACAGCCAAATCATCCAGATCGACCAGGTCAGCCACGGCACCAAGAACAAGGGCCGCTACGACGACCAGAAAAACGTCATCAACTTCCGGCAGCAGGGCAAGGACAAGCTGTCGTTCTGGCTGGCGCAACGCACCGATGAACTGGCATTTCTCACGATGTCGGGCATCAGCTACGCCTTCAAGAATAACGGTGCGCTGCGCATCGGCTCGGTTTTCCCTGACCTGACGTTCGCTTCCGATGTCACGGCGCCGTCCGCCAAGCGCTCGTTGATGTGGGATGGCACGACCCTGCAGGCGTCGAACACCGCCAGCATCACGACGGGCTACGTGCCGAAGTACAACATGATCGTGGACGCCATCGCCTACGCGAAGGAGCGCCGCATCAAGCCGCTGATGTCCGGTGGCAAGCCGTACTACGTCATGTTCGTTGCCCCGGGCTCCCTGGCCGCTCTGAAGAAGGACGAGGCCTACCAGCGTGCCGTGGTGCAGGTGGCTGCGAAGGCCGGCCTGGACTCGCCCTGGTTCACCGGTGCGACTGTGACGGTGGACGGCGCGGTGATCCACGAGCACAACCTGGTCTACAACACCAAGGGCGCGGCCAGCGGTTCGAAGTGGGGTTCCGGTGGCCTGGTCAACGGCACCCGCACGCTGCTGTGCGGCGCGCAGGCACTGGCTTTCGCCGACATCGGCGACGGCCATTGGGTCGAGAAGCTGTTCCAGTACGACAGCCAGATCGGTCTGAACATCGACCGAATGATCGGCTTTAAAAAGCCCGTCTTCCCCTCGATCTACGACGGCAGCGACGAGGACTTCGGCCTCGTGACCATCGACCACTACCTGCAGTAAGCAGCGCACGGAGGGATGGGGCCTGCGGGCTCCGTCCTTTCATCCTCCCCTTGTTGTTGAAAGGAGGCCACCATGGCCATCAAGAAGAACTCCGGTCGGCAAGAGCTGATCGTCGCCCACCTCGACATCGGCTTTGCCGACCCCATCGCCTACGGCACTGCTGAAGAAGCGTTCGACCTGCCCGGCAACGCCATCCTGCTGGGCGGCGACGTGGTGGTGAAGACGCCCTGGAACAGCGCGACCACTGCCACGCTGAAGCTGGGCGACGTGGCGGACGATGACCGCTACACCGCCTCGCCCATCGACCTCAAGACCGCCGGCCGCACCGCGCTGACCCTCACGGGCTACAAGCACACCGTGGCACAGGCGCTCAAGGCGCTGATCGCCCAGACCGGCGCGGGCGCCACGGCTGGCGCTGCGCGGGTGACCATTCTGTACTTCGTCGAGGGCCGCGCAGCCTTCAGCCAGGGCTGATCCCTGTTCTCGTGGTCGGGTCGTTGAGGCCCGTTCGCCCGGCGGCTTCATCTCCGCCGGGCTCTTTTCCAGGACACCATCATGAAATTCCGCTCCCCCTCTGACCAACCCATCCATGTCGCCCTCACGACGGGCCACACTGCCTCCATTCCGCCCGAGGGTGTGGAGCTGGCACCGATGTTCCACAAGGAAGCCAGCGCGCGCGGCGCAGTGCTGTTTGACGACAGCGGCGCCTCCGCCATCACACCCGAGGCCCGCAAGGCCGCCATCTCCGCCGCTATCACCGGCATGCTGGATGGCAAGGCCGAAGACGACTTCACGGCCGAGGGCAAACCCAACCTCACGCGCCTGAAGGCACGGCTGGGCTTCACTGTGTCTCGCGAAGAGGCCGACGCTGTCTTCACCGAGCTCACGGCCAAGGTGTAAGCCATGAAGGTAGAGGACTTCTTCCGAGAGTTCCGTGACACGGTGGCAGACCACGCGGAGCCGCCGTTCTGGACATCCGAGAACATAGTCCGCTACCTGAACGAGGCGGTGCAGGAAGCCTGCGAGCGAGCGAAGCTTATCGAGGATCGCCTGACGCCTGCCGTGTGCAGCATCGCCCTGCAGCCCAACGTCTCCACCTATCCACTCCATCCTTCTGTCTTCGAGATCAAGCGCGCCACGCTGCGCGGCCGACCGCTCGACGAAACCAGCGTGGAGGAGATGGACGACGACTGCCCCGGGTGGGAGAACCAGAAAGGCCTCCCGCGGTGCTTCATCTTCGAGCAGGCCAGCGGCGCGCAGCCGGCCAACTTGCGCCTGGTGCGCATGCCCACGCAAGCCGACACCGTTGTCCTGACGGTCTACCGTGGTGCGCTCAAGCCGCTGAGAGCAGATCTCGACATGGGCCGGCCCGAGATCCCCGAGCGCTTTCACGAGCGGCTGATGGACTGGATGCTACACCGGGCATACCTCAAGCAAGACGCCGACGCCTACGATCCGGAAAAGTCCGCGACGTCACTCGCCCTGTTTGTGCAAGCCTTCGGCGAACGCCCTGACGCCAACGTCCAGCGCAAGCAGCGCGACCGCCGGCCGCCCCTGGTTCGCATGAACTGGTGAGGGCCGTGCCCCAGTGGGGTTTGGCGCTTGAGCCCTTGGCCAGAAGAATTCCCCCAAGACTTTCCAAAGGCCACCACCATGCGCAGAACACTCGCCCAGATCGCCGCCGCCACCATTCCCCACTACCGTGACGGCGGACGCATTCGCGGGCCCGGTACCGGCACCAGCGACTCCGTCAACATCAAGGCCTCGAACGGCGAGTTCATCATGCCCACCGACACGGTGCGCAAGGTGGGCGCACGCCGTCTGCAGGACCTGGTCGACATGACCCACGAGCCCAGCGGGAAGGCGCCGCTCCGTGGCCGCTACGTCGAGGGCGGCTTGGTGGACGAGAAGCGCCCCAACAGCTTCGGCGATGCTGCAGCTGCGACGCAGGCGCCCGGCACCACGGTCGTGCAGCCACCAGCGCCTGTGCCCGCGGCACCCCCGCCTGTAGCCGCACCCGCGCCAGCACCGGCAGCCTCTGCGGTCTCGCAGATCCCCACTGGTGGACTGACGGCGCCGGCGGCTGACGGTTCGCAGGATCGGTGGTCGAACACCGAGACCGGGCGCAACCTGTCAAACATCGCTTCTGCGCTGCCCGGCTCCCTCGGCGGTGCCATCCCGGCCGTAGCCAGGACCGGCGGGGCGATCAGCGGCGGCATCAACGCTGCGACGCGGCTCCTGAACGCTGGTGCAGGTGCTGCAGCTGTCAGCGCGCTCCCAGGCGCTGCAACTGCCCAGACTTCGCCCACGTCGGCGGCCGGCGCAGGGCGCGGCCTGATCAACCCGCCAGCTGTGAACCCTTCGGCCCCCACGCCAGCCTCCCCCCCGGCAGTCTCCAGCACAACCAGCGCCACGGCGCCGGGCACCACCAGCGACGTCTCCCGTGTCGGCAACAGCTACTCCGGCAGCAACGTGGCCGGCGACATCACCGTGAACGGGCGTACCGCAGGCGGCGGCTTCATGAACTCCGGCGAAGCGTCTGCCCAGCGCGCGCCCATCGGCATGACGCCCGAGGCAGCGCAGCGCGCCGGCCTAATCGGTGCCCAGGTGATTGAGGGCAACGGCGCACGTGAGCGCCTGATGGCTGCGGGCACCGGCCAGGCTCCGGCGGCGCAGGTCAGTCAGCAGAACATGGCGGCGGCCGACAACCTGGCCGGGAGCCAGCAGCAGGATGCTCGCACCCGGTTGATGGCACTGGCCACCGGTGGAGGTCAGGCGCCCGGTGTTCAGGCCCCGATGGTGCGCAACAGCGCGAACGACTGGCAGGCCCGCAACGACCTGCGGAATCTGGCGGTAGGCGCCAGCAGCATCACCAACACCCCGGAATGGAGCCGCGGGGCCACGCAGGACTGGCGCGGCCGACAGGTGGGCGGACAGGCGGATCAGAACGGCGCCGTGGCTGCGTACAACGCGGCTCAGCGAAATGACCTCGCCCTGCGTTCGGCACAGCCCGGCCTGGACCAAGCCGCTCTGCGCGAAAACGCTGGGCTGCAACGCGAGGGCATGCAGCAGACCGGAGAGACCCAGCGCACCGGCATTCGCGCTCAGGGCGTGAACGATACGAACCAGATCGCCCGCGGCCGGCTGTCGCTCGAGCAGATCGCGGCGGGCTACACCAACCGGTCAGCCGACCGCATGGACCGGGCGCAAGCCGACCTGGAGAACGCCCGCACCCCCGAAGGACAGAAGTCAGCCCGCGAGCGCCTGCTGGCCCTGGCAGGGAAGGCGCCTCAGAACGAGTGGGGGGTGCAGGTCACGCCAGCTACGAAGAACGCCGACGGCAGCTCCACCCAGGGGAGCGTGTGGCGGTATAACAAGGCCACCGGGGAGACTGCGCGGGTGGATGGCGGGGAGCAAGCTGCTCAGCGTGTATCAACCCAAGCCCAGTTCAATGCCCTGCCGAAAGGGGCCACCTACGTCGGCGCTGACGGGCGGACTTACCGCAAGCCTGCGTGATTTACCTGGCGGGGTTGACCAGCTCGCCCCCGAACTGGTCACGCTGGCCAGAGCCCTGGCCGCCAGGAGTGGCCTTCACTGCCCGCTCATAGTCCGCCTGCGCCCCGACCGACATCAACACGGGCACGAGCGCCGCCAACAGCACGAATGCCACGCCCACCGCGATCCAGCCCTTCGAGGTGCTGGTCTTGCCGTCGCGGTCGCTGGGCCACTTCGAGAACGCCACGAACCACAGCAGCAGCATGTTCACGATGGGGACGAACATCAGCAGCGACAACGCGCCGTTGAAGCCTGCGCGCTGCAGGATGCGCCACAGGGGCACGATGAACAGTGCGAGCAGTGGCACGGCCATGGCCAAGACGATGATCCAGTGGAATGGACTGAATGTTCCCATTTTTAACCTTTGTGCGTTGCGAAAAGTCTTGAAACGGAGCTTGTTGAGCTTAGTTTTAACCTGTTATTAACTGTTAATGTATTATTTTGCGTCTAGGACCGGGGCTCCCCGCCAATCGCCTGGAGGCTCACCATGTACCAATCGTCATCTCTTTCTCCTGCATCCGCCGCTCGGATGATGCTCGCTGGTCATTGGGATCAACGCTTGCCCGTGGATCCCGAGGCTCTGGCTGGCCGTGTCGGTTTGCGAGTCAACCCGTTGCCAGCCACGGCGCCGTACAGCGGCTGGTTTGATGATGCTCGACGGACAATTGAGTACAAGCAGTCTGAGGCGAGAGTGCGTCGACGCTTCACTATCGCTCACGAGTTGGGCCATTTTGCATTGGGACACGGTCCTCGACCGCGGGACACTCCAGCTGTTTTTTCTTCTCGTGTGTCTGACCCGAAAGAGCGAGAGGCCAACCAGTTTGCTGCTGAGTTGCTGATGCCAGAGGGCGCAGTGAAGCAAGTTGTGCAGTCTGGGCGCTTCAACACGTTGGATGAACTCGCTACTTTATTTGACGTTTCGAAGGTGGCGATGTCATACCGCATGAACAACCTCGGCTTCGGCTTCTTTTCATGAGTACGCCTTCGGACGCGCCAGAGTCAAAATTTGATCTGGCGGGCGGTGAAAATCCGTCATTTAAAGAAGGTCGAACAGTTAGCGAAGTTCTCCAAGAGGCGAGGTCGCGTCGGACACACCGCTTCGCTGCTGCAGCGTTGATTTACATCGTGGTGGCAGTGCTTCTCGTGGCGGTCTCCAATGTGATCCGGGCGATCAACTTAGATCTCCCGAAGCTCCAACCCGCGGCTATCGGCCTGGTTGCGTCGTTGGTCGTCGCGATCTCGGTACTCACGATTGCCCTCGCAAAATTTGCTTATGGCCTTTCGTCCTCAAACGAGAGAAAAGGCAAGGCCAAAGAGGATGAAAGCACCGTGGCGCCTCCGGTAATCGAAGCCGTGAAAACGGCGGGTGACTTGCTTGCCAAAGCCGGTGAGTTTCTCAAGGGGGCGAAACCTTAGCTAATCCAAGCCCGCCCGGGTGGGCTTTTTCACTCATGTGCTGCGCGGCGCGGCGGAGATGCAGTCCTACAAGCGATCATCGGCGGTTGCTCCATGATCCCGATGCCGCCACTCCTCTGGCGGCGATCCCTCCCTTTTCGGCCCGCTTTCTGCGGGCTTTCTTTTGGGCGCGTCCGCCGCTCTCAGGTCACTCGCGCGGCCCACTTGCCTGCCATCGCCAACCCTGCTCCAAGAAGAGCTCCGAAGATCGCGAGTGCCATTCCCTCAGCGCTTGTGGGGATCGGTAGCGGCACTGAGGCGAGTGCTTTGTCCAGTTCCACGAGCACCCCGATCTTGCGTTCGATGCGATCAACTCGCGACGCCAAACGCCAACCCAACAAAGTAAGAAGGCCGCAAACTGTGAACATCGCGCGCCCGAAGACTTGCCAGCAGCGCGGGCACCAGAGCAGAATTTGTAGCAGTCGGTCCACAGTGGTTAGTTTTTAAGGATGAAGAGTGTCAGTTGCCTGAAGCAGGGCTCGACAAAAGCAACTGCCCGAACATCGCATACCCATTGGCACCAAGTTCGTATAGTTCCTTGCCAAACTTCACCACTTTTGATCCGCTATCCGCCACCTTCGCCGCTTTCGAAATCAGCTCCATCCCACGAGTGACGGCTCCTTGCGCTTCCGGCCCGGCCGCTGTCGTCTCTGCAACAAGCACCTCGGACGCATTCCGCATTTCACCAGACTGCTTGTTCACTGCGTCTACGATGGGCTGCACCCCGTTCAGTTGATAAAGCATCAGCGCAATGCGTAACTCTTCCACTTGACCTTCAAGTAGCTCTCGTAAATCTGCCGGTAGGCTCTCGCCTTTTAGGAGTGTTTCTTGGTCCTCAAGCGCCTGGACCAGCGTGGCCAACACTTCTGCGTCAACTTCGTTCTCGTCAAACTTGCCGAGCACCCATGACATCCACGCAAGGCTAGCGCGAACCTCCGCAGCCGTTACCTTTGCGTGAACGTTGCCCCATTGCTGGTGGAGGAAGGCCGTTCGAAAGGCGTCAGTTAAGCCGTTGACCACTCCCGTGTACAGAGGCGCTGGGACCTGAAGTTCAACCATTTTGCGTTCTAAGAGCCGAGTCTCCCTACGAATCGCCCCAACAGCTCGCATAACGTTCTCATCACGCACCTCAGCTCCTGTCCCTTTTAGCCAAGTGTTCCATCCGTCGACCTGCGGACTGCCATGGGAAAGTGGCAGAAAGGCTTCTAAAACTGCAAGTATTCGGGTTGCTGGGTTCATTTTTTCTCCTTGCAGCACTCTAGCAGGGCCCTCAGCATCGGAAGTGCGCCGCCCCAGTAGGGTTTGCCCCCCCATTCCCTTGGTGGGAAAACTGGGGGCATGGAAAACGACACCTTCGGTGGTATCCCCGTCACCACGGATGACTTTGGCGGGCAAGTTGTTGAAGACGCACAGCCAGCGCGCAGGCGAACGCTCGCGTCCATCGCCAACGACACGGTGATCGAGGCTGCGAACGCGGCGGCTGGCGGCGTGTCCGCGGCGGCCAACTTCGTGCGGCCCGGCAACGCGGTCTCTGGCTGGATCGACAAGAACATCGTCGAGGCCGGCGAGGCGAGCCAGAGCGATGCCGTGAAGTCCGAGAAGCAGCGTTTCCGCCGGGGCGTGGCCAACGCTGACGACGTGCTCGACGAACTGGGCGCCGTGGGCAGCTACGTGGTCAACAACCCCGTGCAGGCAGCGGCACAGGCCGTGGGCTCCTTCGTCGGCCCGGGCATGGCTGTGAAGGGTGGTCGCACCCTGGCATCCATCGCGGGCCTGAACGCGGCGCGCGGCGGCCTGGCCGGTGGTGCTGCTGCAGGTGCTGCCATGGCGGGCGGGGATGCCGCGGGCACGGCCTACGAGCTGTCCACCAAGGGCGGAGCCACGGACGAGCAGGCGGTGGCGGCCGGGCGCCAGGCCAGCGTGCTGCCGGCGGTGATCGGCGGCGTGGGCGGCGTGGTGGGCGCGGAGCGGCTGGTGGCCGGTGCGAAAGGCTTCACCGGCAATGCCGTATCCCGCGCGGCGAAGACAGCGGCGGTCGAAGGTGCCCAGGAAGCGCTGGAAGAGGGCGTGACCCAGTACGAGGGTCAGCGCGCGGCACAGCCTTACGACTCGACCATCGACCCCACCAAGGGCGTCGCTGCAGCGGCCGCCATGGGAGCGGCCCTGGGCGGTGCCACGGGCGGCGGCGTGTCGCTGCTGAGCGGTGGGCACGCGGCGCCGGCGCCAGCAGCAAGTGCACAGCCAAACACCAACGAGCTCAACACTGAGCCCGTCGCCGCGCCGGCCCAGCGCCCAAGCGAAGCCATGGGGATCAACCCTGACGACGGCGTGATGTCCCGGGCTGCTGCGCTGGCGGCAGACATGGAGCTGGCACCGGTACCGGCCGCGCCCACGCCGCAGGAGGAGCGCGCGCAGCTGGAGGCGACGATCAGCCGGCTGCCAGAGCAGCAGCAGCGCGAGGCGCGTGTGGAGCTGGCCGACGCCGACAACGAGGCGCTGCCCGCGGGCGTGCGGGCCTTGCGCAGCGAGCGCGTGCAAGAGCTGGCCGATGCAGCACCTGCAGCGGCGGTGGACCTGGCGCCCGAGGACATGGAGCGCGGGCGGGTGGTGCAGAACTTCGATGCCCGCCAACCGGACCTGCCGTCGGTGGCCGAGTACGGCCCGATGATTGACCGCGCGATCGCGCCGGAGCACCAGGCCGAGTTTCGCGACCTGCTCGTAAAAGCTACCGATTCCGCCCGCTCGCCCGCCGAGCGCGACGCGGCAGCCGAGGTGCTGCACGCCACGTTCTCGCCCGACCAACTGCAGAGCACGCGCACCGTGCGGCCCACGCCCGACACCAGGCTGGAGCTGCAGGACACGGCCCCGGCGCGCTTTGGCAACGAGATCGACTTCACCCAGGCGCCTGCGGCCGGGCCGGTGGTGGACCCCGTGGCCGAGCGCATCAGCCAGCTGGCGCTTGACGCCGACCTCACGTCTGGCCAACCTCTGCGGCTGGATCAGGCCCACGCCCTGCGCCGCAGCGCGGCCGATGCAGGAATTCCTGTATCGGTGGTGCCGCACCCCAGCGGCCGCGGCTACGACGTGGCGCCCACGGCACGCCTGGATCCTGCTGCGCGAGCCGCAATGCCCCAGGACGAGGCTGCAGCCCAACTGCCCTACGACCAGAGCGCCACGGGCCGCATGCTGGCCGGCCCAGACGGCGGCGTGCGGGCTGAGGCTCGGTCCGAGGCGGTCGCCCGGGGCAACGCAGCGGCAGTCCAGCGCCAGCAGGTGGAAGCCGAGCGCCAGCGCCGGACCGAGTTGGGCCTGAGCAACATCACTCCGGTAACCCCCGTGCGCGAAGGGGGTAGCGTTTCGCGACCCCCTCTGCCCTTCGACAACGCACCGACCGGCCGCATGGTGGCGGGTGCCGACGGCGTGCGCCAGGAGCGCCGCGCCGAGGCAGTGAACAGGGAGAACGCGGCAGCACCAGCACCAGCACCAGCACCAGCGCCGCAGACCGTGACCAGCGCCAGCGGTGCACCGTTCGCCACACGGCAGGCTGCCCAGCAGGAGCTGCAGCGCCAGCAGTTGGCCAGCACGCATGAGGTGGTGCCCGCCGGCGGGGACGAGTCTCTGGGCTTCGTACTGCGAGAAAAAGGACAGAATCGGCGCGCACCGATTGATGGACAAGCGGTAGAAGCTATAAATTCGGGAGCGGATCGCGCGCCCAACTGGCGCACCAACGCCATTCAGGCCAACCGCGTCGCGCGGGGCCTGGGCATCGAGACCAAGGGCAAGCGCCTGGCGCAGGTGGTCGCAGAGATCGATGCTTCTGACAATGCAGGGGTGTCCTTAAATTTGAGGACACCCCCTACTGAACCGGCCCCCAGCATGATGACCAGCAGGGGGCCGGCCACCTCGGAGCCCACCACCACGGTTTCTGCTCCTGAATTGGTAGCTGCCGATGCTGATGCATCAAGCGATAGCAGCCCATCGGCGACCTCGCAAAGGGCCGGCCACCAGCAGGATCGAGCAGCAGGCTCTGGCCCGCGCCCAGAAATGGCATCGAATCAGGCGCCAGCGCTTGAAACGCAAGCGCCAGCAGCTATTAAATCAGGAGCGGATTCGGCATCCGCTGGCCCACGCCCAGCACGCGCAGCAGCACCACGGTCCACCACCAAGATCGAGGACTTCGGCGAGGAGCTGAAGGGCGCCCGCAAGATGCTCTACGCCGAGGCCTACGGCGACAGCATGGCTCAGGCCAAGGAGCTGGACGCCCGTGCGCATCCACTGTCGAAGACCTGGCCCGAGCCCGACTACGGCAAGCTGCTGGAGGGCGGCACGCCGCCGGCCGCCGTGGCGATGGCCCGTGCGCTGCGCGACGCTGTGCCCACGAAGCCGCAGTCGTCCTGGAAGCTCAAGGGCTGGACCAGCAGGATGGAGTCACTGCGCGGTTTCGCCGAGGACCTGGTGAGCGGCACCATGGACACGGCCACCGTCGCCGAAGCAATGCAGCGCGCCAACCTGCGCGGCGTGGCCAACCAGGCCGCCCTGTACGAGGCCATGGGCCACGAGCGCTCGCTGAAGGGTATCCAGCTGGAAGACCACAGCTACTCGCTGTATGAAGGCCAGCGGTACGTGCCCCCGCGCACCATCTGGACCGTAGCGCGCGCTGCCAAGGGCACGGCCTTCGGTAACTGGCCGCGTGAGCTGGCCAAGGGTGATACCCGTGAGCAGGCGATTGCAGCCTTCAAGCGGCGGGCGGCCGAGTTGCTGGCCGAGCAGCAGGCGCCCACGCGCGGCGCCACGTTCGAGATCTACGGCAAGCGGGCAGGCGGTGCGCGCGAGTTCTACATCGGCAAGAAGATCGGCGGCAACGTGGCCGAGCTGAAGTCGGGCTTCACCGACATCCAGGCCGCGCGCCAGTACCTGGCCGAGAACCGGAGCGAGCTGGAAGACCTGCTGGCCAAGTTCAAGGCCATCCCGCCGGTGCGCTCCGCCACCAACTCCCCCCGCATCGGCGAGGACTACCGCAAGGGTGCCGACGTGACGCCCGAGCAGTTCCAGAATGCCTTCGGGTTCCGCGGCGTGCAGTTTGGCAACTACGTGGAGGGCGGGCGCCGGCAGCAGGACCTGAACCAGGCGTATGACGCCCTGATGGACCTGGCCGGCGTGCTGAACCTGCCGCCCAAGGCACTGTCGCTGGGCGGGCGCTTGGGCTTGGCCTTCGGCGCGCGCGGCACCGGAGGCACCGACGCTGCAGCCGCCCATTACGAGCGCGGGAACGTGGTCATCAACCTGACCAAGCGCGAGGGGGCGGGCAGCATGGCGCACGAGTGGTGGCATGGCCTCGACAACTACTTCTCGCGCGAGCGTGGAGACGGCGGCACCTACATGACCCAGCAGGAGCAGGGCGGCGAGGGCGTGCGCGAGGAGATGCGTGCGGCCTTTCGGGAGGTGAACGGGGCGATCAACCGCACCCGCATGCAGGAGCGCAGCCGCAAGCTTGACGACCGACGCACCACTGCCTACTGGACCACGAAGCCGGAGATGTCGGCACGGGCTTTCGAGAGCTATGTGATTGCGAAGCTGAAGGACCAGAACGCCGGCAACGACTACCTGGCCAACGTGGTGCCGGCCAGTGCCTTCGCCCTGGAGGGCGGCTACCCGTACCCCACGGCCGGCGAGCTGCCCGTGATCCGGGGCGCGTTCGATAACTTCTTCCAGACGGTGGACACACGCCAGGGCGAGGGCGGTGCTGTCGTGCTCTTCAGCGCTGGCGACGCTGCGGAGCCCGGGCGCGGGCTATCGCTTGAACAGGCCCAGCAGGCGGTGCAGCAGGCCCTTGCGGGCTTGGCCAACCCGCCACCAATCGACGTCGTGAGCCGGAGCGAGGAGCTTGGGGTCGGTGCGCCGGACGGCGTAATGGGGGCGGCGATACCCGGCGAGGGCCGCATCGTCCTCGTGGCCTCCGCTCACGGGAGTGCTGACGCTGTCGCTGAGACGGTTTTCCATGAGATGTTTCACCTGGGGGTGCGCAATGTGTTGCCGGCCCCCGATTATGTGCAGGCCATGCTGGACCTGGCAAAGCGCGACAGGCGGGTGCAGGAATACGCGGACCGCTGGAAGCGCGAGGCGCCGGACGCGCGGCAGCAGCTGCAGGCCCTGCGCGACCTGGGGCACACCGGCAGCGAGCTGACAGCCCAGTACCAGGCCCTGGCCATCGAGGAAGGCCTGGCCGTGGTGGCCGAGGAGCTGCGCGCCCAGAAGCAGGCCGGCACCCGCCTGGGCCTGCGCGTGCGCACCTTGGCCAACTGGCTGGCCAGCGTGGCCGAGCGCATGGGGATGGATGGCTTGGCCAAGCGGATCCGCGGCATGACATACAACGAGGCCGAGCGCTTCGTGCTGCGGGCCATCGAGCACGCCGGAAGCGGCACTGGCGGGCCCGCAGGCGTGCGGTTCCGCGCGGCGGACCAGACCCAGAGCCCAGCGTTTCAGCGCTGGTTCGGCGACAGCAAGGCGGTGGACGCCAACGGCCAGCCGCTGCGCGTGTTCCATGGCACCGGCGGCGACTTCAGTGTTTTCAGCCGCGCGCGGGCCGGGGCCACGACGGGCGCCGCCAACACGGGCATGGGCTTCTTCTTCACCGACAACGCCGAGGTGGCCGGGAACTACGCCCGCATGGCGCGGGAAACCCAGGCCATCATGCCGACCTACCTGTCGCTGAAGAACCCCCTGCAGCTGGAGGCGAAGAACATGATGGAAGCCGACAAGCTGCTGCTGTCGGGCCTGAAGCCGGAGAACGACGGCGCGATCATCCGCGTGGCCATGCGCGACGGCGGCACCCAGACGGTCTACATGGTCCGCGAGCCCAGCCAGGTGAAGTCCGCCACCGGCAACCGAGGCACCTTCGACCCGAGCGACCCGGACATCCGGTACCGCGCCAAGGACGACACTCCCACCGCCCAGCGCGTGGGCAACGCCCTGAAATCTGTGACCGTCACCAACCTCAAGCAGCAGGCCGGCTACAAGGCCGCCGACTACCGTGGCCTGGGCCTGCAGCTGCTGGGCCGCCGGCAACTGGTCGACGTGTACGGCGGCATGCTGCCCGAGCTGCGCACGTACAGCGACCTGATGGCGCGTATGGACGCCGACAAGAACGAGGCCGGGTCCGGCGCCGATCAGCTGGCGCAGGACTGGGCCAAGCTGCCGGACGAGCGCGCGCTGGCCGAGCTGATGCACGACTCCACCCTGGCGCAGATCGACCCGTCGCGCGACTTCGTGGAGGGCGACAACAAGACCGACTGGACCCGGCTGCAGGCGCGGTACAACGCCCTCACGCAGGGAGCCAAGGACGTGTACGCCCGGGCGCGGGACACCTACCGCCAGCACATGCGCGATGTCCGCGGCGCGATCAAGGAGCGCATCGAGCGCACCGAGATCAGCTCCGAGCGCAAGGCCGCCATGCTCAAGCGGATGGACGACGAGTTCTTCGGCCACATCAAGGGCGTGTACTTCCCCCTGGCCCGCTTCGGCCAGTACGTTGTGGTGGTCAAGGATGCCGAGGGCAAGGTGGCCAATGTGAGCCGCGCCGAGACCATGGCCGAGGCAGACGCCGCCCGCCGGCAGCTGCAGCAGGCCTTCCCGGCCGGCAAGGGTTACGCCGTGGGCAAGGTGCTCAAGGCCAAGGACTTCGTGGCCGAGCGCGACAGCGTGGGCCGCGGCTTCATGGAGCAGCTGTACGGCGTGCTGGACAAGCAGGGCATGGACACCAAGCAGCGCGCCGAGCTGGAGGATGCGCTGGGCCAGCTGTACCTGTCCTCGCTGCCCGACCTGTCCTGGGCGAAGCATGGCATCCACCGCAAGGGCACGGCCGGCTTCAGCCAGGACGCGCGCCGGGCCTTCGCGCAGAACGTCTTCCACGGTGCCAGCTACTTGGCCAAGCTCCGCTACGGCGACCGCCTGCAGGACGAGCTGGGCGAGATGCAGCGCCGCGTGGACGCCGGCTCGACCGACAGCGGCTTCGACTCCGTGAAGGGCCAGCAGGTGGTGGACGAGATGGTCAAGCGCCACGACGCCGCCATGAACCCGAAGACGAACGCCGTGTCCACCGCGCTCACCAGCCTGGGCTTCATCTTCCACCTGGGGCTGTCGCCGGCATCGGCAATGGTCAACCTGACCCAGACGGCACTGGTGGCCTACCCGGTCATGGGCGCGAAGTGGGGGTACAAGAAGGCGAGCGCCGCGCTGCTCAAGGCCTCGGGCGAAGCCGCACGCGGGAAGAACGACATCACCACCAGCCTGAGCCCGGAGGAGAAGGCAGCCTTTGACGAGGCGGTGCGCTCCGGCGTGATCGATGTGACCATGGCCCACGACCTGGCTGGCATCGCACAGGGCGAGGACCAAAACGTGTCGTACAAGCTGCGCCCGGTGATGCGGGCCGCCAGCTGGATGTTCCACCACGCCGAGAAGTTCAACCGCCAAGTGACCTTCGTGGCGGCCTACCGGCTGGCGCGCGAGGCGGGCGCGGGCGACAAGGCGGCCTTCGAGCAGGCGGTGCAGGCCACCTACGACGGCCACTTCGACTACAGCTCCAACAACCGGCCCCGGGCGATGCAGGGCAACGTGGCGCGCGTGGTGCTGTTGTTCAAGCAGTACGGCCAGAACATGGTCTACACGCTGGCGCGCAACGCCCACCAGGCGCTCAAGGGCGCATCACCTGCGGAGCGCGCGCAGGCCGGCAAGGCGCTGGGCGGCCTGCTCACCATGCACGCCCTGGCTGCCGGGGCCCTGGGCCTGCCCATGGTCACCACGTTGCTGGCGGCCGCCTCGATGCTGGGGGGCGACGATGACGAGCCTTGGGACGCTCAGGTGGCCCTGCAGAACATGCTGGCCGACACCTTCGGTCAGAAGCCGGCCGAGGTGCTGGCCCACGGCCTGTCGCGCCTGACGCCTTGGGACATCTCGGGCCGGGTGGGCTTGGACAAGCTGATCTTCCCGGACGTGCAGGAAGGGCTGGAAGGCCAGCGCCTGGGCGAGTCCGCCATGGCCGCAGCCCTGGGTCCGGTGGCCGGCATCGGCATCAATGCGCTGAAGGGCGTGCAGCTGATGGGCGAGGGGCAGTACCAGCGCGGGCTGGAAGCCATGGCGCCCAGCGTGCTGCGCGGGCCGCTGAAGACCTGGCGCTACGGCACAGAGGGCGTGCGCGACAAGTCGGGCATCGTGGTGCAGGACGAGGTGGATGCTGCGGCGCTGTTCGGCCAGGCCGCCGGGTTCTCTCCGTCGGGCGTGCGCAATGCGTACGAGGGCAAGAGCGCGATCGTGCAGCATGACCGCGCGCTGCAGGCGCGGCGCAGTGCCTTGGTGGAGCAGTTCGCCATGGCGGCCATGGCCGGGGACGAAGAGGGCAAGGCGGCGGCCCGCGAGGACATTGCCAAGTTCAACGACAAGAACCCGAACCGCCGGATCCAGGCGATGCAACTGGCGCAGAGCGTGAACATGCGGCAGAAGCGGATCCGGGAAGCGGAGGAGGGGGTCTACCTGCCGAGCAAGCGACGGGATGCATTAGACGCAGGTAGATTTGCAACTGAATAGTGATCGAACCAAGCAACTCAGCATGCGAGGCACCTATAAGCAGCGACTTCCCAGGTCCCCGTAGGAGAGAGACCGGTAATAACAACTTCGTCGCCTGGAGAACCCCAGGAATTAACGGTCTTTTTCCATTTCGTCTTGAATGCTACGAGCGTGTACTTGCGATCTGACCTGGAGGCCTGAGGTAGGGGGTCAGCTCCGATTGGTGACCGAGCCTCGGGAGCACCGTTCTTCTCATAGGTTTGTGCCAAAAGGCTGAAGAACTGATCGTGCGTAACAGCTTCGCGCAGGTCACGTGCCAAGAGCGAATAGGCTTGAGGTTTATTAAGCTCAAGTAGATCCAACCAGGCAACAGCGAACTCAGTGGCTGACTGCGAAGGTGATGCCCAGTCTGCGGACCTAGCGTTGCCATCGGACGGAGTTGCAGCGGTAGAGACCGTTGATTTGTCGGCTGGCTTTTTTGCTTTCGTTACAGGAGCTATTGGTTTGCCCTGACCAGTGGCTGGAGGCGCCGGAGTAGGAATGATTCTCTCAATGAGCTGTTGAAAAATGCGCTCGCGGCACTCACGCTCGTTGTTAAAGGTTTGTGCAAGCTCGTTTTGTGGAAGGCCGACGTAACCATCCCGCTCGTACTCGGCCTTCACGCTTGCTCCGACATCGACGAGGCGCCGAATCAGCCGTGCAACGCTGGCATTCGCATCGCCTCGGAGCGCTATCCGTGACTGGGATCCCGCCGCTTCTGTTTTTCCGCAGATATCGTGCGCAGTCTCTCGGATCATTTGAAGCGCGGCGGGGTCAATCGCAGCGCCTGCCTGATTTACCAAGCACACGGTTAAACCAACTACAAAGCCAAATTTTACGAAATGCATGAGCTGCCCCTTGAGATCGGAGCCCCTATTCTCCAACATGCTGAAGTCGCATGCTGTGATTGCATCCAGTGGTGCACAATCCCGCCATGCCCTCCCATCTACTCGTTCAAACCGCCATCGCCCTGATGGGCCCGACTGCCATCTGGCTGTCGCAAAGCCGCAGCATGCGGTTTCAGCGGTGGGCTTGCATCGTGGGGCTCGCGAGCCAGCCGTTCTGGTTCTGGGCGGTGTGGGACAGCGGCCAGTGGGGTGTCGCAGTGGTTGCCGTGGTGTGCGCCCTGGCCTGGCTGAAGGGGCTTTGGGTGCACTGGATTGCGCCGCGTTCCACGGACGGCATCGCATCCCTGCCCACGGTTACCCTGCCGCCTGACACAAGACGCTGATGCTGCTCACCTTGCACATCATCAAGATCGACTCAGGTGACTACCGAGCCCACGTAATGGAAGGCACCCAGCACCTGGGCCACTACGACGCGGTGAGCATCCGGGAGGCCATATTGCTGGCGGCCGAGAATCCGCTGCCTGATCTAGCAGGCTTTCACCTTTGGTACGAGCACGTCTGCGCGGGCAGCGTGACCGCGGGTGAGATGCGCGACGATTCAGATGGGCTGGCTGAAAAGCTGCTCGAACTGTTCAGGAAGTTTCCCCCGCAGTAACTGCAGGGAGCTGTTTCGAACGGTGGTGGCCGCTTCTTGACCGGCCAGTCGTGTCAGCCCTTGGGCGTGCAGCGGATGGAGTAGGACAGTCGCGTGACGCCCGGGGTGGCCTTCATCTCCTGCAGGCCGGGCAGCATGCGCGCCAGCATTTTCTCCTTGCACTCCGCCACGCTGGCGGCGGCTATTGGCGTATCCGACTTCAGCTCTTCGACCTGGGGGCGCCCGTTGAGCGCGTACATGATGGTGATGATGGCTTCGAACATGGCTCCCTTTCTTCGCAGGGATCATAGCGGCAGGGCGACTTGCGTCACCGGAGGTTCAGCAGAACGAGCATGCAACTCGCTGATAATTTCCGCCGCCTACGGTGTAGGCCCAGAAACCAGCAGCCGCCCGCCGAGAATGATCCTGACCCTGCGCATCGACAAGATAGAACCCGGCAACTACCGGGCCCAAGTATTTGACGGCCGGGAGGAGCTGGGCGAGTTCGGCGCCCCGGGCATCGCGGCAGCCATCCGCCAGTGCGCGGGCCAGCAGATGCCCGATCTGTCTGGATACCACGTCTGGTATGAGCACGTGTGCGCGGGGACCATCCCCATGAGCAACATGCGCATCGATCCGGACGGAATCGCCCAGCGCCTCATGAGCCTGCATGGGTCGGTTCGGGGGTGAAAAATGCCCCTCCATGTCCCCGGCATGTCCCCGGGAGCGGGGCAAAACACGTAAGCCATTGATTTTCCTGCGGATCAATGGCCTCCTCGACAGGAATCGAACCTGTATCTAGCGCTTAGGAGGCACTCGTTCTATCCATTGAACTACGAGGAGACAGCCGCGCATTGTAGGGGCTGCGCGGCACGGTTCCTGGCGGACTGGTTCCACCCCCCCCTCAGTCGTACTTCACGGTATAGATCAGATCCACCGCGCTCTTCTCCCCCGTCTGCCCGCGGAGCGTCAGGCGGCGCGACAGGTCGTAGAAGATATACAGCGTGCCCAGCGTGCCCGACAGGCTGCGTTCGTACGTCACATACAAATCCTTGGACAAGCGCTTTCCAAAAGTGAGTGCCGCGCCTGTGGCGTCTTCGCCGGAGCCGGGGCCCTTGAAGCCGATTTCGTCCAGGCCCACGCGGTTGGCGATGTTGGCGGCGGTGTTGTTGCCGCCGCCGCCTCGGCCCAGCAGGGCCAGGGCGGCTTGTTGCAGCACGGCGGCTTCGGCGCCGCCGGCGGCGGCGTTGCGGCCCAGGACCACCCACGACAGCTTTTCGGCGTCGGGCAGTTCGGGGTCCGAATACAGGCGCACGCGCGGGGCCTGGGCGCTGCCAGTGACCTGCACGCCCGCGCGCACGCTGATGTTGGGGCGCAGGGCCAGGATGTCGAGCGACGGGTTGTTGTACGGGCCGTTGAAGCGGATGAGGCCGGTCTCCACGTCCAACATCTGGCCCCAGGCGCGGTAGCGGCCCTCTTCGGTGCGCACTTCGCCGGTCACGCGCGGCGGGGCGCCGGCCACGGCGCTGCTGCGGATGTCCACTTCGCCGGTCAGGCGCGTGGTGATGCCGTGGCCATGCAGCGCGAAGTCGCGGCCCAGGTTCAGGGTGATGGCGATGTCCGGCGGCTTGGCGGTTTCGGCCTGGGCGGCCACCTGGTTGGCGCGGGCGGCGGCCTGGGCCTTGGCCTGGTCTTCCTTGTCCTTGGCGGCAGACCGCACGACCACGTCCGAGCCCAGGCTGGGCGCGCTTTCGTCGGGCAGGATGATGGTGGCGCGGTCGGTGGTCAGCTTGCCGCGCAGGCTGATCTGGCCTTGCTGCAACTGGGCCTTCAGCTCGCCCGACACACTGATCTGGCGGTCGGCGCGCACCAGCACCTGCAGCGCCTTGGCCTCGGCCTGCATGGCCATGGCGATGCCGGACATTCCATTGCCCGCCTGGCCCCAGGTGATGCGGCCAGAGCCCGTGAGGGTGCCGCCGTCCTGCGGCGCGGCGGTGCGGTTGCCGCTGAAACCTGCGATGCGTGCGCCGCTGCCGCGCCCGCCCTGCAGGCGGAACTCGGTGATGTCCAGTTGGTTGCCGCTCAAAGTGGCGCGCAGGCGGCCGCCTTGCAGGTCCACGCCGTCGACCACGGAGCGCACGGCCAGTTCGTCGGCACCCAGCGTGCCGGCCCAGCGGGGTGCGTCGCGCGTGCCGGACAAGGTGGCGCTGGCGTCCAGCGTGCCGCGCACGCGCCAGCCGGGCGGTGCCAGGGCAGACCACACACCCACGTCCGGCAGGCGGGCGCGCAGCGTGCCGGCCAGGGGGGCGTCGGCCGCCCAGGTGATGGCGGCCAGGTCGGTGCCCGCGCTGCCACCGGCCAGGGTGAGCCGGGTGCTGGCGCTGGCATCGATCTCGCCGGCGCGGTCGCTGGCCCAGGCCAGACGTGCGCGCAGCGCGTCGCCTTCCACATCGATCGACACCTCGGCCTGGCGCACACCGGCGGGCGTGCCCGCGGCGGGGGTGGACGTGGCCTCGGTGGCGATCACGGTGGTGGCGCCGGCACCCGCGCCCTGGCCGCTGCTTTGTACGGCAGTGACGGCAGTTGGGTCGCCCGCCAGGATGCGCAGGTCGCCGCTGGCGCGCCGCAGGCTGGCGCTGGCGCGCAGGGTGCTGGTGGTGTCCAGGTTCCATTGCCCATCCAGCACCAGGGTGCTGGCCAGGCCCATGCGGGCCAGCAGCGGCTGCGTGGGGCGGCCCGCTGCTGCGGGTGTGCCGCCCATGCCCAGCGCGTCCACCCAGGCCATGGGCAGGCCCTGCAGGGTGCCCTGTGTCTGCAGCTGCAATGCGGGGCCGGTGGTGACTCGCACGGGCTGCCAGCGCAGCACCACGGTGCCAGGCTGCGGGCCGGTCAGGCGGGCCTGGCCTGCGGATGTCTGGATGGTCAGTGCGGGCGCTGGCTGGGGCGCGGGGGCGGTGCCACTTTTGGTGTCGTTGTTGTCGTTCCTGTTGCGCCGGCTTGCCGTGCCGGCGGCGGGGGCCGTGCTGGCCGTGGTGTTCACGGTAATGGACAGCGGCTCGGCCAGCTGCACGGCCCAGGGGCCGGGGCGCTGAGCGTCCTGCGCCTGCAGGCGCAGTTCGTTGATCTGTGCTCGCCATTGCGAGGGGGCGGCCAGGCCACCGGACAGTCGGGCCTGCAGGGTGGCGCGCTGCATCTGCTGTGCCTGGCTGGCGTTCAGGCGGGCTTCGCCGTCCACCGACAGGGCGGCCTGCAGTACGTTGCCCGACAGCTCGGCCTTCACGCCGCGCAGTTGCACGGCGGTGGGCCTGCTGCCGGCTTCCTTGGCTGGGGGCAGCGTCAGGTCGAGCTGCGATGTGGCCAGCGTGGCCTGCAGCTCGAAGGCGTCCTTGGTTGCTGGCAAGGCTGCGCCGGATGGGGCGGCCTGCAGTTGGCGCGCCAGTGTCTGCCAGCCGCCCTTCCAGCGCGCGGTGACCGACGCCGCGCCCTTGGCCGTGGCACCCTGCAGCGCGTCCCGTGCGGCGCTGCCGGCGAACGGCAGGCTGGTGAGCCAGCGCTGCGTGGCATCCAGGTCGACCCATTGCACCTGCAGTTCGCCAGCGCCGGTGGTGGGTGCGATGCTGCCTTGCGCCCGGGCCGTGGCGCCCGGAACGGTGATGGCGAGCTGGCCCTGCACGGCGGGGCCGGCCAGGGCGATGCGCACGCCGGTGCCTTCGGCGCGCGCCTGCAGTGCATCCACCAGCAGGCGGTCGAGCTGCACCGTGCCGCCACCGGTCTGGGCCCCGGGTTGCCAACTGCCCTGCGCCGCCAGGGTCTGGATGCTGAGCAGGGCAGGGCGGCCCTTGGTGGCCCGTGCAGACGCTGCAGCGGGGCCCGACGCACGGATGTCTGCGCTGAAGCGCACCTGGTCGCCCTGCGTCTGTGCGCTGGCGCGGCCTGCCAGCGGCACGGCAGCCATGGCGGTGTGCAGCAGGTCGGGGCGCAGGTTGCGCAGTTCGGCCTGGCCCTCCAGCGCCTGGGTGGATGGCGTGTAGTGACCTTGCAGCGTGGCCGTGCCGGTGCCTGCGCTGGCAACGGCGCTGGGCACGGTCCAGCGGGTGCCGTCGTAGCTGGCGTCTGCCTGCAGCGCGGACAGAGGCAGGCGGCCCTGGTCCCACGGGCCCGCCAGGTCGTTGCGCAACTGGGCTTGCAGCGTCCATCCGGTGGTCGGTGCCGGCGACGCTGGGGCAGGCACGGGTGGGGCACTGCCCTGCGTGCTGGTGGGTGGATGGGGTGCGGGTGGCTGCTGCGTGGCGTTTGCTGCGGGGGTGATCGCCACCGGACCGGCCTTCACCGTGCCATGCAACTGTGTGCTGGGTGCCTGGGGCCAGAGTGCGGCCAGGTCCACGGCGCGCAGCGCTGCGGTGGCGGCCTGCAGGGGCTGGGCGGTCCAGGGGGTGACGGTGGCCGTCAGGTCGGCCTGCATGGGCTCAGCAGGCGGTGGCGTTGGCGTGCGCTGGCCTGCGCGTGGTGTGCGGGTGCCGTTGGATGCGGGTTTGGCTGGCCTTGCTGCAGAGGCGGATGATGCAGCCGATGCAGGTGGCGCCACCTCTGCGGCCACCGGGCTGATGCGCGCCTTCAGTTCCAGCTGCGCCGCGGCGGTGGCCAGCGTGCCCTGCAGCGTGGCGTGTGCGCCCAGCTGCAGCGCTGCGCCGCCACCGGGCACGGCGGTGTGCACCGCGCCGTCCACCGTGGCGTCCAGCGCCATGGGCGCATCGGCCTGCAGCGTGGCGCTGGCGCTGTAGCGGCCCTGGGCCAGCTCCACGTTGTCGATCTTCAGGCGGTGATCGCGCCCGTCGTAGCGGTAGGTGCCCTGCAGGCCCAGCACCTGCACGGCCGGCGTGCCTGCCCACTGGATCTCGTCCACCCGAAACGGCACGCCGATCTGCAGCGGCAGCTTGAGCTGCGTGAGGGGTTGTGGTGGCTCGGTGCTGTGCGGTGCGTCCGCGGCCGGTGTGATCTGCACCCGGGCGGCGTGCACCTCGCCCAGCTCCAGGCGCCGTTGCAGCAGGGGCATGAGCTGCCAGCCCAGGGCGATGTCGTTCACCTCCACGGACAGCGCCGGGCTGCTCCAGCGCAGCCAGCCGATGTGCCCGCCGCCGCGCAGCGACCCGCTGACGTCGCGGCTTTCCAGTTGCTGGTCGGCGGGCAGGTACTGCGCGGCGCGTGCCAGTGCCGCCGCCAGCGAGCTGTTGCTGCCGGCCCACCACCACAGGGCTGCGGCGGTGGCGATGAGCAGGGCCACCACGGTGGCCAGCAACCAGCCCAGGCCCCGCAGCGCGCGGCGTACGCGCCGCCGTGGGGGCTTCTTGCGGCCGGACGCGCCAGCGCTGAAATCCGAAGACCTGGCGCGTGGCGGAGCGGGGGCTGGAACGGGCGTGGGGTCCTGGTTTGCCATCAGAAGCTGAATCCCAGACGCAGGTGCACCCGCACTTCCTTGGTCTTCACGCCGTAGGCCAGGTCGGCCTGCAGCGGGCCCACCGGGCTGCGCCAGCGCACACCCGCGCCCACGCCGACGCGCGGGTCCAGGTCGCCTGCGCGGTCGGCCACCGCGCCTGCGTCCACGAACAGGGTGCTTTCCCAGTCGGTCATCTCACCCTTGTAGACGATGGGGCGCTGCCATTCGACGCTGCCCACGGCCATGTAGCGGCCCCCGTACAGCATGCCGTTGTCGGTGCGGGCGCCGATGCTGCGGTAGCCGTAGCCCCGCACCGTGGTGTCGCCACCGGTCAGAAAGAGCTGCGTCACCGGCACCTGGGCACTGTCGCGCGCCAGCACGGCCCCAGCCTCGGTGCGCACGGCGATGCGGGCATTGCGGCCCTGGCCGGCGTCGTCCTGCACTCGGCCTGCGGGGATGAAGGTCTGCCAGCGCACCAGGGTGCGCACGAAGGGGTCGCGCTCGGGCCGCAGCGTGGTGCCCACGCCCAGCTCCACGGCGATGCCGTGGCCGCGCGTGGGTGCGGTCATGTTGTTGAAGTAGCGACCCGTCCAGCCGTAGTTGACGCTGACGGCGGTGCCCGACGGCGGTGCGCCCACACCCTGGCTGTTGGCGTAGTCGTACTGCAGGAAGTAGCTGCGGTCGATGGCTTTGGTGCTCTTGCTGCGGCCCGATCGCAGGCGGCCGCTGTTGGTGTCGAAGTCGCCCGTGTCCTCGCGCTGCAATTGGCCGCCGGCGAACCAGCGCCAGCCGTTGGTGTCGGGCAGTGCGGTCCATTCGGTGCTGGCCAGTTTCGTCTCGCGGTCCAGCGACAGCTTGCTCACCGCGCGCCAGCCGATGCCGGGCAGCTTGTTGTGGATGTGCTCCAGCGACAGGCGCGCGCCGCTATCGGTCGAAAAGCCGGGGCCGAACACCAGCTTTTGCAGCGGTGCCTCGCGCACCTGGGCCACCACCGGGGCGGCCTGCGGGTCGGTGCCTTCGGTGTCGAGCGTCAGGAACACCGCGTCGTAGTAGCCGCTGCTGGCCAGGCGCAACTGCGCGTCCAGCAGCTCGGCCTCGTCGTACACCGCGCCCGTGGGCAGGCGCGCCAGGCGGCGGGCGCCATCGGGGTCGTAGCGCTCGCTGCCCTGCACGCGCAGCGGGCCGAAGCGGTAGGCCGGGCCGGGCTCGTAGGTGACGCTCAGCTTGGCCTCGTGCTTGTCGGCGTCGACCTCTGCACGGCTGTTGGCGATGCGGGCGGTGGGGTGGCGGCGGGCCTGCAGCTGGCGCAGGCCATCGGTCTTGGCCGAATCCCACGCCGACTGCGTGAAGGCCTGGCCCGGCGACAGCGACCAGTTGCGCTGCACCCGTTGCTGCTGGCGGGTGGTGGCCTTGGCGTCTTCAGGGTCTGCCGCAGGGTTGCCCGAGAAGTCGATGTCCGCGCTGGCGATGCGGGTCTGCGGCCCGGGCTGCACGGTGACCACCACGGTGCGCGGCGCGGCTTTGGAGTCCGGGGTTTCGGTCAGCTCGACCGTGATGGTGGGCGCAAAGTAACCCATGGTGCCCAACAACTCGCGCGCATTGGCGTCAGCCGCGCCCAGCAGGCGCTGCAGCTCGCTGGCGTTGACATCGGGCAGGTTGCGAAAGCGCTGCAGCTCCAGGTGCCGCTCCAGCGTGCCGCGCACGGCATCGGGGGCGCGCACTTCGACCGCGAACGATGGCGATGAAGACTCTGCGATGACGGGCCCCGTGCCCGATGCGCTGTCGCCCTCGTCCTTGTCGACCCCGGGCCGCAGCATGCTGCAGCCTTGCAGGCCGAGCACGCCAACAAGCAGCAACGCCGGCCACAGGGCCGGCGTTGGGGAGATGGCGGTGGGGCGCAGGGGGCTGAAAGGCACGGTGGGCAAGGAGTGTTGGGCGTCCGGGGCGTCAAAAACGGCGTTTCAGGTGTCTTGCACGCCGCACCTGCACCTTGTTGGTGCCCTGCCACTATGCCCTGAAAGTTGGGCGGTCCTTGTCAGACAGCTTCGCTCACTGTGCCCGCATGCCCGGGCGGCCCCGCTGGCCCCGTGCGCAGTCGGCGCCGGGGCAGTGCCCGCAGTCCTATTTGGACAGCAGGCGCATGGTTTCTTCCAGCCCCTTGAGCGACAGCGGGTACATGCGGTTGCCCAGCAGCTGCTGGATGATGCTGATGCTCTGGCGGTACTGCCACACGCCCTGGGGCTCGGGGTTGATCCAGGCGTGCTTGGGAAACGCGTGGGTCAGGCGCTGGATCCACTCGGCGCCGGGTTCTTCGTTGTTGTATTCCACGCTGCCGCCGGGCTGCAGGATCTCGTACGGGCTCATGGTCGCGTCGCCCACGAAGATCAGCTTGTAGTCGCGGTTGTACTTGCGGATGATGTCCAGGGTCGGGAACTTCTCGGCAAAGCGGCGGCGGTTGTTCTTCCACATGAAGTCGTACACGCAGTTGTGGAAGTAGTAGAACTCGAGGTGCTTGAACTCGGACTTCACGGCGCTGAAGAGTTCTTCCACGCGCTGGATGTGTTCGTCCATGGTGCCGCCCACGTCCATCAGCAGCAGCACCTTCACGTTGTTGTGCCGCTCGGGCACCATCTTGATGTCGAGGTACCCCGCGTTGGCTGCGGTGCTGCGGATGGTGTCGGGCAGGTCGAGCTCCAGGTCGTGTCCTTCGCGTGCGAACTTGCGCAGGCGGCGCAGTGCCACCTTGATGTTGCGCGTGCCCAGCTCCTGCTGGTCGTCGTAGTCCTTGTAGGCGCGCTGCTCCCACACCTTGACGGCGCTCTTGTTCTTGCCCGCGCCACCGATGCGCACGCCCTGCGGGTTGTAGCCGCCGTGGCCGAACGGGCTGGTGCCGCCGGTGCCGATCCACTTGCTGCCGCCTTCGTGGCGCTCCTTCTGTTCTTCAAGGCGCTTCTTGAGCGTCTCCATCAGCTCGTCCCAGCCCATCTTCTCGATGGCGGCCTTTTGTTCGGGCGTGAGCTCGTTCTCCAGGATCTTGCGCAGCCAGTCGGCCGGAATGTCCTTGGTGAAGTCGGCCACCATCTCCACGCCCTTGAAGTAGGCGCCGAAGGCCCGGTCGAACTTGTCGTAGTGCTTCTCGTCCTTGACCAGGGTCAGGCGCGAGAGGTTGTAGAAGTCGTCCAGGCTCCAGGCGTCGTCCGAGCGGGGGCCCACCACGCCGGCCTGCAGGGCTTCGAGCAGGGTGAGGTATTCCTTGACCGACACCGGCAGCTTGGCCGCGCGCAGCGTGTAGAAGAAGTCGATGAGCATGTTGTGGGCTCCTGCCGCTGGTCAGGCGGGCGTGTGGCGCTCTAAAAGATATAGCAACTGCGCCCGCGCTTCGGGCCACTCGCCGGCACGCATGCTGTACATCACCGTGTCGCGGATGGTGCCGTCGCGGCGCAGCGCGTGGCCGCGGATGACGCCGTCCTTCCTGGCACCCAGGCGCTCGATGGCGCGCTGCGAGGCGAAGTTGTAGTTGTCGGTGCGCCAGCCCACCACGTGGCAGCCCAGCATGTCGAAAGCATGGCCCATGAGCAGCAGTTTGCAGGTGGTGTTGACGTGGCTGCGCTGCACGCTCTGGCGGTACCAGGTGTAGCCGATCTCCACGCGGCGCACGGCGGGCACGATGTCGTGGAAGCTGCTGGACCCCAGCACCTGGCCGGTGGCTTCGTCGATGACGGCGAAAGCGAAGCGATGGCCTTCCTCGCGGCCTTTGAGCGCGGTGTCGATGTAGGCGCGCGTGTCCTCTGGCTCGGGCACCGAGGTGATGCGCAGCTTCCACAGCTCGCCATCGGCTGCCGCCGCGGCAAGGCCCGCTTCGTGCGACAGCGCCAGGGGCTCCAGGCGCACGCCGCGGCTGCTCAGGGTGACGGGTTCTACAAAGGCCATGTTGCTGTCGTTGCTGTCGTTGCGATTGGTGCTGCCAGAGCGTGCGGTGCCCCAGGCCAGTCAGTCGGGGGTGCGCTCGCGGCGGCTCGCCTGCCAGCGGCGCGCCGCGTGCAGGCCCAGTCCGCCGCCCAGGCCCACCAGGGCAATGCCCAGCAGCGTCTTGGTGCCGTAGCCGGGCGCGAAGATATCGAAGCCCAGCCACTGGCCGATCCAGAAGCCGGCCAGCGCGCCGCCGACGAAACCGATGGCATCGGCAATGCCGTCTGCGAGAGAGGGTGTGTGGGGTGCGCTCATGGGGCCGGGCTTGGCTGCGGCATCAACGATTTCTTTGGTTCATGAACACGAGCTTTTCGAACAGGCTCACATCCTGTTCGTTCTTGAGCAACGCGCCCACCAGCGGCGGCACGGCCACCTTGTTGTCGGCGCTTTGCAGAGCGGTGAGCGGGATGTCTTCGGCCACCAGCAGCTTGAGCCAGTCGAGCAGTTCGCTGGTCGACGGCTTCTTCTTGAGGCCGGGCAGGTTGCGCACGTCGTAGAAGGTCTTCATCGCCACAGACAAGAGCTCGCTCTTGAGCGTGGGGAAGTGCACGCCCACGATCTGGCGCATGGTGTCGGCCTCGGGGAACTTGATGAAGTGAAAGAAGCAGCGGCGCAGGAAGGCGTCGGGCAGTTCTTTTTCGTTGTTGGAGGTGATGAACACCAGCGGGCGGTGCTTGGCCTTGATGAGCTCGCGCGTCTCGTAGCAGTAGAACTCCATGCGGTCGATCTCGCGCAGCAGGTCGTTCGGGAATTCGATGTCGGCCTTGTCGATCTCGTCGATCAGCAGCGCCACGGGCCGGTCGGCCGTGAAGGCCTGCCACAGCACGCCCTGAACGATGTAGTTGCGGATGTCCTTCACGCGGTCGGCGCTGTCGCCATCATTGAGCTGGCTGTCGCGCAGGCGGCTCACGGCGTCATATTCGTACAGGCCCTGCTGGGCCTTGGTGGTCGACTTGATGTGCCATTGCAACAGTGGCATGTCCAGCGCCTGGGCCACTTCTTCGGCCAGCATCGTCTTGCCGGTGCCGGGCTCGCCCTTGATGAGCAGCGGGCGCTGCAGGGTGATGGCTGCGTTCACGGCCAGCATCAGGTCTTGGGTGGCGACGTAGTTCTGGGAACCTTGAAATTTCATGAGGGAAATCACCGGATCGTTGATGGATGGGGCTTGACAGGCGCTGGCTATAATCTGCTGTTGATCAGATCCCCAGAGCTGACTGAACTTCCACGAGATTGTGCGCGCAAAATGAACAAAACGCTGACCACGCTATTCGCCCTGGCTGTCGCTTCCGTGACCGCCGTCTCCCATGCCCAGGAAGCCAAAGGCGACGTGGAAGCAGGCAAGCAGAAGATCGCCATGTGCATCGGTTGCCACGGTATTCCGGGCTACCAGGCCAGCTTTCCGGAAGTGCACAAGGTGCCGATGATTTCGGGCCAGAGCGCCAAGTACATCGCCGCTGCGCTGACCGCCTACCAAAAGGGCGAGCGCAAGCACCCCACCATGCGCGGTATCGCCGATTCGCTGTCTGAAAAGGACATCGCCGACGTGTCTGCCTACTACGAGCAGCATGGCAAGACGGGTGCAGAGCTGCCTGCCAAGCCCGCCCGCGAACCCAGCGTGCAAGTGGCCGAGCTGCTCAAGAAGGGCGCCTGCGTTTCGTGCCACGGCGACAACTTCGCCAAGCCCATCGACCCGTCCTACCCCAAGATCGCCGGCCAGCACGCCGACTACCTGTTCGTCGCCCTGAAGTCGTACAAGGCCGAGAAGAACCCCAACGTGGGCCGCAGCAACGCCATCATGGGCGGTGTCGCCAAGCAGTTCACGAATGCCGAGCTGAAGGCGCTGTCCAACTACATCAGCGGCATCGACGGCGACCTGCACGTGGTGCCGCAATCGCGCTTTCGCTGATCGCAGCAAGAGCCCGGCGGTGTGATCAGTCACCCGCCCGCACCCAGAACAACCCGCCATGCCCTGGCGGGTTTTTTCATGCCTGCGTGGATGGCGTTGATGGCGCTGACGACGGTGTTGGCGGTGTTGGCGGTGAGCCCTTGCCGTCGCCGTCCAGCGAGCGCACCGACAGGTCCATCTCCTGCAGCAGCGCGGGGCGGCCGAACCAGTAGCCCTGCGCGCTGGCGCAGCCCATTTCGCGCAGGCGTTGCGCGGCGGCCTGTGTCTCCACACCTTCGGCCACCACGGTCACGCCGAAACCTTGCGACATGTTCAGCACGGCGGTGACGATGGCAGCGTTCTGCGGCGAGTCGAGCAGGTTGCGCACGAAGCTCTGGTCGACCTTCACGCAGTCGAACGGCAGGCGGCTCAGGTACGCCAGCGACGAGTAGCCGGTGCCGAAGTCGTCGATGGCGATCTTCACGCCCAGCGCACGGATGCGTGCCAGGCGCTGGCCGGTCACCGCATCGCCCTCGATCAGCACCGACTCGGTCAGCTCCAGCGTCAGGTGCTGCGGCGGCAGGCCGCTGGTGGCCAGCACCTGCTGCAGCGCGGCCGGGAAGTCCGACTGGATGAGCTGCCGCGCGGACACGTTCACATGCAGGTCGAAGCCTTCGGGCAGCCGCGGCAGTTGCTCTGCGATGTCCCGCGTGGCGCGGCGCAGCACCCAGTCGCCCAGGGCGAGGATCAGGTCCGACTCTTCGGCCACCGGGATGAACACACCCGGCGGCACCATGCCCCGCGTGGGGCTGTGCCAGCGCAGCAGCGCTTCGGCGCCGCTCACGCGGCCGGTGGCCAGCTCGATCACGGGCTGGTAGTGCACGAGGAACTGGTCTTTCTCCAGGGCCTGGCGCAGTTCGGTGGCCAGCCGCGCGCGCTCCTTGGACTGCTCTGCCATGCTGGGCTCGAACACCACGCACTGGTTCAGGCCGCGCCGCTTCGCCTCTCCCAGCGCGATGCTGGCGTTGCGCAGCCATTCGGGCAGGTCGTCGCCGCGCAGGTGCCCGCCCACCACGCCCACCGATGCATGCACCATGACCTCGTCGGCGCCGGCAGAGAACGGCGTGGAGAACAGCGCCAGCACTGCCTTGGCGATCTGCGCCTGCGTTGAAGACTCGCCGCCGGCCAGGTGCAGCAGCGCGAACTCATCGCCGCCCAGGCGCGCCATGAGCACGGGGGCGGGCAGGCGGGCGCGCAGGCGCTCGCTCACGGCCTGCAGCAGGCGGTCGCCCGTGCCATAGCCCACGTTGTCGTTGATGGCGCGAAAGGCGTCCAGCCCCACCAGGGTCAGCACCGCAGGCTGCGGCTCGGTCCAGTTGGCCTGCTCCAGCAGGCCCCGGCGCGTGAGCAGCTGGGTGAGGCTGTCGTAGATGAGCAGCTCGCGCATCTGGTTGAACGAGCGCTGCAGCCGCTCCGCCATCTGGTTGAAGGCGTGCACGAGGATGGTGGTCTCCAGCAGCGGGCTGCTTTTTTCGATGCCGGTGCTCCATTCGCCGCGTGCAATGCGGTTGGCAGCCTCGGCCGTCATGAGGATGGGGCGCGCGGCGCGCTCGATCACCCACAGCCCGAGGATGAGGCCCAGAACGGCGATGGCGGCGGTGGCCAGCAGCGCCCGGCGGCTGGAACTGCGCGAGTCGCCGAGCAGGTCGGACTCCGGCAGCAGCACGACGATGCGCCAGTCGATGCCGCGTGCGTCCGCGTACCGCGTGACCCGGCCGAAGTACTGCTCGCCCTGGACCGTGAAGCGAAAACCCGTTCCCTCGGCCGTGGTGGGCGCCTGCTGCAGGTAGGCTCCGGCAGCGCGGATCTGCGCGCTGGCGCTTTGGTCCACGCTCAGGCGTTCGCGCTGGCCGGCGGTGTCCTGCCGGTCGCTGACCAGCGCGCCGGGCTCGGAGTGCGCGACCATGCGGCCCTGCGCGTCGGTGATGAAGATCTGGCCTTGCCCGCGCAGCGGCTCCTCGCGCAAAAAGCGGTTGAGGGTGTCCAGCCGCACGTCGGCCTCCATCACACCCACCAGCTGGCCCTTGACCACGACGGTCGACGCGGCCGAGATGGTCACGTCACCCCGCTCGCCGGCGGTGGTGTAGATGGGCGACCACAGGGCCTTGCCCGACTGCGCCACCGGTGCATACCAGGGCCGAACGCGCGGGTCGTAGTGGGGGAAGGCCGCGGCCACCTTGGTGGGGGTGGCGTCCTCGTACACGTTCATGAGGCCGCGGGTGGAGCCGTCCTTGAGGATCAGCTTGAAGCCGCTGCGTGCGCTGGCGTCCCGGCGGATGCCGGCGTACTCGCCCGTCTGGCTGCCGAAGCTGAGCAGGCTGATCTGCTGGTGGTCTGTATAGAGCTCGGAAAAAATGCCCTGCAAATGCTGGTACACGGGCTTGAGGTTGCCTGGCTGGTACAGGCCATGGCGCGCTATGGCATCGCCGATGCTGCGCTGGATGAGGAAGGGCGCCTCCAGAAACTCGGCCAGCCGCCCGCGCGAGGTGTTGGTGATCGCATCGAGCAGGCGCACGCTCTCCTGGTCGATCAGATCGGTGATCTGCCGGTGCTGCGTGACGGCCTGCAGTGCCACCGTGGCTGCGAACAGCGCGGCAAAAGGCACGGCGATGGCCGTTCGCAGGGAGAGCTGAAATGCGCGCATCCGTGGGGGCTCCTGGACCGGACTGGACAGGCTGCACGCAAGGAGCGTGCCTTGCGTGGCCGGTGTCGGTGTGTCCTATTGTGTGCGCCAGCGGGAAGAAGCGGCAAGCTCCCTCGGCAGGGCGTGTTTTCCGTGCCCTGTCAGTCCTTGGTGGCGCGCCGCTGTACGCAGGCGATGTAGGCCTGGCCGTCCGGCGGGCGGCCGGCGCGCTGGCTTTCCCACAGCATCTCGCCCAGGCAGTCCATGGCCGCGTGGTGGGCGTCGTGCAGGGAGTCCAGCCGCGCGGTCAGCAGCTCCACCGCCTGGCGGATGCCGCGGGGCTGGTCGATGCTGCACTGCTCGCTGATGGACAGGTGCATCGACAAGTGCAGAAAAGGGTTGGTCTGGCCCGGGGTCTCGTCGTAGTTGCGGGCGACGGCGGCATCGGCGTCGGACAGCTCGCCGTGGTATTCGGGGTGCTCCGCGATCCACAGGCTGGCCAGCGTCTCGATGGCTTCCATGGGGGCGCCGGCCTGGGTCTTGGTGTGCACCCCGCAGAGAAAGCGGCGCACATCGGCTTGGGAGGGGCTGAACATGGGGCGGAAGGTTAGCACGCACCCTGTGGGCCTGGGGCGTGCAGGGTTGCGGGGCGCGCCGTCAACGCAGCATAGTCTGCGGCCATGTCCTACGCGGCGGCTTTCGGGCCGCTTCTACATTTGCGTTGCGCAGAGAGAGCCGGGCCCTATCTGCCAGATTCCACGGATGGCCCGGTGTTGGGGAGATACGTTCATGACTGCACTGCGAATTGCGGGCGCCTTGCTGCTGGTGGCCGGCATGGCGGTTTTTGTGACCGGCGGCTTCAGCATCGGCAGCGACGTCCTGCAGGCGCCCCTGGGCGCGCTGGAGCTGACGGCGCAGGACAACTACGAGTCCGTCGTCATTCCGCAGTGGATGAGCCTGGGTGCCATGGTGCTGGGCGGCATGGTGCTGGTGGTGGGCTTTCGCCGCAAGGTCTGATCCCACGTGTTTTCTGCCACGGCCGCACCCTGCGCGCCCTGGCGCCAGTCACCGCAGCGAGCTGTTGGGCGGTGGTGCCCCGGCCTTTGCACCCACGCAAGGCAAAGGCCACCAGGGTGTCAGCCCCGGCAACTCGTTGCGGTGAATCGTCCCATCGGTGATTCTCACCGGCGCCGCGCTGCCGGCATGAAATTGCACTGCACTGCATAGTTCCCCCGAATCACACCTGGCAGTGCTGCCTCTCAAAGCGCTGCCGCTCAGGTACGCGGCGCACCCATCATCCGTGAGATGGTCCTGGCCGCACGCAGCAGCGCGGGCAGCAGGGTCTCCTGCATCATCTGCGCACTGGTCCGGTTGGCCTGGCCGCTGATGTTGAGCGCCGCCACCGTGCGGCCTGTGCGGTCGGCCAGCGGCGCGGCAATCGATATCAAACCCTCCTCCAGCTCCTGGTTCACCAGGCACCAGCCTTGCTGGCGTGCCTCGCGGATGCGTGACAGCAGTGTCGGCAGGTCGGCGGTGGTGTGCGCGGTGAAGCGCTCGAGCGGGTGCTGCTCCAGGCGCGCCTCCAGCTCCGTATCGGGCAGCCCGGCCAGCAGCACCCGGCCCATCGACGTCCACGGCGCCGGCAGGCGCGAGCCCACGCCCAGGTTGGTGCGCATGATCTTGTGCGTGGGCACCCGCAGCACGTAGACGATGTCCAGCCCGTCGAGCACCGCGGCCGATGACGACTCGCGCACGTCTTCCACCAGGTCTTCCATCACCGGCTCGGCCAGGTTCCAGATAGGCAGCGACGACAGGTACGCAAAGCCCAGGTCCAGGATGCGCGGGCTCAGCCGAAAGAGCTTGCCGTCCGTCTCCACATAGCCCAGCGTCTGCAACGTGAGCAGGATGCGGCGCGCACCCGCGCGGGTCAGGCCGGTCTGCGCGGCCACTTCGCTCAGCGTCTGCTGCGGCCGGGCGGCGCTGAACGAGCGGATCACTTCCAGCCCGCGGGCGAACGACTGCACATAGCTGTCGCTGGGTTTGGGGTCTTTGGTGGGGAGCGTTTCGGTATTCATGCAGCGGCCCTCTATAATTCTTTATGCGAACATTTGTTCTATAAGCGAACAAATTCTATCCCGAGACAAGCACATCATGAAAGCGGTTCGATGATCAACAAGCTGGCGGAGTCGGTGGCCCAGGCCCTTTCGGGGGTGAAGGATGGTGCCACGGTGTTGATAGGCGGGTTCGGCACGGCCGGCATTCCCGGTGAACTGATCGACGGCCTGATCGCCCAGGGCGCGCGCGACCTCACGGTGGTCAACAACAACGCCGGCAATGCCGACCAGGGCCTGGCCGCGCTGCTCAAGGCCGGCCAGGTGCGCAAGATCATCTGCAGCTTTCCGCGCCAGGTCGACAGCTACGTGTTCGACGACCTGTACCGCAGCGGCAAGCTCGAACTCGAACTCGTGCCCCAGGGCAACCTGGCCGAGCGCCTGCGCGCTGCGGGCGCGGGCATCGGTGCGTTCTTCTGCCCCACGGCCCACGGCACCGAGCTGGCCGCCGGCAAGGAGACGCGCGAGATCAACGGCAAGCACTACGTGCTGGAGTACCCCATCCACGGCGACGTGGCGCTGATCAAGGCCGAGCAGGGCGACCGCTGGGGCAACCTGACCTACCGCATGTCGGCCCGCAACTTCGGCCCGGTGATGGCCACGGCCGCCAAGACCACGATCGCCACGGTGCACGAGGTGGTGGAACTGGGCGCGCTGGACCCGGAGGCCATCGTCACGCCCGGCATCTACGTGACCCATGTCGTGAAGATCGACCGCACCGCCACGCAGGCCGGCGGTTTCAAAAAATCGGCATGAAATCGGCCCCTACCGCACAAGGAACAGGCGTGAGCAGCTATCAAAAGCGTAGTAAAGAAGAACTGGCGAAGCGCGTGGCGCAAGATATCCACGACGGCGCCTACGTCAACCTGGGCATCGGCCAGCCCACCCTGGTGGCCAACCACATTCCCGCGGGCCGCGAGGTCATCCTGCAAAGCGAGAACGGCATCCTGGGCATGGGCCCGGCGCCGGCTGCGGGGCTGGAGGACTACGACCTCATCAACGCCGGCAAGCAGCCGGTGACGCTGCTGCCCGGCGGCGCGTATTTTCACCACGCCGACAGCTTCGCGATGATGCGCGGCGGGCACCTCGACATCTGCGTGCTGGGCGCCTTCCAGGTCAGTGCCACGGGCGACCTGGCCAACTGGAGCACGGGCGAGCCCGGCGCCATCCCGGCCGTGGGCGGCGCCATGGACCTGGCCATCGGCGCCAAGCAGACCTGGGTGATGATGGACCTGCTGACCAAGCAGGGCGCCAGCAAGATCGTGACGCAATGCACCTACCCGCTCACCGGTGTCGCCTGCGTGAAGCGCATCTACACCGATCTGTGCACACTGGCCTGCACGCCCACCGGGCTGCAGCTCATCGACACCGTGCCCGGCCTGCAGTTGCCTGAGCTAGAGCAACTGGTGGGCCTGCCCATCCGCCCCGCCGCCTGAATCCAACCCCCAAGAAACGAGGAGACAACACCATGAGCCCACAACGCCAAGCCTTCATCTGCGACGCCATCCGCACCCCCTTCGGCCGCTACGGCGGCGCGCTCTCCAGCGTGCGCACCGACGACCTGGGCGCCATCCCCATCAAGGCGCTGATGGACCGCAACCCCGGCGTGGACTGGGCGGCCGTGACCGACGTGCTCTACGGCTGCGCCAACCAGGCCGGTGAAGACAACCGCAACGTGGCCCACATGAGCAGCCTTCTGGCGGGCCTGCCCATCGACGTGCCCGGCGCCACCATCAACCGCCTGTGCGGCTCGGGGCTCGACGCCGTGGGCACCGCAGCGCGCGCCATCAAAGCGGGCGAGGCCGGCCTGATGATCGCGGGCGGCGTGGAGAGCATGAGCCGCGCGCCCTTCGTGATGCCCAAAGCCGAGAGCGCTTTCAGCCGCAACAACGCGGTGTACGACACGACCATCGGCTGGCGCTTCATCAACAAGCTGATGAAGGAAAAGTACGGCGTCGACTCCATGCCCGAAACCGCCGAGAACGTGGCCACCGACTTCGGCATCGAGCGCGAGGCGCAGGACCGCATGGCCCTGGCCAGCCAGCTCAACGCTGTGGCGGCGATCAAGGCCGGCCACCTGGCGCGCGAGATCGTGCCGGTGCACATCTCCCAAAAGAAGGGCGACGCCATCATCGTGAGCCAGGACGAACACCCCCGCGAGACCAGCCTGGAAGCGCTGGCCAAGCTCAAGGGCGTGGTGCGGCCCGACGGCACGGTGACGGCGGGCAACGCCAGCGGCGTGAACGACGGCGCCTGCGCACTGCTGCTGGCCGACGAAGCCAATGCCGCCAAATATGGCCTCAAGCCCCGCGCCCGCGTGGTGGGCATGGCCGTGGCCGGTGTGGCGCCGCGCATCATGGGCTTCGGCCCCACGCCCGCCACGCAAAAGGTACTGGCGCAGACGGGCCTGACCATCGACCACCTGGACGTGATCGAGCTCAACGAAGCCTTTGCCGCGCAGGGCCTGGCGGTGCTGCGCGCGCTGGGCATCAAGGACGACGACGCGCGTGTGAACGCCTGGGGAGGCGCCATTGCGCTGGGCCACCCGCTGGGTGCCAGCGGTGCGCGCCTGGTGACCACCGCCGTCAACCGCCTGCACGAACACGCTGGCCAGTACGCGCTGTGCACCATGTGCATCGGCGTGGGGCAGGGCATTGCCATCATCCTGGAGCGCGTGTGACCGCCATCGATAAAAGCACTCCCGTCACGGTCGTCACCGGCGCCAGCAACGGCATCGGCCGCGCCATCGCCGAGGCCGTGCTGGCCCAGGGCCGCGCCGTGGTCAACCTGGACTACGTGCTGCCCAGCTGGAGCCACCCGCTGCTCACGTCCTACCAGGGCGACCTGACCGACGAAGCATCGACCCGTGATCGCGCGGCCGAGATCGCCGCCAAACACAATGTCACGGCGCTGGTGAACAACGCCGGCGCCACGCGCCCCGGCACCATCGACACTGCCACCACGGCGCACCTGGACGACGTGGTGGGCCTGCACCTGCGCGCGCCCATGCTGCTGGTGCAAGCCTTTTTGCCCAGCCTGCGCGCGAGCGGCCAGGGCCGCATCGTGAACATGTCGTCGCGCGCGGCGCTGGGCAAAGGCGACCGCATCGTGTATTCGGCCACCAAGGCCGGGATGATCGGCATGACGCGCACGCTGGCCATGGAGCTGGGGCGTGACGGCATCACCGTCAACGCCATCGGCCCCGGGCCCATCGCCACCGAGCTTTTCCGCCAGAGCAACCCCGACGGCGCGCCGCAGACGCAGCGCATCCTGAACAGCATTGCCGTGGGCCGCATGGGCACGCCCGACGACGTGGCCCGCGCGGCGCTGTTCTTCCTGTCGCCCGACAACGGTTTCGTGACCGGGCAGGTGTTGTACGTGTGCGGTGGTACCACGCTCGGCGTGGCACCTGTCTAGCCACCTGAACGCATTTGCACTGCAGCCCTGAAAGGGGCGCACCCCCTGTTCTCGCCCGGAGGCCTTGGCGCCCGGTTGAGGCCACGGCGCGGCGGGTTCCGCGCTCGTGACACCCATTTCATCCACCTTTCTGAAGGAGACAAACCATGACCGATTCCATCTACACCACCCGCCGCTTCGCACTGTCGGCCGCTGCCTGCGCGGGCATTGCCGCCATCGCCGGTGCTGGCCTGCTGGGCAGCAGCGCAGCAATGGCCCAGGCCTACCCCACCAAGCCCGTCACCATCGTCGTGCCCTTTGCCGCGGGCGGCACCACTGATATCCTGGCCCGCATCATCGGCCAGGCGCTGACCACCGAACTCGGTCAATCGGTCATCGTGGACAACCGCGCCGGCGCGGGCGGCAACATCGGTGGCGCGCTGGCGGCCAAGGCCCCGGCCGATGGCTACACGCTCTTCATGGGCACCGTGGGCACGCACGCCATCAATGCCAGCCTGTACAAGAAGATGCCGTTCGACCCCATCAAGGACTTCGCGCCGCTCACACGCGTGGCCAATGTGCCCAACCTGCTGGTGGCCAACCCGGCACAGCCCTACAAGAGCGTGAAGGAGCTGATCGCCTACGCCAAGGCCAACCCCGGCAAGGTGAACTTCGGCTCGTCGGGCAACGGCAGCTCCATCCATCTGTCGGGCGAGCTGTTCAAGAGCCTGGCCAAGGTGGACATGGTGCACGTGCCCTACAAGGGCAGCGCACCGGCTGTGACCGACCTGCTGGGCAACCAGATCGGCATCATGTTCGACAACATGCCGTCTGCCATCCAGCATGTGCGCAGCGGCAAGCTCGTGCCCATTGCCGTGACCACGGCCAAGCGCTCGCCCGAGCTGCCCAACGTGCCCACCATCGCCGAAGCCGGCGTGCCCGGGTATGAAGCCACGTCGTGGTTCGGCATGTTCGCGCCCACTGGCACGCCCGCACCGGTGCTGGCCAAGCTGAACACCGCGCTGGTC
Source organism: Acidovorax sp. LjRoot117 (assembly GCF_964252695.1). Classification (NCBI taxonomy): domain Bacteria; kingdom Pseudomonadati; phylum Pseudomonadota; class Betaproteobacteria; order Burkholderiales; family Comamonadaceae; genus Acidovorax; species Acidovorax sp. LjRoot117. Next base: position 236,320 of record NZ_CAXUPO020000003.1, on the reverse strand, counting down.
AAGGTGCTGAACCAGGCCGAGGTGAAGAAGAAGATCAACGAACAAGGCGCCGAGACGTACAGCGAAACGCCCGAGCAGTTCGCCGCCTTCATCCAGGCCGAGTCCGTGAAGTGGGGCAAGGTGGTCAAGGAGTCGGGCGCCAGCTTGGACTGATCTGCGCCTTCGGTCATTGCAGCTACTAAAATGATAGCTGCTGACGCTTGATAGACAAGCGGCAGCAGCTATTTTTATTTCATGCCCAGCTGGGTGGGGCGCAGGTTGCCGCGATCATTGCACGCGGTACACGCGTCCCGTCTGCGCGCCTTCCACGCTGCGCTGGTAGCCGCGTGCGGCGCGCTCGGCAGGCACGGTGTCGAAGCCTGGGAAGAACGGCCCGTACACGCCCACCGATTCGGTGAGAATGGTGGGGCTCACGGCGTTGATGCGCAGGCCGCGCGGCAGCTCGATGGCGGCGGCGGCCACGAAGCCCTCGATGGCAGCGTTCACCGCCGTGGCGCTGGCGCCGTTGCGGATGGGCTCGATCGACAGGATGCCCGCGGTCAGCGTGATGGAGCCGCCATCGGTCAGGTACTTCTGGCCGATCAAAGCCAATTGCACCTGGCCCAGGAGCTTGTCTTGCAGCCCCAGGTTGAACTGCTCGGGCGTCATGTCGGCCAGCGGGCCGAAGTGCAGGTTGCCGGCGGTGCTGACGATGGCATCGACCGTGCCCACCGCCTCGAACAGTTGTGCGACCGCGCCCGGCTGCGCAAAGTCCACGCGGTGCGTGCCGCTGCTGCGGCCTGCGGTGATCACGTCATGCCGTGCGCCCAGGTTGGCCATCACGGCCTGGCCGATGGTGCCGCTCGCGCCGATGAGAAGAATCTTGGACATGGTGTTTTCCTTGAAGGTTGAAAAAGAACGGGGGGAGGAACAGACAGGCCCTGATTCTTTTGTGAATAAAAAAATGCATAAAGTACATTGAAGTTATTCTTGTACTAACCATTGATTAGGAATCTGCCATGGACAAACTGCGCAACATGGAAGTCATGGTGGCCGTGGTCGAGGCCGGCAGCTTCGCCGCCGCCGCGCGCCAGCTGCAGGTGTCGGCGGTGATGGTGGGCAAACACATCCAGCAGCTCGAAGCCCACCTGGGCGCGCGCCTGTTCCAGCGCAGCACGCGCCAGAACAGCCTGACCGAGGTGGGCGCCGCGTTCTATGAAGACAGCAGGCGCGTGCTGGAGCAAGTGCGCTGGGCCGAGTCCGCCGTGGAGCGCAGCCGCGCCGTGCCCCAGGGCCTGCTGCGGGTCAGCGCGCCCTTCACCCTGGGCACCCACGTCATTGCGCCGCTGGTGGCCGACTTTCTGCGGGTGCACGACCAGGTGCGCGTGGACCTGCAGCTCACCGACAGCGTGGTGGACTTGGCGGGCGAGGGCTTTGACGTGGCCGTGCGCATCGGCCGGGTGGTGGATGAAGGCCTGGTGGCCCGCCCGCTGCGCCCCTACCGCATGGTGATCGCCGCCGCACCCGCCTACCTGCAGCGCCACGGCACGCCCGGGCGCGCGGCCGACCTGGACCGCCACCAGTGCCTGAGCCATTCGGCATGGCAGCGCCGCGTGGAGTGGACGCTGCGCGATGGCGACACGGATTTCTTCTGGCCCGAGAACGCCCGCCTGACCTGCAACCAGGGCGAAGGCCTGCGCCAGGCCGCGTTGCGCGGCCTGGGCCTGATCATGCAGCCCGAGGTATTACTGGCCGACGACCTGGCCCGCGGCGCGCTGGTGCCGGTGATGCAGCACTGCCTGCCCGCGGCGCGCGCCGTGCAACTGGTCTATGCGCCGGACCGGCGGCAGCTGCCCAAGCTGGCGCGGTTTGTGGAGCATGTGGTGGCGGTGATGGGCGTGGCTTGATGCGTGGCAGTGCAAAGCAGCGCAGCGCAGTGCTGTGCAGCGCAACGTTCTGCGACGGCAGATCAGCAGAAAGCTTCGCGCTGCTGCCTGAGCGCATCGCGGTCGATGCTGGCGGCGAGCTGCTCCATGTCTGCGGGGCAGACGCCATGCTGCACAAAATGCCGGGGCCACAGCGCTACCACCTGGGCGACGTCCTGGATCAATGCGATGGCCCGGGCCCGTGTGATGCCGAACTCGTTCAAGTCGGTCAGCGCGTTGTCCAGCGTGGACTGCGCCCCGTGCCGGCCCACCACCATCGCCTGGTAGCCCATGTTCTGCAGTGTGGGCACCACGTCGAACGCCGGGGCCAGGTCGTAGTAGCCGTCAAAGCCCAGGCGCAGGCAGTGGTTGCGTTCGTGGTCGTCCGTGTTGTCCATCAGGATGTTGAACACCATGCGCCTGAAAAGCTCTTCGCGCAGGGCTTTGTGCCGGTCCGGGTGGGCCTGGCGCAGCAGTACCGTTGCCAGCGCGCCATAGCTCTCGGCCAGGCCCGCCGCCGCCAGCGCGGTCTTGGCAGAAATGCAATGCACGCGCAGGTTCAGTGCCTCGGTCTGCAGGCGGTCAAACCGCTGGATCGTCAGCGCATGGCGTTTGGATGGGCGCGCCTGGCGCGATGCAATGGGCAGCACACCCGTGGTGGCGACATGGATACCCGCCTGCGCTGCCAGCGTCATGGTGGCGTGTTCGATGAGGGGCGTGTCCACGGTGTCGTCGAGTTCGCTGAACTTGATCACGCAGGGGGCGTTGTCGGTTTGCAGCAGCGCCTTGGGCCGGGCCCCGCCCAGCGTCACGCCGGGCTGCACCAGGCGCTGGATTTCGGGGGTGACCGGGGCTTGGGACTGCACGTCTTCCACCGCCCGCACCATGGCGTCCAGGTCACGCAGCTGCGGGTACGGCCCGATGCGGCGGGGAACGTAGTGGTCGGCCGATGTCGATATGCCCAAAGCGCCGAAGCGGTCGTCTCCCGCGAACAGCAGCATCTCCAGGATCGACAGGCGTGCAGGGCGGTCGATGTGGCGGATGATGCGCTCGCCCCAGCGGTCGGGGCGGGCATCGTCGATGGCGCCGGGCGCACTGTCCTTGTGGCCTGCGCTGAACATCTGGCCGGCCAGCAGGGGCAGGTCTTCGCTCAGCGCAAACTGCCACCAGTCTGCGGCGTAATGGAAGGTGGCGCAGTTGGGCACCAGTTGCGACAGGCTGACAGCGCCCGCCAGAACAGGGTTGGCAGGGTTGACCAGCGCCCACACGTACAGCGTGTCCTGCGGCTGGTAGGAGCGCGGGGTGACGTCGGCCATGCTCACGGCCGCACCTTGTTGTGGCCGGCGATGAGGGCCGCCAAACCCGCTGCGGTGCTGTTGGTCTTGTGATCGGACATGCCCAGCCCAGCGGCTACCTGCGTGGCCCGCTGCACGTTGTCATCCTGTGGTGGGCCCCAGGGACTTGTCGTTGCTTCCCGCGCAACGTGAGAAGCCCGAGGTTCGGCTTGGGCCGTTTTTCCCTTTGCGGGTTTCGGCTCCGAATACCCCATCTGGCCTTGCCGCACATCAGTGGAGGACGCCTCTTGCACCGCAGCCCTGGTGGCTTGGGGCCGGCTGCGGGTCCGGGCCACTTCCCGCTCCAGCGAGGCCATGTCGTTTTGCGGCGCAATCAGGTCAGCCAGGCCCAGGGCCGGGTTGATCATCCACATGCACATGACGTAGGACGCCATCGCGACGGATGGGTCGCCCCGTTCGATGCGCGCCATGGTGGGTTGCGACACCCCCAGCCGCTGCGCCCACTGCGCCTGCGTTTCCTTGCGGCGCTTGCGCGCGATCACGATGTTCTGCGCCAGCAATTCGATCTGCTGCAGCACAGCCTGCGGGTGGTCAGTGGGCCTGGTGTTTTGAACGGGCATTCATAGATGTTAGTGCGGATTGAATTTTATGACATCTATGAATTTCACTGTATTGTTATGAAAACCCCCTTTTCATTCATAGATGAATGAAAATAGACAAAATCATGTATCTATGAATGAATCTGTCGAAGAGGTGATGTGGAAATAGGCTTCCGGCTTCCGGCTTCCGGCTTCCCGCAGCTGCTCATTCCACCGCGTTGCGTGCAGCAGCCGGCCCGATCTTGAACACCCCGCTCACCCGCGCGCAAGGCACGCCATCGGCCGTGACCAGCCCCTGCGCAAACACCAGCGAGCGCGTGATGCGCAGCGGATCGGCCTCGCCTTCCACCCACGCGCCCAGCGGGGCAGGGGCGAGTTAGTCGATCTGCAGGCTGATGGTCGGTAAAAAACGGTCGGCCACCTCGGTGCTCTTGCGGTGCACGGACAGCGGCAGCAGCATGTCGCAAAAGCTGGCCATCATGCCGCCGTGCAGGTTGTTCATGGGGTTGACGTGGCGGCGCTCCACCCGAAAGCCGAACCGCACCACGTCGCCCTCGTGCTGCACATACAGCGGGCCGTTGTGCTCAATGAACGGCCCACCGGAGGCCAGCGCCACAAAACCATCGGGGATCTGCGGCGACGGGGCGTGCGCTGAGGAGGGGTTGGACGTCACCGCGCGGCCTCCTGCTCCACATCGTCGGCAAAGCTGGCGCCGTGCAGCACGCTGGTGGTGCTGCTGCTAGCACCACTGCCGCTGTCGAGCCAGCCGCCGTACACCGCCTGAAAATCCGCCACGATCTGCGCGAGCGGCATGTCATCAAACGCGCCGCGCTGGTGCACGTACTCCATGTGGCGTGCGCCGGATTTGTCGAACGGGTGGTAGATCGAATCGTTCTCGCCATCGAACGTGAGCGGCAGCAGCCCGAAGCGGTCGCACAGCTCGATGTTGAAGGCCGGCGTGGCCTTGCGCCATTGGCCACCCAGCCAGATGTCCGTGTAGCCGTGCCAGATGAAGAGGTCGGTCTTCATCGTCTCGCGCATGCGCTCGGTGGAGAGGTGATTGCGCACGTCGGCAAAGCCCATGCGCGCGGGGATGCCCGCTGCGCGGCACGCGGCGGTGAGCAGCGCGGCCTTGGGCACGCACCAGCCGTGGCCGTGGGCCAGCACGCTGCTGGCTGCCATGCCCTCGGGCGACAGGTCGATGCGGTAGGGGTCGTAGCGGAAGCCGTCGCGCACGGCCAGGTACAGGGCGACGGCACGCTCACGGTCGGTGGCGCCGCGTGCATGCTCGGCCGCGAAGGCCTGCACGGCCGGGGCGTCGCTGTCGATGAGCGCTGTGGCGCGCAGGTGGGCGGGGGTGGGGTGGTCGGGGGTCGTCATGGTTCGATGGCTCCTCGTGGCCCAGTGTGCAGGTAGCGGCGGTGCTCAGCTGTCACGGGGGCGGCAGGCCAGTGTGCCGCATCGCATGCCGCGGAGCGTCCACACAGCGTCTGGCCGCGCCTCACACCCGCCAGGCCGGCAGCTCCCAGTTGCGCCACAGCGCCAGGCCGCGCAGGCCCGCGGTGAGCAGCACACACGCCACCAGCGGAGCCCAGTCGGGCGCGTGCAGGTGGCGCAGGGCCACGTCGGCCCAGCCACCGGCAAACGCGCACAGCGCATACGGCCGGTGGTCGCTGAAGGCCTGGGGCACTTCGTTGCACAGCACGTCGCGCAGCACGCCGCCGAAGGCGCCGGTGATCACGCCCATCATCACGGCGATGATCGGCTCCATGCCGACGGCGGTGGCGATGTCGACACCCACCGCGGCGAACAAGCCGAGGCCGATGGCGTCGGGCACGAGCATGGCGCGCTGGGTGGGCTCGAAGTGGCGCTGGCGCATGAACAGCATCGCGCCCACGCACAGGGCCAGGATGCCCCAGACAAAACCGGTGTGGCGGATCCAGAAGAAGGGCCGCTGGTCCAGCAGCAGGTCGCGCAGCGTGCCGCCGCCAAAGGCCGCGACGAAGGCCAGCACGCACACGCCCACGGCATCGAGCCGCTTGCGCGCGGCAGCGATCACGCCCGACAGAGCGAACGCGATGGTGGCAGCCACCTCCAGAAGAAAGCGCAGGGTGTGCACCCAGGGGGCGTCGAGCAGCAACTGGTCCATGGCCGCGATTGTGCCGTGGCGCCGGGTGGGCACTCGGCATTCAGTGCGTGGCTGTGATGCTATAAAAATGATAGCTTCTGGCGCTTATTCAACAAGCGGTAGCGGCATTTTTGATTGAAAAAAGAAGGCTCAGGCCTGGAAGAAGAAGTGCCACGCCAGCGCCAGCACGCAGCCCGCGCCGCCCAGCGCGCCCAGCCGGCGAGCCCACTGCAGGCTGGCGGTGGGCCACTGGTTCATGGCCAGCACCAGCAGCCAGCCCAGCACCATCCAGGCGGCGACCACCAGGGCGACCCCTGCCGCCAGCCCCGCCGCTGCAGTCGCGGTCAGCACCTGCAGCACGACGGTGGCCAGTGCCACGGCCCAGGCGCGGCGGGGTGCGGGACTGCCGTCGCCCCACGCGCGGGTGGGCACGCTGCGCGCCCAGCAGGTCAGGGCCATCAGCGAAGCGACTGCGGCGCACAGGCCGGTGAATTCGTTCATGCAGCCTCCGGGGGGTGAGGGTCCGCCGCTGGGGCTGGTGGGTGCGGCGCGTTACTGCCCGTCCGCCGCCAGCGCAGTGCCCGCCGCGCGCGCAGCAGCAGTGGGGCCCCGGCTGCCACTGCGCACAGTGCACACGCCACCGCCCATTGCACCAGCCCGGCCTTGGCCGCCAGGCCGCCATAGGCCAGCGCGGCCACCGCCCACAGCAGCACGGTGGTGCGCGGCGCCCAGTGGCGCAGCGTGGCGGCGGGCAGGGCGATGAAGAAGGCGAGCAGCAGGCCCAGCATGCCGGACGAGCGCGCGGGTTCGGTGGCCACGATGTGGGCCAGGCGGAAAGACTCCACGGCCAGCAGGCCGCTCAGCCAGAAGGGCAGATGCGCCGGCACCACAAGGCGGCCCCAGCCGCGCGGGTGCCAGCGCGAACGGGGAGCGACAGGGTGCGCTGCCGGGCCCGATGTGGCCACTGTGGCGTGGCGCGCTGCCTTGCGCCGGTGGGCCTGCACCCGCGGCGGCCCGATGAAGGCGGCGATGCCCGCAAACGCCAAGCCCACGGCGAGCAGGCTGGCGCACATGCCCACCGCGTGCGCGCTGCCCAGCGCCAGGCCCACGACGCCGGCGATGGCCAGCATGGCACCCGCACCGCCCAGCGCCACGCGCCACAGCGCGAGCGTGCGCAGCGTCCATGCGGCCATGCCCGACATCAGCAGCCACGCGCCGATGAGCACCCACGTCGCCCATACCGGCCGTTGCGCCAGCGAAGGCAGGCCGGAAGGCCCCCATAAATGCACGAACACCGCCACGACGAGCGCGGCGGGCGTGGTGGCGTGCAGGGCCAGGAAGAAGCGTTGCATGGTCAAGGAGAAAAACGAATGGGGGGCCTGGAGGTGGACATGGGAGTGGATGGGCCTCGCAAAGACGGGCTTTCAATCATTCAATACCGTTCGGGCTGAGCCTGTCGAAGTCTGGCGCGGCGCTTCCGCAGGCCCAGCGTGACCGGTTCAATGACCATCAACTCGCCGCAGCGATGCCGCCGCCTGCGGCCTCGGCCTCGCGCCGGCGTTGCTGGCGAGCGTCGAGCCAGATCAAGGTACCCGAGATCGACAGGAACGCGGGCGTCATGCCCAGCAAGAAATACAGCCACTTGAGCGCCAGCCCGCCGAAGTCGCCAAAGTGCAGCGGCTCCATGAGGCCATTGACCAGCGACCAGAAGCCCGCCGTGCGCGGGTCGTGCACCTTCCTGGGCACGCCGGTGGCGGCGTTGATGTCCACCCGCGCGGTGCTGGCCAGGTGGTCGCTCAGGTTGCCGGTGAAGCCCGCCTCAGCGGTATCAGTCCCCCAGCGGCGCATCGACACGTAGCGCGCCTCCAGCCCCGGCACGGCCTGCTGCGCGGTGGCGTACAGGGCATCGAGCGACTGCATCTGCACGGGCTCTGCGGCATCGCCCGCGGCCTTGCGCGCAGGCTTGGGGGCTTTGGCGGCATCGGTGCCGCTGGTGTTGCTGTTGGCGGTGCTTACGTATTTGTAGCCCTGCTCGAACAGCGGCGCCAGGCCCATCCACGCGCCTGTGGTGGCGATCAGGATGTGAAAGAACAAACCCCAGATGCCCGCGGACTTGTGCAGGTCGGACATCACCACGCGAAAGCTGCGGCCCCAGCGCTGGGTGAAGAGCTCGGCCAGGATCTTGCGGTGGATGACGATGCCCGTGACGATCAGCACCAGCATGGCCGCGCCGAGAAAGCCCACGATCCACCGCGGCCCGAAGAACAAAAACACGTGCAGCATGCGCAGGTACTGGCCGAGCTGGCTGTCCACCGGGCCCACCACCGCGCCCGTGTCCGAGCGCAGTGCCACCTTGGTCCGCGTGCTGGCCGGCGCTCCGCGCTCGCGCACGAAGGCGAAGTAGCTCGGGTTGACCGCATCGGGCAGCGCGATTGTCTCCACCGTGGCGCCGGGGTAGCGGGTGTGCAACTGCGTCAGCACCACGTCGAGCGACGCGGGTTTGTCAGAGCGTGGCAACTGCGCCAGCGACGGGTTGGCCCACAGGTCGATCTCGTTCTTGAACACCACCACCGCGCCCGAGAAGCACACGATGAACAGCAGCAGCCCCGTGACGATGCCCGCCCAGGAGTGCAGCACGAAAAGGCGGTTCAGGGTGCGCTGGCTGGTCATGGTCGGCTGGCGGTGGCGGAGTGATGGCGCTGCGGTCAGAAGAAATACGTCACGCCCAGGTTGAAGCTGCGCGGCAACGCGGGCGAGACCACGTTGGCATTGATCGCGCCGTCGTAGTACGCCTTGTTGAACACGTTCTTCACGCCGGCCGTCACGCGGTAGTTGTCGCCCGCGTAGCTGATGGACGCATCGGCCACCACATACGACGGCAGCGTGAACGGGTAGGAGCCGATCTGCTCGCTGACATAGCGCCCGCCCATGCCCAGCGTGATGCGCTGGACCTTTGGCAGCTTGTAGGTGGCCCAGGCCGTGAGCGTGTGGCGCGGCGTGAGGTTCAGCGGCAGGCCCACGATGGCGGCGTTGTTGTCGCGCGTGACCTTGGTCTGTGTGTAGGTGTAGGCGCTGGTCAGCTTCCAGCCGTTCTTCATGTCTGCGCCCAGTTCCACCTCGAGGCCGCGCGCACGCTGCTGGCCGGTCTGCACGCTGAAGCCGGTGTTTGCCAGGTCGGCCGTGGTCACGTTTTCGCGCACCAGGTCGAAGACGGCGAGGGCGCCGGTGAGCTGGCCATTGGGCGACTCGTATTTCACGCCGGCTTCCCACTGCTTGCCGGTCTCGGGCACGAAAGGCGAGCCTGCAAACGTCAGGCCCGACTGGGGCAGAAAGGATTCGCCGTAGCTGCCGTACGCGGCCCAGCCGGGCTTGAACTCATACACCAGGCCGGCGGACAGCGTGGTGGCACTGTCCTTCTGGCGCGTCTGCGTGTTGGCCACGCGGTTGTCGGTGTCGTTGGTGGACCAGTCGCGGCGCAGGCCCACCAGGGCCGTCCAGCCCTGGCCGAACTTGATCTGGTCCTGCGCATACAAACCGGCCACGGTGAGCTTGGCGGGCGCGTCGCTGGTCAGCGCCGTGGGGCAGACGGCCTGCATGCCGTAGACGGGCGCGAACAAATCCAGCGCGCCGATGCGGCAGGTGCGGCTGGCCAGCAGGCTGTGGCCGCTGCGCACGTCCAGGCCCGTGACGATCTGGTGCTTGGCGCCCAGCGCCTCGAAGCGCGTGAGCAGCGAGGTGTCGGTGGCCAGCAGGTCGTAGTCCATGTACTGGCGCGAGGCCTGGCGGTTCTGCAGCCGCTGGTTGGCCTGCAGCGCCTGGTTGGAGACGAAGTTGCCCGTGCCCTTCTCGGTCTCGTAGCGCACGTTCTGGCGGAAGGTCATCGCGTCGGACACCTTGTGCTCCAGCGCATAGCCCAGCGTGGTGCTCTCCACGTCGTACACGCCGAACGCAGGGTCGCCGGTGAACATCGTGCGGGACAGCGTGCCGTTGCGGTTGGGCAGCAGCGTGCCGTACGGCGTGATGCCCTGCTGGCGCATCCACTCGCTGCGGCTGTAGGTGGCAAACAGCACCAGGTCGGTCTGCGCGCCCAGGTCGACGGAGAGCGACGGCGCGAACCACCGGTCCTTGCGGTAGACGAACTGCGTCGGGTCGTCGGCGTTGGACACCTGCGCATTGATGCGCAGCGCCGTCTTGCCCGATTCGGACAGCGGCTTGTTCACGTCGGCCTGCAGCGTGCGCTGGCCGAAGCTGCCCACCTCGACGCCCACCTCGTTCAGCGCGTCCTTCTTGGGCCGCTTGCTCACCGCGTTGACGATGCCGCCGGGCTGCACCTGACCGTACAGCACCGACGCCGAACCCTTGAGCACCTCGAAGCGCTCGTAGCCGTAGGGCTGCAGCTTGGCCCACATGCCGGGGCTTTGCACCAGGCCGTCGACCAGGATGGATTCGGTGGAGCGAAAGCCGCGGATGTTGATGTCGTCGAACCCCCGGCGCCCGAAGTTGACGGGGCTCACGCCCGCCACGGTCTGCAGCGCCTGCTGCACGTTCACGATCTGGCGCGACTCCATTTGCTCGCGCGTGACCACGCTCACCGACTGCGGAGTCTCCAGCCGGCGCATGGGCGCCTTGCCGGCGGTTTGGGCCTCGACCGGGGCAAAGCCCATGTCCTTTTCGGTGCTGGCGTTGATGCGGACTTCTTGCAGCTGGGGGGCGGTAGCGTTGGGGGAGGCGGCCTCTGGAGCTGCAGGGGCCGTCTGCTGCGCGGCGGCGGCCTGGGCCAGGCACAAGGCCAGCGGCGTCAATGCGAGGATAGCGGCCTGCCGCGGGCGCGCGCGCGATGCCCGCGGCGAAGTAGACACAGCCGCAGCGTGCGGAAGCTGAAAAGACATGGGGATCCCGTTGGTGTGAGCGGAAAAACGAAAGGTGCTGGCTCACATCACTGGGTCGGGACGTCGGCTTGCTGTCGGATGCTGATTGTAATGCGAATAGTTCTTGTTTGATAAGGCGGCACAGGGGAGGGATGTGCTGGGATGAGCGCTTGACGGCGTTTTTTAATGCAGAAGCAGTTTGCTGCAAATGTTTCGGATGTGGCACACATTCCAACGAATTGCAGCGCTAAAAGAGCGGTTCCGGCCGATACCATCGCGGGCTTTGCAAACGCACCGAGCGAGGGCGAGCTGGCTGCATTACTGCACGCTCAGTGCAGCCCAGGTGTCTGCTGTGCATCCACTTCCCAAAACCTTTCCGACATGACGCAAACGACAAGGCGCGATATCACCGCCAACGAGGCCCTTCCGTTGATCAAGGAGGCTGCGACCTGGAAAGGAACCGCCTATTCGCTGCGGGGCTCTTCGTCCGTCAAAGGAGTGGCCGCGGACTGCAGCGGGACAACCTTCCTTATCTACCGCGCGGCAGGCTTTCCTTACGACTATCAGCCTTCGGGTACCTTTCCCACCTATGCGCGGCAGTCGGGGCTGTTTCGCCTGCTGGCGTCCGATGAGCCGATGCAGGTGGGCGATGTGCTGTCCTGGCCGAACCACATGGCGATCTATGCAGGCTCCGCACTCCAGAAGGAAGACGCCACCACCGCGCGCGTCAACGCCAGCGGCAGGAGCTGGACGCAGCAAAACGACATCTTCACCGCCACCCGCCCGAACGGACCGGCCTACATGCCTGCATCCTTGCGGTACTGGCGGCCCGACCCTCCGAAGGTCTACCGCTACCAGACCACTGCGCCATGACCGTTGCAATTCATGAGCGTTCGTCGCGGCTGCGCGCCGCTGCCCGCTGTGCCGCAGCGGTCATCGGCAGCCTGTGTCTGGGCCACGCCGCCATGGCCGACGACACCAGCGAGGGAGTCGCCCCCCGCATGCTCTCTGCACCGCAGGATTCATCGCCACGCAGCGTGATCGCCCGCAGCGCGGTGCGCATGGAGGGGGGTGAAGTGACCGTCTCGCTGACGGCTCAACCCACACGGCCAGCGCCAGCGCAGTGGGTGATTCAAGGCCCGCTGTACGGCTGGCTGGGGGATTCGGAAACGTACCCGGACCGCCATTTTCCCGAGCTGCGTGTTCTCAGCGCGGGGCAGCCTGTTCCCCTGACGGAATCCGTCAAGGCAGTGGCAGGCAAAGGCGCCGTGGATGTTTCTACCCTGCTGCAACAGGCCGGCATCAACCCCTGGCTGATCGCCGACACGCCCCCGTTCGTCCCCACCGAAGGCATCTCTGCCGACCTGCTCGCTCAACTGGTCCGCGCAGGTGCTGTGGGCACCTCGGGCACCGACCACCTCGCCCAGTGGCGCGCGCAGCGCACGCTGGGCGTTGCCGTGTCACCGGGCCAGACGCTGGACATCCGCTACCGGCTGCGCCCCGGGTACGCCCTGATGACGCAGCAGGCGCTGGCAAAAGCCAACCTGCGCCAGCGCTACTGCCTGGCGGACGCGCCATTGCGCGCGCTGGGCACACGGTTCGGCCGCTCTGCCCAGTTCATCGCCAAGCGCTACGAGATTGCCGTGGGCGCACAAGACCGCACTCCACCGCCGGTGCGCCTGACCGTGCAGCCGCAGCCAGGGGTCGCGCTGGTGGCAGCCTGCACACGGGGCCATGCGCGTCCCGCTGGCGTGGGCGGTTGGACCGATGTCGAGGTTGTGCCGGATCAGCGTGCGGTGCTGCATGTGTTGACGCTGGAGCCTGCTGGCCGTTGATTCTTTAGCGTCCGAACCCTGCCATGGGCGCTGTGCTATTTGAACGGAGCCTTTCCATGCAGCCCCAAAAGCTGCTGGACCAAGATCGCATTTTTACTTCGGGAGATTTCTATGGAACCCGCTCGTGGGGTTTGCAGCGCGTGCGGACGGCTAGCGCTCGAAGAGACTCTGAAGGCGGCCCAGGGTGTCTGCATGTCTTGCGTCAGGGAGGCAACCGACAAGACCCTCACCGAGTTGCATGACGCTCTCTGCCGGAAGTTTGGGGATCTCTACCTCTCAAATCCTCTGCTCCTTCCGCGCAACAAGAACACAGCTTATCGGGATAGGGCGCTGTGCATCTCCTTGGGCGTTGCGCAGGCCTTGGATGAAATGAGTCTTGCAACTGTGAGCTTGGTCACGAGGTATCGAGAGAAGCCCGAGCACTTTTACCTCTCCGACATGGATCTTAAAGACTCGGGGCAGATGTTTATGCGGGCGAATTTCCGTCAGTGGTTGGCCAAAACGGACCGCTGGAAGCCAGAGTCACGCACGACAGACCGTTTCAAAAAAAGCCTCTCCGAAGACTTCAAAGCTTTTCAGAAAACGCTATCTGCATAGTCGGTGGAATGGATCCCAGCCAGACCCATCTCAAACCACACCCATTCTCCGTATGCGGCGCGCAGAACTCTGACTGCACCAGTTGCCAAAGCGCAATGCTTGGCGATATGAATTTTCGGTGATCAGGGCTAGGGCTTGTTTTCATCCAATTTTTGAATGCTGGCAGGCACTTCACCACCATCCCTACTTTCCGCCGCGCCATACCCCGGATACGCGCCACCCGCAGCATCCAACGCCGCGCTCTCCTGCCGCTCCCTCGCCATTTGCTCCGCGAACTGGTTGCGCCCTTCGCGCGCCACGGCGATGAACTTGGCGCGGTCTTTGTGGTGGGGGTACATGCGGTCGGCCAGCGCGATGTTGTGGGCGCGAAAGCGCTGGGCGATGGCGGTGGCTTCGGCGGGTTTCAGGCCCATCAGTTCCAGCACGGTGTGCGCGCTTTGCAGGCTGGACTCGAACAGCTCGCGCTGCACCAGCGTGACGCCTGCGTCGCGCAGCTTGTTCCAGTGGGTGACGTCGCGGGCGCGGGCCACGATCTGCAGGTGGGGGAAGTGCTCGCGTGCGAGCTTGGCGATCTTGAGGGATTGCTCGGCGTCGTCCACCGCCACCACCAGGATGCGGGCGTGCTCGGCGCCCGCGATGCGCAGCAGGTCCAGGCGCGTGGCGTCACCGTAGAACACGCGGTAGCCGAAGGTGCGCGCCACTTCCAGCATCTCCACGCTGTGGTCCAGGACTGTGGTGCGAAAGCCCTGGGCCAGCAGCACGCGCGAGACGATCTGCCCGTAGCGCCCGAAGCCCGCGATGATGATGGGCGCCTCTTGCGGCTCGGAGATTTCCTCGGCCGCGGGGGCCTTGACGTGTGCGTAGCGGCGCAGCAGCGCCCGGTCGAGCACCACCAGCAGCAGCGGGCTGATCAGCATCGACAGCGCCACCGCGCCGATCAGCAGCGATGCGGTCTCGGCCGGGAACACGCTGGCACCGGCGGCGGCCTGGAACACCACGAAAGCGAACTCGCCGCCCTGGGCCAGCAGCAGCGTGAACACCGGGCGCTCCTGGTAGGGGATGTTGACGAGCTTGGCCAGGGTGTAGATGACGATCGCCTTGGCTGCGAGAAAGCCGACCAGGATGGCGGCCATGAGGCCGGGCGAGCGCAGGATCACGCCGAAGTCGATGCTCATCCCCACGGCGATGAAGAACAGCCCGAGCAGCAGGCCCTTGAAGGGCTCGATGTCGGCTTCGAGCTCGCGCCGGTACTCGCTGTCGGCCAGCAGCACGCCGGCCAGAAAGGCGCCCAGCGCCATCGACAGGCCCACCATCACCATCAGGTAAGCGATGCCCACCACCAGCAGCAGCGCAGCGGCGGTGAAGATCTCGGGCGTGTTGCTCTTGGCGATCCAGCGCAGCACGGGGCGCAGCAGCAGGCGCCCGCCCAGGATGATGGCGGCGATCACGCCCACGATCTTGAGCACCTCCAGCGCCATCTCGCCCGGCGTGTGGCCCGCGCCGTCGCCCGCAGCGGCGCCCAGCACCGGCAGCAGCGCCAGGATGGGGATGGCCGCCACGTCCTGGAACAGCAGGATGGAGAAGCCCGCTTGCCCGCTCTGGGTGCGCATGAGGTTGCGCTCGGCCAGCGACTGCAGCGCGATGGCGGTGGATGACAAGGCCAGGCCCAGGGCGCCCACCAGGCTCACGCGCCAGGGCAGTCCGGCAAGGGCACCCAGCGCAAACAGCACGGCCGCACAGCCCAGCACCTGCGCGGAGCCCGTGCCGAAGATGGGGCGGCGCAGCGCCCACAGGCGGCTCGGTTGCAGCTCCAGCCCGACGAGGAACAGCATCAACACCACGCCGAATTCAGCGAAGTGCAGGATGTCCTGCACGTTGCTCACCAGCCCCAGGCCCCAGGGCCCGATGGCGATGCCCGCCGCCAGGTAGCCGATGATGGCCCCGAGGCCCAGCGCCTTGGCAATGGGCACGGCCAGCACCGCGGCGGTGAGGTACAGGAAGCCGTAGGTGAGCCAGGTGGGGGCGTGTTCCATGTCTGAATAAAGGCTGGGGCGACGGCCAAAGCCGTGGCCTGTTCAAGGTGTGGGGGAGCGTGTGCGGAACATACGAGCGGGCCTGTGCGGGGCTTGAGGCCGCACGTCCGCATGCCCGTGCTAAAGGCGTACGGATGGCATGGATTTTGGCACCGCTGAGGCCGCGCGGCAGCGGGTGTGCCGTGTTTACTGCACCAGCCTGACGTGGTTGCGCGGCAGTCCACCGGCGTGCTTCTTTTTTGATAGCTGCTTGCGCTGGGTGGCTGAGCGCGAGCGGCTGTTTTTGCCTGCGTCAAGCCGCCAGGCAGGCCGCGTTGCTAAGATGCGGGCCCCTCTTGGCTTTCTCTTGGTGTGACCTCATGGACTTGCAGACCTGGCTGGCGTTTTTTGCGGCATCGTGCCTGATAGCGGTGTCGCCGGGCTCCGGCGCCGTGCTGTCGATGAGCCACGGCCTGTCGTACGGCGTGCGCAAGACGGGCGCCACCATCCTGGGCCTGCAGCTGGGGCTGCTGCTGATCTTGCTGGTCGCAGGCGCGGGTGTGGGCTCGCTGCTGCTGGCGTCCGAGGTGGCCTTCAGCATCGTGAAGGTGCTGGGCGCCTGCTACCTGATCTACGTCGGCTTCAACCAATGGCGCGCGGGCGATGCGTCGCCCGTGCAGGGCGACGAGGCCGCGTCGGCGGGCACCTGGCAAAAGCGCTGCCTGACAGGCTTTTTGACCAATGCCACCAACCCCAAGGGCATCATCTTCATGGTGGCCGTGCTGCCACAGTTCATGACCGACACCCGCCCGCTGTGGACGCAACTGCTGGTGATGGCCGCCACCACGCTGACGGTGGACGTGGTGGTGATGCACGGCTACGCTTTCGGGGCCAGCGCGCTGCGCCGCCTCATGCGCAGCGCGCGGGCCGTGCGCACGCAGAACCGGGTGTTCGGCGGGCTGCTGATGGCGGTGGGTGCGGGGCTGTTCTTTGTGAAGCGGGGCGGGCAGCACGCCTGAGGGCGGACCGTCCCAGGTGGCTGCAGCGCCGCCGTGCAGGTGGTCTGTGCGGTCCGTGCGGTCTGCACGGTTTTGCTCTGAATTTAATAGCTGCTAGCGCCTATCCATCAAGCGGTAGGGCACGATTTGGCTTGAAGTTTTCATGAACCCAAAGATTCGAAGGAGCTCGCCATGCCAGTGATCGTTGTCGCCAATCCCAAGGGCGGCGTGGGCAAGTCCACGCTGTCCACCAACATCGCGGGCTACTTTGCGAGCCAGGGGCACCCCGTGATCCTGGGCGACACGGACCGGCAGGAGTCCGCCAAACTGTGGCTGGGCCTGCGGCCTCCGGCCGCACGCACCATCGGCGCCTGGGATGCCAGCTCGGACGTGATCAGCCGCCCGCCCAAGGGCACGACGCACGCCGTGCTGGACACGCCTGCCGGCCTGCATGGCTGGCGGCTGAACGACGTGCTCAAGCTGGCCGACAAGGTCATCGTGCCGCTGCAGCCCAGCGTGTTCGACATCTTCGCCACGCGCAGCTTCCTGGACCAGTTGGCCGAGCACCGCCACGCAGCGGGTGTGCCAGTGGGCATCGTGGGCATGCGGGTGGATGGGCGCACCAAGGCGGCCGAGCAGTTGCACCACTTCGTGGACAACCTCGGGTTTCCGGTCCTGGGCTATCTGCGCGACACGCAGAACTATGTGCACCTGGCGGCGCACGGCCTCACGCTGTTCGACGTGGCGCCGGGCCGCGTGGCGCGCGATCTGGAGCAATGGCAAGGCATCCGCACCTGGCTCGACGCATGACGGACGCGGTTTTGAAGGACGCTGTGAAACAAGAAATCCTGCGGGAAAACACCTGCTGTCCCGCGCCAGACAAGGCGCGCCCGGGTGCGGCGCTACATTGGGGCGATGAAAATCTTTCGCTCCTACTCCGAAGTCAGCGCCAGCGTCGGCCAGGAGGTCGCCGTGACCGACTGGATCACCATCACGCAGGAACAGGTCAACCTGTTCGCCCAGGCCACGGGCGACCACCAGTGGATCCATGTGGACCCCGAGCGTGCGAAGGCCGGGCCGTTCGGCGCGCCGATCGCGCACGGGTTTCTCACGCTGTCGCTGATCCCGCAGTTCTTCGAGACGGGCCTGGCCATCGAGGGCTCGCGCATGGGCGTGAACTACGGGCTCAACAAGGTGCGCTTCACCGCGCCGGTGCCGGTGGGCAGCCGCCTGCGTGCGCGCCTGACGCTGCAGGCCGCCGAGCCCGTGGCGCCCGATGGCATGCAGATGACGTGGCTGGTGACCGTGGAGCGCGAGGGCAGCGACAAGCCGGTGTGCGTGGCGGAATCGCTGGCGCGCAACTTCGGCGCTCCGGCGTAGAAGGACAACCCCCTGAGCGGCTGTGCCGCTTCCCCCTTCTCTCGAATGGCTGCGCCATTCGGGAAGGGGGACACCGCCAGCGCACGCAAGGGAAGCGCCGCTGCTCAGCTTGGGCGGCCCTTGCGCGGCGGTCGCTGGCCTGGATCGCGCGTGTTCCACGGACTGCGCTCTCGTTAGACGCTCGTGTTTTTAGGCAGGAGGCTTGAACCATGGACCGCCTGCAAGCCATGAAAGTCTTCGAGCGCGTGGTGGAGGAGGGCGGCTTTGCCGCCGCCGCCCGCGCCATGGACATGTCGCCCCCGGTGGTCACCCGCATGGTGGCCGAGCTGGAGCAGCACCTGGGCACGCGCCTGCTGCAGCGCACGACGCGCAAGCTGGCGCTCACCGACGCGGGGGAGTCGTACCTGCAGCGCGTGCACACCATCCTGCACGAGATCGATGACGCCGAAGCCGCGGCCGCCGCCAGCACGCGCGACCTGCGCGGCACGATCCGCATCGTGGCAGCGCCCGTGCTGGCCAGCAATTTCCTCGCGCCCATGGTGGCGCTGTGGCATGCCCACTACCCCAAGCTGATGCTGGACATCAGCATCGACGCTTTCGCGATGGCGCGCGTGGACGAGTTCGATGTGACCATCATGGTCGCGGGCGAGGACTTCGACGCCAACATCGTGGCGCGGCCCCTGCTGCAGGGCGAAGCGATCGTGGTCGCATCGCCCGACTACCTGGAGCGCCGCGGCATTCCGCGCGAACCGCAGGACCTGGTGCACCACGACCACCTGCGCGACTCGGGCATGGCCGCGCGCTCGCAAGCGGGGCCCGGGCGCAAGCTGCGCCTGCAGTCGCTCAGCGGCAAGCAGCCCGCGCAGGAAATCGACATGCCCGCGGTGCTGCAGTCCGTGAGCACCGAGCTGCTGCTGCGCGCCGCCGTGGACGGTGCCGGCGTGGCCGTCACTTCGCGCCTGCTGGCGGAAGAGCACCTCGCACGGGGCGAGCTGGTGCACATCCTGCCCGCGTGGATCTTCTCGCGCTACACCGTCTACGCTGCGTTGCCCTCGGGCCGCATGCTGCCGGCACGCACCAAGGTGTTTCTGGATTTCCTCAGCGAGCAGGTGCCGCTGGCGATGGCGGAGCAGCAGCGCCAGAAGAGCTAGGGACCCTCTGCACGAACCATCGCGCCGTGTGCATCTGCGGTCTCGGGCGGCCTGCGGCGTTGCCAATACTCGCAATGGCTATGGCTACGGCTATGGCTATGGCTATGGCTATGGCTATGGCTATGGCTATGGCTATGGCTATGGCTATGGCTATGGCTATGGCTATGGCTATGGCTATGGCTATGGCTATGGCTATGGCTATGGCTATGGCTATGGCTGCGTTTTGCGCCTTGCACTCCATCCCGATCCGCAGCGCACACGTGGCAGCTCGATGCGTGCAAAGGATCCCTAGGTCCTGACTGGGATGGGTTGGACCGGGCGAGGCAGGGCAGGCAAGGCAGCCAGGCAAGGCGTTTTGCCTGCCTTGTTCACACTCCAACGTGCCGGGTAATGCGTGGTGCCATTACCGTGCTGGTGCGGCCTGTCTTGAGCCCAGGCAGTGCAGTCCGGGCGCTTTGCCGCAAGCGAAGCCGGCCTGGATCAGCTCAGCTGCGCAAAGCCGCTGATGATCGTACCTTCAGGTTCCACTTCGATGCCGCCATCGGGCATGGCGAAGCTGTTCTGGCGCCACGCCTCGAACACGGTCACCGCCACCGCGTTGGACAGGTTCAGGCTGCGCTGGCCCGCCACCATGGGCAGGCGCAGGCGCTGGGCGGGCGGGAAGCTGTCGCGCAGCTCGGGCGGCAGGCCGCGCGTCTCGGCGCCGAAGACCAGCCAGTCGCCCAGGAAGAACGGGGTGGAGTGCACCGGCTGCGAGCCGTGCGTGGTCATGGCGAACATGCGCGCCGGGTCCGGCTGCGCGTCGCGCAGGAAGGCGGTCCACCCGGCGTGGCATTGCACCTGGGCGTATTCGTGGTAATCCAGCCCGGCACGGCGCATCTGCCGGTCGTCCATCGAGAACCCCAGGGGTTCGATCAGATGGAGCGTGCAGCCCGTGTTGGCCGCCAGGCGAATCACATTCCCCGTGTTGGGCGGGATCTCGGGCTCGACGAGGACGATATGGAACATAGGCCCCTATTGTCATCGTCGCAAGTGTGAGTTGAGCAACCGCTGGTAATCAAAAGTATCCCGTCAGTCGGCCCCGGTGCGGGCCAGCACGATGGCCGTGACGTGCGCCGCGCCGGCTTCGCGCAGGGCTTGTGTGGCGGCATGCAGGGTCGCTCCGGTGGTCATCACGTCGTCCAGCAGCACGACGCGCTGGCCCTGCAGGCGGGCGGCGCGTGCCGGTTCCACCGCAAAGGCGCCGTGGAGGTTGCGCAGGCGCTGCGCGCGCGGCAGGCTGCTCTGGGCTTCGGTGGCATGGATGCGCAGCAGGGTGAGCGCGTCGGCCTTGGCGCCAGCCAGTTGCCGCGCCAGCAGTGCCGACTGGTTGAAGCCCCGCTCGCGCAGGCGGTCGGTGGACAACGGCACGGGCAGCACGCGGTCGGCGGCTTCGAGCGCGGGTTCGATCCAGGGCGTGCTGCGCATCAGTGTCGCCAGCGTGGCCGCCCACCCTGCATCGCCGCGGAACTTGAAGTCGCCCAGGATGTCCGCCCAGGGGTAGGCGTAGTCCACCGCGGCGATGCAGGCATCGAACAGCGGAGGGTGCAACGTGCAGGCCCCGCAGACGTCGACTCCGTCCGGCACGCGCAGGGCGCAGCGCTGGCAGCGTGCAGTCGGCTGGGCGAACCGCGCGGCGCAGGCATTGCACACCCTTTGCGACGGCCAGGCATGGCACACCGCGCACTGGCTGGGAATGTGGGCGGCCGAGGCGCGCGTGCGGCGGGAAATCCCTAGAAGGGCCTTGAAGAGCATGAATCAATATACTCGCGCGTCCCCGTGCACACCCCTCCATGTCTTCCGAGCGTCCCCCCACCATCGACCCCACCGCCGCAGCCCGCTGGCATGCGGCTGCGCCCGCCACATCGCCCTGGCTGCACGAAGAAGTGGCGCGCCGCATGGAAGACCGCCTGCAGTGGATACGCAAGCCCCCCGAATCCTGGTGCCACTGGGACGCCCTGCGCGGCGGCCTGCAGGGCCATGCGCTGGTGAGTGCCCGCTATCCCAAGGCACGTTGCCAGGTCTACGAAAGCGCGCCCCGGCTTGACGGCGCAGCGCAGCATTCCCTGGCCAAGCCCTGGTGGAGCCCCGCGCGCTGGGGTGCGGGCAGCCCGCAGTTCGGCATGCCGCCGGATGCAAGCGTGCAGATGCTGTGGGCCAACATGGCGCTGCACACCGCCGCCGACCCGCAGGCGCTGATCGGCCAGTGGCACCGTGCCCTGGCGGTGGACGGCTACCTGATGTTCTCGTGCCTGGGCCCGGACACCCTGCGCGAGCTGCATGCCGTCTACGCCGCACTGGGCTGGCCGCCGGCAGGCCATGCCTTCACGGACATGCACGACTGGGGCGACATGCTGGTGCACGCCGGCTTCGCCGAGCCCGTGATGGACATGGAGCGCATCCGGCTGACCTTTGCCACGCCCGAGCGGCTGGTGCAGGAGCTGCGCGAACTCGGCTGCAATCTGCATCCCGAGCGCTTCGGCGCGCTGCGCGGCCGGCGCTGGCGGGACCGCCTGTACGAGGCGCTGGCAGAGCGGCTGCCCGACCCGGCGGAAGGCGGGCAGCTGGCACTGACCTTCGAGATCATCTACGGCCACGCCTTCAAGCCCGCGCCCCGCCTGCGCGTGAGCGAGAGCAGCGCCGTGTCGCTGCAGGACATGCGCGCCATGCTGCGCCAGGGCAGCAAGGACGGTCACAACGGCGGGCCGCGCAACCCCTGACCGGGCAGGCCCGCACAGGGTTTTCCAGACTTGCTTTTCGAGAGTGTTGCGAACGCGGCGCACCCATATGGGGGTATGGCCTTCACTTGCAACAGCGTGTCAATGATGTGGAACAAGGCACGGTACAATTCAGGGTTATTGGGATTTCGGGCACATCCTCCCGCGCAACGTGGCGGCTGCGCATGCAGCACCGGTATTTTTGCTGGTGCGGCGGCAGTCGCCGGTCTTGTGAGCACCACCGGTGACAGGCTTGATCTTTCGTTTTGCCACTGTCTCGGGCCAGCGCATCGATTGGCGCCTGGCTCGCAACTGCTCGGTCACCCCCGCGCAGATGGGGTGGATGTACCTGTCGCTGTGTTCGGTATCACTGGGCATTGCGACTTTTTTCTGGATGCTCGGAGCCCGGCTGGTCATGCCGTTCGCATGGCTGGAGATAGTGGTTGTTGGATGGGCATTCGCCATGTACGGACGTCATGCGGCCGACGGCGAGAGGATTTCACTGCAGGGCTCGCGCCTGGTGGTGGAGCAGGAGACAGCAGGCAAGCTGAAACGCGCCGAATTCGACCGGCACTGGGTCCGTGTGGAACCCAAGACCGGCGACCGATCGCTGATCACCTTGTCTGGCCAAGGACGGTCGATAGACGTGGGGCGTTACGTGCGCCCCGAGCTTCGCCCGGCCCTGGCATCGGAGATCCGCATGGCCTTGCGCGCAGCCTGACCCCACGCAGGCGCACACAGGGGATTGGTTAAATTGAGGCTTAGAAGTAAGTGAGAACTATGAAGAGCATTTCCAACAAGCTGGCTTCTCTGCTGCTGATTGCCGGTGCATGGGTAGGTTCCGTAGCCCATGCCGTTCAGGACCTGCCTGGCGGCCCCGCAGTCAACCAGCTGAACCTGGCCCCGCCCGTCACCAAGATCGCAGAAGAGCAGCATTTCCTGCACTGGATGATGCTGATCATCTGCACGGTGATCTTCGTGGCAGTGTTCTCCGTGATGTTCTACTCGATCTGGAAACATCGCCGCTCCAAGGGTGCCAAGGCGGCCAACTTCCATGAGTCCGTCACTGTCGAAGTGGTCTGGACCATCGTCCCCTTCATCATCGTGATCCTGATGGCCCTGCCGGCGACCAAGGTGCTGGTGGCGCAAAAGGACACGACCAACGCCGACCTCACCATCAAGACCACGGGCTACCAGTGGAAGTGGGGCTACGACTACATCACCGGCGAAGGCGAGGGCCTGGCCTTCATCTCCACGCTGGACAGCAGCCACCGCGTGATGTCCGACAGCGGCAACGTCAAGGAAGCGCCCGCCAACTACCTGCTCAAGGTCGACAACCCGATGGTGGTGCCGGTCAACAAGAAGATCCGCATCATCACCACCGCCAACGACGTGATCCACGCGTTCATGGTGCCCGCCTTCGGCATCAAGCAGGATGCGATCCCTGGCTTCGTGCGCGACACCTGGTTCCGCGCCGAGAAGATCGGCGACTACTACGGCCAGTGCGCCGAGCTGTGCGGCAAGGAACACGCCTACATGCCCATCCACGTGAAGGTCGTCTCCGCCGAGGACTACACGGCGTGGGTGGCCGACCAGAAGAAGAAGGCCGCCGCCAAGCTGGACGACCCGACCAAGGTCTGGACGATGGACGACATCATGAAGCGCGGCGAGAAGGTGTATGCCGCCAACTGCGCAGCCTGCCACCAGGCCAACGGCAAGGGCGCCGGCCCCATCAAGCCACTGGACGGCTCGGCCATCGTGCTCGATGCCGACCACGCCAAGCAGATCCAGATCCTGCTCAAGGGCGCGGCCAATGGTGCGATGCCGTCCTGGGCGCAGCTCAGCGATACCGATATCGCCTCTGTGGTGACCTACACGAAGAACTCCTGGTCCAACAAGACCGGACAGCTGGTGCAGCCGGCTGAAATCGTGGCCCAGCGCGGCAAGTAATCATCGCCCTACGTATTGATTGAGGAATCCAACATGAGCGCAGTTCTCGACAACCACGGGCACGCTGGCGACCACGCACACGACGACCATGGCCACCATGGTCCCACCGGCTGGCGCCGCTGGGTGTTCGCTACCAACCACAAGGACATCGGTACGCTGTACCTGCTGTTCTCCTTCACCATGCTGATGGTGGGCGGCATCCTGGCCCTCTTGATCCGCGCCGAGCTGTTCCAGCCCGGCCTGCAGCTGGTCAATCCCGAGCTGTTCAACCAGCTCACCACCATGCACGGCCTGATCATGGTGTTCGGCGCCATCATGCCGGCCTTCGTGGGCTTTGCGAACTGGATGATCCCGCTGCAGATCGGCGCCTCCGACATGGCCTTCGCGCGCATGAACAACTTCAGCTTCTGGCTGATGATTCCTGCGGCGCTGATGCTCGTGAGCTCGTTCTTCATGCCCGGTGGCGCACCCGCTGCCGGCTGGACGCTGTACGCACCGCTGACGCTGCAGATGGGCCCCTCCATGGACGCTGGCATCTTCGCGATGCACATCCTGGGTGCCTCGTCCATCATGGGCTCGATCAACATCATCGTGACCATCCTGAACATGCGCGCCCCCGGCATGACGCTGATGAAGATGCCCATGTTCGCCTGGACCTGGCTCATCACCGCCTACCTGCTGATCGCCGTGATGCCCGTGCTGGCTGGCGCCATCACCATGACGCTGACGGACCGCCACTTCGGCACCAGCTTCTTCAACCCCGCCGGCGGCGGCGACCCGGTGATGTACCAGCACATCTTCTGGTTCTTCGGCCACCCCGAGGTGTACATCATGATCTTGCCGGCCTTCGGCATCATCAGCCAGATCGTGCCCGCGTTCGCCCGCAAGAAGCTGTTCGGCTACGCCTCCATGGTGTACGCCACCTCGTCGATCGCCATCCTGTCGTTCATCGTGTGGGCCCACCACATGTTCACGACCGGCATGCCTGTGACGGGCCAGCTGTTCTTCATGTATGCCACCATGCTGATCTCCGTGCCCACGGCCGTGAAGATCTTCAACTGGATCGCCACGATGTGGCGCGGCTCCATGACGTTCGAGACCCCCATGCTGTTCGCAGTGGGTTTCATCTTCGTGTTCACGATGGGTGGCTTCACGGGCCTGATCCTGGCCATGGCGCCCATCGACATCCAGCTGCAGGACACCTACTACGTGGTGGCCCACTTCCACTACGTGCTGGTGGCCGGCTCGCTGTTCTCCATGTTCGCTGGCGTCTACTACTGGCTGCCCAAGTGGACCGGCGTGATGTACTCCGAAAAGCGCGGCCAGATCCACTTCTGGGGCTCGCTGATCACCTTCAACATCACGTTCTTCCCGATGCACTTCCTGGGCCTGGCCGGCATGCCCCGCCGCTATGCCGACTACCCCATGCAGTTCGCAGACTTCAACGCCATCGCTTCGGTGGGCGCGTTCGGTTTCGGCCTGATGCAGGTGTACTTCTTCCTGGCCGTGGTGGTCCCCGCGATGCGCGGCAAGGGCGAAAAGGCCCCCGCCAAGCCCTGGGACGGAGCCGAAGGCCTGGAGTGGGAAGTGCCATCGCCTGCACCGTTCCACACCTTTGAAAACCCACCCAAGCTGGATGCCACGGCAACCCGCGTGATCGGTTGATGCCATGCCCATGACGCCCGAACAAAAGAAGAGCAACCTGCGGATGGCATTGATCCTTGCTTCCGTGGCCGTCGTCTTCTTCGTCGGGTTCATGGTCAAGGTCGTGCTGATGTCCCGCTGAACAACGCACCGACTGCCATGAGCCTGCACCGCGAAAACGCCAAGATGGTCGGCAAGCTGGTCGTGATCGCGGCCGGCATGTTCGCCTTCGGCTATGTGCTGATCCCCATCTACAAGCACATCTGCGAGATGACGGGCATCAACATCCTGTCGCTCTCCGAGCGTCAGGTGCCGGGCAACGGCGTGGCGGGCAAGGACGTGAAGGTGCCTGCCAACACGCAGGTGGACAAGACCCGCACCATCACCGTCGAGTTCGACGCCAATGCGCGCGGCCCCTGGGACTTCAAGCCCGCGCAGCGTTCGGTGCAGGTGCACCCTGGCGAGCTGACGACAGTGATGTACGAGTTCCAGAACATCCAGAACCGCCGCATGGCGGCTCAGGCCATCCCAAGCTATGCGCCCCGTCAGGCGGCAGCGCACTTCAACAAGCTCGAGTGCTTTTGCTTCAACCAGTACACGCTCGAGCCCGGTGAGAAGAAGGAGTGGCCGGTGGCCTTCGTGATCGACCCGCGCCTGTCCAAGGACGTGACCACGATCACGCTGTCCTACACCTTCTTCGAAGTCGGTGGCAAGACGCCTGCGGCACCCGAATCGACCGCAGCCGTGAGCCCTGTGTTGCCAGCCGCACTGGCGACGGGGGCCGGTTCATGAATGCGCCGGTGGAGCAACCCGCCGTGGCGGCGAAGCCGCACGAGCGCAAGGGCTCGCTGCTGCGCACGGTGCGCGCCGTGGCCTGGTCGCTGATCGGCCTGCGCAAGGGCAGCGAGTACCAGCAGGATGTGGAGAAGCTCAATCCGCTGCACATCATCGTGGTCGGCCTGGTGGCTGTCTTCCTGCTGGTGATCGGCTTGATCGGGCTGGTGAACTGGATCGTTTGAGTTGCGTGAATAAGTAGATGAATATTGGTCGAATCGGGTGGGGGACGACGTACTCCGAAGACAAGACCGAGACAAACAAAGATTTTGAGAGCCAGGAGCTGAAATGAGTGCATCGACCCACGGCGGAACCCCGTACTACTACGTGCCTGCAGAGTCTCGCCACCCGGTGATGGCGGCAGCTGGGCTGTTTTTCGTCATCCTGGGCGCAGGCCAATGGATCAACGGCCACGACTGGGGCAAGTATTCCCTGGCCCTGGGCATGGTGTGGTGGCTGTTCGTGCTGTACCAGTGGTTCGGCGACGCCGTGCGCGAGAGCCAGGGTGGCCTGTACGGCCACAAGATCGATATCTCCTACCGCTGGAGCATGAGCTGGTTCATCTTCTCCGAGGTGATGTTCTTCGGCGCGTTCTTCACGGCCCTGTGGTGGGCGCGCTCGCACTCGGTGCCCGCACTGGGCAGCCTGGACAACGCGCTGCTCTGGCCTGACTTCAAGGCCGTCTGGCCCAGCATCGCCGCGGGCGTCACGGCATCGCCCGCCGGCATCGTGGAGCCCTTCCAGACCGTCGGTCCCTTCTGGCTGCCCACGATCAACACCGCGCTGCTGCTGACCTCGGGCGTGACGCTGACCATCGCCCACCACGCACTGCGTGAAAACCACCGCGGCAAGACCATCGCCTTCATGTGGGCCACGGTGCTGCTGGGCTTCGTCTTCCTGTGCGTGCAGGGCTACGAGTACTACCACCTGTACACCGACCTGAACCTCAAGCTCAACTCGGGCGTGTTCGGCTCCACCTTCTTCATGTTGACCGGCTTCCACGGCTTCCACGTGTTCCTGGGCATGCTGATGCTGCTGGTGATCACGCTGCGCCTGCAAAAGGGCCATTTCACGGCCGACAAGCACTTCGGCTTCGAAGGCGCTGCCTGGTACTGGCACTTTGTGGACGTGGTCTGGCTGGGCCTGTACGTGCTGGTCTACTGGATGTAGGCAGAGCGCCAGGCACTGACAAAAAAAGCGCCGCAAGGCGCTTTTTTGTTGGTTGTTGGACCAGCCAAGGCGCACCGCTCGCGGCTGCAGGCAGCTTGGTGGGCCCTGCCGGGATCCTTGGCTGCGGCGACCAGGGGCGCGCACCCCAAAGGGCGTTCAGCGGCTCGCAGGCAGCCCAGTGGGTTGGATGTAGCCGAGCTTCCAGGCCAGCAGCAGGCACAAAAACAGCACAATGGACAATCCGACCCGGACTGCCAGGGCCTTGGCCATGTGGTTGCCCTTGGCCCGGTCGTCCTTCTCGCTCCGGCCTCTGCGCATCATGAAGAACAGCGCCGACGCGAGGCTCGCCAAAATAGCAATGAACGCCATCACCACAAGATATTTCATGGAGCCCATTATCCCGTGACCACTGTCCAACGTCCTGTGGGCCTGCGTTTTTGGCTGATCGCGCTGGCTGCGCTGGTAGGCATGGCCATCACGGCTTCGCTGGGCCGCTGGCAGCTGTCGCGCGCGGCCGAGAAAGAGGCGCTGCAGGCTGCGCTGGACGAGCGCGGGCGGCTGCCCGCGATCGATGGGGTGAGCCTGTTCGCCAGCGCGGGCCCCGCAGTGCCAGCCGCAGACACGCAGGCGCTGGTGCACCGTGCGGTGCAGATCGAGGGGCGTTGGCTGCCTGCGCACACGGTGTACCTCGACAACCGCCAGATGCAGGGCCGCCCGGGGTTTTTCGTGCTCACGCCGCTGCAGCTGAGCGCGCCCGGCGGTGGGGTGGTGCTGGTGCAGCGCGGCTGGGCGCCACGCAATTTCCAGGACCGCACCCAGTTGCCGCTCATCCAGACGCCGGCAGATGCCTTGGTCCGGGTGGAGGGCCGCGTGGCAGCGTCGCCATCGCGGCTGTATGAGTTCCAGGGCGCCGATAGTGCTCAGGGGTCTTCTCGCATCCGGCAAAATCTCGACCTGGCAGCGTACCGCACCGAAACCGGTCTTGCGCTCGCCAACCTCACGGTGCTCCAGACCGGCACGGCAAGCGAAGGCTTGCAACGCGACTGGCCTGTGGTCGGCGCCGGTGTCGACAAACACTACGGTTACGCATTTCAATGGTTCGGGCTCTGCGGCCTGATTGCACTTCTCTATGTCTGGTTCCAACTCGTCCGACGGTTCATTCGCCCGCGCAGCCAGCCTGCCGCCTGAGGGCCAGGGGGACGAGCATCCCCTGGGCCTGACCGTGCACACGCTGCCTGCCGCTGGCGATGCGGTGGCGTCGGCACAGCGCACGCACCACGGCCGCTGGAAGATGCTGGGCGTGCTGCTCATCTGCGCGGCCCCGGTCGTCGCCTCTTATTTCACCTACTACGTCATCCGCCCCGAAGGCCGGCGCAACTATGGCGAGCTGATCGATCCCCAGCGCACCATGCCGGCCTTGACCGCCACGGCGCTCGATGGCAGCCCGGTGCCGCTGTCCTCGCTCAAGGGCCAATGGCTCCTGGTCAGCGTGGCCGGGGGGGCTTGCGATGCTGCGTGCCAGAAGCACCTGTACCTGCAGCGGCAACTGCGCGAGAGCGTTGGCAGGGAGAAGGACCGCGTGGACTGGGTGTGGCTCGTGAACGATGGCGCGCCCGTGCCTGCCGAGCTGCAGCCCGCGCTGCAGAAGGCCACGGCGCTGCGGGTGGACGCTGCGGCGCTGGGTGCCTGGCTGGCCCCGGCCGATGGCCATCAGTTGACCGACCACCTGTACGTGGTCGATCCCATGGGCAACTGGATGATGCGTTTTCCGGCTGCCATGGACAGCAGCGGTGCGGCCAAGGCCAAGCGTGACCTGGAACGCCTGCTGCGCGCGTCGTCGTCCTGGGACGAGGCCGGCCGGCCAGGAACGCCCTGACGATGGACGCTTCACAGCCTTTGTACGACCTCGCGCCGCTGGCCCGCATGATGCTGCTGGGCGTGGTGATCGCGCTGGGCCCGCTCGTGTGGGTGGGGCTGCGCAACCGCGGCACGACGCCATTGCGCCGCCTGCAGGCCCTCACGGTGCTCACGCTGTTCCTCACCTTCGATCTGGTGCTGTTCGGTGCGTTCACGCGCCTGACCGACTCGGGCCTGGGCTGCCCGGACTGGCCCGGCTGCTATGGCAGCGCCAGTCCCGTGGGCGCCCGCAGCGAAATCGCGGCCGCACAGGAGGCCATGCCCACCGGCCCGGTGACGCACGGCAAGGCCTGGGTCGAAATGATCCACCGCTACCTGGCCACCGGCGTGGGCGTGCTCATCATTGTGCTCACGGTCTCTGCCTGGGTGCAGCACCGCCGCGCGGCGCGGGGCGAGGGCGAGCGACCGCCGCTGAGCCCCTGGTGGCCGACGTTCACGCTGTTCTGGGTGTGCCTGCAGGGCGCCTTTGGCGCGCTGACGGTGACCATGAAGCTCTTTCCTGCCATCGTCACGCTCCACCTGATCGGCGGCTTGGTGCTGCTGGCGCTCCTCTGTGTGCAGGCCGTGCGCCACACCCACACCGCACTGGGCAGGGTCCCCGTGGCGGTGTCCCCAGGTCTGCGCCGTGCGCTGGTGTGGACGGGCGTATTGGTCAGTGCGCAGGTGGTCCTGGGCGGCTGGGTCAGCACCAACTACGCCGTGCTGGCCTGCACGACCTTCCCCACCTGCCAGGGCAGCTGGTGGCCCGACATGGAGTTTGCGCAGGGCTTTCAGATCTGGCGCGCGCTCGGCATGCTGCAAGACGGCAGCCACATCAGTTTTGCGGGCCTGACCGCTATCCACTATGTGCACCGGCTCGCGGCCTATGTGGTGCTGCTGGCGCTGGGCCTGACCGCATGGCGCCTGCACCGCACCGGCGCGCTGCCGGTGCAGGCGCGGTGGCTGGCAGGCCTGGCGCTGCTGCAGCTGGCCACGGGCCTGTCGAA
This sequence comes from Acidovorax sp. LjRoot117, assembly GCF_964252695.1. Classification (NCBI taxonomy): domain Bacteria; kingdom Pseudomonadati; phylum Pseudomonadota; class Betaproteobacteria; order Burkholderiales; family Comamonadaceae; genus Acidovorax; species Acidovorax sp. LjRoot117. Next base: position 206,296 of record NZ_CAXUPO020000003.1, on the reverse strand, counting down.
CGTGGTGCTGGACTGGCCCCTGGTCGCCGCCGTGCTGCACACCGGCGGCGCTGCTGCGTTGGTGGTGGTGCTGACCTGGGCCCTGGCGTCCAGCCGCGTGGCTGCCGCCACCCACAATTTTCCTGTGCGTTCCACCGCACCGAGAGTCTCTGCATGACCGCTGTCCCCGCCCTTGCTGCCCCGCCATCGCGCTTTGCGCAGTTCTATGCCCTGACCAAGCCGCGCGTGGTGCAACTCATCGTGTTCTGCGCGCTCATCGGCATGGTGCTGGCGGTGCCGGGCATGCCCACCGCGGCGCAGTTCGGCCTGATGCTCATCGCCTGCGTGGGGGTGTGGCTGGTCGCCGGCGCGGCCGCCGCGTTCAACTGCATCGTGGAGCAGGGCATCGACGCCAAGATGAAGCGCACCGCCTGGCGCCCCACGGCCAAGGGCGAGCTTTCCAATGCCCAGACGCTACTGTTTTCGGCGGCGCTGTGCGCAGCCGGGTCGCTGCTGCTCTACTTCTGGGTGAACCCGCTGACCATGTGGCTCACCTTCGCCACGTTCGTCGGCTATGCCGTCGTGTACACGGTGATCCTCAAACCCCTCACGCCGCAGAACATCGTGATTGGCGGCGCGTCCGGCGCCATGCCCCCGGTGCTGGGCTGGGCGGCCATGACGAACGATGTGGGCCCCGAGGCGCTGATCCTGTTCCTCATCATCTTCCTGTGGACGCCGCCGCACTTCTGGGCGCTGGCGCTGTACCGCGTGGAGGACTACCGCAAGTCCGGCCTGCCCATGCTGCCGGTGACCCACGGCAACGAGTTCACGCGGCTGCAGGTGTTCCTCTACACGCTGATCCTGTTCGCGGGCTGCCTCATGCCCTTCGTGTATGGCATGAGCTCGTGGATCTACCTGGCGGCTGCGGTGGTGCTCAGCGCGGGCTTTTGCGGCTACGGCTTTGCACTGTGGCGCAACTACTCGGACGCGCTGGCGCGCAAGACCTTCCGTTTTTCACTCATCCACCTGAGCGTGCTGTTCGCGGCGCTGCTGGTGGACCACTATGTGCTGTAAATACCATGCTCAAGAGAAATGCTCTTAAAACGATAGCTGTTGCCGCCCTGTCCATCAGCGGTGGCGGGCTTTTGACGGCATGCACCGAGAAAAAGGCCGAGTTCCGTGGCGTGGACATCACCGGCGCCGATTATGCACGCGACCTGCCCCTGACCGACCACAACGGCCAGCCGCGCCACATCAAGGACTTTGCGGGCAAGGTGGTGGTGGTGTTCTTCGGCTTCACGCAGTGCCCCGATGTCTGCCCCACGTCGATGCAGGAGCTGGCCGAGGTCAAGCAGATGCTGGGCAAGGATGGCGATCGCCTGCAGGGCATCTTCGTCACGGTCGACCCGGAGCGCGACACGCCCGAAGTGCTCAAGGCCTACATGACCAACTTCGACCCCAGCTTCCTGGCCCTGCGCGGCACACCCGAAGAGCTGGCTGCGGTCGCCAAGGACTTCAAGATCTACTACAAGAAGGTCGACGGCAAGACGCCCACGAGCTACACCATGGACCACTCCGCCGGCAGCTACGTGTACGACACGGCAGGACGCCTGCGGGTGTACAACCGCTACGGCAGCGGCGCACAGGCACTGGCTTCGGACGTGAAGGCGCTGCTGGGCGAAGCGGGCTGAGCGGCCGAGCGATCCTCGCCGCCACCACCTCAGTCACTTCCACCACGTCTGCATCGGCAACGCGTGGCGAAACAAAAAGGGCCCGCTTGCGGGCCCTTGGTTTTTATCAGGTACAGCCGAGGCCCTTATTCGGCCTTGATGCCCCGCATGGCGATCACGCCGCCCAGCAGGTTGGTGTCTGCCTTGATGCGGTTGGCCAGGCCCTCGGGCGAGGTGCCCACCACCTGCCAGCCCTGCTGGAACAGCTTGCTGCGCACGTCGGGGCTGCGGGCGATCTCGCTGATCAGTGCCGCCACCTTGGCCTGGATGGGCTTGGGCATGGTGGCTGGTGCCGCGAAGGCGTTCCAGATCTCGAGGTTGAAGTTCGTGATGCCGGCCTCCGCGAGGCTCGGTACGTCCGGCACCAGCGGGCTGCGGCCCGCGGACGTGACGCCGATGGCGCGCAGCTTGCCGGCCTTGACCTGGGCCTGGGCCAGGGCGGGGGGCAGCAGCGCCATCTGCAATTGGCCGCCCAACATGGCCGTGGCCACCTGCGGGTAGCCGGGGTAGGGCACGTGCACGGGGTTGATGTTGCTGCGCGACTTGAGCAGTTCGGTGCCGATGTGGCCGACCGTGCCCACGCCCGGCGTGCCGTAGCTCCACTTGTCGCCACCATTGCGGGCGGCCACGAAGAATTCGCGGGCATCGGCCGTGGCGGATACGCCGGGCTGGCTCACGGGCGCGGTCAGCACCAGCGGCGAGGTGCCGATCAGGCTCAGCGGCGCAAGGTCCTTGATGGGGTCATAGGGCACGGCGGGGTTGAGCATCTTGGCGATGGTCATGTTGCCGTTGATCATCAGGCCGATGGTGTGGTCGTCACGCGCCTTGGCCACTGCATCGGCGCCGATGTTGCCGCCCGCACCCACCTTGTTCTCCACGATCACCGGTTGGCCCAGCGCCTTGGACAGGGGCTCGGCGATGGTGCGTGCCGTCAGGTCCGGCGAAGAGCCTGCGGGAAAGCCCACGATGATGCGCACTGGCTTGGTGGGCCACGCCACGGGTGCCGCAGCCGCAGCGGGGGCAGCCGCCGCCGCAGGTTTGGTGGCGGGCTTCTGCGGGGACTGCTGTGCAAGGGCCCATGGCGACAGGGCGGCAAGCGCCAATGCCAGGGCGGCGCGGCGGGGAACAGGGCGTGACAAGAGCATCTCCTTGGAATTGTTCGTTCGGTAGGCTGGAATGACAGAGGGCCCCGACGGGGCCCTCTGGTGGTTGTGCCAGCCGCGAAGCAGCGATGTTAACGCGCTACTTCGTGCTGCCTCTGGCTAACGGTGCGGAAGCTTATGCGTATTCAGCCAGTGCCTTCTTCATCTTCTTCATCGCAGCCACTTCGATCTGGCGGATGCGCTCGGCGCTCACACCGTAGACCGCCGCCAGCTCGTGCAGCGTCATGCCGCCGGTGCCGTCGTCGTTGACCTTGAGCCAGCGCTCTTCGACGATGCGGCGGCTGCGGTCGTCCAGGCTTTCCAGGGCCGTGGCGATGCCGTCGGTGGCCAGCGCGTCACGCTGGCGCGACTCGATCATGGCGGTGGGCTCGTGCGAAGCGTCGGCCAGGTAGGCGATGGGGCCGAACGCCTGCTCGCCGTCGTCCGACGGAGCCGGGTCCAGCAGCACGTCGCCGCCCGACATCCGGGTTTCCATCTCGATCACTTCCTCGCGCTTGACGTTGAGCTGCGCGGCCACCGCGTTGATCTCGCTGTCCGACAGGGTGTCGCGGTGGGTCGCAGCATCGGCCGCAGCAGCGTCTGCCTTGAAACCCTGCTTCATGGACCGCAGGTTGAAGAACAGCTTGCGCTGGGCCTTGGTGGTCGCCACCTTCACCATGCGCCAGTTCTTCAGGATGTATTCGTGGATTTCGGCCTTGATCCAGTGCATGGCGTAGCTCACCAGGCGCACGCCCTGTTCAGGGTCGAAGCGCTTGACGGCCTTCATCAGGCCCACGTTGCCTTCCTGGATCAGGTCGCCATGGGGCAGGCCATAGCCGAGGTACTGGCGAGCGATCGACACCACGAGGCGCAGGTGCGACATCACGAGGCGTCCGGCAGCGTCCACATCGCTGTGGTCGCGCAGTTGGCGGGCGTAGGTCTGCTCTTCCTCGGGGGTCAGCAGCGGCAGGCGGTTGACGGCCGAAATGTAGGCGTCCAAATTGCCCAGCGGGGGCACGAGCGCCCAAGGGTTGGAAGGCGCCAAAGTCGTCGTCGCGGTTCCATACTGAATGTTCATTCCAGGAATCCTTTCCTCTAAGCCGTGAATATTAGCACTCGTTCTGATCGAGTGCTAAGCCCCAAGTTCCCTCTGGTTGTTCAACCATCGTGCCATGGCATGCAGGCAGCCATGGGTAGGGCGGCATGCGTCGCGGATGTCGGCCAATTCGCACGCAGGCCATTGATTCATATGGAATTTATGAAAACTACAACGCCCGGCCAATCACTGCGAGGGTGTTTGAAAAGGAGTCCTATTGCTGCATTGTGTGCGGCTAAAAGAACAAAATTTCGATGATTCCTGCGTTCATTGCGTGTATTCGGTGCTGAAAAGCGATTGTTGCCATTTACAGAACAGTCAGTTCGCGACCAAGCGGTTTTTCTTTGAACACCACCGGCGTACAGTTCAACCCATCGATGAGCCGAACCCGCAAGGCGACTCACCGAACCCGGTTCAAGAATGGTTTTTGTACCGGCTTTATTGAGACGCTTTCAACTTCAAGGACTTTCATCATGAACAAGACCGCACGCTTCCTCTCCATTGCCGCTGTGTCCGCTTTCGCTGCCTTCGGCGCCCACGCTGACGAAGCCGATGCTTCGCAATTCGCCACGAAGTTCGACACGAACCGCACCCGCGCTGAAGTGGCTGCCGAAGCCTCCACCGTCGCCCAGACCCGCAGCATCGAGCCCGCAGGCTCCCGCGTCGTGACCTACAAATCCACCGCCGACCGCGCTGCCGTGCGTGCCCAGGCTGCTGACGCTGTGCGCACCGGCCAGATCCCTTCGGGTGAGCAGGGTTGATCTGAATCCAATCGATTCAGCGCCCCGTATCACTGAGTACCTAGGTACTTTCGATCCTCATCCTTATTCACCGCATCACAGGAGTTCCATCATGAACAAGACCGCACGCTTCCTCTCCATCGCCGCTGTGTCCGCTTTCGCTGCTTTCGGCGCCCACGCTGACGAAGCCGATGCTTCTCAGTTCGCCGCCAAGTTCGACACCAACCGCACCCGCGCCGAAGTGGCTGCTGAAGCGACCAGCGTCGCCCAGACCCGCAGCATCGAACCCGCAGGCTCCCGCGTGGTGACCTACAAGTCCACCGCTGACCGCGCTGCCGTGCAGGCCCAGGCTGCCCAGGCTCTGCGCGCAGGCCAGATCTCGTCGGGCGAAATCAGCGCGATGTAATGGCTGGGCTCTGGCCCCGCTGACAAGAAAGGCGCCTCGGGCGCTTTTTTTGTGGCCGGGCGCACTGTGCGGCGCCGGGCGCTGGCCGGGGAGCAAGGCTTGCGAGGTGCAAATCAGCCAGGCAACGATGATTCGCGCGCCTGACGCTCGAACACATCGAGCGCCAGCGGCCGCCCGAACAGGTAGCCCTGGAAGGACCGGCAGCCGTGCGCCAGCAGAAACTCGTGGTGCGCCACGGTTTCCACGCCTTCGGCGATCACGTCCAGGCCCAGGCTGCCTGCCAGCGCGATGATGGAGCGTGCGATCGCCGCGTCGTTGGGCTCTTGCAGCACCCCGCGCACAAAGCCCTGGTCGATCTTGATCTGGTCCAGCGGCAGGCGCTTGAGATAGCTCAGCGACGAGTACCCCGTGCCGAAATCATCCAGCGAAAAGCCCACGCCGTGGGCCCTCAGGGCGCGCATGGTGGCGATCACGCTGTCCACGTTGTCCAGCAGCAGGCTCTCGGTCAGCTCCAGCTTGATGCGCGTGGGGTCCGCGCCGGTGTCCTGCAGCAGCTGCAGCACCTGGGCCACGAAGTCGTCCTGCAGGAACTGCCGCGCGCTCACGTTGATGGCCAGCGCCAGCCGGGCCAGTGCGGGGTGCGCGCGCCACAGCGCCTGCTGGCGCAGCGCGGTCTGCAAGACCCAGCGGCCCAGCGGCACGATCTGGCCGGACTCCTCGGCCGGCGCAATGAACTCCGCCGGCGGCACCATGCCGCGCACCGGATGCATCCATCGCACCAGGGCTTCGGCGCCGATGACGTGCCCGTGGCTGTCCACCTGCGGCTGGTAGAGCAGCAGGAACTGCGACTGCCGCAGGCCCGCATGCAGCTCGGTTTCCAGCTGGGCGCGGCGGTTCACGGCCTGCTGCATGTCGGGGTCGAAAAACCGCAGGGTGTTGCGCCCGGCATCCTTGGCGCGGTACATCGCCATGTCGGCCTGCTTGAGCACTTCGTCCACCGAGTCCTGGTGACCGCGCAGCAGCGTGATGCCGATGCTGGCCGAAAAATGGTGCTCGTGGCCTGCCAGGACCGAGGGCTGGCGCAACTGGGCCAGGATCTGCTCGCCCAGCGTGCGCGCCTGTGCGGCGGCCTCCGCTGCATCGCTGCTCAGCGCCTGCAGCACCACCACGAACTCGTCGCCGCCCAGGCGGGCCACGGTGTCCTGCTCGCGCACGCAGCGGCGCAGCTGGTCGGCCATGTCCCTGAGCAGCAGGTCGCCCACCTCGTGGCCGCGGGTGTCGTTCAGCGTCTTGAAGTTGTCCAGGTCCACAAAAAGCACCGCCGTGGTCAGGCCCGAGCGCGCGCCGCTGGCCAGCACCTGTTGCAGGCGGTCCACCAGCAGGCGGCGGTTGGGCAACTGGGTCAGCGCGTCGTAGAACGCCAGGTACCGCGCCTCGTCTTCGGCGGCCTTGCGTCCCGAGATGTCGATGTCGATGCAGAACATCTCGGCCGGCTGGCCGGGCACGTGGATGTAGGCGTGGCTGGAGAAAACGTGCACGGGCGTGCCGTCCTTGCGGCGCAGTTGCAACTCGCCCGCGGGGATGGCCTCGCCGGTGGCGAACATCTGCTGCACGTTCTGACGCACCGCCTCGCGCATCGGCGGCGGGATGATCAGGTCCAGCAGGTTGCTGCCCAGCGCCTCTTCGGCCGTGTAGCCGTATAGGTGCTCGGAGGCCTGGTTCCAGTAGCTCGTGGTGCCGTCGGCCAGGTAGCCCTGCACCGAGATGGACGGTATGTTGCGCAGCAGCGACCGAAAGCGCAGTTCCGACTCGCGCAGCGCGCTCTCGGCCTGCTTGCGGTGGGTGATGTCGCGCGCGAGGAACACCACCGCCGGCTGGCCGCTCACCGTCACGCCCAGTGGCTGCGCACGCCCCTCGAAATGCCGCAGCCCGGACAACGTCTGCATCTCGTACTCCATGCTGTGTGTCTGGCCCGACGCGAGTGTCTGCGTGACCAGGTGCAGGAATCTGTCTGCCTGCCCGGCGGGCAGCACGTCATGCAGCCGCTGCCCGATGAGGTGCGACGGGCGGGCCGCCAGCGCCGCATCGTCGGGCGACAAGACCTCCACATAGCGGCCTTGTGCATCGAGCACCAGCAGCACGTCCGGGATCGCATGCGCAATGGCCCGCAGCCGGGCGGCGCTGCCCGCCAGCGCGCGTTCGGTGGCCAGGCGCTGCTCCACGTCGCGCAGCAGCAGGCCCAGCGCCACCGTGGCAGGCGTGAAGGTGAGCAAGAAGGGCAGCGCCAGCGTCTCGTTCACACGCGCCACCACCGCGGCTGGCAGCCACTGGAACACGCCCAGCAGCGCCGCGTGCACCAGCAGCCCGAACAGTGCCAGCGGCAGCGGCTTCACGCTCAGGTGTCCGCGCGTGCGGGCTTCACGGTAGAGCAGCCCGAGCACCGTGCACAGCGCGATGCTGGCCAGGCCCACGGCGGTGCCGCCGCCGCCCAGCCACAGCCGGCCTGCCGCGGCCAAGGCGGCGGCGATGCAGGCCACCAGCGGGCCGCCGAAGAGGCCGGCCATGCTGAGCACCACCGACCGCGCGTCGAAGATCACCCCCGGCATCAGCACCACGGGGGTCAGCATGCCGACCACGCAGATGCCGCCGAACAACACGCCGGAGACGGCCTGCCCGGTCAGTGGGTGCTGGCGCCACAGGCGAATGCTGGTGCTGTGCAGAAAACACAGAGCCAGCAACAGGGCGAGACCTTTGACCAGCTCAATGAACATGGGCCTTCCGCACGCTTCTTCCAGAAGGGGAAAGCCCCATCATGGGGGAATTGCCGGGATCCGTAAACGTGAAAATGGCCCCGGGGCGGGGCCATGGTGTCGGGCGGAGCGTGGTGCCAGGGTCAGTTCAGCAGTGCCTGCGCGAATTCGCGGGCGTTGAAGGTTTCCAGGTCTTCCAGCTTCTCGCCCACGCCGATGAAGTACACCGGGATGGGGCGCTCCTGCGCGATGGCGGCCAGCACGCCGCCCTTGGCCGTGCCGTCGAGCTTGGTCACGATCAGGCCGGTGAGCTGCAGGGCATCGTCAAAGGACCGTACCTGGGCCAGCGCGTTCTGGCCGGTGTTGCCGTCGATGACCAGCAGCACCTCGTGCGGCGCCGTGGCATCGGCCTTGGTGACCACGCGGCGGATCTTTTTCAGCTCTTCCATCAGGTGCAGTTGCGTGGGCAGGCGGCCGGCCGTATCCACCAGCACCACGTCCTTGCCGCGTGCCTTGCCGGCCGTCACGGCATCGAAGCTCACGGCAGCGGGGTCGCCGCCTTCCTGGCTCACGATCTCCACCGTGTTGCGGTCGGCCCAGACACCCAGCTGCTCACGCGCTGCGGCGCGGAAGGTGTCGGCCGCGGCCAGCAGCACGGCGGCGCCTTCGTCGGCCAGGTGCTTGGTGAGCTTGCCGATGGACGTGGTCTTGCCCGCGCCATTGACGCCCGCCACCATGATCACGGTGGGCGTGAACTCGCCGATGACCAGCGGCTTTTCCAGCGGGCGCAGCAGGTCGGCCAAGGCGTCCGCCAGCAAGCCCTTGACCGCGGCGGGATCGGTGGCCTTGGCCTCCTTCACCCGGCGCTTGAGGTCCAGCAGCAGGTGCGTGGTGGCCTTGACGCCGGTGTCGGCCATGAGCAGGGCTTCTTCCAGTTCTTCATACAGCGCATCGTCGATCTGCGTGCCGGTGAAGACCGTGGTGATGCTGGTGCCGGTCTTGCGCAGGCCGGACTTGAGGCGGTCGAGCCAGCCCGTGCGTTCCGCCGGTGGCGGCGCGACGGCGGGGGCCGGTGCCGGTGCGGGCGTCAGGGCAGGCGCGGGCGGCACGGGGGCGAGCACCGGGGCTGGTGCCGGGATGGACGGCGAAGGTGCTGGTACCCGAAGCGCGGGGGACAGCGCGGGAGGTGAGGTGGGGAGTGACGTGGGCGCAGGCGCCGGTGCGGGCACCGACGGCGTCACCGGGACGGGCGAAAACACCGGTGTGGCTGCAGGTGCCACCGCAGGAGCAGATACCGGTGCGGGTGCGGTTGCAGGTGCGGTTGCAGGTGCAGCCACCGGTACGGCTGCCGGTGCCGCGGGTGCAGGCTCCGCCGCCTTGTTGCCGAAGGGATTGCGCAGCCAGCCAAAGGCCGACGGGGCCGGTGCTGCGACCGGGGGCACGGGGGGCACCGGCGCCGGAGCCTGGGTGGCCGGCGCGGCAGGCCACGACGATGGCACGGGCGCGGCTACAGGGGCTGTGGGGGCGATGGGCGGCGTCGGCGCGGCTGTGGCCGGGGGCGCGTCCGCAGGTGCGGCGGCTTCCGGGGCCGGGGTGGACTCTGGGGAGGGCTTTTTCTTGAAAAAACTGAACATTGGCGGGTTCTTAGAATCAGCCATTCTATGAAACGCGCTTTCACCCTCCTGGCCCTGGTGGCCTGCCTCTCGTCCGGGGCTGCCTTTGCGGCGACCACCCCGGCTGTCCCAACCCCCGCCACGCCGTCGAGTACGGCCTCTGGCGCAGAGCTGTTCACGCTCAAAAACGGCATGCAGCTCATCGTGCAGCCGGACCGCCGCGCGCCGACCGCGGTGCACATGGTGTGGGTGCGCGTGGGCTCCATGGACGAGGTCGACGGCGTCACGGGCGTCGCCCACGTGCTCGAGCACATGATGTTCAAGGGCACCAAGACGCTGCCGCCCGGCGACTTCTCGCGCCGCGTCGCGGCCCTGGGCGGGAGGGAGAACGCCTTCACCAGCCGCGACTACACGGGCTACTACCAGCAGATCCCGTCCAACCGGCTCGAAGACGTGATGAAGCTCGAGTCCGACCGGTTTGCCAACAACCAGTGGCCGGACGAGGAGTTCAAGAAGGAGCTGGAGGTGGTGAAGGAAGAGCGCCGCCTGCGCACCGAAGACCAGCCCCGGGCCATGCTGTCCGAGCAGCTTTTTGCCACCACCTTCATCGCATCGCCCTACCGGCGCCCCATCATCGGCTGGATGAGCGACCTGGATGCGCTCACCCCCAACGACGCCCGCGCCTTCTACCGCCAGTGGTACACGCCCACCAATGCGGTGGTCGTGGTGGCCGGCGATGTGGAGCCCGCCAAGGTACGCGCGTGGGCCGAAAAGTACTACGGCAGCATCCCCGCCCATGCGCTGCCCGAGCGCAAGCCGCGCATCGAGCCCGTGCAGCAGGGCATGCGCCGCATCGCCGTCAAGGCCCCTGCGGAGCAGGCCTACGTGGCGCTGGCGTTTCGCACGCCCAGCCTGGAGCGGCTGGACAAGCTCACCGACGCCGACAACGACGCTTTGGCATTGATGGTCCTGTCGGCCGTGTTCAGCGGCTACGACGGCGCCCGCCTGGACCGCGCCCTGACCCAGGGCGAGAACCGTGTGGCCGACAGTGCCAACAGCGGCGCCATGGTCACGGGCCGCGGTCCCAGCCTGTTCATGCTCAGCGGCGTGCCGGCTGCGGGCAAGACGGCGCAGCAGGTCGAAGACGCGCTGCGCGCCGAAGTCACCCGCGTGGCGCGTGACGGCGTGAGCGAGGCCGAACTCGCACGCGTCAAGACGCAGTGGATCGCTTCCACCGTGTACGAGCGCGACTCCGTCATGAACCAGGCCCAGGAGCTGGGCGGCAACTGGATCCAGGGCTTTCCGCTCGACGCCAACGAGCGCCTGCTGGCGCTGCTGCGCACCGTGACGCCCGCGCAGGTGCAGGCCGTGGCCGCCAAGTACTTCGGCGACGACCAACTGACCGTCGGCACGCTGCTGCCGCAGCCGCTGGATGGACCCCGCCCCCGCCCCACACTGCCGCCCGGCGCTGTGATCCGTTGAACCCGCACTGGGGCCATTGCACATGATTACTATCAAAAATATAGCTGCTCGCGCTTGTCTGATAAGCGCTGGAGCAATTTTTTCTTCAAGCCCGGCCTGGGCTCTGCTGCCCATCCAGCACTGGACGGAGGCCAACGGCGCCAAGATCTACCTGGTCGAAAGCCCGGTCATCCCGATGGTGGACGTGCAGATCGACTTCGATGCCGGCAGCCGCCGCGACCCTGCGGGGCAGGAGGGCCTGGCCAGCGCCGTGGCCGCCATGGCGTCCAAGGGCGTCAAGGCCGCGGGCAATGAGCCCGCGCTGGACGAAAACGGCCTGGGCGAGGCGTGGGCCGACCTGGGCGCGAACTTCGAAGCCGGCGCCGAGAACGACGTCCTGCACTATTCCCTGCGTTCGCTCACCGACCCGCCACTGCTCGACAAGGCCGCCCGCCTGGCCGCGCGCCAGATCGGCGAGCCCAGCTGGCCCGCCGATGTCTGGCCCCGCGACCGCGCACGCTGGACCGCCAGCCTGAAGGAAGCCAACACGCGTCCGGCGACCGTGGCGGGCTACGCGTTCGCCTCGGCCGTGTACGGCAGCCACCCGTACGGCCGGCGCACCACCGAAGAGAGCCTCGCCCGCGTCAACATCGCGGACATGCAGACCTTCCACACCCAGCTCATCGCGGCCTGCCGCGCCAAGGTCAGCATCGTGGGCGCCGTCTCGCGTGCACAGGCACAGACACTGGTGGCCACGCTGCTCTCGCGCCTGCCCGCCACGTCGGGCTGTGCGCCGCTGCCAGCGGTGGGCGAGATCAACGCGCTGGCTGCGCCGGCCGAGCAGAACATCCCGTTCGCGTCGGCCCAGGCCCATGTGCTGATCGGCCAGCCCGGTTTTCAGCGCCGCGACCCGGACTTCATCGCGCTGCTGGTGGGCAACCACATCCTGGGCGGCGGTGGCTTCGTATCGCGCCTGACCAACGAGGTGCGGGAAAAGCGCGGCCTCTCGTACAGCGTGTACAGCTACTTTGCGGCCGGCATGCATGCCGGTGCCTTCACCGTGGGCCTGCAGACCCGCCCGGACCAGGCGGCCCAGGCCGTCAAGGTCTCGCGCGACGTCATCGCCCGCTTCGTGGCCGAAGGCCCCACCGAGGCCGAGCTGCGCGCGGCCAAGGACAACCTCATCGGCGGCTTTGCGCTGCGCATCGACAGCAACAAGAAGCTGCTGGGCAACGTGGCCAACATCGCCTGGAACGACCTACCGCTCGACTACCTGGACAAGTGGACCCAAAAGGTCGATGCCCTCACGGTGGCCGAAGTGCGCGCCGCCATGGCCCGCAAGCTGCAGCCCGAGCGCATGGTGACCGTGGTGGTGGGAGGCAAGCCATGAGCCGCTCCACCCTGCGCCCAGGCGCACTGTCGCGCATCCTGCCCGGTGGCGGACCCGCTGGCGGCAAGGCCGGTGTAGTTGCGCCAGCGCCTACCAAGAAAACGCCCAAGGACCCCGCCGCATCTGCCGTGGTGCACAAGGGCGCGGGCGAGATCCGCATCATCGGCGGCCAGTGGAAGCGCACCCGCCTGTCCGTGGCCCGCCACCCGGGCCTGCGGCCCACTCCCGACCGCGTGCGCGAAACGCTCTTCAACTGGCTGGGCCAGGACCTGACCGGCTGGCGCTGCCTGGACGCCTTCGCCGGCACCGGTGCCCTGGGCCTGGAAGCCGCGTCGCGCGGCGCCGCAGCCGTGCAACTGGTCGAAAACGATGCCGCCCTGGTCGCGCAGCTGAACACCCAGCAGCAGCGTCTGAAGGCCACCACCGTGCGCGTGACCCGCGGCGACGGCCTGTCCGCGCTGCAACAGGCCGGCCCCGGTAGCCTCGACCTGATCCTGCTCGACCCCCCGTTTGGCAGCGATATCTTCGGCAAGGCATTGCAGGCCGCAGCACGCGCCGTGGCGGCCGATGGGCACATCTACCTGGAAGCACCGCGGGTGTGGGTGGACGAGGAACTGGCGGATTGGGGTCTGGTGGTGCACCGGCATCTGAAGGCGGGGGCGGTGCACGCGCACTTGCTGCGCCGGGGAGCGGTCAGCACCTGAATAGGTCCGCTCGTCGTTCGTGGCGATCTGGCGTCTGGTGGGGGTTGAAGCGCCCCAGCGTTGGGCTTCCAGACTTTACGGTGTGTGGTGGAGGCGAGCTGGGCCGATGTGTACGACGTCACGGCCTCACGCAAAATTTTGCTCTGCGCAATCGTTTGTCGTGCTCCGCGCGCCAGGTCCCACTGCTGCGGTTGGGGTGGTGTCTCGTACGGTCGTGGAATGTGGCGTCTCCAGTGCTGCTTGCGCTTGTCTGCAGTGCGCAAATACCTATGCTTTCAGGGGCAATCAGGACTGTGAGGCTGTATCTGGCGGCCGGGTGCCTTCTTCGATCACGGTCAGTGCCAGTCCGCGGTCGGTCAGTGCGTAGGCCAAGGTGTAGCGGTGGTTGGCAGCGAGTGTGGCCCGGCCATCGGGGTAGGCACCATCGTTCACGTGGATGATCTGGCGCCGGGCCAGCTGGATGCGCGTCTTGCGGTAGTGCGCGGCAGGCTCTGCCGGCAGGGCGTGCCAGCGGCTTGTCTGGCCCGGGGCCAGGGGGCCCAGTGCCACGGCGGTACCGTGGGTGGGCAGGCCCTGCCACACTTGCTCGAAGGGTTCATGGGAGTCGTTGCGGATGCGCAGCCACACGCGTGCGCCGCCCTGGGCGCGGCCTGGGTGGGCCAGCAGTGCGCACCACGCGGCCAGCAGGGCTCGGCGGGCAGCAGGCCGCTCATTCATTTTTCAGGCTTTGCAGGTCGCGGCTCAGGTCGCACACGCGGGCGCGCCGGCGCTCCAGGGCGGCCCCGCCAATGTTCAGGGCGGCCGAACTGCCTTGGTCGGCATGCATCGCGACGTCCCATTGGCCCTGTGCGGTGTCGAAAGCCAGCCATGCGCGCTGCGCCGCACGCAGCGCATCACGCCGGGCAGGGCCTGCGGCCTTGAGTGTCTGGGCGTAGATGCGGTTGAGCTCCTTGTCCCACGCCGCATAGGCGGCGGACTGGGCGTCGTGCAGTTCGACGGTCACGCCACCGCTGCGCGCGGACGCAGCGCTAAGGGCCTTGTCGATCGGGTGGGCGGTGGGCTGGCGCAGAAGTGCTCGGCTGCGTGGGCGGCGCTGGAGGCCATGAGCAGGGCGAGGGTGATGGTGTGCAGGGTGCGGAGCATGGTGGGTTGGGAAAGGTTGTCGCTTTTCATATAGCCCAGGCGTTGGTGCCCGCATTGCGGGATGCGGCGGCACTCGTTCATGCACCCACCCACAGCAGCACCATGAACGTAGCCAGCACCGCCATAACGGTATAGACCGCTACGGCGCATGTGCCAGCTGCCGCTACGCTGGCCAGGCCCGACCAGCCGCGCTCCATCCCCCACTGCGCCATGTGCCGGGCCAGGAACAGGCCCGCGATCCAGATGAGCGCCAGCAGCAGTGCCATCGTGCCCAGCAGGCGGGCGCCCTGTGTGGAGTTGAGGCCGTTGCTGCCCAGCAGGACGGTGAACATGAAGAACAGCGCGGGCAGCAGGTTGGCGGCGCCGGTGAGCGCCATGGCCAAGGTGGTGGTGCGCATGCCGGTGGTCACTCCGTGACCGCGTAGCTCAGCAGGTCCAGCGACTGCGTGTCCTTGGGGTTCCACGACAGGCCGGCCGCGCGCGCGATCACGGTGTAGGTCTTGCCCTGCTCGAGTTTGCCGCCGGGCATCAGGGCCTCGGTGCGTGGGTCGATGTAGAGCATGGTGGTCAGGCCCTCGGCGCTGCGCATGAGCACGGCTTTCGTGCCGGCCTTCAACTTTGCCTCGTTCACCCAGGCGCTCTTGACGCCAGCGGGCGGTGCCAGGTTTTCCACGGTGCCCGACAGGCGGGTGATCTTGCGCCAGGTCTTGCTTTGCTTGGGGTCCGTCACCTTGCCGTTCTCGGCGGCATCGGTTTTTTGCAGGTCACCCAGAGAGCTGTAGGCGATGGTCCAGTCCGAATGGCTGGTGTCGCGGCGGATGTGGTCGGCCGCGAGCATCAGGTTTTCCGTCCAGTTGCCGCACGCGTTCTTCTTTTTGCACAGGGTCCAGGCAGTCTTGATCCAGCGGTCGAGCTGGGCAGCCTTGTCCTGGCTGCCCATGTCCAGTGCCACGCCCGCGCCCAGCACGGCCGCGGCCTGGCCCTGCTCCGGGGCGACCACCAGCACGGCGCCGTTGCCCACGTCGAGCTTGCCCACGCGCAGCTGGCGCATCATGGCCTGGGCGTATTCCTCGGCGGTCTTGCCGTTCAGGTCCTTCACCAGCAGGGTGACGATCTCCACGCCGGTCTTCTGTGCATGGTCGTGCATCTGCTTTTCGAACTGTGCGCGGATCGCAGGGTCGAGGATGCCGAACTCGTCGTAGATGAACTGGACCCCCTTGGAGGGCAGGGCGTTGGCGTCTGCCTTGGGCAGGACCTGGGCCACGGCTGCCGTGGCGGCGGGCGCCGGTGCGGGCGCTGCCGCAATGGCAGGGGCATTGGCGGGTGCAGGGGCGGGCTTGGCGACTGTCGTCTGTGCTGGGGTGGCTGCGGTCGCTGCAGGCGCAGGAGTGGCCGCTGGCGCAGGCCCCTGGGCCACGGCGACCGACTTGCCGCCTGGGGTGCCGCCCTGGCATGCAGCGCCACCGCCCTGCAGCTCGCAGGCTTCCGTCCAGCCTGCGGCAATGGCGGCCAGGCGCTTGCGGCGGCCGGGGTGGGTCTCGCCGTCCTTCTCGGGGATCAGCGTGGCGATGGCGTTCTGCGCGTCCTTGAGCGGCGCGCCCATCTTGTACAGCACGAAGCCGCTGAACTTGTCCGATTCCAGCTCGATGGGCGGCTGGCTGCCGCCGGGCACGATCGTGTGCCCCGACAGGTGGTGCCCGATCTCGTGCGCCATGATGCTCACGGGCGCCCAGTTGTTGGCCTTGGTGGCACGGATCACGTCGCCCATGAAGGACGGGTTGTAGGCGATCACGCGGCGCGGCACCTTGTCGGGGCCCTGCATGATGACGGCCGCCGCGTTGGGCACCTGGCCTTCCACCACCACGAAGTTGGCGGGCAGGCCGGTGTATTTCATGATCTCGGCCACCACCTGCTTGCCGGTGCCGCCGCCCTTGGACAGGTCAGGCGGCGAGAACGCCACCGGGCTGCCGTCGTACGAGCAGGCCTGCAGCGTGGCGGCCAGCTCGGCCACGAGCTGCGCCTTGGTGGGCTTGGGGCCCGCGGTGGCGGCGGCCTTTTGCGCCAGTGCGACGCCCGCGCAGGCCAGGCCCAGCAGGGCGGCGCAGGCGATGGCGACGGGGCGGATGTTGGCGGTGGGGATGTGATTCATGCGGTCAGGCTCCTGGGTCTGGGATATGTATGGAGAATGAGAGGGATGGAAATTCAGGGCTGGACGAGGGCCGCCACGCGCAGCACGCGCTGGGCCAGTTCGGTCTGGCCGCGGGTGCCCGTCTTGGCATACAGGCTGGCCAGCTGGGTGCGCACCGTGGGCATCTTCACGCCCTGGTTGTCGGCCATCTCGCGCGGGGTCATGCCCTGCAGCAGCAGCGGCAGCAGCGCGCCTTCAGCGGGCGTGAGGCCGTACAGCGCGCTGCACACGGGCATCGCGGCCTGGGTGTCCTGCACGGTCTCCGGCACCAGAACGAACTGCACCAGCGGGTCTTGCAGTGCCGCCCCCGGCTGGCCGCGCAGGGGCGCGGCCAGGGCGACCAGCGCGTGGTGGTGCGGGGTCTGCAGGCGTGCCGACACCGGTGTGCGTGTGCTCAGGCAGGCCGTGAGCAGCGGCGGCAAGGCTGCGTGGACCTGGGCGAGCTGCAGCGGCTGGCGCGCATGCCAGCCCGTGGCATGGCGCAGCAGCACGCGGCAATCGTCCTGCACGCCCAGCCAGTGGCGAGCGTGGTCGTTCAGGTAGCGCACCGTGCCGTGGGGGTTCACATGCAGCAGGCCCAGCGGCAACTGGTCCAGCGTGCGCTCCAGCGCGGCGGTGTGGCGCTCGGCCAGGCGCAGGCGGCGCTGGGCGCGCATGAGGCTGCGCACCCAGGGCGTGACCGCGCGCAACTGGGCGAACTGGGCGGGGGTGAATTCGGGTTGGCCCAGTTCGTTGTACAGCGCCAGCACGTGCATGCCGCACTCGGGCGACGCTTCGACGATGCTGTTGACCATGGCGTCGATGCCCAGGGGCCGCAGATAGTCGGCGTAGAACGCGCTTTTTTTCAGCGCGCTGGTGGCCACCAGCTGCTGGCTGAGGGAGCCGCCGCGTGCCAGCGCCTGCTCGTGCTGCCGCTCCAGCGCGTCGCTCCAGGCGTCCTTCACCTGGATGAGGTCGGCGTAGCGCTGCAGAAAGTCGTCGGGCATGCCCCACTGGCTGGCCGCGAGCGGGTCGCCTTCGCCGGGCAGCGGGCAAAACAGCACGAGCTTGTGGCTGCCCAGGGCCTCGCCCAGGTGGCGCAGCAGGCGCGGCGCCATGTCGGGCTCGCCCAGGGCTTCCAGGCTCTCGGCCATCAGGGTCTCGAACCCTGCAATTCCGAGCTGTTGCCCATGCCAATCCTTGCTGCTCAATGCGCGCTCCCCGGTTGTGTCGATGAATGCGCCGGATGGTAGGAGCGGCAGGCTCGCAGTCACATCATTCAGGTGAATGATGTGGCGGACTTTTCACACATTTCATGAAGTCTTGAGGAGCGTTGTGGCGGCCGTGCGTGCCGAACCTGCGCCGTCCGGCGCGATCGCCGCACGCTCTGGGGACCCTCTGCACGAATCATCGCGCCGTGTGCATCTGCGGTCTCGGGCGGCCTGCGGCGTTGCAAATACTCGCAATAGCTACGGCTATGGCTGCGTTTTGCGCCTTGCACTCCTTCCCGATCCGCAGTGCACACTTGGCAGCTCGATTCGTGCAGAGGATCCCTAGGGACCCTCTACACGAATCATCGCGCCGTGTGCATCTGCGGTCTCGGGCGGCCTGCGGCGTTGCAAATACTCGCAATAGCTACGGCTATGGCTGCGTTTTGCGCCTTGCACGCCATCCCGATCCGCAGCGCACACTTGGCAGCTCGATGCGTGCAGAGGATCCCTAGAGCCCCATCTGCCACAGCACGATCTCGACCATGCCGCGGGCATACAGCGCCGTCGCCTGCCACTTGAGCACGGCGAACAGCGCGCCGGCCAGCAGCAGACGCACCGCGTCGCGCCGCACATCGAGCAGGTAGAACTGCCGCAGGGCCAGCATGAACGCCAAAGCCTGCAGTGCGGTCATGTACCAGGGAGACCACTGCTTGTGCCACTTGAGCAGGGCGGGCGAATGCGCCAGCACCAGGGGCAACTGGTTGGCCATCTGCAGCGCGATGAACACCGACTGGCAGTACAGCGCCAGCGTCAGCAGCTCGGTGGCGTTGTAGCCCAGCCGGCGTCGAAACAGCAGCCAGGCGCTGGCGAATGCGGCCACCGCGCCCAGCGAAAACGACCACTTCGAATAGGCGCTCACCAGGGCATACATGCTGGCGGCGGCCTCGCTCGGAAATTCGGGCTTGAGGTAATCGGTGTGGCCCAGCACGATCAGCAGCAGGCCGATGGCCAGGCACAGCAGCGTGAGCGGGTGCGGATGGTCCTTGCGCTGCCCGAGCACGTATTCGCGCGCCAGCGTGCCTGGCTGCGGCAGCACGCGCAGGGCGTGGCGGATCACCTCCCATTCAAACCAACGAAACCGGGCCCATGCCTCTTTGCGCACCGTCGCCGCGCCCATGCGGCCGGCCTTCTTTTGCCCGCACTGCGCGCAGTAGGGGCCGGTGAGCAGGGCGGTGCAGTTCAGGCACTGCGGGGTGTCGAAAATCGCGTCGGTGGTGAGGGAGGTCACGGGTGGGGCATCAAGGCAAGGGCTGCGCATCGTAGGGCGGCGAGCCCGTGCTTGGCATCGTTCAGGTGAATGATGTGAAAAGCCCCGACGCTTGCCCGTGTGCCCGTGTGCCCGTGTGCCCGTCGCATCGATGTTTTGGTGCCCGCCGGTAGAACCAGGGAGTGCTCCTTTTTTGATGGCTGCTGGCGCCTGCTGGGTGCGCGCCGGCAGGTGGGAATGACCTTAAATTCTCTTGTGGCGCAGCGCTCCCAGGCCCACGGCTGCGGCCACCAGCGCCATGACGATCAGCGCCCATTCGCTCAGCGTGGGGATGGCCGCCGTGCCAGCGGTGGGCGCTGCGGTGACCCGCAGATCGCAGGTGGCGGTGGGCGGGTTGGCCGGCCGAGGGCCTACCTGGTAGAGCCAGGTATTGGGCTGGAGCGGGTCGTCGGCAGGCGCAACTGCCCGCCACAGTTGCCGCTGACGGTGCCCCCCGCTGCGGAAGGCGGCGGCGTGACCGCGCAAACTTGCTGGCTGGAGGGAATGGGGTAGTCGGTACAGGTGATGGTGAACTGGCCTGCAGGCTGGCTGATCGGGTTGATGACGGCCCATTGCGCTTGCGCGGCAAGGGGCGCTGCCAGCGCAAGGCTGGCAAGGGCGAGGCGGAACAATGGGCGATGGAGGTTCATGGGCAGCTGGATGAAAAGTAACGGTCACACATGGCCGCAGCCCGGTTTGACTGCAGCTTGGCGGGACTGTAAAAACGCCTGTGTCCGCCGCCCATCCGCCAGGTGAACGAGTCGGTGCTGCGCCGCAACATCATTCATATGGACGATGACGCCTGCAGCGGATGTGCCTAGCATCCGCCCCTTTTCACAAGGACTTCCCCTTGCATCCTGCCTTGGGCAATCTGATGGGTTCGGTGGCCGACGGCGAGCGTTTCAGCGAGGCGCTGTCGGGCTACGCCGCGAGCTTTCGTGCCGACCTGCTGGGCGGTGCCTTCCTGGCCAGCGGGCTGGACCAACTGGCGCAATGGGGCGCGCAGTTTGCCGCGCATCCCGAGGTGGATTACTGGCTGCAGTCGCCGTCGAGCGACGGCGCTCCCGCGCTGCTGGCCATGGGCGTCACGCCCGAAGCCGCACAGCGCTACGCCACGCACTACCGGCTGAGCGACCCGCTTTGGGACGACGCCATGGCACGGCGTGCGCGCATGGGGCTGTCGGGTGTCTGGGTGGCCACCGATGCGCCGCTGGAGGCCACGCGGGGCTTTCGCCGCACCGAGATCTACAACGACTTCTTGCGGCAATACGGCATCGGCACGCGCATGTTCGGGGGCAGCCAGGGCGCGTCGAGCCCGGTGGGCAATCTGTTCATGTCGATGTTCCGCCAGGGCGACGACGAGGGCTTCTCGCGCGAGGAGGTGGCCCGCTTCGAGGCGGAATTCGCCACCGTGCAGCGCGCCGCCTACCTGCACCGAGAGATGGTGGCCCTGCGTGCGCGCACGCGCGGCATGGAGGCGCTGATGGAGCAGATGCCGATGGGCATCCTGTTCTTCGACACCGCTGGCCGGCTGCTGCACGCCAATGCCCGGGTGCGCGCGCTCTGGGCTGGGGCAGGGCAAGGCGGCTTGCTGCAGACGCTGCAGCGCGGCCCGCTCTTGGCAAGCACGGCCGACCCGACCCTGCGCGCACTGTTCGTGCAGTCGCTGCAGGGGCACAGTGGCTGTGTGGAGCTCGACGGCGGGCTGTTGCTGGTCGCGTTGTCGATCAGCGACCTGGCATCGCTCGGCATGCTGCAGCAGGCGCCGGGCGTGGCCTGGGTGGTGATGCAGCGCAGCCTGGGCTGCGAGGCGGCGGTGGCGCTGGCGCGCCAGGCGTATCGCCTGAGCCCGGCAGAGGCGGACCTGCTGCAGGCGCTGATGCGCGGGCAGACGCCGCAGGACTTTGCCGATGCACGCGGGGTGCGCATCACCACCGTGCGCACGCAGCTCAGTGCGCTTTTGTTCAAGACCCGCACGGTGCGCCAACAGGACCTGGTGGCGCTGGTGGCGCGCCTGATGCTGCTGGCGCCGGGTGGGCAGCCGCTGGCCTGAGCTGGCCTGACGTCACTGAGGCGCCGTCCTGTGGCGGTGGACAGGTGGGGGACCACAGAGCACCCGCCCCGTTTCATGTTGCACTGCACTGCATAATGCGCGCACGCGGCCCGGCAGGCCCCGGGAGCCCTGGCTTCCAGAGGCCGGGGCCAACGTCATTCGCCAGACAGGAGACAACCAGCCATGGCCCAGAACGTGCTCGCCGTATACCCCGGAACCTTCGACCCCATCACGCTGGGGCATGAAGACGTGGTGCGCAGGGCCACCCAGTTGTTCGAGCGCGTGATCGTCGCCGTGGCGGCGGGGCACCACAAGAAGACCCTGTTCTCGCTGGAAGAGCGCATCGACATGGTCCAGGAAGCCGTCAAGAACTACCCGCAGGTGCAGGTGGAAGCCTTTTCGGGCCTGCTGCGCGACTTCGTGGTGGCGCGCGGCGGCAAGGCCATGGTGCGCGGCCTGCGGGCGGTGACCGACTTCGACTACGAGTTCCAGCTCGCCGGCATGAACCGCAGCCTGATGCCGCAGGTCGAGACCGTGTTCCTCACGCCCAGCGACAAGTACCAGTTCATCAGCAGCACCTTCGTGCGCGAGATCGCGGTGCTGGGTGGTGAGGTGGTCAAATTCGTGTCGCCTTCCGTGCAGGAGCGCCTGGCGGTGAAGGTGCGCAGCCTCACGCCGCCCTGATTCAGGGGAAAAACGCCTATACCGCTTGCCTATAGTGGATTTTGTGCTATTTAAAGAATAGCAATGGGTTTTGGCCTGGTGAGAAAGACTGGGTGCCTGCGCGGGGCCACGCACGGCTTTGCATCGAGATTACGGGATTGCCGTTTTGCCGCGCTCGGGCCTGGCACTAGGCAATCCGCGCCCACTGCTTCTCAAGGACTTCGGCCTGCTGCCGGAGGGCGTCGAGCATGGGCTCCAGCTCGGGCTGCGGTGGTCGGTACAAAGGGCGCAGCGCCGTCACGCTGAACGGGATCGAAAACCCGAGCCGTCGCACCACCAGCCGGTCGCTCGCCTCGGCCAGGGCCGTCAGCGGGTTCACGATGGCCACGCCCAGGCCGTGCTGCACCATGGCGCAGACGGCGGCAGCGCTGTGGGTTTCCACGCGCTGGCTGCGGGTGATGCCTGCTTCGGCAAAGCGCGCATCGATCTGGCGGCGGTAGGGGTCGTCGGGTGAAAGGCTCACGAACGGCTGGCCGGCGAAATCCTGCAGCTGCAGGACCGCCTGGTGCGCCAGCGCATGGCCTGCGGGCAGCACGGCCACCTCATCCAGCGTGAGCAGCACTTCGGCGCTGGTGCCGGGCGGTGCGGCGGTCTGCTCGCACAGGCCCAGGTCGAAGCGCTGGGCGCTCATCCATTCCTCCAGCAGCGGTGATTCCTGCGGCGTGACCGCCAGTCGGGTATCCGGGTGGGTCTGCACCAGCTGCGCGGCCGCAGCGGGCAGCAGCGCATGGGCGAGTGCGGGCAGGCAGAGCACCGACAGTTGCACTGCGCCGTCGCGCCCCAGGGCGACTGCGCGGTCCACCACCCGCTCCAGCCCTTGCCAGGACCGCTGGACCTCGTCCCACAGCGCCAGCGCGCGGGCATTGGGGCGCAAGCGGCCCTGGGCACGTTCGAACAGCGCGTAGCCCAGCAAGGACTCCAGCCGCGCCAGTTCGCGGCTCACGGTGGGCTGGGAGCTGTGCAGCAGGTCGGCCGCACCCGTGGCACCGCCCGCCGTCATCACGGCGCGGAAGACTTCGATGTGTCGGTGGGAGATGCGGCTGGCCAGGGGCGGTGCAGGGGCGCTCTGGGTGGGGGAGGGCATGGTTGAGAGCATATCCATTATGAATGGGGTGTGCACATTTCGGTATTTGATGAAATGGGCAACGGTCGGCATCATTCCGGCTTTGACACAGCGCCTTCTGGAGACTTCTGCATGTCCAACCCTTTCTCGCCCGCCCAGCTGTGGGCCCTGGCCGACCAGTTCGGCACCCCCACCTGGGTGTATGACGCGGCCACCATCCGCCAGCGCATTGCGCAGGTGTCCAACTTCGAGACCGTGCGGTTTGCGCAGAAGGCGTGTTCCAACATCCACATCTTGAAGCTCATGCGCGAGCAGGGCGTGAAGGTGGATGCCGTCTCGCGCGGCGAGATCCTGCGGGCACTGGCCGCTGGCTATGTGGCGGGCGGCGAGTCGTCCGAGATCGTCTTCACCGCCGACCTGTTCGATGCCGCCACGCTCGACTGCGTGGTCGAGCACGGCGTGCCTGTGAATGCGGGCTCGATCGACATGCTGCACCAACTGGGCCGGCGCTCGCCAGGCCACGGCGTCTGGCTGCGCATCAACCCTGGCTTTGGCCACGGGCACAGCAACAAGACCAACACCGGCGGCGAGCACAGCAAGCACGGCATCTGGCACACCGACCTGCCCGCGGCGCTGGCTGCGATCGCCCAGCACGGCCTGAAGCTCGTGGGCCTGCACATGCACATCGGCTCCGGCGTAGACTACAGCCACCTGGCTGAAGTGTGCGGCGCCATGGTCAACCTGGTGCGCACCACGCACGCGACGGGGCACGACCTGCACGCCATTTCGGCTGGCGGCGGGCTGTCCATTCCGTACCGCAGTGGTGACCCGGTGGTGGACACCCAGCACTACCACGGCCTGTGGGACGCGGCGCGCCAGCAGGCCGAGGCGGTGGTGGGCCACAAGCTGGGGCTGGAGATCGAGCCGGGCCGTTTTCTGGTCGCTGAGTCCGGCGTGCTGATCGGCGAGGTGCGTGCCACCAAGAACGCGGGCAACAACCGCTTCGTGCTGGTCGATACGGGCTTCAACGAACTCATGCGCCCCTCGATGTACGGCAGCTTCCACGCCATGGAGCTGCTGCGCCGCGATGGCACCACCACCGGTGCATCGCAACCCACCGTGGTGGCGGGGCCGCTGTGCGAGTCGGGCGACGTGTTCACCCAGGGTGACGGCGGCGTGGTGCTGCCGCGCGACTTGCCTGCGGCGCAGGTGGGCGACCTGCTGGTGATCCACGACACCGGTGCCTATGGCGCATCGATGTCCTCCAACTACAACACGCGCCCCTTGATCGCCGAAGTGCTGGTGGACGGCGGCCAGGCCCGCTTGATTCGCCGCCGCCAGACGGTGGACGAATTGCTCGCGCTCGAACTGGGGCTTTGAGAGCAGTAGCGCGCGGCGGGCGCAGGGCCGACACCCGGTAGGCAGGGGACTACGCGCATGCGCAGTGGTGGCGCACATTCTGCTGCCGGGGTGGGCGATAAGGTGAACACATCTCAACACCTCACCCCTTCAAGGAGTTCACCATGCCCATCATTGCCTGGCTTCTCGGCGTCCCACTGTCTGTCGTACTGCTGCTCATGCTGTTCGGCGTGTTCTGACCCGTCACCCTCCAAGGTATGACGCCGCCCGGCGCTTGCAAAAGCGCCGGGCGGCGTTTTTTGTTGGCTCGCCGCATCATGCTCCGTGCGCCGCAGATGCCGCTGGCATACCGCAATGCGCCGTTCGTCGCACTATAAAACCCTGTCACGACAGGCGCCCCGCATCCCGCTAAGCTGGCAGTCTCAACACACACCAGGGACTTGGCTGTAGGCCCCGTGCATCGCTGTCGGCCGGTCCTCCAACACAGGGAAGCCGTCCATGCATGCCGAAGGACACACCATCGTCGAGCTCGCCTATCCGGGGGAGTACCTGAGCGTCCTGGGCGGCGTCGAGACCAAGACCTGCAAGATCCGCCTGTCGCGCAAAGGCCAGGGCCTGCTGGCCCGCATGTATGCCAGCCGGGGCTATCACATGCAGGCCACGCTGTCGCACGACAGCGACCTGAGCAGCATCGTGGTGCAGATCGACGGGCAGGCCCAGGGCACGTTGTCAGTCCACATGGACGACGGCCACCTGGGGGCCGAGGAGCAGTACCCCGAATACATCGAGGCCCTGCGCGCGCGCGGGGCCCGGATCTGCGAGATCGGCAAGCTGGCCATGGACCCCGGCGTGCGCTCCAAGCAGGTGCTGGGCGCGATCTTCCACATCGGTTGCATCGTGGCCTTTCGGGCACGGCGGGCGACCGACATCATCGTGGAGGTGAATCCGCGCCACGCGCCGTTCTACAAACGCATGCTGCGCTTCGACGAACTGGGGCCCGAACGCATCTGCCAGCGGGTGGGAGCCCCGGCGGTGCTGTTGCACATGAGTGCGGAGAAGGCGCGCCGGCTCATCGACCAGTTTGGCGGCCGGCCCAGCCTGTCCAAGGACGAGCGCAGCTTCTACCCGTATTTCTTTCATCCCGACGATGAAGAGGGCCTGCTGCTGCGGTTGTCGGTGGGTGGGTAGTCCAGCGTTCAGCGGTGCGTCAGTTTGCGCGGCGGGAACCCGGGCAGGGCCACGGGCACACCGGGCCCGGGGTCACCGATCAAATTTCGTCGCGGGGCCCGCGCCCCATCAGCTGCGCCACCGCTTCGGCAGGCTGGACCTCACCATCGAGCAGCGCCACGGCAGCCTGCGCGATCGGCATGTCCACCCCCAGAGCCTGCGCCCGCTGCACCACGGTGCGGGCGCTGTAGACCCCCTCCGCCACGTGCCCCAATGACTCCACGGCCTGGGCCAGGCTGTGGCCTTGCGCCATCAGCATGCCCACGCGCCGGTTGCGCGACAGGTCCCCGGTGGCGGTGAGCACGAGGTCGCCCAGGCCCGACAGGCCCATGAAGGTGTCGGGGCGCGCACC
Source organism: Acidovorax sp. LjRoot117 (assembly GCF_964252695.1). Lineage (NCBI taxonomy): Bacteria > Pseudomonadati > Pseudomonadota > Betaproteobacteria > Burkholderiales > Comamonadaceae > Acidovorax > Acidovorax sp. LjRoot117. Next base: position 180,681 of record NZ_CAXUPO020000003.1, on the reverse strand, counting down.
CAGCGCCAGGCCCAGGCGTGTCATCTCTGCCAGGCCGCGGGTGATGAGCGCCGCGCGGGCATTGAGCCCCAGCGCCAGGCCGTCGCACAGGCCGGTGGCAATGGCCAGCACGTTCTTCACGGCGCCGCCCACTTCCACGCCCACGATGTCTTCGTTGGCGTACACGCGCACGCTCTTGCTGTGAAACGCCGCCACCAGCGCGTCGCGCACGGCGGCGTGGCTGCTGGCGGCGACCAGCGCCGTGGGCTGGCCCAGCGCCACTTCCTGCGCAAAACTGGGGCCGCTGAAGACGCCTGCTATTAAATCAGGAGCTACCAGCGCCTGTACCTCATGCGCCAGCAGCCCGAAACCCTGTACATCCGCACCCGGGGCCACCGCCTCGAAGCCCTTGCACAGCCAGGCCACCGGTGCGGTACAGCCGCGCAACGACACCAGCATGCCACGCAGGGCGGCCATGGGCGTGGCAACGATGACCAGGTCGGCACCGGGCAGCAGGGCGGCAAAGTCGCCGTCGGCCAAGGTGAGGGAAGGGGGAAAGGCGATGTCGGGCAGGTAACGCGCGTTCCGCCCCTGGCTGCGCATCTGCTGCGCCTGGGCCGTGTCACGGGCCCAGAGGGTGACGGCATGCCCGGCCGGGTGCTGGGCCGCGCTCATGGCGACGGCCGAACCCCAGGCGCCAGCGCCCAATACTATGATTTTCATAGCTGCTTGCGCTTGTCAGGTAAGCGCTGGAGTCCCAAAAGATTGTGAATTCAATCGTCCCTGATGCTGCATCTCGCCCTCAGCCCACCGGACAGCACTGTCCGGGCGAGGCCGCCGCGGAACTGGCTTGGGCAGACCCCCGGCTGCGTCCCCATCCCGTGCGCGCAGCGCGACGAGACAGGGGAAAGGAAGGCGCGATGCGGCCCAGGGGCCGCGTTGCATCACTGCGTGATGATCGGCGAAGGCTGGCCGGCGGCCTGGGCCTGCTGCTGTTCGTACATGGCCTGGAAGTTGATTTCTGCCAGGTGCACGGGCGGGAAGCCGGCGCGGTTGATCAGGTCGGCCACGTTGCCGCGCAGGTAGGGGTACACGATCTGGGGGCAGGCGATGCCCATGATGGGGCCCATCTGGTCTTCGGGAATGTTGCGGATCTCGAAGATGCCGGCTTGCTTGGCTTCGACCAGGAACACGGTCTTGTCCTTGATCTTGGTCTGCACCGTGGCGGTCACCGCGACTTCAAAGATGCCTTCGGCCACAGGGGTGGCTTCCACGCCGAGCTGGATGTCCACGCTGGGCTGCTCCTGTTCGAGCAGGATGCCGGGGGAGTTGGGTTGCTCCAGCGACAGGTCCTTGAGGTAGACGCGCTGAATCTGGAAGACGGGGTTTTCTTGATCGGCCATGGTGGATAGTCTCTTTGCTCTAACGGAATTTTCAGCAAAACAAAACCCGCCGGGGGACAACTCCCGCAGCGGGCACATGGGGCAGCATTATGCAGCCGCCCGGGGTGGGGTCAGGCCGTGGCGCCCAGCAGGGGCATGAGCTCGCCGCGGCCGTCCAGGGCCACCAGGTCGTCGTGGCCGCCCACGTGCGTCGTGCCGATGAAGATCTGGGGCACGGTGCGGCGCCCGGTGATCTCCATCATGTGGTTGCGCGCCGCGGGGTCGGTGTCGATGCGGATCTCCTCGATCTGCTCGACGCCCTTGGACTTGAGGATCTGCTTGGCCCGGATGCAGTAGGGGCAGACAGCGGTGGTGTACATCTTCACGGGTTGCATGGCGATCCTTCCTTTTCTTTCCTGTGGGGCAACAAAACGGGTTGCCAGCCTATCGCGATGGGAATAGCTGGGGGCGAATCAGGCTTTTTCCACAGGCAGGCTGGCTTCACGCCAGGCCTTGAGGCCGCCGGCCAGGGCCTGGGCGTTCTCGTAGCCCAGCTTCTTGGCGATGCCCACCGCACGGTTGGCGCGGGCGCCGCTCGCGCACACCAGCACCAGCGGCAAGGCCTTGTTCTTCACGACCGTGGGCAGGCGCTCTTCGAGCTGGCCCAGGGGCACGTTCTTGGCGCCGTTCACGTGGCCGGCGGCGAATTCCTCGGTCTCGCACACGTCGATGACGACGGCTTTTTCACGGTTGATGAGCTGCACGGCCCCGGCCGGGGTCAGCGAGCCGCCACTGGCGCTTTTGAGGACCGGCCACAGCAACATGCCGCCCGAAGCCAGTGCAACAAAGATCAGATACCAGTTGTCGATAATGAATTTCACGAAGATTCCTTGGGTTGGCGAACGGCGTAATTTTAGAATGCTCAGTTTTGACCTTAGGGAAGCCATGTACAAACTCGTCCTGATCCGCCACGGCGAATCCACCTGGAACCTTGAAAACCGCTTCACCGGTTGGACCGATGTGGACCTCACGCCGACCGGCGTGTCGCAGGCCATGTCCGCCGGCAAGCTGCTCAAGGCAGAAGGTTACGAGTTCGACCTGGCCTTCACCAGCGTGCTCAAGCGCGCCATCCATACGCTGTGGTACACGCTCGACGAGATGGACTCCACCTGGCTGCCCGTGGTGAAGGACTGGCGCCTGAACGAGCGCCACTACGGCGCCCTGCAGGGCCTGAACAAGGCCGACATGGCCAAGCAATACGGCGATGCGCAGGTGCTGGTCTGGCGCCGCAGCTACGACACGCCCCCGCCAGCCCTGGAAGCGACCGACGCCCGCAGCGAGCGCAGCGACCGCCGCTACGCCAACCTGGCCGAAGGCAACGTGCCCCTGACCGAATGCCTCAAGGACACCGTGGAGCGCGTGCTGCCGTTCTGGAACGACGCCATGGCCCCGGCCATCCGTTCGGGCAAGCGTGTGGTGGTGGCAGCCCACGGCAACTCCATCCGCGCGCTGGTGAAGTACCTGGACGGCGTCTCCGACTCGGACATCGTGGGCCTGAACATTCCCAACGGAATTCCACTGGTATACGAACTGGACGCCGACCTCAAGCCCATCCGTCACTACTATCTGGGTGACGCCGAAGCGGCGGCGAAGGCTGCAGCGGCCGTGGCATCGCAAGGCAAGGCGTAAAAGTCGCGTAAAGACGGGGAAAACCAGCCAAATCCCCCGTCAGAACGAGCGCCCGAGCGGAACTGCGGCGGGTTCTACCCCTCCAAGGTGTATATTGATTTCGAAGCGGTAAAAGGTGCTCTATGGGCCAGAAACTCAAAATTGCGGGATGGGTGTCGGTAGGTGTGGTGGCGGGTGCGCTCACCACCGTGTCGCTGCAGACAGTGGCGCGCGGGGCGATGACGCCGCTGCCGCTGGAGGAAATCCAGCAGTTGTCGGCGGTTTTCGGGCTCGTGAAGACCGATTACGTCGAACCTGTGGATGACAAGAAGCTCATCACCGACGCCATCTCGGGCATGGTGTCGAGCCTGGATCCGCACTCCCAGTACTTCGACAAGAAGTCCTTCAAGGAATTCCGCGAGGGCACCTCCGGCCGCTTCGTGGGCGTGGGCATCGAGATCACCCAGGAAGACGGGCTCATCAAGGTGGTCTCCCCCATCGAAGGCTCTCCCGCTTTCCGCGCAGGCCTCAAGACCAACGACCTGATCACCAAGATCGACGAAACCGCGGTCAAGGGCCTGTCGCTCAACGACGCCGTCAAGCGCATGCGCGGCGAGCCCAACACCAAGGTCACGCTGACCATCTTCCGCAAGGACGAGAACCGCTCCTTCCCCGTGAACATCACGCGGGAAGAGATCAAGACCCAGTCCGTCAAGGGCAAGGTCGTGGAGCCCGGTTACGCCTGGATCCGCCTGTCGCAGTTCCAGGAGCGCACGGTCGATGACTTCGTGCGCAAGGTGGAAGAGGTCTACAAGCAGGAGCCCAACCTCAAGGGCCTGGTGCTCGACCTGCGCAATGACCCCGGTGGCCTGCTCGATGCGGCCGTCGCCATCTCGGCCGCATTCCTGCCCGAGAACGTCACGGTGGTCAGTACCAACGGCCAGCTGGCCGATAGCAAGGCCACGTACAAGGCCTCGCCGGACTTCTATCAGCGCCGTGGCGGCGGCGACCCGCTGCGCCGCCTGCCGGCCGCGCTCAAGTCGGTGCCGCTGGTGGTGCTGGTGAACGAAGGCTCGGCCTCGGCCAGCGAAATCGTGGCCGGTGCGTTGCAAGACCACAAGCGTGCCACCGTGATGGGCAGCCAGACCTTCGGCAAGGGCTCGGTGCAGACCGTGCGTCCGCTGGGGCCCGACACCGGCATCAAGCTGACCACAGCGCGCTACTACACCCCGAGCGGCAAGTCGATCCAGGCCAAGGGCATCGTGCCCGACGTGATGATCGACGAGTCGGAAGAGGGCAACATCTTTGCCGCCCTGCGCATGCGCGAGGCCGACCTGGACAAGCACTTGAACAGCGGCCAGGGCGAAGAGAAGAAGGACGAGGCCCGTGAAAAGGCCCGCGAGGATGCCCGCAAGCGCCTGGAAGAAGAAGCCAAGAAGCCCGCTGCGGACCGCAAGATCCCCGAGTTCGGTTCGGACAAGGACTTCCAGCTCGTGCAGGCGCTCAACCAGCTCAAGGGCCGTGCGGTGCTGGTCAGCAAGACGCAGACCGAACGCAAGGAAGAAAAGAAAGAGAATTGAGCTTTCGCTTCTGAGCCCTGAAAGCCGGATTCCTGCGGAATCCGGCTTTTTGCTTTTGCGCCACCGATTGTGTTTTCCAGCCTGAGATTGCCCCCATGACCGACGACCAGCTCCTGCGGTACTCCCGCCACATCCTGCTCGATGACATCGGTATCGAAGGGCAGGAGCGGCTGCTGGCAGCGCATGCGGTCGTCATCGGCGCGGGGGGGCTGGGCTCGCCCGCAGCCCTGTACCTGGCCTCGGCAGGCGTCGGGCACATCACGCTCGTGGACGACGATGTGGTCGACCTGACCAACCTGCAGCGGCAGATCGCGCACACCACGGAGCGGGTGGGGCAGGCCAAGGTGACGTCCGCGGCAGCGGCCATGGCGGCCATCAACCCCGAGGTGAAGGTCACTGCGCTCAAGACGCGGGTCGATGACCAGGCGCTCGACGTGCTGGTGCGCGATGCCACGGTGGTGCTCGACTGCTGCGACAACTACACCACCCGCCACGCGGTCAACCGGGCGTGCGTGCGCCATGGCAAGCCCCTGGTGGCGGGGGCGGCGATCCGCTTTGATGCGCAGATCACCGTGGTCGACCCGCGCGACGCCGCCTGCCCGTGCTACGCCTGCATCTTTGCGCCGCAGGCCCAGTTCGAGGAAGTGCGTTGCTCCACCATGGGCGTGTTTGCGCCGCTGGTGGGCATCGTGGGCGCCATGCAGGCGGCCGAGGCCCTGAAGCTGGTGGCCGGCGTGGGCACGTCTTTAGCGGGCCGGCTCTTGATGCTGGATGGTCGCACCATGGAATGGAGCACGATGCATGTGCCGCGCGCCCCTGATTGCGCAGTATGTGTTGCGCGGTAGGAATGTTCCTACAGGCCTCGCGTCCGGCCGCTGGCAGAATCCCAAGTCATGAGCATCTAAATTTGAGGCTCGACCAACGTCAACCCGGCGTTGCTCGTGAAACTGGATACTCCTGTGAAACTGCGCACCTACATTGTTGAAGACAACGCGACCATTCGTGAGAACCTGATCGGAACCCTCGAAGAGTTGGCGTCGGTAGAGGCCGTGGGGGTTGCAGAAACGGAAGATGAAGGCAAGAACTGGCTGTCCGCCAATGCCGGCATGTGGGACCTGGCCATCGTGGACCTGTTTCTGCGCCAGGGCAGCGGGCTGGGAGTGCTGGCGGCCTGCCGCACGCGCCGGCCGGGCCAGAAGATGGTAGTGCTGAGCAACTATGCCACCCCCGATGTCCGCATGCGTTGTGCGCAACTGGGTGTGGATGCCGTGTTCGACAAATCCAATGAAATCGACGCGCTGGTGGACTACTGTGTCCAGCACAGCACAGCCCCCGCCGTCTTGGAATCTGGCCAGCCCTTGGCGGCGCCTGGTCAGCCCTTGTGATCCCTCGCAGCCTCCCCGTCGCATGCGGGAGGCTCGTTTTTTACCCGTGTGTGTGGTGCGACAGCCATGGCCGGCCCTGTCCGGCCGGTCCGGACTAGAGGCCGTTGGCACAGCATGTCAGTCGATCAGGCGATTCTTGAGCGCGTAGTACGTCAGGTCGCTGTTGGACGACAGGCTCATCTTTTCCATCAGCCGTGTGCGGTAGGTGCTCACGGTCTTCACGCTGAGCGACAGGGCCTTGGCGATATCGCCCGCCGTCTCGCCCTTGGCCAGCTTCAGGAACACCTGGAACTCACGCTCCGACAGCTGCTCGTGCGGTGGTGCGTCGTCCTTGCGGTTGAGCTGCTGCGCCAGCAGCTCGGCCACGGCGGGCGTGAGGTAGCGGCGGCCCAATGCAATGGTGCGGATCGCTTCCACGATCTCCGCAGGCTCGCATTCCTTGTTGAGGTAGCCGCTGGCGCCCTGGCGGATCAGGTTGATCGCGTAGTGCTCTTCGGGGTAGCCGCTCAGGATGAGGATCCCCATGTCGGGGGCCTTGGCGCGCAGCATGGCGAGGGCGTCCAGGCCGCTTTGGCCGGGCATGGACAGGTCCATCAGCAGGACATCGATTTCCTTGTTGCGCACGAGATCGATGGCTTCGCGGCCATTGGAGGCCTCACCTTCGACCCGCAGGTCTACATGCTCCGACAGAAACTGCCGCAGGCCGGAGCGAACAATCGCGTGGTCATCCACAATACCAATCTTGATCATCGATCTTTCTTTCACAGGGCGGGGTGCCGCACCCGATGCTTGTTGGTTGCACAGGTTCTCCAGCCTCATGCTGCGCAATGGCAACATGACGCCCGGGTCACCGGACATTATCCAGAATAACGCGTATGAGCCTCAAAGAAAACACCCGTCGATGGTTACCCAAGGTCCGGAGGATGGCGATCAGCCTGCCAATGGCCCTGCTGGCAGCCATGGTGCTGGTGGGTATCAACGAGACCGGGCACATGCGGTCGCAGGACGCCGTGGCGCAGATGGCGCATGGCCAGGATACGCGCAAGGCCGTCAATTCGCTGCTGCAGAGCATGCTGGACGCGGAGACCGGCCAGCGCGGCTACCTGCTCACCGGCAATGAAGCTTACCTGGAGCCGTACGACAAGGCTGTCGCCACGGTGCAGACCAATCTGGACGGGCTGCGCCAGCAGTTCATGGATGCCCCCGACGACATGCAGGAATTCGCGCTGCTGTCGCGGCAGATCTCGCGCAAGCTCGCCGAGATGGAGCTCAGCCTGCGGCTGCGCCGCCAGGGCAACGACGACGCCTGGAAGTTCATCCTGCACACCGACCTGGGCAAGGAGCACATGGAGGCGATCCGCAAGCACTCGCAGGAGTTGATCGCCCGCAGCGACCGCTATGTGCAGCAGGGGCAGCAGCAGGTGGAGCAGTCCCTCATGCTCTCGCGCATCGGCATTGCCACCGTGACGGCCATCGGCCTGCTGGCGTTCTACATGTACCTGCGCCAGACGCAGGCCGTGCAGCAGGTGAGCCAGCGCGAGCAGGCGCTGCTTGAGCGCGAGCGCGACCGGCTCGAAGGCCTGGTGAAGGAGCGTACGGCCACGCTGTCCGAACTGGCGAACCACCTGCAGCAGGTGCGCGAGGAAGAGCGCGCCCACCTGGCGCGCGAACTGCACGACGAACTGGGTGCGCTGCTGACGGCGGCCAAGCTCGATGTGGCACGGCTCAAGTCCAAGATCGACGCCACCGCGCCGGATGTCTCGGAACGGCTCAAGCACCTGACCGAGACGCTCAACAGTGGCATCGCGCTCAAGCGCCGCATCATCGAAGACCTGCGGCCTTCCTCGCTGTCCAACCTGGGGCTGACTGCGGCCATCGAAATCCTCACGCGCGAATATGCCGAGCGCGCCGCCATCGAGGTCGAGACCAGCCTCGAATCCGTGCAGCTGCCCGATGCCTCCCAACTCACCGTGTACCGCATGGTGCAGGAGGCCCTCACCAACATCGGCAAGTACGCCAAGGCCGACAAGGTGCTGGTGTCGGTGCACGCCTATCCCACGCATGTCTCGGTGCAGGTGCGCGACAACGGCCAGGGCTTCGACCCCAGCAGCGTGCGGCCCACCTCGCACGGGCTGTCCGGCATGCGCCACCGGGTGGAGGCTGCCGGCGGCCGCCTGTCGATCACCTCGCGGCCGGGTAACGGCACGCTGGTATCTGCGGTCCTGCCCTTGAAGCGCGAAGAGGGCGACGAGTCCTCTCAGCAAGACAACGCGACCCAGACCGCTCAAGCCACGTCAGCGACTGTGGCTGCGGCGCCCGTTTCTTCCTCGACCTTCTGAGCCGGTGCGCCACGGGCGCGCCGATCCACGGCGGGCTTGCAGGTACACGGCACCTGCGCCGGTGCGCGCTGCGTCATCGCAGCGCCTCTTTCCCTTGGTGACCTTTGCTGCGCTCTGGGGCCAGAGCGCATGGCGCTGCGCCCGCAGTCGCGCAGTCAATTCGCCATCTACACGGCGCCGTCCTACACGGCCCGCGCGGTGCCGCCGACACGGGGGCGCGCCGGGCACCGGCATCGGCCAGCCTGGTTCATCCATACAGTTGACCCCAGGCGCTGAAGTTCTCGTGCCAACCGACCGACCAGCCGGCCAGCCCGGCCCCTCACAAGGAGAAGGAAATGTTGCACTACGCAGTTGTTTTTCTGGTGATCGCGCTGATCGCGGCACTGTTCGGCTTTGGCGGCATCGCTGCTGGCGCCGTGGGCATTGCCAAGATCCTGTTCTTCGTGTTCGTGATCATGGCCGTTGTGACCTTTGTCCTGGGGCTGCTGCGAAAGGGCTGACGCCCGCCGGCAACCCGACCGCACACCAGCATCCCCATTTACCAGGAGTTTGAACAATGAGCATCCAGACCGCCACCGATAAAGTCGCCGACAACGCCCGCCACCTGGCTGACGACGTTCTGCAAAGCGCCCAAGACGCCGTGACATCCACCCGCAAGGCCGCCGACAAGTCGCTCGAAAAAGCCGAAGAAGGCGTGCGTAGCCTGCGCGAGCAGACCGACCCCGTCATCGACGACCTGGCAGCCCGCGCCCAGGAACTGGCCAGCCGCGGTATCGACTACTGCGCAGAAACCAGTGCCCGTGCCCGCCGCCAGATGCAGCAAGCTGCTGAGGCCACCACGCGTTACGTGGCCGAAGAGCCCGCCAAGTCGCTGGTGATTGCCGCCGCATCGGGCGCCGCTTTGGCCACCCTGCTGCTGTGGGCCTCGCGCCGCCGCCCAGCGTACTAACTCAAAATCAAATCGTGCGAGTTGCTCCACGCCGCCTGACCCGCAGGTCCTCTGGCTCACCAAGACGCTGAAGGACACGCAACCCAGGTGACAGGGCAACCCCCAGACACTTCATCGATCCCCCACAGTCCGCTGGCCGCGGAGGGTGCAACAGGCCGGCAGACTGAGATAACTCCAGCACCCGCGTTCCCAACCATTTTTCAACAAGGACAACATCATGAAATACGCACGTGCCCTCGCTTTCGCCGCAGTAGCTGGCATCACCATCGTCACGGCCACGGGCTGCTCGGTGGCTCGCGACCAGCAAACTATGGGTTCCTACGTTGATGATGCAGGCATCACCACGGCTGTGAAGGCCAAGATGGCTGAAGACAAGAGCGTGTCCGCTACCTCCATCAGCGTGGAAACGCTGAACGGTACGGTGCAGCTGTCTGGCTTTGCCAAGTCGCAAACCGAAAAGAACCAGGCTGAAGCCATTGCCCGCAACACCAAGCATGTGCGCGAAGTGCGCAACAGCATCGTTGTCCGTCCCTGAGCGGAACGCTTGACCCCAGGGTGACGGCCATTCAGGCCGTCGCCCGCCGGGACGAGAACTGAGCAGGCTCCAGGGTCCCCTGGAGCCTGCTCTTTTTCATTGACATACGTTGTTTTCCTCTTTGACACGCACACCGTGTGCCGAAGAGCGCACCAGGGTTTAAGCTCACCACCATGCGCGTATTCAATTGCGACCATTGCGGTCACCTGGTTTTCTTCGATAGCGTGCAGTGCCTGAACTGCGGGAGCACGCTGGCGTTTCTGCCCGACCAGATGACATTGGCTGCGCTGACGCCCGCTCCGCAGGACGGTGATGGGCTGTGGCGGCGCAGGAGCCAGGAGGGCAGCACGCAGCACACCGGGCGCCTGTACCGCATGTGCCGCAACCATACCGAATACCAGGCGTGCAATTTCGCCATCCCGGCCAATGACTTTGCCGACCTGTGCGCGTCGTGCCGGCAAACCCGGTTTCTGCCCGACCTGTCGGCTTACGCCAACATGCGGCGCTGGAAGCAGATCGAAGGCGCCAAGCGCCAGCTGTTCTACACGCTGGCGCGGCTGGGGCTGGAGCCCGTGCCGGGCCGGGCGGGGCCGGTGTTCGAGTTCCTGGCAGACATGCCGGGCGGGCCGCCCATCCTCACCGGGCACCTGGGCGGCATCATCACGCTCAACATCGCAGAGGCCGACGACGATGAGCGGGCGCGCCGGCGCATCGCGCTGGGCGAGCCGTACCGCACGCTGATCGGGCACCTGCGCCACGAATCCGGCCACTTCTACTGGGACCAGCTGGTGCGCGACGGAGGCCTGCTGGAGTCGTTCCGTGACCTTTTCGGCGACGAGCGCCAGGATTACTCCGCCGCGCTCGATGCCCACTACGCCAAGCAGGGCGAGTTGGGCGACTGGGCCACGCGCCACGTCAGCGCCTACGCGGCCTCGCACCCGTGGGAAGACTGGGCCGAAACCTGGGCGCACTACCTGCACATGATCGACCTGCTGGAGACCGCCGCCAGTTACTCGGCCGGCGTCACCGTGCCCGACCCGCGCGGCAGTGTGCGCCACCATGTCACCGACCCGTTTGCGATGCCGCGCCCCGGGTTCCAGGACATGGTGCGCCAGTGGGTGCCGCTCACGCTCATGCTCAACAGCCTGAGCCGCAGCCTGGGCCAGCACGACGCCTATCCGTTTGCGCTGTCGGCGGGCGCCATGCGCAAGCTGCGGTTCGTGCACGACCTGGTGCGGGCGCAGACCCAGGCCGGCGGCCGGCCGGATGCAGGCGTGCCAGACCCCGGCGTGCCCACAGCCATCTGAGATCGCCCCCGGCCGGCGGACGGCCTCCCGCGCCGCGGCCAGCAGCCCGGCGCGATCCTTGCGACACTGGCGGACATGACGACATCTTCATCCCACGCCACCACGCTCCCCCGATTGGTCTTCATCCCGGGCCTCGCGGCCGATGCCGCCATGTGGCAGGCCCAACTGGCCGCCATGCCTGCCGACCTGCACCCGGTGGTGACCACCGCCCATGCCCAGCCTTCAGCGCTGCGCATCGAGGACATGGCTGCGCAGGTGCTGGCGTTCCATGTCGGCCCCTTGCTGCTGTGCGGCGCCTCGATGGGCGGCATGGTCGCGATGGAAGCGGCGCGCCAGGCGCCCGGGCGCGTGGCTGGCCTGGCCTTGCTGGGCACTTCGGCCCGGCCTGAAGCCCCCGAGATGCGCGCCCTGCGCGAGGCCGCGATGGAGCTGTTCGCGCAGGGCCGGGTGCGCGAGGTGATCGAGCCCAATGTCGCGTTCGCCTTCCACCCCGCCAGCGCCGCCAAGCCCCACTTGGTGCAGGCCTACCTCGACTTCGTCCTGCGCGCCGGCGCCGAGCAGCTGGTGCGACAAAACCGCGCCGTCATCCACCGGCCCGACGCCCGGCTGCACCTGCCCCGCATCGCCTGCCCCACGCTGGTGGTGTGCGGCGATGCGGACCAGCTCACGCCGCCCGAATGCTCGGCCGAGATCGCTGCCCTGGTCCCGGGCGCTGAGCATGAGGTGCTGGCCGAGTGTGGTCACATGCTGACCATGGAGCAGCCCGACGCCGTCAACCGCGCGTTGCTGGGGTGGCTGGCGCGGGGCGGGTGGGCTCGGTAGACATTGAATCAAAACAGCCTCTGCCGCTCATCTGGCAAGCGCTAGCTGCTATCAATAGCAGAGCATCAGAACTCCAGGTTGTCGATGAGCCGCGTGGTGCCCAGGCGCGCCGCACCCAGCGCCACCAGTGTGCCCGGCGCGTCCTCGGCCGTGGGTGCCAGCAGATCCACCCGGCGGCGCACCGTCAGGTAGTCGGGCTGCCAGCCGCGTGCGCGCAGGGCGTCCAGGGCCTGCTGCTCCCACGCTGCGGCGTGCTGCGGGTCAGGGGCCGCGGCGCCGCGCCAGCGCTGTGCCAGTTGCTGCAGCGCCTGCGACAGCGCCACGGCTTCCTGGCGCTCCTGCAGTCCCAGGTAGCCATTGCGCGAGCTCAGGGCCAGCCCGTCGGCGGCGCGGAATGTCTCGCCCGCCACGACCTCGATGGGCAGCGCGAACTGCCGCACCATGTGGCGGATGACCATGAGCTGCTGGTAGTCCTTCTTGCCGAACACGGCCGTGCCGCCCGTGGCGCCCAGCACGCAGGCAAACAGCTTCATCACCACCGTGCTCACGCCCACGAAGAAGCCGGGTCGAAAGTGCCCCTCCAGCATGTCGGCCAGCAGCGGGTCGGGGTGCACCTTGAAGACCTGGGGCTCGGGGTACAGGTCGGCCTCGCGCGGTGCAAACAGCACATCGCAGCCGGCGGCCTGCAGCTGCGCGCAGTCGGCCTCCCAGGTGCGCGGGTAGCTGTCGAAATCCTCGTGCGGCAAGAATTGCAGGCGGTTCACGAAGATGCTGGCCACCGTCACGTCGCCCAGGGGTTTGGCCTGGTGCACCAGGGCGATGTGTCCGTCGTGCAGATTGCCCATGGTGGGCACGAAGGCGGGGCGACGGTACGGGGCCAGGGCCTGGCGCAGGTCGGCAACGGAGCGGGCGATGAGCATGGTGAAGAGGCCGTGCGGCGATGAAGAAAAAAGGCAGGGATTGGCGAACGCGCTTGCGTGCGTGGGCAACGGGGGCAATCGGCAATCGGCGCTGGGTGTGGATCGACGCCTGGCGCTACCACGCGTGCAGTGCGTTGTCCGGAAACCGCCCCTGCTTGACGGCCTGCACGTACGCCTCCATGGCGCCGCGCACGCTGCCTGCGTCCTGCATGAAGTCGTGCACGAACCGGGGCATCTTTCCCAGGTTCATGCCCAGCATGTCGTGCAGCACCAGCACCTGGCCCGCGGTGCCGTTGCCCGCACCGATGCCGATGGTGTGGCAGTGCGGCAGCTCCGCCGTGATGTCGGCCGCCAGCGCGGCGGGCACCATCTCCAGCACCAGCATGGCCGCACCGGCGTCCTCCAGTTCGTGCGCTTCCTGGCGCAGCGTGCGCGCCGCACCGTCCGTCCTGCCCTGCACGCGGTAGCCGCCCAGGGCGTGCACGGTCTGCGGCGTCAGGCCCAGGTGGGCGCACACGGGGATGCCGCGCTGCACCAGAAACTCCACCGTGGGTGCGGTCCAGCCACCGCCTTCCAGCTTGACCATGTGCGCGCCGGCCTGCATCAGCGCGCAGGCGCTGCGCAGGGCTTGCTCGCGGCTTTCGGCGTAGGTGCCGTAGGGCAGGTCCGCTATCAGCCAGGCCGTGGCCTGCACGCGGTGCAGCCCCCGCGCCACGCTGGCCGTGTGGTAGACCATGGTGTCCAGCGCCACGCCCACGGTGCTAGGCAGCCCCTGGCAGACCATGCCCAGCGAGTCGCCCACCAGGATGCACTCCACGCCCGCCGCATCGGCCACGGCGGCGAACGTGGCGTCGTAGGCCGTCAGCATCGTGATCTTCTCGCCAGCGTCCCGCATCTGCGCCAGTCGCGGCAGGCTTACGGGCCTGCGCTGAGGCAGGGGCGACGCAGGCGGCAGGGTGCCGTAGGGCGTGGCAGACGCGGTGCTGGTGGCAGTCATGGGGCTCGCAGTGGCAAAAATTGCCGCGAGTCTATGCGACCAATCATGGGTGTACTTATGGGTTGGGGCGCAGGGCGGCAGGGGCCCTTTCGGGTGCAGTGGCCTTTGCGTTCCCGGTATGCTCGCGGCCCATGACAGCAGCGTTACACCCCGCCGACACCACCATGAGCGACAACGATGTGAAGGCCCTGGCCCAGGCCGATGTGGCCCGCGCCCTGGCCGAAGACGTGGGCACCGGCGACCTCACGGCCGTGCTCATCGACCCCAGCAGCCGCGCCCGTGCCCGCATCCTGGCGCGTGAGCCCGCCGTGATCTGCGGGGCCCCCTGGGCCGAGGCCGCGCTGCGCGCGCTGGACCCCGGCGTGCAGCTCACCTGGCGCGTGCAGGAGGGCCAGCGCTGCGTGGCCGACCAGATCGTGCTGGAGATCGAAGGCCAGGCCCGCGCGCTGCTCAGCGCCGAGCGCACCGCGCTCAACTTCCTGCAACTGCTCTCGGCCGTGGCCACCAAGACGCGGCACTACGTGGACGTGGTGGCCGGCACCCGCGCGCAGATCGTCGACACCCGCAAGACCCTGCCGGGCCTGCGCCTGGCGCAGAAGTACGCGGTGCGCGTGGGCGGCGGCACCAACCACCGCATCGGCCTGCACGACGCGGTGCTGATCAAGGAAAACCACATCGCCGCGGCCGGCGGCGTGACGGCCGTGCTGCGGGCTGCGCAGGCGGTGGCGGGCCAGGCCCGATTCATCGAGATCGAGGTGGAAACGCTGGACCAGCTGGCCGAGGCCCTGCAGGCCGGCGCGAAGATGGTCCTGCTGGACAACATGCCCCTGCCCACGCTGCAGGAGGCCGTGCGCATCAACGCCGCGCACCCTGGCGGCGGTGCCATCCTCGAGATCTCGGGCGGCGTCACGCTCGAAGGGCTGCGCGCACTGGCCGACACCGGCGTGGACCGCATTTCCATCGGCACGCTGACCAAGGACGTGCAGGCCACCGACTTTTCGATGCGCCTGCAGGACCTGGCCTGAGCCCCTGGCCGCACCCGCCCGGCCGACCCTGCGCTGCGCAGGGTTGCCAGCGCAGGGCGGGCCGGGCCGATATGCTTACCCCTCCACGAAACCAGCCCCAGCCGCTGGTAGCAAGTACCCCATGACCACCATTGCCATCAAGGACGTCGAGTACGAGCAGCCCGCCCCGGGCGCGGACGGCGACGTCTGTTCCACAAAGCACGCCTGGGCGCGCGTGCCGCCCGAGCCCGCGCCGGCCGAGCGCGCGGCGCTCAAGGACCGCATCCGCCGCCTGCTCCAGGAAAAGAACGCGGTCATGGTGTCGCACTATTACGTGCACCCCGACCTGCAGGACCTGGCCGAAGAAACCGGCGGCCTCGTGAGCGACTCGCTGGAGATGGCGCGCTTTGGCCGCGACCACGCGGCGCAGACGCTGGTGGTGAGCGGCGTGCGCTTCATGGGCGAGACGGCCAAGATCCTGAGCCCCGAAAAAACCATCCTGATGCCTGATCTGGACGCGACCTGCTCGCTGGACCTGGGCTGCCCGATCGACGAGTTCAGCGCCTTCTGCGACGCGCACCCCGACCGCACCGTGGTGGTCTACGCCAACACCAGCGCCGCGGTGAAGGCACGCGCCGACTGGCTCGTCACCTCCAGCTGCGCCCTCGACATCGTGGGCGCCCTGAAGGCCGCGGGGCAAAAGATCCTGTGGGCACCCGACCGGCATCTTGGGGCCTACATCCAGCGTGAGACCGGCGCCGACATGGTGTTCTGGAACGGCGCCTGCATCGTGCACGACGAGTTCAAGGCCTTCGAGCTGGAAGCGCTCAAAAAGGAACACCCCCGCGCCAAGGTGCTGGTGCACCCCGAGAGCCCCGCCGACGTGGTGGCGCTGGCCGACGCCGTGGGCTCCACCAGCGCCATCCTCAAGGCTGCGCGGGAGCTGGATGCCACCGAGTTCATCGTGGCCACCGACAACGGCATGATGCACAAGCTGCGCACCCTCAATCCCGGCAAGACCTTCTACGAAGCCCCCACGGCCGGCAACAGCGCCACCTGCAAGAGCTGCGCGCACTGCCCCTGGATGGCGATGAACGGTCTGGCCGACGTGGCCCGCGTGCTGGAGACCGGCGCCAACGCCATCACGGTGGACCCGGCCCTCATCCCGCGCGCCCGCCAGCCCATCGATCGCATGCTGGCCTTCACTGCGGCACTCAAGAACGGGCAGCCCACCCCAGCGCTGGTGCCGCACCTGGGCGCTGCCTGAGGGCGCGGTGGCAATGATGCGCTATTTATTTGATAGCTGCTTGCGCTCATCCATCAAGCGGTAGGGGCGGTTTTGACTGGTATTTCCCGCATCGACTTCACCCAGCCTCAGGATGCCGACAGGCCGCGCCTGCGCCACGCGTTCGGTGTGCCGCGCGAGGTGCTGGTGGCGCGCGACCTGGCCGGTGTGCGCGGTGTGCTCGACGCCGTGCATGCGGCGGCCGCGACAGGGCGTTGGTGCGTGGGGTATGTGCGCTACGAGGCTGCTGCCGCGTTCGATGCGGCGCTGCAGACCCATGCGGCCGATGGCCCGCTGGCGTGGTTTGCGGTGCACGACGCACCCCTGCCGTGGCCTGCCGACGCGGCGGGTGCAGCCCCCCAAGACCCTGCCGAAGTGGCCTGGACCGGCGCCCCGGGCCGCGCCGCCTTCGATGACGCCATGGCGCGCATCCAGCATGCCATCGGCGCGGGCGAGCTGTACCAGGTCAACCACACGGCGCCGCTGACGGGCACGCTGCAGGGCAGCCCCGCCGGGCTGTTTGCAGCGCTGCTGCGGGCGCAGCCCGGCGGCTACGCCGCGCACATCGACGCGGGCGGCGAGCAGGTGCTGTCGGTGTCGCCCGAACTCTTCTTCGACTGGCAGGACGCGCCCGAGGGCGGCAGCATCCTGGCGCGCCCCATGAAGGGCACCGCCCCGCGCGGCGCCACGCCCGAGCAGGATGCGGCCCGTGCCGACCACCTGCGCACGGCCCCCAAGGAGCGCGCCGAGAACGTGATGATCGTGGACCTGCTGCGCAACGACCTGTCGCGCATCGCGCTGCCGCACAGCGTGCAGGTGCCCGCACTGTTCGCCACCCAGGCCTTGCCCACCGTGTGGCAGATGACGTCCGACGTGGTGGCGCGCACGCGGCCCGGCACCACGCTCACCGACGTGTTCGCGGCGCTGTTCCCGTGCGGCTCCGTCACCGGCGCGCCCAAGGTGCGGGCCATGCAGATGATCCATGCGCTCGAAGGCCAGCCCCGGGGCGTGTACTGCGGCGCCGTGGGCGTGGTGCGGCCCGCGGGGCGACTGAGAAAGGCGGGGCCGGGCGGCGCCACCCACGCCGTGGCCGCCACCTTCAACGTGCCGATCCGCACCGTGGTGCTCCACGGGGGGCGCGGACCGGAAGATGGGTGGAGCGCCACCTGCGGCATCGGCAGCGGCATCACCTCGGGCGCGGAAGCTGCCGCAGAATGGCAGGAGTGGCGCCACAAGCGCGCATTCGTGGAGCGCGCGAGCATGCCTTTCGAGATCCTGGAAACACTGGCCCTGAACGACGGCAAGTTCCGCCATGCCGACCTGCACGTGGCGCGCATGGGCCAGGCGGCGGTGCACTTCGGCTATCCGTGGAACGCCCATGCCGTGCGGCAAGAGCTGCAGATCGCGGCGCTGCAGAACTTCAACGGCGCCTGGCGCGTGCGGCTGCTGCTGGCCGCCGACGGCAGTGCGCGCGCCGAAGCCTTTGCCCTGCAGCCCACCGCGGAGCCCGTGCGCCTGCAGTTGGCCGCCACCGCCTTCGAAGCGGCCCACGGCGAGTTCGTGCGGCACAAGACCACCCGCCGCGCGCACTACGCGGCGTATGCGCCCACCACGCCGGGCGTGTTCGACACCGTGCTGTGGAACGAGGCGGGCGAGATCACCGAGAGCACCTTCGGCAACATCGCCGTGCTGCTGGACGGCCAGTGGGTCACCCCGCCCCTGGCCTGCGGCCTGCTGCCTGGCGTGGGGCGGGCCGTGGCGCTGCGCGAAGGGCAGGTGGCCGAAGCCGTGGTGCGCCTGGCCGACTTGCCGCGCGTGCAGGGCTGGGCCTTCATCAACAGCCTGCGCGGCTGGCTGCAGGCGCAGATGGACGCGCCCGGCGCACTGCCGCAGGTGGCCGGACCCGCGGACCGCGAAGCCCGCTGAACGCGGGGCCCGCTGCTGCCGCTGGCACGCGGCGGCTGTCGGAGGGTCAGAGCCGTTCCTTGGCGTAGGAGCCGCGGTCCATGTCCACCACCTCCACGCTCAATTGCACCAGCACGCCGGCAGGCCGGGGCGAGAGTTCGCGCAGCACCGCGGCCACGCGGCCGGAGAGGTCCTTCTTGGCCTCGGGCGAGCGTCCAGCCAGCAGGCGCAGTTGTGCATGCACAAAGGCGCGGTTGGCTGGTGCAGTGCCGATCTCGAAGCTGTCGGCCACCACGAAGCGGGTCTTCAGGTCGGCTTCGTCCTGGATTTCGGGGTGGGCGCACAGCTGGGCGTTCAGGGCCTTGAGCGCCTCGGCTTCGGGGAAGTGCGGCAGGTTGCTGGTGTATTCGACGACGAGATGGGGCATGGTGAAGGGTCCGTTCAGGGGCATGTGCCGCATCGGCAGGCACACAGGGCACAAAGGTTGCGCACCCGGCGCCAGTTTAAGGGGCTGGATGGTGCCGGCGGGGCGGCGTGCCCTCGTGGGGGTGTGGCCCAAGCGCAGCAAGCGCGCCACAAACCACAGATTTCTTATCGCTTCCTTAAGCTCGCCCAGTTCGGGCGCTGTCGTGGCCCGGTACCGACGGTGGTGGCCATTCGTATCATTTGTGTTGCAACTCAGCAGGCAGGTGCGCAGAATATGGCGCGTTCGGCCGCAGAGCAGGCCCTGGCCGGGCGTCGTGTGTTCGGCAAGGGATTGAACGCGCGCAGATCGATGATTGCCTGTTCACCATCCCCCTCCATGCCATGACCCACCCTGCATTCGTCCGACACATCGCCCTGGCCGCCATCGCACTGTGCACCGCTGCCGCGGCCAACGCACAAGGCGCCAACCCGCACTGGGAATACAAAGGCAAACACGGCGCCACCCACTGGGGCGAGCTGGAGGCGGGCTTCGAAGCCTGCGCGCGCGGCGCGGCGCAAAGCCCGGTGAACATCCGCAAGACCGTGAAGGAAGCGCTGCCCGCGCTCGACTTCCAGTACACGCCCGCCGCCCCCACGCTGCTCAACAACGGCCACACGGTGCAGGTCAACATGCCCGCCGGCAGCAAGCTGGTGGTGGACGGCAAGCCGATGGAGCTGCTGCAGTTTCACTTCCACACGCCCAGCGAAGAAGCCATTGGCGGCAAACGCGCGGCCATGGTGGCGCACTTCGTGCACAAGGCCGAAGACGGCACGCTGGGCGTGGTGGCCGTGCTGATCCAGCCCGGCAAGGCCAATGCCGCCTGGGCCCCGATCTTTGCCCACCTGCCCCGTGCGGGCGAGCAGGTCACGGTGAACGGACTCTCCCTCGACGCCAGCAGCCTGCTGCCTGCCAGCAAGGGCTACTACAGCTTTGCCGGGTCGCTGACCACGCCGCCATGCTCCGAAGGCGTGCAGTGGATGGTGCTCAAGGAGCCCGTCAAGCTCAGCCCGCAGCAGATCAATGCGTTCCGCCACATGTACAGCGCCAACGCACGGCCGCTGCAGCCCATCAACAGCCGGGTGATCAAGGAAAGCATCTGAGGACTGCCGAAGGACCGGGGACCCACCCCGATCCTTCGAGCGGCTAGCCCAAACGCTCTGCCGCATGCTGGCGCAACGCGGCCAGCAGGTCTTCCACATCGGCCTCGGTGTGCGCAGCAGACAGTGCGATGCGCAGCCGTGCCGTACCCGCCGGCACCGTGGGTGGCCGAATGGCCGGCACCCACAGGCCCTGCGCGCGCAGGCTGTCCATGGCGGCCAGCGCGGCTTCGTTGCTGCCCACCACCAGTGCCTGCACAGGCGTGTGCGACGGCAGCAGGTGCCAGGCCAGCGGTGGCGGCAGCGCCGCCAGGCCACCGCGCAACTGTGCGATGCGGGCCTGCAGGTGCGCGCGGCGGTCGTCGGCCGCGGCAATCAGCACCAGGCTTTCGCGCAGCGCGCTGGCCAGCAGCGCCGGGGCCGCGGTGGCAAAGATGTAGGTGCGCGTTTTCTGCAGCAGCCATTCAATCAGCGCTGCATCGCCCGCGACGAAGGCGCCGGCCACGCCCGCGGCCTTGCCCAGCGTGGCCATGTAGAGCACGCGGCGCGCGGCATTCGCACCCGTCAAACCCGCCTGCGCCAGGCTGCCGCGCCCCTGGGGCCCCAGCACGCCGAAGCCGTGCGCGTCGTCCAGCAGCAGCAAGGCGTCGTAGCGCTCGCACAGCGCCAGCAGGGCAGGGATGTCGATCAGGTCGCCGTCCATGCTGAACACCGCATCGCTGATCACCAGCTTGCGCCGGGCGGGGCTGGCGGCCAGGGCGGCCTCCAGCGCGGGCAGGTCGGCGTGCGGGTAGCGGTGGATGGTGGCGCGCGACAGGCGGGCGCCGTCGATCAGGCAGGCGTGGTTGAGCGCATCGGAGAACACCGCATCGCCATCGCCCACCAGCGCCGGGATGATGCCCGCGTTGGTGGCGTAGCCCGCGTAGAAGTACAGCGCACGGGGCAGTTGCACGAAGGCGGCCAGGTCGTGCTCCAGCGCGGCGTTGGCGGCGCTGTGGCCGCTGACCAGGGGCGAGCCGCCCGAGCCCACGCCGAAGGTGTGCGTGGCCTCGCGCGCGGCCTGCGCCAGCGCGGGATGGCTGGCCAGGCCCAGGTAGTCGTTGCTGCAGAACGCCAGCATGGGCTGGCCGTCCACCAGCAGGCGTGCGCCGCCTGCCGGCTCCACCACGCGGCGGCGGCGCAGCAGGTGGGCGCGCTCGATGTCGGCCAGGCGGCCCGGGATCTCATCGAGCCACGATGTTGCGGTCGAGCCCGCAGCGGACGTGCCGGTCACAGCCATGCCGGCGGCAGCTCCAGCTGCATGCTGCGTGCCTCGGGCAGGTCCTGGTAGGGCACCTCGGCCAGCAGCGGGGCGCCCAGGCGGGCGCGCAGGTAGGCGATGTTGTCGCCGGCCGCTTCCATGCCGGGGTCCATGCGGTTGGCCACCCAGCCGATGAGCGTGAGGCCGCGCGCGCGGATGGCCTCGGCCGTCAGCAGCGCGTGGTTCAGGCAGCCCAGGCGCAGGCCCACCACCAGCACCACAGGCAGTGCCAGGGCCTGGGCCAGGTCGGCGCCGGTGAGCGTGTCGGACAGCGGCACCAGAAAGCCGCCTGCGCCTTCCACCACCACGGCGTCCGCCTGCGCCGCCAGCGCCTGGTAGCTGCGCACGATGGCCGCGATGTCGATCTCCACGCCGGCCCGCGCCGCCGCGATGTGGGGCGAGAGCGGGTCGGGCAGCAGCACGGGGTTGTCCAGCTCGGGCGCCACGGCCAGGGTGGAGGCCGAGCGCAGTGCGATGGCATCCTCGCTGGCCCAGTCCTCGCCCCAGGGCACCAGGCCCGCGGCCACGGGCTTCATGCCCACCACGTGGCGGTGGTGCGGCGCCAGCGCGTGCAGCAGGCCGGCGGACACCAGCGTCTTGCCGACGCCGGTGTCGGTGCCGGTCACAAAACATCCAATCATTTAAATTTCCTCTTGCAGGGTGGCGTCGAGCGCGTCGAGCGCGCCGCGGGCCAGGCATTGCACGGCCTCGTCGTCGAGCAGATAGGGCGGCATGGCGTACAGGGTCTTGCCGATGGGGCGCAGCACCAGCCCGCGCGCCATGGCGTGCTGGTGGTAGCGGCGGGCAAAGTCGGGCAGCGAAGTGTCCACGTCCCACGCCCAGATCATCCCCTGGCGCCGCGCATGGTGCACGCGTGGGTGGTGGGTGATGGGTGCGCAGGCCGCGTCAAGGCGTTGCGCCAGCGCGGCGTTGGCTTTCAGTGCGTTGAGCTGGCCGAACAATTCCAGCGTGGCCAGCGCCGCGCGGCAGGCCAGCGGATTGCCGGTGTACGAGTGCGAATGCAAAAAGCCGCGCGCCACGTCGTCGTCGTAGAACGCGGCGTACACCGCATCGGTGGTCAGCACGGCCGACAGCGGCAGCGTGCCGCCCGTGAGGCCCTTGGACAGGCAGATGAAGTCCGGCCGGATGCCCGCCTGCTGGTGCGCGAACATCGTGCCCGTGCGGCCAAAGCCCACGGCGATTTCGTCCACCACCAGGTGCACCTCATAGCGGTCGCACAGCTCGCGCGCCCGGCGCAGGTAGTCGGGGCTGTGCATCGCCATGCCGGCGGCGCACTGCACCAGCGGCTCGACGATGAAGGCCGCGGTGGTTGCGTGGTGTTCTGCCAGCCAGCCTTCCAGGCCCGCTGCGGCGCGCTGCGCCACATCGTCAGCGGTCTCGCCAGCGGCGGCGCCGCGCGCATCGGGGCTGGGCACGGTGTCGGCCAGGCGCACCAGCGGCGCGTAGGCCTCGCGGAAGATCGCGATGTCCGTCACGGCCAGCGCGCCCACCGTCTCGCCGTGGTAGCCGCCGGCCAGGCCCACGAAGCGGCTCTTGGCGGGCCGGCCCCGGTTGCGCCAGCAGTGCGCGCTCATCTTCAGTGCGATCTCGGTGGCGGCTGCGCCGTCGCTGCCGTAGAACGCGTGGCCCAGGCCGGTGAGTGCAGCCAGGCGCTCCGACAGCTCCACCACCGGCGCGTGCGTGAAGCCCGCGAGCATCACGTGGTCGAGCCGGCCCAGTTGGTCCACCAGCGCAGCCTTTATGTGCGGGTGGCTGTGGCCGAACAGGTTGACCCACCAGGAGCTGATGCCATCCAGGTAGCGCCGGCCGTCGGTGCCGTACAGCCACGGGCCCTGCGCGCGGGCGATGGCCACGGGCGGCTGGGCCTCGTGCCGCTTCATCTGCGTGCAGGGGTGCCAGACGCTGGCGAGGCTGCGGGCGGCCAGGGTGTCGGGTGGAGGTTGTGGGGTCGCACTCATGCGGATTTGCGCCGGTTCATTGCATTCACAGCCGTTCCGGCTGAGCTTGTCGAAGCCTCGCGCGGCGCTTGGACAGGCTCAGCGTGAACGGGGTCGGGTAAGTTTGCAGACAAAGTGAAATCACAGCGCCTGGGTGGGCACCGCGTGGCGCAGGTCCGTCTGGCGGTTGTTCTCGTCCACGAACACCAGCTGTGGCTGGTGCGTGGCGACTTGGTCTTCATGCACCTGGGCGAAGGCCGCGATGATGATCAGGTCGCCCACCGACGCGCGGCGTGCGGCCGAGCCGTTGACCGAGATCATCCCGCTGCCGCGCTGGCCCTTGATGGCATAGGTGATGAAGCGTTCGCCGTTGTTGATGTTCCAGAGGTGCACCTGCTCGTTCTCGGCGATGTCGGCCGCATCGAGCAGGTCTTCGTCGATGGCGCAGGAGCCCTCGTAGTGCAGCTCGCACTGGGTCACGGCCACGCGGTGGATCTTGGATTTGAGCAGGGTGCGGAACATCGGGCGTCCTGGGTTGGCGTCTGAAAATTGTGGCGGTGCGGGCAGTCTGCGTCAGGCCACGGGCAGGTCCAGCGTGCAGCTGTCGCCCAGCGCGTCGCGCCAGACGCGCACCCGGCTCACGCGTGGCTGCAGGTCTGCGGGCAGGGCCGCTGCGATGAACACGCACAGGTTCTCCAGCGTGGGGGTGCCCAGGCCGGGCACGTCGTCCAGCAGGTGGTGGTCCAGCTGCTCGCGCACCACGGCCAGGCCCTGGCGCAGCAGGCCCAGGTCCAGCACCATGCCGGTGGCGGGGTCGCGCGGGCCGCTCAGCGAAACCTCGGCATGGTAGGTGTGGCCGTGCACGCGGCGGCTGCCTTCGGCCTCGATCTCGCGGCGCAGGGTGTGGGCGGCGTCGAAGAAGAAGCGCTGGGAAATGGTGAACAACATAGGACTGACGGAGAGATTCGGTTCACCGGATGCCGGTGAGCTTGTGGGTCTGCAGGCTCAGGCGCCATGCGGGGTGGGCCATGCAGGCGTCGATGCAGGCGGCGATGTTCTGGCGCTGCAGCAGGCCATCCATGGGCTGCAAGAAGCGATGGCTGAACTGGGTGTCACGCTCCAGCGCCTGCAGGTCGAACCCGGGCTGGGGCCACACGAGCTTGAGCTCCTGCCCGCTGCGCTGCACGAAGGGCGCGCCCGCCTTGGGGCTGATGCACAGCCAGTCGATGCCGTCCGGCGCCTTCACCGTGCCGTTGCTCTCCACGGCGATGCGGAACTGCTGCGCATGCAGCGCGTCGATGAGGGCGGCGTCCACCTGCAGCAGGGGCTCGCCGCCGGTCAGCACCACCAGGCGGTGGCCCGCGCCCGCAGGCCACTGCGCGGCGATGGTCTCGGCCAGCCGCTCGGCGGTGTCGAACTTGCCGCCCAGCGTGCCGTCGGTGCCCACGAAGTCGGTGTCGCAGAACTGGCAGACGGCCTGCGCGCGGTCCTGCTCGCGGCCGGTCCAGAGGTTGCAGCCCGCAAAGCGGCAGAACACGGCGGGCGTGCCCGCCTGGCCGCCTTCGCCCTGCAGGGTGTAGAAGATTTCCTTGACGCTGTAGGTCATGGCCGCAGGCTCGGTTTTTCGGCGGTGCGTTTGACCACGGGGGGAACGAGAATGGTGGGCGCAGCGGGAGCGGCCAGCTCGGGGTAGTCGCGGCTGAAGTGCAGGCCCCGGCTTTCGCGGCGCATCTGCGCGCTCTGCACGATGAGGTCGGCCACCTGCACCAAATTGCGCAGCTCCAGCAGGTCGCGCGTGACGTGGAAGTTCGCGTAGAACTCGTTGATCTCGCCCTGCAGCGTGGCGATGCGGTGCGCCGCGCGCTCCAGGCGCTTGTTGGTGCGCACGATGCCCACGTAGTCCCACATGAAGCGGCGCAGCTCGTCCCAGTTGTGCGAGATGACCACGCACTCGTCGGCGTCGGTCACGCGGCTGTCGTCCCAGGCGGGCAGGGCGGGCAGGTCTGCCGCGGGCGCTGCGGCAATGGCCTGGGCAGCGGCGCGCGCGAACACCATGCATTCGAGCAGCGAGTTGCTGGCCAGCCGGTTGGCGCCGTGCAGGCCGGTGCAGGCCACCTCGCCCACCGCAAGGAGGCCCGGCAGGTCGGTGCGGCCCGCCAGGTCGGTCAGCACGCCGCCGCAGGTGAAGTGCGCGGTGGGCACCACGGGAATGGGCTCTTTGGTGATGTCGATGCCCAGCGCCGCGCAGTGCGCGAGGATGTTCGGAAAGTGCTCCTGCAAAAACGCCGGGCTCTGGTGCGAGATATCGAGGTGCACGCAGTCCAGGCCGTGTTTCTTCATCTCGAAGTCGATGGCGCGGGCCACCACGTCGCGCGGGGCCAGCTCGGCGCGCGGGTCGTGGTCGGGCATGAAGCGGGTGCCATCGGGGAGTTTGAGCTGGCCGCCCTCGCCGCGCACGGCCTCGCTGATGAGGAAGGACTTTTCGTGCGGGTGGTACAGCCCCGTGGGGTGGAACTGGATGAACTCCATGTTGGCCACGCGGCAGCCGGCGCGCCACGCGGCGGCAATGCCGTCGCCCGTGGCGGTGTCGGGGTTGGTGGTGTACAGGTACACCTTGCCCGCGCCGCCCGTGGCCAGGATGGTCTGCGGCGCGCGGAAGGTCACGACGGAGTCGGTGGCGTCGTCCAGCGCATACAGGCCCAGGCACCGGTGGCCGGGCAATCCCAGCTTGTGCGTGGTGATCAGGTCCACCAGCGTGTGGTGCTCGAACACGGTGATACCGGGCGTGGCGCGCACCACGTCCATCAGCGTGCGCTGCACGGCCGCGCCGGTGGCGTCGGTCACGTGGGCGATGCGCCGGGCGCTGTGGCCGCCTTCGCGGGTCAGGTGCAGCTGGTCGCCTTCGAGCGTGAAGGGCACGCCCAGCTCGCGCAGCCAGGCGATCGATGCGGGCGCGTTCTCCACCACGAAGCGCGTCGTGGCCAGGTCGCACAGGCCAGCGCCTGCGACCAGCGTGTCCTCGATGTGCGCCGCAAAGCTGTCGTCATCGGCCAGCACGGCGGCAATGCCGCCCTGCGCCCAGCCGCTGGAGCCATCCTGCAGCGCGCGCTTGGTGATCACCGCCACGCGGTGCGTAGGCGCCAGGTGCAGCGCGGCAGAAAGGCCGGCCAGGCCGCTGCCTACGATGAGGACGTCGAAGTCGTGGGATGCCATATGGGGTCCGTAGTTGCCGTTGGAACCGGCGCTGCTTCAGGCCAGTGCCACCGTGGAACTGGCTTCGCCAGGCCGCCGGTGGCGTCCCCCTCCCGCGCAGCGAGAAAGGGGGAAGCGGCGCAGCCGCTCAGGGGGTGTCATGCCGGTACATAGGCCAGGCGCACGTAGATCGGCGCGAAGGCTTCGGCCTGCGTGATCTCGATCAGCGTCTCCTTGGCCAGCTCCAGCAGCGCGATGAAGGTCACGACCAGCACGGTGCTGCCGTTCTCGGGCTCGAAGAGTTCTTCGAACTCGACGAACCGGCGGCCCTGCAGGGTCTTGAGCACCATGCTCATGTACTCGCGCACCGACAGCTCCTCGCGCGTGATCTTGTGGTGCTGCACGAGCTTGGCGCGCTTCAAGATGTCGCGCCACGCGTCCTGCAGCTCCACCACGTGCACGTCCGGAAAGCGCGGCTGCAGGCTTTGTTCGATGTAGACCTGCGCCTTCAGGAAGTCGCGGCCGTACTGCGGCAGCTGCCCCAGGCGGGCGGCGGCCATTTTCATCTGCTCGTACTCGAGCAGGCGGCGCACCAGCTCGGCGCGCGGGTCCTCGGGCTCCTCGCTGCCTTCCTGCTTCTTGGGCGGCAGCAGCATGCGCGACTTGATCTCGATCAGCATCGCCGCCATCAGCAGGTATTCGGCCGCCAGCTCCAGGTTGCGGCTGCGGATCTCGTCCACATACGCCAGGTATTGCTTGGTGACCCCCACCATGGGGATGTCGAGGATGTTGAAGTTCTGCTTTCTGATCAGGTACAGCAGCAGGTCCAGCGGGCCTTCGAAGGCCTCGAGGAAGACCTCCAGCGCGTCGGGCGGGATGTACAGGTCGGTGGGCAGCGCGAACAGCGGCTCGCCGTACAGGCGCGCGAGCGCTACCTGGTCGACCACGTCGGGCATGCTGCCCACGCCGCCTGCGGCATCGGCTTCGCGCGATGGGGTCATGGATTGCTATTGAAAATATAGCTGCCAGCGCTTGTGCACAAAGCGGTGGAGGCTATCTGGAGGCCCGATGGGAGCGCCAATGCGGGTCAGTCCGCGTTGGTCTGGTACACGTAGGGCTTCTGGGCGACCTGGCCGTCACGGTATTCCACCCAGATCTTGCGGTCTACCTGCTTGTCCCACAGGAGGGCGCGGCCCGCCTGTTGCTGCTGGTCCAGCGCCGGATGGCTGGTCTTGAGCTGGTTGATGAACTGGGTAGCGTCGGACTGGTAGTCGGGGCGGCGGAAAATGGACATGGACTGTTAACCTCTTTCAGTGGGCGTGTTCTGCACTGCCGTGAGCACGCAGGAGTGCATCGCAAGCCTGCTGATTTTACCGGGACCGACTTATGCCTTTGATATATCGCGCGGCCACGCTGGCCATCGCCGCTTTTTCGCTGCTGGCGCTCACCGCCTGCGACCCCCAGCGCATCAGTGAACTGAAGGAGGGCGTGTCGACCGAAGCCGACGTGCGCGACCGCTTCGGCGCCCCCGACAACGTGTGGGACGAGCCCGGCGGCGCCCGCACCTTCGAGTACAACCGCCAGCCCGCGGGCCAGGTCAACTACATGATCACCCTGGGCCCCGATGGCCGCATGACGGCCCTGCGCCAGGTGCTCACGCCCGAGAACTTCGCCCGTGTGCAACCCGGCCAGCGCATGGACGAAGTCCGCCGCCTGCTGGGCAAGCCCGCCAAGGTCACGCCCTACACGCTGAAAAATGAAACCCACGTCGACTGGCGCTACCTGGAGGGCTCCAACCAGGCCAAGGTGTTCACGGTGGTGCACGGGCCCGACCACGTCGTGCTGCGCACGCAGACGGGCCCCGACCTGGACGCCCCCGAGTTCAAGGGCGGCAAGTAAGTGAGCGGCGCGGCTGTCATGGCGGGGCCACGGCTGGCATGGATGATGCTGGCTGGGTGCTGTCGCTGCCAATGCTGCCGCTGCGACCACAGCCCACCCCTTTGAAGCCCCCATGAACGACGCTCCCCCGCCACCCCACACAGCGCCCGAGGCCGCAGCGCGCGCCGTGCCGCAGCCGCTGCCCTCCCTGCGCCACGGCGCCTTCGAAGACGCCCAGGCCCTGTTCGCCGGCACGCTGTTCGTGGCCATGGCGCTCATGCTGTTCAACCAGGCGGGGCTGCTGGTGGGCGGCACGGCGGGGGCGGCGTTCTTGCTGCACTACGTCACCGGCATCTCGTTCGGCAAGCTGTTCTTCGCGGTCAACCTGCCGTTCTACTGGTTTGCCTGGACCCGCATGGGCCGCGAGTTCACCCTCAAGACCTTTGTCTGCGTGGCCCTGCTGTCGCTGCTGACCGAACTGTTCCCGCATGTGATGCGCGTGGACTACCTGAACCCCCTGTTCGCATCGCTGCTGGGCGGGCTGCTGCTGGGCACGGGCTGCCTGTTCCTCGCACGCCACCGCTCCAGCCTGGGCGGCGCCACCGTGGTGTCGCTGTACCTGCAAAGCCGCTACGGCATGCGCGCCGGCAAGGTGCAGATGATGATCGACGGGACGGTGGTGCTGCTGGCGCTGTTCGTGGTGCCCGCAGACCGGGTGGCGTACTCGGTGCTGGCAGTGCTCGTGATGAGCGGGTTCTTGTGGATCAGCCACCGGCCGGGGCGGTACGCGGGGAGTTGATCGCGGCCGTGTTCGGCGACGCCACGGCGCTTGCCGCAGGCCTTGGCGCTAGCGGGTCTTGGTCATCGGGCACGACAGTACTTGCCTGTCGGGCAGCGGGGAGTTGCTCCAGTCCGGCAGCTCTTTTTTCTGGAACCCTTCCAAGGACTGGTAGCCCGTCACATTCCAGCCGTAGTCGCTGGTACGCGCCGCTTCTATCACCGGGTAGCGGCATTGGCTGCGGCGTTTCTTCAGCCGAAAAACGATTCGTTCCATGGAGCCATGGGCGCTTCTTTCCAGAACTTCGTAATGCGCTGGCGTGCAGGTGCTGAAACTTGAACGCCATTCGAGGGTTTTCGTCCGCACACGCAGCTCCCCTGAGCATGCTCGGCCCGTGCCTTCGAAGTCTCCGGTAAACGCCTTCTCAGACGCTCCTGTTGAGTCAGAAAAAATTCCGAGGACTGCGGAGAAACCGAGAACAACGAGGGTGCGCATGGAGCGGCTTCGGCTCTGCATCTCGGTGCTGCGGTCAGCCGCCGAGCGCAAGCGCGGGGCGGCGTCGCATCAGATCCGATCGGAGGTCATCGAGCGAATACCGCTCACCGCACCCGCATGCCCGGCGCAGCACCCGGCCAGGGGTTGAGCACGTAGATACCCGGATTCGCCTTCTCATCCCCATGGCTGGCAGCCAGCACCATGCCTTCAGAGACGCCGAACTTCATCTTGCGCGGTGCCAGGTTGGCCACCATCACCGTGTGCTTGCCCACCAGGTCTTCGGGCTTGTAGGCGCTGGCGATGCCGCTGAAGACGTTGCGGGTCTTGCCTTCGCCCACGTCCAGCGTCAGGCGCAGCAGCTTGGTGGAGCCCTCCACCGGCTCGCAGTTCACGATCAGCGCGATGCGCAGATCGATCTTGGTGAAGTCGTCGATGCCGATGGTGGGGGCCAGTTCCTCGCCGCCGGGGGCTGCTACGGTTTCAGTAGCGGCTGGCGCTGGTGTGGCGGGCGCTGGGGGCTCGAACAGGGCTTCCAGCTGCTCGGGCACCACGCGTTGCATCAGGTGCTGGTACTGGCCGATGGTGTGGCCGGCGCCCAGCAGCTGCCCGGCGTCGGCAAACTGCAGCGGCTGCACGTTCAGGAAGGCCTCCACCTGGGCGGCCACGGCGGGCAGCATGGGTTTGAGGTAGATGGTGAGCAGGCGGAAGGCTTCGATGCAGGTGGTGCACACGTCCTGCAGGCGTGCGTCCATGCCGTCCTGCTTGGCCAGCTCCCAGGGCTTGTTGGCGTCCACGTAGCTGTTCACCCGGTCGCACAGCAGCATGATGTCGCGTGCGGCACGGGCGCTGTCGCGGTTTTCGTAGGCGGCCACGATGCCGGCCCGGGCGTCGCGCAGCTGCGCCAGCAGGGCTTGTCCGTCGTCGCTCACGGGGCCCAGCTGGCCGCCAAAGCGCTTGAAGATGAAGCCGGCCGCGCGGCTGGCGATGTTCACGTACTTGCCGATCAGGTCGGAGTTGACGCGGGCCATGAAGTCTTCGGGGTTGAAGTCGATGTCTTCGTTCTTGCCGTTGAGCTTGGCGCCCAGGTAGTAGCGCAGCCACTCGGGGTTCATCTTGAGTGCCAGGTACTTGAGCGGGTCCAGGCCCGTGCCGCGGCTCTTGCTCATCTTCTCGCCGTCGTTCACGGTCATGAAGCCGTGCACGCAGATTTTGGCGGGCGTCTTGCGGCCGCTGAACTTCAGCATGGCTGGCCAGAACAGCGTGTGGAAGGTGATGATGTCCTTGCCGATGAAGTGGTACTGCTCGACGGCCGGGTCGGCCATGTAGGCGTCGAAGTCCTCGCCGCGCCGCTCCAGCAGCTCCTTCAGTGAGGCCAGGTAGCCCACGGGCGCGTCCAGCCACACGTAGAAGTACTTGCCCGGCGCATCCGGGATCTCGATGCCGAAGTAGGGCGCATCGCGCGAGATGTCCCAGTCGTCCAGGCCCTCGCTGGTGCTGCCGTCGGGGTTGGTGCGCACGCCGAACCATTCCTTGATCTTGGCGGCCACCTCGGGCTGCACATGCACGCCGTCCTGCGTCCAGGTGGTCAGGAACTCCACCGCGCGCGGGTCGGACAGCTTGAAGAAGAAGTGCTCCGACGTCTTGAGCACCGGCTTGGCGCCTGACAGGGCCGAGAAGGGGTTGATCAGGTCGGTGGGCGCATAAACGGAACTGCACACCTCGCAGTTGTCGCCATACTGGTCCTTGGCGTGGCAGCGCGGGCATTCGCCCTTGATGAAGCGGTCCGGCAGGAACATGTTCTTCTCGGGGTCGAAGAACTGCTCGATGGTGCGGGTTTCGATGAACCCGGCCTTCTTGAGGTCCAGGTAGATCTGCTTCGATAGCGCATGGTTGGCGGGGCTGTCGGTGTTGCTCCAGTTGTCGAAGGCGATGTGAAAGCCGTCGAGGTACTGCTTGCGGCCGGCGGCGATGTCGGCCACGAACTGCTGGGGCGTCTTGCCGGCCTTTTCGGCCGCGATCATGATGGGCGCGCCGTGGGCGTCGTCCGCGCCCACGAAGTTGACCGCGTTGCCCTGCATCCGCTGCGCACGCACCCAGGTGTCGGCCTGGATGTATTCCATGATGTGGCCGATGTGGAAGTTGCCGTTGGCATACGGCAGGGCGGTGGTAACGAAGAGTTTGCGTGCGGATGACGTCATGAAAAGCGGCTTTCTCAGGCGGAACCGGTGATTTTAGGCGCTCGCAGCCCCTTCGCTCCGCGGCGGGGCCGGCCCGGCGCTGGATCACAATGCGCGGCATCGACAACCACAGGACAAATCGATGGCGAAGAGGACCTTGGCAAAGACTCTGGGGTGGGGTGTGGGCGGCATCTTGCTGGCGGGTGCGGCCTACCTGGCGTGGTGGCCCGTGCCCATCCGGCCGGTGGCGTGGACGGCCCCGGCCGCGCCGGGCTACCAGGGCGTGCACGCGCCCAACCAGCGGCTGGCAGGGCTGCGGATGATCGACCTGAAAGGCGAAGTCGGCCCCGAGCACATCGCGCTGGGCAAGGACGGCAAGCTCTACACCACGGTACTGAGCGGCAACATCCTGCGCATGAACCCCGACGGATCGGGCCAGGAGGTGTTTGCCAACACCGGCGGGCGGGTGCTGGGTTTTGACTTCGACGCAGCGGGAAACCTGATTGCGGCCGACGCGGTCAAGGGGCTGTTGTCGATCGCGCCCGACGGCAAGGTCACCGTGCTGGCCGACAAGGTCGGCAACGACCCCATCCGCTACGCCGACGGCGTGGTGGTGGCGAAAAGCGGCAAGATGTACCTGAGCGACGCCTCCACCCGCTTTGCGCCCAAGGACTGGGGCGGCACCTTCGAGGCCAGCGTGCTCGACATCCTGGAACAGGCCAGCACCGGCCGCGTGCTCGAATACGACCCCGCCACCCGCGCCACGCGCGTGGTGGCGCGCGGCATCAGCTTTGCCAACGGCCTGGCGCTCAGCCAGGACGGGCAAAGCCTGTTCGTCAACGAGACCGGCAAGTACCGGGTGTGGAAGATCGCGGTGGACGCGAACGACCTGGACATCAGCGAGGCCGATGCGAAGGTCAAGGCCCCCGCCGGCAGCCAGCCGGCGCCCCAGGCCCGCGTGCTGCTGGACAACCTGCCCGGCTACCCCGACAACCTCATGCGCGGCATGGACGGCCGCATCTGGCTGGGCTTTGCCAAGCCGCGCGGCGCCGCCATCGACAACATGGCCGGCAAGCCCTGGCTGCGCAGCCTGACGCTGCGACTGCCGCGCGCGCTGTGGCCCATCCCCAAGCCCTACGGCCATGTGATCGCGTTCACCGACGACGGCAAGGTGGTGGCCGACCTGCAGGACCCGACGGGCGCCTACCCCGAGACCACGGCCATCACCGAGACGGCCGACCGGCTGTATGTGCAAAGCCTGCACGCCCACGGCCTGGGCTGGTTGCCCAAGGATGTGCTGCAGCAAAAGTAGAGGGAAAGGGCAGGAAGGCAGGCGGCAGGAAGGCGAGCACCCCGTGCGCCTCCTTCGGGTTCGCGTTCAATCACTCAATACCCGAAACCGTTCGGTCTGAGCCTGCCCACGCCTTGCGCGGCGCTTCGGCAGGCCTGTCCTGTGCTCGTCAAAGGGCTCGGCGTGAACGGTGTTGTGGTGGTGTGTTTCTGACGGCAACCCAGCGTCAGGCGTGGTGCTTGGTCTGCACTTCGGCGCCAGTGTCCGTCCACTCGAAGAACCGGCACACCTCGCCGCGCATCGCCAGCGTGTCGGCGCGGCCCAGGGCCATCAGCTCCTGCGTGTAGCCGGACTCGAACAGCAGGTAGCTGGCCAGCGCCGCGCCGCGCACATCCGCCATGTTGGACGTGACACCCAGCGCCGCCAGCATGGTGCGCACCGGGCCGGGCAGCTCGCCCACATGGCGCGCGGCCACGGCGTCCAGCCGCTGCGACGGCGCGATGACCAGGAGCTCGATGGGGCGCAGCGCGCTTTTGTTGCGCACGTCTTCGGGGATGAGCGACAGCGTCTGGTTCACGCGCTGCACGCGCTCCACGTCCACCGCCAGGGCATCGAGAAAGATGTTGGACAGCGCATGCCCCGCGATCTGCGCAAGCGAGGGGTAGTTGGCCGTGGGGTTGGCGGCGGTGTCGCCCTTGGGCTCGTGCATGCGGCCCGCGCCGATCACGAGGATGCGCTCGGCCCCCAGGTGGATGGCCGGGGCGATGGGGGCCGACTGCCGCATCGAGCCGTCGCCGAAGAACTCGGTGTGGTCGCCGATGGTGATGCCCTTGGCCGGAAAGATGAACGGAATGGCCGAGGACGCGAGCAGGTGCTCGTGCGTGATGCGGTCGCGGGCCGCCTTGCGCTGCGAGCGCACCCAGGGCTGCACCGGCGCATTGGATTCGAAGAAGGTCACGTGCTCGCCCGAGCTGTAGCTCGATGCCGTCACCGCCAGCGCCGTGAGGTGGCCCTTGCGGATGAGCCGGGGCAGGCGCACCAGCGGCACCATCTTGACCAGCAGTTTTTCCAGCGGCGAGTTGTCGAGCAGCGACCGGGGCCGCATGCGCCGCCAGCGCGCCAGAGCCCAGCCCATGGACAGCAGCGTGAGCCAGCGTGCCCCGCTGCGCATCACCGACAGCGAGTCGGCCCCGTACACCTGGCTGGCGTGGAACTGGCTCCACACCCGCGCAATGCGGCGCACTGCGCGGTCGAAGTGGTCCGCGCCGCAGGCCAGCGCGGCGGCATTGATGGCGCCCGCCGAGGTGCCCGTGATGATCGGAAACGGGTTGGGCTCGTCGCCCGCGCCGCAGGCGTTGCGGATGTCGGCGATGGCTTCGAGCACGCCCACCTGGTAGGCCGCGCGGGCGCCGCCGCCGGTCAGCAGCAGGCCCGTGGGGCGGGTGGGGGGCGTGGACGCGGTGGAGGCGGTGGCGGCGGGCGCAGTGTGGGGGCGGGTCGATGGCATCGGCTGTAGGGCGGGGTGTGCCCCGAGTGTGGGGTGCGCCACGGCCGGCCTCATCTGGGAAAACCCGAATGGCGGGCGGCGGGCGGCGGGCGGCGTGCCTGGCGGTGGCTGCATCACCGAGATGCCGCGGGCCGGGCCGCAGCGGCAGGCCGGGTCAGCGCTGGCTCAGCAGCAGCACCGCCACGGCATCGCCCTGCAGCACGGCAATGCCGTGGTCGCGCGCAAACAGGCGTGCGTTGTCGCTCAACTGCCCGTGCGTGGCCACGTAGATGCCGCCCGACGACCCCCGGGCCTGAATCGCGGCGTGCAGCTCGCGCAGCGGCTCCACGCCGTGGGTGGCGGCCTTCCAGCGGCGGGCGCTGACCAGCGTCGTGCGCCCGTCCTGGGTCAGGCACAGGTCGGCCGCGCCGTTGGCGGGCAGGCGCTCGACCGCGTAGCCCGCGCGCGTCCAGGCGGCGGCCAGCGTGTCGGCAAAACTGCGCCAGGGCATGCTGGCCACCGCGTCCAGCATCTCGGCCACCCGGGCGGGGTTGGGGGCGCGCAACTGCTTCCAGGCCGCGATGCAGCCCACCACCAGGATGGGGAAGCCGGCCAGCGCACCGACTACGAAGTATTCCTTGGGCAGCAGCGCGCCCGCCGCCATCACGATGAGGCCGACCACCAGGAAGCTGACCCACCAGGGTGAGCGCAGCAGCATGGCAAACAGGGACTTTTCGGCCATCTTGAATTTCACGGGGAAACCTTCTCTTCTTCTCGGTGGGTTCGGATGCGCCAGGGACGCGACAGGCGCGCATTGTCCTTCAGCCGAAGGGGCACCGTCCTTCGGAATAGACTAGCGGACCCACAGGAGTTAATTGAATGGCAGTCACCGAACAGGGCCTCTTGGCCGCTCTTTCCAGCGTTCTGGACCCCCACACGGGCAAGGATTTCGTCAGCTCCCGCGCCGTGCGCAACGTGCAGATCACCGGTGGCGACATCGCGTTCGACGTGGAACTGGGCTACCCCGCCAAGAGCCTGGTGCCCGAGCTGCGCCGCAGCCTGGTGGCCGCTGCCAAGGGCGTGGCGGGCGTCGAGAACGTCTCGGTCAACATCACCACCAAGGTCATCGCCCATGCGGTGCAGCGCGGCGTGCAACTGCTGCCCCAGGTCAAGAACATCATCGCCGTGGCGTCGGGCAAGGGCGGCGTGGGCAAGAGCACCACGGCTGCCAACCTGGCCCTGGCCCTGGCCGCCGAGGGCGCCAGCGTGGGCGTGCTGGACGCCGACATCTACGGCCCCAGCCAGCCCATGATGCTGGGCATCAACCGCCGCCCCGAAAGCGACGACGGCAAGACCATGGAGCCGCTGGAGAACTACGGCGTGCAGGTCATGTCCATCGGCTTCCTGGTGGACCAGGACGAAGCCATGATCTGGCGCGGCCCCATGGCCACCCAGGCGCTGGAGCAGTTATTGCGCCAGACCAACTGGAAGGACCTGGACTACCTCATCATCGACATGCCGCCGGGCACCGGCGACATCCAGCTCACGCTGTCCCAGCGCGTGCCCATGACCGGCGCGGTGATCGTCACCACCCCGCAGGACATCGCCCTGCTGGACGCCAAGAAGGGCATCAAGATGTTCGAGAAGGTGGGCGTGCCCATCCTGGGCATCGTCGAGAACATGGCCGCCCACGTGTGCAGCAACTGCGGCCATGTGGAGCACATCTTCGGCGCCGACGGCGGCAAGAAGATGGCGGCCGACTACCACATGGACTACCTGGGTGCGCTGCCCCTGGACATGAGCATCCGCCTGCAGGCCGACAGCGGCAAGCCCACGGTGGTGGCCGACCCCGATGGCGAGATCGCCCAGATCTACAAGAAGGTGGCGCGCGACGTGGCGGTGAAGATCGCGCAGCAGGCCAAGGACTTCTCGAACAAGTTTCCGACGATTTCGATCAGCAAGAACACCTGAGGTCGGGTTTGCTATTGAATGGATAGCTGTTGGCGCTTGATGGACAAGCGGTAGCGCACCAAAAGGCTGCGCAGAGGACTAACCCCATGAGCGAAAAGCCCGTCGGCCTGATCGACCCGCCCGCAGGCTACGCCGATTGGCTGGCCGAGTTGAAGGGGCGCATCCACGGCTCCCAGCAGCGCGCCACGCTCGCTGTGAACCGTGAGTTGGTCCTGCTGTACTGGCAGATCGGCCGGGACATCCTGCAGCGCCAGGCGGCGCAGGGTTGGGGCTCGAAGGTGATCGATCGGCTGGCGCAGGACTTGCGCGCAGCCTTTCCTGAGATGAAGGGCTTTTCTCGGGCTAACCTCATGTACATGCGCGCGTTTGCGCAGGCGTGGCCTGATGCGGCAATTGTCCAACAGGCTGTTGGACAATTGCCTTGGGGCCACAACCTGGTGCTTCTGTCGCAGTTGAAAGATCCCGCGCAACGGCTGGCCTATGCACAAAGTGCCATTGCGCATGGATGGTCGCGCAATATCCTGAACATCCATATCGAAACCCGTCGCCTGGAACGCAGCGGCCAGGCGGTGACGAATTTCGAGGGCTGCTTGCCCAAGCCGCAGTCGGACTTGGCCCGAGAATCTCTGAAAGACCCCTACCGTTTTGACTTCCTGGGCTTGTCCGACGAGGCTCAAGAGCGCGAAATCGAAGGTGCCCTGGTCAAGCATGTGACTGAATTCCTGCTGGAACTCGGCGCAGGGTTTGCCTTCGTGGGCAGGCAGGTGCTGCTGGATGTGGGTGGCGACGAGTTTTTCATCGACCTGTTGTTCTATCACCTCAAACTGCGCTGCTATGTGGTGATCGAATTGAAGGCGGGCAAATTCAAACCCGAGCATCTCGGCCAATTGGGCTTCTACCTCACGGCAGTGGACCGCCAGGTCAAGGGCGAGTACGACAACCCCACGATTGGACTGCTGCTGTGCAAAACCAAGAACAAGGTGGTGGCTGAGTACGCTCTCGGAGACAAGTCGCAACCGATGGGCATTGCCGAGTACAAGTTGCTGGAGTCCCTGCCCGCAGAATTGCAGACCAGCCTTCCCAGCATCGAGCAGATCGAGCGTGAACTGGCGGACAGCCCGATGCCCGATGCCGGAGATACTTGATTGCTCCTGAAATGTGAGCTTCTAGCGCTTTCTACATAAGCGCTACAGCCAAAAAAATGCCTGCAAACCACCGCCCATGAACCTGCTCGCCTCCCTGCGCTACCTGGTTGCCCTGCACGAGCACCGGCACTTCGGCCGGGCGGCGCAGGCCTGCCACATCACGCAACCGGCGCTGTCGAACGCGCTGCGCTCGCTGGAGGAGGAGTTCGGGGTCGTCATCGTGCAGCGCGCGCGCACCTATGTGGGCCTGACCCACGAGGGCGAGGCCGTGCTGGCCACGGCGCAGCGCATGCTGCGCGACAACGAGGTGCTGCGCCAGGAACTGCGCAGCACGGAGGCCGAGCCGCAGGGCCGCCTGCGCATGGCGTCCACGCCCACGGCGGTGCCCATCCTCTCGCGCTTTGCGGCCATGCTGCAGGCGCGGCACCCGGGCATACTGCCCGTGGTGCTGTCGATGAGTTCGCAGGAGCTCGAACAGCGGCTCGAAGACCTGTCGCTGGACCTGGCCGTGGGCTACAGCGAGCGCATGCAGGCCAAGCGCGTGAACCTGCGCTCGTGGCCGCAGTGCAACGAACACTACTACCTGCTGCGCCGTGCCCGCACGCCCGGCCCGGACCGCCTGTGCATCGGCGCGCCCATGCGCTGGAAGGACGCGGCGCGGCTTCCGCTGTGCCTGCTCACCCCCGACATGCACAACCGCTTCATCATCGACGAGGCGTTCCGCGAGGCGGGCGAGCCCGTGCCGCCGGCCATCGAGACCAACTCGGTGCTGACCCTGGTGCTGTCCGTGCTGTCGGGCGAGGTCTGCAGCGTGCTGCCGGGCGCCATGGTGGCCGCCGCGCGCAGCGAACGCGGCCTGGAGGCCCTGCCCCTGGTGGCGCCCGATGTGCGCACGCCCATCGGCTTCATGACCCAGCGCGGGCCCCGCGTTTCCCGGGCCCTCGAAGCCGCGCTCGAGCTGCTGGACCAGCCTGCCTGGCGGGACCATGTGGCGCTGCACTGCGGAGAGCTGAGGGACTCCCCCTGAGTCGCCTTCGGCGCCTTCCACCAAGGGGGGACGCACCCCGTGGCCTGGCAAAGCCAGTTCCACGGGTGCACTGGCTTGGCAGCGCGCCAGTTTCGTCGGCTTTAGCGTGACTGACTTTGGCTGATTGCAAGCCATCTGCAATCAATTTCCATTCGCGTCATTCAATTGTTGAATCGCAGCATGTGCCGATTCAATTTGACGCTAGGGCGCTCCTGTCCGGACACTCCGCCCCGCGCAATTGACTTGCGTCAAGAAAAACTGGTGCACGCCCTGCAGCGCCTGCACGACATCACAGGAGAGAGCACCTATGAACGCATCCACAGCGGGCTCGGCCGCCTTGCCCGGGGCCCACGCGTCTCCCGGCTTCCTGGACAAGGAGCGCATCATCGCCGCGCCCGGCTTCAACCGGTGGCTGGTGCCGCCGGCAGCGCTTGCGATCCACCTGTGCATCGGCATGGCCTATGGCTTCTCGGTGTTCTGGCTGCCGCTGTCCAAGGCCCTCTCCACGGCCGGTACGGGCGCGGCCTGCGCCAAGGACATGAGCTTCTTCGCCGAGCTGTTCGCGTCGGGCTGCGACTGGCGCGTGGCCACGCTGGGGTGGATGTACACCCTGTTCTTCGTCTTCCTGGGCTGCTCTGCCGCCATCTGGGGCGGATGGCTGGAACGTGCCGGCCCGCGCAAGGCCGGCGTGGTCTCGGCCGTGTGCTGGTGCGGCGGCATGCTGCTGTCGGCGCTGGGCATTCACCTGCACCAGTTCTGGCTCATGATCCTGGGCTCGGGCGTGATCGGGGGTATCGGGCTGGGGCTTGGCTACATCTCCCCCGTGTCCACCCTGATCAAGTGGTTCCCTGACCGGCGCGGCATGGCCACCGGCATGGCCATCATGGGCTTTGGCGGCGGCGCGATGATCGGCTCGCCCCTGGCCGTGGACCTGATGAAGCACTTCTCGAGCCCCACCGACGTGGGCGTGATGCAGACCTTTGT
The DNA here is from genome assembly GCF_964252695.1 of Acidovorax sp. LjRoot117. Lineage (NCBI taxonomy): Bacteria > Pseudomonadati > Pseudomonadota > Betaproteobacteria > Burkholderiales > Comamonadaceae > Acidovorax > Acidovorax sp. LjRoot117. The sequence continues at coordinate 141,379 of NZ_CAXUPO020000003.1, read as the reverse complement.
GGTCATGGCGCTGGTGTACTTCGTGTTCATGATGGCCGGTGCCCTGGGCTACCGCGTGCCGCCCACGGGCTGGAAGCCCGCCGGCTGGACCCCGCCACCCCCCTCGGCCAACGCCATGATCACCCAGCGCCACGTGCACGTGAAGCGCGTCTGGGGCATCCCGCAGTTCTGGCTCATCTGGGTCGTGCTGTGCATGAACGTGAGCGCCGGCATCGGCGTGATCGGCATGGCCTCGCCCATGCTGCAGGAAGTCTTCGGCGGCGGCCTGATCGGTGTGCAGCAGAAGTTCGGCGAACTCGACAAGGCCCAGCTGGCCGCCATCGCGGCCGTGGCCGGCGGCTTCACCGCCTTGCTGTCGCTGTTCAACATCGGCGGCCGCTTCTTCTGGGCCAGCCTGTCCGACAAGTTCGGCCGCAAGATGACCTACGTGATCTTCTTCGTGCTCGGCGGCCTGATGTACGCGAGCATCCCCAGCTCTGCGGGCGCGGGCAGCAAGCTCCTGTTCGTGGGCGCATTCTGCGTGATCCTGTCGATGTACGGCGGCGGCTTCGCCACGGTGCCGGCCTACCTGGCCGACCTGTTCGGCACGCAGTTCGTGGGCGCCATCCACGGCCGCCTGCTCACGGCCTGGGCCACGGCCGGCATTCTCGGCCCCGTGGTGGTCAACTACATGCGCGAATACCAACTAGGCCTGGGCCTGCCGCGCGAACAGGTGTACAACCAGACCATGTACATCCTGGTGGGCATGCTGGTCATCGGCCTCATCGCCAACCTGATGGTGCGCCCGCTGGCCGACAAGTGGTTCATGAGCGACGAGGAACTGGCGCACGAGAAGAAGCTGGCCCACGAAAAGAGCGTGGCGGCCGAAGTGGGCGGCGGCCCCGGCAGCGGCGGCACGACCAGTCCTGCGCTGGTGGCCTTCGCGTGGCTGGCAGTGGGTGTGCCGCTCGTCTGGGGCATCTACAAGACGCTGGTGAGCGCCGCCAAGTTCTTCCAGTGACGAAGGCGCAGGCCGCCGCCATGGCGCCTTCGCCGATGCACGGGGCCGCAGCCGCCCTGTGCGCGCCCCTTGCGGGGCAGGGGCCGGGAACGCCGCGGGCGTGGCACAGTCCAAGCCGTGGCGCACCGTCCAGGAGACCATGATGAAGCAAGAAAAAATCGAGTTCTACAAAGGCCCCGCCGGCGGATGGGGCGCGCTCAACAGCGTCAAGAACGCGCTGCTGCGCCAGGACATTCCCTTGAAGGGCGCCAAGACGCTGCTCTCGGCCAACCAGCCCGACGGCTTCGACTGCCCGGGCTGCGCCTGGCCCGACCGCAACCATGCCTCCACCTTCGAGTTCTGCGAGAACGGCGTCAAGGCCGTCGCGGCCGAGGCCACCGCCCGCCGCGCCGGCCCCGGCCTGTTCGCCCAGTACACCGTGGCCGAGCTGGCCGAGCAGAGCGATTTCTGGCTCGAAGACCAGGGCCGGCTCACGCAGCCCATGGCCTACCACGCGCCCAGCGACCAGTACCGCCCCATCGCGTGGGACGATGCGTTCGCGCTGATCGCGCGCCACCTGAACGCGCTGCCCGACCCCAACCAGGCCATCTTCTATACCTCGGGCCGGGCCAGCAACGAGGCCGCCTTCCTGTACCAGCTGTTCGTGCGCCAGTTCGGCACCAACAACTTTCCCGACTGCTCGAACATGTGCCACGAGCCCAGCGGCAGCGGCATGCGCCCGCAGATCGGCGTGGGCAAGGGCACGGTGACCCTGCACGACTTCGAGTGCGCCGAGGCGATCTTCATCTTCGGCCAGAACCCCGGCACCAACCACCCGCGCATGCTCGGCGAGTTGCGCGAGGCGCACAAGCGCGGCGCACGCATCGTGAGCTTCAACCCCCTGCGCGAGCGCGGGCTGGAGCGCTTTGCCGACCCTCAGGACAAGCTGGAGATGGCCACGATGGGCTCCACGCCCATCAGCACCCACTACTTCCAGCTGCGCGTGGGCGGCGACCTGCCGGCGGTCAAGGGCATGATGAAGCATGTGCTGGAGCAGGAGGACGCACGCGGCGGCGTGCTCGACCACGCCTTCATCGCCGAACACACCACCGGCTTTGCGGCCATGGCGGACGACCTGCGCACCGAATCCTGGGAGCTGCTGGAGCAGGAGTCGGGCCTGACCGAGGCGCAGATGCGCTCCGCGGCCGACATCTACATCGGCGCCAAGAGCGTGATCGCCTGCTGGGGCATGGGCATCACGCAGCACAAGTACGCGGTGGCCACCATCCAGGCCATCGTCAGCCTGCTCATGATGCGCGGCAACATCGGCCGCGAGGGCGCGGGCCCGTGCCCGGTGCGCGGCCACAGCAACGTGCAGGGCGACCGCACCATGGGCATCTGGGAAAAGCCCCCGGCCGCCTTGCTCGACAAGCTGCGCGACGTGTTCGGCTTCGAGCCGCCACGCGAAAACGGCGTGGACACGGTGGAGGCCATCCGCCACATGCTGGACGGCAAGGGCAAGGTGTTCTTCGCCCTGGGCGGCAACTTCGCATCCGCCACGCCGGACACCTACGAGACCTGGAAGGCCCTGCAGCGCTGCGACCTCACGGTGCACGTGACCACCAAGCTCAACCGCAGCCACATCGTGCATGGCAAGGAGGCGCTGATCCTGCCATGCCTGGGCCGCACCGAGATCGACATGCAGGCCACCGGCCCGCAGGGCGTGACGGTGGAAGACTCGATGAGCATGGTGCACATCTCGGTGGGCATCAACCCGCCCGCGTCCGAGCACCTGCTGTCAGAGCCGGCCATCGTCGCGCGGCTTGCCGCCGCCACGCTGGGCGCGCGCAGCAACGTGCCCTGGCTGTGGCTGGTGGAGGACTATGCACGCATCCGCGACCAGATCGAGAAGGTGTTCCCCGACTTCAAGGACTTCAACCAGCGCGTGGCCGTGCCCGGCGGGTTCCGCCTGCGCAACACGGCCAGCGAGCGCGTGTGGGCCACGGCCTCGGGCAAGGCCAGCTTCCATGCCCATGCCGTGCCGCGCGATACGCCCACGCACATCGCGCGCGAACGCTACAAGGATGCGGTGGTCTTCACGCTGCTGACCACGCGCTCGCACGACCAGTACAACACCACCATCTACGGCATGGACGACCGCTACCGCGGCGTCTACGGCCAGCGCCGCGTGGTGTTCATCAACGACAAGGACATCCGCGCGCTGGGCATGCAGGACGGCGACTGGGTCGACATCCAGACCGTGTGGAGCGACGGCCAGGAGCGCCGGGCCGACCGCTTCAAGTTGGTGGCCTACGACATCCCGCGCGGCAACCTCGCGGCCTACTACCCCGAGACCAACCCCCTGGTGCCGCTGTCCGCAGTGGCGGACGCGGCGGGCACGCCCACCTCCAAGTCCATCCCCGTGCTGCTGGTGCCGCACAAGCCCGCCGGTGGTGCCGTGGCGGTGGACGAGGCCGGTGCGCAGGCCGTTGCCCCATGAGCGCGCCGGCCCTGCCATGACGGCCGCACACGATACCCTGGCAGCCTCCATCCTGCGGGCGCTGCAGGAGGATTCGCACGGCGGTGCCGACGCACCCTCGGGCATGTCGCTGCCCCGCCTGGGCAAGCGCCTGGGCCAGGGCGCGAGCGTGCTGCTGCGCGAGCTGAGCCTCATGAGCGATGCGCCCGTGGGCGGGCAGCGCGGCCCCGGGTGGGTGCGCGTGGACCGGGTCGGCGAGCGCTGGGTGGCCTTCCTGACCGACGAGGGCCGGGCCGTGGCCCGTGAGCTGGCGGCGGCTGGAGATGCACCATGAACGGACAGGCGATGCAGGGGCTTGCGGTGCACGGCGACAACAACGAAGAGGACGCCGACGAGGAGGCCCTGGCCCGGGGCCTGCATGCCCTGGCCTCGCGCCCGGTGCGGGTGTATGGCGAGGCGGGTGCGCCCGGCGAAGGCACGCTGCGCCTGGACACGCTGGCCGAGGAGATTCCGGTGGCGCTGGTGTTCAACGGCGTATCGCACGCGGTCATGATGGCCACGCCCGAGCAGCTCGACGACTTCGCACTGGGCTTTGCGCTCAGCGAAGGCATCGTCGACCACGCGCACGACGGCCGCAGCACCGCGCTGCGCCTGGCCGACCAGAGCGCCGCGCACCTGCCGGCGGGCGTGCCAGGGGTCGAGGTGCACATGGAAATTTCTGCGCGCAGTTTCGAGCGCCTCAAGCAGCGGCGCCGCAGCATGGCGGGGCGCACGGGCTGCGGCGTCTGCGGCGTGGAAAGCTTTGCCGCCCTGGACCTGGAGCCCGCACGGCTGCCCGCCCGCGACTGGGTGGAGCGCGTGGATCTGCACACGGTGCTCACGGCCTTTGCCGGGTTGAAGGCGCAGCAGCCGCACAACGCGCATTCGGGCTCGCTGCATGCTGCCGGCTGGGCCACGCTGGACGGGCAGCTGGCCCGTGTCTGCGAAGACGTGGGCCGGCACAACGCGCTGGACAAGCTCATCGGCTGGATGGCGCGCAGCGGGCGGCTTGCGGAGCCGGGCTTCGTGGTGCTCAGCAGCCGGGGCAGCCACGAACTGGTGCGCAAGTGCGCGCGCGTGGGACTGGCGGCGCTGGCCACCATCTCGGCCCCCACCGCGACCGGCGTGCAGGTGGCCGAGCTGGCCGGGCTGCGCCTGTGGGGGCTGTGCCGCGCGCCGCGCGCGGTGCTGTATGCACCGGGAGCGCAGGCCTCGCACGCCTCCCCCGGGGGCTGAAACGCAGGGGCATTGCTCGCCGTGTCTGCGGGCTGGCAGTACAGTCGGGCCATGTCTTTGCGCCCCACCCTCGAAGTCGCCGTCATCATGCGCCGTGAGCGCCTGGACAACCGCTGGCAGCCCTGGCGCTGGACGCTGGACGACGTGGTGCCCGGCGAAGCGGCCTTTGGCGATGTGCCGCGCCTGCTGCGCGAGGATGCCGACGAGACCCGCTGGCTGTTCCCGGGCTTTGCCGTCGAACTTTTCAAGGACGACGGCGAGGGCTACCACCTGAACCTTACCAGCCCGGCACCGTGCTGGTTCGTGCTGTGGCGCATGGACGAAAGCGGCGCCGAGGAAGGCCGGCTGGCACGCCCGGTGGCGGTGAGCCTGAGCTACCACGACGCCGGCCGCTGGCTCGATGCACAGGAGGCGGTCGAGCAGGTGCCCGCACCGCCCGCCGTGCTGCAGGCGCTGCAGGCCTTCGTGGACGAGCACTACGTGCCCGAGCCCAAGCGCCGACGCAGGCCCGACAGCTTCCAGCCGCTGACCGACCGCTTCGGCAAGCCTGCCTCCGTGTCCACCGACAAGCGCCGTGGCGGTGGGGGTCACGGTGGCTGACGGCTTCCTCACGCGCTGGTCGCGCCGCAAGCAGGATGTGGCGGCGGGCAAGCCCGTGGAGGAGCCCGCACCGCAGGCGCCGACGCCGGCTGCGGCGCAGGCCGAGCCTGGCGCGAAGGCACCGGCTGGCGTACCCCAGGCACCGACCGAACCAGCGACCCCGCAGCAGCCCCCCGCGCCCACGCTGGCCGATGCGCAGGCGCTCACGCCCGAGTCCGACTTCAAGCCCTTCGTGCAGCGCGCGGTCTCGCCCGAGGTGCGCAACCTGGCGATGAAGAAGCTGTTTGCCGACCCGCACTTCAACGTGATGGACGGCCTCGACATCTACGTCGGCGACTACACGCAGCCCGACCCCTTGCCCGAGGGCATGTTGCGGCAGATGGCCAGCGCCCATGCCATGGGCTTCTTCGACCATGAAACACAGGCCGCGGACGGGGAGGGCGTGGCGGCAAAGCCCCCGGCGCACGCTCAGCCTCGGGATGATGCGGAGCAGGAAATGCCGTCAGACGTGGCACAGTCGGGGGTATGCACCGCTGTTCCTAGCGAGTCCACCAGCGAGCCGGGCGTGCCCGCGCTGTCCCCCACCGGGACAGCCGACGCGCCAGCCAGCCAACCCGACCATGACCACGACGCTCATCTGCGACTGCAACCAGACGATGCCCCTCGACGCGAAAGCGTTGGGCGCGGCATTGCATGAAGACCAGGGCCTGACCCTTCACTCCACGCTGTGCCGGCGCGAAGCCGGCGCATTCCAGCAGGCCATCAAGACCGGCCAGGACGTGGTGGTGGCCTGCACGCAAGAGCAGCGCCTGTTCGCCGAGCTGGGCCAGCAGACCGAGGGCGCCATCTCCCCCATCCGCTTCGTCAACATCCGCGAGACCGGCGGCTGGAGCCGCGATGCGGACCGCGCCACCCCCAAGATCGCGGCGCTGCTGGCCGCCGCGCAGTTGCCCGAGCCCGCCCCGGTGCCCACGGTCACGTTCAAGAGCACCGGTCGGCTGTTGATCATCGGCGCGCTCGATGTGGCCGAACGCGCTGCGGCCATGGTGTCCGACGTGCTGGAGGTGACGATCTTCACCCAGGGCCCGGGCACCGCAGGTGGCGCGCAGGCCCGGCGCTTTCCGGTGCTGGGCGGGCGCATCACGGGTCTCACGGGCTGGCTGGGCGCGTTCGATCTGCAATGGGCGGCCGACAACCCCATCGACCTGGACCTGTGCACCCGCTGCAATGCCTGCGTGGCCGCATGCCCCGAAGATGCCATCGGCCTCGACTACCAAGTCGACCTGACCGCCTGCCAGTCGCACCGCGCCTGCGTGAAGGTCTGCCAGGTGGCGGGCGCCATCGACTTCAGCCGCGAGGCGGCCCCGCACACCGAGCGCTTCGACATGGTGCTCGACCTGCGCGCCGCCACGGCCACGCCCACCTTTGTGCAGCACGCGCTGCCGCAGGGGTACTTTCGCTGGGACGGCCGCGACATCGCCACGCTGCTGCGCCTGCGCGAGCTCGTGGGCGAGTTTGAAAAGCCCAAGTTCTTTGCCTACAAACAAAAGCTGTGCGCCCACAGCCGCAATGAAACCGTGGGCTGCAATGCCTGCGTGGACATCTGCTCGGCCGAGGCCATTGCCAGCGACAAGAGCCGCCAGCAAATCAAGGTGAACCCGCATCTGTGCGTGGGCTGCGGTGCCTGCACCACGGTGTGCCCCACGGGGGCGCTGACCTATGCCTACCCCAGCGCCACGGACCAGGGCCTGAAGCTCAAGACGCTGCTGTCCACCTACGCCGCAGCGGGTGGCAAGGACGCCGTGCTGCTGCTGCACAGCCAGGAGCGCGGGCAGGCGCTGGTGGAGGAATTGGGCCGCGCGGCGCAACTCAAGGTGGCGCACGGCGTGCCGGCGCGGGTGATTCCGGTGGCGGTGTGGCACACGGCCAGCGTGGGCGTGGACCTGTGGCTGAGCGCCGTGGCTTACGGCGCATCGCAGGTGGCGGTGCTGGTGACTGATGAAGAAGCCCCGCAGTACCTGGAAGGCCTGCAGGCGCAGATGGACGTGGCGCAGGCCATCCTGCTCGGGCTGGGCTACACGGGCAGCCACCTGCAGTTGGTGCGTGCCACGCACCCCACGGCGCTCGATGCCGCGCTGCAGGCCCTGGGGCAGACCCGCCAGGCCACGCCCGCCGTGCCCGCACGGTTTGCGGTGGCGCAGGAAAAGCGCAGCACGCTGGAAATGGCGCTGGACCATCTCATCGAATACGCGCCAGCCCCGGCCGCGGTGCGGCCCGACGCCATTGCGTTGCCGGCCGCGGGCTCGCCGCTGGGCAGCATCAACGTGGTCAAGGACCGCTGCACGCTCTGCCTGAGCTGCGTGAGCGCCTGCCCCGCCAGCGCCCTGCAGGACAACCCGCAGATGCCGCAACTGCGCTTCATCGAGAAGAACTGCGTGCAGTGCGGCCTGTGCGCCACCACCTGCCCCGAAGACGCGATCACCCTGCAGCCGCGCCTGCTGCTCACGCCCGAGCGTGCGCAACTGCGCGTGCTCAACGAAGCCAAGCCCTGGGCCTGTGTGCGCTGCAGCAAGCCGTTTGGCACGGTCAAGGCCATCGAGGCCATGCTGGGCAAGCTCTCGGGCCACCCCATGTTCCAGGGCGAGGCGCTGGAGCGCCTGAAGATGTGCAGCGACTGCCGCGTGATCGACCTGTATTCCTCCCAAAGCGAAGCGAAAGTGACGGACCTGTGAGCGCCCAACCTTCAATGACCCCTGCCGGCAGCTCGGCGCTGGACGAAGAAACCGCGCGCGCCGAGCTGTATGGCCTGCTGTCGCAGCTGTACTACGCAGCGCCCGGCCCAGAGCTGCTGTCGGCATTGCGCGTGGCGGTGACCGAGGCACCGGCCGCGGGTGGTTTTTTGCAAGAGCCCTGGCAGCAACTGGTGGGCGCGGCGCGTGCGCTGGACGATGCGGCCATTGCGCTGGAGTTCGACCGCCTGTTCGGCGGTGTGGGCAAGCCCGAGGTCTACCTGTACGCATCGCACTACGTGAGCGGCTTCTTGAACGAGAAGCCCCTGGCCCGCCTGCGCACCGACCTGGCCCGCCTGGGCCTGGCGCGTGACGAGGCGGCCATGCCCGAGACCGAAGACCACATCGCCTACCTGTGCGAGGTCATGCGCTACCTGATCGCCGGCGACGATGTGGCGGTGTGCAACCTGGCGTCGCAGCGCGACTTTTTTGCCACGCACCTGCAGCCCTGGGTGGGGGCGCTGTGCGATGCGCTGGCGGCGCATCCGCAAGCACGGTTCTATGCTGCAACAGCACATTTCACCCGCGCCTTCGTCAGCGTGGAGGCGCAGGGCTTCGACATGCTCGATTGAACTGGCGCCGCCGCTGACACCATCTGCGCGGGGCGCTACAAAAGATGAGTAAGTTGGTGGGTGGTATTCGCCTCAATTGCAGTGTTGCACTCAGTGACATAGACTGTATGAACAGCATTTCATAGCTGCAGCCATTCTGGAGACAAGCATGCAGAACAGCCAAACCCCACCTTCGCGCCGCAGCTTCTTTGCCGGCGCCGCCACCGTCGGCGCCGCAGCGGCTGCCGTGGTGGCCCTTCCGCAGCTGGCGACGTCTCCCGAAGCGGCCGTGTCCGAGCCCCCCCGCGTGGCGCCGGAGAAGGGCGGCGGGTACCACCTGTCCGCCCATGTGAAGCAGTACTACAAGACCACCCAACTCTGACCGGGGCGCCCCATGTTGCTCACCAAGAAGTCGCCGCACGCCGCGCCGGGCGCCGCGCCTGCCTCTCCTTTTGTTCACAGCCTGCGCCGCGGTTTGTCGCAGGCCCTGCCCACCATGGACCGGCGCTCGTTCCTGCGTCGCTCGGGCCTGGGTGTCGGCGTCGGCATTGCCGCGTCGCAGCTCACGCTGGTCAAGAAGTCCCACGCCGCCGAAGGCGCCAAGGTGGGCCTGGGCGACAGCAAGATCGAAGTGCGCCGCACCGTGTGCACCCACTGTTCGGTGGGCTGTGCGGTCGATGCCGTGGTCGAGAACGGCGTGTGGGTGCGCCAGGAGCCGGTGTTCGACTCGCCCATCAACCTGGGCGCGCACTGTGCCAAGGGCGCTGCGCTGCGCGAGCACGGCCACGGCGAGTACCGCCTGCGCTACCCCATGAAGCTCGTGAACGGCAAGTACGAGCGCATCAGCTGGGACACGGCGCTCAACGAGATCACCGCCAAGATGCAGGAGCTGCGCAAGGCCAGCGGCCCTGACAGCGTGTATTTCGTCGGCTCGTCCAAGCACAACAACGAGCAGGCTTACCTGCTGCGCAAGTTCGTGAGCTTCTGGGGCACCAACAACTGCGACCACCAGGCGCGCATCTGCCACTCCACCACGGTGGCCGGCGTGGCCAACACCTGGGGTTATGGGGCCATGACCAATTCGTACAACGACATGCAAAACAGCAAGGTCGCGATGTACATCGGCTCCAACGCGGCAGAGGCCCACCCGGTGAGCATGCTGCACATGCTGCACGCCAAGGAAACCGGCTGCAAGATGATCGTGGTGGACCCGCGCTTCACCCGCACGGCGGCCAAGGCCGACGAATACGTGCGCATCCGCTCCGGCACCGACATTCCCTTCCTCTTCGGCCTGCTGTACCACATCTTCAAGAACGGCTGGGAAGACAAGCAGTACATCAACGACCGCGTCTACGGCATGGACAAGGTGCGCGAGGAGATCCTCGCCAAGTGGACGCCCGACAAGGTGGAAGAGGCCTGCGGCGTGAAGGAGGCGCAGGTCTTCAAGGTGGCGAGCATGCTCAACGCCCACCGCCCCGGCACCGTGGTGTGGTGCATGGGCCAGACGCAGCACACCATCGGCAACGCCATCGTGCGGGCATCGTGCATCCTGCAGCTGGCGCTGGGCAACGTGGGCAAGACGGGCGGCGGCACCAACATCTTCCGCGGCCACGACAACGTGCAGGGCGCCACCGACGTGGGCCCCAACCCCGACTCGCTGCCCGGCTACTACGGCCTGGCCGAAGGCTCCTGGAAGCACTTCGCGGCCGTGTGGGGCGTGGACTACGAGTGGATCAAGGCCAAGTACGCATCGCCCGCGATGATGACCAAGAGCGGCATCACCGTCTCGCGCTGGATCGACGGCGTGCTGGAGAAGAACGAGCTCATCGACCAGGACTCCAACCTGCGCGGCGTGTTCTTCTGGGGCCATGCGCCCAACTCGCAGACGCGCGGTCTGGAAATGAAGCGCGCGATGGACAAGCTGGATTTGCTGGTGGTGGTGGACCCTTACCCCTCCGCCACCGCCGCGATGGCCGCCATGCCCGGCAAGGCCGAAGATTTGAACGCCAACCGCGCGGTGTACCTGCTGCCTGCGGCCACGCAGTTCGAGACCAGCGGCTCGTGCACCGCGTCCAACCGGTCGCTGCAGTGGCGCGAGAAGGTCATCGAGCCCCTGTGGGAGAGCCGCTCGGACCACATGATCATGCACCAGTTCGCCGAGAAGCTGGGCTTTGCCGCCGAGCTGTCCAAGAACTACAAGATGCAGAAGGTCAAGGGCATGGACGAGCCCGTGCCCGAGGACATCCTGCGCGAGATCAATCGCAGCGTGTGGACCATCGGCTACACCGGCCAGAGCCCCGAGCGGCTGAAGGCCCACATGAAGAACATGCACCTGTTCGACGTGAAGACCCTCAAGGCCAAGGGCGGCAAGGACAAGGACACGGGCTACGACTTCACCGGCGACTACTTCGGCCTGCCCTGGCCCTGCTACGGCACACCCGAGCTCAAGCACCCCGGCTCGTCCAACCTGTACGACACCTCCAAGCACGTGATGGACGGCGGCGGCAACTTCCGCGCCAACTTCGGTGTCGAGAAGGACGGCGTGAACCTGCTGGCCGAGGACGGATCGTTCTCGCTGGGCAGCGAGATCACCACCGGCTACCCCGAGTTCGACCACGTGCTGCTCAAGAAGCTCGGCTGGTGGGACGACCTGTCGGACGCCGAAAAGGCCAAGGCCGAAGGCAAGAACTGGAAGACCGATCCCACCGGCGCGATCATCCGCGTGGCCATGAAGCACGGCTGCCACCCGTTCGGCAACGCCAAGGCGCGTGCCGTGGTGTGGAACTTCCCGGATGCGATACCGCAGCACCGCGAGCCGCTGTACGGCACCAAGCCGGAGCTGATGGCCAAGTACCCCACGCACGACGACAAGAAGGCCTTCTGGCGCATGCCCACGCTGTACAAGAGCGTGCAGGACAAGAACATCGCCGACAAGGTGCACGAGAAGTTCCCGCTCATCCTGAGCTCGGGCCGCCTGGTCGAGTACGAAGGCGGCGGCGAGGAAACCCGCTCCAACCCCTGGCTGGCCGAGCTGCAGCAGGAGTCGTTCGTCGAGATCAACCCGAAGACGGCGGCCGACCGCGGCATCCGCAACGGCGAGCGCGTGTGGCTGAGCTCGCCCACCGGCGCACGCCTGAACGTGCAGGCGCTTGTCACCGAGCGCGTGGCACCCGACACGGTGTGGATGCCGTTCCACTTCTCGGGGCGCTGGCAAGGCACGGACATGCTGGCGTACTACCCCAAGGGCGCAGCGCCCATCGTGCGCGGCGAAGCGGTGAACACCGCCACCACCTATGGCTACGACAGCGTGACCATGATGCAAGAAACCAAGACCACGATCTGCAACGTGGAACGCGCCTGATCGCGCCGCGCAAGGAGACCTACCCATGGCACGAATGAAATTCATCTGCGACTCAGAGCGCTGCATCGAATGCAACGGCTGCGTCACGGCCTGCAAGAACGAGCACGAGGTGCCGTGGGGCGTGAACCGCCGCCGCGTGGTCACGCTCAATGACGGCGTGCCCGGCGAGAAATCCATCTCGGTGGCCTGCATGCACTGCAGCGATGCGCCCTGCATGGCCGTGTGCCCCGTCAACTGCTTCTACCGCACGGACGAAGGCGTGGTGCTGCATGACAAGGACGTGTGCATCGGCTGCGGCTACTGCAGCTATGCCTGCCCCTTTGGCGCACCGCAGTTCCCTTCGACCGGCACCTTCGGCGTGCGCGGCAAGATGGACAAGTGCACCTTCTGCGCCGGCGGCCCTGAAGAGCATGGCAGCCAGGCCGAGTTCGACAAGTACGGCCGCAACCGCCTGGCCGAGGGCAAGCTGCCCGCCTGCGCCGAAATGTGCTCCACCAAGGCCCTGCTGGCTGGCGATGGCGACGTGGTGGCGGACATCTTCCGCAACCGCGTGGTGCAGCGCGGCAAGGGCGCCGAAGTGTGGGGCTGGGGCACGGCCTACGGCTCGCAGCAGGCCGGCCAGCCTGCAGGGGGCAAGTCATGATCACGATGCAACGCACCTTGCTGGTCGCCTCCGCAGCCCTGGCCCTGGCGGCCCTGAGCGCGTGCGGCGAGAAGCCGCAGACCGGCGCCGGCATCCGCAGCGATGCCACACCCTACGCCGGCACCGGCAGCGCCTTCACGCAGCCGGGCTGGACGGCCGGTGACAAGGCCAGCTGGGAGGCGCAACTGAAGACGCGCCAGCAGTACGGCCAGAACGAGTACACGCGCATCACCGCGAAGTGAGGCCCGCCATGCAACACATCCTGTGGTCATTGGCGTTGGTGGTTGGTGTGGTCTGCGGCCCCGCGCTGGCGCAGGCCCCGGCCGCTGGCGATGCAGCCTCTGCGCCTGCGGCAGCAGTAGCGCCTGCGCCTGCCACCGCGGCCCCGGCCGCGGGCGGCATCCAGAGCCAGAACATCTTCGAGGTCAAGCCGGACGCGAGCGCCGACCCCAAATACCTGGAGCAGACCAACGGCGAACGCGCCAAGGTGCAGCCCGGCAACAACGCGCCCATGTGGCGCCAGGTGGGGCAGGGCGTGACCGGCACCAGCAGCCTGCCCAAGAGCCAGGCGCCCGAGGCCGGCAACCTGATCCAGCCCTTCGTGCAGTACCCCGGCTCGCGCGTGACCAACGCCGGCGAGGCCTGGCGGCAGGTGCGCAACCAGTGGATCATCCCGTACGGCGGCTCGCTGCTGCTCATCGTAGCCGGTGCGATTGCGCTGTTCTACTGGGGCAAGGGCGCGATCACGCTGCACGGCGCCGAGACCGGCCGCAAGATCGAGCGCTTCACCCCGTTCGAGCGCTCGGCCCACTGGGCCAACGCGATTGCCTTCGTCGCCCTGGCGGTGTCGGGCATCGTGATGGCGTTCGGCAAGTTCTTCCTGCTGCCCATCATGGGCGCCACGCTGTTCGGCTGGCTGGCGTATGCATTGAAGAACATCCACAACTTCGCCGGCCCGCTGTTCGCGGTGTCGCTGGTCATCGTGTTCTTCACGTTCCTCAAGGACAACCTGCCGCGCCGCGAGGACATCACCTGGATCGCCAAGGGCGGCGGCATGCTCTCGGGGCAAGAGGTGCCTTCGCACCGCTTCAACGCGGGCGAGAAGATCGTGTTCTGGGCCGGCGTGCTGGGCCTGGGCGTGATCGTGGTGGCCTCGGGCCTGGTGCTGGACAAGCTGATCCCCGGGCTCATCTACGAGCGCGGCACCATGCAGATCGCGCACATGGTGCATGCCGTGGCCACGGTGGTGATGATGATGATGTTCATGGGCCACATCTACATGGGCACCATCGGCATGCAGGGCGCCTACAAGGCCATGAAGACCGGCTATGTGGACGACACCTGGGCCAGGGAGCACCACGAGCTCTGGTACGACGACATCGAGGCCGGCAAGATTCCCCGCCAGCGCAGCGCCGTGGACGGACCTGTCGAGGCGGCCGCCGCCGCAGGCAAGCCCGTCCAGGTATGACATGTGAGGCACACCCCACCATGAAGACTCCACACCCCCTCCGTACCCTGGCGCTGGCTTTGTGTGCCGCTGGTGCGTGCAGCCTGGCCGTGGCCAAGCTGCCCCCGCCGTCGCCCGAGGCCGCCGCCAAGGCTGCAGAAGCCGCTGCCAAGGCCGCCTGGGCCGGCAAGGTCGACAACTACAAGCTGTGCCTGTCGCAGGACAAGGTGGCGGCCCACTACCGCAAGACCACGCCGGATGCCAAGCCTGCGGTGGCCACCGGCACCGCGTGCGCTGACCCCGGCCCGTTCGCCTACACGCCGCCAGAGGCCAAGCCCCTGGAGGCCGCAGGTGCGCATTCGCCACCGGGCACGGCCAGCAGCCCGCCCAACACGGCCACGCCCGCCGCCGCGGCATCGGCACCCAAGCCCTGACCGCCACCGGCCGGGTGCGCGGGGTGCGTGCCACTTCTGCGATGGGCCGCACAGAGACCGCACCCCTGCGAATCTCTCGGCGCACCTCCTTTTCGCCCTTGGCCCCGCCCGGCGCAGGGCCAGGCTGAGCAGACGTCTGCATCCAGCACGCCTGCGTATAGTCCCTCCATGACCTCCCGCACCGCAACGGATTCCACCGCCCAGCCCTTGCCGCGCCTGACGCAGGCCACGGCCCCGCTCACACACAGTGTCGATGTGGTCAACGAACTGGGCGAGCGCGAGCAGGTCTCCATCCCCGCGGAGCGGCCGCTCACCGTGTATGTGGACAGGCGCGAGCTGGTCACGCTGATGACCCTGGGCGCGCACCCTGAGCTGCTGGTGCTCGGTTACCTGCGCAACCAGCGCCTGGTCGAGTCGGTGTTCGACATCGAGTCCATCACCGTCGACTGGGACGTGCACGCCGCCGCCGTGCGCACGCGCCACGGCATCGAGCGCATCGAAGAGCGCACGGCCAGCAAGGTGGTGACCACCGGCTGCGGGCAGGGCAGCGTGTTCGGTGGCTTGATGGACGAGGTGGACCGTATCGTGCTGCCCGAGGCGCGCCTCACGCAAGCCCAGCTGTACGGCATCGTCAACGCGATCCGCCTGAAGGAGACCACGTACAAGTCTGCCGGTTCGGTCCACGGCTGCGCGCTGTTTCGGGGTGAGGAACTGCTCACTTTCGTGGAAGACGTGGGGCGCCACAACGCCATCGACACGATTGCGGGCTGGATGTGGATGAACGCGCAGCCGCCAAGGCCGACGGATGCAGCCACGGGGGGAGGAGGGCCCGCGCCCGAGCCCATGTCGGGCGCCGACAAGGTCTTCTACACCACCGGGCGCCTTACCAGCGAGATGGTCATCAAGTCGGCCCAGATGGGTGTGCCCATCGTGGTGTCGCGCAGCGGCATGACGCAGATGGGCCATGCGGTGGCGCAACAGCTGGGCCTGTGCGCCATCGGACGGGCGACCAACCGGCGTTTTGTCTGCTACAGCGGGGCGGACCGGCTGGTGCTGCAGCCGGAGTTGGCGCAGGCGCCCGCGGTGCTGCCTGGGGCAGCGGCTGTGCCGCAGACACGGCGATAGCGGTCGGATGCCGGGCCACCGCGACGGCAACGGCTGCGGCTGCGGCGGCCACCGGGAGCCCCCAAGAGCACGCAGCGGCCACCGTCGAGGGGCCGCCCGCCGTGCAGGCACGTCATGCGCAGATGGCATGATGCGCGCATGAAAGACCGTCACATCCATGGCACCTGGGACAACACCCTGCCCAGCCAATGGGGCCCTGTGCCCGGAGAGATCGAAGTCCCGTTGAGCGGAACGCCCACCGCGCCGGGGGCGCTTGTTGGCAACACAAATGGCGGGCCTGCGGGCGCTGCCCGACTGTCGCTCTGGGACTGGGTCCGCGAAGGCTTGCGCGCCGGATTTTTCCTGGCGCCCCGTACCGGCGCGGCGGCGCCCACGCCCTGGCAACTGGTGGTGCTGGCGCTCGCCAGCGGTGCGCTGCTGGCGGCCGTCGCGCGCCTGGAGATCGTGGGCCCCGCGCAGTTCAACCTGCGCGGCTGGCTGATTCCGTACTGGACGACGCTGGCGCTGCTGTGGTTTGCGTGGTGGGCCATGGCCCCGGCGCTGCGGCAACAGGCCGCGGCACCAGGGGCCGCCAGCCCCGAGCCTTCGGGCGGGCTGGCGGCGTGGTTCGCACTCTCCACCTGGGCGCCCATGGTTCCCACGCTGCTCACGTACGGGCTGTTGGGCTGGGCGGCGCAAAGGCCGCAGACCTGGCAGGGGCAGATCGCCGGATGGGTGATGTGGGCGCTGTACATCCCGCTGTTCGTGTGGCTGCTGGCGGCGGTGGTCGTGGTCAGTGCGCGTTTCATCCGCTCGCGCCTGCGCACGGCGGTCTTTGCCGCCGGGTTGGTGGGCCTGGCGGCCCTGGCCACGTGGCAGTTTCCCGACCGGCCCTGGGAGCTGGACACCGAAGCCGTTGCCGCAGCCCAGGAGGCTGCCCCGGAGCCGGCACGCCTGCACCTGTCGCAAACGGTCTTCGAAGCCCAGCAGGCACTGTGGCCGCAGCAGGTACAGGCGCTGGCGCCCGAGCGCCCCGGCGTGGTGGATGTCTACGGCCTGGTGTTCGCCCCCTACGCCAGCGAGGAAGTCTTCCGCCGAGAAAGCACCATGGTCAGCACGCTGCTGAAGGAGCGCTTCGACGCCGACGGCCGCGTGCTGCACCTGCTCAACCATGCGGAAACCGCAGGCACCCACCTGTGGGCCACGCCGCAGAACCTGCAGCGTGCCATCGAGGCGCTGGCCGACCGCATGGACCGCGACAACGACGTGCTCATGGTCTACATGACATCCCACGGCGCGCGCAACCACGAGCTGGCCGCGTCGCACTGGCCTCTGGAGGTGCCGCCCGTCACGCCCGAGATGCTGCGCGCCGCGCTGGACGACGCCGGCATCCGCCACCGCGTGATCGCCGTGTCGGCCTGCTTTTCGGGCGGCTGGATCGACCCGCTGGCCACTGACGGCACGCTCATCATGACCGCGGCCGATGCCACGCACACCTCGTACGGCTGCGGCAGGCTGTCCGAGCTCACGTTCTTCGGCCGTGCGGTGTTCAACGAGCAACTGCGCCAGACCCATTCGTTCACCGACGCCTTCGCCAAGGCCGTGCCGCTGATCCAGCAGCGCGAGGTCGAGGCCGGCAAGGCCGACGGCTTCTCCAACCCGCAGATAAGGGTGGGGGCGGACATTGCCCCGGTGCTCAAGGCGCTGGAGCAGCGGCTGGGCGCGGGCGAAGGCAGCGAGGCCACCGCAACGGTGCGGCCCTGACCGCGAGGGGCGGGCCCGCTGCCCGCGCAGCGCCCGGCACCGCCCCAAACACCCCACGGGCTGACGGCCCGTTCGCTTTGCGCTAAGGTCCGCGCCATGAACCTGTCTTTTCTGCGCCTGGGCTGGCGCACCCTGGCCCGCGACCTGCGCGCGGGCGAGCTGCGCCTGTTGATCGTTGCCGTCACCCTGGCGGTGGCCGCGCTCACTTCGGTGGGCTTCTTTGCCGACCGATTGCAGGGCGGCCTGCAGCGCGATGCCCTGCAGCTACTGGGCGGCGACGCGGTGGTGGCCAGCGACAACCCCACCCCCCAGGCCTTTGTGGACCAGGCCAAGGCGCTGGGCCTCCAGTCGGTCACCACGCTCGGCTTTCCCACCATGGGCCGCGCCAGCGACGCCCAGGGCGGCGCCAGCAAGCTTGTGGCCTTGAAGAGCGTGCAGCCGGGCTACCCGCTGCGCGGCAGCCTGCGGGTGGCCGACGCGCCCGGCGCCATCGACCAGCCCACGCGGGACATCCCGGCCAAGGGCGAGGTGTGGGTCGATGCTCCTTTGCTCGAATCGCTGAACCTGGCCATGGGCGACTTCCTGCTGCTGGGTGATGCGCAGTTGCGCATCGCCCGCATCATCGTCATCGAGCCGGACCGGGGCGCGGGCTTCATGAGCTTTGCGCCGCGCGTGATGGTCAACGAAGCCGACCTGGCCGCTACCGGCCTGGTGCAGCCCGCCAGCCGCCTGACCTACCGGTTTGCCGTCACCGGCCCGGCGCCTGCGGTCAAGGCCTTCAACGAATGGTCTGCCGCAGAGCTCAAAAAGCCCGAGGTGCACGGCGTGCGTGTGGAGTCGCTGGAGAGCGGCCGCCCCGAAATGCGCCAGACGCTGGACCGCGCCCAGAAATTCCTGAGCCTGGTGGCCCTGCTGGCCGCGCTGCTGTCGGCCGTGGCCGTGGCCCTGGCGGCCCGCGGCTTTGCCGCGGAGCACCTGGACGCATCGGCCATGCTGCGCGTGCTGGGGCAAAGCCAGCGCACCATTGCGGGCGCCTACACCACCGAGTTCGCGCTGGTGGGCCTGTTTGCCAGCGCCCTGGGCGTGCTGCTGGGGTATGCGGTGCACCACGCCTTCGTGCTGCTGCTGGCGGGGCTGGTGGAATCCGCCTTGCCCGCGCCCAGCCTGTGGCCCGTGGCCTTCGGCCTGGGCATGGGGCTCACGCTGCTGTTCGCCTTCGGCCTGCCGCCGGTGCTGCAGCTGGCCCAGGTGCCACCGCTGCGGGTGATCCGGCGCGACGTGGGCGGGCTCAAGCCGGCATCCATGGCGGTGCTGGGCATCGGCATCGCGGGCTTTGCGGCGCTGCTGCTGACGGTGAGCAGCGACATCAAGCTGGGCCTGATCGCCGTGGGCGGTTTTGCGGGCGCGGTGCTCCTGTTCGCGGGCCTGGCCTGGGTGGCGGTCAAGCTGCTGCGCAGGAGCGTGAACGAGGCCACCGCCCCGCGCTGGCTGGTGCTGGCCACGCGGCAGATATCGGCACGCCCGGCCTACGCCGTGGTGCAGGTCAGCAGCCTGGCCGTGGGCCTGCTGGCCCTGGTGCTGCTGGTGCTGCTGCGCACCGACCTGGTGGACAGCTGGCGCAAGGCCACGCCGCCGGATGCGCCCAACCGCTTCGTGATCAACGTCATGCCCGACCAGGCCGATGCGTTTCAGCAGGCGCTCAAGGACAACAACGTCGCCAAGTACGACTGGTACCCCATGATCCGCGGGCGGCTGGTGGCGGTGAACGGCAAGGCCGTGGGCCCGGCCGACTACACCGACGACCGCGCCAAGCGCCTGGTGGACCGCGAGTTCAACCTCTCCAACGCCACCGAGGCACCGGCCCACAACCAGATCGTGGCCGGCCGGTGGACGGCGGGCGAGGAGGGCGCGATCAGCGTCGAAGAAGGCATTGCCGAGACCCTGGGCCTGAAGATGGGCGACCGCCTGCAGTTCGACATGGGCGGCGTGCTGAACGAAGCCCGCATCACCAGCCTGCGCAAGGTGGATTGGGGCTCGATGCGCGCCAACTTCTTCGTGATGTACCCGGTGGCGAGCGTGAAGGACGTGCCCGTCACGTACCTTGCCGCCTACCGCGCGCCCGAGGTGCACGGCTTCGACAACGCGCTGGTGCGCCAATTCCCCAACATCACCAATGTGGACATGGCCGCCACCATCAACCAGGTGCAGCGCGTGCTGGACCAGGTGATCCGCGCGGTGGAGTTCTTGTTCGCCTTCACGCTGGCCGCCGGCCTGGTGGTGCTGTTCGCGGCCGTCACCGCCACGCGCGAAGAGCGTGCGCGCGAATACGCCATCATGCGCGCCGTGGGGGCGCGCGCCAGCCTGCTGCGGCAGGTGCAGCGCGCCGAGCTGGTGGGCGTGGGCCTGCTCGCGGGCTTTTTGGCCAGCACCGTGGCCGTGGGCGTGGGCTGGGCGCTGGCGCGCTTCGTGTTCGACTTCGCCTGGACCGCGTCGCCCTGGGTGCCGCTGGCGGGTGCGGTGGCGGGCGCCGTGCTGGCCTTGGCCGCTGGCTGGTGGGGCCTGCGCGAGGTGCTGCTGCGGCCGGTGGTGGACACGCTGCGCCGCGCGGCGGAGTGAGCGGCTGGCGTGTGCCCTCTGTGGGGTACCACCAGTGCTGCATCAGCCGGTTGCTATATATTCGATAGCTGTTGCCGCTTGATGGTCAAGCGGTAGCGCCATTTTTGACATGAATTCAGACGTTTCCAAAGACCCCGACGCAGACCCCGACGCAGACACCGAACCCGGCCAGGAGGCTGCGGCGGCGGCTGTCACACCCTTCGAATGGATCGGCGGCGAAGCGCGCGTGCTGGCACTCACCGAGCGCTTCTACGACCTGATGGACCTGGAGCCCGCGTATGCCGAGTTGCGTGCGGCCCACGGCAGCGACCTGGTGCAGGCGCGGCAAAAGCTCTTCTGGTTCTTGTGCGGCTGGCTGGGCGGCCCCGACCACTACCAAAGCCGCTTCGGCCACCCGCGCCTGCGCATGCGGCACATGCCTTTTTCCATCGGCATCAAGGAGCGCGACCAGTGGGTCGCCTGCATGGACCAGGCCATGGGCGAGACGGGCGTGCCCGACGCTTTGCGCGCCCGCTTGAAGGAAAGCTTCATGGGCACGGCGGACTGGATGCGGAATAAGGGCACCCCCTGAGCGGCTGCGCCGCTTCCCCCTGAAGGGGGACGCACCCGGTGGCCCGGCAAAGCCGGTTCCACGGGTGCACTGGCGGGGCTGCGGTCGGTGGAGGGTGCGGGGTGTCAACCCAGAGCGGCTGGGCCGCTGCCCTCGCAGCCTGTGGATGGGCCCGGTGTGTGCTCATAGTATCGATTGCTCTGCTTTTGATAGCTGCTAGCGCTTATTGGTGAGGCGCTGCAGGCTGTTTTGGTGCTTAAATCCCTACCCGCTGAAATGTATGGCCCCTTTGGGAAAGGAGCGCCACTAAGATGCGCCCAGCATCCATTCATTCAATTCACAACAAGGAGGGTGGGACATGTCAGCTACTGCTTGGATCGTTCTGGGCCTGGTCGCCGTGCTGGCGGTGTGGGCCGTTAGTGTCTACAACCGGCTGGTGCAGCTGCGCAACCGCATTGCCAACGCGTTCGGCCAGATCGACGTGCAGCTCAAGCGCCGCCACGACCTGGTGCCCAACCTGGTCGAAGTCGCCAAGGGCTACCTCAGCCACGAGGCCGCCACGCTCGAAGCCGTCATCCAGGCCCGCGGCCAGGCCCAGGGCGCTGCCGCCGCTGTACGGGCAGAGCCTGGCAGCGCCAACGCCATGGGCGCGCTGGCTGCCGCCGAGGGCGTGCTGGGCAGCAGCCTGGGCCGCCTGATGGTGGTGGCCGAGGCGTATCCCGAACTCAAGGCCGACGCCACCATGCAGTCGCTGTCCGAAGAGCTGACCAGCACCGAAAACCGCCTGGGCTTCGCGCGCCAGGCGTACAACGACCAGGCGCTGGAATTCAACGACGCGGCAGCGCAGTTTCCTGACCTGGTCGTGGCGCGCCTGCTGGGCTTTCCCACCGTGCCGATGCTCGAATCCACACGCAGCGACGAAGAGCGCGCCGCGCCGCAGGTGCGGTTCTCGTAAGCCATATCGATGGGCCTCTGGGCCGCTGGCGGCGCTGTTCCCTCCGCGGGACGCACGTGGCGGCACGGCCCGTCCGCATCCACGCATGCGCCGGCAGGGCTGCGGCCAGTTCTGCCCGCAGTGGATATCTCACCGACTGG
Source organism: Acidovorax sp. LjRoot117 (assembly GCF_964252695.1). Classification (NCBI taxonomy): domain Bacteria; kingdom Pseudomonadati; phylum Pseudomonadota; class Betaproteobacteria; order Burkholderiales; family Comamonadaceae; genus Acidovorax; species Acidovorax sp. LjRoot117. Next base: position 119,692 of record NZ_CAXUPO020000003.1, on the reverse strand, counting down.
AGAGGGTGCCATGAAGTTCTGGGACCATCAGGACAGCGCGCGCAGCGAGACGCGGCGCCTGCTGCTGGGCTTTGCACTCGCTGTGGCCGTGCTGGTCGTCGCGGTGCACGCGGCCCTGGCGCTGGCCTGGGTATTGATGGCTGCGGTGCTGCCGGGGCGGTTGCCGTTTCCGCAGGGCTTTCTGGCGGCCAACGTGGGCGTGTCGCTGATGCTGGTGCTGGGCGGCTGGTGGGTGGAAACCTCGAACCTGCGCGCGGGCGGCGTCAAGCTGGCCCGGCGGGTAGGCGCGCGCGAGCTGAGGCCGTCGCTCTCGCATGCCGAGCAGCGGCTTTCCAACATCGTGGACGAGCTGTGCATCGCGGCCCACATGCCCCGGCCCGAGATCATGGTGATGCCGCGCACCGACGCGATCAATGCCTTTGCCGCCGGCTGGGACCAGAGCGATGCCGTGATCGCCGTGACGCAGGGCGCGCTCGACTACCTGAACCGCGAGGAGATGCAGGGCATGGTCGCCCACGAGCTCTCGCACCTGCACGAAGGCGACACCCGTCTGAAGATGCAGCTGGCGGGCATGGTGTTCGGGCTGGAGCTGGTCTACAACTTCGGCGACACGCTGCGCGAGCGCCGGGGCCTGTCGTGGTGGTTCGGCTCGGCCATCATGCTGGCGGGCCTTGCAGGCTGGTTGACCGGACGCATGCTCAAGGCCGCGGTGTCGCGCCAGCGCGAGTACCTGGCCGACGCCCGCGCCGTGCAATGGACGCGCAGCCGCGACGGCCTGGGCGGCGTGCTGCGCAAGGTCATGGCCCAGCGCCGCGACCTGCCGCGCGGCTATGAAGAGCACAGCCACAAGGGACTGAACCACCCCTCGGTACAGCACATGCTCCTGGTGGACCTGGGCGGCGGTGGCCGCATGGAGCGCTGGCTCGACTCGCACCCCACGCTCGATGAGCGCGTGCAGCGTCTCTATGGCCGCAAAATGCAGCCGATCAAGGTCATGCCGGTGGCCGCAGGGCCGGAGCCAGCCTGGCGCCCCGAGAATGCAGGGCAGCCCGCCGGCGTGACGCTGGCGTCGCTGGTGGATCCGTTCGCGCGGTATCTTTGAACCCCTCCCCCCCTTGTTTCGTCTTCGGCGCCTTCCCGCCCCAGGGGGACGCATCCGGTGGTCTGGCCGAGCCAGTTCCGCGGGTGCACTGGCGTGGGCCGAGCCAATGGCTGCCTGCGCGCTCCATGCCGCGCTCAATGGCATAGTGGTGGCCCTCTTAAATGCCGAGATTTCTTATGTCCCGTGACACGCGTTTCCAGGAACAGGCCCAGGCCCTGGGCTACAGCTTCGATGGCGAGATCAAGATCGGTGGCAACTACGTGCCGCTGGTGCGCGACGGTCACCACATCTACCTGAGCGGCCAGATACCGCGCGTGGGCGACACCGTGGTGGTCACGGGCGCAGCCGGTGCCGGTGCGTCGCTGGCCGATGCGCAGAAGGCCGCCAAGGTGTGCGTGATGCGATCGCTGGCACTGCTGCAGCGTGCACTCGGCTCACTCGATGCAGTGCAGGCCATCCTGCGGATCACCGTGTACGTGCAGTCGGCGCCGACGTTCACGCAGCAAAGCGAGGTGGCCGATGGGGCGTCGGACCTTTTGTTCGCCGTGCTGGGAGACGCGGGCGCCCACACGCGCACGTCGGTGGGCGTGCTGCAGTTGCCCAAGAACGCGACGGTCGAGGTGGATCTGATCGCCACGACCGCAGATCCGCACGCATCCGCCTGAAGGAGAGCTTCGTATGGCAGCGCCCACGCACCCCCGTTTCAACGTCTTCGGCCGCATCGTCGAGGTGCGGCGCGAGGGCGCGCTGTGGCAGGCCTACCGCGTGGGGTCCGATGGCAAGCGGACTCCCTCGGGTTTCGTGATTCCCGACTTCGTGCAAGAGCACGAGCTGGCGCAATTCCTGGAGGACCTGTTCCACGAAAGCGCTTCGCCGCACAACGGCGACGTGCACCGCATCGCCTGATGGGGGGCGGGCAGGCGTGTGCTTTTGCACCACGTCACACCGCTGTCAAACCCCGGCCAGACACTCGGACCCTTGTTCCAACAAGGGCCTTGTTCATGTCTGAACGCACTCGCAGCCGACTTCTTTTGCTTTCGTCGTTTCATGGCTCACGCCGCACCGCCACGCTGAGCGTGCTGGCGCTGGCCGCGTCGCTGTCCGCCTGCGGCGGCGGTGATGGCGGCAGCGTCAACAACAACGCTGGCGCCACCGCCACGCTGGCCGTGCTGGAGACCACCGACCTGCACTTCAATGTGCGCAGCTACGACTACTTCAAGCTGGCCGAGGACAAGAGCTACGGCTTCGAGCGCACCGCCACGCTGGTGCGCGCGGCGCGCAAGGAGTTTGCCAACACGCTGCTGGTGGACAACGGCGACACCATCCAGGGCACGGCGCTGGCCGACTACGAAGCCACCATCAACCCCATCCCTTGCACGCAGCAGCTGTCCATGTACAAGGCCATGGGCGCGTTAGGCTTTGACGCCGGCACGCTGGGCAACCACGAGTTCAACTACGGCCTGCCGTTCCTGAACCAGGTGCTGGGCGGCGGGCTGGAGGTGGATGGCGTGGACGCCGCCAAGAAATGCGCGGGCGCGGGCTTTCCGATGGTGCTGGCCAACGTGACCAGCAACAAGACCCAGAAGCCGCTGGTGCAGCCCTACACCGTGCTCGAGCGCACGCTGGTGGCCAAGGGCGCGGACGGCAAGGAGGTGAAGCTGCCCATCAAGGTGGGCGTGATCGGCTTCACCACGCCGGGCATCATGAACTGGGACAAGCGCTACCTCGAAGGCAAGGTCAGCACGCAAGGCGCGGTCGAGTCTGCGACCAAGTATGTGCCCGAGCTGCGCGCCAAGGGCGCCGACATCGTGATCGCGCTGCTGCACGGCGGCATGGACAGCGCGGCGTATTCGCCCACCATGGAGAACCCGGGCCTGTACCTCTCCAAGGTGGCCGGCATCGACGCGATGGTGATGGGCCACCAGCACGGCGTGTTCCCCGATACCGCGGCCACGCCCGGCTTCACCATGGCCGGTGTCGACCACAAGGCCGGCACCGTGAACGGCGTGCCCGCCGTGATGGCCAGCTCGTGGGGCAAGGCCCTGGGCGTGGTGCAGCTCGCGCTGCAGTGGGACGGCGCCAAGTGGGTGGTCAACAAGTCGGCCAGCAAGTCCGAGCTGCGCAACATCCAGAACAAGAACGCCGCCGGCGCCACGGTGACCGTGGATGCGGACGCCAGCGTGGCCCCGCTCGTCGAGACGCAGCACCAGGCCGCCATCCAGTACGTGAAGACGCCCATCGGCCAGACCGACTTCCGCATGAGCACGCTGTTTGCCGACGTGGGCGACCCCGGCGCGATCCAGATCGTGAACCAGGCGCAGCAGGCCTATGTGGCCGCCTACATCAAGGCCAGCCTGCCGCAGTATGCGCAGCTGCCGGTGCTGTCGGTGAGCGCGCCGTTCAAGAGCGGCTTCCAGGGTGGAGCCGACTACACCGACGTCGCCGTGGGCCCGCTGGCCATCAACAACGCGGCCGACCTGTACCTGTACCCCAACACGGTGTATGCGGTGAAGGTCAACGGCGGCGACATCAAGAACTGGCTGGAGGCCGCTGCCAAGCGCTTCAACCAGATCGACCCTTCCAAGACCGGCGAGCAACAGCTCATCAGCACCTTCCCGGGCTACAACTTCGACATGTTCACCACCGCCGACGTGCAGTACCAGATCGACGTGACCCAGCCCGTGGGCAGCCGCATCAAGAACCTGACTTACCTGGGCAAGCCCATCGACGTGGCGCAGGAGTTCGTGATCGCCACCAACAACTACCGCGCCACCAGCGGCAAGAGCTTCATCGACAAGCTCGACGGCTCGGGCACCATCTGGGCATCGCCCGATGCCAACCGGGACGTCGTGATCGACTACATCCGCAAGAACCCCGCGGTGACGCGCAGTGCCAACGGTGCGGCCAAGAGCTGGCGCTTTGCCAAGGCCACCGTGGCGGGGCCGGTGGTGTTCAGCTCGGGCGCCAACGCGCTGGCCGTGGCGCAGGCCGCGGGCCTGGCCAACGTGTCGCTGCTGGCGGCGGACGACGGCTCGGGCAAGGGCACGTCGAAGTACGCGGTCGATCTGTCCAAGTAGGTATGTAGGGCATGTAGGCATGCAGGCGTGTAGCGCGGGCGACGGGCACGTTCGGCGTGCCTGCCCCGACCCGCTACAACAGTCACTCCAACACCTGGCCCGGCTGCGTTGGCATGCCGGGCCAGGTGTTATTTTTTGCGTGCGCTGGTTGCCGCACCTGCCTCCACCGCAGGCGCGGGCCGCTCAATCGTCCAGCTGTTCGCGCAGCACGGCCCCGGTCACGGCGTCCACCCGCAGCTCCACCGCCAGGTTGGCCGTGTTGGTGGCCTCGGCCTCCCAGTAGCCGTCTTCATACTCGACACCGCGCACGCGGGTGTAGCCCGCCTGCTGCAGGGCCGCCACGATCTGGTCGGCGCTGAGCACGGGCTGGCCGTTCACGGTGCCGCCGCTGCGGCCCACCTGGCTCAACACCTCCAGCGTCACCGGGTGCAGCACGAATTCGACCTTCTCCCGGTTGGTCACGGACTGGCGGGCCTTGGCCTGCCAGAAGCCGTCGTCCAACTCCACGTCGTACACGAAGCTGTAGCCGGCGGCGCGCACCTGCTGCGCCACCCGCTCCACGCTGGGCAGGGCGGTGCCGATGTCGCCCTTGCGCACGGCGGTGAAGCTGCCGTTGGCATCGTTGACCAGCACGGTGGCACGCACCCCGTCGTTGGAGACCGCCTCGGCGGTCCAGTAGCCGTATTGCTTTTGCAGGTCGTGCGGCGCCACGTAGTGGTTCTTGGCCATCACGTTGACGGCCTCCTGGGCGCCCATGGCCCAGGCCATGGAGGGCAGGGCGGAGGCCGCGGCGGCGGCTGCGAAGGCCAGGGTCAGAACGGTCTTTTTCATGGTGCTTCCTTTCGGTGTGGCAGTGGTTGTGAAGAACTGGGAGGCAGTGTGCGCAACCGTTCCTAAACCCACCGTGAAGCGTCCGTTCATGGACCGTTTAATGGCCTCCGCAATAATCGCGCGATGACAAATATCAGCTTGCGAACCATCGTGCAGGCCGCCGCTTTTGCCACGGTAGCGCTGGCCTGTGCGCAGGCCCCTGCCGCCGAGCAGGATGTGGCGCGGCGGGGCGTGCAGAGCGGGCAGCTCAAGCCGCTCAACAGCATCATTGCGGACATGAGCCGCCAGTACGGCGGGCGCGTCATCGACGTGGAGACCAAGCACGGCCGCAAGGGCGAGCTGCGCTACGAGGTCAAGATCATCGACGCCCGCGGCACCAAGCACGAGGTGCTGGTGGATGCGGCCACGGGCACCGTCGTCGCGCAGGAGAGCGACTGGCCCACGCAGCCTGTGGGCCTGGCGCAGATGGCCCGCTACATCAAGCAGCTGGAGCAGCGCTACGGCTCGCGCGTGGTGAATGCCGAGTTCGAGCGCGACGCGCAGGGCAAGGCGGTGTACGAGGTCAAGCTCTCGGACCGGCCCGCCGGGGAGATGAAGCTGCTGGTGGACGTGAACACGGGCGAGGTGCTGACCCCGCCGCAAACGGCGGGCACGCCCGCGGCGCCCAAGTCCATGGCCGTGATGCTCGAATCCTTGCGGCCGCGCTTTTCGGGCCTGGTGCTGGAGGTGGAGCTGGAGACGGACCACCGCCGCCGCCCCTACTACAGCGTGGAGCTGCAGCAACCCAACGGCTTCAAGCTGGAGCTCGAAGTGGACGCCGTGAGCCTGGAAGTCACGCGGCAGAAGGTGGACGACTGATGCGCATCCTGGTGGTGGAAGACGATGTGGCGCTGGCGCAGCAACTGCGCGTGGCGCTGGAGGCAGCGGGCTTTGCGGTGGATGTGGAACACGACGGCGAGGCCGCGTCCTTTGCCGGCAGTGCCGAAGCCTACAGCGCCGCCGTGCTGGACCTGGGCCTGCCGCTCAAGGACGGGCTGAGCGTGCTGCGCGACTGGCGCGACGCGGGCCGCAGCTGGCCGGTGCTGGTGCTCACGGCCCGCAACCGCTGGAGCGACAAGGTCGCGGGCTTCAATGCCGGCGCCGACGACTACCTGACCAAGCCCTTTCTCATGGACGAGGTGGTGCTGCGCCTGCGGGCCATGCTGCGCCGCACGGCCGGGTCGGCCGCCGCCGTGCTGACGGCCGGCCCGCTGCAGTACGACGTGGTGCAGGGCCGCTTTTCGCTGCAGGGCCAGAGCCTGCAACTCACCGCGCAGGAGCACAAGATCCTGGCGTACTTCATGCACCACCCGGGCAAGCTGCTCACGCGCACCGACATCAGCGAGCATGTGTATGCGCGCGACCTCGACCCGGACTCCAACACGCTGGACGTGCTGATCGGCCGCATCCGCCGCAAGTTGAACGGTGCGCCGCAGCTTGTGACCGAGCGCGGCCAGGGCTTTCGCCTGGTGGCGTCCGACGTGGCGGGTTGATGCGCATCGAACCCTCCGCGCCATCTTCAAGGCCCGCGCAGCCCGCACCGCCTGCGCCGGCCAGGGCCCACGGCGCCGCCGCGTGGGCCCTGGCGCTGGCCCAGTGGCCCATGGCCACGCGCATCGCGCTGCTGGCGCTGGTGCCCATGCTGCTGCTGGTGGGCGCCGGGGGGCTGTGGCTGCGCGTGCAGATGCACCAGAGCCTGCTGGCCAGCTTCGAACAGGTGCTGCGCGACAAGGCGCAGCGCGTGGGCGCACGGCTGCATCTGGGCCCCCAGGGCGGCTTGCGGGAGTCCACCGGCGGTGCCGATGAGTTCAGCGCCATCTACGCCGGGTGGTACTGGCGCGCGCAGGCGGGCAGCGATGTGCTGCGGTCGCGTTCGCTGTGGGACATGGACAGCCTGCCGGCCGAGCCTGCGCCCACCACCGGGTCGGCCACGCTGCACCGGGCCACGGGGCCTTTGCAAGAACCCCTGCTGTCGCTGACTCAGCCGGTCGGCCTGGGCCAGCCCCCGGTGCAGGTCACGCTGACGGTCTACGGCCCGGCCGCACAGTTGCACAGCAGCATGCGGCAGATCGACCGCACGCTGGTGGTGGCCGGGCTGGTGCTGATGCTGCTCACTGGCGGTTTGGCGTGGCTGCAGGTGCGGGTGGGGCTGGCCCCGCTGCGCCGGCTGGAGGCCATGCTGGCCGCCCTGCGCGCGCCGCAGGGCGCGGGGCCCGATGTGGCGCGGCACCTGGCCGCCCCCACGGGGCGCGACCTGCAGCCCCTGCAAAACGAGCTGGCAGGCCTGCTGGCGCACAACGCGCACGTGGTGGCCCGCGCGCGGGCCCATGCGGTGGACCTGAACCATGCGCTCAAGAAGCCCCTGGCCTTGCTGAGCGCGCAGGCCAGTGCGCAGCCGCAGGTGCCCAGCAGCGAGGTGCGGCATCAGGTCGAGGCCATGGCCCAGCTGGTGGACCGCTACCAGGCCCGCACCCTGAGCGACGCACTGCACGCCCACCCCGGAAGCACCGGCCAGGCCGTGGACGTGCGCGACTGCGTGGCCCAGCTGCTGCGCATGATGGAGCGCCTGCACGCCGCGCAGGAGCTGGACTGGGTGCTGGCAGAAGCCACCCACGGCCCGCTGCACTGGCGCGGAGAACGCGCCGACCTGGAAGAGGTGCTGGGCAACGTGCTGGACAACGCGGGCAAGTGGGCTGCGTCGCGGGTGCGGCTGACGGTGTCGGTATCGGCATCGATGGCGGCCTCTGCGCCCTTGTCGGCGCAGGGCGGTGCCGGGCACACCTGCCTGTGCCTGGACATCGAGGACGATGGCCCGGGCATGACACCGGAGCAACTGCAGGCCGCGGGCGAGCGCGGTGTGCGCTTTGACGAGTCCGTGCAGGGCAGCGGGCTCGGCCTGGCGATTGCCAGCCAGATCGTGCAGGCCTATGGCGGTCAGTTGCAACTGCGCAAGAGCGAGGCGCTCAAGGGCCTGGGCGTGCGGCTGGAGATGCAGGGGCTGGTGACTGTGGCGCGCGGCAAGCCGGGATAGGGCGGTGACGGTGCAGCCACACGCCAGTTTTCGGCGCCCGGTGCACCACCCCTTACCGCCTGCGTGAATGTACGGGTTGCAGCAGCACCACCAGCGCGCCTGCGCCCCCGTCGATCGGCCGGGCCTGCACAAAGGCCAGGACCTCGCTTTTTTGCACCAGCCAGCGCTGCACGCGGCTCTTGAGCACCGGGCTCTTGCCCGGCGAGCCCAGGCCCTTGCCGTGCACCACGCGCACGCAGCGCAGGCCCGTCTTGTGGGCGTGGCGGATGAAATCGCCCAGTGCCTCCCGCGCTTCGTCCACGCGCAGGCCGTGCAGGTCCAGCTGGCGCTGAATGCTCCAGTGCCCGGAGCGCAGGCGCTGCGTCACTTCCACCCCCACGCCGGGGCGCCGGAAGCTCAGTTGGTCGTCGGTGTCGAGCAGGGTGCTCACGTCGAAGTCGTCGCTGATGGATTCGAGCAGCACGCGTTCCTCGTCCAGCCAGTGCTGCACCGGCAGCGGCGGGGGCTGGTGGCGGCGCAGCCGTGCCAGGTTGGGGTTGCGCAGCGGCGTCACCGCGCCCACGCTGCGGCTGAAGAGGTGGCGCTCGGCCTCTTGCCGCGCGGCCGCCTCGCGCCGGGCTTTTTCCTCGGCGTCTGCGCGCTCCTGGGCCTCGCGCAGGCGGCGGGCCACGCTGGCCAGGTCCTGCAGCTGCGTGATGCGCTCGCTGGCCCTGCGCGGGGCAGGTGGTGCGCGGCGGCGGGGCGCGGCAGGGGGGTGGGCCGGAGGCGCCGATTCGCTGGCGGCGGTGCCGTGGGGCCGGGGCGGCTGCAGCGGGCGCTGGGCCGCCTTGGCGGCAGCCCGCTGGCCTGCCAGTGCGGCACGCCGGGTGGCGCGGGTCGTGGGCGTGGGGACTGAGGAAGGCCGTTCAGTGGGACCGATGTCGGCAGTGGGCTCGGGCGCACCGCTGGCTGCGCGCCCGGCCCGCGCCAGTGCAGCCTGCAGTGCCGTGAAGGGCGCAGGCATGGGTACGGGAGCGGGTGGCGGAGCGCCAGCTTTCACAGCAGCCCTTTCTCCGCCATCGACAGGGCCTGCCCGGGCGCCACGATGACGTGGTCGAGCACCCGCACGTCCACCAGGGCCAGCGTGGTTTTCAGGGTCTGGGTCAGCACCTCGTCGGCGCGGCTGGGCTGCACGCTGCCGCTGGGGTGGTTGTGGGCCAGCACCACGGCGGCGGCCTGGTGGTGCAGGGCGCGCAGCACCACCTCGCGCGGGTAGACGCTGGCCTGGGTGAGCGTGCCGCGAAACAGCTCGTCCATGGCCAGGAGGCGGTTTTGCGCGTCGAGGAACAGCACGGCAAATACCTCATGGCCCTTGGCGGCCAAATGCAGCTGCAGGTAGTGCTTGACGGCATCGGGCGAGTCGAAGACCTCGCGCTCGCGCAGCTGCTGCGCCAGGGCCCGGCGGGCGAGTTCGAGCACGGCCACCAGCTCGGCGCGCTTGGCGGGGCCCAGGCCCTTGATGCGTTCGAGGTCGGCGGGGCTGGTGTGCAGCAGTCCGGCAATCCCGCCAAAGCCCCCGGCGACCTTGCCGGTGGCGGGGTCGATGCAGGGCGGCTCCAGCAGCTCCTGCGCCATCTGCAGCACGCCCTTGCCCACGATGCCCGTGCGCAGCAGGATGGCCAGCAGTTCGGCATCGGCCAGTGCGGCGGGGCCGCGGGCCAGCAGTTTTTCGCGGGGCTGCGCGTCGGGAGGGAGGTCTTTGAGGGACATGGCGCAGGGTTATCGACACCCGTCAGGAATCAACGGGCGTAGGGCTTTGCCCGGTTTTCTACAATACGGGCCAGTTTATCGGGACTTTCATGACCTCTATCGATGCTTCCCTTCCCACGGTGCAGCCGGGCTCCTTCCTCACGCTGCACTACCGCCTGGCCGGCCCGGCGGGGGATGTGATCAACACGTTTGCCGACAAGCCTGCCACGCTGTCCCTGGGCGCGGGCGAGTTGTCCCCCGCCATGGAGCAGCGCCTGCTGGGCCTGCCCGAGGGCACCCGCGCCACGTTCGAGCTGGCCGCCGGCGAGGCCTTTGGCGAGCGCAACACCGAAATGCAGCAGTGGGTGGCCAAGAAGCTGCTCAACCAGCTGGGCGACCCCGACGAGCGCTACAGCGTGGGCGATGTGGTGCAGTTCCCCACGCCCGACGGGCAAAGCAGCTACGCGGGTGCGGTGCTGCAGGTGCGGGAGGACGGCGCGGTGCTGTTCGACTTCAACCACCCGCTGGCCGGGCAGCCCGTCACGTTCGAAGTGCAAGTGATCGGGATCCTGTGATGTCCGCCCCGCAAGAAATCCTGCTGGCCGAGCCGCGCGGCTTTTGCGCCGGCGTGGACCGCGCCATCGAGATCGTGGAGCGCGCGCTGCAGAAGTTCGGCGCGCCCATCTACGTGCGCCACGAGATCGTGCACAACACGTACGTGGTCAACGACCTCAAGGCCAAGGGCGCGATCTTCATCGAAGAGCTGTCCGACGTGCCGCCCGGCTCCACGCTGGTGTTCAGCGCCCACGGCGTGAGCCGTGCGGTGCAGCTCGAAGCCGAGGCGCGTGGCTTTTCCATCTTCGACGCCACCTGCCCGCTGGTGACCAAGGTGCACGTCGAAGTCGCCAAGCTCGCCAAGGAGGGCTACGAGTTCATCATGATCGGCCACAAGGGCCACCCCGAGGTGGAGGGCACCATGGGCCAGCTCGACCACGGCATCCACCTGGTGGAAGACGTGGGGGATGTGGCCCACGTGCAGCCGCTGCAGACGGCCAAGCTCGCCGTGGTGACGCAGACGACCCTGTCGGTGGACGACGCGGCCGAGATCACCGCCGCCGTGCGCGCGCGCTTTCCGCAGGTGCGCGAGCCCAAGCAGCAGGACATCTGCTACGCCACCCAGAACCGGCAGGACGCCGTCAAGATCTTGTCGCCGCAGGTGGACCTGGTCATCGTGGTGGGCAGCCCCACCAGCTCCAACAGCAATCGCCTGCGCGAGCTGGCCGACCGACTGGGCACGCGCGCCTACATGGTCGACAGTGCCGACGAGCTGCGCACGGAGTGGTTCGACGGCGTCACACGTGTCGGACTGACCGCCGGTGCATCGGCACCCGAGATTCTGGTGCGCGACGTGATCGACCGCGTCAAGGCGCTGGGTGCGGTGTCGGTGCGCACCATGGACGGTATCGAGGAGACGATCAAGTTCCCATTGCCCAAGGGCCTGCGCATCGATGCAGCCACGGGGCTGGAGATCAGCCAGCGCACGCCGGAGACGGGGCCTGCGGGGCATTGATTGACCGCTTGCAGTGCCATGCGAACCAAGACGAGGGCCTGAGGGCCCTTTTCTTTGGGTGCTACTTATTTGATAGCTGCTTGCGCTTATTCAGCAAGCGGTAGAGGCATTTTTAGTCTGAATTCTGGGCTGCTTTGCCTTGGCGGGGGCACGGCAGGCGTGCTTCACCGGCTCACAGGCGGGTTTGTCGCCACGGCAGAGTGCTACAAATTAGATAGCTCCCAGCGCTTTGCCATCAAGCGGTAGCGGCCATTTTTGCTTGATTTTCAGCCTCTTTTGGGCATCACAGCACCACGGCCGGTCCGCTCCACAGGTCCAGCGGCGGGTCTGCCGCCACCGCGCGCAGGATGTCGGTGCGCGAGATGAAGCCCGACAGCACACCCGCCTCGTCCGTCACCGGCAGGCCGGGCAGGCCCGTGTCCAGCAGCACGGCCGCCACGCGGCGCAGTTCCGTGTCGGCGGCCACGGTGGGAACTGGGCTCACCATCACGTCCGACACGGGGCGGCGGGCGAGGTCGATGGCCTGCTTCACGGCGCCCGGTTCGGGCAACAGGTCGAGTGGCGCCATGTCGGCGCGCACCAGCAGGCCGATCACGCGGCCCAGCGCGTCCACCACCGGGGCCTGGGCCACCTTGTGCTCGGCCAGGGTCTGCCAGGCGTCGTTGACGCGCTGGCCGGGTTGCACGCTCAGGGCGCCGGTGGTCATCACATCGCTCACCTTGCTCAGCGGCTGGCGGGCCTGCTGCGGGCCTTGCTCCGTCTGGGCATAGGCGCTGACCGCGTCCTGCAGGCGCAGGTTCTGGGGCGGCGTGGGCGTGGGGTGCAGGGGGGCAGGGGGCTCAAAGGGTTCGGTGGGTACGTCCATCTCGCGCGTGCGCAGGGCCTGGGGCCGCTGTACGCGCCGCACTGCCGAGATCTGCGCCAGGTTTTCCGGGCCACCCCGGTACATCTGGCCCGATGGGCCGAATACAAAGAACATGCTGCCTCCTGGTGGCACCGCCCGAGACCCAGCAAGGTCCCGGCGGCGGTGCTGGCCATGTTATCGGCACTTGCCATGGCCCACCGCAGGGCGGGGGTGTATCGGTGTGTAGCGCTGCGGGCTGTCTGTACGCTGCCTTGGTGCTGCGGAGGTCGCTGTAGAGCCCCTACACTGCCTGCCTTGCCTTTTTGTCCCTGGGAGCCCCCGCATGATCGATCGCGCCGCCATTGCCGACGCCCGCCGCCACATCCAAGACCGCCAGAGCGGCTTTCTGCGCACCACGCCGCTGATGCGCGTGCACGGCCGGTCCCTCGGGGTGGATTGCGCGGAGGTCTGGCTCAAGCTGGAGCACCTGCAGGTGGGCGGCAGCTTCAAGGCGCGGGGCATGCTGTACCGGCTGCTGGCCAACCCGGTGCCCGACAGCGGCGTGATCATCGCGTCCGGCGGCAACGCCGGCATCGCCGTGGCAGCAGCCGCCCAGGCGCTGGGCGTGCGCTGCGAGGTCTTCGTGCCCGAGGTCTCGCCCGAGGCCAAGCGCGCCCGCCTCCGATCGCTGGGGGCCGAGGTGGTCGTCACCGGCGCCGCCTATTCGCAGGCCTTCGAAGCCTGCGTGGCCCGCCAGAAAGTCACCGGCGCGCTGCAGGCCCACGCCTATGACCAGCCTGAGGTGGTGGCCGGCGCCGGCACCCTGGCCTCAGAGATTGAAGAGCAGGGCGGCCGCCTGCCCGACACCGTGCTGGTCAGCGTGGGCGGCGGCGGCCTCATCGGCGGCGTGGCCGCCTGGGTGGAAAGCCGCGCCCACGTCGTGGCCCTGGAGCCCGAGCGCGCCCCCACGCTGCATGCGGCCCGCGCCGCTGGCGAGCCGGTGGATGTGGACGTCAGCGGTGTGGCCGCGGATTCACTGGGCGCACGCCGCATTGGCGCCATCGGCTGGGCTGTCAGCCAGCGCCATGTGCACGATGCCCTGCTCCTGCCCGACGACGCCATCCGCGCTGCGCAACTGTGGCTGTGGAAGGAATTCAAGCTGGCCGTGGAGCCCGCCGCCGCACTGGGCCTGGCCGCGCTGCAGACCGGCGCGTACAAACCCCAGCCGCAAGAGACCGTGGCCCTGATTCTTTGCGGCGCCAACTTCGACCCTACCAGCCTCAGTTGAGCCAGAAAGCAGCGGACGCCACTGGCGAGGCCCACGCCAGCGCACCCGTGGAACCGGCTTTGCCGGGCCACCGGGTGCGTCCCCCTGGGGGAAGGCGCGAAGCGACTCAGGGGGATTGGATTGCGGGGGGAACTAAAATCCAGTCATGCTAGATATCCTTCTCCTTCGCAAAGACCTCGACACCGCCATCGCGCGGCTGGAAACCCGCAAAAAGCCCCAGGCCTTCCTGGACGTCTCGGCGTTCCAGTCTCTGGAGTCCGAGCGCAAGACGCTGCAGACCCGCACCGAAGAGCTGCAGGCCCAGCGCACCCAGTTGTCCAAGCAGGTCGGCATGCTGATGAGCCGCGGCGACAAGGATGGAGCCGAAGCCATCAAGGCCCAGGTGGCCGCAGGCAAGGTGGAGCTGGAGCAATCCGCCGCCCGCCTGGAACAAGTGCAGGCCGAACTGCTGGCCATGCTGGTCGCGGTGCCCAACCTGCCGCACGAATCCGTGCCCGTGGGCAGCGACGAAGCTGGCAACGTGGAAGTGCGCCGCTGGGGCACGCCCGGCACGTTTGCCTTCGAAGTGAAGGACCACGTGGACGTCGGCACGCCGCTGGGGCTGGACTTCGACATGGGCGTCAAGCTCTCGGGCTCGCGCTTCACCGTGATGAAGGGCACCATCGCCCGCCTGCACCGCGCGCTCGCCCAGTTCATGCTGGACGTGCAGACCCAGGAGCACGGCTACACCGAGTGCTATGTGCCCTACGCCGTGAATGCCGATTCGCTCAAGGGCACGGGCCAGTTGCCCAAGTTCGAAGGCGATTTGTTCGCGGCCAAGAAGGGCGGCCAAGACGGCGAGCCTGTGCCCGACAACGCTGCGCTGTACCTCATCCCCACCAGCGAAGTGCCGCTGACCAACTTCGTGCGCGACGTGGTGGTGGCCGAGTCCGAGCTGCCCATCAAGCTGACTGCCCACACGCCGTGCTTTCGGTCGGAGGCCGGCAGCTATGGCCGCGACACGCGCGGCATGATCCGCCAGCACCAGTTCGACAAGGTCGAGATGGTGCAGATCGCGCATCCCGACAAAAGCTACGAAGCGCTGGAAGACATGACCCGCCACGCCGAGGCCGTGCTGCAAAAGCTGGGCCTGCCGTACCGCGTGATGAGCCTGTGCACCGGCGACATGGGCTTTGGCGCTGCCAAGACCTACGACCTGGAAGTGTGGCTGCCCGCGCAGAACACCTACCGCGAGATCAGCTCGGTGAGCAACTGCGAAGCCTTCCAGGCCCGCCGCCTGCAGGCCCGCTTCAAGAACACCCAGGGCAAGAACGAGCTGGTGCACACCCTGAACGGCTCCGGCCTGGCCGTAGGCCGCACGCTGGTGGCCGTGCTGGAGAACTACCAGAACGCCGACGGCACCGTGACCGTGCCGGAAGTGCTGCGGCCCTACATGGGCGGCGTGGCTGTGCTGTCGCCCGCAGCCTGAAGGGCTGTGGCTGGCCTTGGCCCCGCGGCTGCTGGTGGTCGCAGGCCGCGTGGCGCAGGGCGCTGGCGCCGCAATGCTGGCGCACCTGCGTCAGCAGCCTTCAGCAGCACGCATCCTTTATTTCGTCACCGCGAAAGTGCCCTTCATCAGCCCGATGTGGCCGGGGAACGAGCAAAAGAAGTTGTAGGCCTCGCCCACCTTGAGCTTGGTGGCGTCAAAGCTGGCGGTGTCGCTCTCGCCGCCGCCGATCAGCTTGGTGGCGGCCAGCACGCGGGTATCGCCAGGCTTGAGGTAGTTTTTGTCCGCGCCTGCAGGAATGCCGTCGGTGGCAACGGCCTGCATGTCGGCGGCTTTGGCCAGCACCCAGTTGTGGCCCATTGAAGCCTTGGGCAACTTGCCCGTGTGTACCAGCTTCAGGGTGACCTTCTTGCAGCTGGCTGGCACGCTCAGGCTGTCCTTGCTGAACTTCATGGCGTCCGTGCTTTCGATCTCGAGATCGCAGGGGCCTGCCATGGCAGAGCCTGCGGCGAACAAAGAGGCGGCAACGACGATGTGTGCGAATCGCATGGTGAAAGTGTCCTTGGGGAGAAATTGAAGAAGGCTGAACTGAGCCGCAGGGCCCGTGCGCGCAGGGCATGTTGGCTGCACAGGATCGTGCCACCGGGCCTTTGGCGGGGCCATGACCTGCATCAAGCCAGCGGCAGATGCGATGCGCTTTCTGCAGCCTGCCGGAGGGATGGGGTTGGGCGGCAGAAGCTGCACGCCGTCAGCACGGTTCTTCAAAAACTGCTGCTATAATCGCAGGCTTCGACACACAGGAGAGGTGGCAGAGTGGTCGAATGTACCTGACTCGAAATCAGGCGTAGTGGCAACACTACCGTGGGTTCGAATCCCACCCTCTCCGCCAAATGAAAGCCTAAGTGATTGATTCACTTAGGCTTTTTTCTTTGCTTGCTGCCTTCGGTCAGTGCGTGCCTTCAGGCCAGGGCCCAGCGCCAACGGCCCCGCTGCCTTCATCGCCCCACCACGTGGGGCCTCCGTCAGGACTCCATGACTTTTTCGACCATCCGTTTCACCTGCTGCGCTGCGATGATGGCTGCGTGTTGGCTGCCACTCGCTTCGGTGCACGCCCAGGACAAAAACGCCGCGGCCTGTGATGCCGCCATGCTGGGCGATTTCAAGATCGTGGAAAAGCGCACCGCGCGGGGGAGCAGCAAGTCCGATGACGAGGATCGCATCCGGATCTCGCGCGACGGCAAGCGCTATGCCTTCTCATTCGTCGGGCCGGACGGCAAGGCTTTTCCGGACGATACCGGCAAGCCGAACGTGGAGTCACTGGCGCCCATCGATCCCGATGCTTTGTGGAAGATGTTGACGGGCAACGACAACGACGCGATAGCCGAAGCCAAGAAAAGTGGCACCACCGTGTGCGGGTTGAAAGGCAAGGATGGCTACTTCATGCGGATGAGCGACAAGGCGCAAACCAGCTTCACTGCAACGCTGGGCTCGGGGTTCGGCTCTGTGGTGCTGACACTGGAAAAAGCGCAGTAGCGGCGAGGCCAATCCAGACGTCGATCAGCCTGGGCCCTGCGCGAGTAGCCCCCCTGCGGCAAAAGGGCGTGCCCTTCGCGGGGCCACCTTGTCGCAACGCAGGGGCCGATGCGCAGGCACTCCTCCTCAAGATTTCATGCCAGGGCCGCCAACTGCGTGACCGACCCTGCGAACCAGTCCTGGTCGACAGGTCCGGTGACACCGGGGACCGGGGTGCCTCCGTTGGAAGTGCCGTCGCTGTACTGCCAGAAGGTCCACGCGTTCCATGGCAGCGGTATGCGGGGCGTGGCCGAATAGGCGGCCAGCCACAGCGGGCGGGACGCCAGCACCTCGCAGCCGGGCAACGCACAAAGTTGTTGCCAGAAGCCAGCGTCGGTGTAGAGCACCGTCTGACGGCCGAAGAGGGCGTCGGTCCGTGCCAGGAACTGCAGGGTCCATTGCAGGGTGTCTTCCGGGCTTTGTCCATCCAGCGTTTCCAGGTCCAGAACGGGCGGCAGGTCCTGTGGTCCCAGCGTCGCATCTGCCCTCACGGTGTCATAGAAAAACTGCGCCTGTGCAGTGGCGTCGGTGCTCGCTTGGCCGAAATGGTAGGCGCCCCTGAGCAGCCCTGCGGCCTGGCTACCCGACCAGTTGGTCTGGAAGTACGGGTCTACAAAGGCGATGCCCTGGGTAGCCTTGATGAAGCAAAAGGCCATGCCGCTGCCGGCCACGCTGCGCCACTGGACCATGCCTTGGTAGTGGCTGACGTCGATGCCACGGGTTTGTAAGGTCATCACGTCATGCCCCGAGGCAAAAGTTGCTTGGTGGACGGGTCTTTTTGTGCATGGTTTTTTTCCTTGCGGGACTGTCAGTGCGGGTGGCACGCGCCGCGCGCTGCCCCCAGTGTCTGGGATGCGTGCCAGCTTGGCGATTTCGGGGCATTACCAGCGAGCACGCGCGCCTTTTGCTTCGACGATAGCTGCACAGGTTCCGAAAAACGACCTACCAAGTTTGTGAGTTGCGAGGCGTGGCGCGGACTTCCACACTTCACACGCATCGGCGGTACCTGCCATGGCTGTTCATTCACCCGCGCGCGCGACCGGGGGCTCCAGGCCCCCTTTCCCGCTGGTGGAGAGCCCTGCGGAACGGTATCGGCGGCATGCCACATTGCTCCACATGCGCCTGCGCAGACGAGGAGCCGTTGCGCCGATGTGAAGCAGAACCAATGAGGGGCGAACTGATGGCAATCCTGAAAAATAGCGCTACGCAGCGCAAGATCCATTTGCGGACGCTCCATGTGTTCGGGCGGGGCCGTTCGTCCGACACATTGCTGGACAGCCCGGACGCGTCACAACTGCATGCCTCCATCCGCTGGACGGGCACGGTGTGGGAGCTGCGCGACCACAGCCGCAACGGCACCTTGATCGACGGCACCTCCATGTCGCACGCCGACACCCAGGTGCTGCGCGTAGGAAGCACCGTGTGCTTTGGCCGCAGTCCGGGCGCTGCCTGGGTGGTGGAAGACTTGTCACCGCCCGGAAACCTGCTGTGGCCCCTGGGGCACGACGGCGCCCCCATACCGCTGCAGCGGTCCAACCTGCTGCCGCAAGGGCAGGGAGCCGAGATGTCCATCCACTGCACTGAACAGGGACAGTGGGTCTGCACCAACCCGCATGGCAGCTGGACGCTGGAGGACGGTGATGAGGTCCGCTTCTCCAACCGGGCCTGGTGCTTCATTGCAGCGGCCGCCGAAGTCTCCTCCACGATGGAGTCGATGGCGACTGCCATCCCCTTCGTGCGTCCGCGCACGGCCTTGCGTTTCCATGTCAGCCTGGATGAAGAGCACGTGCGATTGGAGGTGCAGGAGCGGGACCGGACATTCGATCTCGGAGAACGCACGCACCACTATGCGCTGCTGACACTGGCACGCCTGCGCTGGGCGGATGCGCAGCGGCATCCGGACAGTCAGGCCCACGGATGGGTCGAACTGGATCGCCTGGCCAAGATGCTGGGGGTGGAGCCCGGGCATCTGAACATTCAGGTGTTCCGCATGCGCAAGCAATTGGCCCTGGCGATGCCGGCGGACTCCCATGTGCCCGAACTGGTCGAACGCCGCCGGGGATCGCTGCGTTTCGGTAGCCTGCGGTTTTGCATCATGCGCGGGAGCCAGCTCGAAGCCGACTTCGATCCGCTGTCGCTGAGCGGCCAGATCCACGCTGAAGAAAAGCTCGCTGCCTGACCCTGCCTCCCGATCGATATGACGCCCGTGCCCGCGCACGGTTTTCCCGTGGGCATGCCTGGCTATCAGGTGCTGGGTTTGCTGGGACAGGGCGCATCGGGCCAGGTCTTCAAGGCCCGGCAACGCAGCACCGGGCAACTCGTGGCAATCAAGGTTCCAGGTGCCGGTGCCGCGCGCGACCCGGCTGCGCGGCGCCGTGTGCACCAGCGGCTGCACCAGGAAACCCGGGTGCTGGCTCTGCTGCAGCACGCCCACGTGGTGCGGCTGCTGGACAAGGGCATGGCCGATGGAGGGTTTCCGTTCGCGGTCCTGGAGTACGTTCCGGGAGAGACGCTGCGCGACCTCCTGCAGCGCCAAGGCAGGTTCCCCTTGCCGGATGCCGCGGCGCTCATGGCGCAACTGCTGGATGCCCTGAGCTTCCTGCATGTGCGCCACATCGTGCACCGCGACCTGAAACCCGAGAACGTGATGGTCGTGGCCACCGGGGTCACGTTGCATGCCAAGGTGCTGGACTTCGGTCTGGCCAGCCACCACGGAGCGCCGCAGTTCGCAGCGGGTGCGGAAGGGACGCCGGCCTACTGCGCGCCGGAGCAGTTGCGGGGCGACGCCTGCGTGCCCGCCACCGACCTCTACGCCTGGGCCTTGATCTTTGTGGAATGCCTGTGTGCCAGGCCCTGCGTCCAGGGGGCCGGCGTGACCGAAGTGCTGCGGCAGCAGCTGAGCCCATCGCCCATCGCATTGCCCGACGACGTGTTGCGCAGCCCGCTGGCCCCGCTGCTGCTGCGGGCGTTGCACAAGAACGTCCACCTGCGCGCGGCCGACGCCGCCCGGCTGTACGCAGAGCTTGCTCAATGCCTGGCGCAGATGCGCGCGGCCCCGCCGGGCCCGCCAGCGCTTTTGCCCGCGATGGCGTTGCCGGGTGCGCGCAGGAACTCCACGATCGACCCCCTGCTGCTGGCGCAAGAGCAGGCCAGGGGCACGCCATCGCGCGCCATCCTGAGCCTTACGCTGCGGCTGTATCCGGCCCGGGATGCGTCGCTGGCGTTGTCCGACCTGCAGGAGATCCGCGAGCAGCAGCTGCGCTGGTGTGCCAGCGCCGTGCAGTCCGGCCAGGGCCATGATGCGGGAACGCTGGGCGACTGCATGCTGTTCCACTTCGACCAGGGGCCCAGCAGTGCAGAGAACCTGCAGCGGGCCGCAGCGCTCGCCCAGGACCTTTGCATTCGTGTGCAGCGACGAAGCCGCCTGCTGGAGGTGCAGCACGGCGTGCGGCTGGAGATATCCGGGGGCATGCACACGGCCGCACCCAAGCCGTCCGGAGCCTCGCCGGATGGCCGCCAGGCGGCCAATGTGACGCTGTACCTGAACAGCCTGGCAGGCCCGGGCACGGTCGTGCTGAGCCACCGGGCCCACAGCGAACTGGCGGGCAGCGTGCACTCGGAGGCCTATACCGGCATGGGGCCAGTGCGGCCCCCGGAGCCCGAGCCGGTGTACCGGCTCGCCCCGCAAGCCGCGCATCCGTGATCGGCACGCGGCTTGCCGCGTCATCCCCAACGCATCAGCGGATGGCGCAATGCAAGGAGCGGCGCACCGTGTGGATCGATGGATCGGTGGATCAGGTCCGCATCAGCTGTTCGATCTGTTCCACCGGATAGCGGTGCCAGCGTCGGTTGGTGGTGTCCTTGGGGCTGGTGTTGCGTGCGTGCACCCAGGCCACGTACAGCTGCTGTTCAGGGTTGGTGGCAATGCGTTTGGCACGCACCGACCAGACGAACGCGTTGTCTTCGCCCACGTCGATGTCCGCAAAGGGGGCGCTGCGCCAGAAATCCCGGCGGTAGCACAGCGTGCCGCCACACACCCAGGGCGTGCGGCCGTCGTACACGTACTGCCAGGCGCTGCGCGCTTCGGGGGCATAGAAGAAGACTTTGTCCAGCCCGCAGATATCGGCCTGTTGGGACTGCAGGCTGCGGACCTGCGAGCTGAGCCAGCCGGGGGCTCTCCAGTCGTCGTCATCCCAATGCGCGATCAGATCCCCACGCGCCAGCTCGCAAGCGAGATTGCGCTTGGTGCCGAGCGTGGATTTGCGGTCCAGCCGCAGATAGCGGATGTCCTCGTGCGCAGGGATGAGGTCTGCCACGCTGTCGCGCCCGTCGTCGAGCACGATCAGCTCGCGTGGCCCGTAGTCCTGCGCGAGGAACTGGCCGATCGCCTGTGGCACAAAATCGCGCCGGTCCGCGGTGGGCATGATGCAGGAAACCATTGGCATGGAGACGGCCTGTGGGTCTGAGGTTTGGGGGGGGAAATAGAAGTCGCCATCATCGGTCAGGCACTCCGGCTGGGGAACTCTGCGCCACGCCGCCTGCTGCAGGTAATGGCCTTCCTTGAACTTCCAGGTGTTGCCATCGTGGCGCACGTAGACGCACAGCGACCGGCCCGCAATGCGGCACAGCCGCGCCCCGCCGCGCAAGGTTTTCTGCAGAAAATCCGCGTCCTCCCTGAGCGAGGTGTGGGGGTACTGGCCGTGCCGCTCCCACAGGCTGCGCCTGAAGACCAGGGTGCCGCCGCTGACGTTCTCGAGGAACATCTGCCGAAACAGTGCGCGGCTGCAGGCCCAGAATTCGGCCTGTGGCCGGGCCATGAACAGCATGTCGTTGAGCCCCGTGATGTCCGCCACGTTGTGCAGGATGGGGGCCGCCTGGCGGCTCAGGCGCTGCGCGCCATACCAGTCGTCGTCGTCCCAGTGCGCGATGAGTTCGCCCCTGGCCACCCGCACCGCTTCATTGCGCTTGGCACCGATGCTGGTGTGCGTGGGCGTGCGGATGCACCGGATGCGGGGGTCGTCG
The DNA here is from genome assembly GCF_964252695.1 of Acidovorax sp. LjRoot117. Taxonomy (NCBI): domain Bacteria; kingdom Pseudomonadati; phylum Pseudomonadota; class Betaproteobacteria; order Burkholderiales; family Comamonadaceae; genus Acidovorax; species Acidovorax sp. LjRoot117. Next base: position 98,102 of record NZ_CAXUPO020000003.1, on the reverse strand, counting down.
ATACCAGCGGGCAGATCGGCATCGGTCTCGTACACGATGATGAGCTCCAGTGCCGGATAGTCCTGCCGCTGGAAGTACCGGATGGACTGCGCGACAAAGGCGGCGCGCCCCCGCGTGGGCATGATGCAACTCATCAACGGCGAGCCGGTGGCCACGGGCGGTGCCGGGGTCACGGGGTGTACATGAGCCCGATGGCCGGGGGCGGGCAGGGCGATGAACAGGCGCGTCTGCTCGGGCACCGCGAAGTGGCGGCATGCCTCTCCCGCGCAGTGACCGTGGTAGGCCGCCGCGTCGCGGCGGCTTTCGGTGCGCAGCGCGCAGAACCGGTCCTGGTACAGCCGCTTGTTGGTCTCGAGCAAGCCATCGTGCGTGCCGGCCACCTGGGCGCACCGGGCCCCCCGGTGCACGAATGCCCCCTTGACCCACACCCCCTCGAAGCCGGCGCGGGCCGCGCGGATGTTGTAGTCCATCTCCCAGCACGGCCCCTGGGTGTATGCGGTATCGGCAGCGCCGATTGCTGCGACCACCTCGTTCTTCACCACGTAGCAAAAATCGCCCAGGCTGTGCAAGGGGGCCAGCGGCACGCACGCGTCGCCGAAGCGGGCCAGCAAGGCATCGGCCTGCTCCCACAGGGCTTGCGGGTGGCCCGCGCAGCCGGGCGCGATGGCCTGTTCGTTCCAGCCCCGGTTGGTGGACGGGCCCGCCAGCCCGCGGCTGGAGTTGGCGTCCAGTGCAGCCAGCATCAGCTCCAGCCAGCCGGGGCAGACCTGCAGGCCGCTTTCCAGAAAGACATAGATGTCTGCGGGCTCGCTGACCAGCTGGTTGAAGCAGGCTGCGGCCCCGGGCTGGCGGGGCGCGGGAAGTTGTACCAGCGATGGCGGTGCCAGCTGAAGGGCCTGCATTGCCTTCGCCTGCAAGACGTGGTCGTCATCGGGCAGCAGTCGCAGCCCAAAGGTCAGCGGTGTGTTCTCGAAGATGCTCGAGAGCGTGGCGCACAGGCCGTCGGCCTCGCCGGTGACATGCACGCCGATGAGAATCTGGCGCTCTTGCGGTGCTGGCATTCACCACTCCTCGCTGGTGGCCACCAGGCCCGTGCCCAGCACCTCCTCCAGCTTTCGCCAGGGGCTTGCAGGGCCTTCGTCCGCCCAGTCGGTGACCGAGTCCAGCAGCCGTTCCAGTGCGATGGCCTTGGCATCGGCGGCGGCATAGAAGCGGGGATAGCACAGGAGCAACTCTTCGGTGCAGGCGCGGATCAGGGACTCCCTGCGGGCCGGCTCCGGAGCGTGGAAGGACGCATACAGCGTGGGCGGGCCGAACCTGCCCAAGCGCCGCCACAGGCCCGGAATCACGGTGTACTCACCGCCTTCGATGTCCATCTTGATGAAGTTGCAATCGCCGTCCGCGTGCCCGTGCAGGAAGCGCTCCATGTCCACCCCCTGCGCTTCGTGGCAGGGCTGACCGCTGGCGCCTGGCGCGGCCAGCATCCCCGACATGCTGTCGCCGAACTGGCTTTGCGCGCCGTAGTACAAGCCGCCCGCGTACAGTGGCATCGGACCGCTTTGCGCACCGATGCCGACTGCGTGCAGATGCAGCTTGCTGCGCAGTGCGGGGTTGGCGTCGGCGTTTCCGCTCAACTCCGCGAACGCGACCGGATCGGGTTCCACCGCGTGCACGCAGCGCGACAGCGTCGCAGCGTACAGTGCTGTGGGACCGATCCAGGCTCCCAGGTCCACGCAGCAGGCATCGGGTTGCAGGAACCGCCGCAGCACCTCGAAGGTGTGCGGCTCCCAGGCGCGGGCTTGCACCCGGTCCCAGAATGGCTGGCGTGCGTCGTCCGCACGCACATTGAAGATCCGCCCGCCCACCGAGATGCGGCGCGTGTTCTGTGCAGGGCTCATGGTCGGCATGCTCCGCTTTGACCGTCGGTTACCAGACCGTGTAGGGTGGCGGGCCGTCGTAGGTGGCGCTGAATTCAAAGGCATGGCCTTCGAAGATGAATCCCGGCACGTTGATCTGGCACCACACTGCGCCAGCGTAGGAGCTGCTGGCTGGCGTCAGCTTCATCTGGATGTGGACGGACTGCTTCGAAGAGTCCTGCGTCTGCAAGGACAGCGGCAGAAAGTAGTCGTTGCCGTAGAAGTTGGCCTTGCTGCTGCGGATCTCGCAGACCAGCGTCACGAACTGTCCGCTGCTGCTGTAGATCAGCTGAAAAATGAACTGGTAGTCCGCACTGGCCGGCCAGATCATCCGGATGGTGTTGCCCGCCACCACCTGCTGCTCCGGCAGCTGCATGGAGGCGTAGACGTTGACCACGCCAGCGCCACCGGCATACAGCGCGCTGATGGCGACGTCCTGCACCGGCGATGTGCCCTGCAGCACGATGTCTGCGTTGCTGACTGGCGCGCTGGCGGACAGCGGTATGTCGGCCAGTGGTGGAACCTGCCGTGCGAGTGCCGAATGGCCTGCCGGGCCCGAGCCGTCGCAGTGGAACACCAGGCCGCCCATCTGCGTGATGACGCCGGGCGCCTCGATGCCCGTGCCGCACGACGGCACCAACTGCAGCTGGACCAGCGCCTGCCCTGGCAGTTGCGGGGGCTTTGGCTGGCACTGCGCGGTGCCGCCGGGGCCCTGGCACCCATCCAGCCCCCAGGTGATGCCGGCCAGGTCGAACACTCCAGCACCGTCGTAGTTGACCCGCTGCTGCTCACGCCCCCAGCTGCCGCTGCTGGCGGCAGGCCGCTGCGCCACAGTGCCCGCCAACAGGCTGCTGGGGGTCGCTGCCGTGGCCATGCATTCAACGTCCGAGGCCAATGCCTTCGCCAGCGCGCGTGCACTGGCGTCGCCCTGCGGGGCCACGCCGCCTTGCTGCACCAGCGAAAAGCCGTAGGTGCTTTGGGGGGCCAGCGGGTCGATGTCGTAGGGTGTCGTTGGCAGCATGACGGAAGAGCTTCCCAGGATGCTGCCGAAGACGAAAACCCAGTCGACCCATTGCTCGTCCGCCGCCATGCGCTGCAGCGAGGTGATGGCCAACTGCACCTCCTCCATCGGGTAGGCCCCGGTCGCTCCGCAAAAAAAGAACCCGGGGGCCATGAAGACCTTCAGCGTGTCGCCCTCGGGCACGGGTGGCGACGCCTGCGGCAGGGCGGCCCGGGCGGTCTGCATCGCCCGCTCCATCAGTTGGCAGCGCGCCTGGATATCGAGCCGAGCGTCGCCCAATCCCCGATGTTGCGGTGACCCATCGGGGTGGACCTGGGGCGCGGTGTCGAGCACGTAGCCGATGAACTGGACATTGGTGTAGGCCATGCGATTTTCCTTGGTGGTTGTCTGAAAGCTTTGGCGGGTGGTGCCCCTCAGCGGCGCAGTCCGTAGGTGAACTTGATGATGTAGTTCACGCACACGTTGAGAGGGCGCGTCTCCTTCAGGCTCACTGGCACTGCGGTGCTCTGCCCCGTGCCTGCGACTGGGCCGCCGGTGGTCAGCGTGTTCTTCACGCTGGGAGCACCTGCGGCGGTGCCGTCGGGTGATGGAGCCGATGGCGCTGGCGCACTGCTGTAGGTGTGCTCATGGGCCTGCAGCGCGCTGGACTGGATCGAGCCGACGCCGTCGCTCGAGCCCTGTCCACCTGGCGGGGCTGTGCGATTGGCGATGTCGGGGTCGTTCTGGGTGCCGGTGCCCACGCCCCGCAGGAAGTAACCGCGGTAGTCCGGAATGTTGAACTGCGCGCCGGCGCCTCCGTACACATAGCCCAGCACGGCAAACAGCTCGGGGTATTCAGCGCAGGCCAGAGACCGGCCATCGCAGTACATCCACCCCCACGCCTCCAGCGGCTGGGTGGTGAATGCCGTTGGCGAAGCCGCGGTGGGAGTGCCGCTGCTGTCGGGCGCTCCCAGTGCGCCGGCAAACGCGGACACCGCCCCCACGGGCAGTTCTCCAAAACCTGGGCGTTGAAAAAAGGGGCTGCCTGCCCCCGGCATCACCATCATGGTGTGTTCCTTCCTAGCGCTGGCAAGCGCGTTCCGTGGGTTGAATCCGGCTCATCCAGCACCTGCATTGCCGTGGGCACCACCACCCGCCATGCCGGGCCCACGCGGTGCGGCGGCGGTGTTGGCGCGGGGCCCACGGCGTGCTTGAGGTCATTGACCAGTGCCAGGTCGCCGGCGTTGGCAGGGGCCAGCGGGTCGGGCCCGCTCCAGAGCATTCCGCTCGAGAAGAAATACAGGAATGCCATGGCATGTGCCGGCTGCACGGGCAGCATCACACGCGCCTGGCCGGCCTGCAAGAAATTTATGAACAGCGCATCACCACCCGCTGTGGGGCTGCCCGGCTCTGGCGCGGCGGGCGGGGACCCCACCGCATCGGACACGCCGTAGAAGCTGTAGGCCATCTCGTTCCACTCGAGCGCTTCGTCGAAGAACTGCAGGTAGCGCGGCTCGCCCACGGTGAACAGGGAGGGCGACCCGGGCGGCGACGAATACGCGCAGTGTTCCGCCGCCCCGGGCAGCGTGGGCAGCCCGGTCAGCCGCTGCATGCGATCGAGCAGCAGCCGCTGGCACGCGTTCTTCAGTTCGCGCTGCTCGAGTTGCCGCAGCGCCAGCGGCGACCGCAGGGGCGTGCCGTCCGGTCCCCCGTGGCCGAAGCGGGCGCGGTACGCGGCCAGCCGCTCCTCGTACCCTTTGACGATGCTGGCGTACGTGCGAATGCGCCACTGGTCCATGCACCGGGGGGAGGGAATGCAGGTGACCTCGACATGGACCTGCGCCAGGCTGTCGCTCGGCGGCGAGAACAGTGGTTGGCTGTCCATCACGGACACGGGTACGGTCTCGTCCTCGCCGTCGAGCGTAATGGCAGCTGCCGCCGAGCCAGCGCTCACGGTGTGCCGCCCCACGAGCACCATCGGCGCTGGCTGGCCCGGATAGGCACCGATGCAGGCGACAAAGGCCACCGTGGCGCAGTAGCCCGCCGGAACGGCCAGCTGCTTGTCCTCCCCGCTGCGCACCGTGGCGCATACGCAGCGCTTCGCCAGCGGTGGCGGCTCCAGATCCAGTACGCCGTAGCACGCGCCCAGTTGCGCATAGCTGTGCGGCCCGTCCACCCGAATGTCTTCGAAGGTGGCCACGCCCAGCTGTTGCGGGGACGGCGGCCTGGCGAAGTCCTGGCCTGCGAGGGACTGTTCCTGTGCGATGAGGCTGGACCCAGGCTGGCACACCATGAATTCCATCATCAGCCGCTGGCCGTAGTTGACCACGCAGGCCTCGTACACCTTGTTCACCCAGCGGAACACGGCCCGCATGCTCTGGGGGCCTGCGGTGTTGTCGACGACGCTCACCACCGCGTCTTCGGTCTGGCTCATGGTGCTGCTCGAGCGCGTGTGGCTGACACTGCGGCTGATGCGGTTGACGGTCTTGTTCAGGATGTCGCGCGCAAAGCGTGTGGTGTCATCCAGCCCGGGCTGGGCCCCTTGCTGCAGCGCGCGGGTCCACGAGCCATCCAGCGTGGCCTGCGTGGGAGGGCCGTAGCTGCTCGTGAACTTGTTGTACTGCTGGGTCTCGGCGACCTCGGCCACGGTCTTGCGAGACTCTTCCTGCAGGTTGCTGCGTTCGTCCGCGGCATCGTTCTGCAGGGTCTGCATCTCGGCCAGGGTCTGCTTTTGCTCGCTGTGCTGCCGGTGGGTGCGTTTGTGCGTTACCTCGCGCCGCTCACCGCGCATCACGTTTTCAATGCGTGCAATCTCGCCGCTCTGGTAGTGCAGCAGGCGCTGGCGCACCATCTGCAGGTCACCGATCGCGTAGGGCTCGATCCACCCGCCAGATGCACAAGGTGGCGGGCTGGCGGCATCGTGGCACGCAGGTAGCGGAAAGATGTTGGCAGGCAGGACCACCGTCGCCTTGTAGAGCGCCACCAACTGGGCCGCGTTGATAGGCGCGGGCTGCAGGAGTGCCGGCGTTGCCGGGGTGCCGCTGGCCGCGACCGCCTCGGTCGCGCCCGAGGGCCAGGCCACGGCCAGCAGATGGGCCATCTGCAGCGTGCGGGTCAATGCGGCGAGCAGCGCCGTCTCGTAGCCCAGCACGATCACCAGCGCGAAGTAGCTCTGCCAGACACGGTCCAGGGTCTGCGCGTAGCTGGCCGATTCCAGGTAGGCCCAGCTCAGCCCGTGGCGCTGCAGCAGTTCTGTCACCTGTGCGTGGGCGGCGGCCAGCCATTCGCGCGGCGTGTCGCCTGTGGGGGGCGGCAACCGCGCCAGCAGCGCGGCGAACTCGCCCACCGGCCCGGGCAGCGGATGCAGGTCCGCGATGAAGTCGCCCTGGTAGGGCGCATCCCCGTCGATGAACTGCAGCGCCAGGGACCGCGCGGCCATCCGGCCCTGGCTGCGCGCAGCCACCAGATCGTCGGCAAAGCTGCTGGACGGAGGGCTGGCGCTGGTGTACTGCACGAACCCGTACAGCAGGTCGGTCGCCGTCACCTGGGGCCAGCGGCGCACATACACGTATGGGAAGAGTTCATCGGCGTGCTCGTCGATGAAAGGCAGGGGCTCGACAGGATCGTCCGGCCCGTCGGGCTCGACCGGCGATGGCGATGGCGATGGCGATGGCGATGGCGCCGGGGGCTGGGGCCTTGGCGGCGGGATCGGGCCGCGCATGGGACACGTGGCCATGATGCCCTCGAAGTGGTGGTCGTCCGACCGCCCCCGCATGCCGTAGTGGATATCGGCAAAGATGGCCGTGTGGGTGACCCCGTCGATGTGCACGGGAGTCTTTTGTTGCAGGTAGCCGGACACGTAGCAGCCCGAGGGAAACCTGAACTCGAAAGGCTGCGACGGCCACTGACTGGTGACGGTGACCTGCTGGCCGGGCGACTCGCCCGGACTGCAGGACACGATGACGCTGGAGGGAACATCGTCGTGCGGTGCGCGGTTGATGGTGATGTCGAAGACCAGGCAACCATCCATGGCGCTCCATCTTCTTTTGACCATTTCGTTCACGGGATGCCTCCTGGGTGGGCCGCGCCTGCGTCGCCTGCATCGGCGCAGGGCACCCGGGTGCCCCACGCCGACGCGTGGCTTCAGCACATCACGATGTTTTCGAGGTTGAACGCGAACGGCGTGGAGTTGGCGCCAGGGCCACCACCGGTCATCACGATGTCGGCGCTGGCGATGCCCAGCAGCGACAGCTCGGTGTTGATGTTGGAGATGATGGCCGAGTTCATGACCTGGCCCTGCACCACCTGCGACGCCACACCGATCCAGATGGTAGGCTTGAACTCGAACACCGCCTTTTGCTGCGGGGCGATGGAGGTCTTGGTGGCCAGCAGCTTGCCGTCCTTGTAGCAGCTCGCATTGATCGCGCCCTTGGGCAGCGAATTGAGCACCTGCACCTCGCGGGAGCTGGTGCCGCTGCCGGCGGCCACCAGGCGGTCGCCGGAAGTGGTCAGCGACATCTGGAACAGCTGGCCGTTTTGCGCGTCCAGCTGCGGCGTGTAGTTGCCGTAGCTGTCGCTGGCCCCGACCTGCATGGTCATGGGGAAGGTGAACGGGTGGTTGTCGCCCTGACCGCAGTATTTGATGACCTGCCAGGCCACCGCCAGTTCGTCGAAGTCGGTGGCCACGTTCTTTTGGAAGACGACGATCTCCGAGTTGTTGGTGTCGTTGGAGTTGTTGATGAAATTCAGTTGTACGCCCATGAGTTTTCTCCTGTTGGTGGAAGTGGTGGCAACACACCGCGCGTTGCCTGTTGGCCCCGACGGCCTCTCGGCCGGCAAGGCGAACCTTGTGTGCCTGGATCTGCCGCAGCGTTCAGATCCGGACGATGCTGTCGAGGTTGAATTCGTAGGGGGTCGAGCCCTCGCCCGGGCCGCCGCCGGACATCACGATGTCTGCGCTGGCGACACCCAGCAGCGATAGCTCCGTGTCGGCACTGCTCATCACGGCGGAGCTGATCGCGTCTCCCTGTGCGATCTGGGACGCCACGCCGATCCAGAGCACGGGCGGATACTGGAAGACCGCCTTCTGGCCGGGCACCACGGCGTTCTTCGCGCCCACCATCCGGCCGTCCTTGAAGACGCAGACGTTCATGGCGCCTTGGTCCAGGTCATTGAGCACGTCGACTTCATTGGAGGCGCTGGCGGCGCCGGATCGCACCAGGCGCCGGGACCCTGACGGGGTCGACTGCAGCTTGAGCAGCTGACCGTTTTCAGCGCGAACGCGGGGCGAGAAGTTGCCGTATCCGTCGACCACACACACCTCGAAGCCCACCGGATAGGCAAACGGATGAAAACAATCACGGCCGCAGAAGCGGATGACCTTCCAGGCCATGGCCAGCGAAGCCATGTTGGGCGCCTGGTTCTTCTGATAGATCACCACCTCCGACCTGTTGCCGTCGAGAGATCGATTGATGAATCGCAGCTTGATATCCATGAGGAACTCCTGCCTGATGTCCTGTCGCTGGGGGCTTCTTGCTGCCATTGCTCAGGCAGTGAAGCGACTGTAGGCAGAGGCCGCGATCAAAGCGATTACAGCCAATTACAACGAAGGGATGCTGGGTCGCGCGTCGCGTGGGTCAGGCAAAAGGGTTGGGACGACAGTGGGGACGGATTGAGGCAACCGAGGCTGAGACTGCTGTCAGGTCGCCGCCGACCTTTTTCGTCAACCATGGCCTACGGCGGGCCAGCGCCCCAGGCGGCGACATTGCTTTGTCTTTCATTCAAGGAGATTCCATGAAAACCAACCTCATCGCCGTGGCCATCGCTGCCGGGTTTCTTGCCTCCACGGGCGCACACGCTTTGACAAGCGACCAGTACAAGGCAGAAAAGAACAAGATCGAAGCGGACTACAAATCGCAGAAGGTGCAATGCGACACTCTGAAGGCCAACGCCAAGGATGTGTGCGAGGAAGAGGCCGAAGCCAAGGAGAAGATTGCCAAGGCCGAGCTGGAGCAACAGTACAAGCCCAGCCCCGCCCATGCCCGCAAGGTGGCAGAGGCCAAGGCGGAGGGCGCGCATGACGTAGCCAAGGAAAAGTGCGACGACCAGACCGGCGACGCCAAGAACGCGTGTGAAAAGCAGGCCAAGGCCGACTACGACAAGGCCAAGGCAGACATCAAGGCCACCAAGTTCTGAACGAATGTGCGGGTGGGCCGCCGATCTGGCGCCCCCGCACCACACCGGCATGCGCGAGCCAGATGCCCCGGCTGGTTCACAGTGCCACGCGCCGCGCCACTGCGCTGAATCCCTGCGCTTCAGAGACCCGCAAGCCGGCGCCACGACCCCGCAGCGTCGCGGAAGGATCCGGCCTCGCTGAGCATCCAGTCCACCACAGCTTTCACGTGGGGGCTGGTTTTGCTGCGTTGTGGCACAACGAGGTGGTATCCGGCCGCCATGGGCAGGTAGAAAGGCCATGCCTCCACCAGTCTGCCCTGCATCACGTCGTGCGCGATGAGTGTGTCATGGCCTATGGCGATGCCTACGGCGGCCACAGCGGCCGTGAGGGTTGTCTCCGTGCCCTGCAACCGCATGTTCCTGGCGCCTGACAGATGCGTCGCGTTGCAGGCAGACAGCCACTGCTGCCACTTGCCGGCCCGCAGCGAGTCGTGCAGCCATGGAAAGCGCTGCAGGTCGCCCAACGTGCGAATCGGCCGTTCGGCCGCGAGCTGTGCCGATATCACCGGCACCAGGCTGTCGTGCATGAGCAGGTGGGATCCCGGCAGCGATCCATCGCCGTAGTGGATTCCGATATCGAAACGTTCCTTGCGAAAGTCTGCATCCCAAATCGAAGTGGCCAGGTCGATCTCTGCATCGATCCCCGCCACATGCAGCCGGGCCAGGCGCGGGATCAGCCAGCGGGAGGCAAACGACGGCATGGCCAGGATCTTGACGGTGCGCGATCTCAGGGCCGAGGTGCTTGCCAGCTGCGCTGCGCCGCGCGCCAACTCTTGCAGCGCACGGTGCACCGTCTCGAGGTAGATCTCGCCTGCGGGCGTCAGCTCTGCGCGCCGGTGCCCCCGCAAGACGAGCGTCTGCTGCGTACTGCGTTCCAGCGACGCGATGTGCCTGCTGATGGCGGATTGTGAACATGCCAAGTCACTGGCCGCAGCGGTAAAGCTGCCGCATCGGGCCACGGCCCGAAAGGCCTGCAAGGCTGCAAGGGTGATGTCGCTCATAGGCTCTGCTGCCGGGGCTGGGCAGGCAATCGGGATCGATGGGCGGTACAGTACCTCAAGCGGAGCCCGGCCGCAGGGGCAGACTGCGCGCACGGTGCCCTACGGCAGCGTGCACCGCATTGGCCACCGCCGCGATCACCGCGGACGTGCCCGGCTCCCCGATGCCCCCGGGCGGCTCGTCGCTCTGCAGCACGTGTACATCCACCTGCGGTGCCTCGGACAGCCGAAGCACGCGGTAGTCGTGGAAATTGCTCTGCTCCACACGGCCGCCCTGCAGCGTGATCTCGCCCCACAGCGCTGCCGTCACGCCAAACTGGATGCTGCCGTCCACTTGCGCATGGACGGTGTCCGGGTTGACGACCATCCCGCAGTCGACGGCACATACCACGCGGTCCACGCGAATCTCGCCTGCGGCGTCCACGGTGACTTCGGCCACCTGAGCCATGAAGCTGCCAAATGCCGACAGCACTGCAACGCCCCGGCCCCTGCGGGAGCCCTCGGCGTTTGCTGCAGGCAGCGGCTTAGCCCACCCCGACTTCAGCGCCACCAGTTCCAGCACGGCCCGCGCGCGGGACCCTGGGGACAGCAGTGCCAGGCGATAGGCCACGGGGTCCTGGCGCGACAGGGCGGCCAGTTCATCCACAAAGCTCTCGATCACGAAGCAGTTGTGTGTGGGGCCCACCCCGCGCCACCAGCCCGTGGCCAACCCCGGCATGGGCTCATGGCGCACATAGTCGAGCTGGGCAGCATGCCATGTGTAGGGCCCAAGACCTGCTTCCACCGCATCGCCATCCAGGCCATTGCGAACAGCGCCCGGAGCGACCCGCGCGAGGATGGACGATCCCACTACCCGATGGGTGATGGCCGCGGGCCGGCCCTGCGCGTCCAGCGCCGCACTCAACCTGTCGGCGTACATGGGCCGCAGGATGTCGTGCTGGATGTCCTCTTCGCGTGACCAGATGAACTGCACGGGGCCCTGCACCGTGCGCGCTAGCGCCACGGACTGCTCCACATAGTCCGCCTCCAGCCGGCGTCCAAAGCCGCCGCCCAGCAGGTGGTTGTGGATGCGGATCTTGTCGGCCGGCAGCGCCGATGCCTTCACTGCGGCATCGCGCGCGCGGATGGGCGCCTGCGTTCCCACCCACACGTCGCAGCCGTCCGGCGTGAGGTGCACGGTGCAGTTGACGGGCTCCATCGCCGCGTGGGCCAGAAACGGCGAGTGGTAGACCGCCGAATGGCGCGACGCGGCGCCTGCCAGGGCGGCTTGCACGTCGCCTTTCGACAGCGCCGATGCGGCATCCTGGCGGTCCAGCTGTCGCTCCAGGTCCTGGCGCAGCTGCGCGGTGGAGACGCCCGCCCCGGCGCCGTGATCCCACTCGATCTTCAGCGCAGCGAGCCCTTGCTTGGCCGCCCAGGAGTGGACGGCGATGACGGCCACGGCATTGGAGATTCGCACCACCTGGCGCACGCCAGACACCGCCAGGGCTGGGGCTTCGGCCACGCTGGCGAGCGTGCCGCCGAATACCGGACACGCCGCCACCGCCGCGTAGAGCATGCCGGGCAGGCGCACATCGATGCCGTAGGTGGCCGACCCGTTGACCTTGCCCGCCACGTCCAGGCGCGGGATGGGTTTGCCAATCAACCGAAACAAGTGCCGGGGCTTGAGCGCCACCGGCTGCGACACGGGCAGCCGTGCGGCGCTGCGGGTCAGCTGGCCGTAGCGAAGCCGGCGCCCGCTGGGCGGATGGCTGACCTGGCCCTCGTGCGCCTGGCATTCGGCCGCAGGCACGCCCCATTCCTGGGCCGCGGCGCTCACCAGCATGGCCCTCGCGGTGGCGCCGGCCACGCGCATCGGCTCCCACGCGCCCATGATGGAGTTGGACCCGCCGGTGATCTGTCCGCCGCCCGCACGCGGGTTGCCATAGCGGGCTGCGTCCGGCGGGGCATGGGCCAGCGTGACGCGCGAGAGCGGCACTTCCAGTTCCTCGGCGATCAGCATCGACAGCGCGGTGTAGATCCCTTGGCCCATCTCGACGCGCGCCATCGTCAGCGTCACGCTGTCGTCGGTGCCGATGCGGATGAACGCGTTGGGTTCGAAGGGCGCAGGGGCCTGCATGGCTGCCAGCGCCTCGGGGTGCCGGCCTGCAGGTCGCCCGGGCAGCGCCACGCCCAGGGCCAGCGATCCTCCGGCCATCAGCAGTACGCGGCGGGTCAGCACGGGTGCTGCCGCGTCTTCTGGCTGCCGCCACCGTTCGCAGGGGCCAGAGCGGCCGGCGGCTGGTGGTGTTGTTTTCTGGATGCTCATGCCTGGCCTCCGCCGCGGGCCGCGCGGTGGATGGCCACCCGGATGCGCGAGTAGGTGCCGCAGCGGCAGATGTTGCCGGACATGGCTGCGTCGATGTCGCCGTCCGTGGGTTTGGCGTTCTGGCTGAGCAGCGAGCATGCCGACATGATCTGCCCCGACTGGCAGTAGCCGCACTGCACCACGGATTCATCCAGCCAGGCTTTTTGCACGGCGCGCCCCACGTCAGTGTCGCCAATGCCCTCGATGGTGGTGATGCGCTGGCCGGCCACGGCGGAAATCGGTGTCTGGCAAGAGCGGATCGCCGTGCCGTTGAGGTGGACAGTGCACGCACCGCAAAGCGCCAGGCCGCAGCCGAACTTGGTGCCTGTCAGTCCTTGCACATCACGCAGTGCCCACAGCAGGGGCATGTCGGCCGGCAGGTCCAGCGCCACATTGCGGCCGTTCAATTCGAATTCCACCATCGCTCACCCCACCGCAATGGCTTCGACTTCGATCAGCCAGTCCGGGTGGACCAGCCCCACCTGCACCACCGACATCGCCACCTTGTGGTCGCCCAGGTAGCGCTGGCGGATGTCGGCGCCCAGGCGCCAGTCATCGTAGTTGGCCAGCCATATGGTCAGTTTCGCCAGATTCTCGCGGCCCATGCCGGCCGCCGCGAGTGTGGCCTCGATGTTGGACCAGACGCGGTGGGCTTGCGCTTCGAAGCCCTTCGCCAGTCTGCCGTCCGGCTCCAGGCCCATGGTGCCGCTGATGAAAAGCAGGCGGTTCACGCAGATGGCTTCCACGGCCTGGGCGTAGGGGCCGATGGGGGCAAATATGTCGGGTGGGGTATGCGTTCTCAACATGGGCGTCCTTGGCTGACGGGTTGGATGAACGTCCATTAGAGGAGCGAATCCCTGGTGGCCCGATGCCGAATCCTGATCTCATGCCATCTGTCTTTTGCATGGATGACGGCGTCGTGGCGTGTCCATGACCCCGCAGAATTGGCAGCAGGTTCACCCGGATGGTGTGGCTGAGACATGGCCAAACTGGGTGGCGGATGCAGGCGTGCCGCGCGAACATCAGTTGCTTGTGCTGTTTTGCACTGTTATGGTGCAATTTTTGTGGATTGTGATGCTCGCAAATAGAGGGTTCTACGAACGAACAACCAGGCCAAAAACGCTACCATTGGTTACCATTGCCACCGCCTGAAGGCGCGCATCTTTTCTCCCAGGTCCCGGCCATGCTCAAGCGCATCCAAATCGAACATCTCACCCTGGGCATGTACTTGCACGAGTTCTGCGGCTCGTGGATGGAGCACCCCTTCTGGCGCGCCAAGTTCCTGCTCAAGGACCCCAAGGACCTCGCCCGCATCCAGTCCACCGCCATCCACGAGTGCTGGATCGACACCGACAAGGGCCTGGATGTGGCGCCAGGCACTGCTTCCGTCTCGCGCGAGGAGGCCGACGCCAAGATCGAGACCGACTTCAGCCGCCTGGAAGACCTGCCCACGCTCAAGGTCACGCTGCCGCCCCCACCGCCGCCGCCCCAGCGCGACCGGACCGCCACGGACATGAAAAGCGAGCTCAAGCGGGCCGCCGCCATCTGCACGCAATCCAAGGAGGCGATGGTCTCCATGTTCAACGAGGCGCGCATGGGCCGTGCAGTGGACGCCGCGGGCGCGCAAAGCCTGGTCGAGGAGATCACCGACTCCGTCACGCGCAACCCCGGCGCTCTCATCAGCCTGGCGCGCCTGAAAACCGCGGACGACTACACCTACATGCACTCGGTGGCGGTGTGCGCGCTCATGGTGGCGCTGGCCAAGCAGCTCAAGCTCAAGGACGACCAGCAGCGCCTGGCGGGCATGGCGGGGCTCTTGCACGACCTGGGCAAGGCGGCGATCCCGCTGGCCGTCCTCAACAAGCCCGGCAAGCTCACCGACCAGGAGTTCACCGTGGTGCGCAGCCACCCGGTGGAGGGCTACCACATGCTCAAGGAAGGCTCTGGCGTGCCCGAGGCGGTGATGGACGCCTGCCTGCATCACCACGAAAAGGTGGACGGCACGGGCTACCCGGACAAGCTCAAGGGAGAAGGCATCAGCATCATCGCGCGCATGACGGCGATCTGCGACGTGTACGACGCCGTGACGTCCGACCGGCCCTACAAGCGCGGCTGGGACCCGGCCGAATCGCTGCGGCGCATGGCGGAGTGGACGAACGACCACTTCGATGCGCGGCTGTTCCAGGCCTTCGTCAAGAGCATCGGCATCTATCCGGTGGGTTCGCTGGTGCGGCTGACCTCCGGGCGCATCGGGGTGGTGACGGAGCAGGCGCCGGCGGCGCTCACCACGCCGATCGTGAAGGTGTTCTTCAGCACGAAGTCGGACCTGCGCATTCCGCCCGAACTGGTGGACCTGGCGGCGCCGGGGTGCACCGAGAAGATCGTGGCGCGCGAGGACCCGGACAAGTGGCGGTTCCCGGATTTGAACGAACTGTGGTCGGGGTTCTCGGTCAAGGCCTGGTGAAGCCTGCAGAATGCACAGGCCTGCGGTAGCGGCCGCAGGCCTTCCCGTCTGTCCGTTCGCATTCTGGAGTGTTCTGTCCCCATGAAGCGTTTGCTGCATCCGATGTTTCGCACGCGGCTGTCCCTGGCCTTTGCGGCGCTTTTGGCGCTGGTGTGCGTGCAGGCTGCCTTTGTCTACGCAGGGGCCTACCGTGTGAACGACTACGCGCGCCACAGCCGCCTGGCGAGCGACATCCTGTCGGAGCTGCTGGACCTGTCGGCCAACAAGCAGCGGCTGCGCGTGTGGGCCATGCAGCGCCTGATGAACGCCGATGCCAGCCCCGAGGTGCGCGAACGGCTCATCAGCAGCATGCAGCGCAGCGCCGCTGCGCTGGAGTCGCTGGCCGTGCAGGACGTCACTCTCTGGCGCGAGCTGGCCGAGCGCGACGGCATTGCAGTGCCGCAGGAGGTGCACCAGCTGGTGGGCGTCTCCGAGCTGCTCAAGGACAACATCCAGGCCGTGGATGCGCGCCTCAAGCCCCTGACCCCCCTGGAGCCCGGGGCTGAGTTTGCGGTGCTGTGGGAAGAGATCAACCAGGTGTTCGACATGGCCAAGGGCCGAGATCTGCGCGAGGTGCTCAACGGGGCGATCGAGCGCCAGCGGCTGACCGTGCCCATGGCGCGGGCCGCCACGGAGCGTGCGCTCGCGGCCCTGCGCGAAAAGGCCATCGCCATGGCTCTCATCACCCTGGCGGCGGCGGTCGTCATGGCCCTGAGCCTGAGCCGGCGCCTGCAGCAGCCGCTGGACCGCCTGCTCGCCGGCACGCAGGCGCTGCAGGCGGGTGCACTGGACCACCGCATCGCCACCGGCTCCCGGGACGAGTTCGACCATGTGGCGCAAAGCTTCAATGCGATGGCGCGGGAGCTGCAAAGCCACCGCGCAGCCGCCGATGCCGCCCGTCACGACCTGGAGGTGGCGGTGCACGACCGGACGCGCGAGCTCAGCGCTGCGCACGACACCCTCAAGCAGCTGGACGAGCGGCGCCGCCAGCTGTTTGCAGACCTCGGGCACGAACTGCGCACCCCCGCCACCGCGATCCGCGGCGAGGCCGAGATCGCCCTGCGCGGCAAGGACAAGCCCACCGCCGAGTACCGCCAGGCGCTGGGCCGCGTCATCAGCGGCATCGACCAGATGACGGGCCTGATCCACGACCTGATGCTGATCGCCAAGGCCGAAGCGGACCAGCTCGTCATGAAGCCCACCTCCACCGACCTGCCTGCGCTGCTGGCCGAGGCCGTGGACCAGGCCCGCACACTGGGCGCTGCCCACCGGGTCGACGTTCAGCTGGACCTGGGCGGCGCGGCGGCAGCGCCGGTGCGCGTGCATGCCGATGCGGACAGGCTGGGCCAGGCGGTCATGATCGTTCTGGACAACGCCGTGCGCTACTCGCCGGAAGGGGCGTCGGTGGCCGTCTCGCTGCGCACCGATCCTTCGGTGGCGACCATCGTCGTCAGCGACACCGGGATCGGCATCGACGCGGACGAGCTGCCCCATGTGTTCGAACGCTTCGTGCGCGGCCAGCGGGCGCGTGCGCACCGCGCGGACGGCACCGGCATCGGCTTGTCGATTGCACAGTCCATCGTGCATGCGCATGCCGGGCAGATCGATGTGCAAAGCGTCGCCTTGCGCGGCACGACCGTTTGCATCTCCTTGCCGGTCATTGCCGCCGACGCGCCTGAATGGGCCTTGTGACCGTATGAATATCCTTGTCGTGGAAGACGATGCCCGTGTCGCTGACTTCTTGTTGCGCGGCCTGCGCGCGGAGGGCTACCGGGTCGAGCTGGCGCGCAACGGGGCCGACGGCCTTGCCATGGCGCGCACCACCGAGCCCGCCATCCTGATCCTGGACCTGATGCTGCCGGGCCTGAGCGGCCTGGAGCTGTGCCAGACGCTGCGCGCCGAGGGGCACCACGTGCCCGTGCTGATCCTGAGCGCCCTGGGCAACACCGCGGACAAGGTGCAGGGCCTGCGCCTGGGCGCAGACGATTACCTGACCAAGCCTTTCGCTTTTGAAGAACTGCTGGCGCGCATCGAAGCGCTGATGCGCAGGGGCCGCGAGCAAAAGCCCCGCTCCACCTTGCTGCACGTGGCGGACCTCACCCTGGATCTGGAGCGGATGAGCGCCAGCCGGGCCGGCCAGACCATTGCGCTCACCGCCAAGGAACTGGCGCTGCTGGAGCTGCTCATGAACTCGCCCGGGCGCGTGTACAGCCGCGAGCGCATCCTGTCGAACGTGTGGGGCACCAGCCAGGACCCCCTGACCAATGTGGTGGATGTCTACGTGCGCCGCCTGCGCGCCAAGATCGATGACGGGCATCCGCTCGCCCTCATCAAGACGGTGCGCGGCTTCGGCTACCGGCTGGACGACGTGCGCGAGTGATGCGTGGCAGGGATGTCGGGCTTGTTCGCCCGGCGCCCTGGCCTCAGGGCTTGCGCGGGCGCCCGGCGATGCCCAGCTTGCGCAGCCGATAGGCGAGCGTGGCACGGCTGATGCCCAGCAGCCGGGCCGCAGAGGCCACGTTGCCGCCGGCCGTGTGGAATGCCTGGCGCAACAGCTGCGCCTCGGCCTCGTGCAGCGGGGGCATCGCTGCTGCGGGTTGCGGCAGCGGCGGGTGCGCGGTCATCTGCTGGGGGGCGGGCGTGAACGGTGCGGCGGGCGCTGCCGCTGCTGCACCGCCCTGCAGCCTGGCCGTATGGTCTGCCGCCACCCTCAATGACAGCACGTCGTCCGCCAGCCTTTCGCCGCCGCTGAACAGGTGGTGGGGCTCGATGGGCTCCCCATCGGCGGCCAGGATCACGCTGCGCTCGATGAGGTTCTGCAACTCGCGGATGTTGCCCGGAAAGGCGTAGTGGAACATCGCCTTCACGGCCGCCTGGCTGAACCCGGGCACCTGGCGCTGGTGCTTTTGGCGGTAGTGGGCGAGGAAGTGGCTCATCAGCAGCGGAATGTCGTCGCGCCGGTCGCGCAGCGGCGGCAGGTGGATGGGAAACACATTCAGGCGGTAGTAGAGATCCTCCCGGAAGGCCCCGGCGCGCACGGCCTGGCGCAGGTCCACATTGGTGGCGGCCACCACGCGCACATCGACGCTGAGTGTCCTGGTGCCGCCCACGCGTTCGACCTCCCCCTCCTGCAGCGCGCGCAGCAACTTGCCCTGCGCGACGAGGCTGAGCGTGCCGATCTCGTCGAGGAACAGCGTGCCGCCATGTGCGCGCTCGAAGCGGCCCGGGCGCGAGGCCCCGGCCCCGGTGTAGGCGCCGCGCTCCACGCCGAAAAGCTCCGACTCGACCAGCGTGTCCGGAATCGCCGCGCAGTTGAGCGCCACGAAGGCATTGCCCTGGCGCGGGCTGATGCGGTGCAGCATGCTGGCGAACATCTCCTTGCCCACGCCGGACTCGCCGGTGAACAGAACGGTGGCCGCCGTCGGCGCCACGCGCTGCAGCATGTGGCAGGCTGCGTTGAAGGCCGACGACGCCCCCACCATGGCGGAAGACGCCCCCTGCTGCGCGCCGGGCGCGGCGTGCGGGCCGGCCGCGATCGGACGGCCCGCGGGCGTGCCCAGAAATGCCTTGCGCGGGGCGTTGGCGGTAGCGGCGGGCAGGCTGCCGACGAATTCCTGTGCGTTCAGGTACGCGAGGTCTTGCTGCACATCGTCCCAGCGTTCGGCGGATTTGCCGACCACGCGGCACTGCGTGGACCCGGACGAGCGGCATTCCACCTCCCTGAAGACGATCAGGCGCCCGAACAGGGTGCTCACGTAGCCGGTGGCGTAGCCCACCTGCATCCAGCAGGCCGGCGAGCCGCCCACGCCGTAGGCGGCGATGTGCTCGTCGTCCTCGCTGGAGTTGTGCCACAGGAATTCGCCCTCGTAGTCGCCGGTGTCGGCGTCGTAGCGCACATGCACCACCTCGACCTGCACCACGCCCTCCAGCGCGTGCAGCCGTGTGCCGGCGATGGCGGCTGCG
Source organism: Acidovorax sp. LjRoot117 (assembly GCF_964252695.1). NCBI lineage: Bacteria > Pseudomonadati > Pseudomonadota > Betaproteobacteria > Burkholderiales > Comamonadaceae > Acidovorax > Acidovorax sp. LjRoot117. Next base: position 79,141 of record NZ_CAXUPO020000003.1, on the reverse strand, counting down.
GGCGGGTCGGCATCGGGCCACTGCTGGCGCACCAGGCGGGCATCGCGTGCGCCGCTCACGTAGCCTGCGCGCGTCAGCAGGCCGCGGGCCTTGTCCAGGCCGATGCTGTCGATCATCTCGCGGCGCAGCGAACCAAGAGCCTCGGAGTGCAGCAGGATCATGCGCTGGTCCTGCAGCCAGATGCGGCCGTCGCCCGGGGAAAAGAACAGACACTCGCTGATGTCCGCCACCGTGGGGTGCACCTGCGCGCCCAGCCCGGCCGTGTCAAAGCCCGCCAGCGCGTGAGCGTCGTCCGCGGCCGTCGGCGTCCGCCGCGTGGCGGCGGGATCAGCTTGGGGAGCGGGGGCCCTCTTCAGGTCGGCCAGGGACACGCGGCGTTGGATCATGGAGTTCACCAAAAATTGATCATTTGAGCAATCTGCACTGGCTCTTTTGATTATTGATGGTAACTATTTAAGGGCCTCAGGGCACCACTGCCGCCGTATTTCAGCCCTAGGGAAAGTCCGTAGCCGCCCCTCTCACGGAACCCGGGCGGCAGGCCCTGGCGGCCGCCTTGGCGGACATGTCGGGTACGCCCGTTGCAAACCGCAAGGCCAGTGCCGCGCCGTTGCGGCCAATGCCATGTACCAAGGAGCAATGCAATGGGTGTTTCAGAAAAACCGGGCCTGCTGGACAACCGCCTGTGGGCGGGCAAGGCCTTCGATGGGGGATGGGCCACGGCGCTGAATGCGTCGCGCGATGTGGCCGAGCCCGCCACAGGACAGGTGCTCAGCAGCGTGGGCATTGCCAGCGCGCAGGACATGCAGGCGTCCATCGGGCGCGCGCAGCAGGCGCAGCCCGCATGGGCGGCCCTCGGCCCGCGTGAGCGCGCCGCGGTGTTCCACCGTGCGGCCCAGGTCTTCGAGCAGCACTTCGGCGAGCTGGCGCTGGCCATCGCCCGCGAGACCGGCGGCATCCTGGCCAAGGGCCAGCATGAGGTGCGCGAGGCCATCACCCTGTGCCACCTGGCCGCCGGCTTGCCCCTGCAGGCCCAGGGCCAGGTACTGCCCAGCGCGCCGGGGCGCCTGTCCATCGCCCGGCGCGTGCCGCACGGCGTGGTGGGCGTGATCTCGCCCTTCAACTTTCCGCTCATCCTGGGCCTGCGTTCGGTGGCTCCGGCGCTGGCGCTGGGCAATGCGGTGGTGCTCAAGCCCGACACGCGCACGCCGGCCAGCGGTGGCTTCATCATGGCCCGCGTGTTCGAAGAGGCGGGCTTGCCCCAGGGGCTGCTGCAGGTGCTGCCCGGCGATGCCGAGGCCGGCGAGGCGCTGGTGGTGGACGAACGCGTGCCCATGATCGCCTTCACCGGCTCGCCCGCCGTGGGCCGGCGCATCGGTGCGCTGGCGGGGCAGCACCTCAAGAAGGTGTCGCTGGAGCTGGGTGGGGCCAACAACCTCATCATCCTGGAAGATGCCGACCCGGACGCCGCCGCCAGCGCCGCTGCTTTCGGCGCATGGTTCCACCAAGGGCAGATCTGCATGGCGGCCAACCGCATCCTGGTGCATGAGTCGATCGCGGGCGCCATCCTGCAGCGCCTGGTGGGCAAGGCCACGCACCTGCCCGTGGGCGACGGCGCGAGCGGCCAGGTGGCCCTGGGGCCGATGATCGACGCGAAGCAACTGGAACGTTTCGACCGCGTGATCCAGGACAGCATCGCGCAAGGCGCAAAGCTAGAAGCCGGTGGAGTCTTCCACGGTCTGTACTACCAGCCCACGGTGCTTTCGGGCGTCGAGCCCGGCATCCGCGCGTTCGACGAAGAACCGTTCGGTCCGGTCGCCAACCTCGTCACCTTTCGCACCGACGACGAAGCGGTGCAACTGGCCAACACCAGCCAGGGCGGCCTGGCCGCGGCCGTCATCAGCCCCAGCGTGGGTCGCGCTATGGCCATCGGACAGCGGCTGCGCGCCGGCATGGTCCACATCAACGACCAGACGGTGAACGACGAGTGCACCAACCCGTTTGGCGGCCCGGGCGTGGGTGGCAACGGCGGCAGCGTGGGCGGGCCGGCGGACATCGACGAATACACGCAGTGGCAGTGGATCACGGTGAAAGACGCGCCGCCTGCGTTCCCGTTCTGACCTCGCAAGCCCTTGGTGCAGCGTGGCCGCACCGAGGGCCTGTGCTTGCCCCCACACCAAAAATCCGGAGACAACCCTCATGACCCTTCACAACAAAACCATCGTCGTCACCGGCTGCTGCTCGGGCATTGGCGCAGACTTCGCCAAGCTCGCCCGCCAGCAGGGCGCGCGCGTGATCGGCGTGGACCGCAATGCACCCACGCTCACGCTGGACGGTTTCGTTCAGGTGGACCTGGGCGATGCGGCCGCCATCGATGCCGCCGTGGCGCAGCTCCCCGCACGGGTGGATGCGCTGGCCAACATCGCTGGCGTGCCCGGCACATCACCCGCCGAACTGGTGGGCCGCGTGAACTACCTGGGCCTGCGCCATCTCACGCACCGCGTGCTGGAGCGCATGGGCGAAGGCGGCTCTATCGTCAACATCGCCTCCATCCTGGGCGCCGAGTGGCCGCAGCGGCTGGAGCAGCACCGCACGCTGGGTGCCACGGCCAGTTTCGACGAGGGCGCGGCATGGCTGGCCGCGCACCCCGTGCCCCAGGAGACCTGCTACCAGTACTTCAAGGAGGCGCTGATCGTATGGACCGTCACCCAGTCGCAAAAGATCTTCATGGAGCGTGGCGTGCGCATGAACTGCGTGGCCCCCGGGCCCGTGTTCACCCCCATCCTGGGCGACTTCGTGCAGATGCTGGGGCAGGACCGCGTGGAGAAGGACGCGCACCGCATGAAGCGCCCCGCCTTCAGCGACGAGGTGGCGCCGGTGATCGCCTTCCTGTGCAGCGACGCGGCGCGCTGGGTGAGCGGCGCCAACATCCCGGTGGATGGGGGACTGGCCTCCACCTACCTCTGAGCCAGGGCGCCCCTGTGTGCACGGCAAAGGCAGGCCCTCTTGCCGTGGTTCGTGCAGACCCCATCGCCCGCTGCTTCGGCCCCTGCGGCGCCCGCGAACGTTCAGTTCAGGCCTGCTGCGGCCTGGCAGTCCTGAGCCAGCGGATCTCCTCGATCAGGTCCGCCAGTCCGGCACGGATGAAATCCAGCGTGGGGGCATCGGTCAGGCGCCCGTCCTGCATGCGCGAGGCCACGCCGGCGATGGCGATGTGCTGGCGCACCAGCGGCCGGGCCAGCGTGGCAGCCAGGGCGTCGCGGATCTGGGCCTGGGCGCGCACGCCACCGGCGGTGCCGGGCGATGCCGTCATGATCAGCGCCGGCTTGCCCTTGAGCGGCGAGGCGAAGCCCGGGCGCGAGGCCCAATCGATGGCGTTCTTGAGCACGCCGGGGATGCCGTAGTTGTATTCGGGGGAACAGATCACGAGCCCGTCGGCACCCGCGATGGCGGCTTTGAGCTGCGCGACGGAGGCCGGCGGCGAGTCGCCGTCCAGGTCGGCGTTGTACAGGGGGATGTCATCCAGCGCAGCCAGATCCAGTGTGGCCGTGGCCGGCAGCAGTGGCGATAGGCTGCGCAGCACGGCCGTGCAGTGCGATGCGCGGCGGATGCTGCCGGAGATGGCGACCAGGCGAATGGGGGTGTCGATGGCGGCAGTCACTAGGGTTTGCTCCTTGTTCGAAAGGCGCGAGTTTATGCATAAAATTCAAATCATGTATGAAAAAGAACAACCCACGCGCACGCCGCCTTTGGTCGACCAGGCTTTCCTGCAACTGCGCCGCGATGTGCTGAGCGGCACCTACGGTGCGGGCGCCAAGCTCAAGCTCGACGAGCTGCAGACGGCCTACGGTTTTTCCAGCAGCCCGCTGCGCGAGGCGCTGAGCCGTCTGGCCCAGGAGGGGCTGATCCGTGCGGACGAGCGGCGCGGCTTTCGGGTGGCGGCAATCTCGGCGGCCGACCTGGCCGACATCACCCGCATGCGCGTGATGCTGGACGTGCAGGCCCTGCGCGAATCCATCGACCATGGCGACGACGCCTGGGAGGCTGCGGTGGTCGGCGCCTACCACCGGCTCGAGAAGGTGGAATCCCGGCTGGGCGACGGCCCCGTGGTGCTCGACGACGGCTGGACCGATCTGCACACGGCCTACCACCGGGCCTTGATCAGCGCCTGCCCGTCGGAGCGCCTGCGCAACTGGAGCGCCAGCCTGTTCGACCAGGCCGAGCGCTACCGCCGCTATTCCGCGCGCTTTCGCAAGACCTCGCGGCGCAAGTCCAACGAGCACCGCAAGCTCATGGACGCCACCCTGCGGCGCGACGCGCACACCGCCTGCGCGCTGCTCGAAGAGCACATCCTGAGCACCGAGCGCAACGTGCTGGCGGTGCTCGACCAGGTGGTCCAGCACCAGCAGGGGGCCTGAGACCGATCCTCGGCTTCCTGCCCTCCCCACGCCCTGCGGGGTGCGCTGCCGGTGCAGCGCCCTCGCGACGACAAAGCCCCGCCCCAGCGGGGCTTTGTCGTTTCTGGCCGTCCGCCGATGGTGCGTTGGCTTGCGCGAGCCGCACCCCCAAGCTGGCGGAGACGATCCGCCGCACCTCGCCACCACAGCGTTGGAACCCACTTCTGACCTTGCGTTCCATTTTGTGCTTGGTGTAAACCACTATGCATTAATTTTGTTTTGTGCATAAAAATAACTTCACGCACCAAACGCGGACAAGGTGATGGGTCTGGCACGCCGCGTTGGCCGCTTTCTCTTTCTGTCTCTCACAAACGCTCAAGGAAAACCATGAAACTGATGTCCTACTCGCTGGCCGGCCGTGACACCTGGGGTGTCGTCATCGCCGATGGCGTGGCCGAACTGGCCACGCGCACCGGCCATGCGACGCTGGCCGACTTCATCGCCAGCCCCGACTTCGCGCGGCGCGATGCGCTGGTGGCGGGTCTCAAGCCCGACGCCAGGCTGGCCGACGTGGCCTTCCTGCCCGTGATTCCCCGCCCGGAAAAAATCGTTTGCGCAGTGCGCAACTACATGGACCACCACCAGGAGGTGCTGGCCGCGGGCATGCAGCGCGAGCTGTCCGAGCAGCCGCCGATCTTTCTGCGCGTGTGGCGCTCGCAGACGCCGCACCAGGGGCCCATCGTGCGTCCCCACGTGTCGGAATCGCTGGACTGGGAAGGCGAGCTGGCCGTGGTCATCGGCAAGCAGGGGCGGGACATCGCCGAAGCCGATGCGTGGAACCACGTCGCGGGCTACAGCTGCTACAACGATGCGAGCGTGCGCGAGTGGCAGTTCCACGCCAAGCAGATCGCGTCGGGCAAGAACTTCGAGTCCACCGGCGCCTTCGGCCCCTGGATGGTGACGGCCGATGAGATCGCGCCGGGCCGCGAGCTCAAGCTGGAGACTCGGCTGAACGGGGCTGTGGTGCAGTCCAGCCACACGGGCCACATGATCTTCTCCATCCCGCGCCTCATCGCCTACGCCTCGACCATCTTCACCCTGGTGCCTGGCGACGTGATCATCACCGGCACGCCTGCGGGTGTGGGCTGGAGCAAGAAGCCACCGCTGTTTATGAAGCCCGGCGACGTGGTGGAGGTGGAGATCGAGGCCGTCGGCCTGCTGCGCAACCCGGTGGTTGCGCAGGCCTGAGTCGCCTCGCCACCCGATCCCGTCCATCCAGACCACCACCCGGGCAGAGCCTGGTCCCACGCGGCCGCCGCCCATCGGAGACAAGCAACATGCACAGAAGACACCTCCTGGCCGCCTGTGGCGCGGCGGCCCTGTCCTGGCCGGTACGGCCGGTCCTGGCCCAGGCGTATCCCGAACGCGCCATCAAGCTCTACCAGGGCTTTGCGCCCGGCGGCAATGCCGATGCGATTGCGCGCGCCGTGGGGATGGAGATGTCCAAGGCACTGGGCCAGCCCGTGGTGGTGGAGGCCCAGTCGGGGGCGGGCGGCACCATCGCCGCCACCACCGTCGCACGCGCCAGGCCGGACGGCCACACCCTGCTGCTGGCCACCGGCGGCCATGCGGTGGCGGGGGCGCTGTACAACACGCTGCCCTACAAGTCGGTGGCCGACTTCGAGATGGTCTCCACCGTCACCTACTTCCCGTTCCTGATCGTCGTCAACGCCAGCTCCAAGGTGCAGGGCCTGCGCGAGGTGCTGGCCGCCGCCCAGGCGGCACCGGGCACGGTGGCCTACGGCACGGCGGGGGTGGGCTCCACCCACCACCTGGCGGGCGAGCTGCTGGCCAGGCTGGCGCGGGTCCAGCTGCTGCATGTGCCCTACCGGGGCGACGCAGCGGCCCTCACCGCCCTGCTGGCGGGGGACGTGCCCTTCATCATCGCGCCGCCCACGGCGGTGCTGTCCAACATCCAGGCGGGCAAGCTGCGCGCCATTGCGACCACCGGGCCCCAGCGTTGGCCGGGCCTGGCCCATGTACCCACCGTGATGGAGCAGGGCGTGGGGGGCTACGACGTCCGCTCGTGGGCGGGCCTGATGGCACCCGCCGGCACGCCCCGGCCCGTGGTGGACCGGCTCCATGCCGAAACCCTGCGCGCCCTGCAGGCACCGGCCGTGCGCCAGCGCCTGGAGGACATGGGCGGCGAGGCGCGCGGCAGCACGCCCGAGGAAATGAAGGCCATGGTCAGCCACGAGCTCGAGAAATGGCAGCAGGTGGTGGCCGATGCCAAGATTCCGAAACAATGAACTGAACGCATTCACTGAAAGACCGTCCGCATGACACTGATCGCTATCCGCAAACGCAGCCTCACCATCGAGACCATCCACCACGAAGGCGGCCCGCCAGCGGACACGCCGCTGCGCGTGGCGTCGGCCTGCGCGGTGATCCGCAACCCCTACGCCGGCCGCTACGAGCCCGACCTGCTCCCCTTCATGGCCGAGCTGCGCGGCCTGGGCACCGTGCTCGCGCAGGAGCTGGTGGACACCCTGGGCAAGGAGAATGTGCAGGCCTACAGCAAGGCCGCCATCGTCGGCGTCAATGGCGAGCTGGAACACGGGGCGGTGTGGCACGAAGCCGGCGGCTGGGCCATGCGCCAGGTGCTGGGCGAGCCCAAGGCCATCGTGCCCTCGGCCAAGGCGGTGGCTGCCACCGGGTACCGGCTGATGGTGCCGCTGCACTACATCCACGCCGCCTATGTGCGCAGCCACTACAACAGCACGGAGGTCGGCATCCAGGACGCGCCGCGCCCCGATGAAATCCTGTTCGCGCTGGTGATGGCCGACGGTGGCCGGATCCACTCCCGCCTGGGCGGCCTCACACGCGAGCAAGTCTCCGTGCACGACGGGCAGCGCTGAACATGGCAGGCACCACCATGGCGAACACGACGATGAAGGCCGTGCAGTTGCAGGTCATCGGCGGGCCCGAGGTCCTGTCGCTGGTCGACCTGCCCGAGCCTCGGCCGGGCCCGGGCGAAGTGCGCGTGCGGGCGCACGCCATCGGCGCGGGCGGCCCGGACGTGCTGATCCGCAACGGCACCTACAAGTGGATGCCGCCGCTGCCCGCCGTGCCCGGCAATGAGCTGGCAGGCGTGGTGGACGCCGTGGGCCCGGGCGTGGCGCGCCTGGCCGTGGGTGACCGCGTGCTGGTGAGCGCGCGCGAGCTGCCCCAGCGCGGCGGCTGCTACGTGCAGGCGATCTGCGTGGCCGAGGCCGTGCCTTTCGTGCTGCCGCAGAGCATTGCGTTCGACGACGCAGTGAGCCTGGGCAACTTCCAGCTCGCGCTGGCGCTGCTGGCCAGCAACGGCAACCTGCCGGCGCAGGCCATCCTTGTGCCGGGCGCGGCCGGCGGTGTGGCCACGGCGCTGTCGCAGGTGGCGCGGTCGCGCGGGCTGCGGGTGATCGGTACCGCGTCCACGCCGCAAAAGCAGGCCTTTGCCCTGGAGAACGGCGTCACCGACCTGGTCGACGGCGATGTACAGGCCTTGCCGCAACGCGTGATGGAGCTCACCGGCGGCCGGGGCGTGGACCTGGCGTTCGACCATGTGGGCGCGGCGCTGTTCATCGCCTGCCTGCGATCGCTTGCCCCGTCGGGCATGGCGGTGTCGTACAACATCCTTGCGGGTCCGCCGTCTGCCGACGTGTTCGACGAACTGCGCAAGCTGCTGGCCAGGAGCCTGGCCATCCGGACTTTCTCCATTCACGCGGTGGATGCCGACGTCACGCAGCGCCGCGGCCTGATGGAGCAGGCCATTGCGCTCATGGCCAGCGGCCAGGTGCGCGCACCGCGCGCCATGCGCCTGCCGCTGGCGCAGGCCCGCCAGGCCCATGAGCTGCTGGACAGCGGTGGCACGCTGGGCAAGCTGGTCCTTGTTCCCTGAACTGTGTGGAGCCCGTCACCATGAGCACCCCCTACACCGCGAACCTCTCGCACTGTGGCATCTTCTGCCGCGACCTGGAGGTCATGAAACGCTTCTACACCGGCGTGTTCGACATGCAGGAGACCGACCGGGGCGAGGGCGTGACCTTCCGCTTCGAGATCGTGTTCCTGAGCGGCCGCGACGACCAGCACCACCAGCTGGTGCTGGCCGGCGGGCGCGGCGCCGATGCGCCCAGCACGGTGATGCAGCTGTCCTTCAAGGTCCAGACCCTGGACCACCTGCGCGAGGCGCGCCGCCGGGCCCTGGCGCTGGGCGCGACCAGGATGCGGGGGCTCAACCACGGCAACGCCATCTCCATCTACTGCATGGACCCCGAAGACAACACGGTGGAGGTGTACCTCGATACCCCGTGGTACGTGAGCCAGCCCCATGGCGACCCGCTGGACCTGGACCAGGACGACGAGGCCATCTGGGCGCAGACCGAGCGCGTGGTGCGCACCGATCCGAGCTTCATGCCGGTGTCTGAATGGGCCGCGCGGTTCGCGCTGCGCAGCCAGGCACTCAAGACATCGCCACAGGCAGCCCCAGGGCCCTGAGTGTCGGGTGGCCGTCCTCCGGGGCCAGCATGGACACGGTGCGCAACGGGTGGGGTGGCGGCACGCAGCATGGTGTCAAATATGCCGCTACCGCTTTCCAGTGAAGGTTTGTTTGCTATAAATTAAATAGCATTTTGGATTCCGCGCGTCAATCGGTGGCGGGAGACTCCGCAAGGCCCGCCAGCACCAGCCGAAACTCGGCGCCGCGACCCACGTCGCTGTCCACCTCCAGCGTACCGCCGTGGCGCTGCACCACGGTGTGCACCAGCGCCAGGCCCAGGCCCACGCCGCTCACCGCAGGATGGCTGCGGTCGTGCAGGCGTTGGAAAGGGGCGAACAGCTGGCCTTGCATCTGCGGCGCGATGCCCGGCCCCTGGTCCCGTACCGATACCACCCACCGGGTGCCCCGCGGCGTGATGGCGCATTGCACGGCGCTGCCCGCAGGGCTGAACTTGATGGCGTTGTGCAGCACGTTGGTGAGGGCGCGGCCCAGCAGCGACCGGTCCCCGAGCGTGGGCGCGGTGTCGGGTGTGGTCGTGATGAGCACGTCCACACCGCCGTCGCGCGCCAGGGCCCAGGTGTCGTCCACCGTCTCTGCCAGCATCGCCACCAGGTCCAGCGGCGCCATGCGGTACTCCTGCGACTGCGCGCTGGCCAGGTGCACGAAGTTCTCCGCCATGCCCAGCGAGGTGCGCGCATAGCGCTCGATGCGCCGCAACATCTCTTCGTCCGCCATGCGGCCGGGGTAGGCGCGTTGCATCTCCAGCAGGGTGAGGATCGACGCGTTGGGTGCACGGATGTCGTGCGAGATGAAGTTCATCGCCTGGTCGCGCTGCTGCTGCGCGTGCCGCATTTCGGTCAGGTCCACCAGCGTGATCAGCCAGCCCGCCTTGGCCAGGTCGGTGAAGCGCTTGCACTGCACCAGCAGGCTGCGCCCGCGTGCGTCGTGGCCTTCGCTTTGCTCGGGCATATCCCCTCGGCGCAGGCTCTCGGCGGTGACCAGGGTCTGGCCGGTGCGCGTGTGCACCAGGTCGTGCAGCAGGTCCGCCACCGACTGCCCTTGCAGCGGCAGTGCGGCATCTCCGCCCACGTGCCTGCGGGCGGCCATGTTGGTGAGCAGGATGCGGCCTTCGGGGTCGCAAACGATGGTGGGCGAGGGCAGTTGCTGCAGGCTCTCGCTCACGAAGTGGTGCAGGTCGCGCAGTTGGCGCGACGCCCGCTCCACGGCGTTGATGCGCTTTTCCAGGAAGTCGCCGCCATCCCCGGCGCTGCCTGCCAGCCGCAGTGACAGCCCGTCTCGCTGCAACCGCTCCATCTCCTGCCGCAGGAACTGTGCGGCGGCGCTCAGGCGCCGCCAGCTCCATAGCGGATAGGCGAGCACCAGGCCCACCAGGGCCGCTGCAGGGGCCACGTGCACGCCCAGCCACCAGGGCAGGGCCACGCCCAGCAGCAGGGTGCCCACAGCCAGCAGGGCGCTGGTGAGCAGCGCGACGAACGGGCCGGCCAACAGCAGTGCGAGGAGCGCACATGCCACGGGCACCAGGTTGAAGAGGGTGTTGGCCACAGGCCCGGCGGGCCGTATGCCGACGCCCGAAAGCCGGCTGTCGAGCACATGGGCCACCACCTCCACGCCCGGCATCAGCCGCGATTGCTGGCTCACGGGCGTGGCAAACATGTCGCCAAGCCCCGATGCCGCAGCGCCCACCAGCACGTACTTGCCGCGAAATGCGTCTGCCGGCACCTGGCCGCGCAGAACGTCGATGTAGGAATAGGTGGCGAAATGCCCCGGCCCGCCGGCATAGGCGATCAGCGTGCGGTCCTGCCGCTGCCACGCGCCGGTGCTGGCTGCGGCTGGGGGTGTCGCAGGCAGGGCGCAGCCGGGGGCCTCGGGCTGGCCCACGCAGTACAGCGCCGTGCTGAAGTGGGGCCAGGACGCTGCGCCGGGGCCTTCGGCCAGATAGAAGCTGCGCACCACGCCGTCGGTGTCGGGATCCACATGCACATGCCCCAGCCGGGCCGCCGCCTCGGCCAGGGGCGGCCACGGCAGTTCGGCCTGGCTGGCCGCGGGGCCATGGCCGCGCCGCAGCATGGGCAGCACCACGCGGCCGCTGCGCGCCACGGCGTCGGCCAGCAGCGCATCGTCTTCGGGATAGTCCTGGTCTTCTTCGCTGAAGAGTACGTCCATGCCAATGGCGCGCGGGGCCTGCGCCGAGATGCGCGAGACCAGTTCCGCATGCAGCGCGCGGCGCCAGGGCCACCGGCCGATGGTGGCGATGCTGCGGTCGTCGATGGCGACGATCACGATGTCGGGGTGCGCGGGGCGCGACAGCAGGCGCAGGCCCGCGTCCTGGACCAGGTGGTTCATCCGGCCCAGGCTGGCGGGCGGGCTGAGCCACGCCACCAGCGTCAGCAGAACGATGGCCAGCAGGCTCCATTCAAGGCGCCGCTGTCGGCCGCGGCTGCGTGCGAGGGTCCACATGGGTCAGAAGCCCCGTACTGCGTACAGGTAGAGGCACAGACCCGGGCCGCCGCGCGGCGCGATGCCGCCTGGCCGCGCCGGGCTCAAGGACGCCCCAGCGGCTGGCCGCTGGATGTGGACACGGGCAGGCCCGCGCCGGTGCGGATGCCCGAGCCCACGCGGATCTGGCGCGCGGGAGAAAAATCGCTGTCCAGGCCCGTGGGGTCCAGCACCTGGATGCGCACCAGGTAATCGCCGGGCGTGAGCCCGCTGCCGGTCCACTGCGGTGTGCCGAGCACGGTGTCCAGGGTCACGTTCTCGAAACCAGGGTCGGAGGCGGCCGCCAGTTGCAGGCGAAACCTCTGGCCGGGCCGGGCGGGCCAGTGGAGGTGCACGGAGCTATCGCCGTCCTGGGCTTGCAGGGACTGCGCAGACAGCGCGGCGGGCCGGTCGGCCACCGTGAAGGGCTGCGGTGGCGCAAACGGCCCCTGGTCAGCCTGATCGGCCTGGGCGCCCTGGACGCCCTGGACGCGGGGCAGCTCGCGCAGGCTGGCAGCGCGCCAGACGTACTCGCCCGGCGGCAGGCTGGGGATGGCCAGGCGGCAGTCGGTCAGGCGCTGCTCGTCCAGCACGGGCTGGGCCCATATCGCCTCGCCGGTCTTGCCGGCCTCGGTGGCGGCCACCTGCACGCGGTACCACCGCACGCCCGGCACCTGCGTGCACCGCAGTTCCCCGGCGCCCCGTGCCACCACCGCGCCGGGCGAGGGCGCCTGGTACAGCGGGGGCACGGGCCGTGTCTTCACGGCGATGGGCAGCACCGCGGGCACGCCGGGGATGCCTGCGTCATCCAGCCCCCGCACCGAGAGGTAGTAGCGCCCATCCTCCAGCGCCTTCCACCGCAGCTGTCCGTCGGCAAAGCGGCCGTGGCGCAGCACCTGCGTGAAGTCTGCGTCCTGCGCAATCTGGGCCTCATACCTGGCGGCACCGGCCAGGGCCGGCACATCGATGGCCAGCAAACCCGCGTCACCCAGCGTGGCGGGTATCGCGGAAGTGTCGGGTGCCGGCAGCAAAGGGCGGGGCGCTCCCACCGTGCCATCGGCGGCCACGGCCAGGCCGTGCCCGGGTGCGAGCAGGGCGGTGGGTGCGGAAGACGCCGGTTGCGCCGTGGTGCTGTCGCCCTGGCGCGCCTGCACCGCCACCGATCCATTCAGCACCGAAGCCGTGGTCGTACCGGTGTCCGTCATCGCCACACTGAAGTGGGTGCCGCGCACGCTGGTGACGGCCAGTGGCGTGCGCAGCTCGAAGCGGCGAAACGGCTCTGCACTGGGCGGCACCGACGATTCCACCGCGCCGCTGCGCATCTCCAGCACCGACTGCACGCTGCCTGCGCGGCCGCGCCGGCGCAGCTGCCGCAACTGCAGCTCGGAGTGGGCCTGCACGCGCACCACGGTGCCGTCAGCGAGCCTGACGGCCACGAAGGCGTCGGGGCCCACCTGCAGCGCGGTGCCTTCCTCGAGCTTGCCGCCCTGGGCCACCGGCGCGCGCGTTCCACCTGCGCGGCCCTGCGCGGTGACCGTGCCGTGGACGAACTCCACCGTGGCCGACTCCGCGGGCTGCAGGTGCACGGGGATCCACACCACCGAGCCGGGTTGCAGGCGCCGTGGGTTGGCGACCTTGTTGCGGGCCTGCAGCAGCGGCCATTGCCGGGGAGCATCCAGGTAGGCGCGGGCCAGGCCCTCCAGCGTGTCGCCGTCCTGCACGGTGTGGGCGATCTCGTCGTCCTGCGGGCTGGGGGTGTCGGCGCGCGCACCAGGTGCGGCCACGCCTGCGATGCACACGGCAAGGCCCAGGGCCGACAGCGGATGGAAGGCTCGCCGGGTCGGGCGGTGAATGCTGGCCAATTGAGAATCTCCTGTTGTGCGCCGGGTCGGCGGTGCGCTGGCGGCCTGGGGGTATCGGGACGCCAACGGCAATGGTCATGCCCATGTCAGGCGTCTTGCGGGCCCGCTTCAGGCTCTTTTCTGGGCCTCGACGGCTTCGAAGCGGTAGCCCACGCCGTACACCGCCGAGACGATGAAGCCGTTGGCGGGGCGCAGGTCCAGCAGGGTACGCAGGCGCGAGATGTGGGTGTCCAGCGAGCGGGACATGACGTCGGCCACCTGGCCCCAGATGATGTCCTTGAGGTGATCGCGCGACAGCAGCCGGCCCATGTTCTGAAACAGGAACAGCGCCAGGTCGTACTCGCGGTTCTTGAGCTCGACGGCCACGCCATCGACCTCGATGGAGCGGGTTTCGGGCAGAAAGCGGTAGCGGCCGAACTCCATGACGCCGCCCGCATTGTCGGGGTAGGCGCGCCGCAGCAGTGCGGCCACGCGTGCCGTGAGCTCGCCGATGCGCACCGGCTTGACCATGAAATCGTCCGCCCCGCTGCCCAGGCCTTCGACGATGTCGCGTTCTTCCTGGCGGTGGGTCACGAACAGGATGGGCAGCTGGGTCCCCACGTTCTTGCGCACCCAGCGCACGACTTCGGGCCCGGTGGTGTCGGGCAGATGCCAGTCCACGATCAGCAGGTCGAAGGTTTCTCGGCGCAGTTCGCGCAGGAATTCCGCGCCATTGAGGTGCGTGTGGCACACGTGCCCCATCGCTTCGGTGGCCTGCTTGATCAGGTCCAGTTGCAGCGCGTCGTCGTCCAGTGCGGCAATTCGCATGGTGTCCCCCTGTCCAAAATATCCAACCTCGGATTATTTGCGAGAACGGGGAATGCACGCGGACCGTGCCCGACGGGGCTTGCGCCGGTTGACATTTGTTGACCTTGTGATGGAGGCACCGCCGGACCGGCACGATCGCGCCTGCACCACGCAGCACGGGGAGTGCCCTGCGTGCGGTCCGCCAAGGCCTGCCGCAGCGGCCAGGATGCGGGGCCGGTCAGCGGCCGGCCGCAGCGGGCGCACCGATCTCGCGCACCAGCCGCATGCCCACCAGGGTGTAGCGTGTCTCCGGACTGTTCCAGTTGCGGTAGCCGCAGCGCGCATAGAACGACCATGTGTGCCACGAGCCCCCCCGACGCACGCGCACCGAGCCTTCCGCCGGGCCCTGCGGGTCGTCGGCCGGCGACTGCGCGTAGTAGTCATCGCCATGCCAGTCCGACACCCATTCCCAGGCATTGCCCAGCATGTCGTGCAGGCCGAAGGCGTTGGGCTGGTAGCTGCCCACCGGTGCGGTGAATGCGTGGCCGTCGTTGCCTGCCAGGGCGTGCTGCTGCCAGCGGGGCCACAGGGGCGCGGCGGCCTGGTCGAAGACGTTGGCCGACCGCACCAGGCCCTCGGGGTCGTCGCCGTGCGGGTAGCGGGTGCGGGTGCCCGCACGGCAGGCGTATTCCCACTCGGCCTCGGTGGGCAGGCGGTAGCGGTGGCCCTCGGTGCGGCTCAGCCAGGCGGCCAGGGCCTGGGCGTCGTTCCAGGTGACGTTGACGACCGGGTGGTCGTCGCCCTGCGCAAAGCCGGGGTTGCGCCAGGAATAGCGCGGGTCGCGTCCCTCGAAGGCGTCGCCCCGGCGCGTGGTGGCCGGGTCGTACTGCGCGTTGTAGCCGTACCCGCCGGTGCCGTCCGCCACCGACTCAGGCACGTAGCCCGAGGCCTCGAGGAAGCGCCGGAACTGGCCCACCGTGACCTCGTGCTGCCCCATGTAGAACGCGCGGCGGATGCGCACCGTGTGCGCGGGTTGCTCGTCGGCCAGGTCGGTGAAGCGCTTCGCCTCCAGCGTGGGGTAGGCGCGGGCCAGGGTTTCGGGCGGTTCGACGCCCCCCATCGTGAAGCTGCCTGCGGGCACCTGCACGAACACCATGCCCAGGCTGTTGGTCCATGTGTTGGCGGGTGCTGCAGCGGTGGTGGTGTTGCCCGCGCTGGCCTTCGGACCCGGATATGCAGCGCAGCCCGCCAGTGCGGCGGCCAGCGCCACGGACCCGGCAGCCCGGACGGACCGTCTCATGGCTGGCCGTTGGGGGATTCGCTCACGCATTCAAAGACCAGGCGCGAGCCGTCGTTGCGCAGCAGCTTGGGAAAAGCATGAGCTTTTGGCACTCGCGCGTGGCGGCACCGTAGGCGGGCGCAGTGTCCGTGCCGTACACCGGCACGCTGAAGGTGCGGTCCCGGCCCGAGGCCATGGCCGAGGAGGGGCGGGTGGTGGCGGCGTTGCAACCCGCCAGCAGGGCGACTACGCAGAGCGAGGCGGTCAAAAGCTTCATGGCATCTCCAGGTCCAGCGGACAGATGGAGCCAGTTTAAGCACAACACGGGGCCCCACGCCATGGCAAGCGCGCCGCATGCGGTGCGCCTCTCAGGGTGTCTACCGTGTGCAGAACGGGTGATGGGAGATACAGTGTGTTACACGCAATCGGGCACAAAAGCATCGCATTCCATCGCGTGAAGAGGGGCAGGGGATGGCAACCAGTCGGATACCGGACGGGTCGAAGGATGCGTGGCAGTCCTGGGCGCTGCGGGTGCTGGCTGCGCTGGTGTTGCTGGCACTGCTGCACCTGCTGCCCGTGTGGACGCCCCTGGAGCGGCTCGAGTACGACCTGCTCAACAGCCTGACCGCGCCGGTGCGCCCGGACGCTGGCGTGCTGGTGGTGGGGATCGACGAGCCCAGCCTGGCCGAATTGCAGCAGTCGCCGCCGTTGCCGCGCCGCCTGCACGCCCAGTTGCTGGACGCGCTGGCCGCCGCAGGCGTGGCCGCGGTCGGGGTGGACCTGCTGCTGGCAGAGCCGCAGTCCCCCGCGGACGACGCCGCCCTGGCCCGCGCGCTGCAGGGCCGGATGCCCGTGGTGCTGGCCAGCGCCGAGGTGGCGGTACAAAGCTCGCAGGTGGCGCAGTACCGGCAGACCCTGCAACCCATCTTCACCCAGGCGCCGCACGGCAGCGTGGGGGTGGCGGTGGACGACGATGGCGTGCTGCGCCGCGCCCCCCTGGGCAGCGATGCGTTCTGGCGCGTGCTGGCGCACGCTGCCGGGCGCCCTGTCATTGCGCCGCCGCCGGGTGCGCTGATGCGCCACTACGCGCCCGAAGTGGCGCTGCCCTACGCCCACTACAGCCAGGCCCTGGCGCCTGGCAGCCGCTTGCCGGCCGGCGCGCTGCAGGGCCGGCTGGTGCTGCTCGGCCAGAACACGCCGGTGGGCGGGGTGGACCAGTTCACGACACCGCAGCGGGTGCTGGGCGGGGGCACGCAGTCCGGTGTGTTCGTGCATGCCACGGCCCTCATCAACGGCCTCACGGGCGACTGGATCGTGCCCGCGCACCCGGGGGGGCCTGCGCTGCAGGCGCTGCTGGCCGTGGCATTCGCCGCGTGGGGCACACGCCGCTGGAGCGGCTGGCGCGCAAGCTGGCTCACCGTGGCGCTGTCGCTGCTGGCGTTGATCGGCACCTTCTGGGCGTACCTGGTGGGTGTGTGGTGGAGCGCGCTGCCCACGCTGGCCGGCCTGCTGCTGCACCTGAACGTGGGGGCGGCCGGCAGCTACTGGCGCGAGCACCGCCGCCGCGAGCAGTTGCGCGGCGACTTTGCACGCTATGTGCCGCCTGCGGTGGTGGACGCGCTGGCCGCTGCGGGCGCGGCCAGCGTGGCCGTGCAGGGCGAGCGCCGCGTGCTCACGCTGCTGTTCTCGGATTTGGCGGGCTTCACCGCTGCCAGCGAGCACCTGCCGCCCGAGTCCGTGGCGCATGCGCTCAATGCCTATTTCTCGCGCATGACGCACTGCGTGCACCAGCATGGCGGCACGCTCGACAAGTTCATCGGCGATGCCGTCATGGCGTTCTGGAATGCACCCTTGCCCGAGCCCGACCACGCCGAGCGCGCGCTGGCGTGCGCGCAGGCCATGCAGGCCGAGATGCTGGCGCTGCGTGCCGCGTGGCAGGGCACGCCGTTCGGCGAGGTGCGGTTGCGCATCGGCCTGCACACGGGCGAGGCGGCAGTGGGGCACCTGGGCTCGCACCAACGTTTCACCTACACCGCGGTGGGCGACGCGGTGAACACCGCCGCGCGGCTGGAAGGCGCGAACAAGGCCTTTGGCA
Source organism: Acidovorax sp. LjRoot117 (assembly GCF_964252695.1). Taxonomy (NCBI): domain Bacteria; kingdom Pseudomonadati; phylum Pseudomonadota; class Betaproteobacteria; order Burkholderiales; family Comamonadaceae; genus Acidovorax; species Acidovorax sp. LjRoot117. The sequence continues at coordinate 61,692 of NZ_CAXUPO020000003.1, read as the reverse complement.
CCGGCATCCTGCTGTCGGCTGCCACGCGCGCGGCACTTCCCCCGGACAGCGCCGCGCTGCGGCACCTGCTGTGGCTGGACACCGTGGTGCTGGCCGGGCGCAGCGCGGGCATCGATGTCTACACCCCGTGCGACGACGCCGCGCTGGCGCAGATCAGCCTGTCGCTGCACCGCCAGGTGCTGGCCGGCGATGGGGCCGGTGCGCTGGAGTGCTGCGCGCAGTGGCAGGCGCAGGCCAAGCAGCACGCGCCGCAGTGGGTTGCGCACGCCGCGCAGTGGCGCGAGCGGATCGCGATGGGGGTGCAGGACCCGCCGCCGGCGCGGGCCCAGGGCGGCGGCGTTCAGGCGGGCGACGCCGGCCTGCCCCCGCCCCCGTCTCCGACATGGGGGGCGGGGGCCCGCGCGCTCGACAAGTCCTGAGTCCTGAAGCTCCGTGTCAAGAAAGGCCCGTCCCATGCGAACAAACCGCCGCGTCTCGATGACCCCTTTGGGCCTGGCCGTCGCCGCACTGGCATGCCTCGCAGGCCCCTCTGCCTGGGCCCAGTGCGCTGGCGTGGCCGCGGTGCCCGGTGTTGCCGCCGCGCAGATCGTCGCCCTGGCCGGGCAGGGGCAGACGCGTGCCCCGGGCGTGGAGCCCTGGTCGCCCGCCGTGCTGGCGCAGCAACTGGGCAGCGGGGCCGACGTGCGCACGCTGGCGCTGTCATCGGCCGCGCTGCTGCTGGCCGACCGCACGCAGATCCGCATGGCGGCCCAGGCGCAGGTGCGCCTGTGCGAATCGCAGCCCGCGCGCACGGTGCTGGAGCTGGCCGCGGGCCGCCTGTGGGCCCGCACCAAGAAGACCCCGGCATCGCTGCAGCTGCAGACCCCTGCAGCCCTGGCCGTGGTGCGCGGCACCGACTGGGATGTGCAGGTGGATGCCCAGGGCCGTACCACGCTCACCGTGCTCTCGGGCCTGGTGGAGCTGAGCAACGCGCAGGGCAGCGTGCAGCTGGGCCCCGCCGAGCAGGGCTACGTGGAGCCTGGCCAGGCCCCCGTCAAGCGGCTGCTGGTACAGCCGCGTGAACGGGTGCAGTGGGTGGCGGCGTACCCGGGCGATGCCACGCGCTGGGCCGAGTTCGCGGCACCCGGCCTCGCTGGGCCCCTGCAGGCCGTGCGCACCGACCTGCGCGGCGGCCAGTGGTCGCGTGCCCGCGACCGGTTGCTGGCGCTGTCGGCGCGCGGCGAAGGGGGCGCGGTGGTCGAACTGGTCCTGGCCGACCTGGAGGTGTTTGACGGCGAACTGCATGCCGCCCAGGCGCGGCTCGCCGCCGCGTGGCAGCGCCTGCGCGACCCGCGCACCGCGGCACGCCGGGCCGAGTTGCTCATGGCGCTGGACCGGGGCGAGGTGGCCCGCGCCTGGATCGCCGAGACCCGGGCCACCGCACCCGACGCGGTGGAGCTGCTGCTGGCCGATGCCGACTGGCACCGCCTGGACGGCCAGGGTGATGCCGCCCTGGCCCTGTACCGGCAGGCGGCAGACCGCGCGCAGGGCGACGCGCAGCAAGCGGCGGCGCTGTGGGGCCTGGGCCGTGCACAGCAGGAGCGGGGCGACCTGCATGCCGCCCGCACCACCCTGGCGCGGGCCGTGGCGCTGGCACCCGACCACCCGGTCTACCGCGCGGAGCAGGCCACGGCGGACACCGAGGCGCTGCGGCTGGCCGACGCGCGCACCGGCTTTGATGCCGCCCTGGCCTTGGCGGGCGACGACTACACCAGCCTGGCCGGTGCCGGCCTGCTGGCGCTGCAGCAGGGCGATGCCGACGCCGCGCGCACGCAACTGCTCAAGGCGCTGGTGATCGAGCCCCGCTATGCCCGCGCCCAGGTGTGGCTGGCCGTGGCCGAGTACCGGCTGGGCGAGCTGGCCGCGGCCTTCGACTCGCTGGACCGGGCTCGGCTGGCCGACCCCCAGGACCCGCTGCCCTGGCAGATCGAATCCATCCTGCGCAACGACAGCGGCCAGCCCGAGGCCGCGATTGCCGCCGCGCGCGAGGCGCTGGTGCGGCTGCCGTACCTCAGGTCGCTGAACCCGCTGGCATCGGACAGCCAGGGCTCGGCCAACCTGGGCAAGGCGCTGGGTGATTTCGGGCTGGAGCACTGGGCTCGGGCCTATGCGCAGCAGTCGTACTACCCGCTGTGGGCGGGCAGCCACTTCTTCATGGCCAACCGGTACGAGAGCAGCTTCAGCCGCAGCTCCGAGCTCTACCAGGGCTACCTGGCCGACCCATTGGCCTTTGGCGCGAGCGAAAAGCAGCCCCCTTTGCTGCGCACCACGGGCAGCGAATGGCTGGCCGGCGCCAGCGCACAGCGCGGCCCGGTGCACGATGCGGGCGTGGCCGACCTGGGCCACCGGGGCCTGGCCGCAGCGCCCGTGCCGGTGGCCTGGCGCGTCGGCATCGAAGGCCAGCAGCAGGACCCGCGCGACGGCACTGGCAGCTACCGGCTGCTGTCCTCGGGCGTGCGCATCGGTGTGGGCATCAAGCCCACGGACCGGCTCAGCCTGCTGCTGCTGCACTTCGAGGACCGCACCCGCTACTCCGTGCCGGGCGGGCTGGTCGACAGCGACGGCGTCGTCTTCAACACCCAGGCGCGCAGCCCCACGCGGCGCTCGGACGTGGGCGGCGCGTGGCGCTGGTCGGCCGACGAGCAGACCTGGTTCAAGGCCGGGCGCGCCAGCTACGGCGACAGCAAGGCGCTGCAGCAATCCCTGGTCGGTGCATACGACGAGCGCAGTGCCGACACGGCCGACAGCCTCATGCTGCGCCACACGGTGCAGCATGGCGCCCAGCGCTGGAGCGGGGGCTGGGAGCGCAGCCGTGTGCGCCTGGGTTTCCACCGTGCGTACTCGCTGGTCACGCGCAGCGAGGACTCCGACCTGCGCTTCGACATGCCTTGGCTCGCGCTCGAGACCACCCACGGCCCGTGGACCTGGCATGCGCAGGCGTCGTGGCCGCGCTTTGACATGCACTACCGCTCCCGCGTGTTGGCGGGAGCCTCCGGCGAGGACCTGCGCGCGCCCGTGCTGGACCAGGGCGGCCACCCCCGGCGTTGGTTGCCGCGCCTGGGCGTGTCGTACCGCTTCGGCCCCGGACGCGCGCTGCACGCGGCCTACATCGAGAGCATGCATGCCCCGGCGGCCAACACGCTGGCACCCGTGTCGGTGGGCGCCATTCCCATCGACCACCAGTACCAGATGCCGGGAAGCCTGGTGCGCAAGAGCGCCGTGCAACTGGACTGGGAGATCGACGTGCGCACCTTCGGCTATGCCAGCCTGTCGCAGCAGACCATCGCCAACGCCATGTACACGGACGGCAGCCTGCTGTACATGCCCAACGTGCTGGTGGGCGAGCGGGTGGAGTCGCTGGGCCCGCTGATCCAGACCGCCGAGACCGCCGTGGACGCCTACAACGGCACCCCCCTGTTCGACAAGGGCCGGCTGCGGCAGGCGGGCGCGGCGCTCAATCGCATCTTGACCCCGCGCTGGAGCCTGCTGGCGGGCTACACCTGGGCGCAGGCGCGCAACACGGGCGACTGGGTGCCGGGCAACGCGCTGCCGGGGTTCCCGCGGCACACGCTGGTGCTGGTCAACGTGTGGCGGCACGGCGGGCGCGACTACACCTATGGCTCGCTGGTGTACCGCAGCACCCGCTTCACCACCGTGCTCAATGGCCGCAGCGAGGCGCCGGGCTGGAGCCTGGCGCTGGCCCATTCCATGGACCTTTCGGACCGGCGGTGGTCGCTGATCGGCTCGGTGCAGGCGCCGCTCGACGGGCGGGACAAGCCTACGCTGTGGATGCGCGTGCGGTATCGGGACTAGATGTCGGATGTTTTTGGCCGCTGGCGCTTGTCCATCGAGCGCCAGCAGCTATCAAAAAGTGAGCGTTCCGGCCGCGCAGGCCGGAGGCTTCACGCCGCCGCTTCGGCCAGCGCGGCCAGCGCCGCGGACACCTGCGCATCTGCCACGCCCTCCACGGGCGCGATGTGGCCCGCGAGCGCGCCCAGGCCTTCGCGCTGCAGCCGCGCGATGGCCTGGCCGGCCTCCTTGGGCGCATCGAAACCGGTGCTCTGCAGCAGCAGGCGGCCATCGGCATCCACCAGCTTGAAGTAGAACTTGCCGTCGGCTTCGCGGTACTGCTTGAACGAGGGCAGGGCGGCCTTCGCTGCCTTGGCGGGCTTGGCTGCGGTGGTGGCCTGCGCCAGGCTGCGCAGGCCCACGGCCGAGCGCAACTCGCGGATGAACGGCGTGGCCAGGGCGCGGGCCCGCTCGGCGCCGGCCAGCAGCGTGGCTTCGATGCGGGCGGGGTTGTGGATCAGCTCCTCGTACTGCGCGCGCATGGGGGCGATCACCTGGTCTACGCGTTCGAGCAGCGTGCTCTTCGCGTCGCCCCAGGCAATGCCGTCGGCATAGGCCTTGCGCAGCGCCTCGGTCTCTTCGGGCGTGGCAAAGGCCTGGTAGATCTGGAACAGGGCCGAGCCGTCCACCTCCTTGGGCTCGCCGGGCGCGCGCGAGTCGGTCAGGATGCCGCCGATCAGCTTCTTGAGCTGGTCGCGCGAGCTGAACAGCGGGATGGTGTTGTCGTAGCTCTTGCTCATCTTGCGCCCGTCCAGGCCGGGGAGCGTGGCCACATGGTCGTCGATGGCGGCTTCGGGCAGCACGAAGTGCTCGCCGTACAGGTGGTTGAAGCTCGCGGCCATGTCGCGCGCCATCTCGATGTGCTGGATCTGGTCGCGGCCCACGGGCACCTTGTGCGCCTTGAACATCAGGATGTCGGCGCCCATGAGCACCGGGTACATGAACAGGCCCGCCGTCACGCCGTCGTCGGCCTCGCGCCCGGCAGCGAGGTTCTTGTCCTGCGATGCCTTGTAGGCATGGGCGCGATTGAGCACCCCCTTGCCGGTCACGCACGACAGCAGCCAGTTGAGCTCGGGAATCTCGGGGATGTCGGACTGGCGGTAGAAGGTGACGTGGTCGGGGTTCAGGCCCGCCGCCAGCCAGCTGGCCGCGATCTCCAGCGTGGAACGCTGGATGCGCACCGGGTCCTCGCACTTGATCAGCGCATGGTAGTCGGCCAGGAAGTAAAAGCTCTGCACGTTGGGCGACAGGCTGGCCGCCACCGAGGGGCGGATCGAGCCCACGAAGTTGCCCAGGTGGGGCGTGCCCGTGGTGGTGATGCCGGTGAGAAAACGCGTGGTGCTCATGGGGACGGTGTCAGCAAAAAGGGGAGAGAACAATTAACGCAACAGGGCTGTGAGCGGGGTGAGCAGAAACTGGATGACGGTATAGCCCACCGACATCAGCGGGCGCAGCCACAGCGCGCCCACCACACCCGCCACCACCAGGGCCAGCACGATGAAGAAGCCGTAAGGCTCGATGCGCGAGACCATGTGCGCCTGCTTCCAGGGCAACAGGCCCACCAGGATGCGCCCGCCGTCGAGCGGCGGCAGCGGAAACAGGTTGAAGGCCCACATCACCAGGTTGACCAGCACGCCGGCGCGCGCCATCTCGATGAAGAAGCGTTCGTCCACACCCGAGCCCACCAGCGCCACCAGCAGCACGGCCCAGCCGATGGCCTGGATGAAATTGGACGCCGGCCCGGCCAGCGCCACCCAGATCATGTGCCGCTTGGGGTTGCGCAGGTTGCCGAAGTTGACCGGCACCGGCTTGGCGTACCCGAACAGGAACGCGCCCGAGGTCGCGAAGTACAGGAGCAGCGGCATCAGGATGGTGCCGACCGGATCGATGTGCTTGAGCGGGTTGAGCGTGATGCGCCCCATCATGTACGCGGTGTTGTCGCCGAAGTGGCGCGCGGCGTAGCCATGGGCTGCCTCGTGCACCGTGATGGCAAACAGCACCGGCAGGGCGTAGATCAGAACGGTTTGGATGAGATTGGAGATGTCCACCCGTCGATTGTCTCAGACGCACGCAACACGCCCACGCGGCCAGGGGAAAGCCCAGGCCGTGCAGGAAGGGTGATGCGGTTGTGCGACAGCGTTACACCCTCCGCGCCCATTCGTTGATAGCATGTGGCACGGAGTAACAAAATGCATCGCAGGTTTGGGGTGCTGTTTCTCGTTGCGCTGCGGACCATACTCATACAAAACACCCTTTCGGAGACATCCCGTGCCCCTGGATCACCTCAAAATCGGAACCCGCCTCGTACTGGCCTTTGGCGGCATAGCGCTGCTGATGGCGTTGATCATGGGCATGGGTTTGTCGCGCATCAGCCGCGCTGAAGACGCTTACCGCAGTGCGGTGTCCACCGCCGCGGACGGCGAGCGCGCCGCCAAGTCCACGCAGGCGCGCGAGCACCTGTCCGGTGCACGCTCGTGGATCGTGGGCGGCGGCATCGCGGTGTTCGCACTGTCGCTCGTGGCCTTCCTGACCCTGCGCAGCGGCATCGTGAGCCCGCTCAACCAGGCCATCCTGATCGCCGAGACCGTGGCGTCGGGCGACCTGAGCCAGGAGTTCAGCTCCGACCTCGAAGGTGACTTCGGGCGGCTGCTCGACGGCATGGGCACGATGGAGGACACCCTGACCGAGCTGGTCTCGCGCATCAAGCAAAGCACCGACTCCATCACCGCATCGGCCGCCGACATCGACCGTGGCAACAGCAATTTGTCGCGCCGCGCCGAAGACCAGGTCTCGTCCCTGACCGAAACCGCCGCCAGCATGGAAGAGCTGACCGCCACCGTGCGCCAGAACGCCGAGCGCGCACATTCGGCCAGCGGCTTGGCCGTCAAGGCATCGGCCATCGCCGAGCAGGGCGGCTCCGTGGTGGGCGAGGTGGTGCAGACCATGCAGGCCATCAGCGGCAGCTCGCGCAAGATCGTGGACATCATCCAGGTGATCGAAGGCATCGCCTTCCAGACCAACATCCTGGCGCTGAATGCCGCGGTGGAAGCCGCCCGCGCCGGCGAGCAGGGCCGCGGCTTTGCGGTGGTGGCCAGCGAAGTGCGGAGCCTGGCGCAGCGCAGCGCGGTGGCCGCGCGCGAGATCAAGGCGCTGATCAGCGCATCGGTCGAGCAGGTGGAAAGCGGTGCGGGCCAGGTGGGCAAGGCCGGCAAGACCATGGAAGAGATCGTGGTTGCCGTCGGCCAGGTCAGCACCCTGCTGGGCGAGATTTCGGTGGCCCTGCGCGAGCAGAGCGAGGCCATCAGCCATGTGAACGCCGCCGTATCGCACATGGACGGCGCCACGCAGGAGACGGCGGCGCTCGTGCAGAACGCGGTGGCCACGGCCTCGGCGCTGTCGGCACAGGCCAGCGATCTGGAGCAGGCGGTCGGCGCGTTTAAGTTGTAGCCCCCTGAGCCGCTGCGCGGCTTCCCCCTCAGGGGGACGCCACCCCTGGACTGGCGGAGCCAGATCCACGGTGGCACTGGCCTTGGGCCGCGCCAGTTTTGGGCGCTGCAATCCAAAAAAGGACTCTGAGGCTCAGCACGGTCTGCACAGGCGCAGAGGAGGGTCCGAGACTTTGGTTCTACAACCCCAGCGCCTGCAAACTTCCACGGCCTTCGCGGATGACTTCGGGGTCTCCGCCGGTGCCCATCGGGGTCAGGTCGATCACGGTGGTGGGCTCCAGGGGGCAGGCGCCGGCGTCCACGATGGCATCGAGCAGTTTTTCGTAGCGCGCGCGGATGTCCTGCGGGTCGTTCAGGGGCTCGGTTTCGCCCGCGGGGATCAGCGTGGTGGCCAGCAGCGGGGCGCCGTGCAGCTCCAGCAGCAGTTGCAGGCCCTTGCGGTCGGGCACGCGCAGGCCGATGGTCTTGCGCGAAGGGTGGCTCACGCGGCGCGGCACTTCCTTGGTGGCTTCCAGGATGAAGGTGTAGGGGCCGGGCGTGCCCAGCTTGAGCAGGCGGTACTGCCGGTTGTCCACGCGGGCGTAGTTGGCCAGCTCGGACAGGTCGCGGCACAGCAGCGTGAGGTGGTGCTTGTCGTCCACCTGGCGGATGCGGCGCAGGCGGTCCACCGCGTCCTTGTCGTCCAGGTGGCAGACGAGGGCGTAGCTCGAGTCCGTGGGCACGGCCACGATGCCGCCCTTTTGCAGCAGCAAGGCGGCCTGCTTGAGCAGGCGGGGCTGGGGATTGTCGGGGTGGGCTTCAAAATACTGGGCCATGGTGGGGCGGTCTCAAGGGTTCACAAAAATACGAAGTGCACGGCGCGCAACGGCCGACCCGCTGCAGTCGAGGCCCGTGCACCGCACAGTGCGGTCTCGGCCCTTCGGTCCGCCGACCGGGGCGCACCCCACGCTGCAGACGGCCGGTGGTGCACGCTGCGCCGCGCAGCGGCTGGCTGCGCCAGGGCGGGTTCTATCGCTGGATTTTGTCGGCCAGCAACTCCCACACGGGGGTCAGCTGGCCCGGCAGCATCGGCAGCGTGCCCAGGTCGGTGTGCGATTCGTCGGGGCTGTGGAAGTCGCTGCCGCGCGAGGCGGCCAGGCCGAACTCCTCGGCCATCGCGGCGTAGGTCACGTATTCGGGCGCGCTGTGGCTGCCGGTGACCACCTCCACGCCGCGCCCGCCGTGCTGCTTGAATTCGGAAAACAGCGCGAACTCTTCATTGGCGCTGAACTTGTAGCGGGCCGGGTGGGCGATCACCGCCATGCCACCGGCCTCGGTGATCCAGCGTACGGCGTCGCCCAGCGCTGCCCAGCGGTGCGGCACATAGCCGGGCTTGCCTTCGGTCAGGTACTTGCGAAAGACCTCGGGCGTATCGCGGCAGACGCCGGTTTCCACGAGAAAGCGGGCAAAGTGGGTGCGCGAGATCAGCGCGGGGTTGCCCACGAACTGCAGGGCGCCCTCGTAGGCGTTGTGGATGCCCACCTGCGCCAGCTGGTCCGCCATGTCCTTGGCGCGTTCGCCGCGCCCGCCGCGCGTGGCGGCCAGGCCGTCAACCAACTGGGCGTTGTCGGGGTCGAACCCCAGGCCCACGATGTGGACCGTGGTGTCGGCAAAGGTGACGGAAATCTCGACGCCCGTGAGGTAGGGCATGCCCTGGGCGCGCGCTGCGGCCAGGGCGCGGTGCTGGCCGCCGATCTCGTCATGGTCGGTCAACGCCCACAGCTCGACCCCGTTGGCCTTGGCGCGGGCGGCCAGGTCTTCGGGCGTGAGGGTGCCATCGGAAACAACGGAATGGCAGTGCAGGTCGGCGTTGAGAATGGTTGTCACCGGTTCATTTTAGGGCTTGTACCGATAACGCGCGCTGCCGAACCCAGCAACACTGCCAGTAGGGGCATGGGCCCATGCTGCGCACCGGTGCCTTCGGCGTCGCCGCAGCGGCAGCGCGGTGATCCGCGCTGCGCCAAGGAGCGAGCATGAAATTCAACGACCTGCGCGTGGCCCACAAGATGTGGAGCGTTGTTCTCGGTCTGCTGGCACTGATGCTGGTGACCACCCTGTGGACCCAGTGATACGGCCGACAGGTCTCCGCCGCCACCGAGCAGTCGGTCGACAAATACGAGGAAGCGATCACCACCGCCGTGACCTGGCGGGGCCTGGCCGAGGTGGCGGTGACCATGTCGATGGCCAGCTTCGTCACCACCGACCAGGCCCTCAAAGCCGATTTCGACGCCCGCGTGGCGGCGCTGACGGCGCGCATCACGCCAGTGCAGGAGCAGATTGGCAAGACCTCGGTGTCCGCAGCGGACAAGGCCGCACTGGCCAACGTGGCCGCCGCGCGCGCGGATATCCGGGGCCAAACCGACAAGCTCAAGGAGCTGACCGACGCGGGCGATGCCGCCGCCAAACAGGCATACCTGGCCAGCACCTACCGGCCCAAGGCCGTGGCGTACCTGGAGTCCATCGACAAATTCGTGGCCGCGCAGCAACTGCAGCGCGACGAGGCCGTGAAGGCCGCCCGCGACACACGGGGCAATCTGGTGGTGATCGGACTCACGGCGGCGGTGGGCGTGGTGCTGCTGGGCATGCTGATGGCATCGCTCCTGGTGCGCTCCGTCACGCGGCCGCTGGACCGTGCCGTGCTGCTGGCCGAGGCGATCTCGGCGGGCGACCTGACCCAGAACATCCACGACGACCGCAAGGACGAGCTCGGCACGCTCACCCGCGCGCTGTCGGCCATGTCCGAACGTTTGCGCGGCGTGGTGGGCGAGGTGCGCACGGGCGTCAATTCCGTGTCATCCGCATCGGTGGAGATCGCCAACGGCAACCACGACCTGTCGGCCCGCACCGAGCAGACGGCCTCCAACCTGGAAGAGACCGCGGCCAGCATGGAGCAACTGACGGCCACCGTGAGCCAGTCGGCCGACACCGCCCGCCAGGCCAACCAGCTGGCCAGCACCGCAGCCCAGGCTGCAGCGCGCGGCGGCGAGGTGGTGGGCCAGGTGGTGACCAGCATGCAGCAGATCACCGACAGCAGCAAAAAGATCAACGACATCATCGGCGTGATCGACGGCATCGCTTTCCAGACCAACATCCTGGCGCTGAACGCGGCGGTGGAAGCAGCCCGCGCCGGCGAGCAAGGCCGCGGCTTTGCGGTGGTGGCCAGCGAAGTGCGCAGCCTGGCCGGGCGCAGCGCCGAAGCCGCCAAGGAGATCAAGGCGCTGATCGGCGCCTCGGTGCAGAACGTGGAATCCGGCTCGGCCCAGGTGGCACAGGCCGGGCAGACCATGCAGGAGATCGTGGCGAGCGTGCAGCGCGTGAGCGATCTGATCGGGGAGATCACCGCATCGTCCACCGAGCAGCGCGACGGCATTGCGCAGGTGAACCAGGCGGTCACGCACCTCGATCAGATGACCCAGCAGAATGCGGCGCTGGTGGAGGAATCGACAGCCGCAGCCACTTCGATGCGCGACCAGGCGCAGCGCCTGGCCGAAGTGGTGTCGGTGTTCAACGTGGGTGCGATGGCGGTGCATGCACCCGCCCCGTCACGCCAGGCCTCCCGGCCCGCCCCTGCGGCAGCACCCCGGCCGGCATCTTCAGCCACGCCCCGCATAGGCGGCACTGGAGCCAAACCTGCCGCGGCCGCAGCTGCTGCGCGGCCCCCCTCCACCAAGGCGCCCGCAGCCCCGCGGCTGGCGCCTTCCAAGCCCGCCGCGGCATCCAAGACCGCAGGGACCGCAACGGCCCCATCCAACGCACCGGCACCCCGTGCGACAGCAGGAGGCAACGACGATGACTGGGAAAGCTTCTGACAGGGCGCCCGATCCCGGATGGCGGCCCTGGCCGCTACCGAATTGATAGCTGCTGGCGCGGATCAGCCGTGCGGTAGCGGCAATTTTTAGCTGAACCAGCGCGTGCGCTTCCACCGGCAGGCTCGGTAGGCCGCCTGCGACTCGGGCGCGCGGCCAGCGTCTGTCTGCCGTTCCCGGGGTTTCTGAATGCGGGTTTTTCCCGGTGAATGGCTGGCGCAAGAGGGTGCCTGGCTGGCGTAGGCTATGGGTTGTTGCTGATGTAATCGAATGTTTCCGGGCGAGCCGCGCCTTGCATGAACACACAACAGATCCACCAGGGAAAAACCATGCAATTCGACAATATCCGCGTCTCCCGCAAGCTGTGGGGCGCATTTCTGGGCCTGATGATCGGCATGCTGCTGCTCTCGGGCTTTGCGCAGAACCGGGCCAACACGTCCATGTCTGCCGCCATTGATGCGGTGGTGGAGATCGAGGCACGCATCTCGTCGGCCGTGCGCTGGCGGGGCTCCACCGAAACCGCCGTCACCATGGTCATGGGCGGCGCAGTGACCACCGACGCGGTGCTGGCCGAGCAGTACGGCGCCAAGGTCAAAGAGATCATCGGCTCCATCAACAAGGTGCAGGAGTCCATCGTTGCCTCGGCCACCGCGCCGGAGGAAAAGGCGTCGCTCGACAAGGTGCTGGACGCTCGCAAGGCCGTGCTGGCCGCCACCGCCAAGACCTGGGAGCTCAAGGGCGCAGGCGACGCGGTGGCCACCCAGCGGTTTGCGGACGACGAGTTCGCGCCCCTGGTCACCAAGTACCTCAAGGCCCAGGACGACTTCGTGGCCACGCTGGAAAAGCGCCGCGATGCCATCCGCGCCGACGCCACCGCGCGCCGCGTGGAGTACGCCATCTGGGGCATCGTCACCTCGCTCGTGCTGATGGCGGTGGGCTTGTTCCTGGCGTGGAAGCTGGTGCACTCCATCACCGTGCCGCTGAACCAGGCGGTCGAGAACATCGACGCCATTGCCGCAGGCGACCTCACGCGCGAGATCCAGTCCACCCGCAAGGACGAATTCGGCCACATGCTGCGCGCGCTGTCGTCCATGTCCGAGCGCTTGCGCGGCGTGGTGGGCGAGGTGCGCACGGGCGTCAATTCCGTGTCATCCGCATCGGTGGAGATCGCCAACGGCAACCACGACCTGTCGGCCCGCACCGAGCAGACGGCCTCCAACCTGGAAGAGACCGCGGCCAGCATGGAGCAGTTGACGGCCACCGTGAGCCAGTCGGCCGACACCGCCCGCCAGGCCAACCAACTGGCCAGCACTGCAGCCCAGGCAGCAGCGCGCGGCGGCGAAGTGGTGGGCCAAGTGGTGACCAGCATGCAGCAGATCACCGACAGCAGCAAAAAGATCAACGACATCATCGGCGTGATCGACGGCATCGCTTTCCAGACCAACATCCTGGCACTGAACGCCGCGGTGGAAGCAGCCCGCGCCGGCGAGCAAGGCCGGGGCTTTGCGGTGGTGGCCAGCGAAGTGCGCAGCCTGGCCGGGCGCAGTGCAGAGGCCGCCAAGGAGATCAAGGCGCTGATCGGTGCCTCGGTGCAGAACGTCGAATCGGGCTCGGCCCAGGTCGCTCAGGCCGGGCAGACCATGCAGGAGATCGTGGCGAGCGTGCAGCGCGTGAGCGACCTGATCGGCGAGATCACGGCATCGTCGACGGAGCAACGCGACGGCATTGCGCAGGTGAACCAGGCGGTCACGCACCTCGATCAGATGACCCAGCAGAACGCGGCGCTGGTGGAGGAATCGACAGCCGCAGCCACCTCAATGCGCGACCAGGCGCAACGCCTGGCCGAAGTGGTGTCGGTATTCAACGTCGGCGCTATGGCTGTGAGCGCACCAGCCCCGGCACCACGCCCCGCACCCGCCGCGCCCAGGCCTGCCGCCGCGGTCAAGGCCGCCGCGCCTGCCGCACGCGTCGCCGCACCGTCCAAGCCTGCCAGCGCAAACGCCAAGGCGCCAGCCGCGCCCCGGATCGCATCATCTGCCGCCCCGGCAGCCCGCCCCACAGCCCCGCACGCGCCAGCCCCGTCGCCCGCACCCCGTGCTACGGCCCAGGGCGGCGATGACGACTGGGAAAGCTTCTAAGACGTCCGAAGCTCCGAATGTTTACGCGAGCTTCAAGAACAAAAAAACGAAAAAAAAGGCAGCCTCGGCTGCCTTTTGCTTTGGTGTGTCACTGAAAAAAAGGATCTGCGCATGCCCCTGGTCAACATCCGCCTCGCCCGACGCGACATCCCCACCACGTCCGCCCAGAAGGCCGCCCTGATCGCGGGCGTCACCCGCCTTCTGCAGGAAGTGCTGGACAAAAAACCCGAGACCGTGACTGTCATCATCGACGAGATCGACCCTGACAACTGGGGCGTGGGCGGCGAGCAGGTCACCGTAGTGCGCCAGCGCAGCCGAGGTCCGTTGCAGGCCTGAACTTGCACTTATCGACCTTTTCGACCGACGTGCGGCCCCTGCGGATGCCGGCGTGGCCAATAGAACTCCGCAACTGTCGCAGCGCAAGCCAGCGGCAGCCGCGCAAGGGCCGCCCCGCCGCGCTGGCTGCGTCCCCCTTCCCGAATCGCGCAGCGATTCGAGAGAAGGGGGATGGCGCGAAGCGCCTCAGGGGGTTGTCACTGAACCTCAGCGCCCTCCACCAAAAACTGCACCTTGCGCTCTCCCTTCCACTCGTTCACATCCAGCCGAAACGCCAGCAGCACCCGCGCAGGCAGCTGCTCGGTGTGGCCGAACCAGATCGCGTCGACGGGATTGCCCTGGTGCATGAGCTTGATCGACAAATGGTTCTTGGCCTCGCCCACGAGGCGCTGGCTCACGATCTGCACTTCCTCGCTGAACGTAGGGGGCAAGAAGCCCTGGCCCCAGACCTCGCGGTGCAGCGTGTCCACGATGTCGGCGCGGCAGTATTCCGCCGACAGCGGGCCGTCCGTCTCGATGCGGCGGGTGAGGGTGGAGGCATCGAGCCACTCCTGCGCCACCTGGGCCAGTGCCTGCTCGAAGGTGTCGAACGAGTCCGCATCCACCGTGCAGCCCGCCGCCATGGCGTGCCCCCCGAACTTCAGCAGCACGCCCGGGTGGCGCTTGGCCACCAGGTCCAGCGCATCCCGCAGATGAAAGCCGGGGATGGAGCGGCCCGAGCCCTTGAGCTCGTGCGATTTGCCCGGCGCGCTGCTGGCGGCAAACACGAACGTGGGGCGGTGCAGTTTGTCCTTGATGCGGCTGGCCACGATGCCCACCACGCCTTCGTGAAAATCGGGGTCGAACACGCTGATCGCGGGTGGCGGCTCCTCGCTGTCGTCGAACAGGCTCTCGGCCATCAGCATCGCCTGCTCGCGCATGCCGCCCTCGATCTCGCGGCGCTCGCGGTTGATGCCGTCGAGTGTGGCGGCCAGCTCGGCGGCGCGGCCCGCATCATCGGTAAGCAGGCATTCGATGCCCAGCGTCATGTCGGCCAGGCGGCCTGCGGCGTTGATGCGCGGGCCCAACGCAAAGCCGAAGTCGAACGTGGTGGCCACGGGCGCCTTGCGGCCCGCGGCGTGGAACAGCGCCGCCACTCCGGCGGGCATCTGGCCCGCGCGGATGCGCTTGAGGCCCTGGGCGACCAGGCGGCGGTTGTTGGCGTCGAGCCGGACCACGTCGGCCACGGTGCCCAGCGCCACGAGAGTCAACAACGGGTCCAGCTTGGGTTGGGTGGCCGCATCAAAAACACCCCGCGCCCGCAACTCGGCCCGCAGCGCCAGCAGCACGTAGAACATCACGCCCACGCCGGCCATGGACTTGCTCTCGAACGTGCAGCCGGGCTGGTTGGGGTTGACGATGGCGTCGGCCGCCGGCAGCGCGGGGCCCGGCAGGTGGTGGTCGGTGACGACCACGGTCAGGCCCAGCGCCTTGGCTTCGGCCACGCCGTCCACGCTGGCGATGCCGTTGTCCACGGTGATCAGCACATCGGCCCCGCGCTCCTTCACGCGGCGCGCAATGCTGGGCGTGAGGCCATAGCCGTCCGTCACGCGGTCGGGCACCAGGTAGTCCACCTGCTGCGCGCCCAGCATGCGCAGGCCGCGCACGCCCACGGCGCAGGCGGTGGCGCCGTCGCAGTCGTAGTCGGCCACGATCACCAGGCGCTGGTTCTGCGCCATGGCGTCGGCCAGCAGGCGGGCGGCGTCGCCAATGCCCTTGAGGCCCTGGTCGCCGCTGGGCGGCAGCAGCCGGGCCAGGCCGTCGTCCAGCTCGTCCTTGGCCCGCACGCCACGCGCTGCGTACAAGCGTGCCAGCAGCGGGTGCACGCCGGCCTGCTCCAGCGCCCAGGCGGCACGGGGGGGAATGTCTCTTGCTATTATTTTCATAGCTGGTGGCGCAGGTCCATGAAGCGGGAGGGCTTGAAAAAGCCTTGAATGCGCTGGGTGAGCGTGCGCGGGGCGGAATGAAAGGCAAGGGCGCTGCGCTCGCCGCACAGCGTGAGTTGCACGGGGGTGCCGGCCTCGGCCTGGCGCAACAGGTCGGCTACGGGGCCTGCGTCGAGCGCGGCCCACGCCGTGCGCCAGGCGCGCCAATCGTCGCGCAGTGCGGCGTCGTGCAAGGTGGTGGGCTGGAGGGGGTTCACGCCCTTGGATGCGGCAGGCGGCAAGGCCTCTGGCAGCACACCCGCGCCATGGACCCAGAACGAGTTGACCACCGGCAGCCCGCGCGCCGATCGCTCGTCGTTGAAGGCATGGGTGTAGAGCAGCATCTGCATCTCGCTGTGCAGGCGGTGCAAGGTGCGGGCTGCGGGCTCGGCACGGGCGTCGGGCATCCAGGCGCGCACATCGCGCAGCAGCACACGCTCGAGCGATGCGGTGGCGAGCTGCGCAAACAGCGCGCCGCTGGCCAGCCAGCGTGTGGGCTGGTCGTAATGCAGCGTGATGCCGTCTTCGGCAAACCAGGGCGAGACGATGGCCAGCAGCGCGCGCGACGCCGCCTCGTCCAGGCCCAGCGTTTCAGGGTCGCGCAGGGTGACGTGGTCGGTGGTGACCTGCCACTGGCAGGGCGTGAAGAACGCCCATGCCTGTCCGTCGGCGGCCAGGCCCTGCTGGTGGCGGTACCAGGCGGCCCAGGGGATGCGCCCGTCCTGCACGGGCAGGCCCAGGTTGCGCGCCAGGGCGCGTTCATGGGGCGTGGAGAAGCTGGTGTCTTCGCCGTTGTCGCTCAATGCGGGGAGGGGGCTGAGCCGGGCCAGGAGCCTGTCCAGGTGGGGCAGGGCCAGGTCCTGCAGGGCTTGCTGGCATCCCTCGGAAGCGCTTGCGGCATAGGGAATGAGCAAATGGGTGGTGTCCGACATCCCCCTATTGTCCGGGATGCCACAATCTGCCCCGCTCCGACCAGACATTCCGCGCTGCCGGGGCCTCTTCTTTTTGATCCATGAAAATCCCCTACGAACTGGCCCTGGGCTGGCGCTACACCCGCGCCGGCCGCGCCACCCGGCGCAACGGCTTCATCTCGTTCATCTCGGGCGTGTCCATGCTGGGCATCGCGCTCGGGGTGGCCGCCCTCATCATCGTGCTGTCGGTGATGAACGGCTTTCAGAAGGAAGTGCGCGACCGCATGCTCAGCGTGGTCTCGCACATCGAGATCTTTGCGCCCCAGGGCGCCGCGCTGCCCGACCCGGCGCTCACGCTGGCCGAGGCCAAGAAAAACCCCAATGTGGTGGGCGCCGCGCCGTTCGTCTCGGCCCAGGCGCTGCTGGCGCGCGGCGAGGACATGAAGGGCGCGCTGGTGCGGGGCATCGACCCGGCGCTGGAAGGCGCGGTGACCGACCTGGCGGCCACCAATGAAAAGACGCTCAACCTGCTCGTGCCCGGAGAATTCCGGGTGGTGCTGGGCGGCGAGCTGGCCCGTGCCCTGGGTGTGCGCGCTGGCGATGTGGTCACGCTGATCGCCCCCGCAGGGCAGGTCACCCCGGCGGGCGTGGTGCCGCGCCTCAAGCAGATGACGGTGGCGGGCACCTTCGACTCCGGCCACTACGAATACGACTCGGCCCTGGTGCTGCTGCACCATGAGGACGCGCAGCGCATCTTCCGGCTGGAAGGCCCCACCGGCGTGCGCCTGAAGCTCAAGGACCTGCACCAGGCCCGCGAAGTGGCGCAGCAACTGGCCAACAGCCTGAGCGGCATGCTGCTGGTGCGCGACTGGACACAGCAAAACCGCACCTGGTTCGCCGCCGTGCAGCTTGAAAAGCGCATGATGTTCATCATCCTCACGCTCATCGTGGCGGTGGCTGCGTTCAACCTGGTCTCCACCCTGGTGATGACAGTGACCGACAAGCGCGCCGACATCGCCATCCTGCGCACCCTCGGCGCCAGCCCCAAAAGCATCATGGGCATCTTCGTGGTGCAAGGCGCCATGGTCGGCGTGATCGGCACCGCGGTGGGCCTGCTGCTCGGCCTGGGTATCGCCTTCAACATCGACGTGATCGTCCCGGCCATCGAAAAGGCCCTGAACGCAAGCTTTTTGCCCAAGGACATCTACCTCATCAGCAAGATGCCCAGCGAGCCGCAAAGCAGCGACATCGTGCCCATCGGGCTCATCTCCCTGGTGCTGGCCTTCGTGGCCACCCTGTACCCCAGCTGGCGCGCCAGCCGTGTGAACCCTGCCGAGGCGCTGCGCTATGAGTGACAAGAACAACAACTACAACAACGACACCGGCCACGCCGCCCCTGCTGCGGGCGCCGTGGTCCTGGAAGCCAAGGGCCTGACCAAGCGCTTCACCGAAGGCCGGCTCGACGTGACCGTGCTCAAGGGCGTGGATCTGCAGATCCGCGCGGGCGAGACCGTGGCCATCGTCGGCGCATCGGGCTCGGGCAAGAGCACCCTGCTGCACCTTCTGGGCGGCCTGGACGCGCCCACCGCGGGCAGCGTGCGCCTGAAAGGCGAGGCCATGTCGTCACTGTCGGCCGAGCGCCAGGGCCAGCTGCGCAACCAGCACCTGGGCTTCATCTACCAGTTCCACCACCTGCTGCCCGAGTTCAGCGCGCTGGATAACGTGGCGATGCCCCTGCGCATCCGCCGCATGCCCGACGCCCAGGCCCATGAGCAGGCCGCCCATGTGCTCGCGTCGGTGGGCCTCAGGGAACGCGTGCACCACCGCCCGGCCGAACTCTCCGGCGGAGAGCGCCAGCGGGTCGCCATCGCCCGGGCCCTGGTCACCCGGCCGGCGTGCGTGCTGGCCGATGAGCCCACGGGCAACCTCGACAGGTCGACCGCCGATGGCGTGTTCGAGCTGATGCTGCAGCTGGCGCGCGACCATGGCACCGCGTTCGTCATGGTCACCCACGACGAGTCGCTGGCCGCGAGGTGCGGGCGGGTGGTGCGGCTGGTGTCGGGGGTTTTGGGGTGACCCTGGCTCGGCGGAGACTGTGAGACTCCAGCGCTTTAATTCAGGCACCGCGGGAACAAAGCGCTAGGCAAAAGTCATCACAACATCCGCCCCAACGCCTTGAGCACATTCTCCGCCGTCGCAGGTGCCGTCAACACCACCGGCGCTTCTTGCGCTGCTTCATCGCCAGCGCGCCCTGCAGCCACCGCGTTGCGCAGCGCCTCGTACACGCTGATGGCCAGCATGAACGGCGGCTCGCCCACGGCCTTGCTGCCGCCCACGTTGTCTTCGCGGTTGGCCTCGGGCCACAGGTTCACGCGGAAGTGCGCGGGGATGTCGCCCGTGGCCGGGATCTTGTAGGTGCTGGGGGCGTGTGTGGCCAGGTACCCCTTGTCGTTCCACACCAGCTGCTCGGTGGTGAGCCAGCCCATGCCCTGCACGAAGCCGCCTTCGATCTGGCCGATGTCGATGGCCGGGTTGATGCTGTGGCCCACGTCGTGCAGGATGTCCACGCGCGTCACGCGGCTCTCGCCGGTGAGGGTGTCGATGACGACTTCGGAGCATGCTGCGCCGTAGGCGAAGTAGTAGAACGGCCGGCCCGTGAGCGTGGCCTTGTCGTAGTGGATCTTGGGCGTGCGGTAGAAGCCGTCGCTCCACAGCTGGATGCGGTTGGCGTACGCCTCTTTGACCACGTCGTCGAACTGCCGCACCTTCTTTGGCGAGATCACCTGTCCGCCTTCGAAACGGATCGCACCCGCGCCGCAGGTGTCGAGCCCCGACACGAAGGCTGCGAGGTTGTCGCGCACGTTGCGTGCCGCGAACTGGGCGGCGCGGCCGTTCAGGTCGGTGCCGCTGCTGGCGGCGGTGGCGCTGGCGTTGGGCACCTTGCTGGTGTCGCTGGCGGTGACCAGCACGCGGGCCAGCGGCACGCCCAGCTCGTCGGCCACGATCTGCGCGACCTTGGTGTGCAGGCCCTGGCCCATCTCGGTGCCGCCGTGGTTCACCTGCACGCTGCCGTCGGTGTAGACGTGCACCAGCGCGCCGGCCTGGTTGAACAGGGTGGCGGTGAAGCTGATGCCGAACTTGACCGGCGTGATCGCGAGGCCCCGCTTGAGCACAGGGCTGGTGGCGTTCCACGCCGCGATCGACGCCTGGCGCTGGCGGTAGTCGGCGTCGCGCTCCAGCTGGGGCAAAAGCGCGTGCAGGATGTTGTCCTCCACCGTCATCTGGTAGTGGGTGACGTTGCGGCCTTCTGATGCGTCCTTGCCGTACAGGTTGACCATGCGCACGTCCTGCGCATCCCGGCCCAGCGCCCGCGCGATGTCGCCCAGGATGGCCTCGATCACGATCACGCCCTGCGGGCCGCCGAAGCCGCGAAACGCCGTGTGGCTTTGGGTGTTTGTCTTGCAGCGGTACGAGGCTATCTCCACGTCGCTCAGGTAGTACGCGTTGTCGCTGTGGAACACGGCGCGGTCGGCCACGGGGCCCGACAGGTCGGCGGAAAAGCCGCAGTTGGCCGCCATCTGCAGCTTCAGGCCCGTGATGCGCCCGGTGGCGTCAAAACCCACGTCGTAGTCGTACGCGAACGGGTGGCGCTTGCCGGTGACCATGAAGTCTTCGTCGCGGTCCAGGCGCAGCTTGATGGGGCGGCCGAATTTGTTCGCGGCCACGGCCGCCCACACAGCCAGGTGGCCGGCCTGCGTCTCCTTGCCGCCGAAGCCGCCACCCATGCGGCGGCATTCGACCTTGACCGCGTGGTTGTCGATGCCCAGCGCGTGTGCCACCCAGTGCTGCACCTCGCCGGGGTGCTGGGTGCTGGAGTAGATCCACCACTGCTTTTGCTCCAGCGGCAGGGCGTAGGCGATCTGGCCTTCAAGGTAGAAGTGCTCTTGCCCGCCGACTTCGAACTGGCCGCTCAGGCGGTGTTCGGACGAGGCCAGGCCTGCGGCCGCGTCGCCCCGGCGCACGAACACCGGCGGCAGCACATAGCTTTGGGCCGCCAGTGCGTCCTGCACGGTGAGCACGGCGGGCAGGGGGGTGATGTCGAGCTTGACGGCGCGCACCGCGCGGCGCGCCTGCATCACCGAATCTGCCACGACGAGGCCGATGACCTGGCCGATGTGCTGCACGGTGTCGATGGCAAACACGGGCTCGTCGTGCGCGAAGGCTGCGAGCAGCTTGTCACCCGGCACGTCGGCCGACACCACCACGCCGCGCACGCCGGGCAGGGCGAGAGCCGCGGTGGCATCCACGCCGTTCAGCGTGCCGTGGGCCGCGGTGGAGAGGATGGGCGCGGCGTACAGCGTGCCCTTCACCTCGGGCAGGTCGTCGATGTAGTGGGCGGCCCCGGCCACCTGGGCGCGCGCGCTTTCATGGATGTGGGACTGGCCCATGGCGCGCAGGCTGGGGGCGGGGATCGGGGCGGAGGGTGCGCCGGCAGCCGTCGGGGGCTGCGGGTCGGCGGCGTGGGCGTCGGCCGCTGCCACCATGGGGTCGTCGCCGGCGTCGCGGCTCACGGGCAGGCTGGTGGGGCCGTTGTCGCGCTGGTTCATACGGTGGCCTCCAGGCGGAAGTTCTCCACGCTCACCGCGTCTTCGCCTTGGCTCTCCAGCCAAAAGCGCTGCAGCAGGCTGGCGAGCACGGTGCGGCGGTAGGCGCCGCTCGCGCGCATGTCGGAGATGGGGTTGAACTCTGCCTGCAGCGCCTGCACCGCGTTTTGCACAGTGTCGGCATTCCAAGGCTGGCCGGTGAGGGCGGCTTCGGTCTGGCGGGCACGTGCGGGCGTTGCGGCCACGCCGCCGGCGCCGATGCTGGCATGGCGCACCGTGCCGGCGTCGATATCGAGGTTGATGACCAGGCACACGGCGGAGATGTCGTCGTCGAACCGTTTGGAAATTTTGTACGCGCGCAGCGCCTCGGTCACGCCGGGGCGCGGCACGACGATGCGCACCAGCAGCTCATCGGCCGCCATCACGTTCTGGCGGTAGCCGGTGTACAGGTCTTCCAGTGGCAGCGTGCGCTCGCCACGCGCGCTGCTGGCCAGCACCACCCGGGCGCGCAGCGCGATCAGCAGCGGCATGGAGTCGCCAATCGGCGAGCCGTTGGCCACATTGCCACCCAGCGTGCCCGAGTTGCGCACCGGCAGACCCGCAAAACGCGCGGCAAAGCTGTGCAACTGGGGCCACTGGGCCTTGAGCACCGCGAAGGCCTCGGTCAGCGATACGGCGGCGCCGATGGCGATGTGGTGCGCATCGCGTTGCACCTGGCGCAGCTCGGCCGCGCGGGTCACATCGAGGATGCGTTCGTACTGCTTGTGCTGCTTGGTCACCCACAGGCCGACATCGGTGCAGCCGGCCACCACCTGCGCGCCGGGGTGGGCTGCGCGGGCTGCCAGCAGTTCAGGCAGTGTCGTGGGGGCGATGTAAGAAGAATCAGGCGCTACCGCTGACCCTGATTCATTCATTTGCTGCAATTTTTGTAGCAATAGCGTTTCGTTGACTGCGACGGCGGGCAGGGTCGCCATCTGCTGTGCCGCATCCAGGATGGGGCGGTAGCCGGTACAGCGGCACAGGTTGCCCGAGAGGTCTTCCTGCGCCATCTCGCGGGTGATGGGCTGGATGGTCTGGATGGGGTGGGTGGCCTGGGTGGTGCAGCCCACGGCCTGCAGGGGCACGACGTGCCGCTGGTACATGCCGAACAGGCTCATCACAAAGCCGGGGGTGCAGAAGCCGCATTGGGAGCCATGGCACTGCACCATGGCCTCCTGCGCAGGATGCAAACCTGCTGCGCGAACGGTGGGCGTCGTTGCGCGGTGCTCGGAATCCTCATGGACCTGAATGTGCATTCCGGTTCCTGCGCTCCGTGCGCCTAGCCCGCCGTCCGCTCGCGACGGTTTGGGCGGTTCATCAGCCGGCTGAATCAGTGGGTCTTCCGCCAAGTCCTCCACCGTCCATAGCGCCATGCCGTCCACCGAATGCGCCATGCGTATGCAGCTGTTCACCGCGCTGTAGTGCACCTGGCCGTCGCGCGGCTCGCCCAGCACCACGGTGCATGCGCCGCAGTCGCCCTCGCCGCAGCCTTCCTTGGTGCCCGTGCAGCCCAGGTCTTCGCGCAGCACCTCCAGCAGGGTGCGGTCGGGCGGTACGTGGTTCAGCACCACGGGCTGGCCGCGGCGGATGAAGCGAAGGGGGCGGTGGGGCGTCGTCATGCGTGGGGCGGCCCGGGGTCCGGGCAGGTAATCGTCAGAAGGATAGTTCCAGAGCGTATGCGCACCGCGCAGCGCCCACATAAGCGCGAGCGTATAACGAGGATGCCCGGCGCGCTATGGGTTTCTGATGTTGCGGCTGGGCAGGACGTCCCCGGGCCGCGCGATCAGCCCTCGTGGGCAGGCTGCCGGCGCAGCAGGTAGATGTCCATGATCCAGCCATGGCGCGCGCGGGCCTGGGCGCGCGCGCTGTCGATGCGCGGGCCGGCATCGGCCAGCGGGCCGCTGTCCAGCAGTTGCTGCGGCATGCCCAGGTAGGCGCCCCACCAGATGTGCAAGTCCTGAGGCGGCAGGGTGTTGAAGCTGCACTGCCCGTCGAGCATGACCACGGCCGTATCCACCCCGGCGGGCCATCCGTGGTCGCGCAGTTGGCGGCCGGTGGTCACCACGAAGGGCTGGCCGATGTCGTTGAGGGCGATGGCGTGCGCCGCCGCCAGCGCCTGCACCGACGTGATGCCCGCCACCACCTGCACCTGTACCGGCGCAGGCTGCAGGCGGGCTGCGATGCGCAGCGTGCTGTCGTACAGCGAAGGGTCGCCCCACACCAGCAGCGCCACGCGCAGCGCTGCGCCATTGGCAGGCACAGGCAGGCGGGCCTGTGCCAGTGCATTGGCGATGGCCGCCTGCCACTGCTGCGTGATCGCGGCATGCCATTCGTCCACCTGGGCCAGGTAGTCGTCGCCCTCGCTGCGGCGCACCGGCATGTCGAAGCCGGCGATGCACGGCACCACAGGGCCAGCCAGCACCGCGTCGCACAGCGACTGCCGCAAGGCCGCCAGCTCGGCCTTGTCCTCGCCCTTGTGCGGCAGCAGGATAAGGTCGGCCGCGTTCATCGCCGCGATGGCCTGGCGCGTGAGGTGGTCGGGGTTGCCGGTGCCGATGCCGATGAGGGTCAGCGCGATGGGGGGAAGGGCCTGTTCGTCGCTCATGCGGAGGGCGCGTCCAGCGGCTCGTCGCGGGCGGTGTCCAGCACCGTGCCGCCGTTCACATCGGTGGCCGGAAAGCGCGGCGCGGTGCCCAGGGGACGGTAGCGGCGGTCGTAGTCGGCGGCGTAGAGGCGGCTTTCGGCAAAGTCCTCGGCCTGCAGGCTGCGGCCCACCAGGATCAGGGCGGTGCGCTCCATGCTGGTGGCCACGGCCTGCGCCAGCGCGCCCACGGTGGTGCGCACCACGGTCTCGTCGGGCCAGCTGGCGCGCCACACGATGGCGGCGGGGCAGTCGGCGCCGTAGTGCGGCAGCAGCTCGGCCTGCACCTTGTCGGCCACGTGGATCGACAGGTGGATCGCCAGCACCGCGCCGGTGGCGGCAAACGCCGCCAGGTTCTCGGCCTCGGGCATGGACGTGGCGCGGCCCGAGGTGCGCGTGAGCACCACCGACTGGCACAGCCCGGGCAGCGTGAGCTCCGCGCCCAGCGTGGCCGCAGCGGCAGCGAATGAGGGCACACCGGGCGTCACGGTGTACGGAATGCCCAGCGCGCGCAGCCGGCGCAGTTGCTCGCCCATGGCGGACCACACCGACAGGTCGCCCGAATGCAGGCGCGCCACGTCCTGGCCCTGCGCATGGGCGGCCTCGATCTCGGCCACGATGTCGTCCAGGCTCATCGCGGCCGTGTTGACGATGCGGGCGCCCGGCGGGCAGTGCGCCAGCAGGTCGCGCGGGATCAGCGAGCCGGCGTACAGGCAAACCGGGCACGCGGCCATCAGGTCGCGGCCGCGCACGGTGATCAGGTCGGCGGCGCCAGGGCCGGCGCCGATGAAATGCACGGTCATGCCGATGCTCCTTGTCGTTCTTGGGATGGGCCCGTGGCATGCGCCAGGGCGACCGCTGCGATGCCAAAGGCCGGGTCGCCAGTGCGCCGGATTGCCACGGCCACGGCCAGTGTGGCGCTGCCATCGGCGGCCACGAGGCGCGGCACGGCCAGTTCAGCTTGCGGCCCTGCGGCCGACAGGGCCGCGGCTTCGGCCACGCTGCCGGTGCCGTAGCGCGCCCGCAGCCGGGGCGATTGGGTGGCCACCGGTTGGCCGGCCAGGTCTGCGGCGGGGATTGCCCGTACCGGTACGGGCGGTGCGCTGCCGGCGATGCCCGACAGCCAGGCTGCGAGCGCGGGATGCGCCGCCTTTGTGTCGAGCACGGCCACGGCGCAAGGGCGCAGGTCGTCCGCAGCCCACACCACATCGCCCCGCAGCAAGGCCTGGGCCTGGGCCCACAGCGCGTGCAGCGCGGCGGGCTGTGCATGGGCGCGCAGGCCCACGCCCACCACCGTGCAGACGTGGCCCGGGCCCGCGGCGGAGTCAGGGGGCATCAGGCGGGCATCACCCTTCATCGCTGCCAGCTCCACTGCACCAGCGGGCGGGCAGCCTGCCAGCTGTGCATGCGCCCGAGCGGCTGGGCGCTGGACAGCTCCAGCCGCAGCAATTGCCCGCCGTGCGCGCCATGCAGCTGGACCAGCAGCGCCTGCGTCTCTAGTGTGACGGCGTTGACCACCAGGCGGCAACCGGCGGGCATTAACGCCTGCAGTTCGGTGAACAGCGCGGTGTCGAAACCGCCGCCCACAAACACCGCCTCGGGCGGTGGCAACCCGTGCAAGGCTGCGGGCGCGAGGCCGTGCACCACCTGCAGCGCGGCCTGCAGGCCCACGCGCTCGGCGTTGCGGCGGATGTTGTCGGCACGGGCCGCGTGCTGCTCCACGCAGTGCGCCATGCCCCCGGCCAAGCACCACTCCACCGCGATGGAGCCGGAGCCGCTGCCGATGTCCCACAGCCGCTCGCCGCGGCGTGGGGCCAGGGCGGCCAGCGTGAGTGCGCGGGCCGGGGCCTTGGTGATCTGCCCGTCGTGCGCATAAAAATCGTCGGCAAGGCCCGGCACCTGGGGCATGCCCACGCCGCCCTGGGCCTGCAGGGCCACGGCCACGGGGGCCAGTGCGGGGTCTGCCGGCAGCGCGGTGATCGCCTCGTGCGCCGCCAGCCTGCGGCAGCGCTCGCGCGGGCCGCCCACGGCCTCCATCACCCACAGGCTGCTGTCGCCCCAGCCTTCATGCACCAGCCACTGCGCCAGCTGCGCCACGGCCGCGCCATCACGCAGCAGCACGATGAACTGGCGCCCCGGCGCCAGGCGGGGCAGCAGTTGCTGCAGCGGGCTGGCGTGCAGGCCCAGGCAATCGACTGCCTCCAGCCGCCAGCCCAGGCGCGCCGCGACCAGCGAGAATGTCGAGGGTTGCGCGTGGCAGCGCCACTCGTGGGTCGCCAGGTGCGCCGCCAGGCTGCCGCCCGCGCCGAACCAGAACGGGTCGCCCGATGCCAGCACCACCACGCGCTGCCCGCGCAGGGCCAGCACGGGGGCGACGTCGAAGGGCACAGGCCAGGGCCGGCCGCGGTCTCCCACCTCGGCCAGCGCCAGGTGGCGCGGGCCGCCGAACACCACCTGGGCGGCATCGAGTGCGCGGCGGGCGGCGGGGGTCAACCCCTCCAGCCCGTCTTCATTCAAGCCGACCAATGTCAACCACGGATCAGTCATGACGCATGTTCTCCTGCTGGGGGGTACCACCGGCGCCAGCCAGTTGGCCCAGGCCCTGCACCAGGCGGGCGTGCCAGCCGTTTTTTCGTATGCGGGCGTCACGCAGGCCCCGCTGGCGCAGCCCTTGCCTGTGCGCGTCGGCGGCTTTGGCGGGGTGCCGGGGCTGGTGCAGTACCTCGTGGACCATGGCATCACGCACGTCGTGGATGCCACGCACCCCTTTGCCGCGCAGATGAGCCGCCGTGCCTGCGAGGCCTGTGCCATGGCCGGTGTGCCGCTGCTGGCGCTGGAGCGGGCTCCCTGGCAACCCGGGCCGGGCGACCGGTGGATCGATGTGCCCGACATGGCGGCGGCCGCGGCGGCTCTGCCCGCCGAGGCCACGCGTGTGTTCCTGGCCGTGGGGCGCAAGCAGCTGCAGGCCTTTGCGGGCCTGGGGCAGCACCATTACCTGCTGCGCCTGGTCGATGATCCCGAGCCCGGCAGCCTGCCCTGGCCCGATGCCGCGGTGGACCTGGAGGTCGGGCGCGGCCCCTTCAGCGCGGAGCACGACCTGGCCCTGCTGCGGGCGCACCGCGTGCAGTGGCTGGTGGCCAAGAACGCTGGGGGCGAGGCCACGCGCGGCAAGCTCGACGCGGCGCGCGCGCTGGGCCTGCCGGTGGTGATGGTGCAGCGGCCAGCCCTGCCGCAGCGTGCGCGCACCGAGGATGTGGGCGCGGTGATGCGCTGGCTGCGTCATGGCGTACTGCCTAGCGAGGATGTGTCGGCCGGCACGCCATAAAAGCGCGGCGTGTAGGTGAACCGGCCCACGCGCCGCGTGGTGCTGTTGCCCACCAGCACCACGGTGCGCATGTCGGCCATCTCGGGCGCTGCCTCGGCCAGGGTGCAGACGGTGAGCTGCTCGTCGGGCGTGGACACGGCCCGCGCAAACACCAGCAGGCGCCCGGGCTCGCAGTGGGCGCGCAGCAATTCCAGCAGCCGCACGAAGCCCTCGGGCCGGCTGCGCGAGCGGGGGTTGTAGAAGGCCATCGCGAAGTCGGCCTCGGCCGCCAGCCGCACGCGCTGGGAGATCACCGGCCAGGGCTTGAGGTTGTCCGACAGGTTGATGCAGCAAAAGTCGTGGCCCAGCGGGGCCCCGGCGCGCGCCGCTGCCGCCAGCATGGCGGTGATGCCGGGCAGCACCTGCACGTCCAGAGCCTGCCAGGCTGCCGATGTGGCGGGCGCCGCGTGCTCCATGGCCTCGAACACCGCGGACGCCATGGCAAACACGCCCGGGTCGCCCGACGACACCACCACGACCTGCCGGCCCTGTGCGGCCAGGGCCAGCGCCTGCTGCGCGCGGTCCAGCTCCACGCGGTTGTCGGACGCGTGCCAGGCCACAGGCTGCGCTGCGCCGGCTTGCTGCCACAGGGCCTGCGCCCGCGCGACGTACGGCAAGTAGCCGACCACATCGGTGGCGTGCTGCAGGGCCGCGGCCACTTCGGGCGTGACCTGCGCCAGGGCGCCGGGGCCCAGGCCCGCGATGGTCAGGCGGCCTGCGGCGGGGTTGGCAGAGCCGTTCACCATGCCGCCTCCGGCCGCCGCCCCTGGCCGTGCACCAGCACGATGGCGAAGTACGGGCAGGCGTCGTCCGCCACATCGGCCAGGCGGGCGACCTGCTGCGTGGCCGTGGTGCCGTTTTGCACCAGCCACGCGGTATCGAGCCGCCCGGTGCGCACCAGCGCGCGGCGGATGCGGGGCAGGTTGCGCCCCACCTTCATCACCACCAGCGCGTCGGCGGTCTGCATGCGGCGCACCAGTTCGTCCTCGGGCAGGGTGCCGGTCATCACGCTCAGCACGTCGTCGCCCCAGGTGATGGGCTCGCCCGTGGCGTGCCAGCAGCCCACCATGCCGGGGATGCCGGGCACGACGTCGGGCGCGGTGCCGGTGCGATCGCGCAGGCGGGTGTACAGGTGCATGAACGAGCCGTACAGAAACGGGTCGCCTTCGCACAGTACCACCACCTGCTGCGTCTGCGCCAGCAGGGCCAGGCGCGTGCACCAGTCGTCGTAGAAGGCCGAGAGCTGGGCCACGTAGTCCGCGCTGTCCACCGGCAGTTCGGTGGTCACGGGGTATTCCATGGGGTATTCCGTCACGTCGGGTGCGAGCAGGCCCTGCACCAGCTGGCGCGCCTTGCCGGGGCGGCCCTTCTTGCGGAAGAAGGCCACGTGGAGCGCGCCGCGCACCAGGCGGTCGGCCTTCACGCTCATCAGGTCGGGGTCGCCGGGGCCCAGGCCCACGCAGACGATGCCGGGCCGGGCCTGCGCGGATGCCATGGCGCTACTCGACATCGCTGGCCAGTGCGTTGATGGCGGCCACCGTCATCGCAGAGCCGCCCAGGCGGCCGCGCACGATCATCGCGGGCACGGGCAGGTCGTGCATCAGGGCGTCCTTGGACTCGGCCGCGCCAATGAAGCCCACCGGGCAGCCGATGATGGCCGCGGGCCGCGGGCAGCCGGGCTCCCGCAGCATGTTGAGCAGGTGGAACAGCGCGGTCGGCGCGTTGCCGATGGCCACTACGGCGCCCTGCAGTTGCGGGCGCCACAGCTCCACCGCCGCGGCGCTGCGCGTGGTGCCCAGTTGCTGGGCGAGAGCGGGTATCCGCTCGTCCTGCAGCGTGCAGATGATGGGGTTGGTGGCGGGCAGGCGGGTGCGGGTGATGCCCTCGCTCACCATGCGCACATCGCACAGCACGGGGGCGCCGTCCTGCAGCGCCTGGCGCGCGGCCTCGGCCATGCCGGGGGAGAGCATCACGAGCGGGGCCAGCTCGACCATGCCGGCGGCGTGGATCATGCGCACCACGACGCGCTCCTCGACGGGGGTGAAGCGGCTCAGCTCGGCTTCGCGCCGGATGGTGGCAAAGGACTGCCGGTAGATCTCGGCGCCCTGGGTTTCGTAGCGGTGGAGCATGAATTCTTTGCAAACAACAACCCGGGATTGTCTTGCAGGATGGCCTCCTCCATGCGCTCGCCGTTGACCTGGCTGGCAGTCCCTTGGCGAATCACCGCCCAAATCGGTCCGCGTTCGGTCGCTTCCGCCCGCAGAGTGACGGTGGCAGGCGCCTGGCGCGCGCAGCCTTTGGCGCAGCCCGACACATGCAGGTGCGCGCCCGGCGGCACGTGGGGCGCGCAGGCCAGCGCCAGGGCCAGGGTGGGCGCGTGGGCCTGCGGGCAGCCCGGGGCACCGGTGCATGAGGACACGCGCAGGCGCGGGTCGTCGGGATGTGTGATCCAGTGCGGGCTGGATGCGGGGTCCGCCGCGTCTTCAAGTCCCTGCCTGCCGCTGCCAGCGATGCCCGAGCCGCTTTCCAGCAACACCATGCGCCACGGCGTGACGCGCAGGCCCGTGACGCCGCTGCGGCGCGCTGCGCCAACCATGTCGGCCCACGCTCGGGCGGGCACGCGGCCCAGCGGGGCCGCCACCAGCGTGCCGACGCCGGGCACCCAGCCGGGCAGGGCATCGTCCCCGCGGATGTGCTCTGACGCCTGTGCAGAGACCACCGCATCGGCGGGCACCCATGCCACGCCCGCAGGCAGGTCCGCCAGCCATGCCACGGACGTGGACGTGGACGTGGACGTGGAATTTTCGTCAGCGGGGTGGTGAAGTGCGCTTTCCAGTTCTTTTGCGCAGGCGGCCATGCGTCCGGCCCGTTGCCCCATGGCTTTCTGGCGCAGGCAGCGTTGTGCAAACCAGCGTGCCAGTGCCAGGCCCGCAGCCACAGCGTCTTGCTGGTTGTTTGCCGCCAGCGCCCAGCGCAGCCCATCGGGCTGCACGCGCCATGCGGTGGTGCCCAGGCCAGGGGCGCGCAGCAGGCGGATGTCTGCTGATACGCCATGCAGCCAAGTCGAATATCCGCCGTCGATGGACCAGCCGAACTTGGCGGGCAGGGCGTCCAGCTCCGGCGACCGGGCCAGCGCCTGGTGCAGCGCCAGGGCCAGCGCCTGCACGCCGTCGCCGGGCCGGTGCAGCGGGTCGACCACCACATTGCGCAGGCGCTCGCTGCGCGCATCCGCATCCAGCAGCCCGCAGGCCGCCAGGGATCGCAGCAACGCGGCATGGCGCTCGGGCGGCACGCCGCGCAGCTGCACGTTGGCGCGGCTCGACAGCTCCAGCGTGCCCGCACCGTGCACCTGCGCCAGGCGCGACAGCCGCAGCGCCTGGTGCAGGGTCAGCCGGCCCAGCGGCGGGCGCACGCGCACCACCAGCCCGTCGCCCGAGGCCATGGGCTGCCAGGCGCCGGGGCACCAGCCTTGAATGTGCGGTGTGGGGTTCATGCAGGGAGGAACAGGAGCAGCGCTTGCGCGCAGGCGGGTGCGTGGGCCGCGCAATCGACAAATGTACCTGCGGCGTGGCCGGCCACGACCGGGCAGCCGCCGTCAACCCGCAGCCCGGTCGCGGGACTTTTGCCCTGCGCGCTGCTGCCGGCGCGGCGTTCTATGTGAAGATTGGCAAGCCCCTTGCGGTGCGTTGCGCAGCCCCGCGCCGCACGGCATACACGATGCCGTATGACAGGAATGCAGGCCCCCGTATGAGAGACCACGCCCTTTTCGACAAGATAGACCTCCATCTCATAAGGGTCTTGCACACCGTGCTCACAGAACGCAGCGTATCGAGGGCCGCCGTCCGGCTGGGCATGCACCAGCCGGCCGTGTCTGCCGCGCTCAAGCGCCTGCGGGACCTGGCGGGCGACCCGCTGCTGGTGCGCTCGGGCGCCAACATGATGCCCACCGATGCCGCGCTGCGCATGGTGGAGCCCGCGGGCGCCATCCTGCGATCGGCCGAGGCCTTGTTCTCCGATGCGCGGGGGTTCGATCCGCGCACGTCCACCCGCACCTTCCGCGTGGCGGCCAGCGACTACCTGGACCCGCTGTTCCTGCCCCAACTGGTCGCCCGCCTGAAGGTCGAGGCACCGCTGTGCCCCATCGAAATTCTGCCGCTGTCGGCCGATGCCCACTACCACGCGCACCTGGCGCAGGGCGAGGTCGACGTGGTCATCGGCAACTGGCCGCAGCCGCCCGACGACCTGCACATGGGCCGCCTGTTCGGCGACGAGGTGGTGTGCCTGGTCAGCCGCGAGCACCCGGCCGTGCGCCGGGGCTGGGACGCCGAGAGCTGGCTGGCCGCCGAGCACATCGCGCCCACCCCCACCCACCCGGGCGCGCGCGGCGTGATCGATGCGCACCTGGACAGCCTGGGCATGGCCCGCAACATCACCGCACGCTGCGCGCACTTCAGCGCCATACCGCCCATCGTGGCGTCGAGCCTGCTGGTGCTGACCACCGGCCGCCAGTACTGCGAACGCTACGTTGACCAGCTGCCGCTGGCCATCTTGCCCAGCCCCGTGCCTTTCCCCCGCCTGATGTACTACCAGCTGTGGCATGCCCGCACCCACCATTCGGCAGCGGCCATCTGGCTGCGCGACTGCGTGAAGACCGTGGCTGCGTCGCTACGAAAAGAATAGCTGCTAGCGCATACGGAGCAAGCGCAAGGCGGTATTTTCATTCCAAAAAAAAGTCATAAAACTGAGAGACAATCCCCGCATGAGTTCACCTCCTACCTCCAGCGCCCCGGGTGGTCCGGGCGCACCGCCGCCCCGGCTGCAGCTCGCGGGCATCACCAAGCGCTACCCGGCCGTGGTGGCCAACAGCGGCGTGTCGCTGACGGTGCTGCCCGGCGAGATCCACGCCGTGCTGGGCGAGAACGGCGCGGGCAAGTCCACGCTGATGAAGATCATCTACGGCTCGGTCAAGCCCGACGAGGGCAGCGTGCACTTCAACGGCCAGGCCGTGCAGGTGCGCAACCCGCAGGAGGCGCGGGCGCTGGGCATCGCCATGGTGTTCCAGCACTTCAGTTTGTTCGACACGCTCACGGTGGCCGAGAACGTCTGGCTGGGCCTGGACAAGAGCCTGTCGCTGCCCGAGGTCACGCAGCGCATCACTGCCAAGGCGGCCGAGTACGGCCTGGACATCGACCCCCTGCGCCCGGTGCACACCCTGAGCGTGGGCGAGATGCAGCGGGTGGAGATCATCCGTGCGCTGCTCACCAACCCCAAGGTGCTGATCCTGGACGAGCCCACCTCGGTGCTCACGCCCCAGGCGGTCGAAAAGCTCTTCGTGGTGCTGCGCCAGCTGGCCAGCGAGGGCTGCAGCATCCTCTACATCAGCCACAAGCTGCACGAGATCCGCGCGCTGTGCACCGCCTGCACCGTGCTGCGCGGCGGCAAGGTCACGGGCGTGTGCAACCCGGCCGAGGAATCGAACGCGTCGCTCTCGCGCCTGATGATCGGCGCCGAGCCGCCGGCGCTGGAGCACCGCGCGGTGCAGACCGGCGCCACGGTGCTGCGGGTGCAGGGCCTGTCGCTGCCGCGCGCGGACCAGTTCGGCGTGGACTTGGTCGACCTGCAGTTCGAGGTGAAGGCGGGCGAGGTGGTGGGCATTGCCGGGGTGTCCGGCAACGGCCAGAAGGAGCTGCTGTACGCATTGTCGGGCGAGGACACGCGGGCGGAGCCCGCCAGCATCCAGGTGGCCGGGCAGAACGCGGGCCGCATGCGCCCCGGGCAGCGCCGTGCGCTGGGCCTGCACTTCGTGCCCGAGGAGCGCCTGGGCCGGGGCGCCGTGCCCACCATGGGCCTGGCGCACAACCTGCTGCTCACGCGCACCAACTCGGTGGCGGGCAGCGGCTGGATCAAGGTGGGTGCGCTGGAGGCGCATGCCAAGGCGCTGATCGAGCGCTTCAACGTGAAGGCGGGCGGCCCGCACGCGGCGGCCAAATCGCTGTCGGGCGGCAATCTGCAAAAGTTCATCGTGGGGCGTGAGATCGACGCCAACCCCAAGCTGCTCATCGTCTCGCAGCCCACCTGGGGCGTGGACGTGGGCGCGGCGGCACAGATCCGCGGCTCCATCCTGGCGCTGCGCGATGCGGGCTGCGCGGTGCTGGTGGTGAGCGAAGAGCTGGATGAACTGTTCGAAATCTGCGACCGGCTGCATGTGGTGGCCAAGGGGCACCTGTCGCCCTCGGTACCGCGCGCCGACGCCACGGTGGAGCAGATCGGCGAATGGATGAGCGGTCTGTGGCATGCCGACGTGCAGGCCCATCTGGCCCAGAACGTTCACAGCGCCCACAGCGCCAAGGTGGGGGAGGTGCAGCATGCTTAAGCTCGAACCGCGCCCCCAGGCGTCCAAACTCTGGACCTACGGCTCGCCGCTGCTGGCGCTGGCCTTCACGGTGCTGATCGGCATCGCGCTGTTCGCCGCGTTGGGCAAGGACCCGGTGCGCGGGTTGCAGGTGTTCTTCTGGGAGCCCATCAAGACGCAGTACGCCATCGGCGAACTCATGGTCAAGGCCACGCCGCTGTTGCTCATCGCGCTCGGTCTGGCGGTGTGCTTTCGCTCCAACGTGTGGAACATCGGTGCCGAGGGCCAGTTCGTCATCGGTGCCGTGGTGGCCGGCGGCGTGGCGCTGCTGGCCGACAAGACCACCGGGCCGTGGATCGTGCCCGCCATCCTGGTGGCGGGCGTGCTGGGCGGCATGGCGTGGGCGGGGCTCACGGCCCTGCTGCGCGACAAGTTCAACGCCAACGAAATCCTCGTCAGCCTGATGCTGGTGTACGTGGCCACGCTGGTGCTGGGCTACCTGGTCTACGGTCCGTGGAAGGACCCCATGGGCTACAACTTCCCGCAGACCAAGACATTCGAGAAGGTCACGCAGATCCCGCGGCTGATGCAGGGCTCGCGCATGTCCATCGGGCTGCTGCTGGCGCTGGCCGGGGCGGCCGCGCTGTGGGTGTTTTTGTTC
Organism: Acidovorax sp. LjRoot117; assembly: GCF_964252695.1. Taxonomy (NCBI): domain Bacteria; kingdom Pseudomonadati; phylum Pseudomonadota; class Betaproteobacteria; order Burkholderiales; family Comamonadaceae; genus Acidovorax; species Acidovorax sp. LjRoot117. Next base: position 27,503 of record NZ_CAXUPO020000003.1, on the reverse strand, counting down.
CGCACGCGCGCGGGCTTTGCCCAGCAGGTGGGCGGGCTGGCGCCAGCGGCGGCGCGGTACGCGGGCTTCTCGTCGCGCCGGGCGCTCTGGACGGCGCTGCTCATTTCGGGCGGCGCAGCGGGCCTGGCAGGCGCGCTGGAGGTGGCCGGGCCCATCGGCCAGCTCACGCCGTACGTGCCGGCGGGCTACGGCTTTGCGGCCATCATCGTGGCCTTCGTGGGGCGGCTGCACCCGGTGGGCATGATCCTGTCGGCCATCCTGATGAGCATGTTCTACATCGGCGGCGAGCTGGCGCAGTCGCGCCTGGGGCTGCCCAAGTCGCTCACCGGCGTGTTCCAGGGGCTGCTGCTGTTCACGCTGCTGGCCTGCGACACACTCATTGCCTACCGCGTTCGCTGGGTAGGCGCCAAGAAAGTGGTGGCCTGATGGAATCCTACGCACTCCTCATCGGCGCCACCCTGAGCGCCGGCACTGTCCTGGCCATCGCGGCCCTGGGCCTGCTCATCAACGAGAAGGCCGGCATCGTCAACCTGGGGGCCGAGGGCATGATGCTCTGCGCCGCCATCGCCGGCTTTGCCACCGTGGTGCACACGGGCAACACCTGGCTGGGCTTTGCCGCGGGCATGGCTGCCGGGGCGCTGCTGGCGGCCATCTTCGGTGTGCTGGTGATCTGGCTCAACACCAACCAGTACGCCACCGGGCTCGCGCTGTCGCTGTTCGGGGTGGGGTTCTCGGCCTTTGCGGGCATCAGCTTCGTGCAGGCCAAGCTGCCCGAGCTGCCCAAGTACGCCATTCCGGTGCTGTCCGACGTGCCGCTGCTCGGGCCCGCGCTGTTCCGGCAGCACCCGCTGGTGTACCTGACCATGGTGCTGGTGGCGGCGCTCATCTGGTTTTTGTACCGCTCGCGCGCGGGCCTGGTGCTGCGCTCGGTGGGCGAGTCGCCCGAGTCCGCCCATGCGCTGGGCTACCCGGTGCGCCGCATCCGGCTGGCCGCGGTGGTGGCCGGCGGCGCGCTGTGCGGGCTGTCGGGTGCGTACATCTCCACCGTCTACACGCCGCTGTGGGTCGAGGGCATGGTGGCCGGCCGCGGCTGGATCGCGCTGGCGCTGACCACCTTTGCCACCTGGCGGCCTGCGCGGGTGCTGCTCGGGGCCTACCTGTTCGGCGGCGTGACGATGCTGCAGTTCCACCTGCAGGCCACAGGCGTGCAGGTGGCCAGCCAGTTGCTGTCGATGCTGCCGTACGTGGCGACCATCGTGGTGCTGGCGCTGATATCGCGCAACCCGACGTGGATCCGCATCAACATGCCGGCATCGCTGGGCAAGCCGTTCTACCCGGGCTCCTGACCCACGTCCGCGGCCCCGCCCCCGCGCGGGGCCTGCGGGTGGCTCCATGGCCCGTGTCTTGCATCGGGACCGCGGGAGGTGAAAAACCTTTGGTTACTGCCCGGTAGATCGGACCATAATCACCGTTTTCGTGCGTCTGCCTTTTAAAACTCTCTTCTTCCCTTCTCTTCTTCATCTTCATCTATCCATAAGGAACCGACATGACTGATCTGCAGAAACGCTCCCTGCTCAAGGTGGCAGCGCTCTCCGCCGTGGCCGCCGCCGCGCTCGTGGGCTGTGGCAAGAAGGAAGAACCGGCACCGGCCCCCGCGCCCGCACCGGCTCCTGCGGCAGAGGCCCCTGCGCCCAAGGCCGAGCCTCTGAAGATCGCGTTCGCGTACGTCGGCCCTGTCGGTGACGGCGGCTGGTCGTTCGCCCACGACAACGGCCGCAAGGCCATCGAGAAGGAATTCGGCGACAAGGTCGTGACGAGCTTCGTCGAAAGCGTGCCCGAGTCCGCCGACGCCGAGCGCGTGCTGCGCGACCTGGCCGGCCAGGGCAACAAGCTGATCTTTGGCACGACCTTCGGCTACATGGAGTCCATCCAGAAGATCGCCCCGGACTTCAAGGACGTGAAGTTCGAACACGCCACCGGCTACAAGACCGCCGAGAACGTGCGCACCTACGACAGCCGCACCTACGAAGGTGCCTACATGGCCGGCGTGATCGCCGGTGCCATGACCAAGACCAACACGCTGGGCGTGGTGGGATCGGTGCCGATCCCTGAAGTGATCCGCAACATCAACAGCTTCACGCTGGGTGCGCAGTCGGTCAATCCCAAGATCAAGACCAAGGTGGTCTGGGTGAACGAATGGTTCAGCCCACCGAAGGAAACCGAAGCCGCCACGTCGCTGATCAACGGCGGCGCCGACGTGCTGTTCCAGAACACCGACTCGCCCGCCGTGCTCAAGACGGCGCAGGAAAAGGGCAAGCGCGCCTTCGGCTGGGATTCGGACATGACCGCCTACGGCCCCAAGGCCCACCTGGCATCGGCCGTGATCAACTGGGGCCCGTACTACATCAAGGCCACCAAGGACGCCCTGGACGGCAAGTGGGCCACCGGCCAGAGCTGGTGGGGCGTGAAGGAAGGCGCGATCGACATCGTCTCCATCGCTGAAGACGTGCCCGCCGAGACCAAGGCCAAGGTCGAAGAAGTGAAGAAGGGCCTGGCCGACGGCAGCTTCGTGATCTGGAAGGGCCCCATCGTCGGCCAGGACGGCAAGGCCGTGCTGGAAAAGGACGCCGTGGCCGACGACAAATTCCTCGGCGGCGTGAACTTCTACGTCAAGGGCGTGGAAGGCAAGATCCCCGGCGGCGACAAGAAGTAGTAAGACGCCTTTGTGAACACCTCGGCGGGCGCCGTGCGGTGCCTGCAAGGTGGATCGCGACAATGTCCCAGGGCCGCTTTGTGCGGCCCTTTTCGTTGGTGCCATGCCGGTGCATGATGTGGCCCATCCCCACAGAAAAATGAGAGGCCAGGCCGCCATGTTCAAAGTCCCGCCCATCTCCGCCGAGCGCCTGCCTGCGCTGCTGCGCGCCATGCCCAAGGCAGAACTGCACATCCACATCGAAGGCTCGCTCGAGCCCGAGCTCATCTTCGCGCTGGCGCAGCGCAATGGGCTGACCCTGCCGTACGCCAGTGTGGAAGCGCTGCGCAGCGCGTATGCCTTCACCGACCTGCAGAGCTTTCTCGACATCTACTACGCCGGTGCCAGCGTGCTGCTGCACGAGCAGGATTTTTACGACATGGCGCGCGCCTACCTGGTCCGCGCCGCGCACGACAACGTGCTGCACGCCGAGATCTTCTTCGACCCGCAGACCCACACTGCCCGCGGCGTGGCGATGGAGACCGTGATCAACGGCCTGCACCGCGCCTGCCAGGACGCGCGCACCGAGCTGGGCATCAGCGCCACGCTGATCATGTGCTTTTTGCGCCACCTGAGCGAAGAGTCCGCGTTCGAGACCCTGGAGCAGGCCCAGCCCTTCCTGGACAAGATCGTGGGCGTGGGCCTGGATTCGAGCGAAGTGGGCCACCCGCCGGAGAAGTTCGCGCGCGTGTTTGCACGCTGCCGCGAACTGGGCCTGCGCCTGGTCGCGCATGCGGGGGAAGAGGGGCCACCGGCGTACATCTGGAGCGCGCTCGATGTGCTCAAGGTGGAGCGCATCGACCACGGGGTGCAAGCGGTGCACGACGCCGCGCTCATGCAGCGCCTGGCGCAGGAGCGCATTGCGCTCACGGTGTGTCCGCTGTCCAACCAGAAGCTGCGCGTGTTCCCCGACCTGGCGGACCACAACCTGGGCAGGCTGCTCGACGCAGGGCTGGCGGCCACCGTCAACTCGGACGACCCGGCGTACTTTGGCGGCTACATCAACGACAACTTCACCCAGGTGTTCGCCGCCACGCACCTCACGGCCAAGCACGCCTACCAGCTGGCGTTCAACAGCTTCGAAGCCAGCTTTGCAGGCAATGCCGACAAGCGCGTGTGGGAACACAAGCTCAAGGAGACCTTCGAGCGCTGCGTGGAACACGACTACTGAGATCGGGCCACTCCCTGGCTGCGCTGAAGGAAGGGGTGGCTGCTGGCACCGGGGAGTTGGGCGTGCCCTGCAGCGGAGCGACCTCGTCAGGCAGCCGTACAACGGGCGCGTAGTGGCAGGGACTGACCGAGCGACAGGCCTTCGTTTGATCCCCCATTTGGTGCAGGACTAGCTAATTTTTCGGGTAAACCCTAGAATTGTGAGTTTTTGTACGAGCGGGCTGAGGCCCGCATCCGGGGTGTGCCGTCGGCCGCAGCCCCCTTTTCTTTCGACTTCCCGCGATTCAGACCCTCAGCCCATGGACCATGGGCTGGCGAGGCGCGCGCCCGCGCCACCACGGAGCTTTCCCCCATGTTTCTCAGTCAAATTTCCATCGGCAAGCGCCTCACTTTGGTGCTGGGCCTGATCCTGGCCCTGTTCTTTGCCAGCAGCGTGGTGGCGGTGGTCAAGCTCGGCCAGCTGGGCCAGGAGATCGACACCATGGTGTCCGACAACATCAAGACCGAGCGTGCGGGTGCCGACTGGTTGCGCCACACCACCTCCGGCGTGCAGCGCGCCGCCGCCATCGCCAAGAGCAGCGATGCGAGCCTGATCCCGTACTTCGCGCCGGCCACGGCCGAGTCGATCCGCAACACCAACGAGCTGCAAAAGTTCATCGAATCCAAGATGGACACGCCCGAAGAAAAGAAGCTCTTCGACCAGGTCGGCCAGCTGCGCAAGGACTACCTCGCCGCGCGGGAAGAGGTGAGCAAGTTCAAGCAAGCGGGCGACGCCGAGAGCGCCAACAAGGTGTTCAACGAGCGCTTTGAGCCCACCTCGCGCAGCTACCTGGCAGGCGTTCAGCAGATGGTGGACGCGCAGCGCGCGCAGCTGGACGAAGCCGGCAAGCGCAGCGAAACCCTGCGTGCCCAGACCACCTTGCTGCTGCAGGTATGCACCGGCGTCTCGCTGCTGCTGGGTGCCTTGCTGGCCTGGCTGCTGGCCACCAGCATCACGCGCCCGCTGCGCCATGCCGAGGCCATCGCCGAAGCCATCGCCGACATGGACCTGACCGGCCAGCCCGAGGCCAGCTACGCCAACGACGAAACCGGCCGCCTGCTGCGCGCGCTGGACCTGATGCGCAGTGCGCTGCAGGGCTCGCTGCAGCAGGTGCGCGGCGTGGTGGACAGCATCTCCACCGCCAGCACGCAGATCGCCATCGGCAACCAGGACCTGAGTGCCCGCACCGAGCAGACCGCCAGCAGCCTGCAGGAAACCGCCAGCTCCATGGAAGAGCTGACCAGCACCGTGCGCCAGAGCGCGGATTCGGCCGTGCAGGCCAACCAGCTGGCCGCATCGGCCGCAGCCGTGGCCGAGCGCGGTGGCGCAGTCGTCTCGCAGGTGGTGAGCACCATGGACGAGATCAACGCCAGCAGCAAGAAGATCGCCGACATCATCGGCACCATCGACGGCATCGCCTTCCAGACCAACATCCTCGCGCTCAATGCCGCCGTCGAGGCCGCCCGCGCGGGCGAGCAGGGCCGTGGTTTTGCCGTGGTGGCCACCGAGGTGCGGGGCCTGGCCCAGCGCAGCGCGGAAGCCGCCAAGGAGATCAAGGCCCTGATCGGCGTGTCGGTGGAGAAGGTCGAGTCGGGCTCTGCCCTGGTGCAGAACGCCGGCACCACCATGACCGAGATCGTGACGTCCGTGCGCCGCGTGACCGACATCATTGGCGAGATCAGCGCCGCGGCGTCGGAGCAAAGCCTGGGCATCGGCCAGGTGAACGTGGCCGTGAGCCAGCTCGACCAGATGACGCAGCAGAACGCGGCGCTGGTGGAGGAATCCACTGCAGCCGCCGAGAGCCTGAAGGACCAGGCCGCGCGCCTGTCCGAAGTGGTGGGCGCCTTCCGCCTGGGCGGTACCGTGCCCGAGCATGCCCGCCTGCGGGTGCCGCGCCTGGGCTGAGTGCAGGACGAAAGCGATAGATACGCCGGACGTTGTGCCCTGCCGGGCTTCCAGCCTCATCACCGAATGACGATCTAACTGACTTTTTCCGTGGACCACCGCCGCCCTGCGGTGGCTCCGCTTTTCAACCTGGGCCATGTAGAGGAACACCATGTACAAAAACCTCGCCACCGCACTGCGTGCGGCTTGTGTGAGTGCGCTGGCGGGCGCCGTTTTCATCACCTTTCCCGCTGTCTCCCAAACCCCGGCAGGTGCCAAACCACCTGCCCCCTCGCCGGCGCAGCCCGTCAAGGCGGGCTTCGTCTATGTGTCCCCCATCACCGAGGCCGGCTGGACGCGCCAGCACGACGAGGGCCGCAAGGCCGTCGAGGCGGCGCTGGGCGCGCAGGTGCAGACCACCTTCGTGGAAAACGTGGCCGAGGGGGCCGACGCGGAGCGCGTGATCCGCGACCTGGCGGCCACGGGGCACCAGATCATCTTCACGCCCAGCTTCGGCTACATGGAGCCCACGCTCAAGGTGGCGCAGGACTATCCGAACGTGAAGTTCGAGTCCATCACCGGCTACAAGACCGCGCCCAACGTGGCGGCCGCCAACGCGCGTTACTACGAGGGTCGCTACCTGGCGGGCATCGCGGCGGGCCGCATGAGCAAGACCGGGGTGGCGGGCTACGTGGCGGGCTTTCCCATCCCAGAGGTGCTGCAGGGCATCAACGCGTTCACGCTGGGCATGCGCTCGGTCAACCCCCAGGCCACCGTGAAGGTGGTGTGGATCAACGTGTGGTTCGACCCGCCCAAGGAGCGCGATGCGGCCATGGTGCTCTTCAACCAGGACGTGGACGTGATGGCCTTTCACACCGGCTCCACCGCCGTGATGGCCGCGGCGCAGGAGCGCGGCAAGATGGCCGTGGCCTACCACTCCGACATGCGCAAGGCCGGGCCGGACGCGCAGATCGTCGCCGTCACCCACCAATGGGGCCGCTACTACACCGACCGCGTGCGCGCGGTGCAAAACGGCACCTGGAAGAGCGGCAACCTCTGGGGCGGCGTGCGCGAGGGCCTGATCCGCGTGGGCGACTTCGGCCCCAAGGTGCCGCCCGCCGTGCAGCAGGAGGTGCTGGCCGCGCAGAAGGCTGTCGGCGCGGGGCAGCTGCAGCCGTTCCGCGCGGGTGCCAAGGCCCCGGTGCGCGACAACGAAGGCCACGAGGTGATCCCCGCAGGCCAGGCGCTGACGGACGCGCAGATCCTGCAGATGAACTGGCTGGTGGAAGGCGTGCAGGGCCGCATCACCCGCTGACGGGGTGCAACGCCAGCCGCGGCGCTCGGGCCATAGCGTTTATTGCAGGCGGCGTATGTCCCGGACCACAGCCGCCGCTAAGCTAGCGCCCATGCACGTATACCGCTCTGCCCTTTTGCGCTTTGCCGATGATGGATCGGCCCTGTATGACGAAGACGGCCTGCTGGCCGTCGGCCCGGATGCTCAGGGCCGCCAGCGCGTGGTGGCGGCGGGTGCCTGGCAGGCGCTGGCCCATCAGTACGCTGACCATCCCGTCACGCACCTTCCGGGCCGCATTCTGGCGCCGGGCTTTGTGGACATGCACATCCATTTCCCGCAGACCGATGTGATCGGCTCGCCCGCGGACGGCCTGCTGCCCTGGCTGGAGAACTACACCTTTCCGCACGAGTCGCGTTTTGTCGACCCGGCCTACGGCGCCCAGGTGGCGAGCTTCTTCGTGGACGAGTTGCTGCGCAACGGAGTGACCACGGCGCTGACATTCGCCACCTCGCACCCGGTCAGCGTGGACGCGCTGTTCACCGAGGCGCAGCGCCGCCAACTGCGCCTGATCACCGGCAAGGTGCTGCAAGACCGCCATTCGCCCGACGGCGTGCGCGATGACACGGAGCAGAGCCTGCTCGACACCGAAGCCTTGATCCAGCGCTGGCACGGCGTGGACCGCCTGGGCTATGCCATCACCCCGCGCTTTGCGCCCACCAGCACGCCCGAGCAGTTGCGCGGCGCGGGCGAGCTGGCCGCGCGCTATCCCGACGTGTGGATCCAGTCGCACGTGGCCGAGAACCTGGACGAGATCCGGTGGGCACGCGAGCTGTTCCCGGCGTCGCGCAGCTACCTGGCGGTGTACGACGACTTCGGCCTGATGCGCGAGCGTGCGGTGTACGCCCACTGCATCCACTTCGAAGACGACGACCGCGCATTGATGCGTGACACCGGCACCGTGGCGGCCGTCAGCCCCACGAGCAACCTGTTCCTGGGCAGCGGCTTTTTCGACTACGCGGGCGCGGACCGCGTGGGCTTTGGCTACGGCCTGGCCAGCGACGTGGGCGGGGGCACCAGCTTCAGCCCGTTCTACACCATGCTGGCGGCGTACTACGTGGGCCGGGAAGGGCAGAGCAAGCAGGGCCTGAGTTTGTCGCCCCGGCAGCTGTGGTGGCAGCACACGGCGGGCGCGGCCAAGGCGCTGGGCCTGGCGGGCGTGGTGGGCAACCTGCAGCCCGGCTGCGAGGCAGACTTCGTGGTGCTCAACCCCCGCGCCACGCCTTTGCTGGAGCGCAAGACAGCGCAGGCGCGCAACCTCGATGAGCTATTGTTTGCGCTGATCGTGCTGGGCGACGACCGGCTGGTGGAGCAAACCGTGATTTCTCAAGCAAAATATGCCTCTCGCGCTTGATAAACAAGCGCTACCAGCTACATATTTCATAGCGCCCGGCCGTTTGTCGTCGTTTTTGTCGACAGCCCGGGCCACTGCGCAGGGAATTGACCGATGAGCATCAAGAGCGACAAATGGATCCGCCGCATGGCTGCCGAGCACGGGATGATCGAGCCCTTCGAGCCCGGCCAGGTGCGCGAGGCCGAAGGCCGCAAGATCATCAGCTACGGCACCAGCAGCTACGGCTACGACATCCGCTGCGCGCCTGAATTCAAGGTCTTCACCAACATCCACAGCACCGTGGTGGACCCGAAGAACTTCGACGAGAAGAGCTTTGTCGACTTTCACGGCGACAGCTGCATCATCCCGCCCAACAGCTTCGCGCTGGCGCGCACCGTGGAGTACTTCCGCATCCCGCGCAACGTGCTGACCATCTGCCTGGGCAAGAGCACCTACGCGCGCTGCGGCATCATCGTGAACGTGACCCCCTTCGAGCCCGAGTGGGAAGGCTACGTGACGCTGGAGTTCTCCAACACCACGCCGCTGCCGGCCCGCATCTACGCCGGCGAAGGCTGCGCGCAGGTGCTGTTCTTCGAGAGCGACAAGGACGATGTGTGCGAGGTGAGCTACCGCGACCGCGGTGGCAAGTACCAGGGCCAGGTCGGCGTGACGCTGCCCAAGGCCTGATCCGTGGCGCTGGCGGGCGGCGCGCACAGCCGGTGTCCTACACGGGCATGGTCGATCGGCTGAAGTGCAAGCGCACGTAAGGTTCTTAGCATGGTGTCAAGCCTCCAGATGGTCTGGTGGTGAGACAAAAAGGAGTTCCCCATGCTGACCTTTGCTGCACCTTCGGCACCCGCGCAAAATCGGGGCGCTGACTTTTCCCTCACCCCGGACGAATCCTTTGCCTCCCCCCGCCGTGCGGCTGCGTTCATCGGCATGCCGCACCACGGCACGTACTGGCCCTGCGATCTTCTCAACCTCTTCGTCCTGAAGATGGCCGCCGCAGGCCACTGCGTGAATACCGACATGATGCTCGGCCACCGGCCCTATGCCCAAGGCCGCCTGAATGCCGCCTACGACTCGCGCGACGAGAGCCTGTGCGCACTGGCCGCTCGCCTGCAGGTGTACTTCGATGCAGCCACGCCCGAAGGCTGCCGCGTGGCGGCCGAGCTGGACGAACAGGGGCGTGGCCACTTGCTGCTGGTGTAAGGGTCTTGCACGGCGGATCTGGTTGGGTCCGTCGGCAACCCACGCTCGCGCTTGGATGCCGGCTGGTGCGGGCCTCGCAGGCCCGCCGCCGTTGACCTACCTCCGCACCGGGTAGGACTCACGTCTCCACGCTCACTCGGTTGCGTCCCTGGTTCTTGGCCTCGTACAGCGCGGCATCGCTGCGCCGCAGCATGTCCGAGCCTTCGTCGTAGAGGCCGCGCATGGTGGCCACCCCCGCACTCACGGTGATGTGGCCGACCACCGGGTCGGTCTGCTCGTCCATGGCGGTCACCAGTGCCTCGGCAATGGCGCGTGCGCCCGCCAGATCGGTGTCGGGCAACAGGGCGACGAACTCTTCGCCCCCCAGCCGCGCCACCACGTCCGATGTGCGTAGCCGGACCTCCAGCGTGCGCGCCAGCCGGCGCAGCACTTCGTCCCCCGCCTCGTGCCCGTAGGTGTCGTTCACGCGCTTGAAGTGGTCCACGTCCACAGTGATGATGCTCAGCGGGCGTCCGCTGCGCCGGGCCAGTGCCAGGGCAAAGGCCATCTGGGTTTCAAAGCCGCGGCGGTTGAGCAGGCCGGTGAGGGCGTCGGTGCGCGCCTGCAGGTCCAGCGCTCGGTTGGCGGCTTCGAGCTCCAGGGTGCGCAGGCGCACCTTTTCTTCCATCGCCTCGCGGGCGGTCAGCAAGTGGTGCGTCATGCGGCGCAGCGCGCCCGAGAGCTTGCGCACCTCGCGGCTGCTGCGCGTCTGGGGGATGCGCGTGCCGGGGGTTTCGGCCTCCACGGCCGTGGCGGCATCGGCCAGTGCATAGAGGTCGTCGCTCAGCCGGCGCGCCGCCAGCCAGGCCAGCACCGACGCCACCATGGCGGCAGTCAGGCCGATGACCAGCGCCAGGCGCACGGTACGGCCCGCCTCGGCAAAGGCCAGCTCGACCGGCTCGCGGGCCACGACGCGCCAGCCCAGGTCGCTGGCCGTGTTGCGGGGCTTCATCGGGGCGATGGCGGTCAGGTACTCGCGCCCGTCCAGCCAGCGGACCACGGCGGGCTGCGTGCCGTCACCCGCCCCTCCCCGGGCCGTGGGCGGGGGCTTGGGCAACTGCTGGCCGGCCGCCTGCAGGGCCTGGGTCTGGCCATCGGGGGCGTAGATGAGCTGCCCTCCACGGTCGAAGACGAAGAGTTCCAGGGCGGAATCCTCCGTGGGCGGCGGGGTGAGGCTTTCGATGACCTCGCCGGTCCACTCCCAGCTGCCGTGGATGCCCAGCACGCCCACGGTGGTGGGGCCGATGCGGATGGGCGCCGCGAAGTCCACGAACCGGTACGGGTCGCCCGACGCCTGGGGTGGCAGCAGCTTTTCGAGCAGCTTGGCCGGGTGCACGTCGCCCACGTAGAGCTTGTCGAGCCCGGCCTGGAACCACGGGCGCTCCAGCACGCTCTGCTGAAGCAGCAGCCCGCCCGTGGCGTTGCGCACCACGCCCTGGGCGTCGGCCACGCCGATCCACACGCTGTTGGGCTGGGCGGCCTGGCTGCGCGCCAGCATGTGGTGGGCTTCGGGGGAGTCCAGCCCCTTGACCCAGACGACCTCGGCCGCGGCCAGCACCTCGGCTTCGCGGCTGCGCTCCAGCAGGCCGTTGGCCAGCAGCTTGCCTGCGTTCTCGGCCACCATCAGCAAGGCGGCGCTGGCGTCGCGTTCGTTGCGCACCTTGATCAGCTCGCCAAACCCCAGCGACAGCAAGGCTGCCAGGGCGACGACGATGGTGCCGAACACCAGCGCGATCTGCGAGCGCAGGCTGAGGTCGGAAAAGCGCCGCGTTTTCATGGGATGACCCCGAGCGGCAAGCCGGGGGCCGGGGCTGCGGCGCCGGCACGGCCGTGCGCCCGCACCGCCAACCGGGCCGCGGCCAGGTCCCACCCCGCCCAGCCGCAGCTCTTGAAGAGCACCGGCCCGGTGCGCTGGATGCGCGGGCCCTGCAGCACCTCGCGCAGCGTGGGCATGGCGCCCACGTCCAGGCCGGCCTGCAGCAGGTCGCCGGCCTCGTGGCGCGCGTCGGGGGTGTCGACCACGATGTGGCCCTGCTGCGCGATGTGCAGGCACAGGGTGGGGGAGAGTTCGGCCATGGTGGGTGTGTAGGCGCCCACGGCCGCCACGAAGGCATCGGCCAGGGGCGGCGTGCAAAGCACGACGCGGTGCGCGGGGGTGCAGGTGACGATCAGCGGGCAGTGCCGCACTTCGGCGTCGGCGTCGGTCACCACGCGGGCCTTGGCGCCCAGCGCGCGGGCGTGCCGGGCCAGGGCTTCGGCACTGGCGGCGCTGCGCGAGGCCACGCGCACATCCTGCACGCCCAGGCCCTGCACAAAGGCCTCCAGGTGCGCCAGGCCCTGCACGCCGGCGCCCACGATCAGCAGCGGACCCTGCGGCTCCTGCGCCAGGTGCCGCGCGGCCAGCAGCGACGCCGCAGCCGTGCGGCGCGCCGTGATGGTGGGGCCGTCGAGCACCAGGCGCCGCTCGCCCGTGGCCACGTCAAACACCACCACGTCGCCCTGGATGGTGGGGCGGGGCGTGCCGGTGTTGGCGGGCGTCAGGGTGATGAGCTTGGTCATGGCCACCCGGCTGTCGGTGGCGGGCATGACGAACAAGGTGCCGCCCAGGGACAAGGGCAGCACGCTGCGGGCAGGCACCACCACCGACACATCCCGCAGCACGGCGGCGATCTCGTCGGCCAGCGCAGCCCATGGCAGCAGCGCCGCAGTGGCTGCGGCGTCGAGCGTGGGGGAAGGCTCCAGGCGGTGCGAAGAAGACATGGTGGAAATGTACACAGCCGCCGCGGCGCCGGGGAGCCGGGCAAGCCCGGGTCCAGGGACATTGGCGGGGTGGATGCTCAGTGCGTGGCGCCGGCCCCGAGCGCGATGTCCTCGCGCGCCAGCACCGCCGCCCACAGGGCCGCATGCAGGCCCCGCACCATGTCGCGCAGCGGCAGGTGGGGCGCACCCTGCCCGGGCAGCCAGGGCACGTGCACGAAGCCCCCGCGCACGCCCTGGGCGCCCGCCGGGCGCGTGGCCAGCCGGTGCAGCAGCCCGTACAGCACGTGGTTGCAGACGAAGGTGCCGGCGGTCTGCGATACCTCGCAGGGCACGCCCGCGCGCTGCACGGCGCGCAACATGGCCTTGACCGGCAGGCTGGCAAAGTACGCGGCCGGCCCGCCCGGCACGACCGGCGTGTCCACGGGCTGGGCGCCGGCGTTGTCGGGGATGCGCGCGTCGTCGACATTGATGCCCACGCGCTCCAGGGAGAGCGCGGCGCGCCCGCCGGCCTGGCCCAGGCACACGACCATCGCGGGCTGGTGCGCCTCGATCAGCGCTTCCAAGTGGTGCAGCGACCGGCCGAACATCGTGGGCAACTGGGCCGACTCCACCCGGTGGCCGCCGATGCGCTGGCCGTGGAGCGCCTGGGCGATGAGCCAGCTCGGGTTCAGCGCGTCGCCGCCGAAGGGGTCGAACCCGGTGAGCAGGATCACCCGTTCGCCGGGCGGCGCGTAGTGGGAGGCGTGGTGGTGCATGGGGTGGCGCCGGCGCGGCGGGTGTCAATGGCGAGGTGGGCCATCGTAATCCGCCCGGCGCCGCCCTGGTTGGCGCGTAACATGGCGCCCATGCCTTCCAGGGAGGAGGGCGCTGGAGACTGGCATGAAGTGGGAAGGCAATCGCGAATCCGACAATGTGGAAGACCGCCGGGACGAGGGCGGTGGCGGTGGGGGCGGCTCGCCCATCTTTGGCGGGCGCAGCATCGGCATCGGCACCATCGTGATCGCCCTGGTGGGCGGCTGGGTGCTGGGCATCAACCCGCTGACGATCCTGGGGCTGCTGAGCGGTGGCTCTCCGGCGCAGGTGCAGCAGCAGCAACCACAGGGCCCGGCGCACCGCCCGCCTGCGGACGACACCATGGCGCGCTTCGTGTCCACGGTGCTGGCCGACACCGAAGACGTGTGGCAGGCCGTGTTCCGCCAGGGCGGCGGCCAGTACCAGAACCCGCGCCTCGTGCTGTTCCGGGGCGCCACGCCCACGGCCTGCGGCACGGGCCAGGCGGCGATGGGGCCGTTCTATTGCCCGGCCGACCAGAAGGTCTACATCGACCTGGGCTTTTATGAAACCCTGAAGAACCGGCTGGGTGCGCCGGGCGACTTCGCCCAGGCCTATGTGATCGCCCACGAGGTGGGCCACCACGTGCAGAACCAGCTGGGCATCAGCGGCAAGGTGGACCAGATGCGCGGCCGCGTGAGCAAGGCCGAGTACAACCAGCTGTCAGTGCGCCTGGAGCTGCAGGCCGACTGCTTTGCCGGCGTGTGGGCCCACCATGCGCAGAACGCCCGGCAGATCCTGGAGCAGGGCGATGTGGAAGAGGCGATGAACGCTGCCGCCAAGATCGGCGACGACGCGCTGCAGCGCGCCAGCGGCGGCGCCGTGGTGCCCGAGAGCTTCACCCACGGCACCAGTGCCCAGCGCCAGCGCTGGTTCAACAACGGCCTGCAGAACGGCAGCGTGAAGGCGTGCGACACCTTCACGTCCCGCAGCCTCTAAGGACGGCCTGCCGCGGTCGTTGCTGACGCACCGCGGCTGCAGCCCTCCACCCACCCAGCCACCCACCCACCAGGCCACCCGCCCGTCATCGCCTGTCATAGCGCAGTGGCCGCACCAGCACCAGCACCCGCACCTGCACCTGCACCCGCACGAGCCCCTCGTTCATGCCATCCGCCCAGCAGTCACGGCCTGCGCCGCTTCAGCCCCCATTGCCCACCGGCTGGAATACGCTGGAGCCCGAGGCGGCTGCGCCCCAGGCATCGGGCGCGGCGGCGGCGTGGTCTGCCGCCGCCGTCACCGTGCCGCATGCCGTCGGCCTGGGGCTGCTGGCCTTCGCCCCGCTGGCGGGGGACCATTCGCTGGCCGCGCTGGCGCTGTGGTCGGCGGCATTGCCCGGCCTGCTGCTCACGCTGGTGGTGCCGCGCCCTGGCGTGGTCTATGCGCCCACCACGGTGGTGGCCCTGCTGTTTGCGGCGGTGCTCGCCACCGCCCATGGCGCGGCGCCGGAGCTGGGCCTGAGCGCACGCCAGGTGCTGGCGGTCAGCGGCGCCACGGTGGCGCTGGCGTTTGTCTTTCAGTGGCTGCTGGGGGTGCTGCGGCTGGCATCCGTCGCGCGGTTTTTGCCGATCTCGGTCACGCATGGCTTTGCGGCCGGGGTGGGCTTGTCGATGGTGGTGGGCCAGGTGCGCAACGGCTTTGGCGCCGGGGCCGCCGATGCGCTGTGGAGTGCGCGCACGCTCTGGCATGCGCTCGCGGCCCTGACCGTGGTGGCACTGGCCTGGGCGCTGCGCTGGCGCTGGCCGCGCGCGCCGGGGCTTTTGACGGCGGTGGCGCTGGTGGCACTGGCGGTGGCGCTGGCGGGCGTGTGGGGCGCGGGGCTGGGCGATGTGTTCGCGCCCGCGGTGCAGGCCAGCGCGTTTGCTGGGCCGCTGTGGCCCGACTGGACGGGCATCCCCTGGGTCGCGCTCGCGCAGCAGCACGGCTCGGCCCTGGTGGTGCTGGCGCTGCTCATGGCCCTGGTCAACAGCCTGGAGATCATGGTCTTCAACCAGGAGCTGGAGCTCGACCACGGCCTGCGCGGCAACGCCAACCAGGCTCTGCGGCGCGAGAGCCTGCTGGGCGCGCTGTGCGGCCTGGCGGGGATGATCCCGGCGTCCACCAGCGCATCGCGCTCGCGCATCCTGCTGGCGCAGGCCGGGGGATCGGGCGGCGCACCGGGGCTGGCGAGCGGGCCGCGCTGGCATGCGGCCATCATGCTGGGCGTGGCCGCCACCGGGGCTTGGTGGCTGCACTGGGTGCCCATGGCGGGCCTGGCGGGCGGCCTGGTGCTGGCGGGGCTGCTGCAGGTGCCTGCGCTGATGTGGTCGCTGCGCTATGCCCGGCGCTCGCGCGTGACCTGGGCGCAGAGCTGGCTGGTGGCGCTGGTGTTCGCGGTGATGGGCGGCGTGGGTGCGCTGGTGGCCGGCCTGGTGGTGGCCACCTTCGTGCTGCTGCACGACTCGGCCGCCAAGGTGCTGCGGCATGTGCGGCTGGATGGCGAGCTGCGCTCGCGCCGGCTGCGGCGCGCGGGATCGGACAGCTGGCTCGTGCCGCGCATGAACCAGGTGGCGGTGTTCGAGCTGCAGGGCGTGATGTCGTTCGGCGTGGCCGCCCACCTGGCCGAGCAGGTGCGCATGCTGCTGCAGCCGCGCCACCGCTGGGTGATCCTTGATGCAGCACGCGTGCCTGCGTGGGACAGCACGGCGCTGGCCCAACTGCGCGCGCTAGTGCGCGACCTGGCGCAGCAGGGCGTGGCCGGTGCCGTGGCGGGGCTCGACCCGCTGGCGCGCGAGCATGCGGGAGAGCAGGTGCGCAGCTTCGCCGACCTGGACCGGGCGCTGGAATGGGCCGAGGCCGGCATCCTGCTGCAGCGGCCCCTCGACCAGCGCCCCGCCCACCCCGAGCGCGACCTGCTGGGCGAGATCGGCGAGGGCGTGGGCCCCGAGGCCGGTGCCGCGCTGCTGGCCCTGCTGGTGCCGGTGGCCGTGCCCGCCCGCAGCGTGGTCTTCAACGCGGGCGACCATGATCGCGACCTGCTGGTGGTGCAGTCCGGCCACATCACGCTGGCCACCCAGTGGCCGCCCGAGACGGGCCTCAGACTCGCCACCGTCGGGCCGGGCATGGCGTTCGGCGACATGGCTTTCCTGAACGGCGCCGCGCGCACGGCGAGTGCCGGGGCCGAGCGGCGGCCCGCGCAACTGGTGCGGCTGTCGCGCGACCAGTTCGACGCCTGGGCCCGCCAGCACCCCGAAGCGGCGCTTACGGTGATGAATAACCTCGCGATGATTGGGGCCCGGCGGCTGGCCGCGACCACCCGCCAACTGCGCGCCGTGCTGGAATGACGGTCTATGAAAAGTGCCCCTGTCGCTTGACCATAAAGCGCCAGTAGCTATCAAAAAAGTAGCAATCGACGGTGTGGGCGAGGCAGCGCCGGGCCACGGCGCAACCCATTCCCGCCTGAAAAATGGCTTTTTGGGCCACCGGTGCGACAATAGAGGGCTGCGAGCCTGCTCATGACCTCGCGCGATCCCCGACCGCGGGAGATCGTGAGCAGGTTCTAGCGCAACGCCACACCAGGCCTTGGCCCACACGGCACAGGGCCCGTTGGGCCCCCCCACTGTGGCGTTGCAATCCTTGCGGTGGCGATGGTCACCGCTACGGTTTGCGCCTTGCGGCCCGCCCCGAACCTGGGGGTGTCACATTGCTCAGACATATTCAGCGTCGACACCCAACACGCTCTTAATGACAAGTTCCTTTTCCAATCTTTCGCTGGCCGAGCCGCTGGCGCGTGCCGTGGCCGAAATGGGCTACGAATCCATGACGCCCATCCAGGAGCAGGCCATTCCGGTCGTGCTCACGGGGCAGGACGTGATGGGCGCCGCCCAGACCGGCACCGGCAAGACCGCCGCCTTCTCGCTGCCCCTGCTGCAGCGCCTGCTCAAGCACGAGAACAGCTCCACGTCGCCTGCACGCCACCCCGTGCGCGCCCTGGTGCTGTTGCCCACGCGTGAGCTGGCCGACCAGGTGGCCCAGCAGATCGCGCTGTACGCCAAGCACACCAAGCTGCGCAGCACCGTGGTGTTCGGCGGCATGGACATGAAGCCGCAGACCCTCGAGCTCAAAAGAGGCGTCGAGGTGCTGGTGGCCACGCCAGGCCGTCTGCTCGACCACATCGAGGCCAAGAACGCGGTGCTCAACCAGGTCGAGTACGTGGTACTCGACGAGGCGGACCGCATGCTGGACATCGGCTTTCTGCCCGACCTGCAGCGCATCCTGTCGTACCTGCCCAAGCAGCGCACCACGCTGCTGTTTTCCGCCACGTTCTCGCCCGAGATCAAGCGCCTGGCCGGCAGCTACCTGCAAAACCCCATCACCATCGAAGTGGCCCGCCCCAACGAGACGGCGTCCACGGTGGAGCAGCGCTTCTACAGCGCCAACGACGACGACAAGCGCCGCGCGATCCACCAGGTCTTGAAGACCCGGGGCATCAAGCAGGCCTTCATCTTTGTCAACAGCAAGCTGGGCTGCGCACGCCTGGCCCGCAGCCTGGAGCGCGAAGGCCTCAAGACCGCCGCCCTGCACGGCGACAAGAGCCAGGACGAGCGCCTGAAGGCGCTGGAGGCCTTCAAGAAGGGTGAAGTCGACCTGCTGGTGTGTACCGACGTGGCCGCGCGCGGCCTGGACATCAAGGACGTGCCGGCGGTGTTCAACTTCGACGTGCCGTTCAACGCCGAAGACTACGTGCACCGCATCGGCCGCACCGGCCGTGCAGGCGCCTCGGGCCTGGCGGTGACGCTGGTGTCCGGCAGCGACACGCGCCTGGTGTCCGATATCGAGAAGCTCATCAAGAAGAAGATCGACCTCGAGGCGGTGGAGTACGACGAAGACCAGCCCCGTGGCCGCATCAACGACGGCCGCCGCGCCTGGCGCGAAGCCGGCGAAACGGGCGACGGCCGCGACGCCATCTCGGCCGCCCCGCGCCGCGAGCGCGAACGCGAGCGCGACCACCGCGGTGGCCGCGAAGGCCGCGAGCCGCGCGAGCAGCACCGGGGCTTTCGCCCCGCGGTCGCGTCGCGTGACCCGTTCTTCGAAAAGCCCTACGAAGCCAACGCGGCAGCCGATGCCGCCCCCGCCTGGGAAGCCGCCAAGTCCGCACCGCGCAGCAGCGTGTCGGCCAACATCAAGCCCAAGCGCAAGGTGGCGGCGCTGTTCAAGGCAGTCCAGCCGGAAACATCGACGCAGTAAGTCATCACCTCGTCGCTGCGCCTGGTGATGCACCGGGTTGCTGAACAAAATAGCTGCCACCGCTTGGTATACAAGCGCTGGCAGCTATATTTTTTGTAGCGCCGCTTTTTTGGGCACTTCACCTTGTGCCCTTCCTTCGCGCTCTCGTGCCCTTGGGCCCTGTGCTCCTGCAGCGCAGCCCCGGGTTCAGGCGCCGGGCGCCTGGGCCTGCTCGCAGTGCACCTGCAGCAGTTCGCGGTCGGCCAGCGTGGCGCCAAAGCGCACCGCACTCAGGCAACCGCCCCATACGCAGCCCGTGTCCAGGCCGAGCAGGTCGCTGCGGTTGAGCCAGCCCAGCGTGGACCAGTGGCCGAATGCCGTGAGCGTGCCTGCAGCGCGGCGCCCGGGCACGTCGAACCAGGGCATCAGGCCTGCCGGCGCGTCGCTGGCGCTCTCGGTGCTGTCGAAGTCCATCACCCCGTCTGCCGAGCAAAAGCGCAGCCGTGTGAGCGCGTTCACGATGGCGCGCAGGCGGTCGTTACCGGTCAGGTCATCGCTCCAGCGGTCGGGGGTGTTGCCGTACATCGCTTGCAGAAAACCCGGCAGGTCGGGCCCGCGCAGCACGGCCGCCACCTCGTCGGCATGGGCGAGTGCGTCCTGCGCAGACCAGGCGGGCAGCACGCCGGCATGCACCATCAGCAGCGTCTCGCCGCCGTGCGTGTGCGTGCGGGCCAGGGGCTGGCTGCGCACCCACTGCAGCAGGGCTTCGCGGTCGGGTGCCTGCAGCACGCAGGCCAAGGTGTCGCGGCGCGACGGCTTGCGGGCCCCGTGGGCGGCGGCCAGCAGGTGCAGGTCGTGGTTGCCCAGCAGGCTGCGCAGCGCGCCGTCGTGCGCCATGCAGCGGCGCAGCACGGCCGCCGAATCGGGCCCGCGGTTGACCAGGTCGCCCAGCAGGTAGACGGTGTCGCGGCTGGGAGAAAACCCGATCTCGCCGAGCAGGCGCCCCAGCGCGCTGTCGCAGCCCTGGATATCGCCGATGCAGTAAAGAGCCATGGTGAATGTCGTGTGATGGGAACAGGGGATTCTCTGCGCATTGCGCCTGCGAGGTTTTCGACCGGCGAGCCCCTGCAGGGGGAGAACTGCGGGGCGCATTGCGATGCGGGGCCGCAACGCCTGTGCCGGTGGCGATGCGGGAGCCTGTCGGCTGGATATTCGGCATTTATACGCAGCCATCCGGCCTGCATTAAAAACAGCGTGGCGCGCAGGCCGACGCTCGGGTTGGCTGGTGCGGATCGATATTCAAAGCCGTCCGCCATTTGCGCAATCTGCCCGGCAGCAAGGGCAGGGCGTGGGTTGCAGCGAAGGAAGTGGGACGGCTCCTACAAATGGGGCGCTTTTAATCCTTGGGCTGTTCCGAGGTATTTTTGAAGGCCGTGAACCACACAGCAGAAAATATTCCTATAATCGCGCCTGTCATTCACCCTTACACCAAGATCCAGACATCATGACCACCAGCTACAAAGACCTGTTGAAACAGCGTGAAGCCCTCGAGCAGCAAATCAACGAAGCGCGACGCAGCGAATTGTCCAGCGCTGTGGCGCAGGTTCGGTCGCTGGTGGCTGAATATGGTTTGACCGCGCAGGACGTGTTTCCCGCTGGCAAGTCGGCAGGCAAGGGCACCCGCAGCTCCACCGCTGGCACCAAGGTCGCGCCCAAGTACCGCAACCCCGCCACCGGCGAAACCTGGACGGGCCGCGGCAAGGCACCCCGTTGGATCCAAAACGAAAGCCGCGAAAAGTTCGCCATTTAATTCCTTGTCCGGCACCTGCCGGATACTTAAAAAGCCCACCCTTCGGTGGGCTTTTTTATGCTCCGCTTAATCCCCTAACTGGTGCATGCCCCTGCGAAGGGATGGTTTTCTCTGCGTGCATTGAAGCCGCCATCGGTGTTTTGTTCGGTTGGCGGCGATGGCGTGCCGCGGCGCGAGGCCGGCGAGAAGTCGTAGTACATCCACCGATATTGACGCGCCAGCCCCTTATCGCCCGGCTGCACTTTGGCACGCGCGGTCAGGCAGGGCGCGTCGCCATTTATCCATTCAGCCGTTCTGCGCCGCCACATCGCGCAGCACCTGTGCCGTGAAATCGTCGGCTGGAAAGAATGACTCCACTGCCAGCTCCTGCAGCGTCACGTCCACCGGGGTGCCGAATATCGTGGTGGTGCTGATCAGCGAGAGCATGCCGTGGCGGCTTTCAAAGCAGAAAGGCATTACCACGCCCAGCAATTCACCGGGCAGCACGGTGGATTGGGCGCCTGCGGGCTCGGGATATTCCAGCAGTTCGGCCTGCAATGCGATCAGCGCCGGGTCGGCCGTGGCCTGGATCTGCTGGCGCAGCCGCTCGAACAGGTGCGCGCGCCACTGCGCCAGGTTGGCGATGCGCGGCGCCAGACCCTCGGGGTGCAGGCTCAGGCGGAACACGTTGACCGGGGGGGTGAGCAGCTCGGGCGCGACGTGGTCCGCCAGCAGGGCCTGGGCCGCGCTGTTGGTGGCCACCACGTTCCAGCAGCGGTCCAGCGCGATGGCGGGGCAGGGCTCGTGGCCCTTGAGCACCAGCTCCACTGCCTGCCGTGCTGCGGCCAGCGCCGGGTCGTCCAGCGCGCGCTCGCGGTACATCGGCGCATAGCCGGCCGCCACCAGCAGGGCGTTGCGCTCGCGCAGGGGCACGGCCAGGCGTTCGCACAGGCGCAGCACCATGTCGCGGCTGGGGTTGGTGCGGCCGGTTTCCATGAAGCTCACATGGCGCGTGGAGATGTCCGCCTCGTCCGCCAGCTCCAGCTGGCTCAGGTGCCGCTGCTGGCGCCATGTGCGCAGGTGGTCGCCGAACGACGCGGGCCCGGCCGGTGCCGCGCGGTGCGGCAGGGTGGGGCGCGGTGGCCGGTGCGACGGAGTGGATGCGGAGGATGCAGAGGAGGTCATGGGCCACATCCTAGGGTCAAAGCGCGCACGGGCCATTACCTGCCAGGTCATCGACTCGGCGCGCCGTGGCGGCAACGATGCAGGCCTGTCTTCGCTGCTTTCACTTCACTTCACTTCACCAAGGAGCACTCCATGTTCAGTCTGATGTCTTCCCCCCGATTCCTGCGTGCCGTGGTCTGGTTCGATGCCTCCACGGGTGTCCTGCTCGGTGCCCTGCACCTGCTGCTCACCGCGCCGCTGGCCGAATGGCTGGGCCTGCCGGCGGGGCTGCTGCAGGCCACCGGCGTGCTGCTGCTGGGCTATGCGGCGCTGGCCGTGGCGATTGCGCGGTCGGAGCCCATGCCCCGGGGCTGGCTGTGGGTGCTGATCGTCGGCAACTTCGCGTGGGCGCTGGCCAGCCTGGCGCTGCTGCTGGCCTCGCCGCTCACGCCCACGCTGCTCGGCCAGGCGTACCTGGTGGTGCATGTGGTGTCCGTCGCGCTGCTGGCAGAGCTGCAGTGGTTCGGCGTGCGCCGACTGCAGGGGTGGGCAGCCGCGTAGTGCTGCGCAGTCGATTGCTATCAAATAAATAGCTTCTGGCGCTTGTCCATCAAGCGGTAGCGGCTATTTTTATTTGAAGTTGCGGCGCTGTGGCCGGGGTCCATGCACGGGCCGGGCGCACGCAGCGCCGAGCGGCACCTGTGCATACCCCCACGATTGCGCCGTCACGTGAGGCTGACAGAATAGGCCTGTTGCGTCACACAGGAGTTCGCCATGGCCTCATCGCCCAAGCCGCCAGCCACCCCGTCTTCCCGCCCAGCCACCGGCGCTTCGCCGCGCCACGCGTTTGCCAGCACGCTCAAGAGCTTCAAGACAGCGTCCGGCAAGGAGGGGTACTTCTACTCCCTGCCCGCGCTGGCCCGCCAGTTCCCCGAGGTCAGCCGCCTGCCGGTGTCCATCCGCATCGTGCTCGAATCGGTGCTGCGCAATTGCGATGGCCGCAAGGTGACGCCCGAGCACGTGCAGCAGCTGGCGCACTGGGCGCCCAATGCCGAGCGCAAGGACGAGATCCCCTTCGTCGTCTCGCGCGTGGTGCTGCAGGACTTCACCGGCGTGCCGCTGCTGGCCGACCTGGCCGCCATGCGCAGCGTGGCCGGCCGGCTGGGCAAGAACCCCAAGAAGATCGAGCCGCTGGTGCCGGTGGACCTGGTGGTCGACCACTCCATCATGGTCGACTACTACGGCAAGAAGAATTCGCTCGACCTGAACATGAAGCTCGAATTCCAGCGCAACCGCGAGCGCTACGAGTTCATGAAGTGGGGCATGCAGGCCTTCAGCACCTTCGGCGTGGTGCCCCCGGGCTTCGGCATCGTGCACCAGGTGAACCTGGAATACCTGGCCCGCGGCGTGCACAAGACCAAGGACGCCACGCGCCCCGTCTACTACCCCGACACCCTGGTGGGCACCGACAGCCACACCACCATGATCAACGGCATCGGCGTGGTGGGCTGGGGCGTGGGCGGTATCGAGGCCGAGGCCGCCATGCTGGGCCAGCCGGTGTACTTCCTCACGCCCGATGTGGTGGGCTTCGAGCTCACGGGCCAGCTGCGCGAGGGCGTGACCGCCACCGACCTGGTGCTCACCGTGACCGAGATCCTGCGCCAGCACAAGGTGGTGGGCAAGTTCGTCGAATTTTTCGGCGAAGGCACGCGCACGCTGTCCCTGCCGGACCGCGCCACCATCGGCAACATGGCGCCCGAATACGGCGCCACCATGGGGTTCTTTCCGGTCGATGAGAAGACCATCGACTACTTCCAGGGCACGGGCCGCACCAAGGTGGAGATCGAAGCCTTCGAGGCGTACTTTCGCGCGCAGGGCTTGTTCGGCGTGCCGCTGGCCGGCGAGATCGACTACTCGCAAGTGGTGCGCCTGAACCTGGGCGACGTCACCCCCAGCCTGGCCGGGCCCAAGCGCCCGCAGGACCGCATCGAGCTGGGCAAGGTCGCCAGCCAGTTCGCCGACCTGTTCAGCCAGCC
This sequence comes from Acidovorax sp. LjRoot117, assembly GCF_964252695.1. Classification (NCBI taxonomy): domain Bacteria; kingdom Pseudomonadati; phylum Pseudomonadota; class Betaproteobacteria; order Burkholderiales; family Comamonadaceae; genus Acidovorax; species Acidovorax sp. LjRoot117. The sequence continues at coordinate 3,940 of NZ_CAXUPO020000003.1, read as the reverse complement.
CATTGCCAGCAACGGCTTCAATCGCCCGGCCGAGCTGCTTCACACCCGCCACCATGTGCGCCCTGACGACGCGCCGGCCGACCCCGTCACGCCCGCCGAAAAGCCCGCGCCCTCGGGCGGGCCGCGCTTCCTGGTCGAGATGGAGCACAACAAGCCCACGCTGGCCGCCGCGCGCGCCGACGTGCCGGCGCAGCAGGCCAGCCGGCCCGGCGACGTGAGCATCGGCAACGGCGACGTGCTCATTGCCGCCATCACCAGCTGCACCAACACCAGCAACCCCAGCGTGCTGCTGGCCGCGGGCCTGCTGGCCAAGAAAGCGGTGGAGGCGGGACTCAAGGTCAAACCGCACATCAAGACCTCGCTCGCACCCGGCTCGCGCATCGTCACCGAATACCTCACCGAGACGGGCCTGCTGCCGTATCTGGAAAAGCTCGGCTTTGCGCTGGCGGGCTACGGCTGCACCACCTGCATCGGCAACGCGGGCGACCTCACGGCCGAGCTCAATGACGTGATCACCAGCAACGACCTGGTGTGCGCGGCCGTGCTGTCGGGCAACCGCAACTTCGAGGCGCGCATCCACCCCAACCTCAAGGCCAACTTCCTGGCCAGCCCGCCGCTGGTGGTGGCCTACGCGATCGCCGGCACGGTGCTCAAGGACCTGATGACCGAGCCCGTGGGCAAAGGTAAGGGCGGGCGCGACGTGTACCTGGGCGACATCTGGCCCACCAGCGACGAGATCCAGCAGCTGATGAAGTTCGCGATGAACGGCAAGGCCTTCCGCGAGAACTACGCCAAGGTGAGCACCGAGCCCGGCAAGCTGTGGGAGAAGATTCTGGGCGTCTCCGGCAATACCTACACTTGGCCTGCCAGCACCTACATCGCTGAGCCGCCTTTTTTTGCCCAGTTCACGCTGGAACAAGGCGAGTTCACCGCTTCTGCAGTGCACGGCGCGCGCATCATGGCGCTGTTCGGCGACTCCATCACCACCGACCACATCTCGCCTGCGGGCTCCATCAAGGCCACGTCGCCCGCCGGCCAGTGGCTGCAGCTCAACGGCGTGCAAAAGGCCGACTTCAACAGCTACGGCGCCCGCCGCGGCAACCACGACGTGATGATGCGCGGCACCTTCGCCAACGTGCGCATCAAGAACCTCATGATCCCGCCCACCGCCGACGGCTCGCGCGAGGAGGGTGGCGTGACGGTGTTCCAGAACGAAGGCGCGCTGCAGGGCGAGAAGATGTTCATCTTCGACGCCGCCATGCAGTACATCGCGCAGAAGACGCCCACGGTGATCTTCGCGGGCGAGGAATACGGCACCGGGTCGAGCCGCGACTGGGCGGCCAAGGGCACGCAGCTGCTGGGCATCAAGGCCGTGGTGGCGCGCAGCTTCGAGCGCATCCACCGCTCCAACCTGGTGGGCATGGGCGTGCTGCCCCTGCAGTTCAAGGCGGGCGAGTCGTGGGAGACGCTGGGCCTCAAGGGCAATGAAGAAATCGACGTGGTGCCCGACCCCGCGCTCACCCCACAAAGCGACGCGCAACTGGTGATCCGCCGCGCCGACGGCTCGCGCCAGGAGGTCACCGTCACGCTGCGCATCGACACCCCCATCGAGGTGGACTACTACCAGGCCGGCGGCATCCTGCCGTTCGTGCTGCGCCAACTGCTGCAGGGCTGAGGGCTGAGGGCTGGGCGGGCAGCGGGCGGCGCTGCCGGGGCGCCACAACGGCCCTGGGCCCGGTCCCCGGGCCGGCCTGCCGCGCCGGGTGAAGACACGGGCCCACATCCGGCCCCGCGGCCCGCAACCCCTCAGGTTCGGCCTGCACAGCGCCGAAACAGCCTTCACCACGGCCACGGCGGCGGGCCGGGATGCCGAGGAGGGGAGGGGGCGGCAGGTAAAGCCGGCCCGGCGGCCTGCGGGCGGGTTTACTCATGGATACACTTGTGACGCGATGTAGAACTCTGTAGAAATACGCCTGTCTCTCGCCCTCCCATGGCTCCACCACCCCTCACCCGCCCCTCACGGACGCGCCTGCCGCAGATGACCGACGCGCCCGCCGCCACGGTGGTGCTCGTCGTGGCCGTGCTGGCGGTGACCGTCGTGCCCCTGGCGCAGGTGCTGGGCGAGGGGGCTGGCGCGCAGCATGGGCTCGAGCCTTTTCTGGAGCTGATGGCGGTGCTGCTCGGCCTGCTGGTGGTCACCGTGTCGCTGCACACGCTGGACGCGCCCGAGCAGGGCCGCGCCAACGTGCTGGCCGCAGGGTTTGGCGTGGCGGCGGCCTGCAACTTCCTGCACGGGGTGCTCGCGCATTCGACGCCGGTGCACATGCCCTCGGCCACCTCCGACATCTCGCTGTGGCTCAGCAGCTGGGCGCGGCTGGCCGAAACCGTCACCTTGCTGCTCATGGGGCTGCAGGTGGCCGCTGCGGGCCCGGCCCGGGCGTGGCTGGCTGGCGCAGGTGCCGTGGCGCTGCTGCTGGTGGTCTCGTCGCTGGGGCCGCTGCCCGCCTGGTTCGCGTCGTCTGCGGGGGGCGGCCTGCGCCGCTACCTGGCCTGTGTGCTGATCATCGCGCTGGCAGTCGCGGCCCTGTGGTTCTACCGCGGGGCGCAGCGGCGCGAGCGCGTGCTGGCCTGGGCTGCCCTGGCATTCCTGTGCGGCGAAGTCACGGTGGCCACGCTGGGCGGCCACTCGCCCGTGGGCGGGCCGCTGGCGCACGGCCTGCGCGTGGTGGCCTATGCGCTGCTGTACCAGGCCGTCTTCAATGCCGGCATCCGCCTGCCGTTCGCCCGCGTGCAGGAGGCCGAGCGCCGCCTGCGCGAGAGCGAGGGCCGCCTGTCCCTGCTGGGGCGCAACCTGCCCCACAGCGTGCTCTACCAGGTGGTGCGCGAGCTCGACGGCCGCACGCACTTTGCCCATGTGGGCGAGGCGCTGGAACGCCTGCACGGCGTGAGCGCGCAGGACGCGCTGCGCGACCCGCTGCGGGTGTACCGCCAGATACTCCCCGAAGACCTCCAGCGCCTGCGGCAGATGGAGCGTGCGTCCTTCCTCACCATGTCCACGCTCGATGTGGTGTTCCGCATCCGCCGCGCCGACGGCCAGCTGCGCTGGATGCACCTGAGCGCATCGCCCCGCCAGCTCGAAGATGGCCGCGTGATGTGGGACGGCGTGCAGACCGACATCACGGCCCACCACCTGGCCGAAGAGGCGGCGCATGCGCACGAGGCCTTGATGGCCAACATGCTGCGCCAGGTGCCGGGCGGCGTGGCGCGCCTGGACAAGGACCTGCGCGTGCTGTACGTGAACGAGCAGCAGGCGCGCTGGCTGCGCACGCAGCCTGCCCAGTTGCAGGGGCAACTGCTCAAGGACGTGCTGCCCCCCGAGCTGATGGCACGCATGCAGCCGCACTTCGACAAGGCCTTCACCGGCGAGACGGCGGTGTTCGAGAACCGCGTCGACGCCCCCGACGGGCCGCAGTACCGCCACACCACCATCGCGCCCGAGGCGGTCACCGACCAGGGCGTGTCGGCCGTGGTGGTGTTCGCCTACGACCTGACCGAGCTCAAGCGCATCGAGACCGAACTGGCCCTGCAGAAGGCGCACCTGGCGCGCGTGGTCAACGCCATGCCGGACATGGTGTTCCTCAAGGATGCGCAAGGCGTGTACCTGTCGGTCAATCCGGTGTTCGAGCGGTTTGCCGGCCTGCCCGAGAGTCAGGTGGTGGGGCGCAACGATTTCGACCTGGTGCCGGCCTCGGTGGCCGAGCGGTTTCGCAAGTACGACCTGCGCGCCATGCAGGCCTGGCAGCCGCTGGTGTACGAAGAGACGCTCACCTTTGCCGAAGACGGCTACCAGGGCCAGTTCGAGACCATCAAGACCCCCATCCGCGACCTGCACGGCCGCGTGACCGGCGTGCTGGGCGTGTGCCGCGACATCACCGACCGC